>NZ_QPMK01000095.1 GCF_003344785.1 Thalassococcus profundi | reverse complement strand
AACACCAAGAGTGACGAGAAGAATATGGCAGGTTTCTTCTCCATTGGTCAGCAGTTGGGTAAAATCGCAGTTGAGGCAGGTCTTCGCTACGAGCATGTCACCTTCAAATATACGGAGAATGGACAACTCAAAGAAGACCAAAGCAAGACTTATAACAATGTGTTCCCTTCCTTGTCTATTTCTACAGAGATAGGAAAGACACAATGGGCATTGAGTTACACCAGCAAGACGCAGCGTCCATCATACGAAGACCTAGATGGGACAGTCACCTATGTCAATCGTTTGCTCTTGGGAAGTGGCAATCCTTATCTTTCTCCTGTCAAGATTCATTCCGTGGAACTGATGGGTGCATGGAAGCAATTTTTTGCAAAGGTATCATACGATTACAAAAAGGATGCCATCATCAACATCTCAAAACCTTACGGAGAAAACGGAGAGATGAAGTATCTCACCTTGGAGAATGCGCCCAAGATACAAGAGTTACAAGCATTCGTTGGCGC
>NZ_QPMK01000094.1 GCF_003344785.1 Thalassococcus profundi | reverse complement strand
TAAACAACAACGGTTATTCCGATAAAGAAAAAGCTAAAATCGAAACATTGATGAATTTGTTCGATTCTTATGGTTGGGAACTTGACACGACTGTTAGTATAGAACAGCGTAACAAAGAACTTTTAGAAATGGATTACGAAAAGACTAAAAGTTTCTTGGAGTACATGAGTAATGGTATTGAGTTTGATAATTTTGAACCAACTCAACAAAATGAAGACAATGCACCAAAAGCCTTAAGCAACACAAGATCTACTATGACCTTCCCTATATATGGTAGTCATAGTAGTGCTGTCGCTTCATCGCAAACCACTATGATTTTATCTTATGACGGTCCAAAACCTTCAAGTGTAACGATACAAAGTACATCAGTATCTTCAAACCCTGCAACAACTTGGACTCCTGACGAATACGGTTCTTTTAATTTTTCAGGGAACAAATGTGATAATATAAAAGCCACAGGAATGATTAAATATGGCAGTATCTATAAACACAAATACGAA
>NZ_QPMK01000093.1 GCF_003344785.1 Thalassococcus profundi | reverse complement strand
ATCACAACGTCATCTGTCCCAGGTAGCAGGTGGATCTTACAAGGACTTGAGAGACTCCTCACCTGGGCAAGGATGAGATTTAAGCCCTCAAAGTCAAGGTCCATGGTGCTGAAGAGGGGGAAAGTGGTTGACAAGTTCCGTTTCTCCATTTCAGGGATTGTCATCCCAACTATCACAGAGCAACCTGTTAAGAGCTTGGGGAAGCTTTTTGACTCCAGCCTGAAAGACACTGGTGCCATCCAGAAGTCCAATAAAGAACTTGGAGCTTGGCTCACTAAAGTTGACAAGTCTGGATTGCCTGGTAGATTTAAAGCTTGGATCTACCAGCATTCCATCCTGCCCCGAGTCTTGTGGCCCCTGCTGGTCTATGCAGTCCCAGTGACAACAGTAGAGTCCCTAGAAAGGAGGATCAGTGGCTTCCTTCGGACGTGGCTGGGCCTTCCACGTAGTCTCACCAGCGCTGCGTTGTCTGGGCCGAGTAATATCCTACAGTTGCCCTTCCG
>NZ_QPMK01000092.1 GCF_003344785.1 Thalassococcus profundi | reverse complement strand
GACAGAGGGCTTTGCAAAGAGAACGTCCCGCAAAGCCTCTACAGCCAACTTCTACAGGCTCATAAAAGGTTTTCCAGCCTCTCTCCCTGCACCCCTCCACCAGTTCCTGGTACTTAGCGCGCTTCCTCTCATTTGCTTCCTCAATACGCTCTTCCCAGGGAACCGTAAGTTCCAGCATGATCAATTGTTTTGAAACCTCAGAGATAACTATCATGTCTGGGCGGAGGTTTGTTTTTACAATGTGCTGGGGGAACCTTAGCTGTTTTCCTAGGTCGACCTGCATCTGCCAGTCCGAGGCTTTGTGGAGGAGGCCTATTGTTAATTGTGGCCGTGCCTGGGGTTTCTCTCCAGCTTTGATGAAGGGGACTGCCTTCTTTGAAGCATGATGGTTTTTGCTGGTTTTAATGGCTGAGGCTAAGCTCTCAGCAAGTGCTTTGAGCACCTGGTCGTGACGCCAGCGATAACGACCATCAGCCAGAGCCCTTGGGCAGCTGCTAAGGAGATGTT
>NZ_QPMK01000091.1 GCF_003344785.1 Thalassococcus profundi | reverse complement strand
ATGGACAAACTGTGACTAGCACAGAAGTCCAATAACAGAACACCACTCGGGTTCAGATCGGGGGGGCCGTTCCTCCCAATCACGCCCCTCCAAGTATCACTGTCGCTGCCCACGTGAGCGTTGAAGTCCCCCAGTAGAACGATGGAGTCCCCAGTTGGAGCACTTTCAAGCACCCCTCCCAGAGACTCCAAGAAGGCCGGGTACTCTGCACTGCCATTCGGCCCGTAAGCACAAACAGCAGTGAGAGACCTATCCCCGACCCTAAGGCGCAGGGAAGTGACCCTCTCGTTCACCGGGGTAAACTCCAACACATGGCGGCTGAGCTGGGGGGCTATGAGCAAGCCCACACCAGCCCGCCGCCTCTCACTGCGGGGAACTCCAGAGTAGTGGAGAGTCCAGCCCCTCTCAAGGAGTTGGGTTCCAGAGCCCAAACTGTGCGTGGAGGTGAGCCCCACTATATCTAGTCGGTATCGCTCAACCTCCCGCACAAGCTCCGGCTCCTTCCCCCCCAG
>NZ_QPMK01000090.1 GCF_003344785.1 Thalassococcus profundi | reverse complement strand
GCGACGGTCTTGTCGAGCGTGTCGGCCTTGCCGCGGGCCTGCCGGACGGCGTCGTTCAGGCGGGCGGTTTCGCCCTTGAGCCTGTCGATCTCGGTCTTGCCGGTCTCGGACTCGGTCCTGAGCGCGGCTTCGCGCTCCTGCAGGGACTCGAGCGCGGTGTTTTTCTCGGCCAGCGTGGCGTTCAGATCGGCGACGGTCTTGTCGAGTGTGTCGGCCTTGCCGCGGGCCTGCCGGACGGCGTCGTTCAGGCGGGCGGTTTCGCCCTTGAGCCTGTCGATCTCGGTCTTGCCGGTCTCGGACTCGGACTTGAGCGCGGCTTCGCGCTCCTGCAGGGACTCGAGCGCGGTGTTTTTCTCGGCCAGCGTGGCGTTCAGATCGGCGACGGTCTTGTCGAGCGTGTCGGCCTTGCCGCGGGCCTGCCGGACGGCGTCGTTCAGGCGGGCGGTTTCGCCCTTGAGCCTGTCGATCTCGGTCTTGCCGGTCTCGGACTCGGTCCTGAGCGCGGCTTCGCGCTCCTGCAGGG
>NZ_QPMK01000010.1 GCF_003344785.1 Thalassococcus profundi | reverse complement strand
CGCCGATGGCCAGTGCATCGGTGCCGTTGGCGATGGCCTCGTTGCCGATGGCGGTGGAGAGGTCGCTCTGCGCGTCGGCGTTCTCACCCACGGCAAGGCTGCGTTCGCCCTGCGCCGTGGCGAGGTGGCCGAAGGCTTGCGCGCGCTCGGCGGTGGCTGCGGACTGCCAGCCGATGGCGGTTGCGCCGGGGCCGTTGGTCACCGACTCGCCGCCCACGGAGGTGGTCGAGGGGCCGGTGGCCGAAGCGGTGTCGCCGATGGCCAGAGCATCGGTGCCGTTGGCAATGGCCTCGTTGCCGATGGCGGTCGACAGGTCGCTTTGCGCGTCGGCGTTCTCACCCACGGCAAGGCTGCGTTCGCCCTGTGCCGTGGCGAGGTGACCGAAGGCCTGCGCGCGCTCTGCGGTGGCTGCGGACTGCCAGCCGATCGCGGTTGCGCCGGGGCCAGCGGCGACGGTCTCTCCGCCGATGGCGGTGGTCGAGGGGCCTGTCGTTGCGGCTTCGGACCCGATGGCCACCCCGTCGGTCGATGTGGCGTCGGTGGTGGCCTGGTCGCCGACCGCGACGGAAAAATCACCGTCCGCCGTCGTGTTCACGCCGCATTCGGTCGAGTTGGTTCCCGCGCCGATGTTGCATTCGGGCGTCCCGTCCGCCGCTGCAATACCCGCGCCAAGCGTCAGAGCAATCACCGCCGTGCCGCTGCGGAGGCCAGCCAATAGTCCGGTTTGTTTGATTGTGGTCATAACGTTTCAAGATCCCCTAGGAGCAAATCACTTCGAAATCACGACGAACCATGTGCCGTCGATCCCAGGCACGGAGGGGTCGGATAGAAAGTTTCGGGAGCAGTGAATAATTTTTAGGGGACATGCGAAAACCGCGGTCAAAGCGCAAGAAACAGGCGGGTCCCTTGCGTCGCGACACCGGGCTTTGCAGGCGCCGCGGATTGTCCTACAAGGCAACGTGTCGGCTTTGCGCCTCTGGTAAAGCGCGATGCGGCCCCGTGGCTCAACTGGATAGAGCAGCCCCCTCCTAAGGGGCAGGTTGCAGGTTCGAATCCTGCCGGGGTCGCCAGCGCTTTGCTAAGATGCTGGCTACGCACCGCTTTTTCCTTCGATTTGGAACTTGTTCGTAGAAGTTGGAACTTCATGTTCCTCTTTCGCTCTCGAGAGGGCCCTCCTCTTACTGAAATCCTTGATGTACCGCTCGATCTCCTTGAGGCTTTCGTGGCCAGTCCAAGCGCCGATCTGCGGCGCGGAGCCGCCCATCTCTGCTAGCCCTTTCGCACGTGCCTTCCGAAGCCCGTGAGCTGTCCGGGAGGCTTCGCCGGCCTTGCGGGCCTTTGCGGCGAACCATTGCGAGACGGCCTTCGATGAACGGGATGTCCCCTTCTGCGTGTGCAAGAAGGTCATCTGCCTTTCGTTTCGGGCGTGGATCGCCTGCTTCAGGAGCGCGAGGTCGGGTCCGGCAGGCTCAGCGAACTCGGGAAGCTCGCGGTTGAACGGGATCCAGACTTCGCCGCCGGTCTTCTGCTGGCGGAATGTCATCCAGCCTTCGCGCTCGACGTTGCCGGGGCCCAGGTGCACGGCGTCCGATACGCGGGCGCCTGTCCAGTAGATCAGCTCGAAGGCGAGGCGCTCGACGCTGCCCAAGGGCCAGTGGGCGCAGAACGCTTCGATCTCGTCGTGGGACCAAGGTACGTGCCCGTCGCTCTTCGTGGTGGGGGACTTCTTGAGCCCGTCGCTTGGGTCACGAGGAAGGTCGTCCTGTTCGACCATCCATTTGCAGAACCCGCGCCACATCTTGAGCCGGTTGTTTCGGGCGTGGGCGCTGAACCCGGACAGATCCTTTGTGATGTGCTTCGGTGCCAGATCGCAACGACTGGCGTGGCCGTACCGCTCCGCAACATCGTCGAGCATGCGCCGCCGTGCATCGCGCGTTCCCTGCGCAAGGACACGGAACTGATCGCTCGCCTCATAGAGCTCGACTCCGGAAGCGATGCTATCCACGCGCGAAGGGTGCCGTGGTCGCACGCCGGCAGCCTTGGCGTACGCGTTCAGAAAGACGGGATCATCCGGTGGCAGGTCGGGCATTGCGATGCCGCGGTGTCCCTTGGGGCGGTAGTAGAACCGGACATTGCCACTCGGAAAGCGGCCATGCCACATCCCGCGACAGCAGGGACATGTAGCTGGCCGCCGAGGTGGTCCCGACAGTTGCGCGTGGCAGGTAGGGATAGATGTCGAGGTCCAGCTTCGGCGGCCGTTTCTCGACATGGCAGAGAACGAGGTGCTTGACGGCATCGAAGCCGACGGCACCCAGTTGCAGTGCCTTCTTCACGGCGGCATAGAGGTCGTCGAGGCCGAAGGTCTCGAGCAGGCGCAAAACCTGGACATACTCCCGGCGTCCGGCCTTGATCATCCGCGCCTCCATCAGACGGCGCAAGGTCGCGAACTCCGGTGGCAGGTCCCACCCTGCCAAGGGCGCCGCCTGATCCAGGGCATTGATCTTGCGCTCGATGAGCGGAAGGTAATGCACTGGATCGAAGACCATATCCTCGCGGTCGTAGCAGCGTGGATGGCGTGCGATGATCCCGCCGCCGCAGCCGATGACCACGTCGTCGACATAACCCCTGATCCAGACGTCGCGGTGGCCGTAAGCGACCGGCACCGAGTAATCGTTGGTCTTGTAGCGCACCAGCGCCTGGGAGCTGACCCGCCCCGTGGCCTGATCGCAGGCATCGAACGGCGCCGCCGGCAGGTCGGACATCGCGACCAGATCCCGCGCGAGGCGTTGACCGATCGTCTCGGATTGGCCGCGCAGGACATCTGTCTGGCGCTTGCGGCACTGCTCCTCGAGGTAGGCGTTGAACGCGTCCCAGGTCGCAAACCGAGGGGTCGGCACCATGAAGTTGCGGCGGGAATAGCCGACCAACCCCTCGGCGTTGCCCTTGTCGTTTCCCTTGCCCGGGCGGCCGTAGCGGTCGCGGAGCAAGTAATGCGACTGGAACCCGCTGAAGAGCGTGGCCCTCTGACGCGTTCCGTCCGGCAGGATCTTCGCGACCAGACAGCGGTCGTTATCGTAGAGGACCGAGACGGGCACCTTGCCGAAGAATGCGAAGGCGTGGACGTGACCATCAATCCAGGCTTCCGCTGTCGCCGCGGGATAAGCACGCACGAAGCAGGCATCACTGTGCGGCAGATCCATGACGAAGAAATGCGCCTTCTGCTCAACGCCGCCGATGAAGACCACCGCCTCGCCGAAATCGGCCTGGGCATGTCCGGGCGGATGCGTCAGCGGCACGAACATCTCGCGGCCGCGCCGTTCGCGCTCCCGCATGTAGTCCTTCACGATCGTATAGCCGCCGGTAAACCCGTGCTCGTCGCGCAGCCTCTCGCATACGCGCTTCGCCGTGTGCCGCTGCTTGCGATGGACCTCGCGATCGCCTTCCAGCCAGCCGTCGATGATCCCGGTGAAGGCATCCAGCTTCGGCCGCTTCACGCGGGCCGTCCGCCGATATCCGGGCGGAACCGAGAACGCCATCATCTTGCTGACACTGTCGCGCGAAATGTTGAAATGCCGCGCAGCCTCTCGCTGGCTCATGCCCTCCGCACAGGCCAGCCGAACCTTCCGATACAAGTCCACGGTGAAAATCCCCCCAGCCTCCCTGCAAACAGAAAGGCTTCAAGGTGGACGACTTTTACGCCGCACGCAGCAGGATCATCCCGCCGCTACCGCGGCCGACTTTTGCACCGCCGTTCTCAATTTCACGGAGGACCACTTTTCAGGGGGCAGGCCAAAGGAGACCACCGTCAAACGCTTCCACTACGACAGCCATGATCAGCTGCGAACGCACCTCACGCACTTCGTGGCAGAAAACAATTTCGCGCGCCGGCTCAAGACCCTCAACGGGCTCACCCCCTACGAGTACATCTGCAAGATCTGGACTTCAGAGCCGGACAGATTCATCTTGAACCCGATCCACCGAATGCCGGGGCTGACCACCTAGATGCGTCCTACACATCACACGCCTTGGGGCGCCGTCTCCTGGCCGGTCCGGGCGTCCTCGACGGCCGCGAGAATCTGCGGGCCCAGGCTCATCGGGTCGAAGGGTTTGGCGATGACCGCGACGGCGCCCTGGTCGAGCAGGTCCTGAACTTCGGACGGTTGCACACGGGCCGTCATGAAGATCGCCGGCACCTCTTGCAGACCCGGCAGCTTGCGCAAGGCGCGCAGCACGTCCGGGCCGCTGGTTCCCGGCACCATCACGTCCAGAAGCAGCGCATCCGGCGCGAAGGCCTCTGCCCTGGCGATGGCGTCGTCGCCTGTGGCGCATTGCATCAACTCGAAGGCACCGGTCATCTGCAACGCCATCTGGCTGATCTCGAGGATGTCGGGATCGTCTTCGAGGTGCAGGAGTCGGATCATGTCGGCAGGGTCCTCCGGGTCAGCTCACGGCCTTCAGCAACGGTCGCGAGTCAGTCATAGCGCCCGCCTGGGTTTTGGGAAAGCGCACGAAGAAGGTCGTCCCGACACCTTCGGCGCTTTCGAAGTCCACCTGGCCGCCCTGCTGTTCGACAATCGCCTTGACGATGGCGAGGCCCAGCCCGGTGCCGCGCACCTGAACATCGGAGCTTGAACCGATCTGCAGGAACTTCTCGAAGATGCGCGGCTGCATGTCTTCGGGAATGCCGCGGCCGAAATCCTGCACGGAGATCTGGTAACTGTCGTCCGTGTCGTCCAGCCGCACGATCACCGTCCCGCCAGGGCGCGAAAACTTGGAAGCGTTGGACAACAGGTTGTTAAGCACTTGCAGCGTGCGGTCGAAGTCGATCATGACCTCGCCCCGGGCCGTGTCCTCGCGTTGCACCGTGACGTCAAAGCGGTCGGCGAAATGCTGGTTCGCCAGCATCGCCTCGTTGATCAGCGCGTCGAGCTCTACAGTTACAGGGTGGAAGGTCATGTTGCCGGTGCTGATCTTCTCAATATCCAGAAGGTCGTTGATGATGTCCACCAGCCGGTCGGCATTGCGGTGGGCGATCTCGAGCATGACGCGGACCTTGTCCGGCAGTTCGCCACCGGCCCCCGCGAGCAACAGGCCCATGGACCCCTTGATCGAGGTCATGGGCGAGCGCAGTTCGTGGCTCACGGTGGAAATGAACTCGTTGCGCAGGGTTTCCATCTCTTTCTCCGCCGAGATGTCGCGCAGCACCGCCATGATCTCGGTATGCGCCCCCGAAACCCGCAGGACCTGCAGGCGCAGTTCGAACGCGCGGCCCGTCCGGTCGATCTGGAAGCTGGTGAAATCATCGCCGCTGTCAAGCAGGTCCTGGACACTGTCCAGAAAGTCGCGGCTCTCGAAAAGCGGACCGAAGCCGCGCAGCCCGGTGGGCGCCTCGGCATCGGTGTCCTTGCCGCGGGACCGGTTGGCCGCCTGGTTGGAATACTTCACCGTGAAGGTCTGGCTGTCGAAGATGATCACCTCGTCCATGAGTCGGTCGAGTGCGGCAAAGATCTTTTCCCGCGCCTGTGCCTTCTTCGTGGCGCTGATGTCGGTGCGGACCGAGATCGACCCGCAGGGCCGGCCCCTGTCGTCAAGGCCGGGCATGATCGTCAGGTTGGACCAAAGAGGAGCGCCGGAGCGGGTGCGCAGCAGGCTCTCGCCCTCCCAGCTGCCGCCACGCTCCACCACTCTTCTGAGCAATTGGTAATGTGCCACATCGTCGGGAAAGTAGAGTTCGGTCACCCGTTTCCCGAGCAGGTCCTCGGCCGTATAGCCCGTGGCTTCGAGAAGCTTTTCGTTGACATGCGTGATGCAGGTGTCGGCATCCGTGCGCAGCACCATGGCATGGGAGTTGAGCGCCCGCACCTCCTGGTTCAGCTTCACGGTGGCGCGTTGCAGGACCTCTGCGGCGCGGTGCGACAGGACCACGGCCGCGAGTATCGCGATGGCGCTCACGGTTCCGGCGCCGGCAATCCAGGGTAGGGCGGTGTCGAGCCAGGGGGCAGAGGTTGAGACGGCGAAGATCGTGAGGCCGTGCAGGGAAATGAGGACCGCGATCAGCCCGCGCACAACGGATTTGGGAAATGTCATCTCAAGCGGGCCTTTCCAAAAATTCCGTGTTCGGAGCGATCGGCGTCGGGACATCCCTGCCGCAGATCGAATATTGAAACACGGTGTACCAGTAAGCGTTCGATAAGATGCCGAAAGCGGGCCATTTCGAAGGAAAATTGAACAAAATCGTGGCAGAGACCATCAATTATGTCCTCATCCGGCGCGCTGCTGCCGCGTGATGAAGGCGGCGTCGGCCTCCACGATGCGGACGGTGAACCAGAATTCCGTGGGGCCGCCTTCGGCGCGGTCGTATCCGATCCCGCCGCCCATCCGCTGCACGAGTTCGTACGCGATGCTGAGGCCCAGCCCTGTGCCGCCTTTTTCGCGGGTGTCCGAAGAATCGGCCTGCGAGAAGGGCTTGAAGAGCTTTCTCACGAAGTCTTTGGGCACGCCGGGGCCATCGTCCTGCACCGCGATGCGAAGAAACGTTCCCTGCGTTTCGGTCACAATCCGCACCGTGCCGCCCTTGGGAGAATACTTGCAGGCATTCGACATCAGGTTGATCAGCACCTGCATCATCCGGCCCCTGTCCACCAGGATCGTCGGATCGGAGTCCACCGGGTCAAGATCGACCTGCACGCCGTATTGCAGGGCCAGGGGCGCCAACTGGTCCTGCGCATCCTTCAGGATGGCCAGCGCCGGCTGGTCGGACAATTCGAAGGACAGGCTGCCGCTGTGGATCTTTTCAAGGTCGAGAATATCGTTCACGAGTTCCGTCAGCCGGTCGACGTTGGCATGGGCGATATCGAGCAGGCGGCCGGCCGAGGCGGGCAGGCCCTGCGGCGCGCTTTGCACCAGCGAAATGGCGCCCTTGATCGACGTCAGCGGCGTGCGCAGCTCGTGGCTCACGCTGGCGACGAATTCGCTTTTCAGCCGTTCGACCTCTTTGCTCTGGGTGATGTCAAGGAACTGGATGATGTAGATCCGCTCGCTGGTCTTGGGATCGCGCGCGGGGATGGCATTGGCCAGCGCCCACGCGGTGCTGCCGTCGGGCCGGTCGATGGCAAGCTCGCCGCGGAACGCGTCCTCGTGCTTGCCGCTCATGCTGCGCAGCGTCGGCGCCAGCAGGTCCCAGTCCAGCTTGCGCACCAGCGTCTCGAGCGACCGGCCGTCCTCGAGCTCGGATTTCTCCCGTCCGGTCAGGCTGCACATGGCGGCGTTGACCGAATGGAACCGGAAGCTCGAATCGAGGATCGCCTTTCCCACGGGGGCGTTCTCGAAGGTCTGCCGGAAACGATCCTCGCTGGCCTTGAGCGCAGCCTGGGCCTGGCGGAATTCGGTGATGTCGACCTGCGTGCCGATCATCCGCAGCGCCAGGCCGTTTTCGTCGCGTTCCCAGACCACCGCGTCGGACCGCATCCAGCGCACACCCTTGCCGGGCACCTGGATGCGGAATTCCGTCGTCGACCGTTCCGTACGCCCGGTGATGCAGCCGCGATCGGCCTCGATCAGCAGGCGCAGGTCGTCGGGATAGATCTGCGCCATGAAATAGGCCTGGGTATCGAAATCCGCGCCGCGGTCCTCGACGCCCATTATCTTGCGCCAGGTCTCGGACACGACAGAGGTGCCGGCGATCAGGTCGACGTCGAACACGCCGATCTCCGATCCCTTGAGCGCCTGGTCGAGCCGCTGTTCGGTCTGCTCAAGCTGCGAGGCGGCCAGCGCCTGTTCGGTCACGTCATGGACAAAGACCGTACGGCGGACCTGCCCGTCGCCGGTGGTCCAGCTGTTGGCATGCACGTCCAGATACACTGGCTTCGTCGGGGCGGACATGCGGAAATGCTTGATCCGCCGCGGCCTGTCGACGAGATCGGGCAGGGCGACGATTTCGGCGATTGCCGGTTCGGCCGGGCCGTCTTCGGGGATGTCGAGCATCGCCCGCGCCGCGGCATTGGCGCTGACGACCCGGTCCGCGCCGTCGAGGATCACGATCCCCACGCGGGCATTGCCGATGATCGATTCGTTCTCGGACATGCGCGAGGTCAGTTCGCGGGTCTGCGCCTCGACCTTGCGTTCGACGATCTGGCGTTCGTTCCGCATCCTGTAGAGCGTCAGCCAAAGCATAAGCGTCAGAAGCAGGCCGACGGCCAGCACCAGCAGGTCGAGGTGATTGATATAGGCGACATCGAAGGCGGGTAGGGTCTCCCATTGCAGCGTCCATGTGCGCCCGAAAAGCGCGACCTCGGATTGCCGCGTCAGAAGCGGTTCCCGCGCCTCGGCGGGTTCGGGCGAGGACGTGTAGATCAGCGTTTCGGGCGAGGCAGGGCCGTCGTAGACGCTGAGCCGGAACAGGCGGCCCTGGCCCTGGGTCAGATCGGCCAGCGCCTTGGCGCCGACAAAGGGCGTATAGACCCAGCCCTCGAAAGCCGCGCGGCGCTCTGCCACCGTCGCTGTGGGGGCATCCTTGCGGAAATACGGATGCAGCAGAACGAAGCCGGGCTGGTCGCTGGTGTCCTGCACCAGGACGATGCGCGCGCTCAACCGGCTTTCGCCTGTGTCGCGTGCGGCGATCGCGGCGTCGCGGCGGTTTTTCTCGAAGGCGATGTTGAGGCCGATGGCCTCGGCATTGTCCTCGGCGGGTTCGACGAACTTGATGATGAAGCGCTCCGGGCCGTCGTAGGCCGGGTGGACGTCGCGCACCGCGAAGCCCATCGACGCAGCCTCCTCAAGGAAGTCATCGACCCCGCCCGCGGGCACGTCGCGGATAAAACCGATGCCGGTGATCCCGGGCAGCGCCGAAGAGACGTCGACGCCCTGGAGGTAGCTCTCGACGTCATCGTGGCGCACCTCGTCCGAGGCCATCATCATGCCCTTCAGCCCCTCGAGCACGAGATGATAGCTCTGCATGCGCGTCTCCAGCGCGCGCTGGCTGTCCTCCGCCATGGTGCGGAAATCGCGTTCGGCGAAATCGTGGGTTGTGTTTCTGACCCAGGCAGCGGCCGCGAAAACCACGAAGGTGCACATTACCAAGAGGCTGATACGCAACGCCGTGAACTGTGTCTTCCGCACTTGTTAACCTCGCCCGGGACGGGCACGTGTCAGGACACCGACGTGTGGCCCGCGTCCATTTGTGTGTCGACTGGAATAGCTATCCCGTTCGTCCCCGCGAGATGCAGCAATTTGGCCGGAAAACACGACATGGTAGAAAGATGCCGCAAATATGCAACATAGCGTGGGGAAAGAGCGGCGCGCCGAAATCTCGGTGCGGCGCCGGCTCACGCTGCGTCACGCGCCAGAGCTGCGAAGCCCATGATGCCCTCGCGCAACCGCGGCCAGTCCGGTGTTCCGTGGCTGATCCAACCGTCGATCGCCTGTTCGCACGCACGCGCCTCGGCGCCAAGCCGCGGCAGGCCGAGCGATCCGGCGCTGCCGGCAATCTGGTGCAGCACGGTGCGCGCCTCGATCAGTGCCGCGTGTCGCGCGGCGGGGTCCTGCGCCCGCGCCAGCGCGGCGTCGAGCGTCGCCAGGCGGCCGGCGAGCATGGCGTCAAAGCGCTGCCGGACGCGGGCGAGGATCGCCACCATCTCGGGCGATTGGGTCATTGTCCGACGACGCCTTCGTACCAGATGCGGTCGACCTGTGCGTCGATGGCCTGGCCGTAGCTCTCGGCGCTGGCATGCGCCTGCACGAGCGCCTCGGAAATACCGTCCGAGTTGCGTCCCACCAGGCGCACGTAGTCGCCGGCGCAGACCTGCACGCAAGGCGGACAGTCGAGTCCGTAGTCCAGCTGCATCTGTTGCAGCAGCAGGTTGATGCGGCTGACCAGGGTCTTGCGGTCGGGCAGGTGGCCGTCCTCGATCAGGCAGATGAAGGACCCGTTGCCCGCGTAGGACATGACAAAACTGTGGTCGCGCAGGCTGTCCGACGTCGCTTCCGCCACGTCGGTGATCAGGCTTTCGAACATGAAAGGTTCGCAGGCGGCATGGAAGTCGCCAATCCGGCGGATGTGGACGGCCACCGCCAGCGACGTGAAGAGCGACCGTTTGCTCAGCTGCCGCGCATAGTTCTCGAACGAGAAATAATCGATGACGTTATCGACGTCGTAGATCGGCACCTCGGCCAGCAGTTCGCGGCGCTGACCCTGCGCGACGGCGGCAGAGGCGTCGGTCTCGAACCGCGCCATCTCGCTCCGCCGGAGCGCGGCGGTGCGCAGGCGGCGCTGCATGTCGCCGATGTCGAACGGCTTGGTGATGTAATCGGTCGCCCCGGCAATGAAGGCCGCGTCGACATACCGCTTTTCGGTCATCGCGGTGAGCATCACCACCGGTGTCGTCCGGAACTCCGGGCGCTTGCGCAGAGCGGTGCACAGGTCGATGCCGTCCATGACCGGCATCTGGATGTCGAGCAGAAAGCAGTCGATCATCGGCGTTGCGGGATCGTCCAGCAACTTCAGGGCTTCGGGACCCGAGCCTGCGGTCAGCAGCTCCTGGTCGTCGCTCAGTCCGATGATCTCGCGGATCAACTCAAGGATGATCGGGTCGTCGTCAACAGCGAGAATACGCACGGGACGTCTCCGGGTTTAAACTTCGTTAAGATACAACTTCGGAGAGAATTCTGGCGCGATTGTGGCATTGTTCGTGAATTACCGTGTTCGCACAGCGTAAAAAATGAATTGTTTCGGGCGGCCCACCAATGCCGCGGCGGTCTCAGATGACCTCGATCACGCCCTTGTCTATGGCCAGCACATAGCCGCGGCGGGCGATGTTCTTGACCAGAAGTTCGGACACCAGCTGGTTGCCGAGTCCGTCGCGAAGACGCTTGATGCGGGTGGCGCCGGCGGCTTCCTCGCAGTCGGATTCGCTGCGGCCCGAGATCACCGCCTCGATCTGCGCGCCGGTCAGCATTTCGTCGTCAAGCCGTGCCTCCGCCAGAACGGCCAGCGTCTCCATCATCGCCTCGGTCAGCTTGAAGCCCATGGTATTGAGGTACACGGTGTTTTCCTCGCGGCTGATGATCAGGCTGCTGACCTGGATGCCCGACCGTTCGATCTGTGCCATGCGGCGGTTGAGCGTGACCAGCATCACCAGGAACACCAGCGCCGCCACCAGCAGGGCGGTCGCGAAGACCAGCAGCACGAAGATCACCATCCGGTAGCTGGCCAGCGTCTCGGCAAAGGCGGTGCCGGATTGCGCGAGGATCTCCAGCAGCTTGATCTCGGCCTGGGCGGTGAGGTCGTCGTTCTCGATGAAGATCCGTTCCACCCGGGCGTTGAACGCGCCCGCGTCGGGCAGCGTCAGCAGCAGCAGCGCGCCCGCCAGGATCAGCAATGCGACGATGGCGACAAGGCCCCAGGTGACGATGCGGCCGCCGGTCCGGCGGGCCAGCGCCGCGTCAGAAGCGGAGGAAGTAGGGTCCGGCACTGGCCTTCCTTTCGCCAAGCCCCGATGCGTCGAAGACCGAGACCACGTTCAGCAGCGTCCAGCCATTGGCCGAAAGCCGACCCGACAGCGCGGCGCGGGCCGAGTCGACGGTGCAGGGGCCGGTGATCTCGGCCACGCCGTAGTGCAGCCGCAGGGGATTGTCCTGCTTGGCCTTGTAATCGGCGTAGCACGCGGCCTGCGCGCTCGCGGGGGCGCAGAGCGCCAGGATCAGGAGCATTCGTTTCATGCCGCCAACCTGCGCCGGGCGGCGCGGAAATTCAATATCCATGGGGCTTTGCGGCGCGGTTATCCGATAGCAGGGGGGCGATATTGCCTGACTTCGGGGGGCGGGCCCAGCTTGGTGCCATGGACGCGGGCCGACCCGGTGCGTGGCCGCAGATCGCAAGACCACAGAAAGCAAAGGAGATACCCCATGTCACGCAGGTTCATCGCCACCATCCTCGCCGCCGCCATCGCCGTCACCGGCTTCACCGCGCGGCCCGCTCAGGCGAACGACGCCGAGAAGATCGTCAAGTTCCTGGGCACCGCCGCGACGATCTACATCATCGGCAATGCCATCAAGGAGGCGCGCGCCGACGATGACCGCAAGGACAAGAAGGTGCACGACCAGCGGTACTACCGCGAGAACCGTCGCGATCATGCCCAACGGTGGCAGCGGGATCGCTGGGACCAAAGGGATCAGCGTCAGCACGGTGCGCGCCGTGACAGCCGCGGCCTGCCGGCGCAGTGCCTTCTGACCGGTGTGCCGCGGCGCGGAGACTCGGTGCAAGTCTTCGGCGCGCGCTGCGTCGAGCGCAATTACCGCCACGCCAGGTATCTGCCCGCGCAGTGCCGCGCGCAGATGCAGACGCGCGAGCGGGGCGTGCGCACGGTCTACGTGGCGCGCTGCCTGCGCCGCGCCGGCTTTGACGTGGCGCGTCGCTGACGGGGTTCGGGCAGGAGGGCGGCCGATCCCCCGTTGCGGGCCGTCCTCCGGAAAACGCAGGGCACCGGAACACCGGGCCCTGCGTTTTTTGATTTGGGGGGCTCTGCCCCCGTCGCCGCAGGCGGCGACTCCCCCGAGGGTTATTGAAAACCGGAGAACCGGGGGAGTCGCGCTGCGGTTCCCGGCCCCTGCGCTTTGCGGGGGCGGCGGACTGCACGGTTGCGCCGCGGCGGCGACTGGTGTTTCTGAAGCCATGGGATTGCCGGATTACAGTTTGGAGGCGGCGCTGGGCGATATCCGTGTCGCCGGCGTCGACGAGGTCGGGCGCGGGCCGCTTGCCGGGCCGGTCGTGGCGGCGGCGGTGGTGCTCGACCCGGGCCGCATTCCCGACGGCCTGAACGATTCCAAGAAGCTGTCGGCGGCGCGGCGGGGTGCGCTGTCCGAGACGCTGATGGCGGTCGCAGAGGTCGGTGTCGGAGAGGCCAGTGTCGAGGAGATCGACGCCCACAACATCCTGCGTGCGTCGCATCTGGCAATGATGCGGGCCATCGCCGCGTTGCCGCAGGCCCCCGATCACGTCCTGGTCGACGGCAACCTCGTTCCGCGCGATTTTCCCTGGCCCGCCACGGCGGTGGTCCGCGGCGACACGGTTTCACAGTCGATCGCCGCGGCCTCAATTGTGGCGAAAATACGGCGCGATCGCCTCATGCGGGATTTGGCGCAACACTATCCCGGCTACGGCTGGGAGACGAATATGGGATATCCGTCGAAAAGCCACAGGTCGGCTTTGATACATCTAGGGGTGACCCCTCACCATAGACGATCCTTCCGGCCGGTCCACAATATCTTGTATCAAGATTAAATCTTAACCCGCTGATTCAAAAAAGAAATTGACCGCGAATCGGTCATGACTCATCTTTGTCGCAACCAAACGAGTGCAAAATGCACCGAGGGACAGAGGCAGAAAATGACGAAGATGACCAAGCTGAAGAGCGCCGATGCGCTCCCTCTCAACACGATCCTGGACGGCGACTGCATCGAGGTGATGAACGGTCTGCCGGAGGCATCGGTGGACCTCATCTTTGCCGATCCGCCGTACAACCTTCAACTTAAGGGCGATCTGCACCGTCCCGACAATTCCCGCGTCGATGCGGTCGACGACCACTGGGACCAGTTCCAGAGCTTCGCCGCCTATGACAGGTTCACAAAGGACTGGCTCAAGGCGGCGCGGCGGCTGCTCAAGCCCGGCGGCGCGATCTGGGTGATCGGCAGCTATCACAACATCTTCCGCGTGGGCACGGCGTTGCAGGATGCGGGGTTCTGGATCCTGAACGACGTGGTCTGGCGCAAGTCCAATCCGATGCCGAATTTCCGCGGCAAGCGTTTCACCAATGCCCACGAGACGATGATCTGGGCGTCGAAGGGCGAGGGGGCGAAATATACCTTCAACTACGAGGCCCTGAAGGCGCTCAACGAGGGCATCCAGATGCGCAGCGACTGGGTGCTCCCGATCTGCAACGGCGGAGAGCGGCTCAAGGATGCAGCGGGTGAAAAGGCGCATCCGACCCAGAAGCCGGTGAGCCTGCTGCACCGGGTGCTGGTGGGGTCGACCAACGTGGGCGACGTGGTGCTGGACCCGTTCTTTGGCACCGGTACGACCGGGGCCGTGGCCAAGATGCTGGGCCGCGACTGGATCGGGATCGAGCGCGAAGCGGCCTACCGCGCGGTGGCGCAGGCGCGCATCGACGGGGTGCGCAAGTTCGACAAGGCGGGGCTCGAGGTCACGACCTCGAAGCGCGCCGAACCGCGCATTCCCTTCGGCCAGCTGGTCGAGCGCGGGATGCTGCGCCCCGGCGAAGAACTCTACTCCGTCGGAAACCGGCACAAGGCCAAGGTCCGGGCCGACGGCACGCTGATCGGCAACGACGTCAAGGGGTCGATCCACCAGGTCGGCGCGCATCTCGAAGGCGCGCCGAGCTGCAACGGCTGGACCTACTGGCACTTCAAGCGCGACGGCAAGGTGGTGCCCATCGACGTGCTGCGCCAGCAGATCCGCGCCGAGATGGTCGAGCGCCCGAACTAGGCGCATTCCGAACACAACAGAACACCGCCGGCGCCTCGCCACAAGCTGAGGCGCTGCCTTGCCCCGCCTGTCCGTCAGGCGGGGCCTTTTCGTTATACCTGCGATGATGGATGGCGCGCCGCGCGGTTTGCTGACATGCTGTGCCATGCTCGTCAAACAAAGCCTCTCCATTTCGGATATCCGAGTTCCCGCCAAGCGCGGCAAGACGCTGGATGCCGCGAGGCGCGATCTGCTGGCTGAAGACCTCATCGAGCACGGTCAGACGACGCCGATCCAGGTACGCAGCGAGGGGTCAGGGTATATCCTGATCGAAGGTCTGCACAGGCTCGAAGCGTTGCGGTTGTTGGGCGAGATTCGGATCGACGCGTACCTGGTGCGGGCGCGCCAGCACTGAGCCGCGAAACTTTGCCTCCCGGTCCGGCGTGGTTGGGATCATCTTCGAACCGCTGACCGAGACTGCCATGACCCGCCGCACCGCGCTCAAGATCGTGCACTGGAGCATCCTGCCCCTGACCGCGTGGTTCCTGCTGGTGACCCCGTCGGACGTGGCCCGGGCCGGCGCCTGGGCGGTGCGTCTGCATTCGGTGCTGGGCCTGATCTTCGTGACGCTGGCGCTGGGATGGACAGCCGATTACCTGCGCCGGGGGCTCGCCGGCCGCCCGGGGCCGAAACTGGGGCCAAGGGCGCGGCGGCTGCATTGGTGGCTGCACAGGGTTCTCATCTGGGGGCTTTTCGGCGTGGCGTTGACCGGGTTCCTGCTGGGGCTCACCGCCTCGCGGCAGCTTTGGGCCGGGGGGATCGTCCCGATCGCCATGCCGCTCGGCCTGCCCGATGCCAACGACCTTGTCGGGCGGGTGCATGCGGTCGAGTTCTACCTGCTTGCGGGGGTCGTCGCCTTTCACGCCGGGTTTCACATCTGGCGACACGTCGCGTTGCGCGACAACGCCTTGCGGATCATGGCGCCGAAGCGGCTGCATCGCTTCCTGTGACCGGTGGCGCGACGCGCGTGCCGCGCCACCGATGATCGCCAACGAGACCCCATCCTCACCAGTCCGCCATCGAAGGACGGCACCGACATGACTACGGCAACCATCTGGCAGCACAGCGCCTGCTCCTCAAGCATCTCCAGGGTCATGGCTTCGCCGCTGCGCAGGCTGTCGGAGTGATCCGGGAAGCAGTGGGGCCCGGCCATGTCGCGCCCTATGGAGATCCTGGCGGGCCTGCCCAACCCGCCTTTGGGCGTGAGCGGGCAGGCGTCTTCTTGTTTCTCCCGCGCTCCGCCCTTGCCGACGGCGGCGAAATGCATGGCTTGTTCGACTTCGCGGCGAAATCCGGCGGCGTCCCCGGCAAAGTCCGGCACGCTGCCGATGTCGAAGAAACCCTTGAGCACGGTGACGCAGGCGCCTGCCACCCCGCAACGGCCCGCGCCATCGGTCGGGGGCTTGGCGAATAGCCGCTATGCATAGCGTGGCCTTGACGCCGCCCAAGCGAGACTGTCAGGTGCCCGGACGACGGAATTTCGGGGGGATGACATGGACTTGCGCGCGATCGTGATGGGGCTTGCCTTCGCGGCTATGTGGTCCTCGGCCTTCACCTCGGCCCGGATCATCGTCGCGGATGCGCCGCCACTGACCGCTCTGGCGCTGCGCTTTCTTCTTTCCGGCGTGCTGGCGGTGCTGCTCGCCCGGGCCATGGGGCAAAGCTGGCGCCTGACGCGCAGCCAGTGGCGCGGGACGATCGTCTTCGGCATCTGCCAGAACGCCCTGTACCTCGGGTTGAATTTCATGGCGATGCAGACGATCCAGGCGTCGCTTGCAGCGATCATCGCCTCGACCATGCCGCTGCTGGTGGCCTTTGCCGGCTGGGCGATCTTTCGCGAAACCGTGCGGCCTTTGGGCCTTGTCGGCCTCTTGGCCGGGGTCGCCGGGGTGGTGCTGATCATGGGCGCGCGGCTACAGGGCGGCGTTGACCTTTACGGGGTGGCACTGTGCGGGCTGGGCGTGTTGTCGCTGACCGCCGCCACCCTGTCGCTGCGTGGCGCCACCTCGGGCGGGAATTTCCTGATGGTCGTGGGTTTGCAGATGCTGGTGGGAAGTGCTGCGCTGACGGTGCCGGCGGTCGCGTTCGAGACCTGGCAGGTCACCTGGTCGTCGCAGCTGATCGCGGCCTTCGTCTACACCACGCTGGTGCCGGGCCTCGCCGCGACGCTGGTCTGGTTTCTGCTGGTGGACCGCATCGGCGCGGTCAAGGCCGCGACCTTCCACTTCCTCAACCCGTTCCTCGGGGTCGCCATCGCCGCCGTGCTGCTGGGAGAGGAACTGGGTGCGGGCGATATCCTCGGCGTGGCGATCATCGCCTTCGGCATCCTCGCGGTGCAGCTGTCGCGGCAGGAGCGGCGCTGACGGGACGGGCGGCAAGACTGTCTTAAGACTCCGCTGCTAGGCAGACAGGCGAAGACCGGCGGCATTGAAGCCGCCGTGCAGGAGTATGTCGCCCGATGCACGTCACGTCGATCCGCCGCCGCATTCTGTTTCCGGCCCTTGGGCTGATCCTGGCCGTCGCGTCCGCGCTGGCTCTGGCCCATGCCGGTCTGTGGCAGGAGGCGCTGTTCGGCCTTGCCCCGGCGCAGCTGTTGCTGGTTTCGGCAGCGGTCTGCGTCGTTGCCGTGCTGCTGGCCACGGCGGCGCTGTTGCGCGGTATAGACGCGCCGGTCCGTCGGCATGCACGGGATTTGCGCGCGCTGGCCGACCCAGCGGGCGCAGAGTGCGGCGACTGGGATTTCGGCGGCATGGCCCGCGACCTTGCCAGCCTGCGCGCTCGGCTGGAGAACGCCGAACGCAACCGGGACCCGAGCGCCGCGACACAGATGTCGCGCACGGCCATGCCGGAAACTGTCTGCGCAGTTCTGCGGGACCTTGCGCAGGGGGACTTGCGGGCGCGGCTCGACGATCCGCAGGCCGACCCGTCGCTGCGCCGCGACCTGAACGCGCTTGCGGACATGCTGGCCGAAATGTTCGAGACGTTCAGCCAGAATGCTGGTGCGATGCGGTCCAACGCCGGGGAGGTCGCAGCCCTGTCGGGCGACATGTCCGACCGGACGGAACGCCAGGCCGCCACGCTCGAGCAATCCGCTGCGGCGCTCGAGGAGTTGTCGCAAAGCATCCGCTCCGCCGCCGACAAGGCGCAGACCGCGGATACCAGGGCCAGCGAGGGGCGCCGCCACGCCGAATCCGGCGGCGCGGTGATGGAACGGGCGCTGGCGGCGATGTCTTCCATCGCCGCGTCGTCGGACCAGATTACCCAGATCATCGGCGCCATCGACGACATCGCCTTCCAGACCAACCTGCTCGCGCTCAACGCCGGGGTCGAGGCCGCCCGCGCCGGCGAGTCCGGCAAGGGCTTTTCCGTCGTTGCTTCCGAAGTCCGGTCACTGGCTCAGCGCGCCTCGGACTCCGCCAGGGAAATCAAGGCGCTGGTGTCCAACTCCTCGCAGCAGGTCAAGGATGGCGGCCAGTTGGTCGAGGAAACCAGCGTGACTCTTTCGGCCATCGTACAAAGCGTGACGGACGTCTCCGGCATGGTCTCGGAAATCGCCGGCGCCGCCCTCGAACAGGCCCGCGCGGTCGAAGAAATCACCACCGGTGTCTCTCAGCTGGACAAGGTCACGCAGGAGAACGCGGCGATGGCCGACAGGACGAGTCGGGCCAGCAAGGCGCTTGGCGCAGCGGTGCAGGAGTTTTCGTCGACGCTGATCCGGTTCGGCGGCGGTGCTGAGACGATGGAGGTCGCCCCGACACCGATCAGGGTCGACGTGCCGGAGCACGAAGGCTCTGCGCAGCCGGACACCCCGACACAGTGTGGGACCCCTGCGCAGCCCCGGCCCGCAACGCAGCAAACCAACGCGACGCAGCCGACGGCGCCTGCGCGGCGGGACGTACCCACTGCGCCGCCCGGTGCGCGTGCCGAGATTTCCCTGGAAAGGCCGCGCACCCCGCAAGACGCCTTCGCCCCGCCGCGTCCGGCGCGTGCGCCCGGGCCAGCGGCGATGCCCACCGGCACCGACGCCTGGCAGGATTTCTAGCCCGGCGCCTGTGTCAGCCGATCCGGCCGCGGTGCGTACCGACCTCGCCGCCGATCTGACCGCGATGCAGCAGCAGGTGGTCGAGGATCACGCAGGCCATCATCGCCTCGCCCACGGGCACGGCGCGGATGCCGACACAGGGATCGTGCCGGCCCCTTGTAACGATCTCGGTCGCCTGGCCCGACTTGGTGATGGTCTGGCGCGGCTTCAGGATCGAAGAGGTCGGCTTCACCGCAAAGCGCACGACGATGTCCTGCCCGGTGGTGATCCCGCCCAGGATACCGCCGGCGTGGTTGCTGGAATAGACCGGCTGGCCATCGTTGCCCATGAATATCTCGTCGGCATTGTCTTCGCCGGTCAGCATCGCCGCGGCCATGCCTTCGCCGATCTCCACACCCTTCACGGCGTTGATCGACATCATCGCAGCCGCAAGGTCGGTGTCGATCTTGCCGTAAACCGGCGCGCCGAGCCCGGCCGGCACACCGCGCGCCACCACCTCGATGATCGCGCCCACGGAATTGCCGGACTTGCGCAGCTCTTCCAGGTAGCCCGCCCATGTCTCCGCGGTTTCGGCCGAAGGCACCCAGAACGGGTTCTGGTCGACCTGGTCCATGTCCCGGTCTCCGGTGATGCCGTGCGGCCCCATCTGCGTCATGTAGCCGGTGATCTCGATCCCCGGCGCCAGCTCCGATAGCGCCGCCCGCGCCAGTCCGCCGGCCGCCACCCGTGCCGCGGTTTCGCGGGCCGAGGACCGACCGCCGCCGCGGTAGTCGCGGATGCCGTATTTCTGCCAATAGGTGATGTCGGCATGGCCGGGGCGGAACTTCTCGGCGATGTCGCCGTAATCCTTCGACCGCTGGTCGGTGTTCTCGATCATCAGCTGCACCGGCGTGCCGGTGGTCTGGCCCTCGAACACGCCCGACAGGATGCGTACCGCGTCCGCCTCGCGCCGCTGCGTGGTATATTTGCTGGTGCCGGGCTTGCGCCGGTCCAGCCAGTGCTGCAGCGCCGCCTCGTCCACCGGCACGCCCGGCGGGCAGCCGTCGACCGTGGCGCCAAGCGCGGGCCCGTGGCTTTCGCCCCAGGTGGTGACGCGGAAGAGATGACCGAAGGTGTTCAGGCTCATGGCGGGGTCTCCTTGGGGGCGTGTTAGGGCAGGGCGCGCGGGGCCTCAAGGGATTTCGCTTGAAAGCCGCGGGGCGCGGGGCTAGCTGTCGGGATACCTCGGGGTGCTTGGGGCCAACCCAAGCTGAGATGCGCATGCGAACCCGTTGAACCTGAACCGGTTAACACCGGCGGAGGGAAGGTCTGGATACGCCTCCAACTTTGCCCATCCGTCGCAATCCTGGAGGATGCCATGAAGGCTCTCACAGTTGCAGCGGCCCTTTTCTCAGCCAGCGCCGCTCTGGCCGACACTCCCGTCCTGACAGTCTATGCAGGCGATTACATCACCTCGGAATGGGGGCCGGGACCCAAGATCGAAGAGATGTTCGAGGCCCGCTGCGGCTGCGACCTGCAGTTCAAGCCCGGCGACCTGCTGCCGCGCCTGCTGCTCGAAGGCGAGCGGACCGAGGCCGACATCGTCTTCGGCCTCACCACCGACGCCACCAAGCGCGCACGGGAGAGCGGCCTCTTCGCCCCGCACGGCCAGCCTTTGGACGCGCTGACCCTGCCGATCGACTGGACCGACGAGGTGTTCCTGCCGTTCAACTACGGCCACACGGCCTTTGTCTACAACACCGAACGGCTGGCCGAACCACCCGCCTCATTCGACGACCTGCTGAACGCCCCGGATGACCTCAAGCTGGTGATCCAGGACCCGCGCACCTCGATCTCGGGCCTGGCGCTGGTGCTCTGGGTGCAGGCGGTCTACGGCGACGAGGCGCAGGCGGCCTGGGAAAAGCTGGCGCCGAAGATCCTCACCGTGACCAAGGGCTGGTCGGAAAGCTACGGTCTCTTCACCGATGGCGAGGCCGACATGGTGCTGAGCTACACGACCTCCCCCGCCTATCACATCATCGCCGAGGAGGACCGCACCAAGAAGGCGGCGATCTTCCCCGAGGGGCATTACTTCATGGTTGAACTGGCGGCCAAGGTCGCGAACACCGACCAGCCGGAGCTGGCCGACGATTTCATGGCCTTCATCCTGTCCGAGGATTTCCAGTCGATGATCGCCACCGGCAACTGGTCGATCCCGGCGGCGCTGCCGCGCGACGGTTGGCCCGACGGCTTCAAGGAGCTGGATCTGCCCGAAAAGGTGCTGTTCTACTCCGAGGACGAAGCCGCCGCGCTGCGCGATACGGCCATCGACGCATGGCGCCGCGCGCTCTCGCAATAATCGCGGGGGCGCTGGTCATCGGGCTGACGCTGGGCCCGGTGACCGCGGTGATCCTGCGCGCCGAGGGCTGGTCGGCCCTGCGCCCCGGCGACTGGCAGGCGCTGCGGTTCACGCTGGTGCAGGCCACGCTTTCCGCTTTCTTCAGCGTGCTCTTCGCCATCCCCGTGGCCCGCGCCCTGGCGCGGCGGCAGTTCCGCGGACGCGGCGCGCTGGTGGCGCTCCTGGGGGCGCCGTTCATCCTGCCGGTGATCGTCGCGGTGCTGGGGCTGCTCGCGGTCTTCGGCACGTCCGGGCTGGCAAACCGAGCGCTGAGCGCGCTGGGCCTGCCGGAGCTGACGATCTACGGGTTGCACGGCGTCGTCATCGCGCATGTCTTTTTCAACCTGCCGCTGGCGACGCGGCTGATCCTGCAGGGCTGGCTCGCGATCCCGGGCGAACGTCTGCGGCTGGCGGCCTCGCTGGGGCTCAGCCCGCGCGCCATGTGGCAGGTGCTCGAAGCGCCGATGCTGCGCAGCATCGCGCCCGGCGCCTTCGCGGTGATCTTCGTCATCTGCCTGTCGAGCTTTGCCATCGCGCTGACGCTGGGCGGCGGACCGCGCGCCACCACGGTGGAGCTTGCGATCTACCAGGCGGTGCGGTTCGATTTCGACCTCGCGCGCGCCGCCGTGCTGTCGCTGATCCAGCTGGGTCTTGCGCTGGTCGCGGGGCTGGCGGCGCTGCGCCTGTCGAGGGGCGAAGGCTTCGGCATCGGTCTCGACCGCGTGGTGCCACGCTGGGACAGCGGCGGTGCCGCGCGGGGTCTCGACGCGGTCTGGATCGCGCTGGCGGCGCTGTTCCTGCTGGTGCCACTGGCGACGGTGGTCTGGCGCGGCGTGCCGGGGCTGGTGCTGCTGGGGCCGGAGGTCTGGCAGGCGGCGGGACATTCGATGCTGGTGGCGCTGGGCTCCACCGCGCTGTGCCTCATCTGGGCACTGCCGCTGGCGACGCGGACGGGCGAGGTGATCGGGCTTGCGGGCATTGCCCTGTCGCCGCTGGTGCTGGGAACGGGTCTGTTCCTGATCCTGCGGCCCGTGGTCAACCCTGTGGACCTGGCCTTGCCGGTCACAGCGCTGGTCAACGCGCTGGTGTCGCTGCCCTTTGCCCTGCGCATCCTGAGGCCCGAGGCCGAGACCATCCGCCGCGACTATGCCCGTCTGCGCGCCGCCCTGGGGCTGACCGGATGGGCCTGGCTGCGCCATGTGCTGCTGCCGCGGCTACGCCGACCCTTGGGGTTCGCCGCGGGGCTGACGGCGGCGCTGTCGATGGGCGACCTGGGCGTGATCGCGCTTTTTGCCGATCCGGACAACGCGACCCTGCCGCTCAAGGTCTATGGGCTCATGGGCGCCTACCGGATGGAGGCCGCGGCGGGTGCTGCGCTGTTGTTGCTGACCCTGTCGCTGGGACTGTTCTGGGGCTTCGACAGGGGGGGACGCGTCGGTGCTCGAGCTTGACGGACTGCGCTGGCGCGCGGGCGATTTCGCGCTGGAGGCGGAGATGCAGATCGCGCCCGGTGACCGCGTGGCGGTGATCGGCCCCTCGGGTGCGGGCAAGTCGACGCTGCTCGACCTCGTGGCCGGGTTCCGCAGTCCCGAAGTCGGGCGCGTGCTGTGGCAGGGCAGGGACCTCGGCCCGCTCAGCCCGGCGGCGCGCCCCGTGACGATCCTGTTTCAGGACAACAACCTGTTCCCGCATCTCAGCATCGCACGCAACCTCGGCCTCGCGGTGCGGCCCGACGGCCGCCGCCCCGATGCGGCGCAGACCGGGCGGATCGGCGACGCGCTGGCGCGGGTCGGACTCTCGGGATTCGAGGACCGTCTGCCGGGGTCGCTGTCGGGCGGTCAGCAAAGCCGCGCGGCGCTGGCGCGGGTTTTGGTGCAGGACCGGCCGGTGCTGCTCCTGGATGAACCCTTTGCCGCGCTGGGGCCGGCCCTGCGGGCCGAGATGCTGGATCTGGTGGCCGAGGTCACCGCCGACACCGGCGCGCTGGTATTGCTGGTCAGCCACGATCCGAAGGATGCGCTGCGCTTTGCGCCGCAGGCCATCGTGGTGGCCGAGGGGCGCGCCCATGCGCCCGCGGACACCGCGACGCTGCTGGATGACCCGCCACCGGCTCTGCGCGCGTACCTTGGGCATTGAGGCGTTTTCTCCGAAGAAAACGCATCGGAAAACACGTGCTTTCCGATTTGTCTGACCGATTGAGCGCAACGGTGAGGGAAGGGGGCGTATTCCCCGCGGAAAACGGACCGGAATTCTCGGGAATTCCGTGGTCGCAACGAAAAAGCCCCGCCTCATCGGGCGGGGCCTTGTCATCGTATCGGGCGCGGCCTCAGTGGCCTTTGCGCTTGATCGGAGCCCAGATGCGCTTGTTGGTGAGGTAGAGCAGCACCGACAGAACCGTCAGGAACAGCACGCCGACGAAACCTGCCTGCTTGCGGGCCATCATCTTGGGCTCTGCCGTCCACATCAGGAAGGCCGCGACGTCCTTGGCTTCGCTTTCAAGGTCGTTCTCGTGGCCGTCGTCGAATTCGACATCCTCGCCGTAGAGCGGCGGCGCCATCGAAATCCAGCCGCCCGGGAAGGCGGTGTTCTCGTAAAGGATGGTGCCGGCCTGTTCGCGGTCTTCACCGGTGTAGCCGGTCAGCAGCGACGCGATGTATTCCGGGCCGCCGATGCCCTTCATGAACTGGTTGATGCCGGTTCCATAAGGGCCGTGAAAGCCGGCGCGGGCCTTTGCCATCAGCGACAGGTCGGGCGCGCCGACGCCGTTGTTGGCCGGAAAGTTGTCGGTCGGACGCGCCGGGCGGAAATCGTCAAGCTCTTCGTCGAAGACCTCGAAGTTCTGCTCGGCATAGGCGCGCACCTGGTCTTCGGGCAGGCCCGGGCCGGACTCCGCGCTCAGCGACCGGATCGGCACGAACTTCAGACCGTGGCAGCCGGCGCAGACCTGGGTGTAGATCTTGAGACCGCGCTGCAGCTGGTTCTGGTCGTAGGTGCCGAACGGCCCTTCGAAGCTGAAGTCGAAATCCTCTACATGGCCTTCCGCGCCGGCGGCATGGGCGCCGGTTGCGCCAAGGCCGAGTGCCAGAGCGGCAGAGAGGGCGATTGTCTTGAACATGGGTTCAGGTCCTCTTTCTTATTCGGCCGGTGTCTGGGCAACGGTCTTGGTGCCGCCCGACTTGGCGTAATGCGCGTCGAAGTCCGCTTCGATGGTTTCCGGCTGGGCGTTCGGCTTTTCCAGGACGCCGAGCAGCGGCAGGATCACCAGGAAGTAGGCGAACCAGTAGGCCGATGCGACCAGCGAGATCGACGCATAGGGCTCCTCCGCGGGCATCGCGCCGCACCACATCAGGACGAAGAAGTCCACGACCAGCAGAGCGAACCACCACTTGAACATCGGGCGGTAGCGGCCCGAGCGGACGCTCGAGGTGTCGAGCCAGGGCGCCAGCGCCATGACCGCGATCGCGCCGAACATCGCCAGCACGCCAAAGAACTTGGCGTCGATGATGCCGCCGGTCACGAAGGACGCGATCTGCACCACCCAGACTTCGGCCGTGAAGGCGCGCAGGATCGCGTAGAACGGCAGGAAGTACCATTCCGGCACGATGTGCGCGGGCGTCGCCAGCGGGTTCGCCTCGATGTAGTTGTCGGGGTGGCCCAGGTAGTTGGGCATGAAGCCGACGATGGCAAAGAACACCGCCAGGATCACCGCAAGCGCGAAGAGGTCCTTGATGACGAAGTAGGGCCAGAACGGCACGGTGTCTTTTTCGGCGTCGGCCTTGGAGGTCCGGCGCACTTCGACCCCGGTGGGGTTGTTGTTGCCGGTGGTGTGGAACGCCCAGATGTGCACGATCACCAGGCCCGCGATAACGAACGGGAACAGGTAGTGCAGCGAGAAGAAGCGCGTCAGCGTGTAGTTGTCCACCGCCGGTCCGCCCAGCAGCCAGGTCTGGATCGGTTCACCGATGAGCGGGATCGCCCCGAAGAGGCCGGTGATCACGGTCGCGCCCCAGAAGGACATCTGGCCCCAGGGCAGAACGTAGCCCATGAAGGCGGTGCCCATCATCAGGAGGTAGATGAGGATGCCGATGATCCAGGTGATCTCGCGCGGTTCCTTGTAGGAACCGTAGTAGAGGCCCCGGAAGATGTGGGCGTAGACTGCCACGAAGAACAGCGATGCGCCGTTGGCATGGATGTAGCGCAGGGCCCAGCCGCCGTTCACGTCGCGCATGATATGCTCGACGCTGGCAAAGGCCAGGTCGGCGTCGGGCGTGTAATGCATGACCAGCGTGATGCCGGTGATGATCTGCAGCGCCAAGGTGAAGGTCAGGACAATGCCCCAGATCCACATCCAGTTCAGGTTCTTGGGCGTGGGGATCATGATCGTGTCGTAAAGAAGACCGATGATCGGCAGCCGCCGATGCACCCAGCGTTCGCCCCCGGTCTTCGGTTCGTAATGGTCGTGCGGAATTCCAGCCATGTCTAAGCTCCGTTATCCGAGGACGAGAGTGGATTCGTCGGCAAATTCGGCGACGGGCACCAGCAGGTTGGTCGGTGCGGGCCCGCGGCGGATGCGCCCGGCGGTGTCGTAGTGCGACCCATGGCACGGGCAGAACCAGCCGTTGTAATCGCCGGCCTCGCCCAGCGGCACGCAGCCCAGGTGGGTGCAGACGCCCATCATCACCAGCCATTCGCCGGTGTCGTCCAGCGCGCGGTTGGCGTCGGTTGCTTCGGCGGTATCGTCTAGGTTGGCATTGCGCGCGATCGGATCGGGAAGGTCGGACATCGGCACGCCGTTGGCCTCTTCGATCTCTTCGGCGGTGCGGCGGCGGATGAAAACCGGTTTGCCCAGCCATTGCACGGTCAACTGCGAGCCTTCGGACACGCCCGAGATGTCGACGCGGATCGACGACAGGGCACGCACGTCGGCAGAGGGGTTCATCTGGTTGACCAGCGGCCAGATTGCGGCGCCCGCGGTGACCGCCCCCGCGCCTGCGGTGGCGTAGTACAGGAAATCCCTGCGGGTGCCTTCGTGATCGTCTGCATGTGACACGAGGTTTACTCCATTCCTGGGCCGCGGCTGCGGCCAGTTCGAAAATACCTGCCCGCGGGCAAAACCCGCAGCATATCCTTGGGCTATTTAGCGGGCAGAGACAGGGCCGTCCAGCGATCAAAAGGACGCATTGGCCAAAAGCGCGCTTCTGTCGCGGTTGTGAGGTCATGGCAGGCGGTCTATATGCTACACCAAACAGTTCACGCAAATCCATGGATGCGTCATGACCAAAGCGATTCTCGGGGCGGCCGTACTGGGCCTCGCTCCTATCTGGGCGACCTCTGCCGCGGCGGAGATGGAGCTTTCGATCTATTCCGGCTGGCAAACCGCGCCGCACAGCCGCATCTCGGGTGATTATCCCGGCGGCGGCAGTTACGACGCGCTGATCGGCTGGGAAGGCCGGTCGTTCGAAATGCCGCCCTATTACGGTGTGCGAGGCATGTGGTGGCGTGACGAACAGCTGGGCTTCGGTCTGGAATTCACCCACACCAAGGTCTACGCGCCCGACGACGAGCGCGATGCGCTCGGCTTCGACAGCCTGGAGCTGACAGATGGGCTGAATATCCTGACCGCCAATGCCATGTACCGGTGGCCGGACAAATGGGGCAGCCTCACGCCTTACGTGGGCGGCGGCGTGGGCGTGGCGATTCCGCATGTGGACGTGGAGACGGCGGCCGGCGACAAGACCTTCGGCTACCAGTATACCGGCCCCGCGGCGCGTGTAATCGCCGGGGCGAAATACGATCTCAACGAACGCTTCGCGGTCTTCGGCGAATACCAGTTCGTCTATTCCAGCAACGACGCCGACCTCGACGGCGGAGGATCGCTGAAATCCGACATCAAGACCAACGCGATCAATGTCGGTCTGTCGCTGAAATTCTGATCTTTGCAAGGCTTGAAGGTCGCGCGCCCGGTCGTCTGATGACCGGGCGCGTCGCGTTACGCGTCAGGGTGCCGGGTGGGTCTTCACCATCGACTCGCGGGCGGAAAAGCCGCGGTGCCACGTGGCCAGCGCGTCGCGCCCGGTGCGCCAGTTGCGCACGTCATGGCGGAAATCGAGATAGGCGAGCGCGCAGCCGATGGCGATATGGCCCATGTCCATGCGGCCCTGCAGGTGGCTGATCCAGCGGGTTTCCAGCGCGTCGAGCGCGCGGGACACCTTGCCCCACTGTCCTTCGACCCAGTCGGAATAGACCTTGTCCTCGGGCCGGAACCGGTGCTCGTAGACGATCAGCAGCGCCGCTTCCATGATGCCGTCCGCTGTCGCCTCGAGCGTCAGCGTGTCCCAGATCCGGTTGTCGGGATAAAGACCGGCCCCGGCTCGGTTGTCGAGATAGCGGCAGATCACCCGGCTGTCATAGAGCGTCGGCCCGTCGCGGCGCACCAGCGCCGGGATTTTGCCCACCGGGTTGGCGGCGATGAGTTTCGGGTCCGGTTGCAGCGGCGAGGCGGTCACGTCGACCTGCTCGACCCCGTCGAACTGGCCGGTCTCGTGCAGGGTGACTAGCACCTTGCGGACGAAAGGCGAGGGGCCGGCGCGCAGGAGTTGCATGGGATGTCCTTTCGAAGCAGTTGGGCGGCGCGTTGGGGCGGGCGGCGGGTCGGGCAGCTTCGGACTCACCAAAGCAAATGCTTCGGAGCCGTCATCGCCCGGTCTTCTGAATGACAGAGCCGGGAGGGCCGCTCAAGGACAATAGCCGTCTCCCCGCACGCGGGGCCCCTCGGCGATTGACCTTGCCCGGCCCTCCCGTCCCCGTCCTTCGGCGCCCAGGCGACGACGGCTCCGAAGCAAATGCCGGCCGGTTCGGGGAGCCTGGCGGCTCAGAGGTCGGGCGGGGCGCGCATCAGGGCGGCCAGGGCCGCGGCCTCGGATCCGAATTCGGCCTCCTCGACGCCGTCGGCGGCGGCGAGACGCGCGGCGTCGGGCTTGTTCTGGTTCAGCTTCCAGGTGGCGGCGATCTCGGTCACCGTCAGTCGGCACGGCACGATGGCGCGCATCAGCCTGTCCAGCACTTCGGGTGTCATCTTGTCGGTGGTCCAGGGGCGTTTCGGAAGCAGGCGCGCTTCGAAATCTGCGGATTGCCGGTCGAGCATGGCGCGCATCTGGTCCGCCGGCAGGGCTTCGAGCGTGCCGGTCAGGTGCACGGCGACGTAGTTCCAGGTGGGCACCTGATCGGGCGCCCCGTACCAGTCGGGCGAGACGTAGCTGTCGGGGCCGGTCACCGCCAGCCGCGCGGTCTGAGGGCTGCGCAGGGCACGGGCGATGGGGTTGGAGCGCACCAGGTGCAGATCGGCGTGGCCACCGTCCTCGGCCAGCAGGAAGGGCATATGGGCGAGGTGCGGCGCGCCGTCGGTCGAGAGCGCCAGCGTGCCGAAGCCGCGGGCGCGGGCAAAGGCGATGTCCTTGGCGTGATCCTGCGAGTGGAAGACCGGGTTGGGGTGCATGGGTCAGCCCGCCTTCGGGTGGCTTGCCTCGTAGACCTTCATCAGGTGCAGCGTGTCGACCGAGGTATAGGCCTGGGTGGTCGACAGCGAGGCGTGGCCCAGCAGTTCCTGGATCGCGCGCAGATCGCCCCCGGCCTCGAGCAGGTGGGTGGCGAAGCTGTGGCGCATGGCATGCGGCGTCGCGGTGGCCGGCAGGCCCAGCTGCAGCCGCGCCTGTTCGGTGACCTTCTGCACCAGCCGCGGGTTCAGCGCGCCGCCGCGGGCGCCGCGGAAGACCGGCGTGTCGGCTTCGACCGGGTGCGGGCAGAGCGCCAGGTAGCGGTCCATCGCGGCGCGGGCGACGGGCAGGATCGGCACCAGCCGTTCCTTGCCGCCCTTGCCGGTGATCCGCAGCGCGGTGCCGAGCGGCAGGTCGCGGCCATAGAGCCCCAGCGCCTCGGAAATCCGCAGCCCGCAGCCGTAGAGCAGGGTGACCACGGCGGCGTCGCGGGCCCCGATCCACGAGGTCTGCGACTGCATCTCGACCGTGTCGATCATCGCGCGGGCGGCGTCCGGCGACAGCGGGCGTGGCAGTTTCTTCTGGAATTTCGGCGCCCGGGCCGAGAGCACGGCGGTCGGCTCGTAGCCTTCGCGTTCCGCCAGCCAGCCGTAGAAGGCCTTGACCGCCGAGAGCTTGCGCGCCATGGACCGTGATCCGGCGCCGCCCTGGCGCAGATGCGCCATCCAGGCGCGCATGTCGCCGGTGGAAAGTTGCGACAGCGGGCCGAGGCCCTGGGTGCCGCCGTGGTGGTGCGTCATGAAGGCGATGAAGTCGAGCACGTCGGCGCGGTAGGCGGTCAGCGTGTTCTTGGCGAGGCCGCGCAGGGCGCTGCCCGCCTCGAGCCATCTCTCCAGCGCGTCGCGCGCCTGCGGAGAGATCGCGAGGGTCACGACAGCCAGCGCCGCATCGCGCGTTCGAAGACGCCGGCGAAGAAGGCCAGCAGGTCGGTGCCCTGCTGCGGCGTGAACTGGTGCGGGTCCTCGGCGCCCAGAACCAGCAGGCCGGGCAGGCGGCCGGGGCCGAAATCGAGCTTGAGGCAGGCTTCGGACCGGATCCAGTCGGCCTTGTCGCCATAGATGCGCCGGTCGCCGGTCTGCAGCTGGCGCAGCGTCACGGGGCGGATCGGGCTGGAGCGGTTGTCCGACACGTAGCGGTCGATGAACCCGGGCTCGGCCACCGACAGCACATCGCCCAGCCGCTGAACGGCGGCATCGTCGTCGCCCTGCGCGCTTTCCAGCACCAGTCGCACCACGTCGACGCGCAGGATATCCGCGACCTCGCCGCCCAAGTCGCGCAGGAAAGGTTCGAATTCGATCGGGTCGAGCATCCGCAGGATGGCGCGGTGAATCTGGTTGGTGCCGGCGAGGTTTTCGTAGGCGGCGGCGATCACCGACCGGTGCGTGTCTTCCAGCCGGTCGAGCCGCGCCTCGAGCCGGTCCATCGCGATGCCGCGCAGGTCGACGATATTGCCGCCCATGGAGCGTTCGTTCGCCGCGATGAGCGCGCGCATGAGGTCCTGGTCTTCGAGGATCACATCGGGACGCGAGATGATGGTCTCGCGCAGGTCGTCGTCGATTCTGGGATTGCCGGTCATGCGGGCCTCTGGCTGGTTTTACGGACCCTAGCAAAGCCCGCGCCTCTTTTCGCCCTCGAATTGGGGCGTGCGACGCTCTCTTTGGCGGGGTGTGGCGAATGTGTCAATCGAGGATCGGCGCTCAAAGCCGGTACCGAAAGGCGAGGGATTCGCACGGGTTGCATGTGGTTCTTCACCTCATGCATGAAGAGTGCGGCGCCAACGGCGCCGCACCGGGGGATGTCTTACACGATCTTGATGCCGGCCTGGGCCGCGTCCTTGACGAACTGGTCGAGGCCCTTGTCGGTCAGGACGTGGCTGGCCATGGCCTTGATCACGGCGGGCGGAGCGGTGGCCACGTCGGCGCCGATCTTGGCCGCTTCGCTCATGTGATTGGCCGTGCGGATCGACGCGGCGAGGATCTGCGTCTCGAACCCGTAGTTGTCATAGATCTGGCGGATGTCGGCGATCAGCTCCATGCCGTCGACGTTCAGATCGTCCAGCCGCCCGATGAAGGGCGAGATGAAGGTCGCGCCCGCCTTGGCCGCCAGCAGCGCCTGGTTGGCGGAAAAGCACAGGGTCACGTTGACCATGCGGCCCTCGCTCGACAGCACCTTGCAGGCTTTGAGCCCGTCCCAGGTCAGCGGCACCTTGACCGCGATGTTTTCGGCGATCTCGGCGAGCTTGCGGCCCTCGGCGATCATGTCGTCGGCGTCGAGCGCGATGACTTCGGCCGAGACCGGGCCCGACACCATGTCGCAGATCTCTTTCGTGACCTCGAGGATGTCGCGGCCGGATTTCAGGATCAGCGACGGATTCGTGGTCACCCCGTCGACCATCCCGAGGGCGTTGAGTTCGGCAATCGCGTCGATATCGGCGGTGTCTACGAAGAATTTCATCAGCCTGTCCTTTGCGTCGCTTGGCAATTTGTCGCGGCTGTCATACCCCAGATGCACAGCCGCGGGAAGTGGGTTCCCGTTGGCGCTAACATCACCCATGGCAAAACGGGCAGGCATGGCCGCAGAGTTTTATCCCGAGGGCGCCCTGATCGCGGTCCTCACCACCCAGCCGCTGGACCGCACGCTGGATTACCGCGCGCCCGAAGGCGGTTGCTCCCTCGGTGCGTATGTAGAGGTGCCGCTGGGCCCCCGCAAGGTGCTGGGCGTGGTCTGGGGGCCGGGATCCGGCGACTTCGACATCTCCAAGGTGCGCCCGGCGTTCCGGGTGCTGGAGGCGGCGCCGATGCGGGACGAGTTGCGGACCTTCCTGGAAAAGGCCGCGGATTACACGCTGACCCCGCGCCCGGCGATGCTGCGGCTCTGCACCCGCGCGCCGGGGCTGGGCGATCCGCCGTCGATGCGCAAGATCTACCGGCTGGGAGAGGCGGAGCCGGAGCGGATGACCGACGCCCGCGCCCGCGTGCTCGAGGTGCTGCGGGACATCGGCGGGCTGTCGCTGACGCTGGGCGAACTGGCCGAGGCGGCGGGTGTCACCCCCAGCGTCGTCAAGGGGCTGGTCAAGCAGGGCGCCGTGCGCGAGGAGGAAAGCCCGCGCGACACCGCCTTTCCGCATCTCGATCCCGGCTTGGCCGGCAAGGCGCTGGCCCATGACCAGGCCGCGGGCGCGGACCGGCTCCGCGCCGGGCTGCGGGCGGGCGGCTACGGTACCACGCTGCTCCGCGGGGTCACCGGGTCGGGCAAGACCGAGGTCTACCTCGAAGCGGTGGCGGAATGCCTGGCGCAGGGGCGGCAGGCGCTGGTGCTGCTGCCGGAAATCGCGCTGACGGCGGAATTCCTGACGCGGGTCGAGGCACGTTTCGGCGCGCGTCCCGCCGAATGGCATTCCGGCGTGACCATGACCGAACGGCGCCGGGTCTGGCGGATGGTGGGCGAGGGGCGCGCGCAGCTGGTCGTGGGCGCGCGGTCGGCGCTGTTCCTGCCCTACCAGCGGCTTGGCCTCATCGTCGTCGACGAGGAACACGACACCTCTTACAAGCAAGAGGATGGCGTCCTTTACAATGCCCGCGACATGGCGGTGCTGCGCGCCTCGATCTGCGGCGCGCGGGTGGTGCTGGCCAGCGCCACGCCCTCGCTGGAAAGCTGGGCCAATGCCGAGGCGGGCAAGTACGACCGTATCGACCTGACCTCGCGCTTCGGCGCCTCGGTGATGCCCACGATGCGGGCCATCGACATGAGGGCCGAGGATCTGCCTGCCAGTCGCTGGGTCTCGCCCACCCTGCGCCGCGAGGTGATGGCGCGGCTCGAGCGCGGCGAACAGGCGATGCTGTTTCTCAACCGTCGAGGCTATGCGCCGGTGACGATCTGCCGGGCCTGCGGGCACCAGATCGGCTGCGACCATTGCGACGCACGGATGGTCGAGCACCGGTTCCTCAAGCGGCTGGTCTGCCATCAGTGCGGCGAGACCAAGCCGCTGCCCGAGGCCTGCCCGGCCTGCGAGGTCGAGGGCAAGCTCGCCGCCGTCGGGCCGGGGGTGGAGCGGCTGGGCGAAGAGGCGGCAGAGCTTTTTCCGGACGCGCGCATCGCTGTGCTTTCTTCGGACATGTACACCAGCGCCCGCGCGCTCAAGTCCGAGATCGAGAGCATCGCGCAGGGGGCCGCCGATATCATCATCGGCACGCAGCTGGTGGCCAAGGGACACAACTTTCCGCTGCTGACACTTGTCGGCGTGATCGACGCGGATCTGGGGCTTCAAGGCTCGGACCTGCGCGCCGCGGAACGCACGTTCCAGCTGATGCGCCAGGTGGCGGGCCGCGCCGGTCGGGCCGAGACATCCGGCGAGGCGCTGTTGCAGAGCTACCAGCCCGAACATCCGGTGATCCGCGCCATCCTCGGCGGCGAGGAAGAGGCGTTCTGGCGCGCCGAGGCCGCGGAGCGGCGGCAGGCGGGCGTGCCGCCCTACGGGCGCATGGCCGGGGTGATCCTGTCCTCGACGGATGTGCAGGAGGTGTTCGACCTGGGCAATGCCATGGCCCGCCAGGACGCGCCGCTGCGCCGGGTGGGCGCGCAGGTCTTCGGACCGGCGCCGGCGCCCATCGCCCGTGTCCGCGGGCGCCACCGGGTGCGGCTGCTCGTCAAGGCCGACAAGGGCGTGGCGCTGCAACCGGCGCTGGCGGAATGGGCCGGGCAGTTCCGCCTGCGCGGGCAGCTGCGCATGGCGATAGATATCGACCCGCAGAGTTTCTACTGAGCATGGTGAACGCGCGCAGGGCGCGCGTGCGGGGGCGCTGCCCCCGCACCCCCGAGGTATTTCTAAACCGAAGAAGGGGGCAGGGCGCGCGCCGCGGCGCGAGCGGTTCTTTGATGCCGGTGTCTTGTTTCATCCCGTCACTCAATCTACATGCGCTGACATGAAACGATTTATCCCCTTCGTGAAGAGCGGCCCATCGGTGTCCATCGTACGGCTGCAGGGCTCGATCGGCCTGGGCGGGCGCGGGTCGCTGAGCGATGCCGCGCTGCGGCCGCTGCTGGAGAAGGCATTCAAGCGCGGCAAGCCCGACGCCGTGGCGCTCGAGATCAATTCGCCGGGCGGATCGCCGGTGCAATCCTCGCTGATCGCGGCCCGCATCCGGCGGCTGGCGGACGAGAACAAGGTGCCGGTCCATGCCTTCGTCGAGGACGTGGCCGCGTCGGGCGGCTACTGGCTGGCCACGGCGGCGGACGAGATTCACGTCGACCAAAGCTCGATCCTCGGCTCCATCGGGGTGATCTCAGCAGGCTTCGGCGCGCATGTCTTTCTCACGCGGCAGGGGATCGAGCGCAGGGTGCATACGGCGGGCAAGTCGAAGTCGATGATGGACCCGTTCAAGCCCGAGACCGAAGAGGATGTGGCGCGGCTCGACCGGCTGCTGGGCCAGTTGCACGAGACCTTCATCGCGCAGGTGAAGGCGCGCCGCGGCGACAAACTCTCCAACGATCCAGAGCTTTTCACCGGCGAGGTGTGGCTGGGGCAGAATGCCGTCGACGTGGGCCTGGCCGACGGGATCGGGCATCTTGCCGCCGTCATGAAGGACCGGTTCGGCGACAAGGTGCAATTCCGCCGCTACGAGCAGCGCCGGCCGCTTTTGCAGCGCTTCGGCATGACACTGGCGCAGGACGCCATCACCGGCATCGAGGAACGCGCGGATTTCGCGCGATTCGGGCTCTGAGGTGATTTTCAAGATCGTCACCCTGTTCCTGGTCTTCATGGGGGTCGTCGCCATGTTCGGCAAGCTGACCCTGCCGGGAAAGAAGCGTCTGAGCCAGGCCAAGTGCCCGGACTGCGGCAGTTTCCGCATCGGCCGCGGGCCGTGCCCCTGCAAACGGAAAAGGGGCTGACATGGTCTGGCTGTACGTGGCGTTGGGTCTGGGGATCCTGCTTTTGGCGGGGGACGCGCTGGTCAAGGGCGCGGTCAACCTGAGCCTGCGGGTCGGTATTCCGGCCCTCATCGTCAGCCTGACTATCGTGGCCTTCGGCACCTCGGCGCCGGAGTTGCTGATTTCCGTCAAGGCGGCTCTCGAGGGGGTGCCGGGGATCGCGCTGGGCAACGTGGTGGGGTCCAACACCGCCAACGTGCTTCTGGTTCTGGGCATTCCCGCGCTGCTGGCGGTGATGCACACCGCCGAGCACGACACCCGCAAGAGCTATGTCATCATGGTCGCGGGGTCGGTGCTGTTCATCGGTCTCGCGTTCCGGGGTGTGTTCGACTGGATCGCGGGGGTTATCCTGCTGCTGGTGCTGGCGGTGATCCTGGGCGATGCGGTGCGCGAGAGCCTGGCGCACAAACGCGCGGGCGAAGCGGCGCCGGCCGAGGACGACCTCGAAGGTGTCGATCCGGACATGCCGTGGTGGAAGATCATTCTGTATCTCGTGCTGGGGCTCGTGGGGCTGCCGCTGGGCGCAGACCTGCTGGTCGACAGCGCCACGGTGATCGCGCAGCGTTTCGGCGTCAGCGATACGGTGATCGGGCTCACGCTGGTCGCCGTCGGCACCTCTTTGCCCGAACTGGCCACGACGGTGATGGCGGCGCTGCGGCGGCAGGCGGATGTGGCGCTTGGCAATGTCATCGGGTCGAACATGTTCAATCTTTTGGCGATCATCGGCATCGCGGCGCTGATCGCGCCGATGCCGGTCGATCCGGAGTTCCTGCGCTTCGACCTCTGGGTGATGCTGGCCGCGTCGCTGCTGCTGATCCCCTTCGTCTTTCTCAAGCAGAACATCGGCCGGGTCTGGGGCGTGATCTTGACGGTGCTCTACTTGGGCTATGTGGCCGTGGTACTGACCGCCTGAGACCATGGGGAGACCGAGATGCGCGCGCTGGTGACCGGAGCAGGGAAACGGCTGGGCCGTGCCATGGCCCTCTATCTGGCGGATCACGGCCACGATGTGGCGGTGCATTACGCCAGTTCCGCCGAGGCCGCGGAAGAGGTGGTGGCCGAAATCCGGGCCAGGGGCCGCCGCGCCGAGGCGGTGCAGGCCGACCTGCTGTCCGAGGCGGCCACGCAAGCGCTGGTGGGACGGGCGGCCGAGGTCCTGGGCGGGCCGCTGACCTGCCTCGTCAACAACGCCTCGATCTTCGAATACGACAACATCGAAACCGCGACCCGCGACAGCTGGGACCGGCACGTGGAAAGCAACCTGCGCGCGCCTTTCGTGCTGATCCAGAATTTCGCCGCCCAGGTGCCCGCGCCTTTGGCCGACGACCAAGACGAGCCTGTGGCGCAGGGGTTGGTGATCAACATGCTGGACCAGCGGGTGCGCAAGCTGACGCCGGAGTTCATGACCTACACCATCGCCAAGATGGGACTTTGGGCCCTGACCCAGACCGCGGCTCAGGCGTTGGCGCCGCGGGTGCGCGTCAATGCCATCGGTCCCGGGCCGACGCTCAGGGGCGGGCGGCAGTCGGAACAGCACTTCGCCCGGCAGCGCGCCGCGACGGTCCTCGGCCGCGGCTCCAACCCGGAGGATATCTGCGCGGCGCTGGGATATTTTCTGTCGTCTCCGGCCATCACCGGGCAGCTTTTGTGCGTCGACGGCGGGCAGCATCTGGGGTGGCAGACACCGGACGTTCTGGGGGTCGAATAAGCGACCTTAGGTAAGTTACGCACCGCTCTTGTTGCTGTTGGAAAACCGTTACAATTCTCCTAATAAAATCAGATGTTTGTAGTGGCATCAAAAAAATATGAAGCGAAATCAATGGGTTGGATTTGCGCTCAAAAATCAGGCAAATTGATGAACTATGCCAAAAGACAGGAAAATTTCCGGCTGCCCAAAAGATACCCGCACCTTTATCCACAGGACTCGTGGATGCCTTGGCGCTTGAACCCGACGCCGGTATTTTGCAGCCGCGGCACAGAATCATGTCCCGCAAGTGGAATGGACATAGGCAATGACAACCGGCCCTGACAGTTCGGCTGAAAACACCCCGACCGGGCATGCCTGCATCCAGTCCTACCTCAAGACTCTGGACAGCAGCCCGGGCGTGTACCGGATGCTGGATGCGCAAAGCCGGGTGCTTTACGTGGGCAAGGCGCGCAACCTCAAGGCGCGAGTCAGCAACTACGCGCGGCCGGCGGGCCATTCGGGCCGGATCGCGCGGATGATCCGGGAAACCGCGTCGATGATGTTTCTCACGACGCGCACGGAAACCGAGGCGCTGCTGCTCGAACAGAACCTGATCAAGCAACTCAAGCCGCGCTACAACGTGCTCTTGCGCGACGACAAGAGCTTTCCAAACATCCTGATCACCGGCCACGCCTTTCCGCAGATCGCCAAGCATCGCGGCGCCAAGAAGGACAAGGGCCAGTATTTCGGACCCTTCGCCAGCGCCGGCGCGGTGAACCGCACGCTGAACCAGCTGCAGAAGGTGTTCCTGCTGCGCAACTGCACGGATTCGATGTTCGACAGCCGCACGCGGCCCTGCCTGCTGCACCAGATCCGCCGCTGCAGCGCGCCTTGCGTCGGCAAGATTTCAAGCGAAGACTACAAGGCCAGCGTGCGTGACGCGGCGCAGTTCCTTCAGGGCAAGACCACCCATATACAAGAGAGCCTCGCCAGGCAGATGTCGGAGGCGTCCGAGGCGATGGAATTCGAACGCGCCGCCGCGCTGCGCGACCGGATCCGGGCGCTGACGCAGGTGCAGACCGCACAGGGCATCAACCCGCGCGGCGTGACCGAGGCGGACGTGATCGCGCTGCATCTCGACGGCGGGCAGGCCTGCGTGCAGGTGTTCTTCATCCGCGCCAACCAGAACTGGGGCAACCGCGATTTCTATCCGCGGGTCGGCGCGGAGGTGGACGAGGCCGAGGTGCTCGAGGCCTTCCTGGGGCAGTTCTACGACACCAAGGAACCGGCGCGGCTGGTGCTGCTCTCACACGCGATCGAGAACACCGACCTGATGGAAGAGGCGCTGACCGGCAAGCTGGGCCGCAAGGTCGAGATCGCGGTGCCCTTGCGCGGCGAAAAGGCCGAGCTGATCGAGGGCGCCGCGCGCAACGCCCGCGAGAGCCTCGCGCGCAAGATGGCCGAGACGGCGACGCAGGGAAAGCTGCTGCGCGGCCTGGCCGAAGCCTTCGCGCTGGACGCGCCGCCCGAGCGCATCGAGGTCTACGACAACAGCCACATCCAGGGCACCAACGCCGTGGGCGCGATGATCGTCGCGGGGCCGGATGGCTACATGAAGAACCAGTACCGCAAGTTCAACATCCGCGGTGAGGACCTCGTGCCCGGCGACGACTTCGGCATGATGAAGGAAGTGCTGGAGCGTCGCTTCAAACGCCTGCTGAAGGACGATCCGGACCGATCGAAGGGGCTCTGGCCCGACCTGCTGCTGATCGACGGCGGCGCCGGGCAGGTGTCGGCGGTGGCCGGGATTATGCGCGAGCACGGGGTCGAGGACATTCCGATGGTCGGTGTCGCCAAGGGCATCGACCGGGATGCGGGCAAGGAGGAATTCCACCGCCCCGGCCAGCGCCCCTTTGCGCTGCGCCACAACGATCCGGTGCTCTATTTCGTCCAGCGCCTGCGCGACGAAGCGCACCGTTTTGCCATCGGCACCCACCGCGCCAAGCGCGCCAAGGCTGTGTCGGCCAATCCGCTCGACGACGTGCCCGGCGTGGGCGCGGCGCGCAAAAGGGCTCTGCTGGCGCATTTCGGCTCTGCCAAGGCGGTGAGCCGTGCGAACCTGTCGGACCTGCAGGCCGTCGAGGGCGTCAGCGAGGCGCTGGCGGAACGGATTTACGGGTTCTTTCACGAGAAAGGCTGATCGCGGTTCCGGTTGGCCGGTGCCGGAGCCTCCGGCGGGAGTTTAGAGGCAAGATGAAGGCGGGTCCTTGCACGGTGCGGGCAGCGTCGCGCGTCGGCTCACTGGATCGACAGGTCGAGGTTGAACGCGTTGGTCTGGCCGCTGTCGGCGGCGTTGCCCATCTGGTAGACGCGGATCGTGTAGGTGCCGGTTTCGGGCAAGGTGACGGTGGCGGTCGGGCCATCGATCGACCCGATGTAGATCGCCTGGCCGTCGCTGCCGGGCGGCAGGATGTTGAAGTTGACCGACGCGCTGTCTGAGGTCAGTTCGGCGAACATCTCCTGTCCCTCTTGTGCGCCCAGGGTGTAGTCCATGTAGGCCTTGCCGGTGATGCTGCCGGTGACCATGGTGCCGAAGTTGCCGGGCGCGAACCTGACCTCTTCGCTTTGCTGCGCGGCAAGGCCCGTGACGGAAAGCAGAAGCACCAGGGCGCTGGCGGCAAATGTCGTGTGCATGGGTCTGTCCTTTCGCGGCGGATGCGCAACCCTAGCACGAAACGCAGTGCCGAGTTGTCAAATTTCGATCCGTGCCAGCAGTCCACGGATATCCTCGGGCAGCGGCGCGGGGCGCCCCGAGCCATCCACGTTCACCTGCGCAAAGAATCCGGTGGCGCAGGCGCTGTCCTCGTCGTTGCGGAAGAGACCCAGTTCATAGCGGAAGGACGACCGGCCCAGGTGCCCGATCCGCAGACCGGCATGGATGAGGTCGGGAAACCCGGCTTCGGCAAAATAGGTGCAGCCGTTCTCGACCACCAGGAACCGGTTCGCCTTCGGCCCGCGAATCTCGATCCCCTGGTCGATCTGCCAGAGGCTGACGGCGGTGTCGAAAAGCGAGAAATACGTGGCGTTGTTCATGTGCCCGTATTCGTCGTTGTCCATCCAGCGCGTCGGCAGGACGCGGAAGGCGGCATAACCCGCGCGGGTCGGGGGCAGGGGGCGGGCCATCAGCCGTCCCTCAGATAGCGCGCGGCGGCAGAGGCGCTCCAGCCCGCGGCGATGGCCAGCGCGACGGACAAGAGGCCGTAGACCAGCGGCTGCTCGCGCGAGAGGTTGTAGAGCCAACGTTCCAGCCCGACCTTGCGCACGTCGATGACGGTTTCGTAGCGCGAAATCACTGTGCCGCCGCGCGTCAGGAAGATCCTTGTCGGGTAGGCGCCTTCTGTCAGGCTGGCGGGCATGGCGATGGAGGTGTCGAAGAGCGTCTGTTCCCGCAGCGACACGGTCTCTTCGCGCAACTGGTACAGGCCGTTGTCGCGGCGGATGCGGATCACCGCCTCGGAAAACGCCTGGCTGTCGTTGATGCTCATCGGCGCACCGACCGAGCGGATGGCGCGGGGGATCGACACGCTGTGGCGCAGGTCTTCCACCGCCGAAATGGTCTGTTCGAAGGGCGCGGAGGTGGCGACCGCGTAGAAGGACGGCGCGGCATCGACCTCGACCGCGTCGGTGTTGACCCAGATGCCGAAACGACGCGCCTTTCGGCGGACAACCAGCTCCTGCTGCGGTCCTGCCACGGTGATCAGCACCTCGAGAGGATCCTCGGGGATCGGCGTCTCGCGCTTGATCGCGCCGAAGATCAGGATCTCGGAGCCGTCGAAATTGGCGGTGATCGACACCTGGTTCTGGCTCAGGCCCAGCACGACCTCTTCGTCCTGCGCGGCGGCGGGCAGGGCCAGGCAGATCAGCAGGGCGAACAGTCGGCGCATCAGCCCACCCCCGGCGCGTCGATGAGGTAAAGCTCGGACGGGGTGAGCAGCAGTTCCAGCGCCAGCTTGCCGCAGACGCCCAGCACCAAAAGTGCCAGCAAGATGCGCAGCTGCTCGGCGCGCAGCTTGGCCCCGATCACCGCGCCCAGCTGCGCGCCGACGACGCCGCCGACGATCAACGCCAGCGCCAGCACCATGTCGACGGTGTACATCGTCGTGGCATGCAGCAGCGTGGTGAAGGCGGTGACAAAGATGATCTGAAAGAGCGACGTGCCGATCACGACCTTGGTGGGCATGCCCAGCAGGTAGATCATCGCCGGCACCATGATGAAGCCGCCGCCGACCCCCATGATCGCCGCCAAGAGGCCCACCGACACCCCCACCATCAGCGGCGGGATCGCCGAGATATAGAGCCCAGAGGTGCGGAAGCGCATCTTGAACGGCAGTCCGTGCACCCAGCCGTGATGGCGGCGCCTGGGCGGGGCGCCGCGTTTGGATTGCATGAGGGCGCGCAGGGATTCGACGAACATCAGCGCCCCGATGACGCCCAGGAACACCACGTAGCAGAGCCGCACCAGAAGATCGACCTGGCCCATCTCGCGCAGCAGGTTGAAGACGTAGACGCCAAGGCCCGCGCCGATCAGCCCGCCGATCAGCAGCACCGTGCCCATGCGCAGGTCTACCGTCCGGCGCTTGAGATGCGCCAGCACCGCCGAGATCGACGAGGCGACGATCTGGTTCGCCCCGGTGGCGACCGCCACGGCAGGCGGGATTCCCATGAAGAAGAGCAGCGGCGTGATCAGGAACCCGCCGCCGACGCCGAACATGCCAGACAGCATGCCAACAAGCGTTCCCAGCCCCAGAAGCAGGTAAAGATTGACCGCAACTTCGGCGATGGGAAGGTAGAGCTGCATGGGCGTACTCTGCGCCCGGGCGTGCCCGATTGGCAACCTGCCTCGATGCCGCTCGCGCGCTTTCCGCGCGGCGATGCGGCGCGGCCACGGAAGATTGCTGTCGAAGCTGGCGGCGATCCGCGCTACAGGGGCGCAATGGACACCACAGCCCCCTTCGAGATCTTCCTCGTCGCCCTGCCCGGGCTCGAAGACGCGCTTCTGGACGAGGTGCGCGCCGCCGGTTTCGCCGGCGCCGACTCCGTCCCCGGCGGCGTCGCGTTGCAGGGCGGGTGGCCCGAGGTCTGGCGCGCCAATATCGAATTGCGCGGCGCCAGCCGGGTGCTGGCGCGGATCGGCAGTTTTCGCGCGTTCCACCTGGCGCAACTGGACAAACGGGCACGGAAATTTCCCTGGCACGAGGTGCTGCGCACCGATGTGCCGGTGAAGGTCGAGGTGAGCTGCCGCGCGTCGAAGATCTACCACGCCGGGGCCGCCGCGCAGCGGATCGAGACGGCGCTGCGCGAGGAACTGGGGGTCGAGGTCACGGCCGAGGCGCCGTTGGTGCTCAAGGTCCGGATTGACGACAACCTGGTGATCCTGAGCGTCGACACCAGCGGCGAGGGCCTGCACAAGCGCGGCCACAAGGTGGCCGTCGGCAAGGCGCCGATGCGCGAAACCCTGGCGGCGCTGTTCCTGCGGCAATGCGGTTACGACGGGGTTGAGCCGGTGCTCGACCCGATGTGCGGCTCGGGCACCTTCCCGATCGAGGCGGCCGAGATCGCGTCAGGGCTCTTGCCCGGGCGCAGCCGGCGCTTTGCCTTCGAGGATCTGGCCACGGTCGATGCGGCCGCGGTGCAGGCGCTGCGCGAACGGGCGTCAGGCGCCGTGCCGGACCTGCGATTTTACGGCTACGACCGCGACGCCGGTGCCATCCGCATGGCGACCGAGAACGCCGTCCGCGCCGGAGTTGGCGATCAGACGACCTTTACCGTGCAGCCCGTCAGCGACCTCGCGCGTCCCGACGGGCCGCCGGGGCTGGTGATGGTCAACCCGCCCTACGGCGCGCGGATCGGCAACAAGAAGCTGCTCTACGGCGTCTATGCAGGCCTCGGCGCGCGGCTGAGCGAGGGCTTTTCCGGCTGGCGCGTCGGGCTGGTGACGTCAGAGCCGTCGCTGGCCAAGGCGACCGGCCTGCCGTTCAAGCCCGCCGGCCCGCCGGTGCCGCATGGCGGGCTGAAGATCCGGCTTTACCAGACCGGGCCTCTGCGCTGAACGAGAGGACCGGAGCGAGGGGCCAGCCCCTCGCGCTCCCCGGAGGTTTATTGGCAAGATGAAGAAGGATCCGGGTCCCCGGCTTCATCTTGCCTCTAAACTCCCGCCGGAGGCATCAAAGCTCTTCTTGATGCAAGCTCAGCGTTCCTTGACATAGGGCTCGCCCCCGGCGCGCGGCGGGATCGCCTTGCCGACGAAGCCCGCGAGGATCACCACCGTCAGGATGTAGGGCAGGGCGTCCATGAACTGCACGGGGATGACGATGCCGCCGAGGTCGATGTTCTGGTAGCGCAGCGCCACCGCCTGCAGCAGGCCGAAGAGCAGGCAGGCCCAAAGCGCGTACCAGGGCCGCCACTTGGCGAAGATCAGCGCCGCCAGAGCGATGTAGCCGCGGCCGGCGGTCATGTCCTTGACGAAACCCGCCTGCAGACCGGTGGCGAGGTAGGCGCCGGCAAGCCCGCAGAGCAGCCCGCAGATGCCGACGGCGGCAAAGCGCAGACCGATCACCGACACGCCGGCGGTGTCCACCGCCTCGGGCGCTTCGCCCACCGCGCGCAGGCGCAGGCCGAAACGGGTGCGGAACAGGACCCACCATGTCGCGGGCACGCAGAGGAAGGCCACATAGACCAGGATCGAATGGCCGGAGATCAGCTCGGCATAGATCGGGCCGATGATCGGCACCGGTGCGAGCGTCCCGGCCAGCGGAAGGGTGATATCCTCGAACCGGCCGCCGCTCATCAGCGACGGGGTGCGGCCGCCCTGGGCGAACCAGTCCTGCGCGATCAGCACGGTCATGCCCGCCGCGAGGAAATTGATCGCCACGCCTGAGATCAGCTGGTTGCCGCGGAAGGTGATCGAGGCCAGCCCGTGGATCGCCGACAGCACCATCGACGACGCGATCCCGGCCAGAAGGCCCAGCCAGACCGACCCGGTGAGCGCAGCCGTGGCGGCGGCGAAGAAGGCGGAGGCAAGCATCTTGCCCTCGAGCCCGATGTCGAAGATGCCCGCGCGTTCGGAAAAGAGCCCGGCGAGACAGGCCAGCAGCAGCGGTGTGGCGAGCCGCACGGTGCTGTCGAGCACCTGGAGAAGGGTCAGGAAGTCCATCATGCCCTCCGTTTGCGGCCCGCGAGGAACGCCCGTTCCAGCGGCATCCGCACCATGTTGTCGAGCGCGCCGGTGAACAGGATCACCAGCGCCTGGATCACAACGATCAGTTCGCGCGGGATGTTGGTCCAGAGCGCCAGTTCGGCGCCGCCCTGGTAGAGAAACCCGAAGAGGATCGCCGCCAGAAGCACGCCGATGGGATGATTGCGGCCCATCAGGGCCACCGCGATGCCGATGAAGCCCGCACCCTCCGTGGCGTTCATCACCAGCCGCTCGGCCTCGCCCATGGTGGTGTTCACGGCCATCATGCCCGCAAGCCCGCCCGAGATCAGCATGGTCACCACGGTGATGCGCACCGGCGAGATGCCGGCGTAACGCGCGGCGGAGTCCGAATGGCCGAAGGCCCGGATCTCGTAGCCCAGCCGGGTGCGCCAGATCAGCAGCCAGACCAGCCCGCAGGCCAGCAGCGCAAGGAAAAAGCTGACATTCGCCGGTGCGCCGCGGAAGAGCGGCGTCGCTGCGGTCGAGAACATGTCCTGGAAAGTGGGCAGGTGCACCGCGTCGGGAAAGCGCGCCGTGGCCGGGTCCATGGCGCCGACGGGACGCAGCAGGTTCACCAGCACGTAGTTCAGCAGCGCCGCGGCGATGAAGTTGAACATGATCGTGGTGATGACGATATGGCTGCCGCGTTTGGCTTGCAGGTAGGCCGGCACCAGCGCCCAGAGCGCACCGAAGAGGGCGGCCCCCACGGCACCGGCGACGATTGCCAGCGACCAGTGCGGCCAGGGGATGTAGAGGCACACCAGCGCCACGCCGAGCCCGCCCAGCATCGCCTGCCCCTCGCCGCCGATGTTGAAGAGGCGGGCGTGAAAGGCGACCGACACGGCAAGGCCGGTGAAGATGAAGTTGGTGGCATAGTAGAGCGTGTAACCCCAGCCCGCTGAGCGCATCAGCGCGCCCTCGACCATCAGCGAAAAGGCATCGACCGGGCTTTCCCCGATGGCGAGGATCACCCCCGCCGACAGGATCGCGGCCAGCAGCAGCGAGATCAGCGGGACGAGCACCGCATCGGCCCAGTTCGGCATTCTATCCATGGCAGGTCTTCCGGATCGGGGCGGGCGCGTCAGCCATGGCCGGCCTCCCGCGCTTCCTTGGCGTCGAGCTTGGCATCGACCGCGTCGATCAGCGGGCGGTCGGGTTTTTCGGTGATCCCGGCCATCAGCAGGCCAAGTTCGGTCTGGTCGGTCTCGGCGGGGTCGCGGACGCCCATGATGCGGCCGTCGAACATCACCGCGATCCTGTCCGACAGCGAAAAGATCTCGTCCAGTTCGACGGACACCAGCAGGATCGCCTTGCCCGCGTCGCGCAGGCGCACGATCTGCTGGTGGATGAACTCGATGGCGCCGATGTCGACGCCGCGGGTGGGCTGGCCGACCAGCAGGATATCGGGATTGCGTTCGATCTCGCGCGCCAGCACGATCTTCTGCTGGTTGCCGCCGGAAAAGTTGCGCGCCGCGAGGGTCGGGTCGGGCGGGCGGACGTCGAAGCGGTCCATCTTGGCCGCCGCATCGGCACGGATCGCGGCATTGTCCATCAGCAGGCCCTTTTGCAGGGCCGGGTCGCGGTGGTAGCCGAAGGCGGTATTCTCCCACGCGGTGTAGGGCATGATCAGCCCCTCGTGCTGGCGGTCCTCGGGGACGTGGGCGATGCCGCAGGCACGGCGGCTCTGGCCGTCCGATCCGGGACCCGAAAGCGGCATTGCTGCGCCGTTGACGCGGACCGTGCCGGTGGCTGTGGCATAGCCGCCCAGCACCTCGAGCAATTCCGACTGGCCATTGCCCGCCACCCCGGCGATGCCGAGAATCTCGCCGGCTCGGACCTCGAGGTCGATGCCGCGAAGGCGCTCGACGCCCTTGTCGTCGACAAGGCGCAGGTTCTCGACCTCCAGCACTTTTGCGCCGGGTTTCGCGGGCGTCTTGTCGACGCGCAGCAGCACCTTGCGGCCCACCATCAGCTCGGCCAGCTGTTCGGGGCTGGTCTCGGCGGTCTTGACGGTCGCGGTCATCTCGCCGCGGCGCATCACCGACACGGTGTCGGTGATCTCCATGATCTCGCGCAGCTTGTGGGTGATGAGGATGATCGTCTTGCCCTCGGCCCGCAGGTTGTCGAGGATGCGGAACAGGTGATCGGCCTCGGCCGGAGTGAGAACGCCGGTGGGTTCGTCGAGGATCAGGATATCCGCCTCGCGGTAGAGCGCCTTGAGGATCTCGACTCGCTGCTGGTGGCCGACGCTGAGGTGCTGCACCTGCGTGTCCGGATCGACCGACAGCTCGTATTCCGCGGCAAGCTGTTTGAGCACGCCGCGCGCCTTTGCGAGGCTCGGGCGCAGCAGCCCGCCGTCCTCGGCGCCGAGGATGACGTTTTCCAGCACGGTGAAATTCTGCACCAGCTTGAAATGCTGGAAGACCATGCCGATGCCGGCGCGGATCGCGGCCTGGCTGTCGGGAATCTCGGTCTTTTTGCCGGAGATGAAGACCTCGCCCGCATCGGCCTTGTAAAAGCCGTAGAGGATCGACATCAGCGTCGACTTGCCCGCGCCGTTCTCACCGATGATGCCGTGGATCGTGCCCGGCATCACCCGCATTGAAATGTCCTTGTTCGCCTGCACCGGGCCAAAGGCCTTGGAAATGCCCTTGAGTTCGATGGCCGGTGCGTCGGCGGGGGAATGGGGGGACATGGCGTGCTCCGTCAGGCCGTTTTGATGGGGCCGGATGTGACAAGGGCCGCACCGCCGTGGCGCGGCCCTTGCGAAGGGGCGATGCCGGTCTCAGTTCACCGGGCAGCTGTTGTCGGACATGTAGTCGTGCACGGTCAGGTCGCCGCTGGCGATCTGTTCGGCGGCCTGGTCCACGGCATTCTGCATGTCGTTGGTGACCAGCTGCGCGTTGTGCTCGTCCAGCGCATAGCCGACGCCGCCGTTGCCGACGCCCATGACGTTGATGCCGGTTTCAAGGTCGGGCCCGGCGGCCATGGCGTCGTAGACGGCGTTGTCGACGCGCTTGAGCATCGAGGTCAGGACCTGGCCCGGATGCATGTAATTCTGGTTGCTGTCGACGCCGATCGACAGGATGTCCTCGTCGGCGGCGGTCTGCAGCACGCCCACGCCGGTGCCGCCGGCGGCGGCATAGACCACGTCGGCGCCCTGGCTGATCTGCGCCTTGGTCAGCTCCGACCCTTTCACCGGGTCGTTCCAGGCGGCGGGGGTGGTGCCGGTCATGTTCTGGATCACCGTGGCATCGGGGTTCACCGCCTTGACGCCCTGCGCATAGCCGCAGGCGAACTTGCGGATCAACGGGATGTCCATGCCGCCGATGAAGCCGACGGTGCCGGTCTCGGACGCCATCGCCGCAAGCATGCCGACAAGGTAGCTGCCTTCGTGTTCATTGAAAACGACCGAGCGGACATTGGGCGCATCGACCACCATGTCGATGATCGCGAACTTGGTGTCGGGATAGTCGGGGGCCACTTCGCCCAGCACGTTGCCGAAGGCAAAGCCGGTCATGACGATCGGGTTGTTGCCGTTTTCGGCAAAGCGGCGCAGGGCCTGTTCGCGCTGCGCTTCGGACTGCAGCTCGATCTCGCGGAAAGACGTGCCGTTTTCCTGCGACCAGCGCTGCGCGCCGTTGAAGGCCGCTTCGTTGAAGGACTTGTCGAACTTGCCGCCAAGATCGAAGATCAGCGCAGGTTCGGCCAGCGCCGCGCCCGCCGACAGGGCCAGAGTGGCGGCCGCGCCGAGGAATTTCTGCATGAGGGTCATCATAGGCTCCCAGGTGTTGGATGGGCGACGGCGCCGCGCGCCTGCCGCTCTTTGGCTGATCGTCTCGGATCAGGTGCAATTAAGGCCGCAGGTGGCATGAAGGGTCAACCGGTTTTTCGGCGCTGCGGCGCGGGTTTGCCGGGGGCTTCAAGCTAACCTCAGGTCACCGCACGGGACATGAGCAGCGCATCCGTGGCCGGGCCCGCGTCCTGACGGTAGTAGCCGCGGCGGCGGCCGGTCACGGCAAAACCGTGGGCTGCGTAAAAGCCGCGGGCCGGGGCGTTGGTTTCAGCGACATCGAGGAACACGCGGGTGACGCCGAGCCGGACGGCGGCGTGCAGGAACTGCGTCAGGACGGCGCTGGCATGACCCTGCCGCTGGTGCGCGGGATCGGCGGCAAGCGCCAGGATCTCGGCTTCGTCGACCACCACCTGGCCCAGGCAGAAGGCCTGCGGCACGGCGCAAAGCAGCGTCGTGGGGCGGGCCAGCAGCTCTGCGAAGTCCCGCGCATTCCAGGGTTCCATGTGGGTATAGGCGCGGGCCTGCAGCGCCGCGAGGGCCTCAGGCGTCATCGAGCAGGACCGGCGGCGCATCGCGGGAGGGCGCGGCGTCGGCGGGCTTGATGTAAAGCGGCGCGGGCGCCGGGCCGGGACCGGCGGTCGCGGCGATCTGCGCCATCGCGGTGACGAGCGCTGTCGGAGACGGGGGCAGCACCGGGGGGGCGGTCAGGGTATCGCGGTGGCGGTAGTCCGGTGCACCGCCCGCGCGCCTGACGTAAAGGTGATCGCGGGGCGCTGGGACGGCTGCCAGGGCGTCCGGGTGCAGATGGTGGATCGCGTCGAAGGTGCTGACGCCGATGGCGGGAATCTCCAGCGCCAAGGCCAGTCCGCGGGCGGCGGAGACGGCGATGCGGATGCCGGTGAAATTGCCGGGACCGGTGCCGACGCCGATGCGGGTCACGGCCGGCCAGCCGGCGCCGTGGTCGGCCAGCAGAGCCTCAAGCATGGGCATTAGCGCCTCGGCCTGGCCCTTCGTCATGGCCTCGGCGCGCGCATCGAGAAGAGCGCCATCGCGCCAGAGGGCTGCGGCGCAATGCGGGCCGGATGTGTCGAAGGCAAGGATCAGGAACATGTGGCGGGCGCCGGCGATGCGAGGACGCCCGTCAGGGCGGAGGAGCAGCTCCTCGGTCCCTTGCGGGCCCTCCTCGCCGCAAACTTCAGACCGCGACCGGTCGGACTTCGGTCACTTCGGGAATGTAGTGCCGAAGCAGGTTCTCGATCCCCATCTTCAGCGTCAGGGTCGAGGACGGGCAGCCCGCGCAGGCCCCCTGCATGTGCAGGTAGACCACGCCGCGTTCGAAGCCGTGGAAAGTGATGTCGCCGCCATCCTGCGCCACCGCCGGCCGCACGCGGCTGTCGAGCAGCTGCTTGATCTGGCCCACGATCTCGGCGTCCTCGCCGGAATGTTCGGCATGGCCGTCACCGCCCTGCGCATCGTCCTTCATCACCGGCTGGCCGGACTGGAAATGCTCCATGATGGCGCCCAGGATCGCTGGCTTCACGTGATCCCAGTCGATCTCGTCGCCCTTGGTCACGGTGACGAAGTCGGTGCCGAAGAAGACGCCCTTCACGCCGTCCACGGTAAACAGCCGCGTCGCCAGCGGCGAGGCATCGGCGCCTTCGGCCGAGGGGAAATCGGCGGTGCCCATCTCGAGCACGGTCTGGCCCGGCAGAAACTTGAGCGTTGCCGGGTTCGGGGTGGATTCGGTCTGAATGAACATCTGCGCCGGTCCTTTCTCTGGTTGCCCAACATATGCGCGCAGCGGCCCGGCGCGTCAAGGTTTGGAACCGTTCTAAACTGGCGCGTCCCCCGTCAGCCAGTGAAAAGATCCGCGAACCTGTCGCGCAGCACGTTCTTTTGCACCTTGCCCATGGTGTTGCGCGGCAACTCGTCCAGCACCACGATCTTGCGCGGGTGCTTGTAGCGCGCCAGCGTCGCCGTGATCCGCTCAGAAATCGCATCCACGTCGGGTCCTTCGCCGTCCTTCGGCACGAGAACCCCCACCACGGTTTCCCCGAAATCCGGATGCGGCACGCCGATCACCGCCGATTCCAGCACTCCGGGCTGGTCGTCCAGCAGCACCTCTATTTCCTTGGGGTAGATGTTGTAGCCGCCCGAGATGATCAGGTCCTTGTTGCGCCCAACAATGCTGACGTAGCCGTCCGCGTCGATCAGCCCGAGGTCGCCGGTGATGAAGAAGCCATCCTCGCGCAGTTCTTCGGCGGTCTTTTCCGGCATCTGCCAGTAGCCCTTGAAAACGTTGGGTCCGCGCACCTCGATCTGGCCGATCTCGCCCTGCGGCAGGGCGTCGCCACTGGCCGGGTCGGTGATCTTGAGTTCGACCCCTGGCAGCGGAAAGCCCACGGTGCCCGCCCGACGCTCGCCGTCGTAGGGATTCGAGGTGTTCATGTTGGTTTCGGTCATGCCGTAGCGTTCGAGGATCTTGTGGCCCGTGCGCTCTTCGAACGCCACGTGGGTCTCGGCCAGCAGCGGCGCGGAGCCCGACACGAACAGACGCATGTGCCGGGTCAGGTCGGCGGTGAAGCGGTCGTCCGACAGCAGCCGCGTGTAGAAGGTCGGCACGCCCATCAGCGCCGTTGCACGGGGCATCTCGGCGATCATCCGGTCGAGCTCGAACTTCGGCATGAAGATAAGCGCGCCGCCCGCCACCAGCGTCACGTTGGTCGCGACGAAGAGCCCATGGGTGTGAAAGATCGGCAGCGCGTGCAGCAGCGTGTCCGCATCGGTGAATTGCCAATAGTCCGCCAAAGTCTCGGCATTCGACAGCAGGTTGCGCTGGGTGAGCATCGCGCCTTTCGACCGGCCCGTGGTGCCGGAGGTATAGAGGAAGGCCGCAAGGTCGTCGGCCTCGCGCGTGACCGTCGCGAACTCTTCCGACAGATCCGCGGCGCCACGGCTGAAGCTGCCCGAGCCGTCGGCGTTCAGCGTCCCGATCTGTGCACCGCACTTTGCCGCGACCGGGGCCAGCGCCTCTTCGCGGGCGCCGTCACAGATCAGCAGGCGGGCGCCGGAGTTCTCCACGAAATAGGCGATCTCGTCGCCGGTGTAGCCGGTGTTGAGCGGCAGGAACACCACGCCCGCCTGCGCGCAGGCGGCGTAGACCGCCAGCGCCTCGGGCGATTTCTCGACCTGCAGCGCCAGCCGGTCGCCGGGGGCGAGGCCAAGGCCAGTCAGCCGGTGCGCGAAGCGCGCGGTCATGCGCAGAAAGGCGTCGTGCGTCAGCGTGCTGCCGTCCGGCAGGTGCAGGAACGGCGTGTCGCGGCCGGCGTGGCGGCCGAACAGCGTGTCGTAAAGCGGGTTGGCCATGGGCGGCTCCTCAGGCGTCTTCGAGCGCGATGGCGGCCAGGCTGCGCACCTCGGAGGAGGCGGCAATGGTTCCGTCAGCGGCGAATTTCTCGTGGTTCTGGGTGATGCGTGCGCGGTCGTAGAGGTAGTTCACCATCACCCCGCCGGACTGGCGGCGTCCGTTCTCGGAGGTGTCCGCATCGGCATGGACATTGTGCACCTCGGCGCCGTTGCCGAGGTGGAACCGCGCCACCGGATCGACGGGGCGGCCATCGGGACGCTTGGCCTGGATCAGGTAATGCGCCGCAAGCGCCCGGGCGCGGGCGGCGTCGGCGCCGTCGAGGCTGCGGTCGTTGGCCGCCAGCCAGCGCGTGAGTCCCGGGATCGGCGACAGGGTGACGAAGGTCGAAAGCTTCGGCAGGGCGCGCGACAGGTCCGCCACCACCTGCTTGATCAGCGAATTGCCGAAGGAAATTCCCGCAAGCCCCGACTGGCAGTTGGAGATCGAGTAGAAGGTCGCTGTGTCGGCCTTCTCGGCCTCCAGCACGTCGCGACCCTTGGCCAGCAGCGCCTGTACCGATCCGGGCACGCCGCGGGTCAGCGCCACTTCGACGAAGATCAGCGGCTCGTTGGGCATCGCCGGATGGAAGAAGGCGAAACAGCGTCGGTCCTCGGGCTGTACCCGGCGGCGCAGGTCGTCCCAGCTGTCTATCGCGTGCACCGCCTCGTAGGCGATGATCTTTTCAAGGATCTCCGCCGGCGTTTCCCAGTTGATCGGACGCAGCACCAGAAAACCGCGGTTGAACCAAGACGCGAAGAGGTGCCGGAAATCGAGGTCGAGCATGGCGAATTCGGGGTTCTCGGGCAGCATCGCCAGCAGGTCGGCGCGCATTTCCACCAGCCGTTCCGTGGCGCCCGGCACTTGGTTCAGCCGCCGCGCCAACTCCTGCCGGTCGGGCTCGCAGGCGGCCATCAGCGCGCGGTAGCTGGCCTTGTCCGGCGCGGCCTCGAAGCTGTCGAGTGCGGCCCGCACCGTGGCGACGTCGATGCCCTGCGATCCGGTGAGAAAGGCGAAGAAGGCGCGTTTGTCTTCCCAGTCGAGGCTGGCGTAGCGGTCGAGGATCAGCCGCGCCAGCACCCCGCCCGACACCTCGCCGGAATTGCCCAGCAAATCGGTGCAAAGCTCTTCGATGGGCCGGTCGTCCCGCGCCGAGGAGCGGCGGTAGCGCCGTTCGAAGACGGTTGACATGAGTTCGGCCAGAAAACTCATAGCGCGGCTCCCATTACCATATCGGGCAGCCAGGTGGCGATGCCCGGGAACAGGCAAAGCAGCACGATGGCCAGAAGCATGCAGGCCACGTAGGGCAGGGATCCGGTCAGGATCGTGCGCAGGGAAATGTCCGGCGCGATGCCGTTGATGACGTAAAGATTCAGACCCACCGGCGGCGAGATCAGGCCGATCTCCATGTTGATGGTCAGCACCACGGCGAACCAGATCGGGTCGAAGCCTGCGGTGGTGATGATCGGCAGCAGGATCGGCGCAGCCATCAGGATCACCGCCACGGGCGGCAGGAAGAAGCCCGCGATGATCAGGAAGACGTTGATCGCCCCCATCAGCACCCAGCGGTTCACGTCAAGTGTGCCGATCCATTCCGCGATGCTTTGCGTGATGAAGAGCGAGCTGAGCATGTAGCTGAAGACGCCCGCCGCGGCGATGATGAAGAGGATCATCACCGATTCCCGCGTGCTGTCGCGCAGCACCACCCAGAGCGCGCGCGGATGCCACATGCGATAGATGACAATGGCGATCAGCAGGCAGAGCAGGGCACCGACGGCGGCGGTCTCGGACGGCGTGGCGATGCCGCCGTACATGGCATAGAGCACGCCGAGGATGATGAAGAAGAACGGCAGCACCCGCGGCAGGATCTCGAATTTCTGCCGCCAGGAGTAGTCGGTCGGTGTCAGGACAGCCGCATCTCCGGCCCGCCAGGTGGCGTAGATCGACCAGGCCATGAACAGCGCCACGAGCATCAGTCCCGGAAACACACCCGCGAGGAACAGCCGTCCGATCGAGGTTTCGGTGGCGATGCCGTAGACGATCATCGTGACCGAGGGCGGAATGAGGATGCCCAGCGTGCCGCCGGCGGCGATAGAGCCTGCGGCCACGCCGTCGGGATAGCCGCGCTTGCGCATCTCGGGGATGCCCATCTTGCCGATGGCGGCGCAGGTCGCGGGGCTCGATCCGGACATCGCCGAAAAGAGCGCGCAGGCGCCGAGGTTCGACACCACAAGCCCGCCCGGCACCCGGGTCAGCCAGCGTTCGAGCGCCTCGTAAAGGTCGGCGCCCGCCCGGGTCGAGGCGATGGACGACCCCATGATGATGAACATCGGGATCGACAGAAGCGCGAAATTGTCGAGCTTGCCGAACAGGATTTCCGGCATCAGTTCGAGCGACCGCATCCCGTCGAAGACGATCAGGAAACCGGCCGAGACGATCAGCAGGCCGATGGCCACGGACACGCCTGAAAAGAGCACGAGAATGGTGGTGACGGCGACCAGGGCGCCAAGAACGAGCGGGTCCATCAGAGGTCTCCGGTGGCGCGGGCGGTGAGGCCCTCGGCCTCGATCCCGAAGGGTTTGTCGATATCGGCGATCACCGCGTAAAGGTCGGCCAGCAACTGTAGCAGCAGAAGCGCCAGGCCGATGGGCAGAGACAGGTAGGGCTTCCAGAGCATGACGCCCCAGACCGTGTCCGAGCGCCAGCCGCGTGCCCAGGCGAAGTGCCAGAATTCATAGGCATAAAAGAGCATGGTCGCGATGATCAGCGCCGACAGGCCGAGGGTGAAGATACACAGCACCTTGCGCGCCTTCATCGGCAGCGCCAGCGGCACGAGGTCCACGTTCACGTGACCGCGCAGGCGCTGCACATACGGCAGCCCGATCAGCGTTGCGGCGATCATCAGGTAGATCACCGCCTCGGTCTGCCAGACGGTGGAGCCGTTCAGCACGAAGCGCACAAAGATCATCTGGCACACGATGCAGACCGCGATGACGATCATCGCGGCGGACACCCAGCCCGCCAGGGTCGAGATCGCGGCGACGGCTTTCAGGAACGGGTTATCACCGGTGCGCGCGGCACCTTGAGGGCTTGGGCCGGACATCTGGCCTCCTGTCGGGACTGTGGGTAAGGGCAGGGTGGGGCGCGCCTTGCGCGGCGCGCCCGCAGCGGGATCACTCGACGGACAGCGCCATGTCGAGCAGTTCCTGGCCGTTCGGCGTTTCCTCGACGAAGGCCTTGTAGGACGTCTCGGCAGCGATGTCCTGCCAGGCGGCGAATTCCTCGGCGGTCATGTCGTCGATCTCCACGCCGTTGTCGGCAAAGACCGTGCGGCTTTCGGCATCTTCCTTCTTGGCCTCTTCGAGATAGAAGGCCTGCGCTTTTTCCGAGGCGGCCATCAGCGCCGCCTGCTGCTCTTCGGTCAGGCCGTCGAAGGTGCTCTTGTTCATCAAGAGCGGCTGGTACATGAACCACAGCGCGTAATCGCCCGGCGGGGTGTAGCAGGCCACCTGCTCGTAGATGCGGTAGCTGACGAAGCTCGAGGACGAGGTGTTGGCCGCGTCCAGAACGCCGGTCTGCATGGCGTTGTAGATCTCGGCCGAGGACATCGACGCGATCGAGGCGCCGGCGCCCGCGAGCATCTGCTCGAACGCCTTGCCGGCGGCGCGGGTCTGCTTGCCCTGCACGTCGTCGGGCGCGGTGATGCAGCCCTCCTTGCCGGCGAAACCGCCCGCCAGGTATCCGTGCACCAGCACCATCACGTCATCGCCGGCCATGATCTCTTCGAGCGAGTCCATGAACGGGCTTTCGACCAGCCGCGCGGCGTGGTCGTGGTTCTTCACCAGGCCGGGCATCAGCGTGAGGTTGTAGGCGGGCTGCTGTCCGCCGGCATAGCTCAGCGGCAGCACGGTCATGTCGAGTTGCCCGCGGCTGAGCGGCGTGTACTGCTCGCGCGCCTTGAACAGCGACTGCGAGCCGAAGATGCGGATGTCGAGGTCGACATCGGCGGCGGCGACTTCGTCGGCGACGATCTGCGCGACCTGGTGGCGCACGTCCGAATTCGACCACTGGTGCGACAGGCGCAGTTCCGCGGATTGTGCGGCGGATGCCAGGCTCGCCGCGGTCAATGCAGCGATGGCGGTGGTTGCTAGGTACTTCATTCTTTCTCTCCTCCCGGATTTGACCCCGACCTCCTCCGACGGGGCTTGGCCGAAGCCTGACTCATTGCGCATGCGGAGTCAAACATCTTGTATACAAGAAATTCCATCTTGCCGACAAACATCTGTCTAACGTAGACTATCGCCATGGACAGACCGCACCCGATCGAGATTGCCGATGCCCTGGAAGAGCTGGTCTTTTCCGGCGAATACGGCGACGGCGACCGTCTGGACGAGATCACCCTCGCGCAGCGATTCGGGGTGTCGAGAACTCCGATTCGCGAGGCTTTACAAAGGCTTGTGGCCTCGGGGCTGGCCGAGCAGCGGCCAAGGCGCGGGGTCTTCATCCGCCAGCCCGGCCCGGTCGAGCTGATGCAGATGTTCGAAGCCATGGCCGAGTTCGAAGCCTCCTGCGCGCGGCTTGCGGCATCGCGTATCTCGGACGCGGCCTTGGACGACCTCGAAGAAGCGAACCGCCGTTGCAAGGCCGCGGTGGCGGCCGGCGACGCCGATGGCTACTACCATGCCAACGAGGTTTTTCATCACGTGATCTACCGGCAATCGGGCAACGCGGTGCTCGAGGCCGAGGCGCTGCGCCTGCACCGTCGCCTCAAGCCCTTCCGCCGGGTGCAGCTGCGCTGGCGCGGGCGCATGGCGCAGTCCATGGCCGAACACGAAACCGTCGTCGCCGCCCTGCGCTCGGGCGATGCCGCGATCGCCGCCGATACCCTGCGCGACCACGTGGCGGTGCAGGGCGAGAAGTTCCACCAGTTGATGGCGAGCCTGCGCACCGCGGCGCAGTAGGTGCGGCGCAGTTCGGCACGTGAACGCGACGTCACGGCGCAAGCTGCCGAAAAGAAAAAGGCGGCCCGGAGACCGGACCGCCCGCATTTTCCGTGAAGCCGGATCAGCCGAACAGGAAGTCGCTGTCGTCGAACGAATTGGCGTTTTCGCCAAGCACGATAACCGTGTGATCGGCATAGCTCATCGTGACTGATTGCTGTCCGTCGAACGTCGTGTTCGTGATGTTCAGGCGTTCGATATCGCGGTCCGTGCTGCGCAGGCCGACAAAGCGCAGCATGTCGGCGCCTTGCTCGAAGTCCTCCACCACCGTGGTGCCGTCGCCGAAGAGCGAATTGAAGAAGAATTCGTCGGCACCAGAGCCGCCAATGACGGTGTCATTGCCGAAGCCACCGTTCAGCGTGTCGTTCCCGGCGTCGCCGTGCAACAGGTCATTGCCTTCGCCGCCGTTGATCAGATCGTTGCCGTTGCCGCCAAAGATGGTGTCGTTGAAGCCGCCGCCGCCGAACTGGTCGTCGCCGTCTTCGCCATAGAGCAGATCGAAGCCTTCGCCACCGCCGATCGTATCGTTGCCGGTGCCACCAAAGATCGTGTCGTTGTTGAAACTGCCGCCCGAGCGGTCGTCGCCCGCACCCTGGTCGATATAATCGTTGCCGATGCCGCTGTTGAAGACGTCGTTTCCGTCACCGGCATAGATCGTATCGTCGCCCGGCCCGGCGCCGCCGCTGTCGTTGCCAAGGCCGCCGATCATCAGGTCATTGCCGGGTCCGCCGCCCAGGCGGTCGTTGCCGGCATTGCCGATGATCGTGTCGTTGCCGCCTTCGCCGGGCAGCCGGTCGTCGCCCGGACCGCCGACCAGCAGGTCGTCGTCGTTCCCGCCTTTCAGCCCGTCGTTGCCGTCGCCGCCGTTGATGGTGTCGTTGCCATCGCCGCCTTCGATCCTGTCGTCTTCAGTGCCGCCGGTCAGGATGTCGTCGCCTTCGCTCTCCTCGGTGCTGAAGGGCCCGCCCAGGATTGCGGTGGCGGTTACCACGGTGCCGTTCAGATCGAAGAGTTCGACATTGGTGTAGGTATCCGTGCCCTGCGCCGAAACGATGGTGATCGACCCGTCGTTGTTCTGCGTCACGGTGCCGACCTGGTCCAGATTGACGTTCAAGAGGGCCGTGTCCGTGCCGTCGCCGCCATCAATCGTATCGTTGCCGGTGCCGCCGTCGATCGTATCATCGCCGCCTGCGCCGTCCACGTCGTCGTTGCCGGCCAAAGCGTCGATGAACTCCGCATCGTCGGTGCCGAGGATATCGTCATCGCCGTTGCTGGGACCGGCCGGCGGCGGGACGTTACCCGCGACTGCATCGATCAGCTGCTGCTGGGTGTATGTGGTGCTCCCGACCCGGAATTGTTCGATGCCGAAGTAGGAGCTGATGCCCGTGCTGGCAAAGATAACCAGAGCGTTGTTGCCGTCGATCTCTGTCTTGCTGATGTTGTCGAGGGTGCTTGCAACGATGGCAAGATCGGTCCCGCTGTCGCCGAGATCCTCGATGATGTCGTCGCCACCGTTGCCGTTGATCGTGTCGCTGCCATCGAAAGTGCGCAGCCGGTTGCCGCCTGTGCTTCCGACGATGCTGTCATTCCCAACCCGCGAGCCGCGGATGTATTCGATGTTGCCGAGCTCGTCGGAAAAGGCCTGGCCGTCCCAGGTGCCGATCGCCGTCCCCGCTTCGAGATCGACCTCGAGAGCGGTGACGCCGTTGCGGTCATAGCGCACAAGGTCGAAGCCGCCCGCGCCGTCGATCGTGTCGTTGCCGCGACGGGGGTTGAAGATGTTATCGAGACTGTTGCCGATCAGCGTGTCATCGTTGTTGGAGCCGCGCACTTCGGGGATCACGCCGATGATCGTGTCGGTGAACACGCCTCTCTGCACGGTGCCGGCGTCCAGGTCGACCTGCACCGCGTCCGCAGAGTCGCGGTAATCGAGCCGGATGTAGCCTTCGTTCGCGGCCCCTACTTCGATGGTGTCATCGCCCTCGCCGGGCCGGATGGCGAGGAAATCGTCCCCGCCGATGACGGCAAAGAAACTGTCGCCTGTGGAGGTGCCGTGGATGCCCATCCCCTCGAGGCTCAGTTCGTCCCGCACGTTGATCAGCGTGGTGGTCCCTTGCGCGAACTTGTTGATCGTGGCGGTGTTGGTCCGGCCGTTGATCGAAGCTAAAATGCCGCTGTTCAGGTCGGAATGGTCGATGACAAGGTAGGAGTCGTCACCGCCGACACGCGTCAGATCAACGGTGTCGTTGCCGGTGCCGGGATTGATGACGTCTTCGCCCTGTCCGGGAATGATCGTATCGTCGCCACCTTCGGCTATGATCGTGTCATTGCCGATGCCGCCGTTCAGGACTTCGCCGTCGTCGAAGCCGATGATGAGATCGTTGTTGGTCACGGAAACCGTCGGGATGGCATTCAAGTCGATTGGGGACCCTGGCGAGAACGGGCCGCTCAATGGGTTGGAGATTCCGGTGACCTTGCTATTGAACTCATCGAATGCAGCGGCCGAAACAAGCTGAGGGTTGTCGCCGCCGAGGAAAACGACATGATTCCCGCCATTTTCGTCTTCGATGAGAATGATGAAAGTGGATTTATTGACGCCGCCGTCGTTCCAGTCGACCTTTGCCACCGTCACGAACTCATCGCGGTCAACCTGCCCGTCGATCAGCAATGTGTAGATTTCATTCGCATTGACCGGTGCGATGTTGCGCAGGCCGTCTTCGTTGGTTTCGGAGCCGAATGAGTAGTCCAGTGCGGATATGATCGGCGCGGTAACGAGCGATACGCTGGAGGACGAAAAGTCCTCGACAAGATCGTCATTGCCGAACGTGAAAAATATGGAATCGTAAGTGTATGTGGTCATGGGCTTCTCTTTGGTTCGAAACCACTTTCAGGACGTGGACCGCATTTCTGGCTGATCGCAAGCCAGTTCTGAAACGGATGTCGTGAAAATGGCATTAAGGCAAATTGACGGTCCAGCTTGATGGATTTGACGCGTTTCGCGCCCGAACAACTTTTCAAATGCTCAATGTTTGGTCAATCCCGCAATTCACAAAATTTGGTAGGTTTACGGGTGTTGATCGAGTCTGCGCACCTATTGGTTGATCGGTCGATCTCTCGACGCGACTGCTCAACCTTCGGGCGAAAATGGCGTTGCTGAATTGCAACCACTATGTCTTGGGACACATGGCGGGACAGGCCTTGGGTGCCGTCAGGCTTTTCACAACACGCCCCGTCTGTTAAATCTGACTCAATTATAAAAAGACAAGAGCAGGCATACAGGTATCATGGGAACGGGCTTTCGAGGCACGTTCGTCATCTCCTGGTCGCAAACGGACATAGACGGTCTCAAGGCCGCTCCGGTGTCATCCCTTGCAGTGGGGGCGGCATGGTCATGGAAGGGAGACGCGGTCCGGGTCGACGGGCCGACATCCTTGCTGCGACTGGATCAGGCGGATGGCGAGGCGGATATTCGCAGACGCGCCGCGCGGATGGTGCGCCGGCTGGTCGGCGCCGCCGTTGCGGACACACGCAGACCGGGCGACATCGAGGTGTCGCATCCGCTGGCGGACAGTTCCTTTGTCGTCACCGACGGCGCGCAAAGCTACACCGTCACGTTGATCGAGGTGGCGCCGGACACGGCCCCGCTGCTGATGTTCGTCGACGAACTGCCGCCGCGGAGCTGCGATCTCTGGATCGTGCACCACACGCTGGAGCCGCGGCTGATGCAGGCGGAAAGCGCCGAACAGGGCGGCGGGGTAATCTGTTTCACGCCTGGAACGCGACTGACCACCCCCGATGGGTTTGTCCGGGTCGAGGACCTGCGCGAAGGCGATTGGGTGCAGACCAAGGACAGCGGCGCGCAGCAGGTGCAGTGGATCGGCAGCCGCCGCATGTCGGGCGCCCGGCTTTTCGCGATGCCGCGTCTGCGGCCGATCCGAATCCGCGCCGGCGCCTTCGGGATCGAACGTCCCGACGAGGAATTTCTGGTGTCGCCGGAGCATCGCATGGTCGTGCGCGGCGCTGTGGCGCAGTCGCTGTTCAACACCTCCGAAGTGCTGGTCGCCGCGCGTGACCTGATCAACGGCAGTACCGTGGTTCTGGACAGCCAGGCGCGCGAAGTGACCTATGTGCACCTGCTGCTGCCGCGCCACGAGGTGCTTTTCGCCAACGGGGTCGAGACCGAGAGCTTCCATCCCGCCAGCACCGCGCTCACGACGCTGGCCGAAGGTGACCGCCTTCGCCTGCAGCGCCATCTGCCCGGCGTTTCCGAAAATCCGAATGTTTACGGTGGATATGCCCGTCGCAACCTGACGCCGTCCGAGGCGGCAATCCTGATGCACGAAGCGGCCTGAAACGGCGGCGCGCCGGCCGCGGCGGCACCCGGGTCAGTTCTGCAGATCGGCGGCGGTCACGCCCCAAAGCGCACTGCGGCGCGCCCAGCCGTCATAGCCGCCGGCCTGCAACTCGCACCAGTCCTGCGCGCATTCGCCCAGATAGGCGATGACGCCCGCGCGCAGCCGCGCCTCGACCGGCGCGGCAACATCGGGGCGGCTGCGGATGTCCAGCATATCCTCTTCGACGATGACCGTGCGCACGCCCGAGAGCAGCGAATAGTGTACCCATCCGCCGGCGCCTTCGCGGTCGCGCACCCGGCGCCAGTGCCCGTATTCGGCGGTGATCTCCAGCGGCATGTCGCGGCGCGTGTAGACCCAGTCGATACGGTGGGTCAGCGACGGGCCGCGGCGCACGTTGCCCTCTCCGGCCTTCATCGACACGAACCGCGGCAGCGGCAGGTTCGTGACCGGCCCGCGTTCTTCGGCGGCCTGCGCCAGAGACGCCCCGCACAGCAGGGCCAGACACAGCCCCAGTCCCCAAAGTTTCCTGATCATTCCCGATCCTGCCCAGAGATTTTCCGGCGGAGTTCTTGTGCCCCGTCCTGACTTCGGACACTGTGCCAAGACGGGGCGACAAGGGAAAGAGCGAGGAGCCGGGGCATGCCATCAAAACGTCTGAGTGTTGTCGTTACGCGACGCTTGCCGGAAGCGGTCGAAACCCGGTTGACCGAGCTTTTCGACGTGCGCCTGCGCGACGACGACACGCCGATGACCCGGGCCGAACTGGCTGCCGCCATGCAGGACACGGACGTACTGGTGCCCACCGTGACCGATACGATCGACGCGGGCCTCATCGGCCAGGCCGGAGAGCGGCTGCGCCTGATCGCGAGCTTTGGCGCCGGGGTCGACCACATCGACGTGGCCACCGCCCGCAGCCGCGGGATCCTGGTGTCGAACACCCCCGGCGTGGTGACCGAGGACACCGCCGACATGACCCTGGCGCTGATGCTGTCGGTGACCCGCCGCATCCCCGAGGGCCTGTCGACCATGCAGGCCGGGGACTGGACCGGCTGGGCGCCCACGGCCTTCCTCGGCGGCCGGCTGGGCGGGCGGCGGCTCGGCATCCTCGGCATGGGCCGGATCGGCACTGCGGTGGCGCGCCGCGCCCGCGCCTTCGGCATGCAGATCCACTACCACAACCGCCGCCGCCTGCGCCCCGAAGCCGAGGCAGCGGTCGAGGCGACCTACTGGGACAGCCTCGACCAGATGGTGGCGCGCATGGACATACTGTCGGTCAACTGTCCGCATACGCCCTCGACCTTCCACTTGCTCAACGCCCGGCGGCTCAAGCTGATGAAACCCAGCGCCGTGATCGTGAACACCAGCCGCGGAGAGGTGATCGACGAAAACGCCCTGGCGCGGATGCTGAAATCGGGCGAACTGGCCGGCGCGGGGCTCGATGTCTACGAACACGGCACCGACGTGAATCCGGACCTGCGCGCGCTGCCCAATGTCGTGCTGCTGCCGCACATGGGTTCGGCCACGCTGGAGGGCCGGATCGAGATGGGCGAGAAGGTGCTGCTGAACGTCAAGACCTTCGCCGACGGCCACCGGCCGCCGGACCAGGTCGTGCCGTCGATGCTGTAGCCAATCCGCGCCAGAATGACCGCCCTTTGTCCTCAACCGCCTGTGGAAACCGTGTTAACCTTTTCGCGTGGTGGGATTTCGGAGGGGTCGTGTTGATTCGTATAGCTTTGATTTCAGGCGCTTTCCTCGCTCTGACCGGGCCGCTTTGGGCGCAGGAGGCGGCCGATGCCGTGGCGCCCGAAAGCGCCACGTCCATCGACGCAGGCGCCTTCGAAGCCATCTCGGAACCCGTGGCCGACGCGCTGCGGGCCAAGGCCGAGGGCCGGCCGTTCGAAGCGCGGGACTGGATGATCGCCGCGGCCAACCCGCACGCCGTATCCGCCGGGGCGCGGGTGCTGCGCGATGGCGGCACCGCTGCGGACGCCATGGTCGCAGTACAGGCGGTGCTGGGGCTGGTCGAACCGCAATCCTCGGGACTGGGCGGCGGGGCCTTTCTGGTCTGGCACGACGGCGCCAGCGGCGAGATCACCACGCTCGACGGGCGCGAGACCGCCCCCCTGGCCGCGACGCCGCGGCTCTTCCAGGACGAGGCGGGCATGCCGCTCGATTTCTTCGACGCGGTGGTCGGCGGACGGTCGGTCGGCGTGCCGGGCACCCCGGCACTGATGCAGTCGGCGCATGACCGCTGGGGCACGGCGGAGTGGTCGGGCCTCTTCAACGAGGCCATCACGCTGGCCGAGGACGGCTTTGCCGTGTCACCGCGGCTGGCGTCGCTGGTGGCCGAGGATGCCGAGCGTCTGGCCCGCTTTCCCGACACCGCCGCCTATTTCCTGCCCGAGGGCGCGCCGATTGAGGCCGGACAGACCCTGACGAATGCCGCCTATGCGGAGGTGCTGCGCCGGATCGCGACCGAGGGCGCGGATGTCTTCTATACCTCCGACATCGCCACGGCCATCGTCGATCGCGTGCGCGGCGCCGAGGGCAACCCGGGCGTGCTGGCCCCCGCCGACTTCGCCATCTACGAGGTCAAGGAACGCCCCGCGGTCTGCGTGCCCTACCGCGGATACGAGGCCTGCGGCATGGGCCCGCCATCCTCTGGCGCGCTGACCGTGGGGCAGATCCTCGGTATGCTCGACCGGTTCGAGATGCCGGGCGTGGCCGATGCCGAAGCCTGGCGGCTCATCGGCGATGCCTCGCGATTGGCCTTTGCCGACCGGGGCCGCTACATGGCCGACAGCGATTTCGTTCCCGTTCCGGTCACCGGGCTGGTGGCCGAAGGCTACCTTGCGCAGCGGGCGGAGCTTTTGCAGGGCGACGATGCGCTGCCCGAAGTCAGCGCCGGCGATCCCGAATTCGACCACGCGATGAACTGGGCCGAGGACGAGAGCATCGAGTTCCCCTCGACCTCGCATATCTCCATCGTCGACAGCTTCGGCAACGCGCTGTCGATGACGACCACGATCGAGAACGCTTTCGGTTCGCGGCTGATGGTGAGCGGCTTCCTGCTGAACAACGAACTGACGGATTTCTCCTTCCGCAGCCATGCGGACGGCGTGCCCATCGCCAACCGGGTGGAGCCGGGCAAGCGCCCGCGCTCCTCCATGGCGCCGACGATCCTGCGCCGCGACGGGGCGCCCGTGCTGGTCGTGGGCAGCCCTGGCGGCAGCCGCATCATCGGCTACGTGACCAAGGCGATCATCTCCTACGTCGACTGGGGCCTCGATGTGCAGCAGGCGGTGAGCATCGGCCACGCGGTCAACCGCTTCGGCGCCTTCGACCTGGAAATGGGCACGCCTCTGGAAACGCTCGCCCCGGATCTCGAGGCGCTGGGCTACGAAGTGAACCTGCGCGACCTCAACTCCGGCCTGCACGCCATTGCAGTGACACCGGACGGCCTGCGCGGCGGCGCCGACCCGCGGCGCGAGGGGATCGCGCTGGGCGAATAGCTGGATCTTCCCGAAAGGGCGGGGCTGTCGCTGCCGCATCGAGACGTCGGGCCGCCTGTCGCATATGACCGGAACCGCGCGGGCCTGCGGTCATCACCAAATCTTCACGGTTCTGTCGTCCCGGCGACCACAGGTTGTTACCATCCCTGCAGAAGCTCCCCGGCGAAACAGCCATTAGGGAGTTCCACATGCCGCGCATTTCCTTTTCCCGCCGTCAGACTCTGCTGGGGGGTGCCGCGCTGGGCGCCGCGCTTTGCGTCCCGGCGCTCAGCCGCGCGCAATCGCGCCCGCTGATCACCCACGGCGTGATGTCGGGCGATGTCGCCCATGACGGCGCGGTCATCTGGGCGCGCGCCGACCGCGAGGCGCGCATGAAGGTGGAATGGTCCACCACCGAGAGCCTGTCCGACCCGCGCACAGTGCCGGGCCTTGCCGTGGGCACGCCGACCGATTTCACCGGCAAGCTGGCGTTGACCGGCCTGCCCAGCGATCAGGACGTCTTCTACCGCGTGACCATGAGCGATCTTGCCGACAACACCCTGTCAGAGCCGGTCCTGGGCAAGTTCAGGACCGCTCCTATGGGTAACCGGGACGTGAGCTTTGTCTGGTCGGGGGACACCGCGGGGCAGGGCTGGGGCATCGACGAGGATCGCGGCGGCATGACCACCTATGCCACGATGCTGAGCCACCGCCCGGACTTCTTCCTGCATTCGGGCGATACGGTCTATGCCGACGGCCCGCTCAAGGAAGAGGTCGAACTGGCGGACGGGACGATCTGGAAAAACCTCGTGACCCCGGCCAAGACCAAGGTGGCCGAGACGCTGGACGAATTTCGCGGCCAACACCTCTACAACTACACGGACCGCAACGTGCAGGCCTTCAATGCCGCTGTGCCGATGATCTCGCAGTGGGACGACCACGAGGTGACGAACAACTGGTACCCCAACGAGGTGCTGGCCGCCGACGACCGCTACACGGTGAAGTCGATGCAGACCCTGTCGGCCCGGGCCGCGCGGGCGTTTCACGAGATGATGCCGACGCGCCAGACCCTGGCCGAGCCGATGCGGGTCTATCGCAAGGTCTCCTACGGACCGCTTCTGGATATCTTCGTGATCGACATGCGCAGCTATCGCGGCGACAACACCGCCAATACCGAAGAAGGCGGCACGCCGTTCCTCGGGCCCGACCAGCTGGCCTGGCTCAAGCGCGAGATGATCGCCTCGACCGCAACGTGGAAGGTCATCGCCTCCGACATGCCCATCGGGATGATGGTGCGCGACGGCGACGCGGCGATGGAGAACGGCGCCAACGGCGACGGCCCGGTGCTGGGGCGCGAGCAGGACATCGCGGCCGTTCTGTCGTTCATCAAGGCGGCCGGCATCGCCAACACGGTGTGGCTGACGGCGGATGTGCATTATACCGCGGCGCATCACTACTCCCCCGACCGTGCGGTGTTCCAGGAGTTCGAACCGTTCTGGGAATTCGTCTCGGGCCCGTTGCACGCCGGGACGTTCGGCCCGTCGGACTATGACAACACTTTCGGCCCCGAGGTGCGCTTTGCCAAGCATCCCGAGGCGGGACAGGCCAATCTGCCGCCGAGCGACGGGCTGCAATTCTTCGGCAAGGTCGACATTGCCGCCGATACCGGCGTGATGACGGTGCGGCTGATGGACAGCGCCGATGTGGAGCTTTGGTCGGTGGAGCTGGAGCCGAAGACGGTCTGACCGGAGGCACGAAGCGCCTGACGGCGGGGCAACCCTGTCCACCGGTGCCGCCGCGGATACTCTGGCGGCGCTTGGACAACGATGCGGGCCGGTGAGGAAAACCCGGACCTGCGACATGTCACGGGCGGGTCAGGCTGCCGGCCTGACGCCGGAGCGATGTCGCGAAACGAACCGGCCCGCAGCATGCGGCGGGCCGGTCGATCCGTCTCAGCTGACATCCTTGTAGCTGATTTCCTTGACGTCCTTGCCGACCTTGTCGCGGCGGACCAGCAGGCGGTTGAGCGCGTTGACGTAGGCCTTGGCCGAGGCCACCACCGTGTCGGTGTCCGCCGACTGGCCGGTGGCAATCATGCCGTCCTCTTCGAGCCGGACCGAGACCGTGGCCTGGGCGTCCGTGCCCTCGGTCACGGCGTTGACCTGGTAGAGCTGCAGGCGCGCGGCGTTGGGATGCAGTTCGCGCACCGCCTTGAAGCTGGCGTCCACAGGGCCGTCGCCCTGCGCACTGGCCGAGACTTCCTTGCCGTCGATCTCCATCTCGAGCTGCGCCTCGGCGGGGCCGCCGGTGCCGCAGACAACGCGCAGGTTGACGATCTGCAGCCGGTCGGCCGCGCCCTCGGTCGTCGCGGTCACCAGGGCGAGGATGTCGTCGTCATAGACCTCTTTCTTGCGGTCGGCGAGTTCCTTGAACCGCACGAAGATGTCCTTGAGCTGGTTGTCCCCCACCTCGACACCCATCTGGCGCAGCTTGTCGCGCAGGGCGGCGCGGCCCGAATGCTTGCCCATGACGAGGTTGGTCGCCGAAAGGCCCACGTCCTCGGGACGCATGATCTCGAAGGTCTCGGCGTTCTTGAGCATGCCATCCTGGTGGATGCCACTCTCGTGCGCGAAGGCGTTCTTGCCGACGATGGCCTTGTTGAACTGCACGGCGAAGCCCGAGACGGTCGCGACGCGGCGCGAGATGTGCATGATCTTCTTGGTGTCCACCCGCGTGTGCCAGGGCATGATGTCCGACCTGACCTTGAGCGCCATCACCACCTCTTCGAGCGCGGTGTTGCCGGCGCGTTCGCCAAGGCCGTTGATCGTGCATTCGATCTGCCGCGCGCCGCCCGCCACGGCGGCGAGGCTGTTGGCCGTCGCCATGCCCAGATCGTTGTGGCAATGGGTGGCGAAGATCACCTCGTCGGCGCCCGGCACCTCGGCGATGAGCCTGCGGATCAGGTCGGCGCTTTCCACCGGCGCGGTGTAGCCCACGGTGTCGGGAATGTTGATCGTGGTGGCCCCGGCCTTGATCGCGATCTCGACGACGCGGGCGAGGTAGTCCCACTCGGTCCGCGTCGCGTCCATCGGCGACCACTGCACATTGTCGCAGAGGTTGCGGGCGTGGGTGACCGTGTCGTGGATGCGCTCGGCCATTTCGTCCTGGGTGAGGTTCGGAATCGCGCGGTGCAGCGGCGAGGTGCCGATGAAGGTGTGGATGCGCGGCTGTTTCGCGTGTTTCACCGCCTCCCAGCAGCGGTCGATATCGGCGTATTGCGCGCGGGCGAGCCCGCAGATCACCGAGTCCTTGGAGCGTTGCGCGATCTCGCTGACGGCGCGGAAGTCGCCTTCGGAGGCGATGGGAAAGCCGGCCTCGATGATGTCGACGCCCATGTCGTCCAGCAGCTCTGCGATCTCGAGCTTTTCGGCATGGGTCATGGTGGCGCCGGGGGATTGTTCGCCGTCGCGCAAGGTGGTGTCGAAAATCACCACACGGTCATTCGCGGGGGATGTGTCGGATACGGTCATGTCTGATATTCTCTCTCGATCTTCTCCTGGTGGTCCGGCGCGGACGAAGCCTCCTCTGAGCGGTCGCGCCGTGACGGCACGCTCAGAGGCGGATTAGGAGAAGCAGGCCACGCAGCAGCGCCGCGCCGGGGGCGCGGTTTGCAAATGCGATATGGGCCGGTGTCATCATGTGGCGCAGTTTAGGGAGGCTGCGGGCAAATGAAAAGCGGGAATTGCGGTAGATGGAGGCGGCGTTGCGGGATGCGCGTGCCGCGCATATGGAGGCTCTGCCTCCAAACCTCCGAGGTATTTTCGAAACCGAAGAAGGGAGGACCTAGGCGCCTGGTGAGGGCGGCGGAACAGGGCGCTTGAACCGGGAGGGGCGGCGGCTAGGTCCGGGGCATGGACAGGGCATTGATCATCGGCCGCAGCGGCGGCATCGGATCCGCGGTTGCGGAGGCACTGGAGGCGCGGGGCGTCTTTGTCACGGGGCTGTCTCGGTCGGGCGACGGTCTGGACGTGACCGACGAGGCTTCTGTCGAGCGGCACCTGGGTGCGCTCGAGGGGCCGTTCGACCTGGTCTTCGTGGCCACGGGCGCGCTGGTCATCGAGGGCGCGCAGCCGGAAAAAGCGCTGAAGGCGCTGACGGCGAAGGCCATGGTCGACCAGTTTATGCTCAATGCCGTGGGGCCGGCGCTGGTGCTGAAACACAGCGTGCGGCTGTTGCCGCGGCGGGAGCCCGCGGTCTTTGCGGCGCTGTCGGCGCGGGTCGGCAGCATTGGCGACAACCGGCTGGGCGGATGGTATTCCTACCGCACCGCCAAGGCGGCAGTGAACCAGGTGCTGCATGGCGCCGCGGTCGAGCTGGGGCGCACACACCGGCAGCTTTGCGTGGCGGCGCTGCATCCCGGCACGGTGGAGACGCGGTTCACCGAAGGCTACCAGGATCACAACCCGACGGTCACTGCGGCGGAGGCGGCGGAGAACCTGTTGCGGGTGATCGATGGGCTGGGGCCGGAAGACACCGGGAAATTCTTCGACTGGCAGGGCGAGGAGGTGCCTTGGTGACCCGTTTGGTTCTGGTGCTGGGCGACCAGCTGTCCGAGGATCTGTCGGCGCTCAAGGCGGCCGACAGGGACGGCGATATCGTGGTCATGGCCGAAGTCATGACCGAGGCAGAATATGTCGAGCATCACCCCAAGAAGATCGCGCTGATCTTTGCCGCCATGCGGAAATTCGCGGCGCGGATGCGCGACGACGGCTGGGACGTGCGCTATAGCGAACTCGACGACACCGAAAACGCCGGGTCGATCCCCGGAGAGTTGTTGCGGCGGGCCGAGGAGACCGGCGCAGAGGAGGTGCTGGTCACGCGGCCCGGCGAATGGCGGCTGATCGCGGCGCTTGAGGACATGCCGCTCAGGCTGCGGATGCTCGGCGACGACCGGTTCATCGCGTCTCTGGAGGAATTCGAGGACTGGGCAAAAGGCCGAAAGGCGCTGCGGATGGAGTATTTCTATCGCGAGATGCGGCGCAAGACCGGCTTTCTGATGGATGGCGACAAGCCCGAAGGCGGGCAGTGGAATTTCGACCACGACAACCGCAAGCCGGCGCCGGACGAGGTCGATTTCGGCGGGCCGATGCAGTTCACCCCCGACGAGACCGTCGAGGCGGTGCTGGACCTCGTGGAGGCGCGGTTCGGCGACAGTTTCGGCACGCTGCGCCCGTTTCACTTTGCCACCGACCAGGGCCAGGCGCGGCGGGCGCTGGCGCATTTCATCAAACATGCGCTGCCCAAGTTCGGGGATCTCCAGGATGCGATGCTGCGCGACAACCGCTTTCTGTATCATGCGCTGATCTCGCCCTATCTCAACATCGGGCTGCTGTCGCCGATGGAGGTCTGCGAGGCTGCCGAGGCGGCCTATCGCGACGGGCATGCGCCGATCAACGCGGTCGAAGGCTTCATCCGCCAGATCATCGGCTGGCGAGAATACGTGCGCGGCATCTATTTCCACGAAGGGCCGGACTATCCGCGGCGCAACGGACTCAACCATCAGCGCAAGCTGCCCTGGCTCTACTGGGGCGGCGAAACGCACATGCTTTGCCTGTCGAAGGCGGTGGAGCAGACCCGGGACGAGGCCTATGCCCATCATATTCAGCGGCTGATGATCACCGGCAATTTCGCGCTGCTCGCAGGGGTGAACCCCGCCGAGGTGCACGACTGGTACCTGCGCGTCTATGTCGATGCCTTCGAATGGGTCGAGGCGCCCAACACCGTGGGCATGAGCCAGTTCGCCGATGGCGGCGTGATCGCGTCGAAACCCTACGTGTCGAGCGGCGCCTACATCAACCGCATGTCGGATTACTGCAAATCCTGTCACTACTCTGTGACGAAGAAAACAGGGGAGGGGGCCTGCCCGTTCAACCTGCTCTACTGGGATTTCCTGACGCGGCATCGCGAGAGGTTCGAGAACAATCCACGCATGGCGCAGATGTACCGCACCTGGGACCGGATGGACGAGGATCGTCGAAAAACGGTTCTGAAAGAGGCGGACGCCTTCCTCGATCGGTTGAGCGCGGGCGAGGTCGTCTGACTCCGTGACCTGCCGGAAAATTTCTGATCGTTAATAAAGGTAAAATTTTCGAAAAGAACTTTTGCGCGCGTAAAGTGCGCGCTAGTCTGCGCGCCAAACGCACTGACCCGGACCCCGGACGATGAAACAACCGAAATTCCGCAACATGGAAGAGTTCGCCGCCGCCAGCGGCATCTCGCGTCCGACGGTGTCGAAATACTTCAACGATCCCGACAGCGTGCGGCCCAGTACCCGAAACCGGATCGAGGCGGCGCTGGAGAAATACGATTACCGGCCGAACATGTTCGCGATGAACCAGAATCGCAAACTGACCAAGAATATCGGCATCGTGGTGCCCTACCTCGCCGACCCGTTCTTTGCCGAGATCGCGCGCAACCTGCAGGAGAGGTGCATTCTCGCGGGGTTTCAGCCAACGCTGTTCAGCGCGCATGGCAAGCAGGCCTTCGAAAACGACATCCTCGATTCGCTGCGGTCGCTGAAGCCGGCCGGGGTGCTGATGGCGCCGCTCGGGCGGCGCAATTCCGACCGCTCGGAGATCGAGAAATTCTGCAAGGACGTGCCGACGATCCTTTTCGACAGCAATATCGACGGGGTGGGCGAGGCCTTTGTCGGCTCGGACAACGTGAGTTTCGTCTCGCAGACGGTGGATTACCTGACCCGCACCGGCGAATCGCCCTGCTTCTTCGAGATGACCGAGCCGGCCAACCCCAACGCCTTCAAGCGGCACGATGCCTACCTTGCCAAGATGGAGCAGCTGGGGTTGGAGCCGCACCTGATCCGGGTCGAAGGGCAGGGCTGGGATTTCGAGCGGGTGGGGTACCTCGGAGGGCTGTCGGTGCTCGACAAAGGGCTGCTGCCGACGCGCACTGTGCTGTGCTCCAACGACCGCCTGGCCATCGGCTTTCTCGCGGCCTGCTACGAGCGCGGTGTGCGCGTCGGGCACGGGGTGGAGAACGGCCTGCGGGTCGCGTCGCATGACGATCATCCTTACGCGCGCTACACCTGTCCGGCGCTGACCACGGCGGCCCATGACTACGAGGTGGTGTCGCGACGCGCGGTCGAATCGCTTTTCGAACTGATCGAATCGGGGGGCAGTCTTGGACAGCGGAAAGAGACGCTCGTGACCCCGCGTCTGGTGCTGCGGGCGTCGGCCTGACATTCAAAAATTATCGCGCGTAAAAATTTTATTGACGGCGCGTCACCTTTCTGCGATCACTGACTCGTACAACTCAGGGAGGAGACCGGATGTACCCCAAGAACGCACTTCGTGCGGCGACGGCGCTTGCGCTGCTGACCGCCACCGGCGCGATGGCCGAGACCATCACAATCGCCACCGTCAACAACGGCGACATGATCCGCATGCAGGGCCTGGCCGAGGATTTCACCTCGCAGAACCCCGATATCCAGCTTGAATGGGTCACGCTGGAAGAGAACGTCCTGCGCCAGCGCGTCACCCAGGACATCGCCGCCAACGGCGGTCAGTTCGACGTCATGACCATCGGCATGTACGAAACCCCGATCTGGGCCGCACAGGGCTGGCTCGAGCCGCTCGACAACCTGGGCGACGACTACGATACCGACGACATTCTTCCCGCCATGCGCGCCGGTCTGAGCTACGAGGACCAGTTGTATGCCGCGCCGTTCTACGGTGAATCTTCGATGGTCATGTACCGCACAGACCTGATGGAACAGGCCGGGCTGGAGATGCCCGAGGCGCCGACCTGGGAATTCATCGCTGAAGCTGCGGAAGCGATGACCGACAAGGACAACGAGATCTACGGCGTCTGTCTGCGCGGCAAGGCCGGGTGGGGCGAGAACATGGCCTTCATCACCACCGTCGCCAACTCCTTCGGCGCGCGCTGGTTCAACGAGGATTGGGAACCGCAACTCGACAGCCCGGAATGGGCCGAGGCGGTCACCTTCTACAACGACCTGATCCAGAACTATGGCCCGCCGGGTGCGTCCAACAACGGCTTCAACGAGAACCTGGCGCTGTTCCAGCAAGGCAAGTGCGGCATGTGGATCGACGCCACCGTGGCGGCGTCCTTCGTGACCAACCCCAACGATTCCACCGTGGCCGACAGCGTCGGCTTTGCGCTGGCGCCGGATGCGGGCAAGGGCAAGCGCGCGAACTGGCTCTGGGCCTGGGCGCTGGCCGTGCCGGCGGGCTCTGACGCGACCGACGCGGCCAAGACCTTTATCGCCTGGGCGACGTCCAAGGACTACCTCGCGCTGGTGGCCGAGAACGAAGGCTGGGCCAACGTCCCGCCGGGCAGCCGCACCTCGCTCTACGAGAACGAGACCTACCTCGAAGAGGCGCCCTTTGCGCAGATGACGCTGGACTCGATCCAGGCGGCGGACCCCAACCAGCCGACCGTCGATCCGGTGCCCTATGTGGGCGTGCAGTATGTCGCGATCCCGGAATGGGCGGGCATCGGCACTTCTGCGGGTCAGGAATTCTCGGCCATGGTCGCAGGTCAGCAGACGCCCGAAGAGGCGCTGTCCAAGGCACAGGCGCTTGTCGCCGACGAGATGGAAGCCGCAGGCTACTAAATCTCTCCTCCCGGGGCCCGGGGGCGGGCAGGTTCTGCCCCCGGACCTTGTGATCCGCTTTTCCCACTGACATGCCGCGCGGGCCAGGCCTCGCGCCCGTGAAGGAGCGTCGACAATGGCCACTCAGCATTCCCGATCCGCCGCCCGCATCATGATGGCGCCTGCAGTGATCCTGCTTTTGGGCTGGATGCTGGTGCCGCTGGCGATGACCCTTCTGTTCTCTTTCAAGCAATACCTGCCGCTGCGCGGCGGCGACTTGGGATGGGTCGGCTTCGAGAATTACGTCCGCTTCGTCAGCTCTTCGGCCTTCTGGCCCAGCGTTCAGGCGACGCTGGTGATCGTCGGCGGGGTGCTGGCCATCACCATCTGCTTCGGCGTCCTGCTGGCGATGCTGCTGGATCAGCCGTTCTGGGGGCAGGGGATCGTCCGGATCCTCGTCATCGCACCCTTCTTCGTCATGCCGACCGTGTCGGCGCTGGTGTGGAAGAACATGTTCATGGACCCGGTGAACGGCCTCTTCGCCCACCTGTGGAAATTTTTCGGTGCCGACCCGGTGGTCTGGCTGTCCGAGGCGCCGCTCTTCTCGATCGTGCTGATCGTGTCCTGGCAGTGGCTGCCCTTTGCCACGCTGATCCTGCTGACCGCGATCCAGTCGCTGGACAGCGAACAGCTCGAGGCCTCCGAAATGGACGGTGCGCCGCCGTTGAAACGCTTCTGGTTCATCATCCTGCCGCACCTGAGCCGCGCGATCACCGTCGTGCTGCTGATCCAGACGATCTTTCTTCTGTCGATCTTCGCCGAAATCTTCGTGACCACTCAAGGGTCCTTCGGCACCCGCACGCTGACCTATCTGATCTTCCAGCGCGTGCTGGAAAGCCAGAACGTCGGGCTCGGCTCCGCCGGTGGCGTCTATGCCATCATCCTCGCCAACATCGTCGCGATCTTCCTGATGCGGATCGTCGGCAAGAACCTCGACGCCTGAGGAGGGATCATCATGGCCCGTGCTGCCTCACCCCGCCGCAAAGCGATCACCACCCTGGCTGCCTGGAGCGTCGGTCTGCTGATCTTCTTCCCGATCCTCTGGACGATGCTCACCAGCTTCAAGACCGAGGCCACCGCCATCGCCGATCCGCCGGTGTTCCTGTTCTTCGACTGGACGCTGGAGAACTACTCCGTGGTGCAGGAACGCTCGGACTACATGCGCTTCCTGTGGAACTCGATCATCATCGCCGGCGGGTCGACCATCCTCGGCATCATCGTCGCGGTGCCCGCGGCCTGGGCCATGGCCTTCGTGCCCGGGCGCCGGACCAAGGACATCCTGCTCTGGATGCTCTCGACCAAGATGCTGCCGGCGGTGGGTGTGCTCTACCCGATGTACCTGATCTTCATCCAGATGGGGCTGCTCGACACGCGCATCGGCCTGACCATCGTGCTGATGCTGGTCAACCTGCCGATCATCGTCTGGATGCTCTATACCTACTTCAAGGAAATCCCCGGCGAGATCCTCGAAGCGGCGCGGATGGACGGGGCCACGCTCAAGGAAGAGATCCTTTACGTGCTGACGCCGATGGCCATTCCCGGCATCGCCTCGACGCTGCTCTTGAACGTTATCCTGGCCTGGAACGAGGCGTTCTGGACACTGAACCTGACCGCCGCAAAGGCCGCGCCGCTGACGGCCTTCATCGCCAGCTACTCCAGCCCCGAAGGCCTGTTCTACGCCAAGCTCAGCGCCGCCTCGACCATGGCCATCGCGCCGATCCTGATCCTCGGCTGGTTCAGCCAGAAGCAACTCGTCCGCGGCCTGACCTTCGGCGCCGTGAAGTGAACAGTGCCCGCCGCCCCGGCGGCGGGACATCCGAAGACCGCCCGCAAATGGCACCGACACAGACCGCCCTCAAGCAGCGAACGCGATAGGGCATCGACAGAGACCGCCCGTCAGCCGCGCTAGCGCCAGGGCATCGACAAGGAGACTCCAATGGGACGCATCACGCTCGACAAGGTGGTCAAACGCTTCGGCGATGTCGAAGTCATCCCGCCGCTGGACCTGACCATCGAGGACGGAGAGTTCACTGTCTTCGTGGGCCCCTCGGGCTGCGGCAAGTCCACGCTGCTGCGGCTGATTGCCGGGCTCGAGGACGTGACCGACGGCCAGATCCGCATCGACGGCAACGACGCCACCGACATCCCGCCCGCCAAGCGTGGCCTGGCGATGGTGTTCCAGTCCTACGCGCTTTATCCGCATATGTCGGTGCGCAAGAACATCGCATTTCCCATGCGTATGGCGGGCATCCCCGAGGACGAGCAGAAGCGCCGCATCGATGCCGCCGCCAAGGCGCTGAACCTCACCGACTACCTCGAACGGCGTCCTGGGCAGCTCTCCGGCGGTCAGCGCCAGCGCGTCGCCATCGGCCGCGCCATCGTCCGCGAACCGGCGGCCTTTCTCTTCGACGAACCGCTGTCGAACCTCGACGCGGCGCTGCGGGTGGGCATGCGGATGGAGATCTCGGAACTGCACGCGAAGCTCAAGACCACCATGATCTACGTGACCCACGACCAGGTCGAGGCGATGACCATGGCCGACAAGATCGTGGTGCTGCGCGCAGGCTATGTCGAACAGGTGGGCAGCCCGCTGGAGCTCTATCGCGCGCCGCGCAACGTCTTCGTCGCGGGCTTCATCGGCTCGCCCAAGATGAACCTCATCGACGGGGCAGAGGCGGCCAAGCACGACTGCAAGACCATCGGCGTGCGCCCCGAGCACATCGCCATTTCCGACAGCGACGGCCAGTGGACCGGTCGGGTGGGCGTGTCCGAGCACTTGGGATCCGACACCTTCTTCCATATCCACGACACCGGGCTGGCCGAGACGATCACCGTCCGGGCCGATGGCGAGGTGGGCTTCCGCCACGGCGACACCGTGTACCTGACGCCGCGCGAGGATTCGATCCACCGCTTCGACGAACAGGGTCTACGAATCGCATGAGACGACTGAACGGCAAGACCGCGCTGATCACCGGCGCGGCGCGCGGCATCGGCCGCGCCTTTGCAGAGGCCTATGTCGCCGAGGGCGCGCGCGTCGCGATCGGTGATATCGACATGGACCGCGCCCGCTCCACAGCCGACGAAATCGGCGCGCTGGCGGTGCAGATGGATGTGACCGACCAGGCCAGCATCGACGCCGCGGTGGACACCGTGGCGGCAGAGTTCGGCCAGATCGACATCCTGGTGAACAACGCCGCGCTTTTCACCGCGGCCCCCATCGTCGAGATCACCCGTGCAGATTATTCCCGCGTCATGGACATCAACGTCGGCGGCACGCTCTTCACGATGCAGGCTGTGGCAAGGCACATGATCGACAAGGGCGTGAAGGGCCGGATCATCAACATGGCCAGCCAGGCCGGTCGGCGCGGCGAGTCTCTGGTGGCGGTCTACTGCGCCACCAAGGCCGCGGTAATCAGCCTGACGCAATCGGCGGGGCTGAACCTGATCCGGCATGGCATCAACGTGAACGCCATCGCGCCCGGCGTGGTCGACGGCGAACACTGGGACGGGGTCGACGCCTTCTTTGCCAAGTATGAAGGCAAGGCGCCGGGCCAGAAGAAACGCGAAGTGGGCGAGGCCGTGCCCTTCGGGCGCATGGGCGTGGCCGAGGATCTGACCGGCATGGCGATCTTCCTCGCCACCGACGAGGCCCGCTACATCGTCGCGCAAACCTACAACGTCGACGGCGGCCAGTGGATGAGCTGACGGCGCCGGGCGCCAATACAGAAAGGCTGGGGCGATGAAACTCAACAACGCCGCTCTGACGAACCTGCCCGAGGGCATCGAGGGTCCGCGCTACGACCGCGCGGCGCTCACTGCCGGGATCGTGCATATCGGGCTGGGCAATTTCCACCGCGCGCACCAGGCGTGGTATCTGCACCGGCTGATGCAGCAGGGGCGGGCGTTGGACTGGGCGATCATCGGCGCCGGGGTGCGTGCACCGGATGCGGCGATGCGCGACAAGCTGCTGGCGCAGGATTGCCTGACCACGCTGATCGAGCTTGATCCGAAGGGCATCAGCGCCGAGGTGACGGGGCCGATGATCGACTTTCTGCCGATCGAGCCCGACAACGCGGCGCTGATCCGGGCCATGGCCGACCCGGCGATCCGCATCGTCGGCCTGACCGTGACCGAAGGCGGCTATTACCGCGACCCTTCGGACGGCAGCTTTGCCGCGGGCCATCCGGACATTCGTGCCGATGCTGCCAGCCCGGACGCGCCCGGCACGGCCTTCGGCGCCATCGTCGCGGCGCTGCGCCTGCGTCGGGACGCGGGCACCGGCCCGTTCACCGTGCTGAGCTGCGACAACCTGCAGGGCAACGGGCATATCGTCCGGTCGACCGTGGTCGAACTGGCGCGGCTGTCGGATGCGGAGCTCGCCGACTGGATCGACAGCAACGTGAGCTTTCCCAACTCCATGGTCGATTGCATTGTCCCCGCCACCGGCCCGTCCGAGATCGCCCGCGCACAGGCGCTGGGGGTCGACGATGCGGCGCCCGTCACCCACGAGAATTTCCGCCAATGGGTGATCGAGGACGCGTTCTGCGCCGATCGTCCACCCTGGGAAGAGGCGGGCGTCACGCTCACCGACGACGTGCATACCTACGAATCCATGAAGCTGAGGCTTCTGAACGCCGGCCATCAGGTGCTGGCCAATGTGGGCGAGGTTCTGTCGGTCGAGACCATCCACGGCTGCATGGCGCATCCGCAGATCGGGCCGTTCTTCCGCAAGGTGCTGGGCACCGAGGTGGCGCCGCATGTGACGCCGGTGCCGGGGATGACGCCGCAGGATTACATCGCGCTGATTTCCGACCGGTTCGCCAATCCCGAGATCCGCGACACCACGCGGCGGGTCGCCTTCGACGGGTCCTCCCGGCATCCGGGGTTCGTGTTGCCCACGGTGCGCGAGGCGGTGGCCGCGGGCACGCCGGTCGCGGGGCTGGCGCTGGTCGAGGCGTTCTGGGCGCGCATGTGCGCGGGCACCCGCGAAGACGGCAGCACCATCGCGCCGAACGATCCCTACTGGGACAGCCTGCAAGAGGCCGCGCTGGCGGCGCGTGCGGCGCCGTTGGTCTGGCTTGGGCAGGCGCAGTATTACGGTGCGCTGGCCGAGAACGCGGCCTTTGCCGATGCCTTTTCCGCGGCGCTGACGGCGATCTGGGACAAGGGCTGCGTCGCGGTTCTAGAGGACTACCTCGCGAATTAATGGCCTCCGAACATGATAAAGATAGACGTCTATCATTATTTTGATTGACGTCTATCAAAATTGCTGTACCCCTCGTGGCAAAGGGGGAGGCGATGGACCGTCCGTTACCGACATTGTCAGACGTGGCGCAGCGCGCCGGGGTCAGCTATGCGACCGCCGACCGCGTGGTGAACGCGCGGGGCGGGGTGGCCGAGAAATCCGCGAGCCGGGTGCGCGCGGCCATCGAAGAGCTGGGATATGTCCGCAACCTCGCCGCCGCGAACCTGTCGCAGCAGCGGCACTACCGTTTCGTCGCTGTGCTGCCGGGCGGCGACAATGCCTTCTTCAAGCGGATGCGCGCGCTTCTGGAAGAGGCTTCGGACCGGCTGCGCACTGATCGCGTAACGCTGACCATTGACACGGTCGAGGCGTTCGATGCGCCCGCCCTGTGCGCGCGATTGCAGGCGCTGGGCACCGAGGGTGTCGATGGGCTGGCTTTGGTGGGCAGCGACGACGCGCGTGTCCTGAGCGCCATCGCCGACCTGCGCGCCCGCGGCATTCCGGTCCTTGCGCTGGTGTCGGATGTGCCGGGCGCCGACCGCAACGGCTATGTCGGTATCGACAACAGCGTCGCCGGGCGCACGGCGGGGCGTCTGGTGGTGCTGGCCCACGGCGGGCGGGCGGGCCGGGTGCTGCCGGTGGTCGGCGCGCTCAGCGCCCGCGACCATGCCGACCGGCTGGCGGGGTTCGGCGCGGTGGTCAGGCCGCAACTGGATCTCGCGCCCGTGATCGAAGGCCGCGACCGCAAGGGCCGGGTGGCCAAGCGCGTCGCAGCCGCCTTGCAGGCCGACCCCGGCATCACCGCGATCTACAGCGCCGGCGCCGGCAACGCGGGCCTCATCAAGGTGTTGGAAAGCCTGCCCAGGGACCGCCCGCGACCCATCGTCGTTCTGCACGAACTGGTGCCGCATTCCCGCCGCGCGCTCGAACGCGGGCTGATCGACATCGTCATCGACCAACGCCCCGAAGACGCGGTGGCGCGGGTCGTCGAAGGGCTGCGCCTTCTGGCCGACAAGCGCGAGCTGGCCCGCACCGATCCGATCCTTCCGACCATCTACCTCGCGGACAACCTGCCCGCGTCCGACACATCCCAGAAAGGAGAGACTTCCCCATGAGCGACTTTTTCAAGGGCATCGACCCGCTGCGTTTCGACCCCGACGCCGAAGGCCTGGCCTTTCGCCACTACGACCCGGACGAAGAGGTCATGGGCAAGCGGCTGGAGGATCACCTGCGCTTTGCCGTGGCCTACTGGCACAGCTTCGCCTGGCCCGGCGGCGACCCGTTCGGCGGCCAGACCTTCGACCGCCCGTGGTTCGGCGACGACATGGCGGCGGCGCGGCTCAAGGCCGAGGTCGCCTTCGAGATGTTCGAGATTCTCAACGTGCCGTTCTTCTGCTGGCACGACCATGACATCCGTCCCGAAGGTGCCAGCTTTGCCGAGAGCAAGCGGAATTTTGACGAGATCATCGACCTCTTCGAGCAGAAGATGGAGACGTCGAAGACCCGGCTGCTCTGGGGCACCGCGAACCTCTTTTCGCACCGCCGCTTCATGTCGGGTGCCTCGACCAACCCCGACCCGGACGTGTTCGCCTGGTCGGCGGCGACGATCAAGACCTGCCTTGACGCCACCCACCGGCTGAACGGCGAGAACTACGTGCTCTGGGGCGGGCGCGAAGGTTACGAGACGCTGCTCAACACCGATCTGGGCCGCGAGATGGAGCAGATGGGCCGGATGCTGTCGATGGTCGTGGACTACAAGCACAAGATCGGCTTCAAGGGCCAGATCCTGATCGAACCCAAGCCGCAGGAGCCCACAAAGCACCAGTACGACTACGATGTCGCCACGGTCTACGGCTTCCTGCAGCGCTTCGGACTCGAGAAGGAGGTGAAGGTGAACATCGAGCAGGGGCACGCAATTCTTGCCGGGCACAGCTTTGAACACGAGCTGGCGCTGGCGCGCGAGCTGGGCATCCTCGGCTCCATCGACATGAACCGCAACGACTACCAGTCGGGCTGGGACACAGACCAGTTCCCGAACAACGTGCCCGAAGTGGCGCTGGCCTATTACGAGGTGCTGAAAGCCGGCGGCTTCGAAACCGGCGGCACCAACTTCGACGCCAAGCTGCGGCGCCAGTCGCTGGACCCCGAGGACCTGATCGCCGCCCATGCCGGGGCCATGGACATCTGTGCCCGTGGGCTCAAGGCCGCCGCGGCGATGCTCAAGGACGGCGGGCTGGAGCGGGCGCGGGCCGAGCGCTATGCCGGTTGGGACACGCCCGAGGCCCAGGCGCTGCTGACCAGCGATCTCGCCAGCATCGCCGCCAGGGTCGAGAAGGGCGGCATCGACCCGCAGCCGCGCTCGGGTCGGCAGGAGCGGCTCGAGAACCTCGTGAACCGGTTCGTCTGAGCTGAAAAAGACCGGCCCCGCCGCAGGTTCTGCGGACGGGGCCGGTTAGCTTTTCTTTTAAGTTGAGGCGCTTGGTCTTCGCCTCGTCGTCACTCCGCCGCTTCGACCGGTGTGTCGTCGGTGACCGGCAGCGCCGGGTCGCCGTGATCGCCGGTCTCAAGCGCCCGGCGCACGCCCGCCTCGTAATCGGGATGCACGCGCTTGAGCACCGCCAGCCAGCGTTCTTTCACAGGCTCCGAGACCGGCGCCATGCCGCCCGCCATGTTCTTGTGCAGCCGGTCGCGCTCGTCCTCCGACAGCACCTCGGCATAGAGCGCCCGCGGCTGATCGTAATCCGCGTCGCCCTGATCCTGATCGAAGCGCGCGGCGACGGCCTCGGGGTCGATCCGCAGCGGCGGTTCCTGGGTGCTCTCGTCTGCCACCGGCCCGTCGTACTGGTTCGGCTCGTAATAGGCGTTGGGATTGCCGAAATCGTTGGTGAAGAAGCGCATCGCGCCGTCCTTGTGGTAGTGCTGGACATTCGCGGCCTTGGGCGCGTTGGCGGGCAGCGCCTCGTAATGCGTGCCAAGGCGGTAGCGGTGCGCGTCGGGATAGGAAAAGATGCGCGCCTGCAGCATCTTGTCGGGGCTGAAGCCGATGCCCGGCACGACGTTGCTGGGGTTGAAGGCGGCATTCTCGACCATCTGGAAATAGTTTTCCGGGATGGTGTCCATCACCAGTTCGCCCACCTCGATCAGCGGGTAGTCGCCGTGCGGCCAGACCTTGGTCAGGTCGAAGGGATTGTAGGGCACCTGTTCCGCCTCGGCTTCGGGCATGACCTGGATTTTCAGCGTCCACTTCGGCGGATTGCCGTTGGTCACCATGTGCCACAGGTCTTCCTGATAGCTTTCGCGGGTGTTGCCGATGATCTGCATCGCCTCGTCGTCGGAATAGGTCTCGTGCCCCTGCTGGGTGATGAAGTGGAACTTGACCCAGAACCGCTCTCCATCGTCGTTCCACATCGAAAACGTGTGGCTACCATAGCCGTTCATATGAGCGGGGTTCTTGGGAATGCCGCGGTCGGACATCAGGATCGTCACCTGATGAACGGATTCCGGCTGCCCGGCCCAGAAGTCGAACATCGCCTCGGGCGAGCGCAGGTTCGTCTTTGGGTGGCGTTTCTGGGTGCGGATGAAATCCGGAAACTTGAAGGCGTCACGGACAAAGAAGATGGGGGTATTATTGCCCACCATGTCCCAGTTGCCTTCCTCGGTGTAGAACTTCAGCGAAAAGCCCCGCACGTCGCGTTCGGCATCCGCGGCACCGCGCTCGCCTGCGACCGTGGACCAGCGCGACAGCACCTCGGTGCGCTTGCCGACCTCGGAAAAGAGCTTGGCGCGGGTGTATTTCGTGATGTCGTGGGTCACGGTGAAATGTCCTTGCAGGCCCCAGCCCTTGGCATGGACCACGCGCTCGGGGATGCGTTCGCGGTTCTGGTGCGCCAGCTTTTCCAGCAGCTGGTGATCCTCCATCAGCAACGGACCGCGGGTTCCGGCGGTTTTGGAATGGGCGTTGCTTGGGTAGGGCGCACCAGAAGTGGATGTGAGTTTCGGTTTGTCGGACATGACGTGTCTCCTTGATTCAGTCGGTTTCCGGCAGATGCGGAAAGATCTTGTCGGGGGTGGCCGGGAAATCCCGGACGCGGACGCCGCAAGCGTTGTAGATGGCGTTGCCGATGGCCCCGGCGGCGCCGGCGATGCCCAGCTCTCCGATCCCCTTGGCCTGGATCGGGTTGGCCTCGTCGTCGCGGGTGTCTTCCAGCAGCACGACGTCCAGATCCGGCACGTCGAGGCTGACGGGCAGGTGATATTCGGCAAGGTTGTGGTTGACGATCCGCCCATCCGAAGGGTCGTGCATGATCTCTTCGGTCAGGGCAGAGCCGATCCCCCAGATCATGCCACCATGGCACTGGCTGCTGGCGGTCTTTTCGTTCAGCACACGGCCGATGGAAAAGACGCCGAGCATCCGGCGCACCCTCACCTCGCCGGTGTCGCGGTGCACGCCGACCTCGGCGAAATGCGCGCCGTAGCCCGCGATGGAAAACGCATCGGCGGTGTCGCCCGGATTGAGCGTGCCTTCGCAGGTCAGCGGCGAGTCGATCAGGTCGGCAAAGCCGTGCTGCACGTTGCCGGACGTCACGGTGCCGTCTTTCAGGGTCAGATCGTCCGCGGCAACGCCCAGCTTTTCCGCCAATGCCTTGCGGATGCCCTGGGCCGCGAGGAACACGGCCGAGCCGCAGGACTGCGCGCCCCAGGATCCGCCCGAGCCCGAGGATTTCGGCAGGTCGCTGTCGCCCAGCCGCACCTCGATTTGGCTCGCGTCGAGTCCCAGCATCTCGCCCACGATCTGAGTCAGGATCGCGTAACTGCCGGTACCGATGTCGGTCATGTCGGTTTCGCAAAGCGCCGTCCCGTCGGGGTTCAGCGTGACCCGAGCGGTGGAATTCATCAGCGCATTGACTCGCACGGCAGAGGCCACGCCCATGCCGACCCACCAGTCGCCTTCCAACCGTGTGCCGGCAGGCTTGCGGGTGTCCCAGCCGAACTTGGCGGCACCGTCGCGCAAGCAGTCCCCAAGCCCGCGCTCGGAATAGGGCAGGCCGTTTTCCGGGTGCGTCTCGGGCAGGTTGCGCAGGCGCAGGTCGATGGGGTCGATGCCAGTGGCCTCGGCCAGTTCGTCCATGGCGCATTCCAGCGCGATCATGCCCACTGCCTCACCCGGCGCGCGGACCGATCCGGCACAGGGGCGGTGCACGCGGGCCAGCGTCTGCGCGAAGTAGCGGTTGTCGCCGCCATAGAGGAAATGCGTGCCCTGAGCGGTGGGTTCGGCAAAGGCTTCGCCCGGCAGGTTCGATACCCAATCTTCGTGACCAAGCGCCGTCAGACGCCCCTCGGCGTCGGAGCCAAGGCGCAGGCGTTGTGTGGTCTCGGATCGCCGCATTGTCATCTCGAAGACCTGCGGGCGGGTCAGGACGACCGAGACGGGACGCCCCAGCTCGCGCGCCGCATGGGCCGCCGCCACCGCTTCGGGCGCGATGCCCAGCTTGGCCCCGAACCCGCCGCCGACGTAGGGCGAATGGATGCGCACATCGGCCTCGTCGACCCCCAGCGCATCGGCCAGTTCGGCGACGTTGTGGCGCAGCATCTGGTAGGAACCGTGAAGCTCCAGCCGCCCGTCGGTCCAACTGGCAACCGAGGCATGCGGCTCCATCGCGGCGGAACTGTGCGGCGGGGTGGTGTAGCGAGTGTCGACGGCGAAGGCCGCCTCCTTCATCGCCGTGTCGATGTCGCCTTGCGACAGCACATCGTCCTCGGGCGTCTCGGTGTCCGACGCGGTGGCCGGGTCGACATCCGCGCCGTCCGCGCGGTCATAGGTGACGGTCAGCGCCTGCGCTGCATGGCGTGCCTGTTCAAAGCTCTCGGCGACCACGAGCGCCACCGGCTGTCCCACGTAGAACACCTCCGGCAGGCTCTGCGCGGGTGCCTCGTGGGCGGTGCCCTGCGCCGGGTTCCGCACCAGCGGCCCGCCGGTCATGACCGCAATTACGCCGTCCATGGACTGCACCTTTTCGGTGTCGATCCCCGTGACCCGGCCCCTGGTGATCGTCGAACGCACCAGCATGCCGTGCACGAGACCCTCGCGCCGATATTCTGCCGCGTAGGGTGCGGTGCCGGTGACTTTCATCCGCCCTTCGGGCCGGTCCATGGCGGTGCCCAGAAGGCCCTGAGCCATGCGGTCCAGAACGCGCGGCTGCGCCTCGTCCATGGTGAATTTCACGGAAAAGTCTTTCGATTGCGGCTGTCCATCCATCACGACGTGGCCTCCGTGAGTTCGCGCAGGGCGCGTTTGAGTGTCCGCCGTGCCAGCGGGATCTTGAAATCGTTGCCGCCGTGGCCCTTCGCATCCGCGAGAAGCACGTCGGCGGCCGCCTCTGCGGCGGCGGGACCGGCCGGTTGGCCGATCAGGGCCGCTTCGACCTCGGGGTCGCGCCAGGGTTTCGGGGCCAGCCCGCCGAAGGCGAGGGCGGCTTCGGTGATGCGACCGTCCTCGATCGCGACGATCCCGGCGACCGAGACCAGCGCGAAGGCGTAGGACGCACGGTCGCGGATCTTGACGTAGGCTTGGCGTCCCGGCGGCGCGGGGGGCAGGATCACCGATGTGATGACCTCGCCCGGCTGGAGGACGGTTTCGACCTCGGGCGTGTCGCCGGGCAGAACGTGCAGATCGGCCAGAGCGATCTCGCGCGTGCCCTCCGGACTTTCCAGCGCCACCCGAGCGCGAAGCGCCCGCATCGCGACGGCCATGTCGGAGGGGTGGGTGGCGATGCAGTGGTCCGACCCGCCCAGCACCGCGAGTATACGATTGCAGCCTGTCATTGCGGCGCAGCCCGATCCCGGATCGCGTTTGTTGCAGGCAGCACCCGTGTCATAGAAATACGGGCAACGGGTGCGTTGCAGAAGGTTGCCGCCGGTCGTCGCCTTGTTTCGCAGCTGCACGGTGGCACCGGACAGCAAGGCGCGGCTGAGAACCGGATACTGCGTGCGCACCGTCCTGTCGTTGGCAAGATCGGTATTGGTCACCAACGCCCCGATCCGCAGGCCGCCGTCCTCGGTCGGCGTGATCCCGGTCAGGTCCAGCCGCGAAATGTCCACCACCGCCTCGGGCGCCATGACCTCGAGCTTCATCAGGTCCAGAAGGTTGGTGCCGCCCGCGAGGATCGTGGCCCCTTGGGCGGCCTTGGCAGCGGCATCGGGTGCGCCATCGGCGCGTGAATAATCGAAAGGTCTCATTCCGCGGCCTCCGTGCGGCTGGCGCGGGCGTCGCGCACGGCGCCGATCGCCTGGCGGATGCGGGGATAGGCCGAACAGCGGCAGAGGTTGCCCGACATGCGCTCGGCCATTTCCTCGTCCGTCAGCGTCGGGTCGTCGTCGAGCGCGCGGGTCACGTAGGAGGGCCAGCCCTCGGCGACCTCGGCCAGCATCGCCTCGGCCGACATGATCTGGCCCGGCGTGCAATAGCCGCACTGGTAACCGTCATGCTGGACGAATGCCGCCTGCAAATCCGACATCGCCTCCGGCTTGCCCAGACCCTCGATCGTGGTGATCTCGTCGCCGTCATGGCTCGCGGCCAGGGCCAGGCAGGAATTGATGCGCCGTCCGTTGACGAGCAGGGTGCAGGCGCCGCACTGGCCGTGATCGCAGCCCTTCTTGGTGCCCGTCAGCGCAAGGTGATGCCGCAGCGCGTCCAGCAACGTGGTGCGGGGATCGAGGTCCAGCTCTGTCCGGCGTCCGTTGACCGTGAGCGTGATGATCATGCGATTTCTCCGATAAGCCTTCTCGGGGCAATGCGCCCCCGCGCCGGGAAGTTCCTGCGGCCTTTCCTTCGCAGGCGCGTCGCAGCGGTGAAATCGGGTCGGAGAACAGGGCGATCCCGACAGCGGGCGGCGGTCGTTTCGCGGTTTTATCCCAAGCAGGCGGGGTGGTCGGAATGCCTGCGGCCGCCGTGGCGCGCAAAGGTAGAAAGGCGTGCGCGGCCAGTGCTTTGGTGGCCCCGCCGGCCGCCGTTGCACCCTTGTGGTCAAGGTCCGGCCCGGTGCGCGCGATGTGTCGTTCGCGGGTGCCGGACCGCGGTCCGCGCCGCCGGTGCGTGCCGATGCGAAAAAAACCTTGCAGATGGGCGCAGTGTCAGCTGCGTGTCCTTTCGTCAGAGCGGCGCATGTGCGGAACCACCCGTCTGGCGGTGCACGCTGCGTCCGCCGCTCCGGGAACCTCGCCCGTTGCCGCTGCGTTAAAAGCCATGTGTGCCCACTTTGAACGGCCCTCGCCATGACAGCCACGACAGCGCTGCTGGCGCGTCCGAATGCCGTCCTGCAAGCTCTGGCGCAGCAGTCTCCGGTCTTCCTGGCCGTCGTGGTGCCGCCATGCTTCGTTGCCTTCGCGACAGGCGAGCACGCTTTGGGTCTGTCTTTCGTGGCGCAGATTGCGGCCTTGGTGGTCCTGATGATCTATCATCGCAACAGCGATTTCCCAGACGATTTGCGGCAGATCGAGGCGCTCGTCACCTTTGCGCTGATCTTCCTCGCCGCGAGCCTGCTTGTCACGCCCCCCTTCGTCATGCTTGGCATGACGCCCCTCCATGCGCTGTTCGAAGCGGTGTCGGGGATCACGTCGACCGGGCTCAGCGTGGCCGAGGATACCGAGAATTGGCCGGTCGCGGGGCATTTGCTGCGCGGCTGGATCCAGTGGTGCGGCGGCTTTGCCATCGCCTTTGCCGGGCTTGCGATCTTTGCCGGATCGCCCGGCGCGTCGCTGGCCATTGGCGGCAGCAGCTTTGCAGAACGGGACAACAATGTGTCGTTGCGGGCACAGGCGCGCCTAGTGCTCCGGGTCTACGCGGCGCTAAGCCTTCTCGCGGTGATTGCCTGCCTCCTGGTCCTGCCGAACTGGTGGGAAGCCGTGAGCGTTGCGCTGTCGGCGGTGTCGACCGGCGGGTTCACCCCGCGCGGCGACAGCCTGTCCAGCTATTCGCCGCTGGCGCAAGGGGTCGTGCTCGGGATCTGTGTGCTCGCCGCCGTGTCGCTCATGGCTTACGTCCAGATCCCGCGCGACGGGCTGCGCGGAGCGCTGGCGAAGAGCCATCTGCGCGCCACCCTCGGGCTGATGGTTGGCGCCACGCTGCTCTTTGCCGCGATCGACTACGGCCTCAACCAGTCGGATGCCGGAGAGATCTACCGCGGCGCCCTGAACTTTCTGAGCGCCTTTTCCACCGCGGGATTTTCGACCAACGAGGTGTCGAGCCACGTCGGGCTTTTGCCGCTGATCTTGGTCGCCATGTTCATCGGTGCCGACATCGGTTCCACCGGCGGCGGCATCAAGGTCGGGCGGCTGGTGATCATGATGCAAATCGTGCGGCTGAGTTTCGTGCGCCTGTCGGTGCCGCCCAGCGCCGTCACGTACCTGCGCGACGGCGGCGAACGGGTGGCCGCGGACCGCGTGATCGCCGTCGGCACGCTGATCGCGCTTTATCTCGTGGCGCAGATGATCGGCTGGGTCGTCTTTCTGGCCTCAGGAGCGCCGGCTCTGCCTGCGCTCTTCGAGGTGACATCGGCGCTGTCGACCGTGGGCCTGAGCCAGGGGCTGACCGGTCCCGACATGGCCGCCCATCTGAAGGGGACGCTGATCGTGCTGATGCTGTTGGGGCGGCTGGAATTCATCGCCCTGATCATGCTGTTCCTGCCCGGAACCTGGTGGAAAAGGAGTTAAACCATGCGGATCGTGATCGTCGGCGCCTCGGGCTTGGGCCTCGCGCTTGCCAGGGAAATGCTGGAGAATCAGCACGACGTTGTGCTGGTGGACCAGTCCCGCGAAAAGCTCGACAGCGTGTCGGAGCGGCTTGACTGCGGTTTCATCGAAGGTGACGGGACTTTGCCGCAGATCCTGCGCGACGCCTATGGCGACAGCGCCGATGCGCTGATCCTCCTGACGAACCACGACGATGTGAACATCCTCGCGGCGGTTGTCGGGCGGTCCATCGGCTATGAACGGGTGATCCTGCAGATCGGACGGTCGGAACTGATGGACGTCTGCGAGGAACTGGGCTTCGACGAGATCGTGACGCCGCATGCTACGGTCGCGCGGTCGATTTCCCGTTCGATCAAGAGCCATTCCCGCGTCTGGGCGCAGATCGAAAGCGCCGAGGGGCTGGAGTTCGGCAGTTATATCGTGCCCGAAGACTGCGACGGGGAAACGCTTGGCGGCATTGATCTGCCCAGGGGCGCCCGCGCCGTGGCCCGCCTGCGCGACGACGAAACCGCGCAGACCGGCGCAGAGACGACACTCGCCCATGGCGACAGGCTGCTGGTCGCCGCGATCCCGGATGTCCGCGCCAAGCTGGACAAGATGTTCGGAGCCGACGCGTGATCCGCCGACATCCCATCGCCGTCAGAGGAAATAGACAATGACACCGCCGGCAATTGCCAGAAGAGACAGGCCGAGGATTGCGAACAGGCCGTCTTTGGTGAGAAGCGAAATCGACAGGAGCGCCACGACACCGCCCATCAGCGAGCCGGTGAAGGGCAGCAGTTCGAGAAACGGCATGGTCAGTCCGCACATGAGGCAGACAAGCTTGATCACCGTCCTGCCGGGTTGACGCACGAAGACGGGCCACCGTCTGTGCGTGTGCCGGTCCAGAAAACGGATCGCGCCATCGGATTTGTCCAGAGCGTCCCGCAGGTTGTCCGCATCGACGTGGCGGCGCAGGATCCATTGCGGCAACCACAGCTTGGTTCGGCCGAAGACCATCTGCCCCGCGATGATCGCGATCATCAGCCCACAGACAGAGGTGAGCCCCGGTATGCCGCTCAGCGGTGTCGCGGCGATAAGCGCGGGTAACAGCATGAGCCCGGCCTGGGACACTTGGCCGAGGTTGGTCACCACCGACCCGACGCTGACCTCGTCGCGATCCTGCGAGATGTTGCGCACGTCCTGCACGACGTCCGAGATAATGTGATGCTGATTGTCGCTCATCCGCTGTCCCTTTGATCTGTCTAGCCAACAAACTGCGACGACGGGCGGTTCCCGTTTCCGTCGCGACGGCGTGTGCAGTGCATGCCCGACGGCACCATTTTTGCGCCGGGTGCCTGCGCCGGGCGCCCGAAACCCGTCAGCCTGCCGCCGCGATCACCGCGATACTCGGAACCGCTTCGGCGCGGCCGGCGTTTTGAGAATGAACCAGACAGCCTTTAAACAGGCAGAAAGGAGTTCAATCATGAACCGCGATCAGCTCGAAGGTCAATGGAAGCAGATCAGGGGTGAAGCAAAGCGCCAATGGGGCAAGCTCACCGATGACGATATCAACGAAATCGACGGCAGCCACGACCGGCTTGTCGGCAAGATTCAGGAAAAATACGGCCGGACCCGCGAAGAAGCGGAGCGCGAAGTGTCGCACTGGGGCACTGCCGAAGCCTAAGGAGCGGTTCCGCCGCCTACCGGGCTCAAACGGCCCACCTAACTTGGTGCGCGCCGTCTGTAGTAGGACGGCGCGCATCCGTCGCAGGAATCGCAGCGAAGTGTCGGGAAATCTCCTTCACACGCGCGCTACCTTTCGTCCCTGAACAAACTCCCAGCCGCTCAGCGGCGGACTTTTTCGATTTGCACCGCTCGAGGATACTTTTATGGCCGACACCTACGAGGACACCGCCCAGCGTTCCGAAGTCACGGACCCGGCGACAAATCAAGGTTCCTTCGAAGCGGGGCGCACTGCAATGCGCAACCGCTGGGTTTTGCGGATCGTCGGTATCATCACCCTCGTCGCAGGCCTCGCGGCGCTGGTCATGCCGTTCCTGGGCTCCCTGTCCGCCGCCATCGTGGTCGGCTGGGTGCTGGTCGTGAGCGGGGTCGTCGGGCTTGTGACGGCCTTCAAACGTCACCAGGCTTGGGAGATGGCGGCCGCTTTCGCAATGGCTGTCCTGTCGATTTTCGCGGGCGTGATGATGTTGCTTCAACCTGTGGTCGGGCTTCTTGCGCTGACGACTTTGATCATCGCCTACCTCGGAGCCTCGGGCGCTCTGCGCATCTACTACGGCGCCCGGCTGTGGAGCGACGGCGGAGGCTGGATGGTCGCCGTCGGCGCCTTGTCGGTGCTGTTGGCCGTGCTGCTGTTTCTCGGCCTGCCCGGCAACGCCGCGATCGTGCCCGGGCTGGTGTTGGGTGTCGATCTCGTGTTGTGGGGCGTGATCCTGCTGTCGGCCGCGATCCGCGTGGGGCGTCGGCCTGACACCTTGATGCGCGGTTCCGCACCGCGCGACCGGGTCGAGGGATGAGCGGGATGTCCGGCACCTGCCATCGTCTCGCGGCGGGGATGTCCGCATGACGGACACTCCGCAGGAGGAAAACCGGCAAGACCCCGTGGGCAAGCCCGGAAATGGCAACGACAGCCAGCGGAAATCCGAGGAAGAGACCGTCAGCAGCGTCACGCGCATGAGCGCGCGGCTGATCTACGAGGCCATCCGTCGCGATGGCGAGGAAGAACTCGACCGGCCGAACGTGTCGCTGATCTATTCGGGCCTCGCCGCGGGTCTTCTGATCAGCCTGTCGATCCTGGGCGAAGCCATTCTGCGGTCGCATCTGGACCTCGGCGAGGGGTCCACCTTCCTGATCGAGAATCTTGGCTACTCCTTCGGGTTTCTCGTTGTGATCCTTGGCAGGATGCAGCTGTTTACCGAAAACACGATCACCACGGTTCTGCCGGTCGTGTCGCGCCAGTCGCTGAGCTGTCTCTGGGCGATGGTGCGGCTCTGGGCCATCGTGCTCGCCGCCAACACAGTGGGCGCAATCCTTGCTGCGGGCTTTCTTGCGAAAACCGGCGTGCTGAGCGCCGATCTTTTCGAGGCGTTCACGTCGCTGTCGCATCACGCTGTCGGCATGGGGCCGTGGACGAGCTTCATCAAGGCGATACCGGCCGGCGTGCTGGTCGCGGGAATCGTGTGGATGATGCCTTCGGCGCAAAGCAACGCGTTCATGGTGATCGTCGTCTTCACCTGGCTGATCGCCGCCGGAGATTTCCCGCATATCGTCGCGGGTTCGGTGGAAATGGGCTTTTTGCTCTGGCTCGGCGAACTTGGCCCCATTGCGGCGATTTTCGAGTTCTTCCTGCCGGTTCTGATGGGCAATATCATTGGCGGCACGGCCATCTTTACCCTGCTGGCCTGGGGTCAGGTCAAATACGAGGTCGCGAAGGGCGACAGGGTCTGATGTACCGGATCGGCCCGTCCGTCTGGCGACGCGCGCGCGTTGCGAGCCGTTCGGCATGCGTCCGGTCCGGCACGGCGACACAGCCGTTGATTGTCTAGGGAAATGGTAACTGTTTTGGGAAATGGTGCTCCTGATCGGAAAGAACTGGAACCAAATGCTCTCATCGCTCCTGCGGAGCGACTGCCGCATACAAAGGTTGCGAGAGTTTCGGCATCTTCCTTCGGAAGAGCCAGTGGTGCCCCCACACGGACTCGAACCGCGGACCTACTGATTACAAATCAGTTGCTCTACCAGCTGAGCTATAGGGGCACTGCGCGGGTGAATACTGGCCCGCGCATCTGCGCGCAAGGGAAATTCAGCGGTTGGCGCGGGCCAGGAGCCCGACCGCGCAGAGGCCCACGAGGATGATCAGCAGGGCCGCCGGTGTGGCGCCCGCGATGTTCTCCAGGCTGGCCTGCGAATGCACTCTTGTGGCCAGCGTATCGTAATTGAACGGACGCAAGAGCAGCGTGGCGGGCAGTTCCTTCACGCAGTCGACGAACACCAGCAGCAGGGCCGAGGCGATCGAGGCGCGGATCAGCGGATAGTAGACCGCGCCCAGGGTCTGCCCCTGGTTGCGTCCCAGCGACCGGGCCGCCAGCGCGAGGTTCGGCGACACCCGGCCCATCGCCGCGTCCGCGGCCCCTTGCGCGATGGCGAAGAAGCGCACGCAATAGGCGAGCACCAGCGCGAAGGCCGATCCGGTCATCAGCAGGCCGATGTCGACGCCGAAGGCCCGCTCGACCGTGTCGGCCAGCGCATGGTCCGCGGCGGCCAGCGGGATCAGGATGCCGACGCCCAGCACCGCGCCCGGCGCCGCATAGCCGATGGTCGTCACGGGCAGCAGAAGCCGCGGCAGGGCGCGCCCCGACAGCCGAACGCCGTAGACCAGGAACACACCGCCCAGCACTGTCGCCACGGCCGCGATGCCGCCCACGGTCAGGGTGTTCTGCATCGCCCGCAGCAGCGCCGGATCGGCCCAGCGGGCACCGCTGTCGAAGGCATGGCTCGACAGCACCGCCACCGGCAGGACGAAGCCCGCCGCAAAGGGCAGGGCGCAGAGCGCGCCGGCCAGAAGGCTCGCGGCGCCGGTCAGCGGCTTGCGCGTCACCGGGCGGTGCCGCGAGGACAGGTTGAAGAAGCGCATCTTCCGGCGGCTGGTCTTTTCCAGCATCACCAGCACGATCACCAGCATCAGCACCACCGACGCGATCTGCGCCGCGCCTCCGGCGTTCCCGGCCTGCAGCCAGACCGAGAAGATGCCCGTGGTGAGCGTCTGGACGGCGAAGTAATCCACGGTGCCGAAATCGTTGACCGACTCCATCATCACGATAGCCACTCCGGCGGCAATGGCGGGCCGCGCCAGCGGCAGGCCGACGCGCCAGAACCGCCCCAGCGCGCTCGCGCCCAGCGACTGGGCCACCTCTTCGGCGCTGCCCGACTGTTCGCGGAAGGCCGCGCGCGCCAGCAGGTAGACGTAAGGATAAAGCGCCGCCGCCAGCACCAGCACCGCCGCGCCCATCGACCGGATCTCGGGAAACCGGTAGTCGCGCGCGGACTGCCAGCCGAAGGTGGCGCGCAGAAAGGTCTGCACCGGCCCCGCGTATTCGAGGAAATCCACCAGCGCATAGGCGCCGAGGTAGGCCGGGATCGCCAGCGGCAGCAGCAACAGCCATTCCAGCCAGCGCCGCCCGATGAAGTCGTAACGCGCCACCATCCAGGCGCAGCTTGTTCCGATCACCGCAGCCAGTAGGCCGACCGCGCCCATCAGCACGCCCGTGTTGATCAGGTAGCGCGGCAAGGTGGTCGAGATCAGGTGCGGCCAGATGTTGTCCGACGGGAACAGCGCCAGCCACAGCACCGACAGGATCGGCGCAACGACCAGCGCCGCGATCACCGCCGCCCCCAGCGACCAGGGGCTGGGCAGGATGGGGCGGCGTCGGCCTTGGGCGCCGGGGCTGTCGATTGCGGTCATGGCGGGCCTCTCGGAAACCGGTTTCGCTGCGCGCAAAAGGGCTTATAGTGCGCAGTCGAGGCAACCAAAAGACCCCCAATGCAGGTCATTCTTCACACCGGTGTGCATTGCACGGACGACGACAGGCTTCTCAAGGGCCTGCTGCGCAATGCCGACGCCTTCCGCAAGGACGGCGTGGCGATCCCCGGACCGGGACGCTACCGCAATCTCTTGTCCGAACTGATCAACACGCTGGGCAACAACGCCCCCGCCGACGATGCGCGCGAGATCCTGCTCGACGCGATTCTGTCGGTCGATCCGCACGAGGTCGACAGGCTGGTGCTGAGCCACGAGAACCTGTTTTCCGTGCCCAAGCTGACGCTGGCCGGCGGACGGCTCTACCGAAAGGCCGAACAGCGGATCTGGGCGATGAAGAAGCTCTTTGCCGGCGACGGGATCGAGCTTTTCATGGGGCTGCGCAACCCGGCGACCTTTCTTCCGGCGGTCTATGCCGCCACGCCGCATGCCAGTTTCGACGAGTTCATGTGCGGGATCGACCCGATGCACCTGCGCTGGTCCGACCTCATCCGCCGGTTGCGCGGAGAACATCCCGACATGCCGCTGACGCTTTGGTGCAACGAGGACACGCCGCTGATCTGGGGCCAGATCATGCGCGAGATGGCGGGGATCGAGCTCAATCGCAAGATCGTGGGGTCCTTCGACCTGTTGCAGGAGATCATGGAACCCGAGGGGATGAAACGCTTCCGCACCTACCTCAAGGAGCATCCTCACATCAACGAGATGCAGAAGCGCCGGGTGATGGTGGCCTTCCTCGACAAGTATGCCCGCGAGGACCTGATCGAGGAAGAACTCGACCTGCCGGGCTGGGACGAGACCTATGTCGACATGCTGAGCGAGCTCTACGAGGAAGACATCTACGAGATCGGCCGCATGCCGGGGGTCACGGTTATCGCGCCCTGAGGCGGGTCGGGCGGGCGATCCGCTCCTCCGGCATCGGCACGAGGCTGGCGTCTATCGAGAGAATCGCGTGATCAGACGCGTCTATTCCCCCTTGGGGCTTAATGGGTGTCCGATCTTGAACGCCCGGAACCAGCCCGGACAATCGTCGAGGTTGCCTCCACCCTCCGCACAGCGACAGTTCGGTCCTCCGGCAGAAACTCCGCATCACCGCTCCTGCGCGCCCTTGCCCGACAGTATCTTCTCCCGGAATTTCGCGATGCGCGCGATCCGCGTTTCCGGCTTCCTCGCGCCCGCCAGATTGATGACGTAACTTCTCTGGCGCCCGGGCGTGAGGGCGTGGAACGCCTCGGCCAGTTCGACATCGGCCTCCAGGGCTTCGACGAGTTCGTCGGGCAGATCCGGTGCGGCGGTGGTCCTGGGCGGCCTCTCGCCCTTTTCGGCATAGGTCATCGCCTCACGCAGATACGCAGCGACCGTCGCTTCCCGCGCGGCGACCTGGCCGGTCGCGGTAAAGCGGATGGTGTTGGCGTGTTGCGTGTTGGGTCCAGGTTTCTCCAGCACGCTCTGCGGATCCTTCATCAGCGCGGCGTTGAAGAAACCCAGGACGAAACTGCTCCTTTGGGCGCTCAGAATGGCGATATTCCGTCCTGCGTGCACGTAGCAAGCCTGACCCCATTTGACGGTCTCCTGCAAGCCGACCGACAGGCAGATCGCGCGCAGCTGTCGCAGCCCGTCGCCCCATTGCCGCGCGGAGCACTGCGGCGTGTCGAACCTGGCGCACCGTCCGCATCCCTTGGCGAAGAAGTCTTCGACAACCGTGATCATGATTCGACATTCGCCGTGGTGCCGTGCGATTGCAACGGCGGTGCGCTAAGGCGCCCGCATCCCGACCCCGCGCTTCGCCTCGACCGCTGCCCGCGCCAGCAGCGCCGACGCCGCGACGCCGTCGATCAGCGGCACCCGCGTCCGCGCCTCCAGCGCCGGTTTCAGAGGCGCCATGCCCGCGCAGCCCAGCACCGCGCAGGCCGCACCGTCCTCGCCTGCCGTGGCGTCGATGGTGGCGGCAATCCGGTCCAGCGTCTCGGGCGCGCCCGCGTCGATGGTCAGCACCGGCAGACCGCTCGCCCGGATGGAGGCGCAGTTCTGCGCGAACCCTTGCCGCGAGATGTTCTCCTCGATCACCGGGATCGACACCGGCAGCGAGGTCACGACCGAGAACCGCATCCCCAGCAGCGCCGCCATGACAAAGGACGCCTGGCCGATCCCCAGCACCGGGCAGGCGGCGCGGGCCTGTGCCTCCGCAAGGCCGGTGTCGTCGAAACAGGCGATCACCACCGCATCCGCGCCCGCCGCCTGCGCCGCCTCGAGCCGCGTCAGCATCCCCGGCACCGCCGCGTCACCATCCGCCGCGCCCTCGATGGCCGCAGGGCCGTCCGCGTTGGTCATCCCGGTGATCTCCGCCCCGGGCAGGGCCGCGCGGGCGGTGGCGACGATCCCGTCGGTCATCGCCCGTGTGGCGTTGGGGTTGATGTAGACGATCTTCATTACGCTTTGCCCGCGTCCGACCCCAGCCGCGCGCGCCGCTTGCCCATGATCCAGAGGCCCAGCAGGAAGGCCGCGATGATGGCGAAGGAGAATAGCGTCGTCAGCGTGCCGAGCGCATAGATCACCGGCGTGGTGACATTGGTGGTCATCCCGAAGATCTCCAGCGGCAGCGTGTTGTAGCTGCCCGCGGTCAGCAGCGTTCGGGCGAATTCGTCGTAGCTCAGCGTGAAGCCGAAAAGCGCGACCCCGATCAGCGACGGCGCGATGATCGGCAGCACCACATGGCGGATCGTCTGCCAGGACGTCGCGCCCTGGTCGCGCGCGGCTTCCTCGTAGCTCTTGTCGAACCGGTTGAAGACCGCGAACATGATCAGCAGGCCGAAGGGCAGGGTCCAGGTCAGCTGCGATCCGAAGCCCGATGTCGCCCAGTGGATCTTGAGCCCCAGCTGGTTGAAGATCAGCCCGACGCCCAGCGAGATCAGGATCGACGGGATCACCAGCGACGTGATCGCGGCGTAGAACAGCAGCGCCGACCCGGCAAAGCGCTTGCGGAACGCCAGCCCCGCCATCACCGACACCACGACCGTGGTGACCATGACCATCAGCCCCAACGCCAGGCTGCGGCGGAAGGCGCCCCAGATGTCGCCAACCGCCTGCTGCTCGAAGAGGTCGCGGAACCAGTGCAGCGACACGCCGTTCATCGGAAAGGTCAGACCGCCCTGCGGCCCCTGGAAGCTCAGGATGCCGATGGTCAGGATCGGGCCGTAAAGGAACAGCACGAACAGGCCGAAGAAGGCAGCGAGCACGTAGAAACTGCGTGGGCGTCGTTCCATGTCAGGCTCCTTCGGGGGCGACGGGCTGCGGGATGGTTCGGGCAGGGTTCGGGCGCATCGCTCACAGCTCCTTGCGGATGTTGACGAAGCGCAGGAGGATCGCGATCACGATCATCACCGTGGCCAGCAGCACCACCGCCGTGGCCGCCGCCGAAGGGTATTGCAGCAAGGCGATGTCGTTGGAGATGAGGCGCCCGACATTGGCGCTCTGGCTTCCGGACATGAAACGCACGGTGATGAAATCGCCCATCACCAGCGTCACCACGAAGATCGTCCCGATCATGATGCCGGGCTTGGTCAGCGGCAGGATCACGTGCACCAGCGTCTGGAACCCGCTTGCGCCATTGTCCCGCGCCGCCTCGAGCAGCGCCTTGTCGATCCGCATCATGGTGTTGAAGATCGGCACCACCATGAACAGCGTGTAAAGATGTACGAAGGCCAGCAGCACCGAGAAATCGGAATAGAGCAGCCATTCCAGCGGTTCGTCGATCACCCCCCAGGAGATCAGCGTCTGGTTGGCGATGCCGTTGCGCCCCAGGAACGGGATCCAGGAAATCATCCGGATGATGTTCGAGGTCCAGAACGGGATCGTGCAGACGAGGAACAGCGCCACCTGCATCCCGAGGCTGCGCACATGGAAGGCCAGGAAATAGGCCGCCGTGAACCCGATGACGAGCGTCAGCGCCCAGGTGATGAAGGCGTATTTCAGCGTCGCCCAGAACACCCGATAGGTCACCGGCGAACCGAAAAGGAATTCGTAATTGTCGAACTGGAAGGCCGGGTAGATCGAGAACTCGGTGGCGCCCCAGAAGCTCACGATGACGATCATCACGATGGGGGCGATCAGGAAGGCCAGCAGCACGAGCGCCAGCGGCGCCGCCTCGAGCCATCCCAGCACATGCCGGTTCTTCAGCCGCATTCCGTCACCTCTGTGCTGGCCGGTCCCGCCCGGCCCCTGTCTTCATCTTGCCAATAAACTCTCGGGGGGGTCCGGGGGGCGGAACGCCCCCCGGCCGGTCGCCGCGCGTCACGCGCGGCGACACGGATCAGGCCGCGATGAACTCGTTCCACTTGCGGACCATGTACTGGTTCTCGTCCATCACCGCGTTCCAGCAGGCCACGGCGCCCATGCGCTCTTCGAACGACCCTCCGTCGCGCACCTCGCCGGCCTGGGCCAGCACGTCGCCGGTGGGGCTGGTGATCTCGCCCGTGGCTTCCTTGCCCTCGAACCAGTAGCCCCATTCGTTCTCGGACATGAACTCCTTCGAGGTCTCGGGCACGGCCGAGTAATAGCCCTGCCGCATCAGGTAGCCGCCGACCCAGCCCGAGAGGTACCAGTTGATGTAGTCGTAGGCCGCATCGAGCTCCATGCCCGACAGCGACTGCGACAGGCCGATGCCGCCGCCCCAGGAGCGGTAGCCTTCCTTGAGCGGCTGGTAGACGCAGGGAATGCCGCGCGACTTGACCGCGGTGATGGCGGGCGACCACATCGACTGGATCACCACCTCGCCCGAGGCCATGAGGTTCACGCTCTCGTCGAAGGTCTTCCAGAAGGCGCGGAACTGGCCGTTCTGCTTGGCCTCGGTGAAGATCGCCATCGTCGCGTCGATCTCCTCACGGGTCATGTTGCCCTTGTCGCCGTACTGGATCTCGCCCATGGCCTCGCAGACCATGGCCATGTCCATGATGCCGATGGACGAGATATCGAGGATCGACGCCTTGCCCTGGAATTCGGGGTTCAGAAGCTCGGCCCAGGACTCGATGGGGCGGTTGATCAGATCCGGGCGGATGCCCAGCGTGTCGGCGTTGTAGATCGTCGGGATCAGCGTCATCCAGTTGGTCTGTTCGTCGGCGAAGGTCGTGGCGCCGGGTTCGGGGATGAAGCCCACGGTGTGCGGCGCCGTTCCTTGCGCGATCTCGCTGTCCTCGTTCAGCTTGCCGGATTTGAAGATGCCGACGATCTTGTCGTAGTTGGCGATCCGGCTCACATCCATCGCCTGAAGGTTGCCGGTGGGCCAGACTTTCTTGCAGATCCAGTATTCGATATCGGCGATGTCGAAGCTGTCGGGCTGGGTCGCCGCGCGCTGGGTCACGCTGTCGGAATCGAGCGCCGTCATCTCGAGCGTGAAGCCCAGGTCTTCCTTCACCTTGTTGGCCACGTCGTTGAGGTTGCTGACGCCGGTGCCGAACTGTCGCAGCACGATGTCCTTCGTCTCCTGCGCCCAGAGCATCGGAGCGGGCAGGGCGGAAGCGGCGACGGCGGCGCCACCGGCCTTGAGCAGTGAACGGCGGGAATAGCCGACCTTGGGTTTTGCCATGATCTAAGTCCTCTCTGTCATGTGGTTTTTCTTGGTTTGCGGATGGCCCGGTCAGGCCGTGAGGCGGTGCAGCCGCCCTTCGTCCCAGCTCAGCCGGACGGCGTCGCCGGGGGATTTCGGGGACCCGAAGAACGCGGCCTCGGGGATCAGCGCCAGGATCTCTTCGCCGCTCTCGGTCGTGGCGGTCACTGCGACCGAGGCGCCCTGGTATTCCACCGCCGTCACCGTGGCGGGGGTGCCCGCGTCCGAAAGCGTCACCGCGTCGGCGCGTACCGTCGCCTTGCCCGAGGGCAGGGCGATCACGTTGTGCCCGCCGATGAACCGCGCCACGAACTCGGTACGGGGGGCCGCCCAGACGTCGCGCGCCGGGCCCGCCTGTTCGATCACCGCGTCGTTCATCACCACGATCTCGTCCGCCAGCGCAAGCGCCTCGTCCTGGCCGTGGGTGACGTGCAGGAAGGTGATGCCCAGTTCGCGCTGCAGTTTCTTCAACTCGGACCGCATGCGGATGCGCAGGAACGGATCGAGCGCCGACAGCGGCTCGTCCAGCAGCAGCACCTTGGGTTGCGTGACCAGCGCCCGCGCCAGCGCCACCCGCTGCTGCTGCCCGCCCGAGAGCTGCGCCGGCAGCCGGTCGGCGAGGTGGGTCATGTCCACCAGTTCCAGCAGTTCGTTGGCGCGGGCATGGCGCTTGGTCTTGTCCTCGCCTTTCATCCGCAGCGAAAACGCCACGTTGTCGCGCACCGACAGGTGCGGGAACAGCGCGTAGTTCTGGAACATCATCGCGGTACCGCGTTGCGCTGGGGGCAGGGTCGACACGTCCTGCCCGTCGAGCACGATCGACCCTTCGCTGACGTCCTCGTGCCCGGCGATCATCCGCAGGGTCGAGGATTTGCCGCAGCCCGACGGCCCCAGCAGGCAGACATAGCTGCCCGGTGTGAAGACGTGGTTGAGGTCGCGCACCGCCACCGTGTCGCCGTAGCGCTTGGTCAGGTGCACCAGTTCCAGATCGTATCCCGTGCGCATTTCGCCCCCGCATCGCGTTTGATCGAGAGCCTGCGGTTCCATCCGGCTTCAGGGGCAGAGATTTCGCGCGGCGCGCTTGCGGGAAACACGCATCGCCTCAATTTTCAGCCTTTCCAGCCTCGGTGTGCGCAATTTTCGGCACAAAATTGTATACAATAATGCTGCGGAAAACACCGGGCAGGTGGCGCTTGTGCCTTTCCAATAGAATCGGAAAGACAGATAGTCAGGCGTCCTTGGGATCGGTGCGGTTGGCATGAGCGAGTTTGAATTGAAGTCCTGGACCAGCGAAAGCGTGACCGCGGATCTCGAACGCGCGATCCACGAACACCGGCTGCCGCCGGGCACCAAGCTGGGCGAGGACGAACTGGGCGAAGCCTATGGCATCAGCCGTACCCTCGTGCGCGCGGCGCTTCTGGCGCTGTCGCATCGCCACCTCGTCACGCTGCGGCGCAACCGGGGCGCCTTTGTCGCGCAGCCCTCGGTTCGCGAGGCGCGCGAGGTCTTCGAGGCGCGCGCGCTGCTTGAACCGCGCACGGCGAAATCCGCGGCGGAGCGCATGACCGATGCGGACCTCGCGCTGCTGCACACCAATATCGCCGACGAACACGTGGCCCTCGACGCGGGCGACAACGGGCGGGCACTGTTCCTGTCCGGCCGCTTCCATGTAGAGATTGCGCGGATCGCGGATCAGAGCACCGTGGAAGCGTTCATCTCCGAGCTGATCTCCCGCTCCTCCCTCATCATCGCGCTTTACTGGCGGCGGCGGGCGGCGCTCTGCGAGACGCAGGCGCATCACGCGCTGATGGACGCGTTCGCCGATCGCGACGGGCCGCTGGCCGAGCAGTTGATGAAAAGCCACCTGCTCGATCTTGTCGCCTCGCTCGATCTTCAGAACACCGCGCAACCGCCGGCATCGCTGCGCGAGGCGCTGAACCGATGACGGCGGCCAGCTTTCGGACCGCGACCCTGCCGGAACTGTCGCGGATCCTCGACTGGGCGGCGGACGAGGGCTGGAACCCGGGGATCGAGGATGCGGAGGCGTTCTTTGCCGCCGATCCCGGTGGGTTCTTCGTGGCCGACCATGATGGCACGCCCGTCGCGGCGATTTCCGTCGTGAACCATTCCGACAGCTTCGCCTTTCTCGGGCTCTACATCTGCCACCCCGACTGGCGCGGGACCGGCCTTGGCTTTGCGCTCTGGACCCATGCCATCGCCCATGCCGGGGGGCGCACCATCGGGCTCGACGGCGTGCCCGCGCAGCAGGACAACTATGCGCGCTCGGGGTTTGAACTGGCCGGTCGAACCCGGCGGTTGAGCGGATCGCTGTCGCGCGAGCCGCGCCGACTGGCGCTGGCGCAGGAGCGGGACCTTGAGACCGTCCGCGCGCTCGACCGCGCGGCCAATGGGTTCGACCGGGCGGCTTTTCTGGCGGCGTGGGTGGCCGAGCATCCGACCCGCAAGACGGTTCTGTTGGAGACCGCGGGCCGGGTAACCGGTTTTGCCACCGCGCGCCTGTGCCGCGAGGTCTGCAAGATCGGCCCCATCGTGGCGCCCTCCGACACCGACGCAATGACCTTAGCGGGTCAGGCCTCGGCGGCGCTGGGCCAGACCGACATCAGCATCGACGTACCTATGGGCCAGCCGGACTTTGCCCGGATGCTCGAAGCGCGCGGGTTCCAAGAGGGCTTTGCCACGGCCCGCATGTATCGCGGTCCGGCGCCGGCAGTCGATGCGACGCTCAAGGCCATCGCCACAATGGAACTGGGGTAGAGGTCCACACGGGCGGATCGACGGTTTGGGGTGTCATTGCGGTGGCGGGCGGCGCCGCCATCGCAAGCATTATTCCGCCGGGGTCGGTGCGGCGCCGTCCACGCGATCCTTCGATCTTTCGGGCTCGCGGTCCCGTTGCAGCAGGTCATAGAGCACCGGCGTCAGGAACAGCGTCAGCACCGAGGCCGCCATGAACCCGCCGATGATCACAAGACCGATGGAGAACCGGCTTTCGGCTCCGGCACCGCTCGACAGCACCAGCGGCACGGCGCCCAGCACCGTCGACAGCACCGTCATCAGGATCGGCCGCAGGCGCACGGTTGCCGCTTCGATCACCGCCTCGCGCAGGGGCTGGCCCTGGTCGCGCAGCTGGTTGGCGAACTCCACGATCAGGATGCCGTTCTTGGCCATCAGCCCGATCAGCATGACCATGCCGACCTGGGTGTAGATGTTCACCGCCTCGCCCAGCACGAAGAGCGTCAGCAGGGCGCCGGCCACGGCCAAAGGCACCGACAGCAGGATCACCACCGGCTGCACGAAGCTTTCGAATTGCGCGGCAAGGACCAGGAACACCACCAGCAGCGCCAGGGCAAAGGTCGTGACGATCCCGCCCGAGGTTTCCTGGAAACTTTCGGCCTGACCGGAATAGAAGATCTGCATCTGCGGCGGCAGGTCTTCTGCCAGCCGTTCGACCGTGGCGATGGCCGACCCGAGGTCGACGCCGCTGGCGAGCGAAGCCGAAATCTCGACCGAAGGCTGCCGGTTGAAACGGTTGTAGGCGGCGACCGAGGCGCGGCGTTCCAGCGTCACCAGCCCGTCCAGCGGCACCAGTTCGCCATTTTCGGCGCGCACGTTGATGCCGCGCAGGTCTTCGGCGGCGGCTCGGCGTTCGTCGGGCGCTTGCAGGATCACCGGGTACTGGCGGTCCTGCGAGATGAACTCGGTGACTTCCGCCGAGGCAAAGAAGGTTCGCACCGCGTCCGAGATCGCGCGCGCGTCGACGCCGATCTCGCGCGCCATGGCGCGGTTGACCTTGATGTCGTAGCCCGGCGTGTTTACGTCATAGGCGCGGCGCACACCGACGATGTCGCCGTTTTCACGCAGTGCCTGTTCGAGCTGTTCGGAATACTCGGCCGCCTGATCGAAGCTGGGCGCGGTCACGATCACTTCGAGCCCCGATCCGCCACCCGCGTCCAGCCCCGAAGGCGCAAAGCTGCGCACGCTGGCCAGGGTGATCCCGGCGAATTGCGGACGCAACTCTTCCAGCACGTCCCGCGGGCCCATGTCCCGCTCGCCCCAGGGTGCCATGGTGGCGACGAGGAAGGCCCGCCCGGTCTCGCCGTATTGCCCGACGATGCCGATCACATCCTCGACGATGCCGTCCTCCTGATAGGGCGCGATCATTTCCTCGACCTGCTTCACGGCCACGTCCGTCAGCCCCAGTGCCGACCCTGCGGGGGCCTGCACGGAAACGAAGAAGATGCCGCGATCCTCGTTCGGAGTGAGCTGCGACGGCAGCTGCTGGTACAGCGTCCAGGACATGCCCGTCAGGCCGGCCGCGATGCCGAGCACCAGCAGCGGCGCGCGGATCGCCCGCGTCAGCAGCGCACGGTAGCCGCGTGACATGCGTTCGTTGATCGAATGCACGATCCGGGCAAAGCGGCTCTTGTTCATGCCCTTCTTGAGCACCAGCCCCGCGATCACCGGGCAGAGCGACAGCGCCACGAAGGTCGACAGCGCCACGGCGATGGCGAGCGTGATGCCGAACTCCTGGAAGAGCTTGCCGATCTCGCCTTCGAGAAAGGACAACGGCACGAAGACCGAGATCAGCACCGCCGAGGTCGACACCACGGCGAAGAACACCTGATTGGCGCCGGTGCGCGCGGCCTCTTTCGGGTCCTCGCCGTCCTCGACCTTGCGCTCGATGTTCTCGAGCACGACGATGGCGTCATCGACCACCAGACCAATGGCGAGGATCAGCGCGAAGAGCGTCAGGATGTTGATCGAAAAGCCCACAAGCGCGATCCCGGCGCAGGCCCCCAGCAGCGCGATGGGGATGGTGACCGCGGGCACGATGGTGGCGCGCACCGAGGTCAGGAAGACGAAGATCACAGCCACCACGATGGCGACCGAGATGGCGAGCGTCGTGAGCACCTGGAAGATGGAATTGCGGATGAAATCAGCGTCGTCCGATGTGATCTCGAGCGACGTGCCGCCGGGCAGGTCGGTCTGGATATCGGCCAACTCTTCCTTCACGGCGGCAGAGATGTTGAGCGTGTTGGACGAGGACTGGCGCAGGATGCCGATGCCGATGGCCGTTTCGCCGTTGGCGCGGAACAGGCTGTCGTCGGATTCGGTGCCGATCTCGACCCGTGCCACGTCGCCCAGGGTGATGCGCCCGGCTTCGGTGTTGGTGACGATGAGGTTCCGAAAATCCTCGACGCTCGACAGCCGGGTTTCGGTGCGCAGCAGGTAGGTGCGCGAGTCGCTTTCGATCTGGCCCGCTGGCAGTTCGAGGTTATTGCCGCGCAGCGCTTCGGCGACTTCGGTGGTGGTGACGCCGCGCGCCGCCATCTCTTCGGGTTGCAGCCAGACGCGCATTGCATAGGGCCGGTCGCCGTAGATCTGCGCCGCGGCCACGCCGCTCAGGGTTTCCAGCCGGTCGACCACGAAGCGGTCGGCATAGTCGGTGAGTTCAGGCGCCGACATGTTGGACGAGGTCATGGTCATCCAGATGATCGGATCGCCCTGGCTGTCGTTCTTCTCCACCTGCGGCTCATCCGCCTCTTCGGGCAGGTCGCCGGTCACCGCCTGCACGGCGGCGCGCACGTCCGACGCGGCCTGGTCGACGTCGCGCCCCTGCTGGAAGGTGATGACTGTGCGCAGGCCGCCCAGCTCGGATTCCGTCGATACCCGGTCGATACCGGCAACGGTGGAAATGGCGCCTTCGATCACGCTGGCCAGTTCGCTGTCGACCACGCCCGGCCCCGCGCCGGTGTAGCCGACGCTGACCGTGACCTGCGCGGTCGAGGTGTTGGGCAGTTCCCGCACCGGCATCCGCGTCAGCGCCGCGATGCCCAGCACAACGATCAGGATCGACATCACGGTCGCGAGCACCGGGCGGCGGGTGCAGAGATCGGGAAGCGTCATTGTAGCGCCTCCGTGGCCACGTCATCTTCCACCTCGACCGGGGCGCCGTCGCGCAGCTGGTCCCAACCGCTGACGACGACCTGCATGTCGCCGTCGAGCCCCTCGCGCACTTCGGTCAGCGGTCCGAGCGAACTGCCCGTGACGATATCGCGGCGGGACGCGGTGCCATCGGCGACGGTGTAGACATAGGTGGTGAGCCCCTCGCTGATGATCGCGTCGTCGGGGATCGCCAGACCTTCGTAGGTGTCGAGCACAAGCCGCGAATTAGCGAACATGCCGCCCACCAGCCGGCCGTCGTCATTGGCGATCTCGGCGCGGATCTCGAAACTGCGGGTGCCAAGGTCGATTTCCGGCGCGCGGAAGGTCACGGCGCCTTCGAACCGGGTGTCGGGATAGGCGGGCAAGGTGATCTCGACCCTCTGGCCGGCCTCGACACGCTGGAAATAGCGCTCTGGCAGGGTGACCGACACCTCGACCGCCGTGAGGTCGGACAGGCGCGTCACCGGATCGCTGCCGTTCAGGACCGCGCCCGGTTCGGTGTCGATCACGCCCAGCGTGCCGGCGAAGGGGGCGGTCACGCTGCGGTCCTCGAGATCGGCACGGGCCATCATGATCGCCGCTTCGGCCCGGCGGAACGCGCCGCGCGCCTCTTCCAGCTGTGCCTCGGCGGCGGCGTTGCTGTCCTCGAGCTGCTGGAAGCGGCGGTACTCTTGCTCGGTCTCGGCCAGCGTCGCCTCGGCTTCGGCCAGCGCGGCGCGCGCCGCGCGGTCGTCGAGCTGGATCAGCAGATCGCCCTCGGCCACTGCCGCGCCGGACTCCACCGGCACCTGCGTGACGCGGCCTCCGGATTCCGGCACGATCTCGACCGACCGGATCGGGCGCAGCGTGCCGACGGCTGAGATCGCTTCTTCGACCGTTTTGGTCTGCGGCGATGTCACCCCGACCCGCGTCGGCTGTTGTTCGCCCCCTTCTTCGCCGGAACCGCCGTCGTCGCGCGCGACCAGAGCCGCCGTGCCGAAGACGCCAATCATGGCAAAAACCGCCACGACAACGAGACCGAGAATGATTTTTAAGACCCTGCTCACGGCGCACCTTATCTTATTGCACCCGGAAAAGGTAGCCGCACCGCGGGTTTATCAACTTTTCAATCGGGTCGAAGATTGCCCAGCCAAATTGGAGGGAAATCAAGGTGTTGTTTTCAATGGAATTACGCGCGTCAATTCCGCCGGATCAGATTTTCGTCAGAACTGTTTCCCGCCGCCAATTCCCGGGAAATGACCTCAGCGGTGACCGACCCAGCCACGGTCGTCGGTAAATGCCCGTGCGGGGCTGACCGAAACGGGCCCATACCCGGCAGGCAAATCCCCGAGCGGCGCCAGCGGCCTGTCGGAGGCCGCCATCAGGATGTTGGCCCGGCCGCGCGAACTGACCGGGCCCTGCACGGTCTCAACATGCGGGTAAAGCTGGGTGAGGATGGCATGAATCCCGCGGGCCAGCGGCCCGTCGGGCGTGTCGATCAGGTTCACGTAGACCGGCCCGTCGACGATCTCGCGCAGGCGCGTGTAGGTCTCCATCGTCGCCAGGTGCGCGGGCACCGAGCCCGAGGAAAACGCATCCATCACCGCCGCGTCGAAACGGCGACCGGTTTCGTTGAGAAAAACACGCCCGTCCGCATGCACGATGCCAAGCCTGTTTTCGGGGTCCGGAGCGCCCGGTCCCGCGACCTCGGCGGCAAAGCCGGTCGTGTCGATCATCTCCGCGGCCCGCGGCAGGTTTTCCCGCACGACGCGGGTGATCAGCGGGTCGATCTCGACCGCGATGGCTCGCGCCGTGGGCCGCGACTGTAAAAGCTGGGTGGGCAGGGTGTAGCCGCCGCCGCCGATGAACAGCACCTCGGGCGACGGACCCAGGTCGCGGTCCATCCGCGACCAGATCCAGCGCGTGTAAGGCATGATCGGCAGTTGCGACGTCTGATCGGTTCCGGCGGCGGGGACGCGGCGCTCGGCTGCCTGCTGGGTGCCGTCGGAATAAAGATAGACGGCGCTGCCCTGCCGCGCGACGTCGATGCACGAGAGTCCGGATTCGTAGCGGCAGACCGATCCGCTCGCCAGACAGACTACAACCGCCACGGCCCCCACGCCCATCGAGGATTTGAATTCTGGACTCGTGTCCCGCAGCTCTGCGCGGCCGTCCGGTCCCGCCCGTACGCCGAAGACGCAGATCAATGCCGCCGCGCCACATCCGGCGAAGGTCGCGACCGATCCGACCAGCGGCAGGGTGACGAAGCCGGCGAGGATCGCGCCGAAGATCGCCCCGAGCGACCCCGCCGCCAGCACCAGGCCAAGCGACGAGCCCTCGCGCCCCGGTCGCGCCTCCACCGCCAGCTTGGCGAGGAACGGCGAGGGGAAGCTGACCAGCACCGAGGCCGGGAAGAATGCCACGAACACCGCCAGAAGCATCCCGCCCGTGCCCCGGGCGCCCATCGAATAGATCATCGCAAGCACCGACGGCGACAGCGCCATCAGGATCGCCGTGGCCACCAGCGCCTTTCGCACGGTCGCGGCGGCGGCGCGGCGCTCCTTTTCGGCGGTCAGCCCGCCCAGGGCGCTGCCCAGGGAGAACCCGGCGAGGATCGTCGCGATCACCGCGGTCCAGGTCAGCAGCGAGGTGCCGAAGAACGGCGCCAGCACCCGGCCCGCGGCGATCTCGTAGGTCAGCCCGAGAGCCGACAGGACGGTGATCAAGGCGATCAGGACCCAGAACCGCATGTAACTTTCTCCGGCCTTGCAGGTGACGTGCCGCGCCTGCCTGCCACGAATGGCGCGCCGATGCCATGGCCCGGGCCTCCGCCGGCGATCCTTCGCGCGGCCTTACGGCACCGCCTTTGGCAAACCGGCGGAAAAACGTCGGTTGGGGAAGACCCTAGTTGCCGACCGCAAGGTCGAGAAAACAGCTTTGCCCCGCAAGGATCGCGCCGTCCGGGTTGGCCAGGTCAAGCCTGACGCCGAAGGTGCCCGTGGCCGCGTCGAGCACCGGGTCGATCACCCGCACGACCGCTTCGTGTGTGCCGCCGGTTTCAAGCGTCACGGTGGCGGTCTGACCGACGGCCAGTTCGGCGCGGCGGGAGGCGGGCAGATAGGCGTCGACGTGCAGCGGGTCGATGCGGGCCACGGTGACGATTGTGCCCTGTTCATTGTAAAGCTCGCCCGCAGAGATCGCGCGATCCGTCACCACGCCGTCGAAGGGTGCGCGCACCCGCTTGCGCTCCCGTGCCGCAAGGGCGGCCTGCAATTGCACCTCGGCCACTTCCATCTGGTAGAGCGCATCCTCTTCCTCGAGTCGCGCGGACCGCGCTTCGAGAGCCGCGGCCTCCTGTTCCGATTTCGGCACGAGCTTGCGTTGGACCAGCGTCGTCAGGCGCTCGGCGTTCAGCTCGGCGGTTTCTGCGCGCGCGCGCGCGAGGCGCACGGCCACGTCCGATCCGACGCGCAGACGCGCCAGATCGACTTGCATGTCTTCCTCGGACGCTTCGAGTTCCACCAGCACCTGGTCGCGCGTCACGCGGTCGGCGCGGTCGACATGGACCTGCGCCACCACGCCCCGCCCGGCGGCGCCGACCTGGGCGACCTCGCTCGCCTGTACGAGGCATTCGGAGACCTCCTGAGATGCAACCAAAGCGGGTATCGAAATGGCAATTCCCGCCAAAGCTGTGCGAAAATGATGGAGAGTCAGGGGCATTGTGTAATTTCGGTCCATTATGTCGCAAAACATTGCCCGAACCTTAGCAACGATGCTAGCTTGACCAAAGAATTAAAGACGTAGGGTGGAATCGGTTTCCAGCAAGCATTTTGAGTCCGGAATTATTGGGCGTTGCGCGAACCGGTTTCGGGTTTGAAATCGTGGGGATAATATGCGCGGACGCGTAATTTCCTTTGGCGCCTGTTTCGGGCGTCCTCCCGACAGGTGACGGGTTTGTTCCCCCGCCGGGTTCACGAAGCTCCGGACACGGTCCGAAGCCAGTCCGCTACGCGACCGGCGGCCGTCCTGCCGACCCATCTGAAATCTTCCGTTTCTCGCCGCGTTCTGATGGAAACCTTCGAGCCGCGGCTGCTGCTGTCGGCGGATCTCTTTCCCATTGCCGGCACGATTTCCGCTCCGGGCGAAGAAGACAGCTACCAGATCACCTTTTCCGAACCCGCGCGGGTCAGCTTCGATTCGCTGACACCGTCCGAACTGGAATGGCGGCTGCAAGGTCCGGGCGGGATCAATATCGGCGGCCCCCTGGATCGGGCCGACGGCGCCAACCGCAGCGTTCCGCCATTTGCCGATCTGGCCCGCGGCACCTACACCCTGACCATCGGCGGCGCGGCGTCGCAGACCGGCGACTACGAATTCCGGATCAACGACCTTGATGACGATCCGGCGCTGGCGATCGGCGTGGCCACGCCGGTCAGCATGCCGCGTGGCACCGAAAGTTACGCCTACACCTTCGACGCAAGTGCCGGGCAATACGTGAATTTCAGCCTGACCGATGTGTCGAACGCCTTTGACGGCACGCTGTCGCTGGTGTCGCCCACCGGCGATGTGCTGACCACGCGGAGCATCAGCAATTTCGGCCTGAGGCTGGCGCAGACCGGCACCTTCACGCTGCTGGCAGATGGCCGGCTCGACCGCCCCGATCCCTTGTCCTTCACGGTCACCGCGTCGCTGAGCACGCAGGAGGATCGCACCTACGTTCCCGGCACGACCGCAAACGACACGTTCGACACGGCGGGGGATGTGCATGTGCACGCCTTCAGCCTTGCGACCGATACGCAGGTCACGCTGACCGGCAGCGGCCTCTTCGGCACGCCGGAATGGGAATTGCGCAACGCCTCGGGTCGGGTCGCCGGGAACACGCGCCTGCCCGCGTCCGACGCGCCCCTGACATTCGATCTCGAAGCGGGCGACTACTGGTTCGTTGCGAAAAGCCGCGACGGCGGCACCGGTGATTACAGCTTCAACATCCGGGCCAGCGGCGCCTTTGCCGGAACGCCTGCCGCCGTCACCGATTTCACCGCCGATGTGGGTGACGAGATCAGCGGCACCTTCACCGCCGAAGGTCAGGTGCACCGGCACAAGATCGCGCCTGCCGCCGACCTGTCGGTGATGTTCGAGATGCTGTCGCGCAACAGCGACATCGAGGTCGGACTCGAAACGCCGTCCGGGCAGCTTTTCTTCATCAATATCTTCTCCTATTCGGCCTTTCAGCGCAACGTTGCGGCGCTGACCGGCGGCGGCGATCACTGGCTCGTGGTGCGGGCGCAGACCGCAAGTGCCGGCACATACCGAATGCGCCTGAGCGACACGGCCGACGCCCCGGCGGTCGCCCCGGCCACGTCCTTTTCCGTGTCGCTTGGCGAAGACGATGCCGTGGTCGCGCGCAGCATCGACCTGACCGCCGGCGAACGGATCTTCTTCGACATGACGGACGTGGCTGCCAGTGTCGGCGGGCTGTTCGGCCTGCGGGTTGTGCTCTATGGGCCGGATGGGCGGCTGATCGAGGACCTGACGGACTCGCCCTCCAGCGGAGAGGCGCTCTACGTGCCGGTCGACGGCACCTACCGAATCGAATTCCGGCGCGACGACAATGCACGGCTGGAGACGATCACCGCCACGATCTACCGCGGCACGGTCACTGAAACGGTGCAGGCCCTGAACACCGTCTTTCCGGTCGCGGTGACGACGCCCGGACAATTGACCGACTATGCCATCGACGTGACGGCGCCCGGACGCGTCAGCTTCGACGTGGTCGAGGCGACAGACAACATCAACAACATGCGCGCCGAGCTGATTGCCGAAGACGGCACTACGGTCTTTGCGCAGTATCTCGGCCAGGACCTGCGGTTCTTCCGCGGCGAGGTGATGCCGGGCCGCTACACGCTGCGGTTCTACGGCTACGAGGACGAAACCGGCAGCGCCCGGATCGCGCTCCGCACCGATGCATCGGCCACGCCGCTCACGCGCGATGTGGAGGTCGCGGGCACGCTCGATACGCCGCAGGCGCTCAAGCTCTGGTCGCTGGATGCGGTGGCGGGCGACCGGGTGACGCTCGATTTCGACGCGTTCGAGGGCCGGACGGTCGGGTCGCTGAGCCTGCGCGTCTTCGCTCCGGACGGCACGCAGATGCAGAGCATCGGCTTTACCGGTCAGGACGTGTTCTTCGATCCGCCGCGCGACGGCAGATACATCATCACGCTCGACGCGCCGCCGGGGCAGGCGGACCCCATCACCTACCGCTTTACCGCCCGCACCGCGCCGCTGACCGAAATCGCCCTGACGCTGGGCGCGCGCGTCGACGGGTCGTTCACCGTGCCGTTCTCGCGCAACGTTCACACCTTCAGCCTGGCTGAAGAGACGACGCTCTATTTCAACGCGCTCACCTCCTCTCCGGCGCAGCTGAGCCTGTTCACCGCGACTGGCGAAGCTCCGGCGCAGGGACCCATTTCCGATTTCGACCGCTTCTACAACGGCGGGCGGACCTTCACCCTGCCGCCCGGCGACTACCGCCTGCAGGTCACCCCGGACGGGGCCGGCATCTTCGATTATGCCTTCATCCTGCGCGACCTTGGCAGCGGCGGTTCGACGGTGACGCTGGGCGAGGAGGTCACCCAGGTCATCGGCAACGAGGCCACAGTCCACTATATCGACGTGTCCGCGCCGGGGCGGGTAACGGTCGACCGCACCGCCCATACCGGCGACGGGTATTGGGTGGTCATCGACCCCTATGGCCGCGAGGTCGCGGGCAGCGCGAGTATCGGCAACGATCTGGGCTTCGACGCGACCCTTCCGGGACGCTACACGCTGGTGATCGAGGAGAGGGTCGACCGGGCCGACGGCGGCGAGGTGACCTTCCGCGTGACCCAGCCGCGCCGCGTGTCCGAGCCGATGGTGCCGGGAACGAATGTCACCGGGACCATCGAAAACCCCGGCGACCGGGTCCGCCACACCTTCACGCTCGAGGCCGCCGGCCGTTTCCTCTTCGACACGCATGCGAACGTCCCGGACTTCCACTGGTGGGTCGAACGTGACGGCCGCGCGATCAGCCCGCCGCTCGACATGCACAGCCATTCCGCGGAATCGGCGCATTTTGACCTTGTCCCCGGTGACTATGCCATCGTGATCGAAGGGCAGGGCACACGGCTGGGCGATTACGGCTTTGCTCTGGCACCTTTCGCCGATGCGATCCCGCTGGCCGACAACGTGGCCACCGGCGTGATAGAGGTGACGCCGGCGAATGCGTTGCGGGTGTTCTCCTGGGAGGGCGAGGCGGGCGATATCGTCGAGTTCGACGCGCTTCTGTCCGACACGAATTTTGCACTTGCTCTCATGGACCAGGACGGCGGTCGGGTGTTCCAGGTCAACAGCTTCCGCGACGTGAGCGGGATCGAGCTGCGCCGGACCGGCACATATTACCTGTTCGTCGACGGCTACACGACGAATACGGCGGCCACCGGCGAATTCGCCTTCGCCATGCGCAAGACCGGCGACATCGCGCCCGTCGCGCCGACCGGCACGCCGATCGACCTTGGCGAGGTGGTCACCGGCACGCTGCCCGACAATGCCACGACGGTTAGCTACCTCTTGACCCTCGACAGCCAGACCAGGCTCGTGATGGACGGGCAGACGAACCTGTCCACCGTAACGGTTGCGCTGCGCGATGCCCTGGGCGGCATCCTGAACCCGCGCCGCATCTATGAATCGCACTTCACACCCTATGACCGGGCCGACCGGCTGACCGATACCGCGGTGCTCGACCTGCCGCCGGGGCAGTACCAGATCGACGTGAGTACCTCGGTGGCGGGCGGCAATCCCTATGCATTCCAGTTCCTCGACGCGGGGTCGGGCACCGACCTGCCGCTGGACGAGACGAAAACGGTTCTGACAACCCCCGCCAACAGCATGAACCTGTTCCGGTTCGACGCGACAGAGGGCGACGCGGTCGCGCTCGACATGATCAACGCGGGCGACGACAAGCGCTGGTATCTCGTCGCCCCCGACGGGACCAACATCGCGCAGTCCGATTTTACCCGCGGCTATGCCTTCACGGCGACGCAGACCGGGCGCTACCTGCTGATCTTCGACGGCCACGCCAACGAAACCGTGCCCAGCAACCTGACCGTGACGCGCCGCGACAACGCGCCGGACCCGCTGACGCTCGGGTCCTTCACCACGGTCGACCTGCCCAGCACAAACATGAGCGACGCCTTCACCTTCAGCCTCGCCGACACCAAGACCCTGCTGTTCGATACCCGCTTCACGCCCAATTTCTACACCTGGTCGGTCACCGACGCAGAGGGCAGAGAGGTGGCCGGCGCGGCCCCGAGCAACGTGGCGGCGCGTCTTTTCCGCCTACCCGCGGGCGACTACACGCTGAATTTCTACAGCAACCGGGTGGTCGATGCCTTCGATATGCGGCTCCTGGACGTGAGCGCCGGCGCCACGATCGGGCTGGGCGACACGATCGAAGTGTCGGAACCGGTGGCGAGCGACCGACGCGCCTTCCGGTTCGAGGGCACGGCCGGGCAGCGGGTGATCTTCGACCTGCTCGACATCACGCAAAGCACCTTTGGCGCGACCTATCAGCTGGTGGCGCCGGACGGCAGCGTCTACGCGGCCCGCAACATCACCGATGTCGCGCCGATGCGGCTGAGCCAGACCGGCACCTGGCAGCTGATCGTCCTGCCCTTTACCGAGCGGACTGGCACCATCGACTACAGTTTCCGCTTCATCGAGTTCGCCGATACGGTCTCGCCGCTCGCCTTCGGGGAACGCCGCCGCGACACCCTTCCCGAAGTCGGCGGGCGGCTGAGCTATACCTTTGCGATGGCCACCGCGGGCGAGGTCTATTTCGACGGCAACCTGAGCGATTTCTCGGCACGCTGGACGATCCGCGATGCCTCCGGGGCCGTGGTGAGAAGCGGTGCGTTCAGCAGCGATACCGGCCCGAATTCGCGGGCGTTCCTGCCGGCGGGCGATTACCGGCTGGAACTGACCCGCACCGACGATGCGGTGACCGAACTGCCGTTTGCGCTGCTCCGGCTCGACACGGTGCCCGAGATCGTCCTGGGCGCGCCGCTGCGCACGACTCTCGATCCGGGCAACGTCACCCAGGCCTTCCGGTTCAACGCCACGGCCGGGCAGCGGGTGTCGGTGTCGGTGGGGAGTGCCGCCACGTTCCAGGCGGACCTGCGGGTCATCGGACCGGACGGGCGCGAAATCCTGGTGTCTGGCCAGGTCCGCGACGAGGGGCTGCGCATCGACGTGCCGCTCACCGGCGCCTACACGCTTCTGATCGAAGGCGATGCGGGCCGGTCCGAGGCGCAGCAGATCGCGTTGACCCTGATCGACACGCCTCGCCGCGCCCCGGTTCCCGCCAGCAGCGCCGCGCGCACGGCGCCCGATCTGGTGCCATCGGCCCTGGCGGTAAGCGCCACGGGCCCCGTTCAGGCGGGCGGGCAGGTCTCGGTCCGCTGGACCGCCACCAATTCCGGCGACGCCGCGGCAGGCTCCACCCGCGACCGGGTGCTGATCCGCCGTGCCGATACAGGCGAGATCATCGCCGTTCAGGTGACCCCGCCGCAGGCCGGGCTGGCCATCGGCGCCTCCGCCGCGCGCCAAGCGGTGCTGAGCCTGCCGTCGGGCGCGGTTGGCGCCGGGGACCTGGTGGCCGAGGTCGAACTCGACATCACCAACGCCGCCAACGAGTCCGATGCCGGGCTGGCGGGCGAGCAGAACAACATCGGCACGATCGCGTTCACCGCGCTCAACGACCGGCTTCCCGATCTCGTGGTCGAGAACATCCGCACCGAACCTGCGGGCGGCGGATATGCGGCAGGCCAAAGCGTGACGGTACGCTGGACCCTGCGCAATGCCGGAGAGGTGCTCATCGACACTGCCTTCTCCGACCAGTTGCGTCTGCGCAATCTGTCCCGGTTCGGCAATACCACGCAGGAGCTGCTGACCGTCCCCTACGATCCCGCCGCCGACGGGGCCATCGCGGCCGGCGGCACCGTGGAGCGGGTCGCCGTGCTGACGTGGCCCTCGGGTCTGGACGGCACCGGCGAAATGGGCGTCGAGGTCACGACCGATGTCGGCGGCACGATCACCGAGGACAATGCCGACGACACCGGCGAGGACAACAACACCACGCTGCTGACCGTCATCAACGCACCGGACCTGGTGGCCGAGGGCTTTGCCATCGACAACGCCGATCCGCAGGCGGGCGACACGGTGACCCTGACATGGACCGTGCGCAACGACGGCAATGCCGATCTTCTGGTGCCCTTCCGCACCCTCGTGCAACTGGCCAACACCACCGAGAACCGGCTTTTCTTCAACGAACGCATCGACTTCGCCGAAGCGGGCGGCGTTCTTCTGCCCGCCGGCGCCAGCCGCGACCGCAGCCTGACGCTGCAGCTTCCCGAGGGGGCTGTCGGCACCGGTACGATCCGCCTGCGGCTTTATCTCGACAACGGCTCAAGCCCGGCGGTGATCGAGGCCAATGCTGACGGCGATGCCGAGAACAACAACTTCTACGAGTTCACCTTCACCTCCCGCGAACGCACCTATCCCGATCTGACCGTGTCGGCGCCCGCCGTCACCGGCACGCCTGTCGCGGGCCGGACGGTGCGGGTCGACTGGACCGTGACCAACGAAGGCCCCGACCCCGCGGGCGCGCGCACCGACCGCCTGATCCTGTCGGCGGATGACACGCTGGGCAACGCCGACGACATCGTGCTGCAGGACGTGACGCGCGCCGCCCTGGCCGCGGGCGGCAGCGATGCCGTGTCGCTCAATGTCCGGCTGCCGAGCGACCGGATCGGAGACTTCAACCTCTTCGTCGTGACCGATGCCGACGGCGAGGTGGTCGAAGGCGATGGCGAGGCCAACAACAGCGCCGGACCGGTGGCCCTGGCCATCCGTCCCGGAGCGGCGCCCGACCTCGTGGTCGAGGCGGTGGCGGGTCCGACCGCCTCGACCTGGGGCGCCACGGTGCCGGTCACCTGGCGGGTCGGCAACGACGGCAACGAAGCGACCGACACCGGCTGGACCGACCGGGTCTACCTCAGCCGCGACGGCGTGGTCGACGACGGCGATATCCTGCTGGCCGAAGTGGCGGCGCCCACGGGGGCGCTCAACGCCGGGCAAAGCTATACACGCACCGCGAACGTGCAGATTCCCAACGGGCTGACCGGCGCGTGGCGGCTCATCGTCGTGACCGATGCCGAGGACGACCAGGACGAGGGCCTGTCCGAGGACAACAACGCCGGTCTGGCGCTCGAGCCGCTGGCGATCTCGGCGGTGCCTGCCGCGGACCTCGAGGTGCGCGACGTGACCGGGCCGGCCGACGGATCGCCGGGCGATGCGATCACCGTCACCTGGCGGATCGAGAACACCGGCGAGGCGGTGGCCCGCGCGCCTTTCGTCGACCGTGTCTACCTGACCTCGACCGGGACAACCGCCGGGGCGCGCTACCTTGGCCAGTATGCGCATACCGGCAACATCGCGCCGGGCGAAGGCGTCGACGTGTCCTTCGACACCACTTTGCCGTCGCTGCCGCCGGGAAGCTGGCGGTTCCTGGTCCTGACCGACTTCAACAACGCCGTGTTCGAGGCGGGCCGTGACGACGACAATGCCGGGCTCGCGGACAGGCCGCTGGGCCTGGCGGTGCCGGATTTCCAGGTCACCAACCTGTCGGCCCCCGACCGCGCCACGTCCGACGACATCGTGACCGTGTCCTGGACCGTGACCAATGCCGGCGCGGGCAATGCCGTGGGCGGGCGCGTCGACCGCATCCTGCTGTCGCGGGACGGCATCGCCGACGGCAGCGACATCGTCCTGCACGAAACCGCCGCGCGCGGCGATCTCGCGGCGGGCGCGTCCGATCCGCAAAGCATCGACCTGCGGCTGCCCATCGATGCGCGGGGCGACTGGAAGATTCTGGTGGTCGCCGATGCCCGCGACGTCAACGAGGAGCAGGCGTTCGAGGACAACAACGCCGCCGAGCGCGACCTGTTCATCGACCTCATCAGCCATGCCGACCTCGCGGTGACCGAGGTCACGGCCCCGCCGCTCACCGTCGACGATCCCGCGACGATCACCGTCGGCTGGCGGGTGTCGAACGTCGGCACCGGGCAGGGCGCCGAAACCGGCTGGACGGACCAGGTCTGGGCCTCGACCGACAGCATCCTGGGCGACGGCGACGATTTCCTGCTCGGCAGCTTCCTGCGCGACGGGGCGCTGGCGCCGGGCGAAAGCTATGTCCGCAGCGAGGCGATCTCGCTGGCAGGGGGTCTCAGCGAGCGGCTCAAGGTCTACGTGGTGGCCGATGCGGCGAGGCTGGTCTTCGAGGACGGCAAGACCGACAACAATCGTGGCTTGGTTCCCGGCAATGTCGATGTCGCGCCCAAGCCCTATGCCGACCTCAAGGTCGTGGGCATCGAGGCCGCACCGGCGGGGGTGAGCGGTACCGACCTTGCGGTGCAGTGGACGGTGCGCAACGACGGCATCGGCGTGACCGACCGCACCTCCTGGGACGACAGGATCTACCTGTCGCGCAACCCCGACGGCTCGGGCCGCGTCGCGCAGGTCACCTACCAGCATCTCGGCACGCTGGCGGTCGGCGACAGCTACGTGCGGTCCGCGGTGATCCGTGTGCCGGACGGCATCAGCGGCCGGCTCTATGCGACGGTCGAGACGGCGACGGGACGCGGGCCCTACGAGTTCGTCTTCGAGGGCAACAACACCTCTGCGGCGGCGCGTACCAGGATCACCCTGGCGCCCACGCCGGACCTGCAGGTCAGCGACATCGCCACGGTGCCGACCGCCGCCGAGGGCGAATTCATCGACGTCGCCTGGCGGGTGAGCAACGCCGGTGCGGCCCCTCTCGATGGATCCTGGAGCGACCGGCTCATCCTGGTGCCCGCCGACACGTCGAAGCCGTCGATCACCGTCGGCACCTTCACCAACACCCGTGCGCTGGGGATCGGTGAAAGCTACCAGCGCACCGAACGGTTCCGCCTGCCCGAACGGATCGAGGGCGCTTATGTCCTGACAGTGGTGACCAACGTCAACCGCGGCATTTACGAAGAGGGCGCCGCCGCCGACAACAACACCCAGGCCGACGACCGGCCGCTCGAGGTCACGCTCAACCCGCGGCCGAACCTGCAGGTGGCGTCGGTCACGGTGTCGCCTTCGGTCAGCGCCGGCGGATCGCAGCAGGCCACGTTCGAGATCATCAACCAGGGCAGCGTCGCCGCTACCGGCAACTGGCTCGACAGCGTGTACCTGTCTCTGGACGACGTTCTGTCCTCGGACGACATCCTGATCTCGCGCACCGGCAACCCGATCAGCCTCGAGCCAGGCGAAAGCTACACCATGGTGTCGGACGTGGGCACGGTGCCGCTGCGCTGGTCCGGCGACGCATATGTCATCGTCTCCACCGACAGCAGCGCGCAGCTTGACGAATACCCGCTCGAGGACGACAACCGCAGATCGGCGGCCTTCGATGTGTCGGCCCTCCCGCGGCCGGACCTCGTGACCGGCAGCGTGGTGGCTCCGGCGCAGGCGGTCTACGGCTCCGAGATCGAACTGCGCTATACCGTCACCAACCGCGGGGCGGGCGCCACCCTGGAAGACCGCTGGCGCGACACGATCTGGATCGCGCGCGATCCGCGGCGGCCCAACACGGCGGCCTTCGCCGACGTGGACGGCGCGGATTTCCTCAAGGGCAACTCGGCGCGGCTGCTGGCCACGGTGACCCATGTCGGCACGCTCGAGGTCGACGAAAGCTACGAGATGACGGTGCGGGTCACGATCCCCGCCGACCTGCCGTCAGGGCAGTATTTCATCACTCCCTGGTCCGACAGCTACGACGTGGTGGCCGAGGACACGCTGGCGGTCAACGTCAACGCCGACGATCCCAACGAGCTGGACAACAACAACTACAAGGGCCGGGCGATCGACATCCTGGGCTACACCCCGGTCCGGCCCGACCTCGAAATCTCCGATGTCACGACCGACGGCGCCGTGGCCGCCGGCACCGATCAGCTGACGGTCAACTGGCGCGTGACCAACACCGGTTTGACCGGGACGCCCGACAGCTGGATCGACCGCGTCTACCTGAGCGACAGCCCGGAATTGGGCGCTCCGGGCGAAACGCTCTGGACGCTGGGCGACGTGCGGCGCGACGGCGCGCTCGAGGTCGGCGACAGCTACCTCGGTACCGCGACCTTCGACCTGCCGCCCTCGGCCACGGGCCGTTACGTGCATGTGGTGACCGACGCCTCGGTGCGCGGCCGGGCGTCTGTCGCGGAAGAGGACGAAACCAACAACCTCGCCAGCGGCGACGCCGATGCGACCGCCGCAGCCGCGGACCTGCGGGTGATCGCGGTCGCCGCCGCCCCGGGCGCCACGTCCGGAGAGCCGCTCGACGTGACCTGGACCGTGCGCAACGACGGTGCTGCGGCGGTGTGGGAGGGGACGCAATACTGGCGCGACGCGGTCTGGCTGTCCCGCGACCCGGTGTTCGACCGCAGCCGCGCGACGCTGCTGACCAGCGTGATCCACCAGAACGAAGACGGCCTTGCCGCCGGCGGCAGCTATACCGAAACCGCGCGGGTGATCCTGCCGCCGGGGACCGACGGCGACTACTTCCTGCACGTCGCGACCGACGTCGGCCCGTTCATCCCGGTGCCACGCGGCGAACAGCTGAGCGGAAGCGCCCCCGACGCGCGCGGTTACTACGCCACATCGGTCTTCGAGACGACCGAGGACCCCACCGGCAATTTCGGGCGCGGCAGCCTGGACATCGCCTATGCCGAACCGGACCTGCGCGTCACCGCCTTCGAGGTGCCGGAGGACGGCACCAGCGGCGGGCCGATCACGGTGACCTACAGGGTCACCAACGAGGGCACCCGCGCGACACGGGAATCCCGCTGGGCCGACCGGTTCTTCCTGTCGGTCGACGGATCGCTCGATCCGCAGGATTACATGCTGGGCGAAGTCATCCGGCGCGCACCGCTGGGGATCGGCGAAAGCTACACCGAGACGGTAACGCTCGATCTGCCGCTCGGAATCGCCGGCAGCTACACCATCCTGATGGAGACCGATGCCACCTCGGCGGAGGGCGGCAGCTATACGCAATCGACGGTGCGCACCGGGTTGCGCGGGCTCAGCCTGCGGCCCGACGAGGTGCCCGAGTTCGCGGGCGAGGGCAACAACCGGGCCAGCGCCGGGATCACCGTCGAGGCGGCAGAGACCGCGGACCTCACCGTCAGCGCGATCACCCTGCCGCAACGCGCGATCACCGGCCAGCCGCTCACCGTCAGCTATGCGGTCACCAACAGCGGCGTGCGCGCGACCGGCGGCGGCTGGCGCGACCTGGTCTATCTCAGCCGCGATGAATCGCTGGATCCGCGCACCGATTTCTTCCTCGGCTTTCACGACCACCTGACCGGGCTCGGCGCCGGAGAGCTGCGCGAGGTGGACCTGGTCACGAAGCTGCCCAAGGGCCTGTCCGGCAGCTATTTCGTCTTCGTCCTCAGCGATCCGGTCACGCCGCAGCGCCCCACCGGAGCCGTGTTCGAGGACGGGCAGGAGACGAACCTGCGTGCCGCGGCGCAACCGCTGCTGATCGACGACGTGCCGCCCGCCGACCTGGTGGCCGAGAACGTCTCCATCGCCGGCGGCAGCGCGCCGGGCGACAGCGTCACCGTCACCTGGGACGTGACCAACCAGGCCGATGCCGCGGCCGCGGGCCGGTGGAGCGATGCGGTCTACCTGTCGCGCGATGGCGACTGGGACATCGGCGACATCTTCCTCGGGCGTTTCAACCATGACGGCGGCCTTGCGGCGGGGGCGTCCTATGCGGGCAGCCTCACCGCCGACCTGCCGGTTCTGGGGGACGGCGCCTGGCGGGTGATCGTGCGCACCGACGCGCGCGACGAGGTGAACGAGGGCGCTTTCGAGGTCAACAACGACACCACCGGCCAGTCGCCCTTCACCGTCGAAAGCCCGCTCATTCCGCTGGGCATCGCCCGCGCCGTGACGCTCAGCGGCGATACCGAACGGCTCTTCCGCGTCGAGGTGGGCGCCGGAGAGACGCTGCGCGTGCGCCTTTCGGGGGGTGATGCGCTGTCGCCGAACGAAATCTTCGTCAAGGCCGGCCGGCCGCCCAGCCAGTCGGATTTCGACGCGAGCCACAAGACCGTGTTCGGCACAGTGCAGGACGCGGTGATCTCATCGACCGAGGCGGGCAGCTACTACATCCTGGTGCGGGGATTCGGCGGCGACGCCACTGCCGAAGACATGACCCTGCGGGCCGAGGTGCTGCCGTTCCAGATCACCGGCGTGTCGCCGGACCAGGGCGGTTCCGCGCGCTTCGTGACCATGACCATCGACGGGGCGGGCATCCTGCCGGGTGCCGTCGCCAAGCTCAGCCGTCCCGGAGTGGCGGAATACCTTCCGGTCTCGGTCAAGCGGGTGGATGCGACGCGGATCATCGCGACCTTCGACCTCGAAGGCGCGCCGCACGGGCTTTACGACGTCGTCGTCACCAATGCCGACGGGCAGGAGGCGATCCTGCCCTACCGCTACCTGGTGGAGCGGCGGATCGAACGCGACGTGACCGTGGGCCTCGGCGGGCCGCGGGTGGTGCCGGCGGGCGAGGCGGGGACCTATTCGGTGGTGGTCGACAGCCTGACCAACGTCGACACGCCCTATGTGCATTTCACCTTCGGCGCGCCCGAGCTCGGCACCAACGATTTCGCCTACACGCTGCCCTATCTGCAATTCGCCACCAACCTCGGCGACGGGTCCGACACCCCGGCAGAGGGGCTGAGCGGCGCGCAATCGACGGTGAACCGGGGCGGCCAGCTTCTGGCGCCGGGCTATGCCTTCGACCTGCATGCAGAGGGCCGCGCCGAGAGCACTTTTGCCGTGCAGACATACCCGGGCCTCAAGGCGCTGATCGACCGCGACTTCGAGGGCATCAAGACCTACCTCTACGACCGGTTCCCGGACCTCGCCGAGGAGGACGCGCTGGCGGGCGGCGTCGATGCGCTCGAGGCCATCGACCCGCTGTTTTACGAGATCTTCACCGACCCGGCCTACGAGGTCGTCTACGACGATCTGCCCTGGTACCTGCCGTTCCAGTTCAACGTGGTGGCCGCCGCCACGCCGATGACGCGGGCCGAATTCGTGGCCGCGCAGCTGGAAGAGGCCGAACGCCTGCGCCAGGCGGTGATCGCCGACGCAACCGCCACGCCTGCGCTACAGACCCTGGCCGCCGATGCCGCGGCCTGGAACGACGGCTTCCTCGCCGCGCTGGAACAGGCCGGGCTGCTGCGCGACGAAGACGACGCGCCGCCGGTCTTCGAAAAGCCGCGCGTCACCTCCCTGATCGCGCAGCTTTCGCAGGGCCTGCTGCTGGGCCCCGCCGGCGACGAGATCCGCAGCGACGGCGACCTCGTGGACTTCTATGCCAAGGTCCGCGAATGGTATGGCTCGACCCCGGGCCAGATGGCGCCGATCGCGCGTTACGATCTCCGACTGCCGCCGAACGGGCTGCCCTTCGACGTGCCGGTGGCGGAGTTGCCCGCGCTTTCGGAATTCGACCGCGCCCTGACGCGGCCCACGACCTTCACCGCCTTCAACGTCTATTCGCCCTGGCTTGGCCTCGGCGCCGTCGACCTGCCGGACTTCGGCTCGGACGCCACCGATCCGGCGCTGCAGGCGCTCGACCTCGACAGGTTCCGCGAAATCGCCGGTGTGCCCGAAGGCGAGGGCACGTCCTACCTGCGCGGGCCGCTGGGGGCCGGGGACGACAACTGGGTGCCGGCGGACACGTCGCTGCCGCACGAGGTGGGCTTTGCCCTGGACGAGGCCGCGCCGCGCCCCGCGCGTGAGCTGCGGATCGTCACCACGCTGGACGAGGCGCTGGATGCCCGCAGCTTCCGGCTGGGCGGGCTGACCCTTGGCGATCTGAGTGTCGCGGTGCCCGACGGTCGGCTGGTCTACCAGACCGACATCGACCTCACCGGATCGCGCGGCTTCGTGCTGCGGGTTTCTGCCGGGATCGACCTCGACAGCCGCACCGCGACCTGGCTGGTGCAGGCCATCGACCCCGAAACGGGCGAACTGCTCGAAGGCAACGGCCCCGAGGGCCTGCTGCGGCCCGGAGAGGCCGGTGCCGTGCACTACACCGTCGACGCCGGTGCCGAGGCCGAGACCGGCACGCTTGTCAGTGCCGAGGCGCGCGTGATCCTCGACGTCGCCGCGCCCGAGGACACGGTGCCCTTCCGCTACCGTCTGGACCAGGGCGCGCCGGTCACGACCTACGACGCCCGCCGCATCCCCGGCACCGACGATTACCGTGTCACCTGGACGGCTGTCGACGACGCCGGCGGGTCCGGCGTGCGCGACGCCAACATCTACGTGTCGCTCGACGGCGGCGATTTCCGCATCGTCGACCGCGCCAACACGTCCGGCGAATTCGTCTACACCGCCCCCGCCGGTGCCACGGTCGACGTGCTGGTGCTGGCGCGCGACCTGGCGGGCAACCGCGACGCCGTGCCGCCGGGGCTGAGCGGGCAGGGCGACCTGAGCCAGGAGGCCGTCGACCTGGGCGGCGACGTGGTGACCGGGACCACCGAAGAGGCGCCGCTGCCGCCGGCCGAGGGCGTGGCCGAGACCCCGCAGAACGCGCTCTTCCTCGAGGCGCTCGAAGGCGTGCCGGCGACCATCTCTCCGCTGCGGCCGGGCGCCTATTCGGCGGCGGTCGCACCCTTCGCCTTCGAGGCATTCGTCGACAGCATCGCCGGCAGCCAGGGCGGCATCGGCGCACTGGCCGTGCTGGGTCTCGCAGACGGAACCGTGGTGTGGTCGGGCGGACCTGACCGCGCCTGGCTGTACCGTGCCGATGCGCAAGGCGCGGGCGGCGAAGCGCCCTTCGCGCGGCTCGACGTGCCGGTCTACGACTTGGCGCAGGGGCCCGACGGACGGGTCTGGGCGACCACGGGCGGCGGCGCGCTGATCGAGCTGGACCTCGACACCGGCGCCGTCCTGAATCGCGCCGCCGACGGCATCACCCAGTCGGTGACCGTGGCGGAGAACGGCACGATCTACGTCTCGACCGGCGACGGCATCGCCACCTTCGATCCCGAGACCGGCGCGCTCACCGCGTTTTCCGCGACCCGCGTCGACGACCTCGCCATCGCGCCCGACGGCAGTCTCTGGGGCACCAGCTGGCCCGATCGGGGCCGGGTGCTGCGCTTCGACGACCGCGGCCGGGCGTCGGTGGTGGCCGAAGTCGCGGCGCCGCTGGATTCGATCACCTTCGGGGCGGCGGGCAGCGAATTCGACGGCCTGGCCATCCTCACCAGCGTGCAGGAGGGCGGCGCCACGGGCGCGCTGTCGCGGCTCTTTGCGGTGGACGTGGCCAGCCACCAGATCGTCACCATCGCCGCCGCGCCGATCCGCGGCGAAGGCATCGCGGCGCTGGCGGACGGGCGGGTCATGGTCGCGCACGGGCAGGGCATCGACGTGCTGCGCCCGCTCTACGCACCGGCGGTCATCGCCAGTTCCCTGACCGACGGGCAGATCACCTCGGATCCGGTCGCGGGCTTCTCGGTGCGCTTCGACGACGACATGGCGACCACCGGGCCGGGGTCGGTTCTGGACCCCGCCAATTACGCCTTCGTCGACGGCAAGGGCGAGATCCTGCCGATCACCGCCATCGACTATGACAGCGCCACCCGCGAGGTGAGCCTGCGGTTCGCCAGCCTGCCGCGCGGGGTCTACGCCATGTCCCTGAGCGCCGACCTGCGCAGCGCCCGCGGCGTCGCCATGGGCGCGTCCTACACGGTGGAATTCACCCGGCTCGAGGATGTGACGGCGAACGTGTCGATCGAATACCGCGACACCCGCTTCGACCGCGCCACCGGGGCCGTCACCTACGAGGTCGTGGTCACCAACACCGGCAACCGCCCGATGCGCGCGCCGGTTCAGCTGACGCTCGACACCTCCGATCCGTCGGGCAGCGGCACGCCGCTCAACGGGGTGCGGTCGGGCGATATCTGGCTGATCGACCTGTCGGACGATCTGGGCGAGGACGGCATCCTCAGCCCCGGCGAAACCGCGACGGCGCAGGCGGTGTCGCTGATCCTGAGCGCCGGACAGCGCGCCGCCTTCGCGCACGGCGTCCGCATCCTGCCGGGCAGCAACACGGTGCCGCAGATCGCGAACGACTTCCCCACCGAGGCCGAAGTCGGCGTGACCTACACCCATACGCTGACCGCAGCGGATCTCGAAGGCGACGCCATCGGCTTCGTGCTGGTCAGCGGGCCCGAGGGCATGACGCTCGACCCCGAAACCGGGCTGATCGAATGGACGCCCGGACCCAACGCCCTGCCCGAGACGCCGGTGGTGGTGCGCGCCTACGACGACGCCGGCGGTTTCGGCGAAGAGACCTGGACCATCACCATCGCCGAGGGCCTGAACGCGGCGCCGGAGCTCGAGGCGCCCAATGCGCTCATCGAACTGGCCGAGGGCGAGGAATTCCGCCTGCCGATCCTCGCCTTCGATCCGGATTTCGACCTGCTGCTGCTCTTTGCCGACAATCTGCCGGAGGGCGCCTATCTCGACCAGGAGACACAGGAGCTGGTCTGGGTGCCGCAGGCCGGGCAGCGCGGCCTTTACCAGGGCGTCACCATCGGCGCCAGCGACGGCGCCGCGCACACGACCCACCGGTTCGACATCGTCGTGCGCCCCGGCAACGCGGCACCGGTGGTGTCGGCGCCGCGCCTGATCGAGGCGCGCGAGGGCGATCCGCTGCGCATCCCGCTTACCGCCACCGATCCCGAAGGCGCGGCGCTGCGCTTCCGCGCGCCGGTGCTGCCCGCGGGCGCGGTGCTCGATCCCGCCACCGGGCTGCTGTCCTGGACGCCCGGCTTTACCCAGGTGGGGCAGTACACGATCCCCGTGGACGTGACCGATGGCGTCAACATCACGCGCGTGATCCTGACAATCGACGTGGCCAATGCCAACGGTGCGCCGGTGCTGGGCGGGCTCGAAGACTGGCGCGTGACCGAAGGACAGGTGCTGCGGTTCCGCACCGACGCCTTCGATCCGGACAATCCCGATTTCGTCCCACCGGAGCGCGACGAGAACGGCGACCTGCTGTTTTACGAAGTCTCTCAGCGGCCATCGGTCGGCTACATGCTCTCGGGCCTGCCCGAGGGCGCCGAATACGATGCCGAGACGGGCGTGTTCCTCTGGGCCACCGACTTTGCCGATGCGGGCACCTACGTGATGCGGCTGACCGTCACCGACGACGGCGACGACACCGGCATCGCGGCCACCCGCAGTATCGACATCACGATCACCGTGGACGATCTCAACCGTCCGCCCGAACTGCCCGACCTGCCCAACCGCAGCGTCGCCGGCGGCGAGACGCTCGAGATCCCGCTGAGCTCGGTCGACCCGGACGGCAACGCGCTGCGCTTTACCGCGACCGCCACGCGCGCCGCGGGTGCCGACCAGATCGACATCGACCCGACGCCGATCCCGCTCGACGGCTCGTCGCCCTTCGGCGCGCTGGTCTTCGACGAGGACGGCGACCCTGTACTGCGGCTGTCGCCCGCAGAGATCGACCGCGGCGACTGGCGCATCGACATCGAGGTCGAGGATGACGGCAACGGCAGCGCCGCCGCTGCGCAAGGCGATGCGGGCAGCTTCATCCTGTCTGTCGAAGCGACCAACCTCGGCCCGGCCCTGTCGCCGGTCGCGGGCCTTGTCGCCGTGCCGGGGCAGGAGCTGGCCTATGAATTCACGGCCACCGACGCCGACCGCGATCCGCTGACCTTTTCCATCGACGGTCTGCCCACGGGAGCGGTGATCGCGCCCGGCTCGCAATACGGCCGCGCGGTGCTGCGCTGGACACCGGTCGCGGGTGATATCGGACCGCATACGCTGACGCTCTCCGTGACCGACACCGGCGCCGGCGATCCCTCGGCGGCGCAAAGCGACACGCTGGTGCTGCCGGTGACGGTGCGCGCCGCCAATGGCGGGCCGATCCTGCAACCGATCGGCGACGTCACCGTGGCCGAACTGGCCGCGCTCGACCTCGCCCCCTCGGCGGCCGATCCCGAAGGCGACCCGCTGACCTGGAGTGCCTCTGGCCTGCCGCAGGGCGCGCGCATCGACCCGATGACCGGCGTGGTCAGCTTCACGCCGCACAGTTTCCAGGCGGGCGTCTACGAAGACATCACCATCCGCGTCAGCGACGGCCACACCAGCGCCGAAGAGACGATTACCCTGACGGTGACCAACACCAACCGCGCGCCGGTCTTCGTGCAGACCCCGCCGCAGACCGGTCGCGAGGGCGCGGAATTCGGATTCCGCCTGCTGGCCGGGGACGTGGACGGCGACGGCGTCGTCTTCGAGCCGGTCGAGGCGCTGCCGCCCGGCGCCATGCTGGACCCGGTGAGCGGCGAATTCCGCTGGACGCCCGGTTTCGCCCAGGCGGGGACCTACACGATCCGCGTGCTCGCCCGCGACGTGGCCGGGGCCGAGACCGAGCAGGAGATCGACCTGACCGTGCTCAACCGCAACCGCGCGCCGGAGCTGCTTTTGCAGAACCGCGCCGTGGTGCTGGGCGAAACGCTCGAGATCACGCTGTCCGCCGACGATCCCGATGCCGACGACACGGTGGTCCTCGGCGTCGAGAACCTGCCCGACACCGCAAGCTTCGATCCGGCGACGGGCGTGCTGCGTTTCACCCCGGAGCCGGGCGATCTGGGCGACCGCGTGCTGCGGGTGACGGCGTTCGACGGCACCGACACAGAGGCGCGCACCATGGTGTTGCGCGTCACCCGCGAGGCGGTGCCGCCCATCGCGGTGATCGACGTGACCCCGCGCTTCCCGGCGGAACCGGGGCAGCTGGTGACCCTGTCGGTCGCGGGGTCGGGCTTTGTGCCGGTGACCGGCTACCGGCTGCTGATCGACGGCAAGGAGGTGTCGCTCGACGCGCTCAACCGCGCGCGGTTCACCCCCGATGCGCCGGGCCGGGTCACCGCCGTGCTCCAGGTCACCGATATCGACGGGCGCGTGGGGCGGACCGAGCGGGTGATCGCCGTGCGCGACGCCGCCGACCGGTCGGCGCCGGTCCTGTCGCTGGGCCTGGCCGACGGCGCGGTGCTGGCGCCGGGGACCGTGACCGGGGGCATCGCGGATGCCAGCCTGGCCTCTTGGCGGACGTTGCTGATCGCCGGCGACGGCGCGGTGACCGAGCTTGGCCGCGGCACGGCGCCGGTCGCACCGGGCGGCACGGTGGGCTCGCTGGGCGGAGCGGTGGTGCCGTCGGGCTTCTACACGCTGCGGATCGAGGCCGAGGACGTGGCCGGCCTCTCCTCGGTTCTGGAACGCCGGGTCGAGGTGCTGCCGGATCCGGCCACCACGCCGCTGCGCCGCACCGAGGTCGACGCGCAGGTCAGCCTGGGCGGCATCACCCTGGACCTCACCCGCAGCTACGACGCCCGCGAAGCCGGGCGCATGGGCGATTTCGGCCGCGGCTGGCGCGCCGGCTGGACCGATCTCGCGCTCGATGCCGGTCCCGCCGCCGATCCGGGCCGGGCGCTGCGCGACGGCGACCGGGTCCACCTGACCGCGCCGGACGGCACCCGCGTCGTCTTTACCGCGCGCATCGACACGCAGCGCATCGCCGGGCTCGACCGCGCCGTCGCGCGCTTCGACAGCAGCGTCGCAGGCTACATGCTGGACCTGCACGCGCCGTTGCTGGCCGAGGCCGAGGGCGGGCTTTATTCAGTGCTGACCGGTCTGCCCTACACGCCCTTCGGACGCGGCGGCGACATCTTCACGCTGACCGTGCCCGACGGCACCGAATGGCACACCGACGGGCAGGGCTCCGTCACCGGGATCGAACGCGACGGCGTGCGCCTGATCGTCGCCGACAGCGGCATCATCGCCCCCGACGGCAGTACGGTGCAGGTGGTCACGAACCCGATGGGCGGGATCGCCGGTCTGTCGCTGCCGGACGGATCGCGGCGCATCTACCTTTACGACGACACCGGGCGGCTGAGCTTTGCCGGCGGCGCGGGCAGCCGCATGACCTATGCCTACGAGGCGACAGGCGCCGGACGGCTGCTCGTCGCCAGCGGGGCGGGCGGCGCGCGCTATGTCTATGCCGCCGACGGCAGCGTTACCCGGGCGTCCGCGCGCCACGATTTCGGCGTGCTGGCCGAAGCCGCGCCGCACGAGGTCACGCTTGCGAACGGCGCGACGGAGACCGCGACCGTGGCGGTGCGCGCCTCCGAGCTTGCCTCGGCGGGCGGGCGGGTCCTGATCGCCGTGACGGTCGAGGGGCCGGCGCCCGCGGGCCTCACGCTGAGCGGCATGTCGGCCCTGAGCACGCAGCGCGCCGGAGGTGTGACCACGGCGATTTTCGCCGTCGAGACCGCCGGCCTCTTCGCCGTCGAAGTCACGGCGGGCGCGGCGGCCACCCACAGGATCGCTGTGTCGGCGGTCGGTGACCTCGATGGCGACGGCACGGTGAACGGCGCCGACCTTGCCGCGCAGGATGCCGCCGCACGCGATATCGACGGCGACGGCGACGCGGATGCCGCCGACCGGGCGCTGCTCCTGCAGAACTTCGGCCTGCTGGCCAACCAGGCGCCCGAGATCGCGCCGGTGCGGCAGAAGACCTACACCGACCTTGCCATCGTCATTCCGCTGGCGCCGATGGCCCGCGACGGCGAAGGCGATCCGGTCTTCTTCGACCTCGTGGGCGCGGTCGGCGGCACCGCGACGCTGACCGCCGACGGACGGTCGATCCGCTTTACTCCGGAGGCCGGGCGCACCGCACCGGGCCGTGTCATCGTCCGCGCCAGCGACGGCTACCGGCAGTCGGCGCGCACGGCGCTGGCCATCGACATCAGCGGCGCGGCGCTCGAATCGATCGATTTCTCGACCCGCGCGCCGTACCTCGCCGACGGGCAGCGGGTCGACTTCGACATCACCGGCACCTTTGCCGACGGCGGGACCGCGGCGCTGCCCGAAGGTTATGTGACCGTCGATTTCGCCGATCCGGCGGTCGCGGGTCTGCGCGGTGCACAGCTCGAGGGACGCGGCGACGGGTTCAGCCTGCTCACCGCCGCACGGGGCGCGGTGACGGCGGCGACGGTGGTGCGGGTCGGCAAGCTGTCGGACTACGACCAGGCGCTGGTGACCTACGGCGCCGACGTCTACCCGGACGCGGTCGTCGTGACGCCGGGGGCGGACCGGCAGCTGCTGCTCTTCGACGCCTTCGAGGAAAACGTGATCGCGACGCGCGGGTCCGAAGTCCTCAAATACGTGCTCAACGGCGACATCGTCGAGGTCACTCCGGACGGGCGCATCATCGGCAAGGCCGTGGGCGAGACGGTGGTGCAGGTGATCTACCGCGCGACCGAGCTGCTGGTGCCGGTGCAGGTGCGTGCGCCGGTCGTGGGCGACGCGGTGCCGGTGGGCCCCGCAGGCGGCGTCGTGCAGAACGCCGAGGGTTACCAGGTCGCGATTGCCGAAGACGCGCTGCCGCGCGATGTCGAGGTCACGATCGAGACGATCGGCGCCGACGACCTGGCCGTGCCGCCGCCGTCGGAAGAGGCGGGCTATACCTTCGGGGCGGCATTCCGGCTCGATACCGGCGACGCGCCGATGCGGATCCCCGCGCAGCTGGCAATTCCCACCGGCCTTTCCGAAGGGACGCGCGTCGCCTTCTACCGGGTGACGGACTTCGTGACGGAAACGGGCCTGGTCAAAGGGTATCAGGAGGTCGAAACCGGCGTCGTCGGCGCCGGCGGCATCGCGCGCACCACCTCGCCGCCCTGGGACGGGTTCCGCGCGGCCGGAGAATTTATGGTCGCGGGCCTCGACGACAACGTCCAGACCACTGGCTTCGGCGTTCAGGTCTCGGCCAAGTCGGCGGGCGACGCGGTGCAGGCGACGGCGCTGGTGCCGGGTCCGCTGGGCGGCACGATCATGGGAGCGATCAACGCCGGCGGCAACATGCTGGTCAGCCTGCCGCGCAGCGTCTCCAACCTGGTCACCACCGTCTTCAACGCCGACAACCTCAAGTTCATCGCCGACAAGGTGATCGAGCTGGCGTCGGATATCGGCGATTTCGTGGTCAAGATGATCGGCAGCGCCGCCGCGGCTGCGATTGCGGGAACGCAGCCGGTGATCACATCCACCAATGCCATCCTGGTCGGCGGCGAGGGATCGGGGGCGTTCGATCCGCGGCTCGAGGTGCGGGGCCTGCGGCTGGCGGCGCCCACGGACGGGGCCGATCCGCTGCCCAGCTGGGTGGTGTTCGGCGACTTCGACGAGGACGAGCTGCGCGCCAAGATGCTCGAGGCCGGCAACGCGGCGGCGGATACGGTGCTGCGCGCCTCCGTGCAGACCGGCATCGCGGTGCGGGCCGAGCAGCGGACCGAGGGCGGCGAGGATATCCTCACCGTGCGGGTGCCGCGCGACGTGGCGGTGCGCGACGTGCGCGTCGTGCGCCCCGATACCAAGTTCCAGTCCTTCGCCGCGGCGCCCAGCCCGACCAAACATGCGACCGGCTCGGCCGTCGGGGGCGGCTATAACGACGTCGACTGGAGGTTCTCGGACGCGGTGATCCTGCGCGGGCGCAGCACCGACACCTTCGTCGCCGTCGCCCAGGGCATCGAGCAGCCCGAAGGGGCAGAGATCGATCCCAACGGACGGCGCTTCGACCAGCTTGTCGTGCTGCGCGAAGAGGTCCTGGATCAGCCCGATCCGATCCCCGATCGCAACCGCCCGACGCTGGTCGCGCGCATCCCCATCGGCACGCTGGATGCGGATGGCGCGCCGGTCGAGGGCGCGCAAAGCACCTGGCCCGACAAGGTCGTGCTGTCCAGCGATGGCAGCCGCGCCTATGTGTCGCTGTCCGGCGTGGGCGGCATCGCCGTCGTGGACACGGTCCTCTACCGTCAGATCGACGTGCCCAAGCTGATCGACAAACCCGGCGGACAGCCGGGCGAAAAGATCGAAGACCCCAACATCAACTACATCGAGATCGAAGGCGCACGTATCGGCGAGGTGTTCATCGACCGGGCCGACAAGTTCCTCTATGCCACCGATACGGTGACCGGGACGATCTACGTCATCGGCATCGACCCGAACGATCCGTCCACCTATCACAAATGGGTCGCCTCGCGCGCCCTCGAAGTGCCGTGGGGGATCACCAGCGCGACGTTCACCCCTGATTTCAAACAGATCGTGGTGACCCAGGTCCGCAACGCGTCCGGCCGGAACGACGTGACGGGCCGGGTGGCGGTCTACGACCTTGCGGTCTTCACGGACCCCGAACGGGAGGTCAAGCCGGTCTTCACCGCCGGGGGCAGCATCGGCGGCAACACATCGCTGCGGCGGCCGGTCAGCGTGCAGACCCGCATCGCCACCGAGGACAACCAGACCAAGGCCGTCATCCTGGACAGCGGTGCGCAGCTGGGCACCGGCAACTACACCGGCAGCATCGTCGTGCTGGCCCGCGACGCGACGGGCAGCTGGCGGCTGGACAAGACCGTGCCCTTCCTGTTCCCGGCGGAAGACGACTTCGACGGCGAGCGCGACCCGTTCAACGTGGCCGATCCGACCGACATCGTGTTTTCGCAGGACGGCAGGACGGCCTTCGTCATCGGGCAACGCCGCTTCGACGTCCGGTTCCCGAGCCGCAACCCGAACCTCACCGACAACAGCAGTGTGGAGCGCTACCGCAACAACCAGGCCGGGACAAACGTCGCCATCCTCAAGAACCTGCTGTCCCCGGTGTCGGGCGAGCAGGGCACCGAGGCCGAGGCCCGCATCGTCGCCGCCACCCGCGGCATTCCGAAAAGCTGGGGCACCGACATCGGCCTGTCGCCGGATGGCAAGTACCTGATCATGTCGGGCGGCCGGCTGGGGCTGCTCTTTGCCTATGACGTCGATGCGATCGAAAACCTGTTCGATACGGCCGACGGCGACGCGGCCTTCTACGATCACCCGATCGACGACATGAACCAGAGCGGCGAGGCGCTCTATGGCGGCGGCCTCCGCGACGACTTCAACCGCGAGATCGACGCGCGCGGCGCCCACGGGTTCTTCCGCATCGGCGGGTTCGGCCCGTTCGGAGAGGACATCCTTGGCTCCTATCCCGGATTCCTGTCCTCCTATGCGCCGATCGTCACCGGCGGTTTCGCCAACGGCGTCGCCGAAAAACGGTCGGTCATCGACCTGGCCCCCACGGGCTTCGACGGGCCGCTCGACGTCACCGCCGGCACCGGGTCGATCCGGCTGCCGCGCTATAACGGGGCCGTCAACCCGCAGCCGACCTTCCATTTCAAGCTCGACAAGCTCGACCAGATTTCCGAGGTCGTCTTTACCGTCGCCGTCGCCGGGGCGCGCAACGGCCTGTTCGAAACCGACACGCCGCAGGATCACAAGGATGCGCTGAAGGCGCTGGGATACATCGAAAGCTCGATCCTGGCGCCTGACCTGCCGGATGTGGACGGCAACCGGAACCGCATCTACACCCGCACGTTCAGCAGGGCCGAGATCGAGGAGCGGATCGAGAACGGCATCATGTCCGTCACCCTGCCGGGCGACACCGTGCTGACCGCCGGGCAGCAGTATTTCTGGGGCGTCGAGACCGTGCTTCAGGCCTCGACCAACCACCATGAGACCGACAAGCAGAGCGCGAGCCTGGTCATCGACCCGCCGCTGCCGGTCGATGGCCAGGTCTATGCCGGCGTCACCGTGGTCACGCATGGTTTCTCGGTGCCGTACTTAGGCCCCGAGGCGGACGAGACCAGCATGTTCGACCTGGCGCGCAACATCGCGCAGCAGACCAGGGGCGCGCTGCTGCTCTATTCGCCCGGCAACGGCACCCTGGGAGATTTCGCGGTGCTGCGCGGCGACCCTGCGACCGATCCCACCGTCACCATCGTGATGGACTGGACCGATGCCAGCAGCGTCAACGACACCGGCTTTGCCGAAGCGGCGGCGGATGCGCTCTATGCCGAGCTGGTCAGGCTCGACAACAAGCACCTGAGCGGACTTCTGGCCTCGCCGCTGCATTTCATCGGCGCGGATCGCGGCGCGGTGGTGAACTCCGAGGTCCTGCAACGCCTTCTGGTCAATGAAGGCGAGGAGAAGCTGGGCGAGATCCACGTCACCACCATCGACCCCAACGCCGACCCGCAGCCGCAGATGAAAGTGCCGATAAACGACTTCCTCGGCGCGATCGAAAGCATGTCGAAACTCGTGGCGGTCGGCTTCTTCACTTACGGTGTGGTTAACGGGGCTGCCTCTGTCACGTCCCTCGGGACAAGCGCGCCGATCACCCTGCCGCAGACCGTGGCAGCCTTCCGCTATGCCAAGGCGGCCAGCGATTTCGCCGACAAGCTCGGCAAGGCGCAGAAGGTCACGTCCTTCCTCGGGTTCTCGACGCTCGATTTCACCGATTTCAAGGATCCCAAGCCCGTCAACTGGAAGGGCGTCGGCTTTGCAGACAACTATTTCCAGCAGGTCGTGGACAGCAAGCGCCCGTTCTCGTTCTCGTGGCGCGGCAATTTCCTGACCGACGCGGATGTGAACTTCAATCTCACCGGCCTGCCGGGGTTCTTCGAAGACGACAACGTGCCGGACGTGTCCTTTGGCGTCTTCAACGTGACCCAGCTGGGCACCGGGGTAGGGACGGTCAATGCACGCGCGGTAGGCTGGTACACCGGCACCGCGAACCTGCAGACCAACGTCTACCGCGGTGCCGGCGACACGCCCGACAACATCTGGCGGCAGCTCTCCGACCGGTTCGTCGAGACCAAGACCGCCTTCCCGCCGGCGAACGACAAGTGGACCTTCGGCAAGCTTGCCCGCTACTACAACGACCCCAAGGCGCCGACACCGCAGAACATCATCGACGCCAAGGGCGAAGGCTTCGACAAGAACCTCAAGTCCTGGTACATCGCGCGCGAATTCGAAGGCGGCGGACGGCGCACCAACGAGGCCGCCGCGATCTCCGACGCCGCCTGGGAGGGCGTCGGCACCGGCTGGTTCTATTCGTCGCTGGGCGGCGGGTCGGGCCTGCGCGACCGCATCTCGAAAAGCCCGCGCGATCAGAACGATCCGGCCAAGGTCCAGAACGCCCAGCAGGCGGGCCAGCGCGACATCATCGAGGACGTGTTCAACGGCGACTTCGAAAGCACGATCCGGCCGTTCTACGGCCGGGTGCCGGTGCTGTTCCGCTCGGCTTATGAAATCCCCGGCTGGTCCTTCCACGGCGGCGGCATCGGCGGCACCGGCGACAGAACGCCCGGACCCGAATTCGTCGATGCGGCCACGATGTTCCAGGGCATCCCCTTTGCCGGGCTCAACTCGCTCAAACCGGTGGTGACGGCCGCGTTGCTCGAACGCAAGATCAAGACGCTTCTGCCCAAGACGGATCCGCGGCTGGTGACGATCTCAGATGGCGGCATCGGCGGCACGGATACCGGTGTCGCGGTCGTCACCCAGCTGGCCCAGGGGCTGAATTTCCTGATCAACGAGACGCTCGCCTTCAACGAGGGCAAGGCGCTGTTCGACACCATCGCCAAGGGCAAGATCTCGGAAATCCCCGGCAAACTCAGCGACTTCGTCACGAAGTCCGGTGAAAAGGTGTTCGACTACGTCTTCGACGGCGGCATGGTGAAGCTGTTCCGCGATATCTGGCTGGCATCGGTCCAGAACCGCGCGGCGTTCCTGGTGACAAAGGACGGCGTCAATTACCTCGGCAACACGCTGGAACAGCGCGAAAGCGCAGAGATTCTCAAGCGGTGGCTGGCGGACGAGAACGGCAAGGTCAAGGAACTGGCGCCGGGCACCGGGTCGGTCGTCGGCGGGTTCGTCAAGGACGAATTGATCAAGCGCATCCCGCTGATGCTGAAGTTCATCCAGGAAAACCTGATCGAATGGGCCTTCGACCTGCAGCCGGGCCGGAGCCTGATACACAACACGATGAAATTCCCCGGCGACAAGGACCTGCTGGGCATCGACGTGCGATGGGATTTCGTGCCGGGCAGCCTGCTCGAAGCCGGGACCGGCAATTTCCGGACCGGCGGTGCGTCGCTCAAGGTCTATGCGGACATCAATGGCGTTCTGACCGAATTGCCGGCGGACACTCCGGGCGACAGCATCGTTGGCAACGGTGCCGCCGATCCCGGGCCGCAGCGCGTCATGTTCCGCGTGCCCGCCGAGATCCGCGGTGAGGTCGGGCGTCTGGTGATCCACAACACCACGAACGACCTGCAGCCCGACCTGCCGGAAACCTATAGCGCCGTACTGGACAACATCAGCTTCGACGGCGCCGTGGTGCTGACCGATACCGACAACGACAGCGGCGATCTGAACATCTTCTTCGACGACGAAGGCCAGGGGGTCGAAAACAGCGACGGCCGCGGCGCGCTCATCACCTCGGAAACCTCGGGCACCGGCACCGACCGGCACGAGATCCTGATCCAGAACCGCGGCGATCAGGAGGTGACGGTCAAGGTCACGATCCCGGCCACGGATTTCGTGCAATTGAGCCCTGTCGAAGGCACCTGGACCGGCCCGGCGGGCGCCGATCTGGATTTTGATCCGGTGAGCGGGCTGATCGACACGCGCATCCAGGGCCGCACCACGGTGCTCGAAGTCAAGGTCGCGGCGGGCGGACAGGCGCGGCTGGCGCTGTCGGCCGAAGCACGGGCCGACATGCTCGACGATCTGCTGGGCCCCGACGGCGTGGCGCTCCTGACGGCGCAGGCGACGATCGACTACGAACAAAGCTCCGGCGGCGCGGCGCGGCCCTTCAGCAAGACCGCGAATTTCTTCTACATGCTGGACGGCGGCGACGTGACGGCCAACGACCTCGACCTGGGCTTCGGCGACACGCAATCCGGCATGCAGCGCGAAATCGTCATCCCGGTGCGCGGCGTCTTTGCCGACTCCGCGGCGATCGCCGCCGGGCTGGTCAGCACCACCCGCGAGGGCTGGTTCCGCGTCACGGGCGCCGAGGGTCAGCCGATCACCGTCGGCTTTGCGCCGACGCGTGTGACGGCGGTCGACGGCCAGCAACCGATCCTCGATGCCGAGGGCGTGCTGCGGCTCAGCTTCCAGGGCAATCCGCTGGGCGACTGGACGCTGTCGGGCCGCGGCACCGCCAAGCAGGAGGTCAACCTCGACGCCGAGGCCCTGCGGGAGGCGCTGCGCACCCGCATTACCACGCTGCTGGAGCAGGAAGCCGAGGACGAGATCGCCGAGGAGGACAGCTTTGCCGCGCTCTTTGCCGACCTGACCGAGGCGGGCTGGGACGACCTTGTCAAAGCGGTCGAGGCGCAGGTGACGACCCTGCTCGGCGCCGCGGGCGAGGGCGCCTTCACGATCACCCGCGACGCCGAGGGCGGGCTCACGTACGTGTTCACGCAGGAGGGCGAGGGCAGCAGCCTGCCGGTCGAGCCGCCAGAAGCCGAAGAGGCCGCCGAGGACAGCCAGGAGTCGTTGGACGAGGCGCTCGACGAAGCCGCCGCGCGCGTGGACGAGCCGAAAAAGGACTTCGACGAGGCCGCCGACCTGCTTGCGGGCATCTTCACCGCCGATCCGGACGACCGCGCGCAGATCGAGGCGCTTCTGACCGAATTCGAGACCTCCAGCGCGAGTGCCACAACGACCGCCACGTCGCTGCGCGAGGACGCAGTGCGCGAGGGCGAGAGACTCGGTGCCATCTTGGGTGCGCTCGATGGAGATGTGACCGCGTTCTCTAGGATCGCTGAACCCGCGGCGCAGGGTTTCAGAATGATGAACGATGGCGCCGTCCAGCATGAGTTCACCCTGACCGACATGCTGGATGCGCATGTCGGTCTGATGGCGCGATTGTCTGAAATCGCGCAAACGCCCGCGCAGATTCAGGCCACAAACCGATTCATGAAGGCCTCGAGCGACGTGCGCGAAGCCGGAAATAGGGTATCGCAGGGGTTCAGTAACACCGGTTTCGGGCCAAATGCGCGAGTTGGCGGAGCGGGAACAATCAGTGGCCTGCCGCTCAGTCTCGTCGTCGATATCTCCAACGCGCTCTCTCGCCCCCCGAGTAGCGGGATCGGCGGCGCGCTTTCGGGGATCGCCAAGCAGTTTGCGGGCACGCAGGCCGGTGACGACGCTTATAACGGTTTGACCGGACTCCTCGGTGAACAAAGCGGTTCGTTAGAGCAGTTGCACACGAAACTCGGCGACGTGTTCGCGAGCGTGGGCGGCCTCACCGCCATCTTCGGCGACCTCCTGAACGGCGAAAACCGAACTGCCTTCGACAGCGCGCAGGCGGCCACCATGAGTACAATGAGTGTCGCAGAACAAAACGCGGCGCAGCTCGAATCGCTCACGGAGCATCTGATCGACGTATACGGGGTGACGACCAAGGCGTCCGGGGCGCTCGACGTGTTGAGCGCGCGTGCGTTCACTGCGGGCGACATCCTGCAAGGCAGGGCGGGTCTGCTGGAACAGGATCTGTCCGCGTTCGAGGCAACTCATGCGACGTTGTCGGGGTTCGCGAAAAAATCTCTCGATGAAAAGGGCGCGTCGTCCTTTTCGTCGGCGGCGCTGAAAGCAATCGAGGAAAGCCGCGGACAAGTGGAGGAGGTCAAGAAGGTTCCTAACCTCTTCACCGGGTCGGGTCAGATCCTGAAGCTCTTTGCCGATCTTCCCGAAGGCACGTTTGACAAGGAAATCGGCGGTGTGCTGAACGATGCCGGTCTTGGCGAAGACGGCGCATCCGCCAGCCCGCAATCGCTTGGGGAGATCTTCAATAACATCGGCGATCTGTTGTCGCCATTGACCTCATCGCTGGGGAATGCGAGCAAAACCCTGACCGATCAAGCCAAGATGGCCGCAGGCGATCCGTCGGGGCTCGGCGGCATTCTCAGCCAGGTGCAGGGTCTTTTGGGCAATGTCGGCCAGAGCCTTCTGCTGACCGACACCGCCGGCGGCGGCGGCATCATCACGGCAGAGTTCTCCAATGCGGTAAAAAAGGCGCTGGGTGGTGACAAGACACCCACCGGGGGTCTGTTGGGCGGTCTTCTGGGCAAGAGCGGGCATCTGCTCGGCAATATCGGCGAGTTGATCGAAAAGGCCGTCGGCGGCACACCCGACGCGACGAACCCGTTCTCCAAAGGCCTGTCGGAAATCCAGGGGATCACCGGCAAGCTGACCGTGGCGGTGGGCGATCTTCTCGGCAAGTTGCAGGGCGGAGAGGCACATGGGACGGGCGGCCTGCTGACAGCGGATTTCCTCGAGGCGCTCGGCGCCACAAAGACCGACGCCGAAGCGGGCCGCACATGGTTCTCGGACACCGCCGAAGTGATCGGCACACCGCTACAGACCACGGGCGGCGGCGGTGGCGGCGGTATTGGCGGCGCTCTGGGCGTGAACCTGAACACAATTCTGAAAGCCCTCTATCCCAAAGCCGACGGCGGCGCGCCCACTGCGCTTCAATCCGTCTCCGGCAAGATTTCCGAGCTGTTCGGCGAGTCGAAAACGCCGTTGGCCGGCCTGGGCGACATCTTCCGGGACATCAACACCGGCGGCGCCGGCATGCTCGATCGGCTGGCCGCGGGACGGGAGCCCGACCCGCGCGGCCTGCGCACCCTCTCGGGCAAGTTCGTCGCCGTCGATGCGGCCTGGGGCCGGTCAGAGGCGCAGCTCACGCTAAACGAACAGCGTCTCATGGGCGTGCGCGATGCTGCGGATGCCGCTGGTGCCGGGGCCGCCGGCGCGCTGTCGGCGCTGGACGGCATCCTGACCACCAATCTCGGAGAGCTGGCGGCGCAGGGCGAGGCGCTCTCGGGCCTGCTCGGAGACATGCGCGGGATCCTGGAGCGGATCGCGGCGCTGGAACCCGGCGACACGGCGGGTGCCGAAGCGCTCAAGGCCGAACTGGCGGACACCACCGCCCGCGCCGACGAAGCGGCCGCCATGACGCTGGAAAAAGTCGAAGAGGTCGAGGAGGACAGCGCAGAACAGCTCGAAGAGATCATCCGTGAAGTGGCCGAGATCACCGCCGGCACGCGGCCCGGTTTCGCCAGCTTCGATTTCGCCGGCTCCGGTGTCGAGGGGACGCCGTCGGCAGAGCTGCAGAAGCTGCTGGGCGACGATGTCGACATCCTGCTGACCGAAGCGCAGCAGCGATTCCGGCTCGACGCGCTCTTCAACACCACGCATCGTGGCGACCGGGTGGTCATCGACGTGCCGACCCTGTTCGAGACGCTGCGCGCGGGATCGCGCGGCGACGATTTCGACGCCGCAGCGGCCCTGGCCGAGGTGCTGTCCTGGACCTATGCGCACGAGATCGCCCACACGTTGGGCCTACCCGATCTCTACGACTTCGAGACCGGCGCGGCCCTGCCCGGCGCGGGTCTGATGGGCGAACGCAACGACTTCACCCTGACCGACGCGCTGAAGGGGGTGATCGCCTTCGCCTCGGACAACCCCGAAGCGACCCGCGCCGCGGATCTGTCCGCGATCTACGAGATGCTGCGCACCGCGCGGGCCGCGAATGTGCTGGGCGATGACGACGAGGGTGGCCGCGATTATCTCTTCGCGCCGCCGGTCGGCGCCCGGCCGCTGCTCGACACCGGCTGGCAGATCCTCGGGGATGTGCAGACCAGCGACGGCAACGGACTGAACTTCGTCGAAACCGGCGTCAGCCGCACCTCGGCCTACCGCGCCCTGCTGGTTCCGGCCAACGCATCCACACTGAGCTTTACCCTGCGTACCACGCTGCCGGTGACCGATTTCGCGCCGCCCGACGCCTTCGAGATGGCGCTGCTGGACGCCAACGGCGCCGCCCTGACCCGGATCGCCGGGCTGGCGGGCACCGATGCGGCGCTGAACCTGCAGCCCGACGGGCGGCTGCGCCTTGCGCCAGGTGTCACCGCCGGGCCGGTGACGATCGACGATGCGGGGCGGGCGACGCGGCTGATCACCGTCGACCTTGCGGCGATCGGCGATCCTGCGCGGCTGGCGCTGTCGCTCGACCTCGTCGGGTTCGGAGAGCAGCTGTCGTCGGTGCAGGTCACCGAGCTCAAGTTCGACGTGCCCTCGACCCTGAACAACACGCCGCCGGTGCTGACCGATGGCACGACGCTGACGCTGACCGAAGACACCTCGACCCTGGTCGATCTGCGCGGGCTGGTCAGCGATGCCGAAGGCGGGCCGCTGACCTACGAGATCGCGGTGCCGCCGCTGCACGGAACGCTGGTCGCGGTCGAACCGGGCGTGTGGCGCTACACGCCGGATGCGGAATTCTCGGGCACGGACGGGCTGCGCTTCACCGCCAGCGACGGCGTGTTCCGCCCGCAGCCGGTCGGGCTGACCCTCGTGGTGGAACCGGTCAACGATGCGCCGGTGCTCACCGGCGAAGCCTCCGTGACCCTGGACGCCAACACCTCGGCGCTGGTCGACCTGCGCGGTCTGGTGTCGGATGCCGAAGGCGACCCGCTGGATTTCGAGATCACCGTGCAGCCCGATCAGGGGACGCTGGTGGCGGTCGAGCCGGGGGTCTGGCGCTACACGCCGAATGCGGATTTCACGGGCAATGACCAGCTTCGCTTCACCGCCAGCGACGGCACCTCCCGTCCCGATCCGGTGACGCTGGACCTGATCGTGCGCCCCGTGACCGTGGAGCCGGTCAACACCGCGCCGGTCCTGACCAGCGGCGCATCGGTGACGCTCGACGAGGATACCTCGGCGCTGGTCGACCTGCGCGGGCTGGCCACCGATGCCGAAGGCGATCCGCTGGTCTACGAGATCACCGCCGAGCCGCAGCAGGGTACGCTCGTCGCGGTCGAACCGGGCGTCTGGCGCTATACGCCGGGGCCGGATTTCTCGGGCCGCGACTCCTTGCGCTTTACCGCCAGCGACGGCGACCTGCGGGCCCTGCCGGTGGAGCTCGCGCTGATCGTGACCCCGGTGAACGACGCGCCGGTGCTGGCCGCCACGGGCAGCGCAACGGTGCGCGAAGGCGACCGGCTGGTCCTGCAACTGACCGCGGTGGACCCCGAACGCGACCCGATCACCTGGAGCATCGAAAGCGGTGCCCCCGGCGCCACGATCGACAGCGACGGCTTGCTGCGCTGGACCGCCGCCGTGGACGGCCCGGTGGACCGCATCTTCCGCATCCTCGCCGAGGACGGGCAGGGCGGCACCGCGCGACAGACGCTGACCGTGCGTATCGAGAACGCCGCCCCGCGTCTGACCCTGGACGCGCCCGGCATCAACGTCGTCGAAACGCCGCTCGTCGTGAGCATTGCGGCGCTGGATCCCGGTGGCGACGCCGTCGGTCCCTTCTCCATTGACTGGGGCGACGGCACGCAGGAGCAGCTGGCGCCGGGCACGGCGACGGCGTCGCACAGCTACGACCGGCTGGGCCAGTTCTCGGTCTCGCTGCGCGCGACGGACAAGGATGGGGCCGAAGCGATCACCCGCAAACTGGTCGAGGTCGTCTCTCCGGGCCTGCGGGTGACGCAGGTCACCTCGGGCGACTGGGGCGTCAACGTGCGCTTCAACGTCCCGGTGGATACCGGCCTGCCGAACCCCTACCGGCTGGCGTCGCGTGCCGGCGAACCCGTGGACGTCATGCTGCTGGATGCAAAAGGCAAGCCGGTGCGCGGCTCGCTGGTGCCGGATGCGGACGGGCAGGGCTTCACCTTCCTGGTCAGCGCCGACGCCCTGCCGCCGGGCGAATACCGGCTGCGGCTGGTTTCGGACGACCTGGGATGGCGCAGCCGCTGGGACCTGCTCGAGGCCGGCCCGCAGGGCTACGAAGAGCGTGTGATTACCATTCAGGACGCGCCCGTCCGGCTGGCGCTTCAGGACGCGGTGCAGACCCCCGGCGAGGCGCTGGGGAACCGCGGCGACGGCCTTGCCATCGGCATGAACCAGTCCGGCGGGCTGCGCAGCCTGCGCGTGCAGGTGAGCTGGGACGCCGACATGATGTCGGTCACAGGCCTGCTGTCGTCGCTGCCGGGCGTCTCGGTCACGCGCACCGATCCGGGCCTGTTCCCGGGCCAGGCGACCTATCGCATCGCCTTTGCCACCCCGCCCGCCGCGGGCATGCTGGAACTGGGCCGGCTTATGGGGCAAATGCACGCCGACGCCGCCTATGGCAGCTCGGGCACGCCGCTGCGGGTGCAGGTGATCGAGATCAACGGCGTCGCGCAGGGGGTACAGCCCTTCGGCGCAGCGGACGGAAACATTGTCTCGGCAGGCCGCCTTGCCGCGGTCGGCTCGGTGGCCTTTTCCAGCGCCACCGCCGCGCCCGAGGCCCGCGGCCTGACGCTGGTGGCGCGCCGGGGCGATGCCGACGGCGATGGTGTCACGACGCAGTCGGATCTGGCGCGATTCGCCGAGATCCCGAGGACTGCGCTGATCGGCCTCGATGCCTGGTCCTTCATCGACCCCAACTTGCTGCGCCCCCTGCCGCCCGATCCCGCGCCGCCGGTTGGCGGTGAAGCGGGCGGCGGCGCGCGCCGGATCGGCGCGAGTGCCGAAGGCTTCGGTCAGGCCGCCTTCCGTGGCAGCGCCGTGATCGGCGGCCTTGGCGCGCGGTCGCTGATAGACGCCGCGCAGCCCATCGAGGACAGCGGCCGCAGCGACCGGCTTCTGTACCTGCATTACAGCACTCCCGTGCCGCTCTGCCTCGTGCCCGAGGGCGCCGCGGACGACCGGACGACCCTGACACAGGCGGCCCGCGCCGGGCTCTGCTTCGACGGGTTGCCCGCGGATCTCTCCGACCCCGATCAGCTCTGGCGCCTGAGCGGCATCGCCGCCGTCTCGCCCGCCGAGGCCGGCGAGACCGCGTCCGCGGAGGACGGCCCGGTCTGCGTCGACGGCGCGCTGCCGGACGGCGCGGAGGAAGGCGACATTTTCCGCATGACGCCGCTGCCCAAGGGGATCGAGGTCGAGGCCGCCGCCGCCGGCAATCTGCCGATGCAGCACCGGATGTGCTTCGAACCGGTCGAAGCGGACGCCTTCGACTCGCCGGAAGACGCCGCAACCGGCGCCCGCGAAAACGATGGTGCAGCTCTGCAGTTCGCGCCGGAGACCGGCCCGTCCATGTCGCCCTTCACGGCGCTGGCCCTGTTGAGCGCCGCCGTGCCCGCCCGTGCCGCCGACCGACGCGGCGGTACGGGATCGAAAGGCGCGCGCCGTGCTATCCTGCTGTCGGACATGACCGAATCGGGACAGGACTTCTGAATGACCGAAAAGAACGGACGCAGGAAAGCCGCGTCGCCCTTGGCAGAGCCGGCCACGCCCCCGCAGCAGGAACGGCGGGTCAAGCTCGACACCCGGCAGATGAAAAGCTCCTATTGCAACGTCTGCAACGCCACCAGCACGCGCGAGGAGGTGGTGATCAACTTCGGCCTCAACCAGAGCTGGGACCGCAGCGATGGCGACCTCGAGATCGAGATCCAGCACCGCGTGATCATGAGCCCCCATGCCGCCGCTAAGCTGCGCGAGGTGCTCGACGAGCTGATCGAAACCTACGAAGCGCGCCACGGCCCGCTGAAGGACTGATGCCGTTTGGACGGACGGACCACATCGCAGGACAGCACCGCGGCCGCGGATGAGCGGACGGAGACGCCGGCCGTCCGGACCACAGCCGATCCATGGCGTGCGTTTCTGGATCCCGATGACGGGTCGGCCTTCCTTGCCGGCTGGCTCGCCATCGCCGGGGACCGGATCGCCTCGGCGCAGGCCGGGGTGCTGTTCCTGCGCGGCGATGCCGGGCGGCTGGGGATCGCGGCGCTCTGGCATCTCGGCGCAGAGGACACCGACCGCTTCGTGACCCTGGCCGAGGCGGTGCTGCGCAATCCCGAACCCCTGCTCCAGCGCGGCGAAAGCGACACGCTGCTGGGCTATCCCATCGACAGCGGCGGGGCGGTGCAAGGCATCCTCGTGCTGTCCCTCGCGCGGCATCCCAACGGCCCGGCCATGCGCGGCATGATGCGCGAGTTGCACTGGTCCTGCGGCTGGATCGAGGCGCGGCTCAAGCAGGGCGAGGCGGCGCTGGGGCGCAAGCAGGCGGGCCGCGCGCAGCTGCTGACCGAACTGCTGGCGGCCTGCGAGGCGCACGAGCGGTTCGACGGCGCGGCGCTGGCGCTGGTGAACGCCATCCCCGACCTCACCGGCTTCGACATCGCCGCCATCGGCATGCTTCGCCGGGGCCGCGTCCGGCTGGAGGCGCTGAGCCGGGTCGCGGCCTTTGGCGGCAAGACCGAACGCGTCGGCGCCTACGAGGCGGCGATGGACGAGGCGCTGGCCCAGGGCGACACGGTTGCCTGGCCTGCGCGGCCCGACGGGCGCCAGATGATCGACGCGGCCCACCGCAGCCTTGCACAGGAACTGGGGGCCGGGGCGCTGGTGTCGACGCCGCTGCTTGTGCGCGGCAGGCCCGAAGGCGTGCTGCTGCTGGAGCGGGCGCGCAGCGGCGATGCGGGGGTGACGCTGGCCGCCGACACGCTGGACGACCTGCGGCTGATCGCGGCCGCCCTGGCGCCACTGCTCAAGGCCAAGCACGACGCGCGCCGCCTGGTGTCGGGGCGGCTGCGCGACTGGACCGGCCGCGGGCTGACCGCCGTTTTCGGCCGCCGCCCGGCCATCGCCCTCGGCGCTCTGGCCCTTGCCGTCGCGCTGGCGCTGCCCTTCGTCATTCCCACCGACCTGCGCGTGCGGGCCGACGCCACGGTCGAGGGCGCCTTGCAGCAGGCCGCCGTCGCCCCGGTCGACGGCTTCCTTGCCGAGGCCCCGGCGCGCGCCGGGCAGGAGGTCACCGCGGGCGAGCTGCTGGCCCGGCTCGACAGCGCCGACCTGGAGCTCGAAGCCGCCGCCGCCGAGGCCCGCATCGCCGAGGCGCGCCAG
>NZ_QPMK01000089.1 GCF_003344785.1 Thalassococcus profundi | reverse complement strand
TCTGATTGATTCAAGGCGAGCAACTGGAGTAAAGGTTTCATCGTAATCGATGCCTTCAATCTGAGTGTATCCTTGTGGAACCAGTCTAGCCTTGTTTCGTATTATATTTCCATGTTCATCAGACTTGTTTTTAAAGATCCATTTTGTTCCAATAACATTTTTGTCTTTAGGTCTAGGAACAAGATACCAGACATCATTACGAACAAATTGGTTAAGTTCTTCCTGCATAGCAACTATCCAATTTTCGTCAGAAAGAGCTTCCTTTACGTTGACCGGTTCTATTTGGGATGTAAAACATACATAATTACATATGTTTTCAAGTTGTTTGCGTGTACGAACTCCAGTGAGAGGATTTCCAAGTATTTGATTAGTTGGATGATCCTTGACAGTCCTTGGTTCAGATTCTTTTTGAATTGATGATGTTTCTTGATTGTTAATTACAAGACTTTCATCATCATCTGAACTTAGAGATGGAGTCTCCAAGTGATCATCAATGACTACATTGATGGATTCTTGAATCACAC
>NZ_QPMK01000088.1 GCF_003344785.1 Thalassococcus profundi | reverse complement strand
GCCCCTCGAAATTCCTTTAGGAACCGTCGCATTCCGGCACCGTCTGGGCCTCCAAAAGTAGGGCGAAAGAAAATGGTCTGGACTTTTTTTCACAGCACCTGTTCCCACGAAAACCCTCATTACTCTCTCACCGGAGGTCGGATTTGGACGGTTTTAGGCTTTTTGGAAAGGTAACTGGACGAGCTTCAAAAACGAAGGAGGACTTTTTTCATTTTGAGGCCGTCTGGATCCCCGAAATCGCACCAGAACCCTTCCATCGCCGTTTCTCGATCTCGATCGTCAATCTTTTGAAATCGCGTGATGGGAATAAAACGCTCGTAACTCTCTCGTTCTGTGTCAGAATGGGTCGATTTAGGATTCGTTGGAAAGGTGAGTCAGTGCCCCTCGAAATTCCTTTAGGAACCGTCGCATTCCGGCACCGTCTGGGCCTCCAAAAGTAGGGCGAAAGAAAATGGTCTGGACTTTTTTTCACAGCACCTGTTCCCACGAAAACCCTCATTACTCTCTCACCGGAGGTCGGATTTGGA
>NZ_QPMK01000087.1 GCF_003344785.1 Thalassococcus profundi | reverse complement strand
CCACGTCTGGTCCTATGACTTCGTCCAGGATCGGACCGCTGACGGGCGGGTCTATCGAACTCTGAACATCATCGACGAATACACAAGGGAGGCGATCATGATCCGCGTCGATCGCAAGCTCAACTCCACGGACGTGCTGGATGCATTGACCGACCTGTTCATCCTGCGCGGCCCGCCGGAATACATAAGATCCGACAACGGGCCGGAGTTCATCGCCCAGAAGGTGCGCGACTGGATCGCGGCGGTCGGGGCCAAGACCGCCTACATCGAACCAGGATCACCCTGGGAGAACGGCTACTGCGAAAGCTTCAACGCCCGGTTCCGGGACGAACTGTTGAATGGTGAAATCTTCTACAGCTTGCGGGAAGCCCAAATCCTGATCGAGCAATGGCGCATCCACTACAACACCGTCAGGCCGCACAGCGCATTAGGCTATCGCCCACCCGCGCCAGAAAGCTTCGTTCCATTGGACCAGCGGCCAACGATGCACTAACAATCAAACCGGACCACCCGATGGGGGCAGACCAC
>NZ_QPMK01000086.1 GCF_003344785.1 Thalassococcus profundi | reverse complement strand
TACATATATGCAAAATTCAATTATATTAGCAGTGTCCAATGTCCGCTCTGTGTGCGTGCAAGGTAGGTGGGACCGCAGCCAACATCAGGGTGGATGACAGACGGGCAGGGACTACCGAGTCAGTGTCCTGGCGAGGAAGGTCACTCATCACTCAGCAGGTCCAGGTTCACGCCGACCCTAGAAGGAGACAGAAAAGTGCTAAATATTACTGCAATAATAAACAGGTGTAATAATGTTATCAAAGGTTGAGCGTGTACCTACTGCTACGACTAGTGCGGGTATGTACCTACAGCTACTACAATCATACTGAGCATGTACCTACAGCCACAACCAGTGTACGTATGTACTTAAAAGCCACAACCAGTGTGAGCATGTCCCTATTAATCAATCAGTCTACATACCAATCAGTCTACATACGTTTGGTGAAATAAGTATGTTTTGAGTTTACTTTTGAAAGCCTCAACAGAGTCAGCTCGCCGCACTTCGACTGGGAGGCTATTCCATAAAAAGGGGGCTCTATAAGAAAAGGC
>NZ_QPMK01000085.1 GCF_003344785.1 Thalassococcus profundi | reverse complement strand
GTCCGGATTCTTCTCCTCTCGGGCACGGACCTTAGCACCCATGCCCTCACTCCCGCGGTAAAACTGATGCGCATTCGGAGTTTGTCAGGACTTGATAGGCGGTGAAGCCCTCGCATCCAATCAGTCGCTCTACCTCACATCAGTAACCCGCGAGGCTGCACCTAAATGCATTTCGGGGAGTACGAGCTATCTCCAAGTTTGATTAGCCTTTCACCCCTACCCTCAGCTCATCCAGAAGCTTTTCAACGCTTATTGGTGCGGACCTCCATCCCGTGTTACCGGGACTTCATCCTGGCCAAGTGTAGATCACTTGGTTTCGCGTCTACCGCATCTGACTTGACGCCCTGTTCAGACTCGCTTTCGCTTCGGCTGCAGGCCTCATGACCCTTAACCTTGCCAAATACGGTAACTCGTAGGATCATTATGCAAAAGGCACGCCGTCACACATTGCTGTGCTCCGACCGCTTGTAGGCGTATGGTTTCAGGAACTATTTCACTCCCCTGCTCGGGGTTCTTTTCACCTTTCCTTCACAGT
>NZ_QPMK01000084.1 GCF_003344785.1 Thalassococcus profundi | reverse complement strand
CGCGATTATGACTACAACGAGATGGCCGCCGAAGCCTCCGACCACAGCCAGCCCGCCGAGATGAACGCGGAGGATCCTCTCTTCATCCTCTACACCTCGGGCTCCACCGGGCAGCCCAAGGGCGTGGTGCACACTTCTGGCGGATATCTGGTTTATGCCGCGTTAACGCACGAGATCACGTTTGATTACCACGACGGCGACGTCTACTGGTGCACCGCCGACGTGGGCTGGGTGACCGGGCATTCCTACATTGTTTACGGGCCTTTAGCCAATGGCGCGACGACGCTGATGTTCGAGGGCGTGCCGACCTATCCCGATGCCAGCCGGTTCTGGCAGGTGGTCGAAAAGCACAAGGTCGCGCAGTTCTACACCGCCCCCACGGCGATTCGCGCATTGATGGGCCAGGGCAACGATTTCGTAACCAAATGCGATCTATCCTCGCTGAAACTGCTGGGCACCGTGGGCGAACCGATCAACCCCGAGGCCTGGAGCTGGTACAACGACGTCGTGGGCCAGGGCCGCTGCCCCATCGTCGACACCTGGT
>NZ_QPMK01000083.1 GCF_003344785.1 Thalassococcus profundi | reverse complement strand
CGCCGACCCGGTGATGGCGTAGGGAGACCCGGCCACGGTCGCATCCGCCGCGGCGCCCGCGCTCGTGAGCGCCAGCGAGGTCACCGCGTCGGAGAACAGCAGCCCCGTCGCCACGAACTCCGTCCCGTCGAAGGTGAAGAGCTCGCCGTAGGTCTTGCTCTGATCGTCGGGGGTGATCGTCAGCGGCGCCGGGGTCACGTCGAAGCTGCCGGTGTCGTAGGTGATCGCGTAGTTGCCGAGGCCCGAGCCCTCCGCCGCCGACCCCGTGATCGCGTAGGGCGACCCGGCCACGGTCGCGTCCGCCGCAGCGCCCGCGCTCGTGAGCGCCAGCGAGGTCACCGCGTCGGAGAACAGCAGACCCGTCGCCACGAACTCCGTCCCGTCGAAGGCGAAGAGCTCCCCGTAGGTCTTGCTCTGATCGTCGGGGGTGATCGTCAGCGGCGCCGGGGTCACGTCGAAGCTGCCGGTGTCGTAGGTGATCGCGTAGTTGCCGAGGCCCGTGCCCTCCGCCGCCGCCGCGGTGATGGCGTAGGGCGATCCGGCGACGG
>NZ_QPMK01000082.1 GCF_003344785.1 Thalassococcus profundi | reverse complement strand
TTTAACCGCAAACAGAAACTGCGGGACAACATCGAGGCGATACGGACGGCATTCATCCTTGACAGGGAAAATAGGACAGCGACAACCGAAGAGCGTGCCATACTTCAAAGGTACTGCGGTTTCGGCGGTCTGAAATGTATCCTCAACCCTGCAAAGGAACTGACGGATGCCGTCCGGTGGGCGAAATCCGACCTCGAACTGTTCGCCCCGACGGTGGAGCTGCACAGGCTTATCCGTGAGAACAGCAAGGACGAAACAGAGTACAAGCGGTTTGTGGATTCGCTGAAAGCGTCCGTGCTGACCGCTTTCTACACCCCCAAAGAGATAACCGACACCATCGCGGACGTGCTGGCAGATTACAGCGTCCGCCCCGCCCGTATGCTCGAACCGTCGGCAGGTGTCGGCGTGTTCGTGGATTCCATGCTGCGGCACAGCCCCAATGCGGATGTGATGGCTTTCGAGAAGGATCTGCTCACGGGTACAATCTTGAGGCATCTCTATCCCGACCAGAAAATGCGCACCTGCGGTTTTGAGAAAATCGAAAGACCGTT
>NZ_QPMK01000081.1 GCF_003344785.1 Thalassococcus profundi | reverse complement strand
ACCTCTTTTCCACACTCCCCATTGCTCTGGACTGTTGACCCTAAGTACTTAAAATCCTGCACCTTCTTCACCTCTTCTCCCTGTAACCTCACTGTTCCACTTGGGTCCCTCTCGTTCACACACAAGTATTCTGTCTTGCTGCGACTAACCTTCATTCCTCTTCTCTCCAGAGCAAACCTCCACCTCTCTAGACTTTCCTCCACCTGCTCTCTGCTCTCACTGCAGATCACAATGTCATCCGCAAACATCATCGTCCAAGGAGATTCCTTTCTTACCTCATCTGTAAGCCTGTCCATCACCACTGCAAACAAGAAAGGGCTTAGAGCCGATCCTTGATGCAGTCCCACCTTCACCGTGAACTCCTCTGTCACTCCTACCGCACACCTTACCGCTGTCCTACTGTTCTCATACATATCCTGCACCACTCTAACATACTTCTCTGTCACTCCAGACTTCCTCATACAATACCACAACTCCTCTCTTGGCACCCTGTCATATGCTTTCTCTAGATCTACAAAGACACAATGCAGCTCTTTCTGGCCCTCTCTGTA
>NZ_QPMK01000080.1 GCF_003344785.1 Thalassococcus profundi | reverse complement strand
GCCCTGATGGCTTCCCCTCTCTGTCAGGGACTCTTTGCCCAGGCAATGGGTTCCAGTGGTTCGGTGATGGGATTCAAGAAGGTGGCTACACAGAAGGAAGCCGAGGAGAAAGGAGTGCAGCTTGCCCAGAAAATAGCCGAGAAGATGGGTAAGGAAACCGGAAAGAAGGTGAAAAAGAACGTAGGAATGAAGAATCTCGACGACCTTCGTGCCCTTCCTGCCGAGAAATTGATGAAACTGGCAGGCGTAAGAGCGGTTCCGGTCTATAACATCGACGGATATTTCATGAAAGAACAGCCTGAAGAGGTCTTTGCCAAAGGCGAGCAGACCAAGGTACCTCTGCTCATTGGCGGTAACAACCAGGAGATGACTCCATGGGCGGTATTGATGGACAAGCAGCCTACCGTCGAGAATCTGAAGGCGGGTGCCACGGCTACATTTGGAGAAGAGAACACCGAAGAACTCTTCCGCCTCTACGGCATCAACAGTGATAAGGATGTATTGGAGCAGCCGGGCGTGAACCTAGCTTCGGATATCTTCCTCGATTATTCT
>NZ_QPMK01000009.1 GCF_003344785.1 Thalassococcus profundi | reverse complement strand
CGCGCGCGCCGGGGCGGCAACACCGCGCCCGGACCGCCCGGCGGTTCTGGCCACGCGCCTGGCCCTGGCCGCCGCCGGAGAGGACCTGTGCGGCGGGGCCGAGGCGCAGACGGCACGGGCGTTGCATGCGCAGCTGCAAGCACGGGTTCCGGAGCTGCTGGACTGGGTGGCGCGCGCCAATGCCGCGCGGCCCGAGGCCGGTCACGATCTGCCCGATCCCGAAGGCGGCGCGCTGACCGGCTGGATGCCGCTGGCCTTGCGCCACGACCTGAGCTTGCCGACCCCGCGCCACAACGGCTCCGCGCTGCCGCTGGCGGTGGCGGAGGGCAGCATCGCGGTCGCCGCGGCCATGGCGACGGTGGCCAAGGCCGTCCTGGCCCTGCGCTGTCCGGGCGGGACCCAGGCCGACGAACGCGGCGTCGGCGCAGAACTCGACGCTCTGGTGGCGAACCTGGCATCGGGACGCTGTGCGGCAGGGGGCGCATATCCGTCCGAGATGACCCGCGAGATAGTCCTCGGCGAGGCGGTAGCGCTTGACCTCTTGCGCGACACGCTGGAGGCGGACGGCGCCGCCGCGGGCTGCACGTTGCGCAGCTTCGACGGGCACCGGCTTGCGATGCAGGCGACGCCCTGCGGTCCGGGGGCTGCGCGTGTGACGCTGTGTGTCGACGGGGCCGTGCGGCTCTGGCCGGAACGCGCGCGCAAAGACGCGCAGGACATCTGCGCGGTGGTCTGAACTCGCGGTCCTCGGCGGCCTCATGCAGTGCGTGAAATTTCGCGGATAAGGGTATGAAAGGAAATCATAAGTCCGGGTCGAAAGGTCCGGTCTTTGCAGGTCGTCCTAGCGCAGCCCGAGTGCGTAGTCGCGTTTGGGCATCTCGCCGGAAATCTCGAGGATCAGCTTGCGTTTGACCGCTTCGGCAAAGGACGCGCGATCCTCGGCGGTGACCACGAAGGCGCCGCGTCCGCCGATGATGCGGTCCTCGTACAGCGCCTCGAGCCCGCCCTGCGCGCGGCCCGGATCGTCGGGCCGCAGGATCGGCAGGGCGTTGATCGTCACCCCGGCGGCCAGAACCTCGGCGCGCGCCTCCTCGATGGACGGGCCGGACCAGTTGTTGGCCGAGTCGCCGGAAAAGTCGATCACCCGGCGCCAGCCGTCGATGTCGTTCTCCTCCATCAGCCGCAGCCCTTCGAGCAGCGCCGCCCCGATGGCGTTGCGCYCGTAGGCCTGGCGCGGCGGCACCAGCAGCGCGTCGGCAAAGCCCTGCGCCGTCTCGGGCCCGTCGATCCGCGTCCAGTCCACCACCGTCACCTGGTTGCTGGCCCATTCCACGTAGGTCACCGCGATGGACCCGTAGGCGGTGCGCTGGATCGCCGCCACCACCTCGGGATCGGTGATCGCCGCCGCATAGCCCTGTCGCTGGAACGCGGTTTCGCGCGCGTCGATGGAGCCCGAGGCATCGGCCAGGAGGACCAGTTCCAGATCGGTGTCCTGGGCGCTGGCCAGCGCCGGCGAAAGGGTCAGGAAAAAAAGCAGAAGGGCGCGCATCGCATCTCTCCGATTGGGGCATGTGTGCGGTCTGCCTGAAAAGGTAAGTCCCGCAGCGGTCCTGCCCAGCGGAAAAACGCTTGGGCCGCACGAAGCTGCGGAACCGCCGCACCGGATGCGCGTTCTTTGTGCAGATGTAAAAAGTGCAGGAGTGACGACATGAACTGGGATACGATCGAAGGCAAATGGACCCAACTCACCGGCTCTGTCCGCGAGCAGTGGGGCAAGCTCACCGACGATGACATCGCCGAAGCCAAGGGCAACCGCGATCAGCTGATCGGCAAGATCCAGGAGAAGTATGGGATCGCGCGCGAAGAGGCTGAAAAAGAAGTCGATCAGTGGTCGGCCAGGCACTGATCGGGCTTGAAATGACAATGGAAAGGCGGGGGATGCCCCCGCCTTTCTTGCGTTTGGAGGGCGCGTGCCGGTCCAGCGTGCCGGACCGTCGCGGCGGATGCGGGTCGCGCGGGGCGGACCTACCGGCAGATGTTTTCGGGCTGCGCACCGGCCCAGGGCATGCGCACCACCTTGGGGTCCAACATCCGTTCGATCCGCTGCAACGGCATGCTCTGCGCGATCATGTCGCGCAGCCGCGTGGTACGGGGCGCCTGCGGGTCGAGCAGGTGGCAGCAGACGTATTCCTCGACGATGGCGCCCTGCTGCTCGTAGCCGAAATCCTCGAACCGCGCGGCGCTGTCGGGATCGAAGAGATAGGGGTCGTCGGAGCGCGAATGTTCCGAAAGCGCGCGCAGAGGGTGGTAGCCGGTTTTGCGGCGGTTCTGCCATTGCCAGACATGGGTCAGTTCGTGGGCGAAGAACATGAGGTCAACGAGATCGACCCGGTCGGGGTAGCCTTCGAGGAAATCGTCGCGGAAGAGATCGGGGCGTACCATCACCGTGTTGAAGAGCACCGTCCCCCCCGGTGCGACACGCACCCGTTCCCCCCGCGAGGGCGGCCAGATGCGTTCCGAACAGGTGAGGCGCGGGCGGATGGGACGCGTATAGGTGATGGCCCCGCCGGGATTGTCGCCCACGAGCCGCACCCGCGCCGTGTCGATCTCGCCGCCGCCCAGGGCGTGCGCAAAGGCGATCTCGTCGCCGGTCAGGGACCGGCCGCAGGCGGCGAGACACAGGAACAGGAACACCCAACGCATGGCAGTGACAAAGCCGTAAGCGCGGACGTCTGGCAAGCCCGAACTGCGCACGGTTACGTGTGCCGCGGACCGGGCCGCCACGCGGATGGCGCAGCGCCCCGGCGGCGGGTCACTTCACCTTCTTGCCGCCGATCACCGTATCGGCCCGGGCCGCACCGCTGTTGGCGGTGGCAAGGACCTTGGGCTTTTCCTTCTTGGGTTTCTTCGCTTCGCGGTTGCCGCGATTCTTTTCCTTGGACATGGGTCTGCTCCGTGCGGGTTCCCGGACGGCTCATGCCCACCGGGTCGATGCTCAGAGGGGGCAGGGGCGCCTGACAGTGTCAGGGCGATGTCACCGGTGAGGCAGCAGGCGGCGCGGTTCGGCGTGTGGCCTGCTCCGTGAAGGTGCGCCCGCGTGCGGGTTTGCGCAAGGGGGACGTGCGGGGATTTTTTGTGGGGCGGTGGGTTGGAAACCCACCTTAAGCATAAGGTGAGGTCATGGTGTTCGGCCCGACGTGGAATTGCTCTGCACGTAGAAAAGGAGGTCAAACGCAGGCTGAGGGGCGAGCGGCCTTCTCGCCGGTTGGAGTGGACGCGCACCACCGTCTCTTGATCTGGAGACGCGATCTATTTTCATGCACATCAGCAGACGCATTTCCTGCGCGGAACCAAGGCGGCCCATGGCCGCCGCCGCGCAGCGCCCGACCGCCCCCCGGGCGGGCGCTTTGCCGGTGTTATTTGGCATTTTGGAAGGTTTTCGGGGACGCGGGATAAAGCGCGCTGCTCAATGGTCGGTGCGCCCACCCGCGGTCGGGCGCTGCGCGGCTCAGACGTCAAGCTCCTCCACGAAGCGCGCGTTCTCCTGGATATACTGGAACCGCAGTTCTGGTTTCTTGCCCATCAGGCGCTCCACCAGGTCGCCGGTCTGGCCGGGTTCGTCCTCGTCGATGGTCACGCGGATCAGCCGGCGGGTTGCGGGGTCCATCGTGGTCTCTTTCAGGTCCTTCGCATCCATCTCGCCCAGGCCCTTGAAGCGCTGCACGTCGATCTTGCCCTTGCCGCCGAGACCCACCCCGAGCATCCGGTCCTTCTCGGCATCGTTGGCGACATAGAGCCGCTTCGGCCCCTGCGTCAGCCGGTAGAGCGGCGGGCAGGCGAGGTAGAGGTGGCCCTGGTCGATCAGCGGGCGCATCTGGGTGAAGAAGAAGGTCATCAGCAGCGAGGCGATATGCGCGCCGTCCACGTCCGCGTCCGTCATGATGATGATGCGGTCGTAGCGCAGGTCGTCGAGGTTGAACTTGGACCCCATGCCGACGCCGAGGGCCTCACACAAATCCGAAATCTCGGCATTCGACCCTAGCTTCGACGACGCCGCCCCCAGCACGTTGAGGATCTTGCCCTTGAGCGGCAGCAGCGCCTGGAATTCGCGGAACCGCGCGCCCTTGGCCGAGCCGCCGGCGCTGTCGCCCTCGACGATGAACAATTCGGTGCCGTCGCGGTTCTTGGCGGTGCAGTCGGTGAGCTTGCCGGGCAGGCGCAGCTTTTTCGTCGCCGACTTGCGCGCGGTTTCCTTCTCCTGCCGGCGGCGCAGCCGTTCCTCGGCGCGCAGCACGAGGAAATCGAGGATCGCGCCGGCCGACTTGGTGTCCGCCGCCAGCCAGTTGTCGAAATGATCGCGCACGGCGCCTTCGACCATGCGCGCGGCCTCGGTCGTGGCGAGCCGGTCCTTGGTCTGGCCGACGAATTCCGGCTCGCGCACGAAGCACGACACCAGCGCTCCGGCGCCGCCGATCAGGTCCTCGCGGGTGATCTGGGCGGCCTTCCGGTTGTTCACCAGCTCGCCGTAGGCCTTCACACCCTTGAGGATCGCGGCCCAGAAGCCCTGTTCGTGCGTGCCGCCCTCGGGCGTCGGCACGGTGTTGCAGTAGGAGCGGATGAAGCCGTCGCGCGAGGGTGTCCAGTTGATCGCCCATTCGACCTTTCCGGGCTGGCCGAACTTCTCGCGGAACTCGACCTTGCCGGAGAACGGCTGGTCGGCATAGGTGGTCGCCCCGCCCATGCTGTCCTTGAGGAAATCCGACAGGCCGCCGGGAAAGTGGAATTCCGCCTCGGTGGGCGTGTCGCCGTCGGCAATCGCGGTCTTCCAGCGGATCTTCACGCCGGAAAAGAGGTACGCCTTGGACCGCGCCATGGCGAAAAGCCGGGCGGGCTTGAGTTGGAGCGAACCGAAAATTTCGGGGTCGGGATGGAAGGTCACCGAGGTGCCGCGCCGGTTGGGGGCGGCGCCGATCTTTTCCAGCTGGCCCTGCGGCATCCCGCGCGAGAACTCCATGGCAAAGAGTTCCTTGTTGCGCGCCACCTCGACCCGCAGGTGGTCCGACAGCGCGTTCACCACCGAGGAGCCGACGCCGTGCAGGCCGCCCGAGGTTTCGTAATTGTCGCCCGAGAACTTGCCGCCGGCGTTGAGCGTGCAGAAGATGATCTCGAGCGCCGATTTCGCCGGGTCCTTGGGGTGCGGGCCGGTGGGAATGCCGCGGCCGTTGTCGCGCACGCTCACATGGCCATTCTCGTGCAGCTCGATCTCGATCCAGGAGGCGTGTCCGGCCACCGCCTCGTCCATGGAGTTGTCGACGATCTCCGCCACCATGTGATGCAGCGCGCGGTCGTCCTTGCCGCCGATGTACATGCCGGGACGCAGGCGGACGTGCTCCATATCCTCGAGCACCTGGATCGAGGCGGCGTCGTAATCGCTGGGCGCGGGCCCGGAGAGAAGGTCTTCGGCCATGGCTGCTGCTCTTTCTTGGTTTTGGTTGGGCGCAGTATGGCAGAGGGGCCGGGCCGGGGAAAGAGGCGAGGCGGCGTTTGGCGGCTCTCCGGGGCTGTGGTATTGTTGCGCATTGTTGTCGATTTTCAGGAAAGTATTTGCCATGACCCAGACCGTGCCGGCCACCTCCGACACCACCTCGCCGCCGTTGCAGGCGACCTACAACACCCGCCGCGGCGCCTGTTCCAAATGCAGCTGCCGGGCGTTCAAGGACGAATACGACAGTTCCGTCTGCGGCAACTGCGGCCATTCGAATTCCGATCACGCGGCGTATTGAGGGCCGGACGCCCGTGCCCGGAACGACGTGAATAGTCCCGAACCTGCGGCGGCCGGTTCGGGCCGTCCGTTCCGTGTTGAGCGTATTCGGCGTGGCTTCACCCGGCGGTCCGGGAGCGTGACCCGCGCAAGGTCCGCGATCAGACGGCCTGTCGGCGCAGCCAGTCGGCGAAATCGGCGCTGTCGAGATGTCCTTGCGCCAGCCGGATGATCTGGTCACCGACCTTTGTAGCGTCCCAAGCGATCTCGACACCGTTGAGATCCAGGCAGACGTCCATGCTCTGATGCGCGGTACGTTTATTGCCGTCGTTGAAACAATGGCCCGTCGCGATCGCCTGCGCATAGGCCGCCGCGAGGTCGAAGACATCATGGATCATGCCATAGACCAGCCGGTTGTCGACCCGTGCGAGGGCGCTTTCGAGCGACTTGTCGCGCGCAAGGCCCTGCAATTCCCCGGGATTGAGAACGGAATCGTGGATATGTTCGACGATCTGCGCCGACAATAGGATAAAGGTCATTTGTCCTTAAGGTATTCAAGCACCGGATCGTTGATCTCGCGGCGCTTCTCAAGAGACGCCATCACCTCGTCCATCGTGGCATAGCGCGGTTCACCCTGAAGCGTCGCCTCTTCGGGCACCAGGTAGCCGACGCAGCGGGAATTCTTCATGATCGCCACGGGTTTGCCGCCCGCACGGTCGAGCACCTTCTGCGGTTCGCGCAGTTCGGTCATGGTGCAGATGTGATTGGTGTGCAGACGTGCCATGAGATGCCCTCCGTAATGTACATTGAAATATACATTGCGGTGCGCATTTTGCAAGCGCCGCGCGCTCTCACTCCTTGAGCATGCGCTCGGATTTCTTGCGTACCAGCACCGTGCGGAGGTCGTGCATGGCCAGCAGCAGGTCGTCCGTCACCTCCTCGAGCTGCGCGGCCTCGGCCTTGGACTGCGCCCATTGCGCGGTGAGGTTCAGGTGGTCGATGGTGCGGCGGATGTCGTCGATGTCGCGCATCGCCAGCACCTCGCCGCGCCGCGCCATCCAGCCCCGGATCGCGTCGAGATCCTCCTGGTCCAGGTCGCGGTCGCCATGCGGCTTGATCTCGCCGTTGCGCATGTTGATCACCGCGATCTGGTCCATGTCGATGCGGCGGTGCCGGTTCTCGGTATCCACGCGAAAGGCCAGGGCACCGTTTTCGCGCACGCGAAAGTAATACTGGGGAAGGTCACTGGCCATGGGGGTCACGCACTCCGTAACGGCGACTCCGTCAGGCCCTCGCAGAACCGGACGATCCGGGAACAGGCCTCGTGCAGGACGTCGTCGGAGGTGGCATAGCTGATCCGGAAGTAGGGTGAAAGGCCAAAGGCCGCGCCGAAGACTACCGCGACTCCGGTTTCCGCCAGAAGCGCCGTGGCGAAATCCTCGTCCGTGTCGATCCGCGCGCCGCCGGCCGAGGTCTTGCCCAGACATCCGGCGACCGAAGGATAGACATAGAACGCGCCCTCCGGCACCGGGCAGGAGATACCGGGCGCCGCGTTCAGCATATCCGCCACGAGGTTCCGGCGGGCCTTGAAGGCGGCGCAGCGCTCGGCCAGAAAGTCCTGCGGGCCATTCAGCGCCTCGACCGCCGCCCATTGGCTGATCGAGCAGGGATTGGTCGTCGACTGGCTCTGGATCTTGCGCATTGCCGCGATGAGCGGCTCGGGCCCCGCGGCATAGCCGATGCGCCAGCCGGTCATGGCATAGGCCTTGCTGACGCCGTTGACGGTCAGAGTGCGTTCGTAAAGCTTTGGTTCGACCTCGGCCGGTGTGCAGAAGGTGAAATCGTCATAGGCGAGGTGCTCGTACATGTCGTCGGACATCACCCAGACGTGGTCGTGGCGCAACAGCACATCGGTCAGCGCGCCAAGCTGCGCGCGGGTGTAGCCCGCGCCGGTGGGGTTGCTGGGCGAGTTGAACAGGAACCACTTGGTCTTCGGCGTGATCGCCGCCTCGAGCGCCTCGGGCGTGATGCGGAACCCGTCCTCCAGCGTGGTTTCGACGATCACGGGCGTACCGCCCGCCAACAGCACCATGTCGGGATAGCTGACCCAGTAGGGCGCGGGGATGATGACCTCGTCCCCGGGGTTCAGCGTGGCCATCAGGGCATTGTACAGCACCTGCTTGCCGCCGGTGCTGACGCTCACCTGCGGGGGCGTGTAGGACAGTCCGTTCTCGCGCCGGAACTTGTCGCAGATCGCCCGTTTCAGTTCGGGAATCCCATCCGGCGCGGTGTATTTCGTTTTTCCCGCATGGATCGCCGCAATCGCGGCATCTTTGATATGCTCCGGCGTGTCAAAGTCCGGCTCACCGGCGGCCAGCCCGATGACATCCTGCCCGGCCTCCTTCAGCTCTCGCGCGGTTTGCGTGATGGCGACGGTGGGCGAAGGCTTCACCCGGGCTAAGTTGACGGAGAGGAATGACATCTGACACCGGTTTGTATGCATGGCTCGCCTGTCTTAGGATGCGGGGGCAAACCTATCAAGCGGCAAGCCGAAAGGGAGAGGCGAATGATGGACGGTGACGACTGGTACGGGCCCGAAGTGGCCACCTTCGGGGATCGCGTCGCGGCGGCGCGCGAAGCGTCGCAGATGACCCAGGAACAGCTGGCCAAGCGCCTGGGCGTGAAGCTCAAGACGCTGCAGCACTGGGAGGAAGACCTGTCGGAGCCTCGCGCCAACCGGCTGTCGATGATGGCGGGGCTTCTGAACGTGTCGATGGTCTGGCTGATGACCGGGCAGGGTCAGGGGCTGAGCGCGCCGAGCGACGAAGGCGACGAGTCGCCGGACGTCAAGGCGGTGCTGATCGAACTGCGCGCCGTGCAGAACCGCGTCCACGCCGCCGCCGAAGAGGTCGGGCGGCTCGAGAAGAAGCTGCGCAAGCTTCTGAAGTACCCGGCATGACGCCGGAAACGCCCGAGACCCGGATCAAGCGGCTGCGCATGCGCTCCATGCGCCGCGGCATCAAGGAAATGGACATCATCCTGATGCGCTATGCCGACCGGCGGCTGGCCGATCTGGCACCGGCCGAGCTCGATGCCTATGACGCTCTGCTCGAGGAAAACGACCAGGATCTTTACCAGTGGGTGACGGGCCAGACCGCGGCGCCCGACCGCCTGACAGCGCTGGTCGCGGACATCCGGCAGGTCACCGAACCCGCGGATTAAACACGATATGATCGAAGCTTTTGCAGTTTAACGGATTTTTCGTTTTTTCTTGTCATCTCTCTCCGCACCAGCAAGGCGGAGAGACAGATGAGCATTCATTCCTCGATGAGGGGCGGCCCGGACCAGGGTTTCATGACCGGATATCTCGAGGCGCTGGCGCTTGTCGAACGGTTGCACCGCCTGCTGCTTGACGTGATCAAGGATGAATTCGAACGGGTCGGTGTGCTTGAAATCAACGCGGTGCAGGCGCTGCTGCTGTTCAACATCGGCGACAACGAGGTGACGGCGGGCGAACTCAAGACCCGCGGCTACTACCAGGGCAGCAACGTCAGCTACAACCTCAAGAAACTGGTCGACATGGGCTTCATGCACCACCAGCGCTGCGAGATCGACCGCCGCTCCGTCCGCGTGCGCCTGACCGAACGCGGGCGCGAGATCCGGGATATCGTCTCGCAGCTGTTCGCCCGCCATGCCGACGGGCTGGAATCCAAAGGCGTGCTCGGCGCCTCGGGGATCGAGGACATCACCACGTCTTTGCGCCGGATGGAACGCTACTGGACCGACCAGATCCGCTATATCTACTGATCCGCGCGCGCCTCGCGCACGGGCCCCGTCGCCGGTCCGCGGGACACCGGCAGGTCCGTCAATTCGCGCAGCAGCTTGCGCACCATCGACGCCTCGAAATCCTCGAACCCCAGCGCGGTTTCGACAAAGGCGTCCGTTCCGTGGATCACGTAAGCGCGAAAATAGGAGGTCAGCTGCCCCAGCCCGGGACTGACCTGGCCGGGCCGCTCCGGCAGGCCGATGACCAGCGCATTCACGGTAACGTCGCGCGGCAGAGCGCCGCGTACATCCTGCGGGCGCGGGCCGGTGTTCGACAGCCCGTCCCCGGAGAGGTCCAGCGTCCGGCGCCAGCAGGCCGGCTGCTGCGCCAGCAGGGCTTCGCCATAGCGCATCGCGGACCCCAGCGCCGTCGACGGATCGCCGGGCCCGCGGTCTGCGTCGCGTAAGGAGCGCGCCACCGCGTCCAGCGCTGCGGCACTGTCGATGGCGCGCCAGTCCAGCGTCAGATGCTGATCCGCGGGACCGCTCCATTCGAAGACCGCAAGCCGGACTGGCAAGGCGGGCCGGGACAGAAGCGCGGCGCGCACCTGCGGATGTTCCAGCGCCGCGGCAAGCCCCTGCATCTGCAGCGCATAGTCCTGCGCATCCACCGATCCCGAAACGTCCATCCCCAGCGCCAAGGCTTGCCGGCAGTCGGCCTGCGCCGCGCCGGCCCAGAGCGAAAGCAGCAGCGCCAGCCGCCTCATCCCGGCCGGTCCGCATGGGGCAAGGCGCGGCCCCCGACCTGCATGTCGTTGATTTCACGAAACAGCTTGCGCGTCATGGCGCGGCGGAAACCGGCATAGCCTTCGGCCGTCTCGACAAAGGCACCGGGGCCGTGGCGGACGAAATCCTGGTAATAATCCTGTACCTGCGGATCGGCGCCCAGCACCGCGAGCCCGTTCACCGTCACGCCGTCGAAAGGGAAGTGCCGGTAGGCCAGCTCCGGTCCGAAACCATCGTTGGTGATGCCGTCGCCCGACACGTCGATCACCCGGCGGGTGCAGTCGGGGGCGCGGCGCAGCATCGTGGCGCCGAACCCCAGCGCGTAGCCCATGGCGGTGGGAAAGCGGGTTTCGCTGCGCGCCGTGCCCATGATCTGGCCCGCGGCACGCTCGATCGCGCCCGCATCCGTCAGCAGCGTCCAGTCCTGCACCACGGCGCTCTGCCGCCGCCCGCTCCATTCATAGACCGCCAGCGCCACCGTGCCCGGCCCGCCGTTCAGGATGGCGTGGCGGATGTCCGGGTCGTTCAGCGACGCGGCGATGCCGGCCTTCTGCAGCTCGTGTTCCTCCGCATCGACCGAGGACGACACGTCGAGCGCCAGCAGGAGCGCCAGCCGGCATGGCGTCTGGGCCGCCGCCGGGGCGGCCCAAAGCATCGTCAGAAGGCACAGCAGCCTTACCAATGACCCGTGTTCTCCATGCTGGCCCAGGGCTCCTGCTTGGGCAGCGCGTCGCCCTGCTGCAACAGCTCGACCGAGATGTTGTCCGGCGACCGCACAAACGCCATGTGTCCGTCGCGCGGCGGGCGGTTGATGGTCACGCCGTTGTCCATCAGGTGCTGGCACATGTCGTAGATGTTCTCGACCGTGTAGGCGAGGTGGCCGAAGTGGCGGCTGTCCGAGGGCAGACCGTCGTCGCCGTCCCAGTTGTAGGTCAGCTCCACATCCGCCGTGCCATCGTCCTGTTCGGGCGGGCAGAGGAAAACCAGCGTGAAGCGGCCGCCTTCGTTTTCCTTGCGAGTGCGCTCCTTGAGGCCCAGCAGCTTGAAGAACCGGATCGTCGCGTCGAGGTCCTTGACCCGAACCATGGTGTGCAGATAGCGCGTCGGCATGATGCCTCCTTTGATGTTGCTTTGGCGAAAGGCTAGCAGCCCGCCGCCATAAGTCGAGACATCAGAAGGCGGATTCGAAGCCGATGGAGATCGAGAAGGTTTCGGTGTCGAAGCGGCTGACGTTGGAATCGGTCCGTTCTGCCTGCAGCCGGACGTTGGGCACAAAGCCGTAATAATCGAAATCGTGCAGCGTCAGGTCCAGCGTGGCTCCGTATTCGGTGTCCTCGCGGCCCCCCGGGACCGGAATGAACACGCGGTAGTCGGGATAGGCCTTGCGCGTGGCGCTGAAGGCGGCGGAGATCCTGACCGGACCCACCGGCTCGGCCCGCGCGTAACCCAGTGACAGGGTGTCGCCGTCCGAGGTCTGCTGGGTGTTATCGGACAGGCTTTCCGAGCGCGCCAGCGACAGGCTCAGCCGGTCGTCGTTGGTCAGGTAGTGGGTCACGCCCGCCTGCCATCCGGTGGTTTCGACATCGGCATAGGGGCCGCCGTCGTTCCATTGCTCCTGGTAGAGACCGCCGAAGCTCAGCGAGGTCCTGTCTCCCAGCGGCTGCGACAGCGTCAGCGAGGCACGGCCGTAATCGTAGGCCGGATCGCCGCCGTACCAGGTGCGCCCGAGAAAGCCGCCCCCGGTCAACAACGTGCCCGCCTCGTTGAGTTTCTGCGTATGGCTCAGGCCGAAATCGAACAGGGTCGAATTGTAGGTGCTGCCCTTGGCATTGGGCGCCTTGTCCCGCGCCTCGTCGCTCAGGGTGACCCGGCGCACCTGCAGCGCGCCATGCAGCTGGGTCTGCGACCATTCGGATCGGCGCAGACGGTAGCGCGCGCGCAGGTCGCCCTGGGCCACGTAGCCCGACAGCGCCTGGGCGTCGGGCGACAGGATGCCGACCAGCGGCACCCCGTCGACGACGTTGAGCTCTTCCGACGCGCCGCCGTTGACATTGGAGGAGGGGGCGACCGACAGCCCGAAGGTCAGGTGCAACTTGGCGGCGCGCCGCGCGGCGCGGAATTCCCGCACGGTGCGCGCGCGCATCTTCTCGTCAGGAGCCGCCTGCACGGCGCGACGCAGCCAGAACTGCGCGGGCAGGAACCGTTCGTCCATCGCCTCGGACAAGGCGGCAAGGCGCGCCGCCTCGTGCCTCTGCACGGGGGTGTCCGCCAGCCTGTAGGACAGCTTGGCCGCCGGGCGCGCCTCGGTCGGCTGGCCGTTGCGCAGAAAGGCCTGGGCGATGACGAAATGCGAAAAGCTGTCGTCGGGATGCGCGGCCAGCATCGCGTGGGCGAGGTTGATGGCGATCTCGTACTGGCCCGCGCTGACCGCCCGCATCGCGGCCACGCGCATCTGCGGCAGGCTCAGCACCACCTCGTCGCCGCCGCCCTGTTGCGATAGGGCCGGCGGCGCGGGCGCCCAGAAGGTCAGTGCGGCGCAAAGGGACAGGGCGGCCCGCCGCATCGGATCAGTTCGGCTGGACTTGGTCGCAGACCGCCGCGTCGCCGTCCTTGCCGCACTGGGTCAGGACGAAGACGCCGACCTCGGTGTCGTTCTCGCGCGACTGGGTGGAGTCGCTCAAGGCGACGATACCCGAGACATAGCTGCCGTCGGCGCCGCTGATGATGCCGCCGTAATCGCCGACATCGACGTTGAGCCGGCCGTCATGTTCGGCGTCGCCGAAGAATTCGCCGTTCTCGTCGATATCGGTGATGATCAGTTCAATGTCTTCCCAGGTTTCCGTCGCGGTCCCGTCGATCGGGCTGATGAGTTGCCGGTTGTTGATGCTGCCGTTGATCTTGTTCTCGGCAAAGTTGGCGTTGAAGAAGATCGTGGCGCGCACCATGGCGGGCTGGCCCGGAAGATCGGGCAGGCCGGGCTGTGTCGTGTCGACCGGCAGCAGCGCCGATCCGTCGCTCGAGGTGGCGTTTGTGATGGCCGTGTAATTGCCGGCATAGGATACCTGACCGGCACCGGGGCCGACGCCCACCGCGGGCGGGGTATAATCTCCGTCGCGTTCGTAAAAGCCGCCCGGAAGCACGCGGTTGAACTGGCCGCCGTCGCCCACGGCCACGGCGCGCGCGCCGCCGTCCGCGGTTTCCTGCGCCATCGCGATGTAGAGCCGGTCGAGCGAATCCTCCTGCACCGAATAGGCGAGGTAGCCGCCCATATCGAGCGCCGGGTTGCGCGCGTAGGTCGCTTCGATGGGGGTGGTGTCGACGCCGTCGAGCGAGATGGTCACGGTGCCCTTGTCGGGGCTGAAGGCAAAGCTGGTCACGTTCTGCGAGAGCGTCTCGGGAATGCCGGTCACGCCGTCGGGCACTTCCTCTTCGCCGTCGGTCGGGGGCTCTTCCTCGTCGGGCGGCGTTTCCTCGTCGCCGCCGTCCTCTTCATCGTTGGCGAGCACGTCGTTGACGTCGCCGCCGCTGCCACCGCTGCCGCCGCCGGAGCCGCATGCGGACACGAGAGAGAGCGCCAGAAGCGCCAATAGAAGTCGGTTCATCACTGCTGCCTCGATTTTTATAATCGTGTTTTGCGGGAAGCGTCCGGCGATTGCGTGCGAAAGTCAATCTTCGACTGGGCAGGGTCCGAGGAAAATCAAGGGACTGAGGCGCTTTTGCCGCCACCCTATCTGGCGGTTTCTTGACCGTTTCCGCCAAGATATAGTCGGCGGCGACTCATCTGGTGGGAAAGGATTCGCCATGGCCCCGAAATCGACGCTCTCGGCAGACCAGCAGGCCGAAATCGACGCCCTGCGCGGCACCCGCACCGAAACCCTGCGCGCGACCTCGGCGGGCATGGAGCAGCACCTCTACACGGCGATCCCGGTGCTGGATCACGGCTTTGTCCGCGTCATCGACTACATGGGCGACGATGCGGCGATCTGCCAGGCGGCGCGAGTGTCCTACGGCCGCGGCACCAAGTCGGTGCAGAATGACGAGGGACTGATCCGTTATCTCATGCGCCATTGGCATTCGACCCCCTTCGAGATGTGCGAGATCAAGCTGCACGTCAAACTGCCGGTCTTCGTCGCGCGCCAGTGGATCCGTCACCGCACCGCCAACGTCAACGAATACTCCGCCCGCTACTCGATCCTCGACCGCGAATTCTACATCCCCGCGCCGGAACACCTCGCGGCGCAGTCCGTCGTCAACAACCAGGGCCGGGGCGAAGCGCTGGAGGGCGAAGAGGCCGACCGCGTGCTGCGCTACCTGCGCGACGATGCGATGCGCGCCTACGACCACTACGAAGAGATGATCAGCCAGGACGGCCAGCAGGGCCTCGCCCGCGAACTGGCCCGCATGAACCTGCCCGCCAACATCTACACCCAGTGGTACTGGAAGGTGGACCTGCACAACCTGCTGCACTTCCTCCGCCTGCGCGCCGACGCCCACGCGCAATACGAGATCCGCGTCTATGCCGACGCGATCTGTTCTGTCGTCGCCGACTGGGTACCCTTTGCGTATCGCGCCTTCGAGGATTACCGCATGGGCGGCGCCACCCTCTCGGGCACCGCGCTGGACTGCGTGCGTCGGATGCTGAAGGGCGAGGAGGTGACGCAGGAAACCTCGGGCATGAGCAAGGGGGAATGGCGGGAGTTTAAGGGGGTGTTAGAAGGCGGTCGGTCAAATTGAACATCACGAAGAGGTCTGGCTACAGATTTGATATTGCTCTTAAAGAGCTGGCCTTGTCGCGTGAATTCAAGGAAGGTGGATCGAGAACTTTAAAGAGCTTTGGAAGCGAAGAAATTTGGAAGAGTTATTTTCTCACGGCGCTTAACTATGGCGAGCTGTCATCGGCTTTTATGCAATTGGTGATTGATAGAGCTATTTCCTCACATGATTATGTAAACGAAGGAGACTTTCTGCGCTCCATTAATTCGATAGCTAAGGAATTATTTGGAGGTAGAAGAAAGTATGTTGCTGTTTTTCCTGTTTGGAATGTGAGTCCGTATATTGAAGGAGTAATGCGGAGGAACGGCGTAACAATGAATTTTTCACCTGCTCGCACAGAAAAATGGACGAAAGTCGTTCAGAATAGGCAGGAGCTCGCAAAAGATCAGTTTTTTAAAGGACTTCGAATTTTTCCATCTGAAACTGCTGACGTGTCGCTTGTTTTTTGTTCGGTGACTGCTGTTTCACCACAAGACGCCTATTTGCAGGCAGACACCGTACTTGCAACTGAACTGGGAATTTTGTCTGCACTAGCTACTTCACCGCATTCTTACAGACTAAGTTTTGGGGAGAAAAAGCCAATCTCCAAGTTCTTGGTATGTCCAATGGTGACTGTTCATAGCGAAAAGGGTGAACTGGCCTATAAGGGCTTTTGGTATAGTAGTTTTCCAAGAAACTCTGATCCAGAGCGAAGGGTGCGGGAAGAGGGCGATAAATTAAGCTTTGCTTTTAAGAGGTTGAGGGGCGAAATTTCCAAGTCTGCTCTTAAATCGGAGTCCGAAGACTTCTTGGCAAGATTTCAGAAGGCTTTTAGTCAAACTGATATGGAGGATGTTTTTATGGATGGCTGGCGATTGATGGAAAAAATGTGTTCGGGCAACGATAGAAAAACTTCATACGATGACGTCGTTCGACGCGCGGCTTCTCATTGGATGCAGTCCGATATGATTATCCAAATTGGCATGCACCTCAAAGATAGAAGAAATTATTTGTCACATGGTAGGGATATCGCCGCAGAAGATCAAGAGGACCTTGCGTTCCAGGTGCTAAAGCTATTGCATCCAATATTAATGGGAATTTCATGGAACCGCTTTGGATTTAGATCTCTGAGCGAATATCACGAATTTTGTGATGCTCCGCGAAATCTTGATGATTTACGCCGTAGAATGTTTATAATAGATAAAGCAATTAGTTATATTTCGAAATAGCAGATCTCGTGGCACCAATTAATCGGTTTCCCGGAAAATCCTTGCAAGCTGTACCGCTTACCGCGTCGTAAGCGCCGACCCGCCCCCCGGGTTGGCGCTTTGCTGACCCAAGCGCCTCGATTTGAGGGCGTCCGGACACGGCAGCCATAAACCGCGCATAAGTAGCGTAGCAGCGCCATCCCGCGGGTCGGCGCTGGCCCGGCTTCGGCAGGCGTTGCGTCGGGGCCTCGAATTTGACCCTTGGTCAGCGTCTCGGACGAACCGTTCGTCTTGTGATCGAGACACCCGAAATATGTCAGTTCTCGACCCCGATACCCGGCATTTGAGCCAGTCTCCGCCGGTTCCCTGCGCCCCGAAAAAACTTCGCGCACGTGGCGCAATTCACGCCACGAACCTGTGACCGCGCGAGGGTGGAACGATCCCGCGGCCATGCCCATTTCCCTCCTGTCACCGGCGCCGAACTGCCGGAAATGAAAATGAAAAATGGAGCGACATACATGAAACGCACACTCGCACTCACCGCCATGCTGGGCAGCATCGCAACCGTTCCCGCCTTCGCCGCAGGTCCCACCATGGTCGAAGCCGAACCGGCGCCGATGGCCCCCGCCGTGACCCCGGTAGCGCCGATCCGCGACCGCGACTTCACCGGCTTCTCGCTGGGTGGCCAGTTCGGTTACGGCAAGGTGGATACGGATAGCCCCGACCTCGACGGCGGTGACGGCCTTTACGGTCTGCGCGCCTATTACGACTACGACTTCGGCGACTACGTGCTGGGTGGCGGTCTGCAGTACGACGAGACCGACATCGACCTCGACGGCGCTGCCACCGTGGACAGCGTGCTCCGCGCCGGCGTCCGTGGCGGCTACGACTACCAGGGCAACCTGTTCTACGGCACCGCCGGCTACGCCAAGGCCTTTACCGAGGACGACGCCGTGTCTGTCGGCGATTCGAACGGCTACTTCGTCGGTGTCGGCGCGGAAAGCTTCATCACCGACAACGTGACCGTCGGTACGGAACTGGTCTATCACAAGTTCCAGGATTTCGAGATCGACGATCTCGAAGCGGATGCAACGACCGCCAATATCATGGTCAACTACCGCTTCTAAGCCACTCTTCAGGCTTGAAAAAAGCGCCCGGTCCCCGCAAAGGGGCCGGGCGTCTTCACGTGCCGGGTTCAGCCCAGGATGCCAGGCCAGTTCGCCTGGCCCTTGGCGATGTTCCCGGGGATGTCCTGCAGCCACAGCTCACGCGCGCGCAGGTTGGCGTTGAGGTAGAGCCGCCCCTCGTGGACGGTCCAGGCTTCGGGCTGCGTCGGTGCGAGATAGCCGCGCGACGCGGCATAGGCGCAATAGCCGCCGAAGACCGGCGCATGGCGCATCGGGTCGCGTTCGAACGCCTCGCGGTTGGCGCGCGCGGTAAAGTGCCAGGTGGCCCCCAACCACGTCACGGCGTGATCGGCGCTGCCGGGCACAGGGCCGTTTCCGCTGAAATAGGCGACCGGATCGGTGCCGTTGATGGCGACACCGGCGGACTGGAAGACCTCCGGTTCGCGCGCCGAGGCGGGGCGCGACAGGGTCAGGACGGCGGGGGCGGCAAGGGCCGAGAGCAGGACGTGGCGGCGGGTCAGTGGCATGGCGGGCTCCTGTGAAAAGCATCGACTGACCCCAAGATGACCCGAAACCGCGCATCGCCCCAGCCCGCGTCACCCGGAGTTGAGCCGCCGTGTGGCGGGCGTCATCTGTCGGATCGCTCAAGGACAGGCGCCGAAGTCCCTGATTCCATGCTTGAAAACCCAAGTCGGGCAGGGCGCGCCGCGACCGCCCCGCTGCAGGCGGTCCCCGGCGCACGCCCCGGAGTTGGCGCATATGACGCCGCGACCTGTAACATCTCGTGCCGCTCGGGCCCCTCGGCCTATAAACACTGCGTTTCTGCCTGAATAATTTGACTAATTTCCCGGTGCTGGTACGCTTTGGGCAGGATAGATTTCGAATGTGTTCATAAGGGGGACATCATGGCATTCATCAAGACCATCGCGGCGGCGGCCGTTCTGTGCTGCGGCGCCGGTGCGGCGCTGGCCTGGGACGACGCCTACAAGGGCGACGCCACGCACAATCCCAATTCCAACGTGCTGATGCATTCCTATCCGACGGCGGCGAATTACTGCCCCGCCGGGCTGCAGCCTGTGACCATGGGCGGCGTGATCTGCTGTGGCGAACCCAACGCCGGCCCCTACGTGAACCGCGCCGGCGGCCACAAGCGCGTGCACAAGGCCAAGAGCCACGTTTACCATGCCCCGCGCGCCTATGCCCCCGCGGGGGAAAAGGGCGTGGTCTACCGCTGAGCCGCGCACCCTTGGCAACCGGGGCCGGGCCGCGTATACGCGCGGCCTGATCACGTTCAAGGGGCCGGGCACATGCAGGGCAGCGCAAATCTCAACATCATGATCAAGGCGGCGCGCAAGGCGGGCCGGTCTCTGGTCAAGGACTTCCGCGAGGTCGAGAACCTCCAGGTGTCGATGAAAGGTGCCGGCGACTTCGTCAGCCGCGCCGATCTCGCCGCCGAAAAGATCCTGCGCGAGGAGCTGATGGGCGCGCGGCCCACCTACGGCTGGCTGGCCGAGGAATCGGGCGAAACCGATGGCCAGGACCCGACCCGCCGCTGGATCGTCGATCCGCTGGACGGCACCACCAATTTCCTGCACGGCCTGCCGCACTGGGCGATCTCGATCGCGCTGGAACACAAGGGCCAGATCGTCGCCGGCGTCGTCTTCGATCCCGCCAAGGACGAGATGTTCTATGCCGAAAAGGGCAGCGGCGCCTGGCTCAACGATTCCAAGCGCATGCGCGTCTCGGGCCGGACCCGGATGATCGAGGCGATCTTCGCCACCGGCGTGCCCTTCGCCGCCAAGCACACGCTGCCCGCGACACTCAAGGACCTGGCCAAGCTCATGCCGGAATGCGCCGGCGTGCGCCGCTACGGCTCTGCCGCGCTCGACCTCGCCTATGTCGCGGCAGGGCGCTACGACGGCTACTGGGAGCGTGAGCTCAAGATCTGGGATATCGCCGCCGGGCTGCTCATCGCTTCGGAGGCGGGTGCGCTGGTGCAGGGGGTACGTGAAACCCAGAACCCGCTGGAGGACGGTACCGTGCTCTGCGCCAACGGTGCGCTCTTCGACCATTTCGCCGGGATCATCCGCAAGGTCTGATCCCGCGCGTCCTCCTTCTTCGGTTTTCAATAACCCTCGGAGAGCGCGAGAGGCTGGCCTCTCGCTCGCGCCGCAGGCGCGACCCGGCACGCGCGATCAGCGGTCCGACGGATGGTTCACCCCGTCGTTCCAGTGGATCGGTTCGAACTCCCGCGGGTTCACGCCGTCGATGGCGCCCATGTTGACGCCGTATTCGTTGGGGTCCGACCTGCGCCGGTGGTGGGTGTAGATGCCGCAGACCGAGCAGAAATGGTGCACCGCGGTGCGGGTGCCGAACTGGTACACGGTCAACTTGTCCGCGCCGCGCACCACCTCCAAAGCCTCGAGTGGCGCGCTCACCATCGGTGCCGCGCGCCTGCGGCAGAACGAACAGTCGCAGCGCCGCGCCGTCTCCAGCCCTTCCGACAGGGTGACGCGCAATTCCACCGCGCCGCAATGGCAGGTGACGGTCACGGGCTCGGTCATCGGCGTCTCCGGACGGTGGGGATGCGGCTACGGCTGAGGGTGTACTTGGCCTCGGGATGCGGCGGATGGCCTTCGGTGCGATCCCAGAACCGCGTGCCGCCCAGCCGCAGCCAGAGCGGCAGCGCCAGCAGCGCCCCGATGGCAAAGCCGCCCGCATGCGCCCAGTAGGCGACGCCGCCTTCACCCGCCGCGGCGCCGACGCCGCCGAAAAGCTGCATGGCGAACCAGACGCAGAGCATGATCCAGGCGGGAATCGGGAAGACCTTGAAGAACACCACGAAGATGATGAGGATATCGACCTTGGCCTTGGGGAACAGCAGCAGATAGGCGCCCATCACCCCGGCGATGGCTCCCGAGGCGCCGACCGTGGGGATCTGCGACAACGGCTCGGTCACGTACTGCGCCATCCCGGCGGCGATTCCGCAGACAAGGTAGAAGACGGCAAAACCCAGGTGCCCCATCTCGTCCTCGACATTGTCGCCGAAGATGAACAGGAACAGCATGTTGCCCAGAAGGTGCATGATCCCGCCGTGCAGGAACATCGAGGTGACGATGCCCACCAACCCGTCGCCGGAACTGATCCGCGCCGGGATCAGCGCCCAGTCGTAGTAGAAGGCCCAGAGCGCGCGGTCGTCGCTAAAGAGGTCGTAATAGCTGAGAAAGACCACGATATTCGCCGCGAGCAGCGCATAGGTGACGTAAGGCGTACGGCCCGACGGGTTGTGGTCGCGGATCGGAAACATGCGCCGACAGTGGCGGAAAACGGCGGGGCGTCAAGACACCCCGCCGCAATTGTCGTTCAGGACGTGCCCGCGAGCAGTTTCGCGTTGCCGCCCGCGGCGGTGGTGTCGACGCAGACATGCCGCTCCATCCTCGCGTGGCCGCGGTCCGGCGCGCCGGTGATGAGCGGCAGGATCGGGCCCTTGCGGTTGGCCAGCGCGGCGCGATAGGCGCGCGCCGTGTCGGCATCGCCCCACCAGATCGCCCCGGAAAATCCGTCGAGCTTGGTCAGTGTCTCCGGATCGACGGTGCCCGTCGCGGTGACCGCGTCGCCGTCCAGGTCGCGCACCGCCTTGGCCTGCGCCTCTGCCGCGGCCTTGGTCGGGCCAAGGCACAGCACCGGCAGGCGGGGCAGGGTGGAAAGCACGTTCGATTCGCCCGTCGGCCCCGGCAATTCGGTGCTTTCCGGCGTCGTCGACGGCTTCACGCCCTTCAGCGCCTTTTTCAGCCGGTCGGCGCTGTCGTCCATGTCCCAGCCATCGCTCACCGATTGCGCCTCGTGGCGACGGAAGCGGTTGACGTAGTCGGGGCCGCCCGCCTTGGGACCGGTGCCCGAAAGGCCTTCGCCGCCAAAGGGCTGGCTGCCGACGATGGCGCCGATCTGGTTGCGGTTCACGTAGATGTTGCCGGCGTGGATGCGGGTCGAGACATGCTGCACGCGGTCGTCGATCCGGGTCTGCAGGCCGAAGGTCAGCCCGTAGCCGGTGGCGTTGATCGCGTCGATCACCTTGTCGATCTTGTCGGCCTTGAAGGTGGCGATGTGCAGCACCGGTCCGAAGATCTCGCGCTCCAGGTCCTCGATCCCTCCCACCTTGATCAGGGTGGGTGCCACGAAGTGTCCCGAGTCGGGCGTCGGCGTGGTCTTGATCACGCGGCCCTCTTCCTCGGCGGCGTCGACATGCGCGGCAATGCCTGCCTTGGCCTCCGCGTCGATGACCGGGCCCACGTCGGTGGTGATCTCCCACGGACGGCCGATTTGCAGCGCGTCCATGGCCCCGGTCAGCATCTTGATGAAATGCGGCGCGATGTCTTCCTGCACATAGAGGCAGCGCAGCGCCGAGCAGCGTTGGCCCGCCGACTGGAAGGCGGATTCGACGATGGCGACGATCGCCTGCTCGGGCAGGGCGGTGGAATCGACAATCATCGCGTTCAGCCCGCCGGTTTCGGCGATGAAGGGCGCGCCGGGGGCCAGGTTCTTGGCCATCGACTTGTGGATGATCTGCGCCGTGTCGGTGGAGCCGGTAAAGGCCACGCCGCCCACTTTCGGGTTCGAGGTGAGCGCCGCACCGACGTCACCGGCGCCCGGCAGCAGTTGCAGCGCGGTTTTCGGCACACCGGCCTCGTGCAGCAGCTCTGCCGCGCGATGCGCGATCAGCGGCGTCTGCTCGGCCGGTTTCGCCAGCACCGCGTTGCCCGCGGCAAGCGCTGCGGACAGCTGCCCGGTAAAGATGGCCAGCGGGAAGTTCCACGGGCTGATGCAGGCAAAGACGCCGACCGGCGGTTCGCCTTCGGCGCGCTTGGCGTAGTAGCGCAGGAAGTCCACCGCCTCGCGCACCTCGGCAATCGCATCCAGAAGCGACTTGCCCGCTTCGCGCGCCAGCAGCGCGAAAAGTTCGCCGTAGTTTTCCTCGTAAAGGTCGGCGGCCTTCTCCAAGATCTTCGCGCGTGTGGCCGGATCGGCGTCCCATGGCGCTGCCGCGTCGCAGGCGGCGGCGACCGTGTCGGGCGTGGCCCAGCTGATCTGGCCCACCGTGTCCAGGGGCCGCGCCGGGTTCGGCACCGGCTGGGTGTCGCCCAGGGGCGCCTCGAAAGCCGTCAGCGGCGCGCCGATCCACTGGTGCCGCTCGAAGGGCGCGCGCGCCTCCTCGATGGCCTTGAGCGTCGGGCGGTGGCGGATGTCCCAGCCCTTGGAGTTCACGCGCTCCGGCTTGAAAAGGTCCGGCCCGGTGGGCAGCTTGGTGTCCTTGACCTCGTTGAACGGATCGGCGGCCACGACCTCGGGCGGCACGTCCTCGTCGACGATCTGGTTGACGAAGGACGAGTTCGCGCCGTTCTCCAGCAGACGCCGGACGAGGTAAGCCAGCAGGTCGCGATGCGCGCCCACGGGGGCGTAGATGCGGCAGCGGGTGCCTTCCTTGCGCATGATGATATCATGCAGCGCCTCGCCCATGCCGTGCAGGCGCTGGAATTCGTACTTGGCCGGGTCGCCGCCCATTTCCAGGATCGCGGCCGCCGTGTGTGCGTTGTGAGTGGCGAACTGCGGATAGATGCGGTCGGTCATGCCGAGCAGCTTTTTCGCATTGGCGATGTAGCTGATGTCGGTCGCGGCCTTGGAGGTGAAGACCGGGAAGCCGTCGAGCCCCATGACCTGCGCGCGCTTGATCTCGGTGTCCCAGTAGGCGCCCTTGACCAGCCGCACCATGATCTTGCGGTCGTGCCGCGTGGCAAGGTCATAGAGCCAGTCGAGCGTCGGGGCGGCGCGCTTGCCATAGGCCTGCACGACGACTCCGAAGCCGTCCCAGCCGCGCAGCGACGGTTCCGACAGCACCGCCTCGATCACGTCGAGCGAGATCGACAAGCGGTCGGCCTCTTCCGCGTCGATGTTGAGGCCAATCCCGGCAGAGCGCGCCAGCTGGCAAAGCGTGCGCAGGCGCGGCACCACGTAATCCATCACCAGCTCGCGCTGGGTGTCCTCGTAGCGCGGATGCAGCGCGGAGAGCTTGACCGAGATGCCCGGGTTGTCGCGGATATCCTCGGATTTCGCGGCGGCAGAGATGGCGTTGATGGCCCGCGAGTAGCTCAGATGGTAGCGGCGGGCGTCGGATTCGGTCCGCGCCGCTTCGCCCAGCATGTCGTAGCTGTAGGTGTAGCCCTTCTTCTCCATGTTGGCGGCGCGTTTCATCGCCGCCTCGATGGTTTCGCCCAGAACGAACTGCGACCCCATCTCCTTCATCGCGCGGGCGACGGCGGTGCGGATCACCGGTTCGCCCAGCCGTTTGACGGCGCTGCGCAGGTGCCCCACGGGCCCCAGCTTGTCTTTCTTCAGCACCTTGCCGGTCAGCAGCAGCGCCCAGGTCGAGGCATTGACCAGTGGCGATGTCGAATGGCCCATGTGCTTGCCCCAATCCGACGGCGCGATCTTGTCCTCGATCAGCGCGTCGATGGTTTCGGCGTCCGGCACGCGCAGCAGCGCTTCGGCCAGGCACATCAGCGCGATGCCTTCTTCGGTCGAGAGGCCGTATTCGGCGAGGAAAATCTCCATCAGCCCGGGCTTTGCATGACCGCGTATGCCCTTGACCAGCTCTTCCGCGCGGGCGCTCATCCGCTTGCGCTCTTCGGCGCTCAGTTCGGCGGCGTTGCGCAGCGCGTCCAGCGTTTCGGCCTCGTTGGCGTAGGTCAGCGCGTCAATGCGGGCGCGCAGGTCTGATGCGATGTCTCTAGGCATGGTATCCTCCGGGATGATGAGGTAGCTTAACGTGTACTCCAAAGTCGTTTCGACTGAAGGTCTGGCTTTTGCCGGTGAAAACGACCGAAAAAAGAGGGTTCTGCGATGCAAGACGAAACGCTGGGACTTGATCGCTTCGACCAGGCGATTCTCACCACCCTGGCCGAGGAAGGACGTATATCGATCACCGATCTTGCCAAGCGCATCGGACTTTCCAAATCTCCCACGCAGGCGCGTTTGCGGCGGCTGGAGGAGCAGGGCGCGATCCGTGGCTACCGGGCGATCCTCGATCCCATCCGGCTGGGCCTCGACCACGTGGCCTTTGTCGAGGTGCGGCTGACCGACACCCGCGAAGAGGCGCTGGCGGCCTTCAACGCCGCCGTGGCCCGCATTCCCGAGATCGAACAGGCGCATCTGATCGCCGGCAACTTCGATTACCTCCTCAAGGTGCGCACCAGCGACATGCGCAGTTACCGGGCTGTCCTGGCCGAGCGTATCTCGACTTTGCCCTATATGTCCAACACCTCGACCTACGTGGCGATGCAGGCGGTCAAGGAGGACGGTCTCGCCGATGTGACTTGACCGAGGCGGACTGCGAGAGGCTACTTGGGTCATGAAACACGCCCTGATCGCCGTTTTCTGCCTCTTCGGGACCTCCGCCCTGGCCGACTGTCCGGCGGCTCCCGACCATTCCGACGCCATCGACGCGCTGTTGGCGAAGATCCGGGAGGCGCCCAATGAAATGGCGGCGCAGGGCCTGTCGAACGAAATCTGGGCCCTTCTCACAGAGGCCCCGGACGAAGCGGCGCAAGAGCTTCTGGACAAGGGAATGCGGGCGCGGGGCAGCTATGACCTTCTGGGCGCGCGCAACGCCTTCGATCGGCTGGTGGACTATTGCCCGGATTACGCCGAAGGCTACAACCAGCGCGCCTTTGTCAACTTCATCGCCGAGGATTATGCCGCCGCCCTGCCGGATCTCGACGCCGCGCTTGATTTGACGCCAAACCACGTTCCGGCTTTGACCGGCAAGGCGCTGACGTTGATGGGGCTCGGCCGCGACGACGAGGCGCAGAAGGTGCTGCGGGCAGCCGTTGCCCTCAATCCGTGGCTCGGGGAACGGCACCTTCTCGAGGAGCCGCCGGGACAGGAGCTTTAGTCGACCGCTTTACACGCGCGGGCGGGCCTGTATGGTCCGCGACGCTGGCCCGCGTGGTGGAATGGTAGACACAGGGGACTTAAAATCCCCAGGCCGAAAGGCCGTGCCGGTTCGAGCCCGGCCGCGGGTACCAGATTGCGAACCGTCACCGCGTGCTGACGCGGTTTTTTCGCCGTGCAAAAGTTCTGGAAGCACGGGCCGGCGCGTCTCAGGCGTAGAGCTGAGCGGGGTTCCGGCTGAAGATGCGGGACAGGGCGGCGTCGTCCTTCGCGGCCTCCTGGACAAAGCGGAAAAGCCCGTCGAACCGCGGCTTGTCGACTTCCGTCACATGCCGCCAGTCGCTGCCCCAGACCAGCCGGGACGGATCGGTGGCAACAAGCGTACGCGCCACCGAAAGGCTGTGGTGCCAGGAGCCGTCCGGGTCGCGTTCGTGGTAGGGTCCCGAGAGCTTGACCCAAGTGTTTTCGCTCTCGTAAAGGTCGATGAGCGTCCGGACGTTGCCGGGCGATCCGTGGGAACAGCGCCCGATATGATCGAGCACCACCCGAACCGGGAGGGCGCGCAGCATCGGCACACGCGGTTCGAGCGCGTCGGCGGCGATATGCAGCTGGATATGCCAGCCCAGGTCGGCGATCCGTTCCGCCAGGCGCGGGATGTCCCGCGTCTCTGTCGCGCCCGCCTGCACCTGGTTGAACCGGACGCCGCGCATGCCAAGGTGGTGGAACCGTTCCAATTCGGCGCGGTCGCAGTCGGGAGAGACGACGCCGATCGCCCGGTAATGGCCGCCCAGTTGCTCAAGCGCGTGCAGCGTGACGCCGTTGTCGGTGCCGTAGATCGACGGCTGCGCGATCACGCCATTGATCAGGCCGAAGTCCCGTGCGACCTGCCGGTATTGCGCCGGGCTTGCCGTGTGGTTGGGCAGGGTGGCCGTGGCGGCCACCGGCGCGGCACTGTCGAGGATGTGAAAGTGGCAGACCCAGACCGGCGGTGTCTCGGTCCGCTCCGGGGCCGCGGTCATTCGAACAGTCCGGGCAGCCAGAGGGCAATCTCGGGAAAAGCCACCATCAACGCGATGACCACGAGGATCGACACCAGGAATGGCAGGATTCCGATGAAGACGTCATTGAGCGACCCGCCCTTGCGAATGCCCTGCACCACGTAGCAGTTGATGCCGATGGGAGGGGTGATCATGCCGGCTTCGATCACCAGCATGATGATGATGCCGAACCACACCGGATCGTAGCCCAGTTCGACAACCGCGAGCGCCGTGACCGGCACCGTCAGGACGATCATCGAAATCCCGTCCAGCACGCAGCCGAGAAGCAGGTAGATCACGATGATCACCGTCAGGATCGCCACCGGCGGTAGCGGCAGGGAGGTGATGAACCCATTGATCTGGTCGACGAAGCCGGAAATCCCGAGGGCGAAGTTCAGGTAATAGGCCCCGATCAGAACGAACATGATCATGCCCGCGGACCGCATCGTGCCGTCGACGGCGCGGTTCAGCATGGCGACGGACAGGCTCCGGTTCCAGGCGCTGAGCAGCAGCGAGGCGATGATCCCCAGGGCCGAGGCTTCGGTGGGCGTGGCGATGCCCGCGTAGATCGACCCGACGACGACGAGGAAGATGAAGAACACCGGCAGCAGGTCGGGCAGGCCCGTCACGCGGTCCTCCCAGGTGGCCTCGAACGTCTCGCCGCCCCAGGCCGGTCGGAACGTGCACAGCAGCGCGATCGTCGCCATGAAGACCAGCGCCAGCAGCAGCCCGGGCACGAAACCCGCAAGGTACAGGGCCGGGATCGAGGTCTTGGTGATCGCGCCTTAGATGATCATGTTGATCGACGGCGGGATCAGCGTGCCCGGCGTGCCGCCCGCGGCGAGGGTGCCGAGGAACAGCCGTTCGTTGAAGCCGCGCTTCTCGATCTCGGGCAGGGCGATCGTGCCGACCGTGGCGGCGGTGGCGACGCTCGATCCGGAGGTCGCCGCGAACATCGAACAGGCGGCGATGTTGGTGTGCATCAGGCTGCCCGGCAGCCGGTTCAGCCAGGGCAGCAGCGCCCGGTACATCGACGCGGCGCTGCCGCTGTGCAGCATGATCTCGCCCATCATGATGAAGAGCGGAATCGCGATCAGCAGGTCGTTCGTGGCGGTTTCCCACGTGGTGATGCCGATCACGCCGAAGATGTCGACGGGCAGCCAGAACAGGCTCATGATGATGCCCATCAGGATCAGGATCGCGCCGATCGGCATGCTGGTGACGATCAGCGCGAACAGGCTGAACGTGAAGCCTAGCAATTGCATGGGTGGTCCTCCTGCGGGATGTCAGCGGACATCGTCGGGAATGTCGAAGGGATTGTCCGGATCGGCCGCCAGAGGGGCGGCGTCGGCCGTAGAGCCGCGCAGCTGGGCGATCAGCACCGCAAAGGCGGCAACCGCGAAAAGGATCAGTCCGAACAGAAACAGCGCATGCGGGATCCACAGCGGGATGTCGAGCAAGGTCGAGGTCGCCCCGAATTCCAGCGCCTCGTGCAATTGCAGCCATTCGTTCCAGATGAGGACCGCGGCAATCGCAAAGAGGGCCGCCGCGGCCAGAACGTTCAGCAGCGCGGCCAGTGTCTGCGGCAGCAGCCGCTGGACCACGTCGACGCGGATATGGGCGGCGGACAGGACCGCAAGGGCCATGGCCACGCCGGTGGCGAAGGCAAAGGCGAAGCCGGAGATCTCGGTCGATCCGACGATCGAGACCTTCAGGACCTTGCGCGTGACCGTGTCGACGCAGATCATCGCGGCCACGGCCAGCAGGCCATAGCCTCCCAGTCGCGCCGGATAGACGATGAGCTTTTGCAGGTTCTTCATGTGCGGCAAGTGGGACATGGTTTCGACCATCTGCAAGGAAACTGGCGCCCCGGTCCGCGCGGGACCGGGGCGCCCGTGAGAGGTCTTATTGGGACATGGTGATCCCGACAAGCTGACCCACCGTGTCGTTCCAGTCGGCCACGCAGGCGTCGCCGCAATTGGCCGCGACGTTGGGCAGCACGTGGCTTTGCACGCTGGCCTGGACCGTCTCCAGCTCCGCCTCGGTCGGATAGGTCACGGTCGAGTCGTAGACCGTAAAGCCGCCCTCGGTCTCGCAGCTCTCTTCGCAGGCGGTGCAGGCCAGACCCATCTTGTGGTTGTGGATCTGGGTCGGCCAGGCCATCTCCTGCTCGAAATATGCGCTGGCGAGGGTCAGCCATTCCTGCACCTCGGAGGGTTGTTGCGCGAACCACTTGGCATTGACGATGCGCAGCTGCGGCGCCCAGCCGGAATTCAGCGCGTAGAAATGGCTTGTCACCTCGGGCAGCTTGGCGATATTGCCGCTGGCGGTGCCGGTGATGCCGCAGTCGATCACGCCGCGCTGCAGGGCCGGGCCATTTCCGCAAACGGCATGGACACCGGCGATCCGCCGAGGCCCGAGACGAAGTCGGCCAGCACGCCGTTGAACACGCGCACGGTCTTGCCTTGCAGGTCCGAGAGCTTGGTGACTTCGGACTGGCACCAGAACACCAGCCCCGTCGTCGGCCAGCTGGCCAGGACCTCGGTCCCGGCCTTTTCCCTGAGCGTCTTCTGGATCACCGGCATGAAGGCGGCGGTGGTCTCGCGGATGTCCTCGATGGTCGGCGACACGCCGGAAATATCCAGCGCATCCAGCACCTTGATATCCTCGCCCGCGTAGGACGCCACGGTATCCGCGACATCGTAGACTCCCGACCGGACAAGCTTGATCATCTGCGATCCGGGCACGCCCAGTTCGGTGATCGAGCTTAGCTTGACCTTGATCTTGCCGTCGCTGAGGCGCGGCACGACCTCGGTCCAGAACGGCACCTCGAAGGCGCTCCATTCCGAGGTGCTGGAGGCGATGGCCAGGACGTTGACCTGCGTCTAGTCGGGCAGGTCCGCCGCCAGCGCGCTCAGCTGGTCTTCGGTGACCTCGGCGCGGGCCAGCGCCGGCAGGGCGATGGCGACGGCCATCCCCAGGACCGCCGATGTGATGGATGTGCGTTTCATGTGGTTTCCTCCCTTATGAAGACGTTCAGTCGATGTAGGCGACACCGCGGGTTTCGAGCAGCTTGTCGACCCAGGACCGGTCGACGTTGCCGTCGCGGATGGCGGCGATTTCGGTGACTTCGGCGCGTTGCTTGGCTTCGGCGGCATCGAGGATGGCGGCGGCGGCGTCAAGCGGCACGCAGACCAGTCCGTCGCAATCGCCGACGATCAGGTCTCCGGGATGGATCACCATGGCGTCGATCGAAACGGGCGCGTTGATTTCGCCCGGCCCATCCTTGTAGGGGCCGCGATGGGTGACACCGGCAGCGAACATGCCGATGCCGGACTCCCGGATTTCGTCGGCATCGCGGATCGCGCCGTCGATGACGAACCCGGCAACGCCTTTTTCCTGTGCGAGGTAGACCATGATCTCGCCCATGATAGAATTGGTCAGGTCGCCGCCCGCATCGACGACGATCACGTCCCCCGCTTCGGCCATGTCGATGGCCTTGTGCACCAGCAGGTTATCGCCGGGACGCGTCCGGACAGTGAGTGCAGGCCCGGCCAGGACCGTGCCCTGCGCATGATAGGGGCGCAGGCGCGGGCCGGCGGCGCTCATCCGGCTCATCGAATCCGAGATGTTCGCGACGGGCAATTTCGCGAACCGCTCGACAAGCGCGGCCGCCACCTTTCGGCTGCGGGTGCGGATGGAAAAACCGATGGTCACTTCAAATCTCCTCGATGGTCTTGGGTTGGATTGGGTGCGCCGGAGTCCCGCCGCTGCGAAGCCGGTCCAGAACCTGGCGTACGATGGACAGGCCCACCCGGCGCAGCGCGCCAGTGGTTGCGCCGCCGATATGCGGCGTGGCGAGGAAACCGAGCGATGCGAACAGCGGGTTGTCCGGAGAGGGCGGTTCCTGCGCGAAGACGTCCGACGCGGCCCCGGCGATCTGGCCGGAGGCGAGCGCCTCTGCCAGTGCCGCCTCGTCGACGATGCCGCCGCGCGCGCAATTCACGAGAAAGGCCCCCCTGGGCATCGACCGCAGCGCCGCGGCGTCGATGCAGCCCCGGGTCGACGGCAGCAGCGGCGCATGCAGGAACAGCATTTGCGTGCGTTCCAGCAGGTCGGGAAGCGTCGCGGCCCGCGCGATTTCCGGCGGCCAGCTGTCCTCGGGGATGCCGGGATCGAAGGCATGGACCTTGGCTCCGAACCCGTCGATCAGCCGGCGGGCCGTCGCGCGCCCGGTGGCGCCGATGCCGAAAATCCCGATCCGAAGCTCGCTCAGCTCGTATCCCTGCGTCTGATCGGCGGACAGCCGACCGCCGGCTTTCGTCGCAAGGGATATGGCGTGGATGTTGCGCAGCAGGGCCAGGGCGAACCCGACCGCGAGGTCGGCGACCGACTCGGCATTGGCGCCCGGCGTCGAAAGCACGGCGATGCCCCGTTGCGCGGCGGCGTCGGTGCCGATGGCGTCCAGGCCCGCGCCGTGTTTGCCGATGACCTTCAGGTTCGGGCAGGCCGCGATATCCTCGGCGGCGATCCTGCGCGCCCGGACGATCACCGCGTCGCAGGCAGAGGGGAAGGGGACGTCCTCGGACAGCACCTCCGCCTCCTGCGCCAGCAGGGCGCGGGCGTCGGGATGGATGTGCTCCAGCAAATGGATCGTCGGACGTGCGGTCATCTCAGCGATCCGGCGAGCCAGGACACGGCCTCGGCGACCGAGCCGGGGGCCGGGGGCCGTTCGCTGTCGATGCGCCGGGCGGTTTGCCGGTAGGCGACCAGCACCGCGTCGGTGACCGGCGTCTTCAGGCCCAGCGACCGGGCCTGACCGATCGCCGCCTCGACTTCGTGCTGGCGGCGCGGGGCGTGGATCATGTGCGTCCGCACCATGGCATCGAGGAGGCTGGGAAACGGCCGGGCGCCGATGTCCGACAGGTTGGCGCGCAACTCCTCTTCGAGACCCATGCCCCGGGCGGCTGCGAAACATTCGACGGCCAGCGCCTCGATGCCCTTTGTCATCAGGGTGCGCAGCAGCTTGACGCCGCAGGCATCCCCCGCCTGCGACGCGGGCAGCGCCTTGGCCGAGAAGCCGAGCGTGGAAAGCGCGGCACAGGCCCGGTCCGCCGCCGGACCCGAAAGAAGCACGGGCGCGCCCGAGCCCGACAGATCGACGGAGCCCATGATGGCGCCGTCGACGAAATCGGACGGGCGCGTGTCGAAGAGCGCGGCGCAGTCGCGCATCAGCCCCTGCGGAGAAGAGGTCAGGTCCACGTAGAGGATCGATTCGTCTCGTGTCGCCAGGTCGCGGGCCACCGCCGTCGCCGCGGCCGAGGGCACCGCGCCCAGCACCAGCGTGCCCGACTGCATCGGCGACGGCAGCGCGGCGCTGACGTTGCGGCTTCCGTGGGTGCCGTGCGCCACCGGATCGACGTAGCGGGAAGTGATCCCCGTGCTTTCGATCTGCACCCCGAAGGCGCGTCCGACCTCTCCGAAACCGATCAGCACGATGTCTTGTGTGGATTCTGTGACGCTCACGATCCTGCCCCTCCAGTGGCGGGACAAGAGTACAATCCAGAGACAAAAAGATAATCAAAAAACAACAAGATGGACGATCTTGCTGGATTGCCGTATTAATATCTCACAAAAACAATATAATAGAATATGTTATTTTATGAGTTGCTGATCTCATGGGCAGAAAGCCGTAACTATTGTATCCGAAATACAGTCGCTCCGAGGCAAGCCCTGGCGGCAACCGAAAACGTTGAACGGGAGGAACCCATGAAAAGACCCTGAAGATCGCGATGGCCGCGAGCCTTGCGACGCTGACGGCATCCGCGGCATTCGGCGAGTATCCGGAACGGCCGATCGAGATGATCGTCGCCTATTCGGCCGGCGGCGGAACCGACACCGCCGCGCGCACGCTAGCGCCCTTCATCGAGAAATACCTCGGCAACGATGCGTCGGTCGTGGTGGTCAACAAGCCCGGTGCAGGCGGCGAGATCGGCTTTACCGACCTCGCCCGCGCCGACCCCGACGGCTACACGATCGTGTTCATCAACACGCCCAACATCCTTACCATCCCGATCTCCCGCGACACGCGCTACACGATGGAGGATATCCAGGCGGTGTCGAACGTCGTCTATGATCCCGGCGCATTCAACGTCCGGCCCGGGTCGGAGTTCACGTCGCTCGACGAACTGGTGGCCTATGCCAAGGAAAACCCGGGCGCGGTGACCTATGGCACGTCTGGCACCGGCGGCGACGATCACCTGGCGGCGCTGCAATTCTCGCGCATCGCCGGGATCGAGATGACCCACGTTCCGTTCCCCGGTGCCGCGGATGTCCGCGCCGCGGTTCTGGGCGGGCATATCACCATGGCAGCCATGAACATCAGCGAAGCCATCGACCTGGTGAACCAGGGCGAACTGGTGTCGCTGGGGCAGATGGACGAAGAGCGTTGGGACGGCGCGCCGGACGTACCGACCTTTGCCGAACAGGGCTACGAGGTGGTCATGGGCTCCGACCGTGGCATCGGCGCCCCGGCGGGCATTCCCGAAGAGGCGTTGAACGCCCTTCAGGACGCCATCGCGAAGACCATCGAGGACCCGGAATTCCTCGAGGCGGCGGAGAATCAGAAACTGCCGCTGGCCTATCGCGACGCTGCGGGTTTCCAGGACTACCTGGGTTCGCTCGGCGAGAACCTGCAGCAGATCTGGGACGAGAACCCCTGGGTGCAGTGATCTGACATCCTGCGGTCCCCGGCTCGGTCCGGGGGGCGCAGTCCAATTTTGCCGGCTTCGGGAGGAGACCCATGAACCGCAGCACAATCGAACTGGCCGCCGCCGGAGTTTTCGCCGTGTTATTCGCGGTCGTGTTTCTGCAGGGCATCGGCTACAGCGGCCGCTCCGCCTACATGCCCGCCGCCGCCTCCGGCATCGGGTTCGTGATGTGCTGCTTCTGAGCGCTCCAGTCGACACGCATCCTGGCCGCCGGCCGGGCAGAGCGGCTGGAGGCGACGGGCGCTGACCTGTCGCGCTTCGCGCTGATCCTCGCCGTGGGCGCGGTTTATGTCGCGGGGCTCGTCTGGCTGGGGTTCTTCGCCTCGACGGTGATCATGGTGCCCGCCGTCGCCTGGATGCTGGGCTACCGCGAAACGAAAGTCATCCTGCTGACCACGCTGAGCTTTACCCTGGTCCTTTATGCCGTCTTCCGGCTCCTGCTGCGCGTCCCGCTTGCCCGAGGAAGCCCTGTTGTCGCTGTTCGGAGTCTGAGCCATGGACACCTTTCTCAACATCGTGAACGCGGCGCCGGGCCTGCTCGACCCCTATGTGATCCTGGCGATGATCGTCGGCACCGCCGTCGGGATCGCGGTCGGCGCCCTGCCGGGTCTCTCGGCGACCATGGGCATCGCGGTCCTGATCCCGCTGACCTTCACCATGGAGCCGCTGGTGGCCCTGGGCATGATCGCCGGGATCTACAACGGGTCCATGTACGGCGGCTCGATCCCGGCGATCCTGCTGCGTATCCCCGGAACGCCCGCCGGGGTCGCCACCGTCTTCGACGGGCACGAAATGGCCAAGCAGGGCAAGGCGCGGCAGGCGCTGGACATCTCGCTGGTGTCCTCGTCCATCGGCAGCGCCGTGAGCGCGGTTGTCCTGCTGCTCGTGGCGCCGCCGCTGGCGCTGGTCGCGCTGACCTTCGGCCCGGCCGACTATTTCTGGCTCGCGGTCTTCGGCATGACCACGATCGCGATCATGCTCGCGGGGAACCCGGCCAAGGGCATCCTGTCGGCCTGTTTCGGCCTCTGCATCGGCATCGTCGGCATTGACGGAATCAGCGGCAACGAACGCTTTACCTTCGGCACGGTCGAATTCCTGTCGGGCATCCATATCGTCGTTCTGCTCACCGGCCTCTACGCCATCCCCCCGGCCATCGACCTGCTGCTCGGCAAGAACGCGATCCAAGCGGGGGACGTCGACCTGGGCGAAGCGGCCAAGGGCTTTCGCTGGTCCAGCCTTGTCCCCACATGGATCCGCGCCTCTGCCATCGGCCTGACCGTCGGCCTGATCCCGGCCCTCGGCGGCAACATCGCCGCGCTGCTGGCCTGGCAGGAAGAGCGCCGGTATTCGCGCAACAAGGACAACTGGGGCAAGGGCGAACCGGCGGGGCTGGCCGCACCCGAATGCGCCAACAACGCCGACACCGGCGCCACGCTGATCCCGGCGCTGACGCTCGGCATCCCGGGCAACGCCGTGGCCGCGGTGATCCTGGGGGCGCTGCTGGTGCATGGCTTGCGGCCGGGGCCGGACCTGTTCCGCGGCAATGCGGACATCACCTACGGGTTCATGCTGACCATGCTCGTCACCTCGGGGCTGATGTTCGTGATCGGCAAGCTCGGCGCCAGGGCCTATGTCAACGTGCTGCGCGTGCCGCGCCAGCTCTTGGGGCCGATCATCCTGGCGCTGACGGTCGTGGGCGTCTACGCGATACACAACAGCGTCTTCGAGGTGATCCTGATGCTGGCCTTCGGCCTGGTCGGCTTTGCCATGGAGAAGATGGCTATCCCTAGGGCTCCGGCGGTTCTGGCCGTGATCCTGGGGCCGATTTCCGAGGAAAACCTGCGCCGCTCCCTGCTGATCTCGCAGGACAATTTCGCCTACCTGCTGCAAAGCCCGATCTCGATCGTCCTGGCGCTGCTGGCCCTTGTGGCGCTTGCGTCGCCGTGGCTCCCGAAAGTAAACTGGCGCCGGGGCGGGACTTCGGACGCGCCGAAGGAGAGCGACTAAAGAGGTGTCCCGATGAGTGTCAGCGACGATTTGCACACGGAGTTGCGGCGGCGCCTGATCGCCGGGCATTACGATCCCGGTTTCAAGCTCAGGGAAGAACACGTGGCGTCGGAGTTCGGCATCAGCCGGACCCCGGTGCGCGCCGCGATCCAGCGGCTGGTCACCGAAGGTCTGCTCGAGGCCGCGCCGAACCGCGGTGCCATCGTCAGCGAATGGCGCGACAGCGACACCGAGGAAATCTTCGAGCTGCGGGTTCTGGCGGAAGGCCAGGCCGCGGCCTGGGCGGCCCGCAACATCACCTATGAACAGCTGGACCGGATGGACGCGCTGAACGCCCGGATCGCGGCTGCCGTGGACCAGAAACCCAAGCAGTTCCGCGAGGAAATCCAGACGGCGAACCTGGATTTTCACATGGTCCTCTACGACGCCTGCGGCAGCGCCCGGCTCCGGATGTTCGGCACCAACCTGCTGGACTATCCGCTCGTGAGCGGCGGCTTCTTCATCTATTCCGATCAGGACGCCTACGAAAGCATCCGCCAGCACACGGAGATCGTGAACGCCCTGCGGTCACGCAATCCGGATTGGGCCCGGTCCGCGATCACCTCGCATCTCTGCGCGGCCATCGAACGGTTCCGGAAGGTGCGCCAGGCGAAACAGGCGAAGGCGGCGGAGTGACAGGCCGGCCCGTGGCTCGGCCATCGGGCGCGGTATTCCGAAGGCACGCCGCCTTTTCGCGTTTGACCTGCCCGTAAAGCGCGCCAAGCGGCGGCGGCGCAGTCCGGGCGTGACCAAAGAGCGCGCGGTCGAGTGTCGCGAGTACCGGCATATCGCGCAGGTCCGCGTGCGGGCCTGCGCCATTCAGCAGTCGCGCCGCCAGCAGACGGAAGCCTTCGGCGTCGCCCGCGCGCGCATACCGCCGGAGCCGCCGCAGCATGCGCCGCCTTTCCAACCTGTCCCGCAGATGTGTCGGCAGCCCGCGGTCCCGAAGCGCCAGCGCCAGCACCAGCAGGCAGACGGCCGCGCCGGTCATCAGGTGCGGCCAGCCAACGCCCAGATCCTTGCGCCAGCCACGCGCGGCGTTGTCGGCAAAGCTGGCATAGCCGATGGGGGCGGCGGGCAGGGTGACGGTGCGGGCCGTGCGCGCGGCGGTGTCGAAATAGGGGATCGTGACGGCGGGCAGCACGCCCGGTTCGCCGGTGATCGGCCGCAGCGTCCAGCGCCAGGTCAGCGTCGTGACCGGCCCCTGTGGTGTGACCTGGAAATCGCGCTCTTCGGGCGGGGTGAAGGTGATCAGCCACGGCTCGCGCAGGGCGGGCTGCGGCGGCATCATCTCGGGCGTCGCCCCCAGCGCGCGCAGCACCACGCGGCGTTCGACGCTCTGGCCGTCCACCAGCCTTGCGGCATCGACATCCCAGCTGTCCGAGATCTCCAGCGCGCGCACCGGGAACCAGTCATCGCCGGCGCCCTCGGGCTTTGCCTGCACCTCGAGGCGCACCGGATCGGAGCGCACCAGCACGGTGGAGCGCACGCCGTCGATGCTGATAATCTGCAACTCGTGCGCGATGGGCAGAACCTCCAAAGTGCCTGCACGCTTGGGGTAAAGCGCGATGCGGCGTTCGAACACCTTGGCCATGCGGCCGTCGATGCGCTCGTCGGTCCAGGCGTCCTGGCCCAGCCGGGTCCAGTCGAAATCTGTCATGTCGCGCAGTTTCAGCTCTTCGTTGGTGATGGTCTCGCGATAGATGCCGCGGATCGTGGCGAGGATCATCTCGCCTTCGATCGGGGCGGCCTCGCGCGGGTCGAGCACCAGCTCCAGCTGCAGCGTGCCGCGGTCCTGCGCAAGGACCGGCGCGGCCAGCAGCACCAGCATCAGGATCAGCCTCACCATCGGTCCTGCTCCTCGAGAAAGGCCTCGCCATCGCGGCGGCGGCGTTCCAGTTCGGCGGCCAGGCGGCTTTGCAGGTAAGCGCCGGGTGCGTCGGCCAGCGTGTCGAGCCAGCCAAGGTCGGCGGCGGCGGTGCGTTCGCCGGTGACGGATTTCTTGAGGCTGCGGCGGTTTGGGTCACGCTCGGCGGCCTGGATCGGCTGCGCCGGGTCGTCGGGGTCGAACGCGGCGGTTTCCACGCCGGACTGTGTCAGGATCGTCTCGATCCGGCCATGGCCCATCGCCTCGCCGATCACCGGCTCGACCAGCGCCGCCACCGTGTCGCGGTTGTGGCGGGCATCGGCGTCGTACTGGTCGGCAAAGAGCACCGCGTCGAAATAGGCGACCGACAGCGCATGGTCGCCGGTCGCGGCCAGCGTCAGGCCGCGGTTGTAGGTGGCGCTGCGGCCCACGGCGGCAAAGGCGGCATCGGCCTCGGCATAGCGCCCCGCCTGGTAGAGCGCGGCCCCCCGGGCGGCTTCGTCGCGGATCAGCGGCAGGGCGAGCTGAGGTGCCCCGGCGCGCCAGATCAGCTTGGCCCAGGCCTCGGGTCCGGCCAATGCGCCGCAGATCAGCGCGGCGGCCAAAAGGATGAGCGTACGCCGGGTCATGCGGGCCTCCGGCGGCGGAAGAGCAGGGCCAGCGGCAGCAGCGCCAGGGCCAGCAGCCACGGGCCGTGATCCGCGTAGCGCAGGTTGCGCAGCGCCGGGTCGGCGGCCCCGTCGCCGCGCCGTTCGTCCAAGAATGCCTCGAGGCCGGACAGGTCCGTCGCGGCGGTCGTGATCCCGCCGCCCGCACGGGCCAGACCCTCCAGCGCCTCGGGCGTGGCAGGCGGCATGCCGTAGGGCGCGGCCTCCGGAGCGACGAAGACGGTCGAAACGCGCAGCCCCTCCGCCGCCATCTGCCGGGCGAGGTCCAGCGCCTCGGGGCCGACGCCGCCGCCATCCGAGACCAGCACCACGTCCGGCTGCGCCGCCGCGGCGTCCGACAGCACCTGCCACGCCATCGTCAGCGCGCGGTCGGGACGGCTGCCGCCCAGCGGCATGGTCTGCGCATCCGAGACGGCGACAACGGTCTGCAGGGCGGCGGGGTCCTCGGTGGGCACGCTCACCAGAAAGCTTTCGGACGTGTAGACCGCCAGCGCCACCGGCCGGGTGCCGTGGGTGTCGATCAGCCGCGACACCGCCGCCTGCGCATCGTCGAGCCCGCCGCCTTCGGTGACCGAGGGCGAGAGGTCGAGCAGGATCATCACCGCGTCGAGGTTGCGCAGCACCGGCGCGTCGCCGTCGCGGGTGGCCGGGCCGGAAAGGCCCGCCGCGACCAGCGCCGCCGCCAGCGCCAGCAGCCACGGGGTGGCGTCGCGACCGGGTTCGGTGACGTGGCCACGAGCGCGCAGCGCCGCCAGCAATGCCGGGTCGGTGATCCGTTGCCAGGCGGCCAGCCCGTGCGCAGTTCGCGCCGCCAACGCCCCAAGCAGAAGCGCTGCCGGAATGCCGATCAGCCAGAGCGGCCGCATCAGGATGAGATCGCCGCCGGTCATGTGGCCTCGCGTCCATGCAGCGCCAGGGCCGCGAACAGGCACGCCAGCGCGCTGCCGGCGCACCAAGGCCAGTAGACCTGCCAGGCCCGGACCGGCGGCGCGTCGGCAAGGCTCGGCTCCAGCCGGTCGATGGCGGCGGTGACGGCGGCGAGGTCTTCGGTGGTGCGCACGCGGAAGGTTTCGCCGCCCGAGGCCTCTGCGATTTCGCGCAGGGTTTCGCTGTCCACGGCGTCGCGGGCGTCGGGCGTGGTCTCGAGGTCCGCGGGGCCGAGCGCGATGGTATATATGCGGATGCCCAGGCTCTGCGCCGTGGCCGCTGCGGCGACGGGGTCGACGGCGCCGGTGGTGTCCTGCCCGTCCGACAGCAGGATGATCACCCGGCTCTCCGCCTCGCGGTCGCGCAGCCGCCGGATCGCAAGCCCCAGCCCGTCCGCGATGGCGGTGGACTTGCCCGACACGCCGATCTGCGCCGTCTCGATCACCCTCGCGGCGGCGGCGACGTCATGGGTGAGCGCCGCCGCCACGTAGGCCCGATCGCCAAAGACCACGAGACCCACCCGGTCGCCGGTGCGGCCCCGGACAAAGCCCGCGCCCACCGCCTGCACCGCGGCAAGGCGCGACACCTGCGCGCCGTCGAGGTCGAAATCCTCGCGTTCCATCGACCCTGAAAGGTCCAGCGCCAGCACGATGTCGCGGCCTGAGGCCGGGACCACGTCCAGCACCCGTTCCTGCCGGGGGCCCGTCAGCCCCGCGACCAGCGCGGCCCAGGCGACGAACAGCAGGATGCCGGTGCCATGGCGGCGGGCCGGGGTGCTCTCTGCGGCGACGAAACCCGCGGCGATGGCAGGGGGCAGGGCCACCGCGCCGGCGCGTTGCGACCGCGCGGGCAGCAGCGCCAGCAGCAGGAGGGGCAGGGGCAGCAGCAGCGCGAGCCAGGGCGCGGCGAAACTCATTGCGCGCGGCTCCGTGCGGCCTTGAGGATCGCGGTTTCCAATGGGGCCGGATCGAACCGCACCGCGGGATCGTAAAGCGCCGCGTCCAGCTTTGGCGGCGCGGTGCCGCCATAATCCCGCAGCAGCGCCGCGAGGCCGGTCAGGCGGCTTTGCGGGTTGCAGGTGGCCAATGCCGCGATGGCCTGCCGCGCGGTCTCGGCCCGCCGCGGCCTGCGCCGCGTCACCACCCGCAGCACCGCTGATAGCAGCAGCCCCGCCACCAGTCCGAGCGCCACTGCGGCAAATGCGTCCTGAAGGCCGAAGCGCGCGAAGCTTTCCGGCACCCGCACCGGGGCGAGGCTGGCGACCAGCTCTTCCGGGGTCATGCCGCGCGATCCTCTGACTGATCCTCGACGGGCAGGTCCGCGCGGAGCAGTCGGAACGGGATATCGTGCCGCGTCAGTATGTCGGCGGAGGGCGACGGTCCGAACCGCCCGCGCCGGAAGCCCGCCCCGATCCGGGCAGCAAAGCGGCCGCGCGGCACTTCGGTTTCCACCGCGTCCTGCACCAGCAGCACCTCGAGCGGGCACTTGCGCATCAAGGCCGCCGCCGCCGTGCCCAGGTCCGGGCCCGGATCGTCCAACCCGGTGGCAAGGCAGATCGACACGCCCGGCGCGGCGCGGGCGGAGACCGCGTCGAGAAGGGGCGCCAGCGTGTCGTGCCCGTCGGCGGCGGCGGCCAGCGCCTCCGCATGGTGCTGCGCCAGCGCGCCCGCGATGCGCAGCATCGCGGCCTCGCGCGGCTGCGGGGCGATCACGTCCAGATCCGCGTCGCGCAGGACCACCAGACCGACGCGCCCGCCCGCGAGGACCGCGCGCCAGCCGGCGAGCGCCAGCGCCTCGGCGGCGGCGACCGACCGAAACCGCCCGCGCGTGCCCCAAAGCATCGGGCTGCGGAAATCCGCGACCAGGAGAAGCGTGCGCTCCACGTCCTCGTGCCGGCTGCGCACCTGCGGTCGCCCGCTGCGCGCGGTGGCGGCGGGGTCGATGCGCCGCAGGTCGTCGCCGTCCTGATAGGGCCGCAGGTCGAAGAGATCGGCGCCGTCGCCGCGTTTCGGACCCGAAAGCCCGCCCGAAAGACCGTGCGACAGGCCCGCCGTCGTCTCGGGCCGCACCAGTCCGGCCAGCGCGACCAGCCGGTCGAGCGACACCTCGGCGCCGGAGGCGGCGGGCAGGGTCACAGCGGCACCACCGCCGTCAGCACCTCGGCAAAGATCGTCCGCGCCGTGTCGCCCGCCGCCTGCGCCCGCCATGTCGGCGCCATGCGGTGGCAGAGCACATCCGGCGCCAGCGCCGCCGCATCCTCGGGCACGGCGAAATCGCGCCCGTGCAGCCAGGCCCGCGCGCGGACGGCGGAGGCCAGCGCCAGCGTGCCGCGCGGGCTGACGGCATGGCGGATGCGGGATGTCACGTCGAGCCCCTCCGCTGGCCGCCGCGTGGCCATCACCAGCGCCACGATGTAGCGCCGCAGGGCAGGCGACAGGTGCACCTGCAACACCTCTTCCTGCATCGCCGCCAGCGCCGCGTGGTCCAGCATCGGCGCGTCGCGGCCCGCATGGGCGCGCAGCTCGCCTTCGACCAGGTCGAGGATCGCCATCTCGTCCTCTTCGCCGGGCAATTCGAGCAGGATGTGCATCAGGAACCGGTCGAGCTGCGCCTCGGGCAGGGGAAAGGTGCCTTCCTGCTCCAGCGGGTTCTGTGTGGCCACCACCATGAACGGGTCCGGCAGGCGCCGCGTGGTACCGCCGGATGTCACCTGGCCTTCGCCCATCGCCTCGAGCAGCGCGGATTGGACCTTGGGCGGGGCGCGGTTGATCTCGTCCACCAGCACGAGGTTGTGGAAGACCGGGCCGGGCAGGAACTCCATCCGGCCGCTGTCCTGGCGGTAGATCTGCGTGCCGGTCACGTCAGAGGGCATCAGGTCCGGCGTGCACTGGATGCGGGCGAAGCTCCCCTCGATCCCGTCCGCGAGCCGCCGCACCGAGCGCGTCTTGGCCAGCCCCGGCGCACCTTCGATCAGCACGTGCCCGCCGGTCAGCAGCGCGATCATCAGCCGTTCGACCAGCGCGCGATGGCCGATCAGCCCGGCTTCCATCCGCTCCGCCAGCGCCCGCGCGGGGGCGGTGCCGGGCCTTTCTGCCGTCGTGGTCTCTGCGACTGTGTCCATCCCGTCCTCCCGGTCCTGCGTGCCGGGCCAACGGACCACGGACGCGCCGTGGTGGAAAGCCCTCGTGCCGGTTTCGCCGAAGATCGGGCAAATTGCCCGCGACAGGCGCGCCGCTTTGCCCGATCATGCGGAGGAACGTGACGATCCGGGAGAGAGACATGAGTCTGCGGTTCCGACTGGTCCTGACGCTCTGGCTGGTGACGCTGCTGGCCGGGGCGGTGACGCTTTGCCTCGCCGCCGCCGATGCCTACCGGACGGCGGCGCAGAACACCCAGACCACGCTGACCCGCGCCAGCTATGTGCTGGAGCGCAACTATCACATGGAGCCGCGGGTGGGTGATCCGCTCTATGCGGAGATGACGTCGATCAAGCTGCTTGGCGTGATGGCGCCGGGCACCTGCATCGTCTTCGAACAGCGCAAGATCTCGGAACGGCGGCTGTGTGCGGGCTGGCAGGTCTTTGGCCAGATCGCGCCGGCGCGGTTCCGCACCGCCGTCGAACAGGTGCTGACGCCGCCCGCGCCGGTGACGCGCACCGGGACGGCCTCGCAAAGCGGTGCGTTCCGAATCGAGTCCTCTTTCGACCCGGTGGCTGCCGCGACGCTGGCGTGGCAACGGGTGCGCATGACGCTCTGGCAGACGTTGGCCATGGCGGCGGGGGTGCTGGTACTGGGCACTATCGCGATCCTGTCGCGGCTGGGGCCGGTCGGCGGCATCGTCTCGGGTCTGGACAGGCTGGCCAGCGGCGACCTGGGCGCGCGGGTGGATGCGGGAGGGCGCGACGAGTTCGGCCAGATTGCGCAGGCGGTCAACCGTCTGGCCGCGCGGCTGCGGGCCAGTGCGGCTCAAAGCCGGGCGCTGACCCGCAAGCTGATCGAGGTCGAGGATGTGGAGCGCCGCCAGCTGGCCCGCGACCTGCATGACGAGTTCGGCCAGACCCTGACCGCCACGGCGGCGCTGGCCGCATCGGTCGCCTGCGCCGCGCCGCCCGACCGGCGCGACATCGCCCGCGACGCCGAAGCCATCGGCGCCAACATCCGCAGCATGATGGAGTGCCTTCGCGGCGCCTTCGCCCGGCTGCGGCCGCCGGACCTCGAAGAGGTGGGGCTGGCCGCGTCATTGCGCACGATGCTGGCGGGATGGGAGGTGCAGCGCGGTGCGAGGCTGACGCTGGATTGTGCGCTGGACGAGGATCGGCTGCCGGACGCGGTGGCGCTCGACCTTTACCGGATCGTGCAGGAATGCGTGACCAACGCCATGCGCCACGGCACGCCGCGGCATGTCCGAGTGACGCTGCGGGCCGAAAGCGCCACGGTGCGCCTGGGTGTCGAGGATGACGGCGGCGGCACGCTCGAGGCGGACCGGCAGGGGCACGGGCTGCTGGGGATCTCGGAACGAGCCGGGGCCATGGGCGGCACCTTTGCCATCGCCGAGACGCCGCGGGGCATCCGCGTCACCGTGACCCTGCCGGACGCGCTGAGCCGCCGCGCCGCATGACCGATCACCGCATCATGATCGTCGATGACCACCCGGTCGTGCGCGAAGGCTACAGGCGGCTCATCGACCTGCAGCCGGGCCTGCAGATCGTCGCCGAGGCCGAGGATGCCCGCAGCGCCTATGCCCGCTTCCGCGAGGCAATGCCCGACGCGGTGGTGATGGACGTGACCCTGCCCGGCGCCAGCGGGATCGAGGCGATCCGGCACATCCGCCAGTACGACGACGCTGCTAAGATCGTGGTCTTTACCATGCACCAGGGGTCGGCCTTCGCGCTCAAGGCAATCGAGGCGGGGGCGGCGGGCTATGTCACGAAAAGCAGCGCGCCCGACACTCTGATCAAGGCGATCTTCGGCGTGCTCAAGGGCCGCACGATGATCTCTCCGGACGTGATCGAGGCCATCGCGCAGGACCGCATCGCCGGGTCCGGCACCCGCCTGCGCGACCTCAGCACGCGCCAGACCGAGATTCTGCGGCTGCTGGCCAGCGGCTGGCCGGTTGAGCGGATCGCCGAGGCGCTGTCGATCAGCCTCAAGACCGTGCGCAACAACCATTACCACATCAAGAGCGTGCTGGGGCTCGAGACCGATGCGCAGATGGTCTGGTTCGCGATGGAAGCGGGGCTGGTTCAGGGGCCGCGCGAGGAGGACGCCTGAGCCGCGCCTTAGGTGGTGGCGCGCGGGCGGCTCAGGGCATCGGGACCGACATCGGCAAAGGCCGCGGTGCCCAGCTGGCCGAGGGCGCGTTCCAGTTCGAGCGTGAGGATCTGCATCGCCCGCTCCGCGCCGTCGCGGCCACCGGCACCGACGCCGAAGGCCAGCGCCCGCCCGGCCAGGGTGAAATCCGCCCCCAGCGCCTTGGCACGCAGCACGTCCGCGCCGCGCCGGATACCGCTGTCGAGAAGTATCTTCAGCCGTCCGCCGACCGCATCCGCGATGGCAGGCAGGGCTTCGATGGTGGGCGGGCCGAAGGCCACCTGCCGCCCGCCGTGGTTCGACACGACGATCCCGTCGCAGCCCAGCTTGGCGCATTTCAGCGCATCGTCGGGATGCAGGATGCCCTTGACCAGAAGCGTGCCCTTCCAGCGGTCGCGCAGGCGCTTGAGATCGTCCCAGGTGAAACTGGGGGTGATCAGCGTCTTCTGCACATCGGCGTAGGACGTCGCCGCCTTCAGCAGGTCGGCGTAGTTGGCGATGTTTGGCTTGCCATGCGAGAGGCTGGTGAGGGTCCAGCGCGGGGTCATCGCGAGTTGCAGCAGCACTTCGGGCGTCACGCGGAAGGGCACGGCCAGCTTGTTTCGGATGTCGCGGTCGCGCTTGCCGGCGGCGGGCACGTCGGCGGTGACCATCATCACCTCGTACTGAGCCGCTTCGGCCCGGTCGATCAGACCTTGCGTCACCGTGTCATCGCCCGAGACATACAGCTGGAACCAGCCGTTGCCGTCCGCCGCCTTGGCAAGCCTCTCCAGCGTGGTCGAGGCGGCGGAACTGGCGACGTAGGGAATGTTCTCGCGCTTGCACATCCGGGCGAGGATCAGGTCGGCCTCGGGCCAGAAGGCGTTGAGCATCCCGATGGGCGCCATGCCGAAGGGGGTGGCATAGATTTTGCCGAAGATCGACACAGTCATGTCGACCCTGCCAACGTCGGTCATGTAGCGCGGCGTCAGTTCGACCTCTTCGAAGGCCGAGATGTTGCGCCGCAGGTTGCATTCGGATTCCGCGCCGCCATCCACGAGGTCGAAGGCAAAGCGCGGGATCCGGCGTTTCGCGATCCGGCGCAGGTCGTCGATGCAGGCGGCGCGGTCCAGTGCCATCAGATCGACCACCCGCCGTCGATGGCAAAGGCCTGCCCCGTGGTGAAGGCCGACATCGGTCCGGCGAGATAGCAGACCATCTCGGCGATTTCTTCGGGCGTGCCGAGCCGGCCCATGGGCTGGCGGTCCTTGAAGGCGGCAAGCGCCTTGTCGAAATCGCCGGTGGCCGCCAGCCGGTCGTTCAGCGAGGGGCTTTGCACCGTGCCGGGGCAGATGGCGTTGCAGCGGATGCCCTGCTTGACGAAATCCGCCGCGATGGACTTGGTCATGCCGATGATCGCCGCCTTGGACGACCCGTAGGCAAAGCGGCGCGGCGCGCCCTTTTCCGAGGACACGATCGAGGCGATGTTGACGATCGACCCGGAGCCTGCGTCGAGCATCCCCGGCAGCACCGCCTTGGTCAGCCGGAAGATCGCCTTGGCGTTGAGGCCGAAGGACCGGTCCCAGACGTCGTCGTCGCAGTCGAGGATCGTGCCGTCATGCACCCAGCCCGCGCAATTCACGAGGATATCGGGGGCAGGGACCGAGGCCAGCAGCGCCGCCACGGCGTCGGCGTCCATGACGTCAAGCTTGTGGGCGCTGATCCGCTCGGACCCGGCGGCGACGGTTTCGACCGCCGCGGCGTCGATATCGGTGGCGATCACGGTCGCGCCGCGCAGCGCCAGCCCCTCGGCCGAGGCGCGGCCGATGCCGTTTCCGGCGGCGGTGACCAGCGCGGTCTTTCCAGTCAGTGAGTTTTCCATGGGTCCTCTCTCAGCGTGCAAGCCAGCCGCCGTCGACGGCGAGGATGCTGCCATTGCAATAGGCGGCGGCGTCGGATGCCAGGAACACCGCGGCGCCGGCGATCTCGGACGGGTCGGCGAACCGGCCCTGCGGAATCCGCTCCAGCAGCGCCTTCGAGCGCACCGGATCGTCGCGCAAAGCCTGGGTGTTGTCGGTGGCGGTGTAGCCGGGGGCGATGGCGTTGACGTTGACTCCGTGCGGCGCCCATTCGTTGCAAAGCGCCCGGGTCAACCCGATGGCCGCGTGCTTGCTGGCGGCATAGCCCGGCACGGTCAGCCCGCCCTGGAAGCCTAGCACCGAGGACACGATGACGATCTTGCCGCTGCCCTGCGCCACCATGCGCTTGCCGGCGGCCTGGCTCAGCAACCAGACGGAATCGAGGTTGACCGACAGCACCCGCCGCCAGTCGTCGAGCGCCATCTCGACCGACGGCGCTCGGTGGATGATGCCCGCGTTGTTCACGAGAATGTCCAGCCCGCCCAAAGCGTTGCTGGCGAAGTCGATCACCTCTTCGGCGGCCGCGGCATCCATTCCGGCGAAATCCGCCTTGACCGCCGCCGCCTTGACGCCGAGCGCCTCGATGGCCTTGAGCGTGTCGTCGGGCGCGTGGCTGCGGTACGTCAGCGCCACGTCGGCCCCGGCGGCGGCAAGGCCGAGGGCAATGCCCTCGCCGATGCCGGTGGCGCCGCCGGTGACCAGGGCCTTGCGGCCGGTCAGGTCGAACGGGTTGGCCATCGCTCAGTACCGGTTCGCGATGGGCAGCTCTTCCGCCGGGAAGAGGCTGATGACCTCGCAGCCCTTTTCGGTCACGACGACCTCTTCCTCGATCCGCGCGGCCGAATAGCCGTCGGCGGCGGGGCAGTAGGTTTCCAGCGCAAAGACCATGCCGGTCTGGATCTCCATCGGGTGGTCGAGGCTGATAGCGCGGGAAATGATCGGCCGTTCGTGCAGCGCCAGACCCAGCCCATGTCCGAACTGCAAGCCAAAGGCCGCATCCTCGTTCGGAAACCCGAGCGACTCGGCGGTCGGCCAGACCTCGGCCACCTTGTCGGTGGTGACACCCGGTTTGATCATCGCGATGGAGGCGTCGATCCATTCGCGCGCCTTCACGTAGGCGTCGTTCTGCGCGGGCGTCGCGCGGCCAACGTTGAACGTGCGGTAATAACAGGTTCGATAGCCTTGATAGGATTGCAGAATATCAAAGAACGCCTGGTCGCCGGGGCGGATCAGCCGGTCGGTGAAGTTGTGCGGATGCGGGTTGCAGCGCTCGCCGGAGATGGCGTTGATCGCCTCCACATCGTCGCTGCCCATCTCGTAGAGCATCTTGTTGGACAGGGCGACGATGTCGTTCTCGCGCACGCCCGGTTTCAGCTCTTCGTAGATCATGTGGTAGACGCCATCGACCATCGACGCCGCCTGCGTGAGCAGCTGGATCTCGTCCCAGTTCTTGATCTCGCGCGCCGCCAGCATGATTTGCTGGCCGTCGACCACGTTGATGCCCTCGGCCAGAAGGGCGTGGAACATCGCGGTTTCGGCATAATCGACGCCCACCGGCATGTCGGCCATGCCTGCGTCCTTGATGAGCTGCGCGATCATCTTGGCGTATTTGGTCATCAGGCCGAAATCCGGCGGGATGGTGCCGCGCATGCCAACGACGCCGGCCAGGCAGTGGTCGGGCTCGAGCCAGTCGGAATGGCGCTTGTGGTGCATCGCCGCCGAACCGAAATCCCAGACGTAGGGGCTGTCATCGCCGGTCAGCAGACAGAAGCGGCACATCTTGTCCCGCTCCCATTCGCCGATCTTGGTGGCGGTGACGTAGCGGATGTTGTTCACGTCGAAGAGCAGCAGCGACCCGGCCTTGGAATTCTGCAGAGACTGCCGGGTGCGGGCCAGCCGGTAGCGGCGCAGGCGGTCATGGTCTATGCGGCGTTCGAAATCGACCGACATGTGGCCCCAGGCGGGCAGGCGCTCGCGCCATTCCCAGTTCGGTTCGAGGTCTTGCGGTGTGAGCATGTTCGGCATCAGGGCGCGGGACATGAAAGGCTCCTTTCGGATACGCGGGCGCGCATCCATTCTGTTGCAAAATCAGGGGGTTGTTCGGGTTACTTCGTGACCCAGCCGCCGTCGATCGAGATCATCTGGCCGGTCATGTAGTCGCTGTCGTCGCTGGCCAGGAACGATGCGGTGCCGACCACGTCCTTGGGATAGGACACACGCTTGATCACCAGGTTGTTCTCGACGATGTCGTCGTAGGCCTGGCCCGCGCGCTCCTTGAACCCGATCTCGACCAGGTCCTTGTCGAGCTGTTCCCAGAGCGGGGTGACCACGACGCCCGGGGCATAGCCGTTCACGGTGATGTTGTGCTCGGCCAGACCCAGCGCGCCACACTCGGTCAGCGCGAGGCAGCCGTATTTCGAGGTGCAGTAGACGGTGACGTCCACCAGCGGTTTGCGCGATGCGATGGAACCGACGTTGATCAGCTTGTAAGGCTTGTCCTGCGGTCCCTGCGCGATCATCTGGCGCGCGACCTCCTGCATGCCGAGCCACATCGCCTTGGTGTTGACGTTCATGATCATGTCCCAGTTGTCTTCATCGATATCCATGAAGAACCGGGGCTTGTTGAGGCCGGCGTTGAAGAGGCCCACGTTGATGGAACCGAAGGCCTCGACCGTCGCGGCGACGGCGGCGGCATTGTCGGCGCGGCTGGTGACATCCATCCTGACCGCTACGGCCTTGCCATTGCCGGCGGCGTTGATCGCATCGGCGACCTTCTGCGCCTCGTCGCCATCGAGATCGCCCAGACACACGTTGGCGCCCTGCGCCGCAAAGGCTTCGGCATTGGCGGCGCCCATGCCGCGGGCGGCACCGGTGATCAGGATGTTCTTGCCCTTCAGGCGTTCGGTGTCCATGTGTCTCTCCTCCTCGGGACGTCAGGTCTTTGGTCGGGGCGTGATCAGCGCGTCGGCGCGATCCTGGGCCCGGCGCAGGGCGTCGCGCGGGTTCTGGATGCCGCGCAGCATGTCGTGGAATTCCTCGCCGCAGATCTGGATGATCCCGGCGATCTCGGGCACCGGCGGGCGGGGCCAGAATTGCAGTTCGTCGCGCCAGGACATGCCGTCCACGGCCTCGAAGATCGGCGAGGCGCGGCGCACATCCGGATCGGCGGCGACGGAGTAGCGGGCGTTGGTCCGGCTGCCGTTCTGCACGAAAAGCTTCTGCGCCTCGGGCGAGGTAAAGAGCGTCAGTGCCTCGGCGGCGGCGGGCAGGCGTTCCGGCGCGAGGTTCGACGGGATGCCGAGCGCATAGCCGCCGATCGGCGCGACCGCGGTGGCGCCCGGCCCGACCGGATGCGGCAGATAGCCGGTCTGTCCGTAGGCGGGCGAGGTCTCGTCGAGCTCGAAATAGGGGGCCAGCAGCGTGTAGCCGTAGGCCATGGCGATCTTGCCCTGGGCATAGGGCCGCACGCGCTCGTACCAGGACATCGACAGGATGTCGGGCGGCGAATAGCTCAGTAATTCGCGCAGGAATTCCGCTGCCTGCAGGCCCGCGTCGGTGTCGATCGTGACGCGGTAGTCGCGGTCGGCCAGACGGTCGGTATCAAAGCCGCCGGCCACTTCGGGCAGGTTCAGGATCGGCTGGCCGAAATCGGCCATGGTCATCAGTACCGTGTGCCCCAGCGCCGTGCCGCGCGCGGCGTTCCAGCCGATGCCGTAGAGCCCGCGCTGCGGTTGGTGCAGCGTGCGCGCGGCCTGCAGCAGCGCGTCGGTCGTCGCGGGCGGCTCCAGCCCCGCAGCGGCCAGAAGGTCGCGGCGGTAGAACAGCAGTTCCGGCGTGGTCTGGGCGGGCACGGCGAAGGCGCGGCCACCCCAATGCGTCGCCTTCCAGCCGGCGGTGTGGAAATCCGCCGGATCGAGTGCCGCGACGTCAAAGGCATCCTCCAGCGGCATCAGCACGCCCCTGTCGGCAAATTCGCCGATCCAGGGCAGGTCGACTGCGATGATGTCGTAGCGGCTCGTGGGCCGGTCGGCATTGCGCAGCGCCTCGTCGCGCAGGCGGTCAATGGAAAAGGCGCGCTGGCTGATCTGGGTGCCGATGGACTGTTCGAACTGGCGCTTGAGATTCTCCATGACCATGAAGGTGGGGTCGCCATGGACCAGCACCCGGATGCCGCCCGACACGCGCAACGGTTCGGACCGGATCGGCAGGGGCGGGATCGAATGCGCCGCGGCGTAGCTGCCGCCGAAGTAATAGTCCTGCGGGTTGGTGGCAGACCCCAGACCGCCGAAATGCCCCTCGGCGATGCGCTGCACGCGGCCCGACAGCTGCACCCATTGCGACAGCAGCTTGTCGCTTGGATGCAGGGAAAAGCTCTTGCGGGTCTTGGTGCGCGGGCGCTGGTCGATGAGCCCGGCCTTCATCATGTCCTTCATGCGTCGGTTGGCGGTGGCGTAGGGCACGCCACTGGCGCCGATCAGAGAGGTGGGGGTGACTGTGCGCGCCTCGAAATGGCCCTGAAGCAGGTGCAGCGCCATGCGCAGATGCGCATCGGTCGAGGCCAGTTCGATCGTGTCCTCGACCTCGCCGCACAGGTCCTCCAGAAAGGACAGAACCGTCAGCATCTCGGCATGGACGCTTTGCGAAACGGAAACGCCGTGCTTATGTCCTGCCATCGCGTTCACGCTGGTATCGATCCTTTCCGATAAAGCCTGCACCGAACCTTCGGTGTATTTGGTCGATTTGGATGACATCGATCCGCTCATCTCGTCCGCCTTCAAATTGTTCAGAATGACGATCAGATCGTACCGGGAAGACATCCAGTTTGGATAAAATAATCTCCAAAATGGATTTTATTGCCGGTCTCACGGCGTGGCGCCTTGGGCAGTATGCGGCAAGAGCCACTCTCGGGGGTGATCCGGGAGCAGGCCGTTGAACGACCAAGACAAGAGACGTCAACCGGGAGGAGACCCAAATGACACTTCGCACCATCCTTGCCGCATCGAGCGCGGCACTGGCGCTGACAGGCATGGCCCAGGCCGCCGAGCACGGCCCGTTCAAGATCGGCATCACGCAGAACAACGTCGGCGTGGACAGCTACCAGACCACCTACGAGCAGGCTTTCATCGCCGCCGCCGAAGAGAACGACATGGTCGAGTCGGTGGTCCTGGATGCCGGCGGCGACGTCGCCCGCCAGATCGCCCAGGTCGAGGATCTGATCCAGCAGGACGTCGATGCGATCATCATCTGGCCGACCAATGGCGAAGCGGTGATCCCCGCCGTGCGCAAGGCGCACCAGGCCGATATACCGGTCATCGTCACCAACTCCAATATCGCCGAGCAAGGCTTTGATTTCGTGGCCTCTTTCTCGGGTCCCGACAACATCACACAGGGTGCCCGGTCGGCCGAGATCATGTGCGACAAGTTCAAGGACATGGGCATCGAAGCCGAAGCCCGCGTTGTGCAGATCAGTGGCCAGCCCGGCTACACCACCGCCATCGAGCGCGCCAAGGGGTTCGAGGATCGTCTGCCCGAGGTCTGCCCGGACGTCACGCTGGTCGAAACCCAGCCCGGCGACTGGAACCGCGAGAAATCCCAGCAGGTGATGGAAGCCTTCCTGGTCAAGTACGACGACATCGACGGCGTCTATGCCGGTGACGACAACATGGGCGTGGGGGCTCTGAACGCCGCCAAGGCCGCGGGCCGCGAGGACATCATCTTTGTCGGCGCCACCAATTTCTCGGTCGGATACGAGGCGATGGAGGCGGGCGACTACTGGGGCTCGATCTACCAGTCGCCGGTCGATGACGCCGAAGCGGCTCTGCAAACCGCGATCGACGTGCTGAACGGCGAAGACGTGCCGTTCCTCAACTACTTCGACACGCCGAAGATCACCCAGGACAACATGAGCGAGTTCACCAAGCCGGTGTTCTAAACTCCTCCCGGGTGCGGGGCGCGGGCACAGCTCGCGTCCCGCAGTCTTTCGACGAGTTCGACGGTTTCAGAGACAGGGAGGCGCGTCATGGGACGTGTGACGGGACGGGTCTGCATCGTGACGGGTGCGGCGCGCGGTATCGGCCGGGCCATCGGCGAAGCGCTTCTGGACGAGGGCGCCAAGGTCTGTTTCGCCGATATCGACGGCGATGGCGCGGCCGGCGTGGCCGAGCAGAACCGCAGCCGCCTGAACGGGCAGGCGGGCAACGTCACCTCGGCCCAAGTCGACGTCGCCAACCGTGACGCGGTGCGCGCGATGATCGCCCACACGGTCGAAACCTTCGGGCGGCTCGATGTGAAGTTCAACAATGCCGGTGTTAATCGTCCGATGAACTTCATGAACGTGACCGAGGACAACTGGAATTTCATCATGGGCGTCAATGGTCTGGGCTGCCTGATCGGCATGCAGGAGGCGGCGCGCCAGATGATCGCGCAGGGCGGCGGTGGCAAGATCATCAACACCGCCTCGATCGCCAGCCGCCAGGGGTTCGACAACGTAGCACCTTATTGCGCCTCGAAATTCGCCGTCGTGTCGCTGACCCAGTCGGGTGCCCGCGATCTGGCCAAGCACGACATCACCGTGACCGGCTTTGCCCCCGGCGTCGTCGCCACGGAGATGTGGGAACAGGTCGACCGCGATCTGATGGACATCGGCGCGGCCAGCCGTCCGGGGCAGGCGATGGAAGAGTTCTCCGCCGAGATCCTGCGCGGCCGGGTGGCCAAGCCGAAGGACATCACCGGCACGACGACCTTCCTCGCCTCCGAGGACAGCGATTACATGACCGGGCAGATCGTTATGATCGACGGCGGCATGACACTGGTCTGACGTGGCCGCGACGATATCTGACCGTTGACCGCCAGCGACCTTGGGGAGGGGATCATGGCAACACTGACAAAGCAGAAAATCGGCAGCGTTCTGGCAAAGCAGGGCATCCTGGTCGCCTTTGCGCTGTTCATCATCGCCTTCACCTTCGCCAATCCGAAATTCCTGTCGGTGGACAACTTGTTCAGCGTTATACGATCTTCGGCAATCCTTGGGATCATGGCGCTTGGCGTCACCTTCGTGGTGATCAGCGGCAATCTCGACCTGTCCGTGGGATCGATGATGTCCTTCTCGACCATCGTGGTTCTGGACCTGCACGACAAGATCGGTCCGTTCCTCGCGATCCCGGCGATGTTCGCCATGACGCTCTGCCTTGGCGCTTTCATCGGCTTCCTCGTGGGGTATCTGAAACTCAATTCGTTGATCGTGACGCTGGGGATGCTGTCGGCCATCCACGGTCTGACGCTGACCTATTCCGGCGGCAAGAACATGGACATCGCCGACAAGGAAGGCACTTGGTTCAGCGTCTTCGGCCAGGGCACGGCCTTGGGTATCCCGGTGCCGATCCTGATCTTCCTCGGCCTTGCCGCGGTTCTGGGCCTCGTGCTGGCGCGCACGCCCTTCGGGCGCAAGGTCTATGCGGTGGGCGGCAACGGCACGGCGGCGACCTTCTCGGGCATTCGGCGCGCGCGGACGGTGTTCCTGTGCTACGTCATGTCGTCGGCCTGTGTGGCGGTGGCGGGGCTGATCCAGGCCAGCCGGAGCCTTGGGTCGCAGAACACCGTGGGGCAGGGTCTGGAGCTCGAGGTGCTGGCGGCGGTCATCCTGGGCGGCGCGTCGCTGATGGGCGGGTCGGGCACGATCTTCAAGACTGTCATCGGCGTGCTGATCCTGGGGTTCATCCAGAACGGCCTGCTGCTGCTCGGGTTGCAGTTCTACGTCCAGTTCGTCGTGACCTGGGTAATCATCATCCTTGCGGTCTGGCTCGATATCGCGGCCAAGCGCGGCAAGCTCTGGTCACCGATCGCGTAATCCGCCCGCCAGCAGCGACGCGGTAGGGCAAGCAATCAGCCCTCAAGCAGCGAAGCGGTAGGGCAAGCAATCAGCCCTCAAGCAGCGAAGCGGTAGGGCATTAGAAGAGGAAAAGGTCATGCAACCTGGTGCACTTTCCGACGCTCTGAAAAAAGGCGCGATCTGGGGCTTCATCGTGCTCGAGCTGATCTTCTTCAGCGTCGCGGGCGAATACCTGTCGCTCTCCGACAACGCCTTCATGGATTACGAGAACATGCTGCTGCTGCTCAAGCAGTCGGCCCCCATCGGCATCATCGCCATGGGCATGACCATCGTGATGATCAACGGCAACATCGACCTCAGCGTGGGCGCGACCTATGCCATCGCCGCGATCATCCTGCTGGACAGCATGACCTGGCCGATCTTTGCAGGCCTGGGCGACTGGGTGATCCCGGTGGCCTGGCTGCTGGCGCTGCTGGCGGGCACGATGCTGGGCGCGCTCAATGGCATCATCGTCTGGAAGACCGGCGTCGACGCCTTCATCGTCACGCTGGGGTCGATGCTGGGCTTTCGCGGCATCGTCTTCATGTTCAACGGCGAGAACCCCACGAGCCACCTGAACTGGACGCTCGTCGACTTTGCCGAAGCGCAGGTCCTGGGGCTGCACACGGCCACCTGGTTCCTTGCGATCGTGACTCTGGTGCTGTGGTACGTGATGACCCGCACGGTGCACGGCCGCAACGCCTATGCCATCGGCGACAACCGCGAGGCGGCGGTCAACGCGGGCATCCGCGTCGGGCCGCACATGATGATCAACTTCGCGATCATCGGCTTCCTGGCGGCGCTGTCGGCGGTGGTCTTCTATTCGGAATCGGGGTCCGTGAACCCCAACGACGGCCAGCTCTACGAGCTGTGGGTCATCACCGCCGTCGTGCTGGGCGGCACCAAGATCACCGGCGGCGCGGGCAGCGTCATCGGCACCCTGGGCGGCGTCATCGCCATCCAGCTGCTGCGCAAGGGTCTGGGCCATATCGGCGCCGACACCTCGACGGTGAACCTGGTGATCGGCCTCATCCTGATCGCGGTGCTGGTGCTCGACCGTCAGCTGAACGTCAAAGGCAAAGAGGAGCTCAAGGTATGACCGATCCGGTTCTGCGTCTCGAAGGCATCGTCAAGACCTTTCCCGGCGTGCGCGCGCTCGACGGCGTGTCGCTGTCGGTCATGCCCGGCGAAGTCCACGCCCTGATGGGCGAAAACGGGGCGGGCAAATCCACGCTGATGAAGGTGCTGGGCGGCATCCACCAGCCGAACGAAGGCCGCATCCTGATGGACGAAAAGCCGGTGGTCATGGCCGGCCCGCTCGAAGCCAAGGCCAAGGGCATCGTCTTTATCCACCAGGAACTGAGCCTCGCCGAGGAACTGACGGTGGCCGAGAACATCTACCTGGGCGAGCTGCCGAAAAAGAGTTTCGGCCGGGTCGACTGGGCGACGCTGTTCTCCAAGACCGATGCGATCCTGAAAAAGCTCAACGTGGGGTTCGGCGCCAAGACCCGGGTCGGATCGCTGTCCATCGCCAACCAGCAGATGGTCGAGATCGCCCGCGCGCTGACCGTGGATGCCAAGGCGGTGATCTTCGACGAGCCCACCGCGTCGCTGACGGATGCCGAAAAGGTTGTGCTTTTCGACGTGATATCCGATCTGCAAAAGAGCGGGGTCGGGATCGTCTATATCTCCCACCGGATGGAGGAAATCTTCAAGATCACCGACCGCATCACCGTGCTGCGCGACGGTCAGTACCAGGGCACGGTCGAAACCCGCGAGACCGACGAGGAAAAGGTCACGCAGATGATGATCGGGCGCAAACTCGACCTCAGCCGCAATGCGTCGCATCACGAGCTGGGCGACGTGGCGCTCGAAGTGCGGGGGCTGAGTTGCGGCAAGCTCTACGACGACATCAGCTTTGACATCCGCCGCGGCGAGGTGGTCGGCTTCTACGGCCTTGTCGGCGCCGGCCGCACCGAGATCGCCGAGACGCTCTTTGGCCTGCGCGATCCGTCGAAGGGCAAGATCCTTCTCGACGGCGAGGAGGTGCGCTTGAACTCGCCTTCGGACGCCATCGCCCGCGGCATCAGCCTGGTGCCCGAGGACCGCAAGGGGCAGGGGCTGGTGCTGGGCATGAACTGCCGGGACAACATGACCCTGCCGCAGGTCGACGACCTCAAGGCCGGGCCGTTCGTGGCCGAGGGCGCCGAGGTCGCGATCTTCGATCTCTACCGCGACAAGCTGGACATCCGCACGCCGGGCTGGAAACAGAAGGTCGGCAACCTGTCGGGCGGCAACCAGCAGAAGATCGTCATCGGCAAGTGGCTGTCTATGAAGCCCAGCGTGCTGATCGTGGACGAACCGACCCGCGGCATCGACGTGGGCAGCAAGTCCGAGATCCACAAACTGCTGCGCGAGCTGGCGGCGCAGGGCTATGCGGTCATGGTCATCAGCTCGGAAATGCCCGAGGTTCTGCATGTCTCGGACCGGATCGTCGCCATGTATTCCGGCCGGATCATGCGGACCTTCACGTCCGAGGAAGTGACCGAGGACAGCCTCATCCAAGCGATTTCCGGCATCGGCGGCGACAAGGCCGCCTGACCCCCATCCCAACACTGGAGACACCATGAAACTGCTTCGCTATGGCCCCCCGGGTGCCGAGAAACCCGGGATACTGGACAGCGCGGGCCGGGTGCGCGACCTGTCGGGCAGAGTCGAGGACATCGCGGGCGCGGCTTTGCATCAGGACAGCCTCGCGGCGCTACGCAAGCTCGACATCGACACGCTGCCGCTGGTCGACGGCACGCCGCAGGACGACCTGCGCCTCGGGCCCTGCGTCGGCCGGGTCGGCAAGTTCGTCTGCATTGGCCTCAACTATTCCGACCACGCGGCGGAAGCCGGGATGCCGGTGCCGCCCGAGCCGGTGATCTTCAACAAGTGGACCTCTGCCATCTGCGGGCCCAACGACCCGATCCAGGTGCCGCGCGGCAGCACCAAGACCGACTGGGAGGTCGAGCTGGGCGTCGTGATCGGCACGGGCGGCAGCTATATCGACGAGGGCGACGCCATGGCGCATGTGGCGGGACTCTGCGTCATCAACGACGTGTCCGAGCGGGAATTCCAGCTCGACCGCGCCGGAACCTGGGACAAGGGCAAGGGCTGCGACACCTTCGGTCCGACCGGGCCGTGGCTGGTGACCATGGACGAGGTCGCCGATATCGACGACCTCGAGATGTGGCTCGACGTCGATGGTGAGCGGATGCAGTCCGGCAATACCTCGACCCTGATCTACAAGGTGCCTCACCTCGTGTCCTACTGCAGCCGCTTCATGAGCCTGCAGCCGGGCGACGTGATCTCGACCGGTACACCGCCGGGCGTCGGCATGGGATTCAAGCCGCCGCGTTACCTGCATGGCGGCGAGGTGGTTTCGCTGGGGATCGCCGGGCTGGGCGAACAGCGGGCGTCGGTTCTGCCCGCGCCTGCGTGAGCGTTACGGAACCGTCTTCAGAAGATCGGGCAGGGCGCGATCAAGCGCCTGCCAGCCGCTTGGGCGCCAGCCAAGGGCGCGCAAACGGTCGCAGCGCATTTCGCTGACCGGCGCGTCGCTGGCCTCTGGCAGGGCGGACGTGCCGCCCGTGAGCGCCGCCACCCGCGCCAACAGGTCGCGGCGGTCCAGCAGGATGTCCGAGGCATTGAAGACACCTGTCTCGGTGCGGTGCAGGAGCAGGTGCACGGCCCGGGCGAGGTCCGCGCCGTGCAGTTCCGTGCTGCGTCGGGGCTGAATCGGTCGGCCCGCTTGGAAATCCGCGAACAGACCTTCCCATTTGTGGCCCGTCCCTTCGCCGTAGACACCGGTGGCGCGGATCGACGCCGCGGAGAATGCGTCGCCGCAGAGGGCATCAAGCGCCTGTTCCGCCTGCCATTTCACCTCGCCATAAAGGGTGTCGGGGCGCGGCGGCATATCCTCGGTCAGTGTCGTGCCCGGCGGGTAGGCGCCATAGACCGCGCGGGTGCTGAGAAAGGTCACCCGTCCCACGCCTGACACTTTCGCCGCCTCGAAGAGCGCCAGAGACCCGTCGAGGTTGGCGCGCGTGAACCCCTCGGGATCGTCGCCTTCGCCGCCGCGATAGCGCCCCGGCACATGGGCAAGGGCACTATGCACCAGCGCGTCGCAGCCCGAGAGGTCGGGCCGGTCGCCCAACCGGTACTCCGGACGTGACAGCGGCACCACCGTGTCGCCAGCCGCGCGAAGGCCGTCCGCGATGAACCGCCCCACGAGCCCGGTCGCACCGGTCAGCGCGACCTTCATGCCGGGCCGGGCAGGGCGGCCGTGTCGGGCACCGGCCCGTCGCCCGCATAGGCCCGCCACAGGTCGATGAGCGGGCGCAGCCGGTCGGCCTTGGCGTGATCCTGCCAGGGTTTCTCGTACTGGAAGTGCAGCACCTTGATCTGCTCCCACGACCAGAGGTCGGGCAGGTTGAACCAGACGTATTGCAGCATGTTCATCGTCACCGGCAGCCCGTGCCAGTCGGGAAAGTAGTCCTGCAGGAAGGTCTGATCGGTGCGTCGCCAGAACGCTTCGGGCGCGTCGAGCCGCGCCAGCATCGCGTCGAAGGTGGCCGGATCGGGCCGGGCGGTGAAGACGCCGGAGTTCATGCGGTGAAAATCCGCCACGGATTCGTAAACGTTGGGCGCGGCGCAGAACTCGGGGTAATCGAACAGCCTGTCGATGTTGCGCAGGACCAGCGTGTCGGCGTCGAGGAACACCACCCGGTCGTAGGGCAACTGCCAGAGCCGCAGCTTGGCGAAATTGTCGAGCGGCGTGTGAAACCCCGGCTTTTCACCCTTGGTGAAAGGCGCCGCGTCGTGCAGCGCCTTGCGACCATGGCGGGCGTTGAACCCGTCGGAGGTAGGCAGCAGTTCGACAGGCACCAGCCGCGCGCCGAGGACGGTCAGCGGCGCCAGCGCCTCTGGCGGGACGCCGCCGGTGTGCATGACGACCATGTCGGCCCCGGTGCCGCTCAGCACCAGCGAGCGCACCAGTGCCCTCGCTCCTACAGAGAAATCGGCATTTGTCACCAGGGTGACGTAGGCGCGGTCGGTCATGACACGGATTTGAGCCGCGGATCCTCGGGGTCGGCTTCGACCTCTGCGGCCAGTTCGCGGGTCCAAGCGCTGACCGCCGGAACGCGGCTGCGGTCGATGCGGTGGGCGAACTTGCGCGCCACCTCGACCACCTCGTCGAGCAGCCCCGCCTCGAGCGTCGTCGGGTTGAGCCCCAGCGCCATGAACTGGTCGTTCTTGACGATCAGGTCGTTTTCGGCGGCTTCCTTGCGGGGGTTGGGCAGCCAGGCGATCTTGGCCCCGGTGAGGCCCGCCACCATCTCTGCGAGATCCCGCACCCGGTGGGTTTCGGTCATCTGGTTGAAGATCTTCACCCGCTCGCCCGCTGCAGGCGCATCCCCCAGCGCCAGTTCGATGCAGCGCACCGAATCCTGGATGTGGATAAAGGCGCGGGTCTGTCCGCCGGTGCCGTGCACGGTCAGCGGATAGCCGATCGCCGCCTGGATCAGGAAGCGGTTGAGCACCGTGCCATAGTCGCCGTCATAGTCGAACCGGTTGATCAGCTGCGGGTCGCGCCGGGTCTGGTCGGTATGGGTGCCCCAGACGATGCCCTGGTGCAGGTCGGTGATCCGCAGCCCGTCGTTCTGCGCGTAAAACTGAAACAGGATCTGATCGAGGCTCTTGGTCATGTGGTAGACCGATCCGGGCCGCGTGGGATAGAGGATCTCCTGTCCCTTCTTGCCGTCCGGCGTGTCGATCTCGACGTCGAGGTAGCCTTCGGGGATCGGCGCGCCAACCGAGGAATAGCCGTAGACCCCCATGGTCCCTAAATGCACCAGATGCGCGTCGATGCCCGTCTCGACCATCGCCGTGAGCAGGTTGTGCGTCGCGTTGACGTTGTTGTTGACGGTGTAGACCTTGTGGCGGTCGGATTTCATCGAATAGGGCGCGGCACGCTGTTCGGCGAAATGAATGATCGCATCGGGCTTTTCCGCTTCGAGCCATTGCTTCAGACGCTGGTATTCTCCCGCGAGGTCCAGCAGGTGAAAGCGGATCGAGCGCCCGGTCTCGCGCTTCCAGATGCGGCACCGCTCTTGAATGCTGTCCATCGGGGTCAGCGACTGCACGCCCAGTTCGGTGTCGATCCAGCGCCGCGACAGGTTGTCGATGATATGCACTTCGTGTCCGGCGTCGGAGAGGTGCAGAGAGGTGGGCCAGCCGCAGAATCCGTCGCCTCCGAGAACGGCAATTTTCATGGGGTATCTCCTTCGGGTCCGAGGCGCAGAGCGCCGAGAGTGCCAAGTCCCGCGAGAGGCAAGGCCGGGTGCGATCTGTCACGATCTTATCAAAGTTTTATGTCATTTGACGTCCAAGGACAGGGGGCGACCCGGAATTTTCCGCGGGATCGGCGCCCGCTTGCCGGTCTCGGGCGTCACCTCTGCAGGGTGATCCTTACCGAGATCCATTTGGATTTAACCCTTTTTTTACCTTGAATCCCCAACCCTGATCGCGCCGGACCGGGGTTTATTGCCCTCGGGGCGGCTGAACCGGAACAGCAAGGACACCCCGATATGACCAACCTGACGCGCGCCGCTTTCGTGATGCTCCCACTTTGGCTCGCGGGCTGCGAAATGCCCGCGGCACAGCTCGACCCGGTGGTGGCGTCTTTCAACGAGGCCAGCGTCGGCATCCAGCTCAACGGCAATGCGATGGATTTCTCCAGCGCCGAGGCCCGCGCCGGTGCCGTGGCCCGCGCCGATGCCAAGGCAGCCGAGATATGCAGCCGCGGGCCCAATCGGCGCGCGGAATTCGCCAGCACCCGCAATCTGCCGACCGGCGATTACAGCTACGTCCAGGAACGGCTTTATCTCTGCCTGCGCTAGGCGCGCGGGGCTCAGCTGCGGCGCAGCCGGATCACCACGTCGACGCTGGTGATCTGCGCGCCCTCGGGCGCGTCCGGCAGGCGCAGTATTTCAAGCTGGTCTGACGGCGCATCGGTCAGCGTGCCGTCGTCTTCCCAGAAGAAATGCGGATGGTCATGGGTGTTGGTGTCGAAATAGCTTTTCGATCCGTCCACCGTCACTTCCTGCATGAGGCCTGCATCGCAGAACGCCCGCAGCGTATTGTAGACCGTGGCCAGCGACACCTTTTCGCCGCGCGTCTTGGCGGCGGCAAAGAGGCTTTCGGCGGTGACGTGGCGGTTCTGCCCGTCGCCCACAAGCAGCGACGCAAGGCTCAGCCGCTGACGCGTCGGACGCAGTCCGGCCGTGTCGAGCCAGTCAGTTCCGCGTTGCTTGGCCTCAGGTGTCATTGTCACATCATCCTTGGGTCTTTGCATATATATAGAGGCGACAGGGCCGGGATTTCAAACAAAATTGCCGCGCTGCAGACATGGCGGCGGGCGCGGCAGGCTTGCGCGTCGCGCGCGCACGGTGATAGAGGGGCGTGATTGCCACGACAGGAGTGAGAGGCGCCGCCATGGCCGACTATCCAAGCCGTTTCGACAAGGACGACCTGCTGAAATGCGCCCGCGGAGAGCTCTTCGGTCCCGGCAATGCGCAATTGCCCGAACCGCCGATGCTGATGATGGACAGGATCACCGACATCTCGGGCGACGGCGGCGCGCACGGCAAGGGCCACGTGGTGGCTGAATTCGACATCACGCCGGACCTGTGGTTCTTCGACTGCCATTTTCCCGGCAACCCGATCATGCCCGGCTGCCTGGGCCTTGACGGTCTGTGGCAGCTCACCGGCTTCAACCTGGGCTGGCGCGGCTGGCAGGGGCGGGGCTATGCGCTGGGTGTCGGCGAGGTGAAGCTGACCGGCATGGTGCGCCCGGACCGCAAGATGCTGACCTACAAGGTGGATTTCATCAAGGCCGTACAGACCCGCCGGCTGACCATGGGCGTCGCCGACGGCATCGTCGAGGCCGATGGCGAGGTGATCTACCAGGTCAAGGACATGAAGGTCGCGTTGAGCGAAAGCTGAGGCGGCGCTGCCGCGATGAGCGACCACTACGCGCCGGCGTTCTTCTCGAAGCTGGAAGAGCAAGCTGCAGGCAGCGACTGGACCGCCCGATATCAACATGTCGCGCAGCAGATCGGGGATTGGGTTGTGGCCGCCGGACCCGATATCGGACAGCCGGGACGGATCGGGTTCTACGCAAAACCCGCCGTCTGGGACACGATCCTGCGGTCCGTCATGCAGATCACGGACATCGTCCCGACCGACCCGGCCTTCCACTTCACCCGCTCCTTCACCTGCCCGGTCCCGGTCCTGCGCTCTGTCGAAATCGACCCTGGTCTAACGGATGCGGACGCCGCCGCAGCCCTCATCCAGTTCGCCGAGACCTGTGCGGCCAGGCGAGAGATCTGGGCCTACACGTCCTTTGACGCGACGCTTCCGCAGGACGTTTCGAACGGCGAATACCTGATGACGCAGGTGATCGACCGGCTGCACCGGAGGCAGTGGACCGCGGCGCGCGAGATCTGCCGCGGCGTCGTTTCGGGCCAGACCTATGCCGGTTACGTGCTGGCCTCCGTGGACAGGCAGGCTGCGCCGGATGACGAAAACCGCAGACCGTCGCTGAGCTTTTTCCATCTCGCGCTGCTCTGGATGGACCGGCAGCCGTCGTTCTGGTCTCGGCTCCTGCGGCGCTGAGCGGCGGGCCTTGCGCCAATGCGGTTGCGTCTCGGGCCCGTGCTGCCCTACACAGGCAGCAACCAAAGCGAAGGAGGCCGCATGCGCCGCGTCGTCGTCACTGGGCTGGGGATCGTCTCCAGCATCGGGAACACCGCCGAAGAGGTTCTGGCCTCTCTGAAGGCCGGAAAATCCGGCATCACCGCCAACGCGGCGATGAAGGAGCATGGCTTTCGCAGCCAGGTCGCCGGCGACGTGAAGCTCGACGTGACCGAGCACGTAGACAAGCGCGCCCTGCGTTTCATGGGGCCGGGGGCGGCCTATGGCTATATCGCCATGACCCAGGCCATCGCCGATGCGGGGCTGGCGGACAGCGACATCTCGAACCCGCGCACCGGGCTCGTGGCGGGGTCGGGCGGGCCGTCGACCAGCGCCATGCTGGCGGCGCACCAGACCGTTCTGGAAAAGGGCAGCCCGAAGCGAATCGGACCCTTCGCCGTGCCGAAATGCATGTCCTCGACAATCTCGGCGAACCTCTCGACCGCGTTCAAGATCAAGGGCATCAACTATTCCATCACCTCTGCCTGCTCGACCTCGCTGCACTGCATCGGCAACGCGGCGGAGCAGATCATGCTGGGCAAGCAGGACGTGATGTTCGCGGGCGGGGCGGAGGAGCTGGACTGGACGCTGTCGTGCCTCTTCGACGCCATGGGCGCGATGAGCGCCAAGTACAACGACACGCCGGAACGCGCCTCGCGCGCCTTCGATGCCGACCGCGACGGCTTTGTCATCGGCGGCGGCGGCGGCATCCTCGTGCTGGAAGAGTTGGAGCACGCCAAGGCCCGTGGTGCCAAGATCTACGCCGAGGTCACCGGCTACGCCGCCACCTCGGACGGCCACGACATGGTGGCACCGTCGGGCGAGGGCGGCGAGCGCGCGATGCGCCTGGCCCTGCAGTCGCTCAAGGACCGCAAGGTGGGCTACATCAACGCCCACGGCACCTCGACCCCGGTGGGCGACGTCGGAGAGATCGAGGCCGTCCGCCGCGTCTTCGGCGACGGCCAGACCCCGCCGGTGAGTTCCACCAAGTCGATGACCGGCCACAGCCAGGGGGCCACCGGCGCGCAGGAGGCGATCTATTGCCTGCTTATGCTGGAGCACGACTTCATCGCGCCGTCCATCAACGTGGAGACGCTGGACCCGGCGCTGAAACCCGCGGAGATCGCCACGTCGCTGGTGGAGAACGCCGGGCTGGACACGGTGATGACGAATTCCTTCGGGTTCGGCGGGACGAACGGGTCGATGCTGTTGTCGCGGTTTGTGGGGTGAGGGGGGTCGGCAGCGTTATTGCTGTGTTCAGGCGCCCGTTTATGCAAAATGGGCGGAGAGCAGCAGTTCGCTGCGCATCGCATGAATGACCGGGAAGCGCAGAGAGCGGGCGTTGTAAAAACTTCAGCCTGCAGCGCCACCCGCCTTTCGCTCGACAGAAATGCGCTTTACCTCATCAACTAACGGGCGTGACTTTGCGCTATCTCGTTCAAGTTCAAGTTCAAGGGTTTGTAGGCCCTGCTTCACAATTGGACGCATTCATCGAACGCCTCCTTAGAAGCGCTCTGATCGGCGAGCTTGCCTAATAGATTGGCACAGTATGATTGGCATTTCTTACTCTTAGCACCAGGATACTCGTGCTCCTCGTAGCGGTGTCGGAACGCCAGCAATAGAAAGAACTTAAAGGGGCGAATAACGCGCTCTACAGCGTCCAAACGACGAATGGCTATTTCGAAGCGATATGCAGCGAATGCTGAAGTATAATAGGCGTCGGGTCGATGATCGTTCTGAAAGACACGATCTTTGTTATTTTTGAGGAGGGTGCCTTGGTAACGGCCAGCCTGATTTGGGACATCACAAAACATTGATGCATAGTATTTTAGCTGCGCACCTTTTGTTACTATCCTACCCTTTTCTATGCCTTCAGATCGCGCAAATTGCTTCCCTCGTCGCTCGTAGAATAGCCGAAAATCACCGTCTTTGGCTGCATAAAAATCCTCCAAATCGTGCTGAAAAGAGGTAAATGCTAGCAGGTCGTTTTCATCTACTTGGGTCTGCTTGTTGGTTGACTTGATAATAGACTGCGCCACTTCCTCATCTTCGGTGTGGATAAGCTTGATCGGCACATGTAGGTCATCGTTAACATCAGAACGGTTTTCAAAGATCACGTGACTGGTTTGGCAGCCATTCACGATTTGATAATCCTCTAAAAGGTAATTTTTCGAGGTCGGTCTTATGTTCTTTGCAACTATGGTTATGCCATTGTTTCTAAGTACGAACTGATCCAGTTCACCATTCTGAATCGTTCTTGCAATGTCGGTATTTACTGGGTTCGCACCTTGAAAGTCACGCACATTATCCACAAAAACCGTACGCAACAAATCTCCATCATCGTCCACTAACAGCTTTAAAAACTCAGACGCGGGGAGAGAGCAAACGTATGCCGCCTCAACGCCGCGAATTGTTGGTAGAGTTATCAAATTGTCGATTCTCACGCTTCGGGAAAGGCTGATCTTGGTTTGGCGATACAGCTTTTGTAGCTCTCTAGCGCCAAGTGGCTCAAATGATACCTCAGAGAATAGGTTCGTATCCTCTAGCTCTTCCCGTTTTCGTGAAATAATGCTAGTTATGTATGGATCGTTCTTCCAACTTCCTGTACATGCGTAGAATATACGACAGATAGGGTTATCTTTAAGCTTGGCTGCATTTTCATACACCCTATTTATTATCTCAATTAATCGCTTTATATCATCGTTAAATGGGAGAGACTGGTTGTCAGAAAATATCTCCTTGACCATATTGTCACCGAGCGCGAGCATCGCAGCGCCGTCAAAACTACTTGATGTCTTTGCTTGGAGAATCAGGAACTCAACATCCATAACCCCGCTCATCGACAGGATATCATCTACCACTTGCGCATCAAACACAAATCGACCGTTAATCTTTACTGCAAACGCGTCGACATTCAAATCTCCACCGTCGCCGCAAACAACTTCAGATGTGTCTATTTCCTCAGGAAAGCGCGCAGAGAATACGCTAAATGACGAAAAATGTTCAAATTGATCTGAAGGGCTAAAATTGGTTAGGCCATTTGCTTCAGAAAAATCTGTGATCAGTGAATGTGTAACGGGGTCCATTGTCGTTGGTGCTCCACTGCTAGGCGTTGAGGCGTTGTTAGCACTAGACTGTCACCGGTGGCTATCGCAAGATTGACTGTACCGAGGTTCAACTAAAGCAAGAATTGCCAGCACTAGTGAAGTTTACCCCTGTTTGAAAAGGCTATGCGCAATGTCCGTTTCGGGCTGCGTCCGGACCTTCGTCGCGTTGAGCATGAACTGCCGCTCAGGCCCTATAGCGCAACCCCACCACCCCCCACCTTGACCTCCCCCGCCGTTCCGGTCAGACCTGATCCAAAAGCCGGAGGGGCACATGACGATTTCTTTGCAGGGCAAGCGCGGGCTCATCATGGGGGTGGCGAACGAACGCTCCATCGCCTGGGGCATCGCCAAGGCCTGTGCCGAGGCGGGGGCGGAGCTGGCCTTTACCTACCAGGGCGAGGCCTTCGGCAAGCGGCTGGAGCCCCTGGCGCAGAGTGTCGGCAGCGATTTCATGGTCGACGTGGACGTGAGCGACGATGCCTCTCTGGATGCCGCCTTTGACGCACTCGGGCAGCGCTGGCCGACGCTCGATTTCCTCGTCCATGCCATCGCCTTTTCAGACAAGTCCGAATTGCAGGGACGAATCCTCAACACCTCGCGCGCCAACTTCAAGAATTCGCTCGACATTTCCGCCTACAGCTTCATCGACGTGGCGCGGCGGGCGCATCCGATGATGGTCGAGAACGGCGGCACGCTGCTGACGCTGACCTACATGGGCTCGACCCGCGTCACGCCCAACTACAACGTCATGGGCGTGGCCAAGGCGGCGCTCGAGGCGTCGGTGCGGTATCTGGCCAACGACCTCGGCCCCGAGGGCATCCGCGTCAACGCGATCAGCCCCGGCCCGATGAAGACCCTCGCGGGCGCGGCCATCGGCGGGGCGCGCAAGACCTACAAGCACACCGACATGAACGCGCCGCTGCGGTCGAACGCGACGCTCGATGCGGTGGGCGGCACGGCGGTCTGGCTCTGTTCGGACGCGGGCGCCTTCACCACCGGAGAGGTGGTGCGGGTGGATGGCGGGTTCCATGTGCTGGGCATGCCGCAATACGAAAATCTCTGAACGGCGCGAATTCTTGGAACGGCCCGGGGTCCGGCGGGTTTCCCTGTCAACAGACAGGAGCGACCATGACCCATACCCTCACGCTGCAAGCCATCAAACCGGTCACCCACGACACCTATCACCTGACGTTCGACAAGCCCGAGGGTTTCGAGTTCACGCCCGGGCAGGCGACCGAGATGAGGCTTGACCGGGACGGGTGGCGCGACGAAGGCCGGCCGTTCACCTTTGCCAGCCTCCCGGACGAGCCGACTTTGGATTTTGTCATCAAGACCTACCCCGACCATGCCGGCGTCACGGAGCAGATCCCCTCTCTCGAGCCCGGCGACACGGTCACGATCAAGGATGTCTGGGGCGCTATCCAGTACAAGGGCGACGGCGTATTCATCGCGGGCGGCGCAGGGGTCACGCCCTTCATCGCGATCCTGCGCGACAAGCTGGCCCGCGACGGCGCGCTGGACGGCAACACGCTGATCTATTCGAACACGGCCGAACGCGACATAATCCTGCGCGAAACCTTTGAAGGCATGCCGGGTCTGACCTGCCATTGGACGGTGACGGATCAGGAAAACAGCCCACTGGCGCATGGCCAGATCGACCGCCCGATGCTTGAGCAATATGTCGATCCAGATGCCACCATAAGTTATATCTGCGGACCGGATCCGATGATCGACGCGGTCCGAGACACGCTGCGCGACATGGGGGTGGCCGAGGACCGGATCGTGACCGAAGACGGTCACTGACCGCTCAGAACCACTGGCCCGGTTCCATCAGCCCGAGATCCAGAAACTGCCGGGAATGCCATTCGAACATCGTGGAGTTGTGCCAGCGGAATGTTTGGATGTCGAAGGTCGAGCCGGGATTTGACTTGAGCGCCTTTGCGGTGCGGAACGACGCGATGGCGCACGTGAGGTTGTTGTGCCACGGGCAGGCGTAGGTGTTGTATTCCTCGTCCGAGAAGGTGTGATCGTCGCGCAGCCGCAGGCCAGGCTTGGCACGGAAGAGCGCGATCCGGTCGATCTTGCGGCGCACCTGCGGCACGTGTTCCTCGTAGCGCCAGCGCAGGCCGCCGTAGAAATCCAGCTGCCGCTCCTTCGGGTGGTTGTGGTTGGCCGGATCGGGCCGCGCCAGCGCGTAATAGCCCGACCGGTCCATATAGGCCTCGTCCAGCGACACGGCGTTGGGAAAGCGCCCGAGATCGCCCGCGTAAAGGTCGATCACGTAGCTCAGCATCGCGTCGCGTCGTTCTTCGCTATGGAAGGCCAGCAATTCGCCGATCGTGCGCGTTTCGATGAAGGGGAAGAACAGATACTCGGCGTTGTAGCAGTAAAAGAGCCAGAGCCCCGGCGCGGCCTCGTTCACCGCGCCCACGGCCGACTGCAAGGCACCGTCGCGCGTCATCTCGTAATCCACACGCTGCACGGTTTCGCGCAGGTCGGGCGGCAGGGTGAAGACCGCAGGCATGAACGCCACCACGGCGCGAAAGCCAAGCTGCTGATGATGGCGCAGGGTGGTGTCGATTTCGACGTCGTCTTCGCAGAACACCAGCGCCACCGGACCCTTGGCCAGCACTGCCGTGCCGCGGGTCAGGAAATCCTTGAGGCTGGAATAGTGCATCTTTTGCATCTCGTTGCCGCGGCGGTGGCGCCGCCCCGCGTTTTATCGCAAAATCGGTGAATTCCTCGTGCATTGCAAGACGCCCCGCTTCTGCGCTAAGGGCAGCGCCTGAACCCGTTACCCGGAGGCCCGCCATGACCGCGCCGAAGAAACTTTATATCAAGACCTACGGCTGCCAGATGAACGTCTACGATTCCGAGCGCATGGCCGAGGCGTTGGGGGGGCAGGGCTACGTGCCGACGGACCGGGCCGACGATGCCGACATGATTCTTCTCAACACCTGCCACATCCGCGAGAAGGCCGCCGAAAAGGTCTATTCCGAGCTCGGTCGCTACAAGTCTCTCAAGGCCGACAAGCCCGACCTCAAGATCGGCGTCGCGGGCTGCGTGGCCCAGGCCGAGGGCGAAGAGATCATGCGCCGCCAGCCGCTGGTCGATCTGGTCGTCGGGCCGCAGAGTTACCACCGTCTGCCCGCGCTTGAAGCGAAGACGCGGGCTGGCGAAAAGGCGCTCGACACCGATTTCCCCGAGGACGACAAGTTCGAGGCGCTCAAGCGCCGCCCCAAGGCAGCGCGTGGACCGACCGCCTTTCTGACCGTGCAGGAAGGCTGCGACAAGTTCTGCGCCTTCTGCGTCGTGCCCTATACCCGCGGCGCCGAAGTGAGCCGCCCCGCCGACCGCATCCTGACCGAGGCGCGCGACCTGGTGGAGCGCGGCGTGCGCGAGATCACCCTGCTGGGCCAGAACGTCAACGCCTACCACGGCGCGGGGGCGGGCGGCGATTGGAGCCTCGCGCGGCTGATCTGGGCACTCAATGACATCGACGGGCTGGAGCGCATCCGCTTCACCACCAGCCATCCCAACGACATGACCGACGACCTTTACGAGGTACACGGCACCTGTCCCAAGCTCATGCCCTACCTGCATCTGCCAGTGCAGTCCGGGTCCGACCGCATCCTCAAGCGGATGAACCGCAGCCACACCGCCGAAAGCTACCTGCGCTGCATCGAGAGGCTGCGCGCGGCGCGGCCCGACATCCTGCTTTCGGGTGATTTCATCGTCGGATTTCCCGAAGAGACCGAGGCGGATTTCCAGGCCACGCTCGACCTGATCGAGGCGGTCGGCTACGGCTATGCCTATACCTTCAAATATTCCACGCGGCCGGGCACCCCGGCGGCAGAGCGCGTGCAGGTGCCCGAGGACGTCAAGGACGACCGGCTGCAGCGGCTTCAGGCGCTCATTACCCGGCAGCAGCGGGCTGCGCAGGACGCGATGGTGGGGCAGGAGGTCGGCGTGCTCTTCGAAAAGCCCGGCCGCTTGGTCGGTCAGATGGTCGGGAAATCCGACCATCTGCACGCGGTGCATGTGACCGCCAAAGGTGTTTCACCCGGCGACCTGCGCCAGGTGAAGATCGTCGAAAGCGGTGCCAATTCGCTGGCAGGCGTTCTGGTCTGAAAACGCCTGCGGCTTGAGCTTAATGCATTCCGCGTGAAATCCGGATCACGTGTCGCTGCCTGACATCAAGGATTTTAACGCGTTCGGTGATGCATCCCGTTTTACGTTGAACGCCCTAGTGGTTCTTGTTCCGGTGCGAGGCCGCGTCGTGGAAAATCCGCTCCATCGTGGCCTTCAGGGCGCCCGGGTTGTTGACCAGACGGTCGTCGCGGCACACCCGCTCGGCGATGGCATGGGCGGTTTCGAAGGTGTAACCGGCGTTCACCAGGCTGTCGACGAAGTTGGAATTCGGACGGTCCCAGATCACGTCCTTCCACGGACCGCGGAAGCAGCTCACTTCGATCACCGTCCGTTCATGGACGTGTGGCCGGTCGAGATGGGGATGATGGTGGGTGTTGTTCGCGCCATGCGCCCAGACCGGGCTGGCGAGTGCCGCCGCGAAGGCCGCAATTACGATGGAAGTTTTCATGAGCAGGCCTCTTGGGCTGAGGGGTTAATCTTTAATGACGAATCACCGGGCGCCGTCTTGGCCAGCATGCACTCCGGCCAGTGATGCCTCAAAATAGCCACAATTCGGCCGCGTTCATAGAAATTTAACCTTTGGGTTCCGGTTTGGGAACAGTCACCCCAAAGACCGGACATTGTCGTCTTTACTGGAACAGTCACAAGGCGTCGTCTTCGGACCCTGTGAATGGCTGCAAAGGCGTCGTCGTCAGGCATTCTTTCACCGTCTGTCCGGCCGGGGGTACGCACCGCCTCTGTACCGTCCGGTTTCGGTCCGCGGCCGGCCCTTGTTTCGTGGCCATCCTTGCGTCTGCGCCAGGTGCCGCATGCCGGTCCAAATAACCGCCATTCCCAAAGGTTTTCGCTTCACACATCGGTTTTGTTTGCTAAGGTGTTGTTTATAGTGAGTTTGCCTGCTTGCGGCACGAATCCATGCTGCCGGGCTGGGGGAAGAAACAATAAAAGGGACAAAGGCTGTGGCGAATTTCTTTACCAAAGCCATCAGCGCCGTGGCAGTCGCCGCGGTGTTGGCCACCGGAGCGGGACTGGCTGCCACCAGCGCCGCGCAGGCGGACGAGGCGGGCGCATCTGTGCCGTTCATTTCCACGCAGAACACCCGCACCATCCGCGGTGAGCGGTACATTCCCGGCATCTGGGTCGATCCCGATGGCTGCGAGCACTGGGTGATGGACGACGGCGTGGAGGGCTACATGACGCCGCATGTCACCCGCAAGGGCATCCCGGTCTGCCGGCGCTCGAATGTCTGCGGCGTGATGAACACCGACCAGTTCTTCGCCACCGACAAGTTCCACATCTCCCACGCTGGCCGCGCCAAGCTGGCGGAATTCTTCCGCTCCGCCTCGGCCACCGCCTACGTGATCGCGGGCCACACCGACAGCCGCGCGAGCGACGAATACAACATGCGCCTGAGCTACAACCGCGCCAACGCGGTCGCGGCCGTGGGCCGGTCCATCGGCGCCAACATCGTCGACATCCGCGGCTTCGGCGAACGCATGCCCGCGGCCTCCAACGCAACCGCGACCGGCATGGCCAAGAACCGCCGCGTCGAAATCATCTGCATCCGCTGAGGGGACCCGGAACATGACATTTGCAAGAACGCTTCTGGTCCTGCCCCTGATTGCCGGTGTGGCGGCCTGTTCGCCGGACATCCCGATCGGCCCGGACAAGAGCCAAGACCGCAACTTCTTCGACCGCGACGACCTAAGCGGCATGCGCGCCGGCATCTGGGTCGACCCGGTAGGCTGCGATCACTGGATCATCGACGACGGGGTCGAGGGCTACCTCTCCGCGCGTCTCGACAAGTACGGCAAGCCGGTCTGCTCGGGCACCGCCCCGCCGACCGTCGCCACCGGCGATTTCAAGCAGGGTTCGACCAGCATCATCGGCGATCCGCTCTGATCTTCGGACGTATGGACTTCGGCAATGGCCGCGCAGCTGCCCGCTGCGCGGCCATTTGCTTGTGGCGCGGGGCCTGACGCCGGGAACCGCTTGCCTTGGAGGGCTGCAAAAGGCAGCATCAAGACGACTCGCCAGATCGGAGACATGCGTGATAACAGGCACCCAGAGCCCGCCCGCCGCCGAAGCTCTCATCGAATTTCCCGACAACCGCTTGCTGATCGAACTCTGCGGTGAATTTGACCGCAACCTCACCGAAATCGAGACCCGCCTGGGAGTACAGATCCTGCGCCGCGGCAACCTGCTGGCGGTCTACGGCGATGCCGCCGCGCGGGCCGAGGCGACCGAGGTGCTGCAGGCGCTCTATGCGCGGCTCGAACAGGGGCGGCCGGTCGATCAGGGCGACATCGACCGCGAATTCCGCATGAACAGCGACACGCCTGGCCCCGATGCGCAGCTCGAGATGTTCCAGGGCGGCAAGGTCGAGATCAAGACCCGCAAGAAGCTGGTGGAACCGCGCACCGACGCGCAGAAGGCCTATGTCCGGTCGCTTTACCAGAACGAGCTCGCCTTCGGCATCGGCCCGGCGGGGACCGGCAAGACCTATCTTGCCGTGGCGGTGGGGGTGAACATGTTCATCACCGGCCAGGTCGACAAGATCATCCTCAGCCGCCCGGCGGTCGAGGCGGGCGAGAAACTGGGCTACCTGCCCGGCGACATGAAGGACAAGGTCGACCCCTACATGCAGCCGCTCTACGACGCGCTGAACGATTTCCTGCCCGGCAAGCAGCTGGCCAAGATGATCGAGGAAAAGACCGTCGAGATCGCACCGCTGGCCTTCATGCGCGGCCGCACGCTCAGCAATGCCTTCGTGGTGCTGGACGAGGCGCAGAACGCTACATCGATGCAAATGAAGATGTTCCTCACGCGCCTGGGCGAAGGGTCGCGCATGGTCATCACCGGCGACCGGACCCAGATCGACCTGCCGCGCGGTGTGCCCTCGGGCCTCTCGGATGCGGAACGGCTGCTGGGCCAGATCCCCAAGATCAGCTTCAACTACTTCACCGCCCGCGACGTGGTGCGCCACCCGCTGGTCGCTGCGATCATCGAGGCCTATGAAAAAGACGGCGGCGTCTAGGCCGGATCCCGTGCTTCATCTTGCCGATAAACTCCGGGGGTTCGGGGGCAGCGCCCCCGAGAACATGCGATGCTGACCGAAACCATTGTCGAGGATGCGGGCTGGCAGGCGCTCGACATCGCATCCCTGGCCGAAACCGCCGCCACTTCGACGCTGCGGCACCTGGGTCTCGACCCTGCTCGCTATGAAATCGCGGTACTCGCCTGCGACGACGACCGCATCGCGGCACTCAACGCCGATTTCCGCGGCAAGCCGCAGCCCACCAACGTTCTGAGCTGGCCCGCCTTCGACCTGGGCTCCGACCGGCCGGGCGGCGCGCCCGAGGAGGTCCCGCCAGGGACCGAGGAGGAACCCGAAACCCTGGGTGACATCGCCATCGCCCTGAACACCTGCCTGCGCGAGGCATCGGTGGCGGGAAAGCGCCCAGAAGAGCACGTGACGCATTTGATCGTCCACGGGGTGTTACATCTGCTGGGATATGACCATATCAGTGATGTCGATGCCACGTTGATGGAACGCAACGAGGTTGCCATACTTGGCAAACTGGGTCTGCCTGACCCATATATTGAAATGACCGGGCCGCAGGCCCTCTGAGAGATAGGAACAATGGGCGATACCGACGGCTCGTCTAACGCGGCGCACAGCGCGCAGAAGACGGAAGAACACGAAGACCACCCCGAACAGAGCGGATTTTTCCGCCGCATCGCCGCGGCCTTTGGCGGCTCCGATACCCCCGAAGAAGCCAGCAACGGGCAATCTTCGGCCCAGGCGCCGCGCCTGACCCACGGGATGATCAATCTGCGCCGCATGCGGGTCGAGGACGTGTCGATCCCGCGCGCCGACATCATCTCGGTGCCCGACACCATCTCAAAGGAGGATCTGGTGAAGATCTTCCGCGAAAGCGGTCTCACCCGGCTGCCGGTTTATTCCGGCACGCTCGACACGCCCGTCGGCATGGCGCATCTCAAGGATTTCGCGCTGATGCACGGGTTCAACGGCTCGGGCGCCCGGTTCAGCCTCAAGAAGATGCTGCGCCCGCTGCTCTTCGTGCCGCCCTCGATGCCGATCGGCGTGCTGCTCACCAAGATGCAGACCGAACGCCGCCACATGGCTCTGGTGATCGACGAATACGGCGGCGTCGACGGGCTCGTCACGATCGAGGACCTGATCGAACAGGTCATCGGCGAGATCGAGGACGAGCACGACACCGACGAAGGCACCTTCTGGACCCGCGAGAAATCCGGCTGCTACCTGGCGCAGGCCAAGACCCCGCTCGAGGATTTCGAGGCCGAGATTGGGCTCGAGCTGACCGACGACGACGAGATCGACGGTGAAGAGATCGACACGCTGGGCGGTCTGATCTTCATGCTGGCCGGTCACGTGCCCGCTCGCGGCGAGATGGTGCCGCATCCCTCCGGCGTGGAATTCGAAGTGGTCGACGCCGATCCGCGGCGGATCAAGCGGGTGCGCGTGCGCATGCCCGGCAGCCCCGGCACCGCGGCAGCCGCCGCCTCTGCCAAGCAGCCCGCCACACGCACGGACCCCGCCACGGCAGCAGAGCATACCGGCTCCGGCCGTGCGTGACACTGTCATCGGGCCGTATGCCCGGCTGCCCCTGGCCATCGGGGCAGGGGCCCTCTTCGCTTTGGGTCAGGCGCCCTTCGACCTCTGGCCCGTGGCGCTCTGCGGGCTGGTGGCGGGTGTCTGGCTGCTCGACCGGCACATGCCGGCGCACAGCGGTGCCGGTATCGGCTGGGGCTTCGGCCTTGGCTACTTCGCACTGGCGCTCAGCTGGATCTACGAGCCCTTCCAGATCGACGCCGCCGCCACCGGCTGGATGGCGCCCTTTGCCGTCGTCGGTCTGGCGGGCGGACTCGCGTTGTTCTGGGCGCTGGCCTTCTGGGCCACGGCGCGGACGGGGCGGCTTTGGGCGCTGATCCCGTTCTTCGCCGGGGCCGAGCTGATGCGGACCTACGTCCTCACCGGGTTTCCCTGGGCGCTGCTGCCCTATGTGTGGGCGCCTACCAACGCTATCCAGTGGGTCTCGGTCGTCGGCCCGCATGGCCTGAGCCTGCTCACCGCCGGTGTCGCGGTGCTTGTTGTGCAGGCGCTGCGGCGGCGCAATCTGGGGTTCGGGGCCGGTGCCGCGGCGCTCGTGGCGGGTCTGATCGGCGGCGGCGCACTGATCAAGCCCGCTCCGCAGGACCTTGCCGACCGTCCCGTGGTGCGGCTGATCCAGCCCAATGCCCCCCAGCAGGAGAAATGGCGCCGCGACATGATCCCGGTGTTCTTCAACCGGCAAGTGGATCTCACCGCGGCGGGGCCGCCCGCCGATCTGGTCGTCTGGTCCGAAACCGCGCTGCCGATGCTGCTCGCTAATGCCGGCGAGGCGCTGGCCGTGATCCGCGACGCCGCCGGTCCGGTGCCTGTGGTCGTGGGCGTGCAGCGTGAAGAGGCGGGGAATTATTATAATTCCCTGGTGGCGGTGCAGCCGGGCACCGAGGTCTATCAGTATTACGACAAGCATCACCTGGTGCCCTTCGGGGAATACATGCCGATGGCCAGTGTCTTTGCACGGTTCAACATCTTCGGCCTCGCCACGCGCGCGGAGGGCGGCTATGCGGCCGGACCGGGGCCCGCGCTGCTGGACCTCGGACCGCTTGGCCGGGCGTTGCCGCTCATTTGTTACGAGGCGGTGTTTCCGCAGGATGTGGGCACCGCGCCCGAGCGTCCGGATATGCTCCTGCAGATCACCAACGACGCCTGGTTTGGCACCTGGTCGGGTCCGTACCAGCACCTTGTGCAGGCCCGCATCCGCGCGATCGAGCAGGGCCTGCCGATGCTGCGGTCTGCAAACACCGGCGTCTCGGCGGTGATCGACGGCGGTGGACGGGTGCTGGCCTCGCTGCCGCTTGGGGTCGCGGGAAAGCTCGACCACCCCCTGCCGCCGCCGCTGCCGCCGACGATCTATGCGCGCACCGGCGATCTGCCGGCCTTCGCGCTGATCGCTATGCTGGCCGCAGCGGCGGTGATCACGCGCCGGCGGCGCCCGCCGAATACCGATTGACCTAAGCTGCGACGCAGCGTACGCAGTCCGCTATTCAATCCCTGCCACAACGGCTTCCTGGCGTGGCGGGCGAACCCAATGGAGCGTTATCATGTCTCGTAAAGACTATATTTTCACCTCGGAATCCGTTTCCGAGGGCCACCCGGATAAGGTCTGCGACCGGATTTCCGATGCCATTCTCGACGCTTTCCTGTCCGAGGATCCGCTGGCCCGCGTCGCTTGCGAGACGTTTGCCACCACCAACCGCGTGGTGATCGGCGGCGAGGTCGGTCTGTCCGATCAGGCGACGCTCGAAAAGTACATGGCCAAGATCCCCGACATCGCCCGCGCCTGTATCCGCGATATCGGCTACGAGCAGGACAAGTTCCATTGGAAGACCTGTGAGATCAGCAACCTGCTGCACGAACAATCCGCCCATATCGCACAGGGCGTGACCGGCGGCGGAAATCGCGACGAAGGCGCCGGCGACCAGGGCATCATGTTCGGCTATGCCACCAACGAAACCGATGCGCTGATGCCGGCACCGATCCTGTTTTCGCATGCCATCCTCAAGCGCCTGGCCGAGGTCCGCAAGGACGGAACCGAACCGCTCCTGCGCCCGGATGCCAAGTCTCAGTTGTCGGTCCGGTACGAGAACGGCAAGCCGGTGGGCGTGTCCCAGATCGTCCTGTCGACCCAGCATGCCGACGAACGCCAGACCAGCGACGACATCCGCGCCATCGTGGAGCCCTACATCCGCGAGATACTGCCCGACGGCTGGATCGACGGCGATACTGAATGGTGGGTGAACCCCACGGGGACCTTCGTCATCGGCGGACCCGACGGCGACGCGGGCCTGACGGGCCGCAAGATCATTGTCGACACCTATGGCGGCGCTGCACCGCATGGCGGCGGCGCCTTCTCGGGCAAGGACCCGACCAAGGTCGACCGCTCGGCGGCCTATGTGGCGCGCTACCTCGCCAAGAACGTCGTGGCGGCAGGCATGGCCGAGCGCTGCACGATCCAGCTTTCCTATGCCATCGGCGTGGCCAAGCCGCTGTCGATCTATGCCGACACCCACGGCACCGGAGAGGTGGACGCCGCTGCCATCGAACGTGCCATTCCCAAGGTCATCGACCTCACCCCGCGCGGCATCCGCACGCACCTCGACCTCAACAAGCCGATCTACGAACGTACCGCGGCCTACGGCCATTTCGGTCGCGCGCCCGAAGAGGACGGCGGCTTCAGCTGGGAACGCACCGACCTGGCCGAGGCGCTGAAGAAGGAAGTCTGAGCCACAGTCTTTCGGAGTGGAAGGGGCGGCCAGGTGCCGCCCTTTGCATTTCGCGGTGCAAATGAGCGCAAGGGGCTCGGAGCGCAATGTCAGCTTCGAGACCTCCGCGGAACTTGCCCGCGCGGAATCAAGGCCGAAGGCCGCCGCGCATCGCCGGGCCGCCCCCCGGCACGGCGATATGTCTGCCGCAAGCGCAACGATCTGATCTCTTTCGGATTTGCGGGTATAAAGCTCTGCATCTCACACGTTGGATCGCCGCACCGCGGCCCGTCGATGCGCGGCTTGTGCAAGGCCCACTCCGTCCGCAACGCCCGACCTCTGGCGCGGAGGTCTCTCGAAGATTGCTGCGGGAGACTGAATTGGACGCAATTTCATGCCCGCAGGGATCTCGGCCATAATTTGCACCACGAAAGGCCAAGGGCCGGGCCACGGGCCTCCCTTTCCCTTTGCAACTTGCCCCGGGAACTGTCCACAGCGGTGGGCAAAGAAAACGCGCCGCCCGCATGGGACGGCGCGCAAGCTGTTATTCGATGCTTGACGTCACTCGGCCGGAGCGGCCTTGGCATCGGTTCCGAAATCCGGGCGCTCGTAGCCGTAATCCGACATGTCGGTGATATCGCGCCCATGCTGCTGCCAGTCGGCGCGCTCCGCCTCGGACGCCTTGGGCGAGAACAGCCCGGTCCAGGCGTAGAGGATTCCGATGATTGGAGTCATCCAGCAGGCAAAGGACATCGGGATGTAGAGCAGGTTCTCGAGGTTCCCGGCGCCGATGCCCAGCCCCAGCGCCGAAATGACGAAGGCGCCGCCCGCGTTCCACGGGATCATCGGCGACATCAGCGTGCCGCCTTCCTCGATGCCGCGGCTGAGATTGAGCGTCGAATAGCCCATCCCGCGGTAGACCGGCGAATACATCCGGCCCGGCAGCGCGATCGACAGGTACGGATCGCCCGCGACGAGGTTGGTGGCGAAGGAGGTGCCGATGGCCGCCGTCTGCACTCCGGCAAAGCTGTGCACCTTGCGCAGGATCGCGGCGATAATCGTCTGCAGGCAGCCGGTCCGTTCCAGCGCGCCGCCGAAGCCGAGCGCGATCAGAATGAGCGATATGGTCCACATCATCGACTGGATGCCGCCGCGGTTGAGCAGGCTGTCGATCTCGCTCACCCCCGTGTCGATGGAGTAGCCGCTGTTGGCGTACTGGAACACGTCATGCAGCCCCGAACCCTGCGACAGGATCGCGGTGAGCCCGCCCAGAACCACCCCGGCAAAGAGCGACGGGATCGGCGGCTGCTTGGCCACGGCCAGCGCGATGACCAACACGGCGGGCAGCAGTAGCCAGGGCGAGATCAGGAAATTGTCCTGCAGCGCCGTGGTGATGGCTTCGATCCGCTCGAAGGTGGCATCGCCGCCCTCGACCATGCTGAACCCGGCCCAGATATAGATTGCCAGCGCGATCAGCATCGCCGGAACCGTCGTCGGCATCATGTTCTGGATATGGGCAAAGAGGTTCTGCCCTGTGACAGCGGGCGCGAGGTTCGTGGTGTCCGACAGCGGCGAGATCTTGTCGCCGAAGAAGGCCCCCGAAACGACCGCGCCGGCGGTCCAGTAGACCGGCACGTCGAAGCCCGCGCCGATGCCCATGAGCGCAAGGCCCACCGTGCCGACCGTGCCCCAGGAGGTCCCGAGGGAGACCGACACGACGGCGCACATGATCATCGCGGCGGCCAGGAAGATCTGCGGCGACAGCAGGATCAGCCCGTAGTAGATCAGCGTCGGCACCGTGCCGCTGGCGATCCAGACGCCGATGATCATGCCCACGACGATCAGTACCGACACCGAAGGCAGGGCGACGGTGATGACGTGAAACACCCCGTCCTCGAGGCTGGGCCAGTCATGGCCCAGGTAGACGCCGACAAACCCGGTGATCGCAAGGCCGATGGCCAGCGGGATCTGCGGGGTGAAATCGTTGAAATAGAAAAGTTGCAGCGCCAGCAGAAGCAGCGTCAGAATGACCGGCGTCAGCGCCAGCGCGAGCGATGGCTTGCGCGGAGAAATCTCGTCTTTCGACATGGTTTTTCCTTTATTCAAGGTGACGGATGCGGGCGGGTCGAAAAGGGCCGAGGCCGTGATGTATCCGGCGGTCCTGGCCGGGCTTCGGCGGATGACTTGATCGCGACACGGGAAGTCACAAGAGCCAAGCCTATGTTTCAAAACGGCGTTCCGGCGCGTTCAGGGCCATTTTTCCATCTGGGGCGACGCGGGGCCGTTCACCGAGCCTGCAACGTCATGCCTTCTGGCGCAACAATAAGTTGTTCCGAACCCGGCGATGGCGGGGCCATACCCGCGTCCGGAACAGGGCTTGCGCCGTTCGGCGGCGCAGCCGCCTTTTCTTTTGCGGCAAAGAGCTACCTTCCGGCAGGCACACCGCAAGACGCCAGCCACATCACGGGAGGAGACCAGATGATCCGTACCAGTCTAGCCATCGTCGCACTGACCGCGGCCACCGCGGCTCAAGCCGAAATCACCGCCGATTACCACCGCTACACTGTGGGGGACCGAGAATACGAAGGCTACGTCGCCACCAACACCGCGATCACACCCAAGGGCACGGTGCTGATCGTGCACGACTGGGACGGCATGACCGCCTACGAGGAGCGCCGCGCGCAGATGCTGGCGGCGCTTGGCTACACCGCCTTTGCCATCGACGTCTACGGCGCCGACGAGGACCCGCAGAGCGTCGAAGAGAACCGCGCCCTGTCCGGCGCGCTCTACGGCGACCGCGAGGAGTTCCGGGCGCGGCTCATGGGCTCTATCGCCGAGGCGGCGAACATCACCGGCGCCACCGACAACGTGGCGATGATGGGGTATTGCTTTGGTGGGGCGGCGGTGCTCGAAGCGGCGCGCGCCGGGGCGGAACTCAATGGCTTCGTCAGCTTCCACGGCGGGCTGGGCACGCCTGAGGGGCAGGACTACTCGGCCGCCAGCGCCCCGGTGATGCTGTTCCACGGCAGCGCCGATCCGGTGTCGGGCATGGCGGACCTCGCAGCACTTCTGGACGAATTGCAGGCGGCGGGCGTCGAACACGGCGCCGAGGTCTTCGGCGGTGCGCGCCACAGCTTCACGGTGCATGGCTCGGACGATTACGATCTGACCGCCGACCAGGAAAGCTGGGAGGGGCTGCTCGAGTTCCTCGACGTGCAACTCTGATGCTGACGCGTCTTGTCCTTTGCCTCGGCCTGCTCTGGCCGGGGCTCGTCGCTGCCAACGACTGGGACGCACTCGACCAGCCCGGCGCCTTCGCGATCATGCGCCACGCGCTGGCCCCAGGCACCGGCGATCCCGCGGGGTTCGACATCGACGATTGCAGCACCCAGCGCACGCTCAGCGACCAGGGCCGGGATCAGGCCCGGGCCGTCGGCGCAGCCTTTGCCGAGCGAGGCATCGCTTTCGACGCGGTGCTGACCTCTGAGTGGTGCCGCTGTTCGGAAACCGCGGAGCTGCTGGCGCTGGGCCCTGTGGAGGCGGCGCCAGCCTTAAATTCCTTCTTCGGCGATTACGACCAGCGCGCATCGCGGACCGAGGCGGCGCTGGCGTTGCTGCGGGACCGTGACGACCGACTGTTCGTGGTGACGCACCAGGTCAACATCAGCGCGCTCGCCGGGCAGGGCACCCAGTCGGGCGAGGTGCTGGTGGTGCGCACGGGCGCGGACGGGCTGGAGGTGCTGGGGTCGATCTACGTCGCCTCCTGAGAGGCGTTGCGCGCGCGGCGCGGGACGGCTACACCGCGCCGCATGAGCGACAAGAGACCCTCCGACACCCATCCCACCGGCGCGCCCTGGCGCAACTTCTACGGCCGCTTCAAGGGCAAGACCCTGCGCCCCAGCCAGGAAGCCTACCTCGACGAGGATCTGGATGCGCTGTCGCCCGGGGCCGTCGACTGGGAAGACAACCCCGAACGGTCGCCGCTGGACCTCGGCACCCGTTTCGGTGGCGCGCCGGTGTGGCTCGAGATTGGCTTTGGCGGCGGCGAGCACCTGGTGCATCAGGCCGCCGAGAACCCGCAGGCAGCGATCATTGGCTGCGAGCCCTTCATCAACGGCGTGGCGATGCTTTTGGGGAAGGTTCGGCAGGCCAAGGTCGGCAACCTCGCGATCTACCCCGGCGACGTGCGCAACCTCTTCGACGTGCTGCCCGATGCGGGTATCGAAAAGGCGTTCCTGCTCTATCCCGATCCCTGGCCCAAAAAACGGCATCACCGCCGCCGCTTCGTCACGCCGGAATTCTTGGAGCCGCTGCACCGCGTGCTGGTCCCGGGCGCCGAATTCCGCGTCGCGACCGACATCCCCGACTACGTGCGCCAGACCCTCGTCGAGGTGCCGCGCGCCGGGTTCGATTGGCTGGCGGAGCGGCCCGCCGACTGGCGGCAGCCCTGGGGCGACTGGACCTCGACCCGCTACGAGCAGAAGGCGCTGCGCGAGGGCCGGGTGCCTCATTATCTGACCTTCCGCAGGCGTTAGCCGCCGGAGCCTCCGGCGGGAGGTTTGTTGGCAAGATGAAGTTTGGGGCGTGGCGCGCCTGGGGTGACTTGAGATTGCCGGGTTGCAAGCCCACCGGCTGACGTTTCGCGGGCAGCAGGTGCCGGAGCCTCCGGCGGGAGTTTAGGGGCAAGATGAAGCCGGGGCGGATCGCAGTGGCGGGTGCCGCCGGGATTTTCGCCAAAGAGCGTGAGCGGGTGATGGACGCGGGGCGGGGGCGTTGCTATCAGGCGCGGGCAACAGAGGATCACCGCACATGTCAGCTCACGGCCCCGCCATCCCGATGATTTCACGCAAATGCGGCGCGCTCACCGGCACGGCGGAGGTGCCGGGCGACAAGTCGATTTCGCACCGGGCGCTGATCCTCGGGGCGATGGCCGTGGGCGAGACGAAGATCGCCGGTTTGCTGGAAGGCCAGGACGTTCTGGACACCGCGAAGGCGATGCGGGCCTTCGGGGCCGAGGTGACGGATCACGGGGCCGGGCGCTGGTCGGTGCACGGCGTCGGCGTCGGTGGTTTTGCCGAGCCCGGGACCGTCATCGACTGCGGCAATTCCGGCACCGGCGTGCGGCTGATCATGGGGGCGATGGCGACCTCGCCCATCGTCGCGACCTTCACCGGCGACGCGTCGCTCAACAAGCGGCCGATGGCGCGGGTGACCGATCCGCTGGCGCTCTTCGGCACGCAGGCCTATGGCCGGTCGGGCGGGCGGTTGCCGATGACCATCCTCGGCGCTTCCGATCCGGTGCCGGTGCGCTACACGACGCCCGTGCCCTCGGCGCAGGTGAAATCGGCGGTGCTGCTGGCGGGCCTCAACGCGCCCGGCGAAACCGTGGTGATCGAGCGCGAGGCGACGCGCGATCATTCCGAGCGCATGCTCGCGGGCTTCGGTGCGGAGCTGTCGGTCGAGGACAGCGCCGACGGGCGGGTCATCACACTGAAAGGCCAGCCCGAGCTGCGCCCGCAGGAGATCACCGTGCCCCGCGACCCGAGTTCCGCCGCCTTTCCGGTCTGCGCAGCGCTGATCACCGAAGGGTCGGACGTGCTGGTGCCGACCATCGGGCTCAACCCGACGCGGGCGGGGCTCTTTACCACGCTGCAGGAGATGGGCGCGGATCTGACCTTCGAGAATCTGCGCGAGGAGGGCGGCGAGCCGATGGCCGACCTGCGCGCGCGCTTCTCGCCCGACCTCAGGGGCATCGAGGTGCCGCCCGAACGCGCCGCGTCGATGATCGACGAATACCCGGTGCTGTCTGTGGTCGCGGCCTTTGCCACGGGGCGCACGGTGATGCGCGGGGTCAAGGAACTGCGGGTCAAGGAATCCGACCGGATCGAGGCCATGGCCAGCGGGCTGCGGCTCAACGGCGTGACGGTCGAGGACGGTCCCGACTGGTGGATCGTGGAGGGCCGCGGGCACGGCGGCGTCACGGGCGGCGCCGAGGTGCAGAGCCATCTCGATCACCGCATCGCCATGGCGTTCCTGATCCTCGGCATGGCGTCGACCAGGCCGGTAACGGTGGACGATGGCGGGCCGATCGCCACGTCTTTCCCGATCTTCGAACCGCTGATGTCCCGTCTCGGCGCGCAGATAGAACGTCTTTAATGGCGGTATTTTAATGGCTTGCGCGGGGGTGCTGAGGCGATGCCCGAGCAAGTGGAGCATTGCCGCTTGCGCAATCCGCGCCCCCGCCGCAGTCTGGGGCGGCGCGTCACAGGAGGCAGCATGGCATTCACCATCGCAATCGACGGGCCCGCGGCGGCGGGCAAGGGCACGATTTCCAAGGCCCTGGCGGAGCATTTCGGCTTTGCGCACCTGGACACCGGGCTGCTCTACCGCGCGGTGGGTCGGCGCACGCTGGACGGCACGCCCGCGCATGACGCCGCGCTGGCGCTGACGGCGCAGGATCTGGAGGCGGGCGATCTGCGCACGCCCGAGGTGGCGCAGGCGGCCTCCAAGGTGGCGGTGATCCCCGAGGTGCGCGCGGCGCTGCTGGATTTCCAGCGCGCCTTTGCCCGGCGCGACGGCGGCGCGGTGCTGGACGGGCGCGACATCGGTACGGTGATCTGTCCCGAGGCCGAGGCCAAGCTTTTCGTCATCGCCAGCGCCGAAGTGCGCGCCAAAAGGCGGTTCGAGGAACTAAGGAGCGCCGGGATCGAGACCGAGTACGACGCGGTGCTGCGCGACGTGCACGACCGCGACGCGCGTGACATGGGGCGGGCGGATTCGCCGTTGCGGCCGGCCGAGGATGCCGAAGAACTCGATACTTCCGAGCTGGACATCGGTGAGGCCGTGGCCCGCGCCGTGGCCATGGTGTCGAAGAAAATCGTCTGACGGCAGGCGATTACGCCAGCTTCATGATCGCGTTCTGATCCACGAGGAACCGCATCGACAGCGGCAGGCTGGCCGCCCCCAGCGCGCGCGCATCCGGGCCGGCGGTGCCTTCGGAGATCTGTGGCGGCGAGATTCCGGCGAGGTTGTGCTGGCCGAGGTGATGGCGGGTGCGTGCGACGATGGCGCGGCGCACCGTCTCTGGAATCCAGCCGTCGATCAGCGCCGCCTCGAAGTCTATGAGCGTTGTGGCGGACAGGACGGCCGAGGCGATCCCGGCGGCGGTCAGGTCGATCCAGTCGTCGAGGATACCGTCATCGACCTGCCATGTCTCGGGCGACGGCCAGAGCGAGTCGGCGCTGTGACCCGCGGTGCGCAGGCGGCGTTCCAGCACCGACAGCGAGGCGATGTCGATCAGCTGGTGCACCTCGCCGCCGCTGGCGATGGGCATCGACCCGATCGCCCCCGCGTTGCCCGACTTGCCGGAAAACAGGCTGCCGTTCAGGACGATGCCGCCGCCAATGAAATAGCCGATGTAGAAATAGATGAAGTCCTGCGGCTTCTGCGAAGTGCCGAACACCAGTTCCGCGCCGCAGGCGGCGGAGGCGTCGTTCTGCAGATAGACCGGGAAGGTCAGCCGCGCCGCGAGGTCCGCCTGGATGTCGACATGCCGCCAGGAGGCCATGGCGTCTTCGGGCACGCCGATGGACTTGGCCCAGTCCCAGAGCTGGAACGGGATGGCGATGCCGAGGCCCGAGATGCGGTCCCGATCGCGTGGTGACAACTGCGCGGTGAGCTCGTCGACGCCGCTTAGGGCGAACTCCAGCGTCGCTTCGGGGGTGGGGTAGGCGTGGATGCGGTGCAGGCGGCTCTGCACCTCGCCAAGGAAGTTCGTCAGCACCATGTCGAGGCTGCGCCGCCCGATCTTGAGCCCGAAGAAAAACGCGCCCGCGGGATCGAGGTGCATCGGCACCGAGGGCTGGCCGACGCGGCCGCGCACCGGTTCGCCCTTGGCCAGCAGCCCGTCGGTTTCCAGCGCCCGCATGATCACCGATACGGTCTGCGCCGAAAGGCCGGTCATCCGGGCGATATCGGCCTTTGCCATCGGGCCGAGGCGGCGTAGGATGGACAGCACAAGACGTTCGTTATGGGCGCGCATGCCGGATTGATTCGATCCGCGAATGCTGGTCACGGTTTCCTGGTCTGCCTGTACGCCTGGGTTTTTCTCGTTCACATCCCGTCCTCCCTCGATGACGCAGAATGGAAGAGAGACGCAGAGTCTGTCAATAATAAATAAGAGTGATTTATTTAATATTGACAGAAGCAGGTGATTCCCTGTTTCTTGGTTGCAGAGGGCATTCTGGGAGGATGCCCCGACTCAGCGGGGCCGGACCCCCCGCGGATTGCACGCATTTCTGGGAGGAAACCAACGTGACAAACACCTTTACCAAAGCTGCCCTGCTGGGCATGACCGCGGCTGGCCTTGTCGGCATGGCAGGCGGGGCGCAGGCCGCATCGCATTCGATCAGTGCCTGCCTGATCACCAAGACGGACACCAACCCGTTCTTCGTCAAGATGAAAGAGGGCGCCGAGGCCAAGGCCGAGGAACTGGGCATCGAGCTGAACTCCTACGCGGGCAAGATCGACGGCGACGTCGAAACCCAGATCGCCGCTGTCGAAAGCTGCATCGCCGCCGGAGCCAAGGGCATCCTCATCACCCCGTCGGACGGCCCGTCGCTGACCCCGATCATCACCCAGGCGCGTGAAGCCGGTGCGCTCGTGATCGCGCTCGACACGCCCTTCGAACCCGCCGACGTGGCCGATGCGACCTTTGCCACCGACAACTTCAAGGCCGGTGAGCTGATCGGCGAATGGGCTGCCGCCAGCCTCGAGAATCCCGAGGAGGCCAAGATCGCGATGCTGGACCTCAACGCCAGCGAAGTCTCCGTGGACTACCTGCGCAACAACGGTTTCCTTCAGGGCTTCGGCATCGACATCAAGGACCCGACCGACATCGGCGACGAGGACGACCCCCGCATCGTCGGCAACGACGTGACCAACGGCAACGAAGAGGGCGGCCGCACCGCGATGGAGAACCTGATGCAGGTCGATAGCTCCATCAACGTGGTCTACACCATCAACGAACCCGCGGCGGCCGGCGCTTACGAGGCGCTGCGCTCCTTCGGCATGGAAGACCAGGCGCTGATCGTGTCGGTCGATGGCGGCTGCCCCGGCGTGCAGAACGTCAAGGAAGGCGTGATCGGCGCCACCTCCATGCAGTTCCCGCTGCTGATGGCGTCGCTGGGCGTCGAGGCCATTGCCAAGTTCGCCGAAGACGGCACCAAGCCGGAGAATTCCGAAGGCCTGGATTTCACCAACACCGGCGTCGAGCTGGTGACCGACAATCCGGTCGACGGCATCCCGTCGATCACCTCCGACGAAGCTCTGGAGAAGTGCTGGGGCTGACCCCGCGCTTTTCGGGAAGGGGCGTCGCGCTCCTTCCCACCCCACCTCTCACAAAACTTTGACCCGACATTTCGTTTCGGCCACGCTGGACCGGAGGAGGAGAGATCATGTCTGACACACCGAAGGGGTCCCGCAAGACGGGACAGGATTTCGAAAGCACGCTGAGTTCCAGCGACACGAAAGTGGCCGCCTTCGAGCGCAAACACCGCGGCGTAATGGACACGATCCAGCACGTTCTGCACCTCAATCCGACCCTGGTGCCGGTGATGGTGCTGGTGGCCAGCGTCCTGATCTTCAGCCTGCCGATGGTCACCGAGGGCAAGTTCCTGACCATGTTCAACCTCAGCCTCGTGATGCAGCAGGTGTCGATCATCGGCATCCTCGCGGCGGCGCAGTCGCTGATCATCCTGACCGCGGGCATCGACCTGTCGGTGGGGGCGCTGATGATCTTTTCGGCGGTGGTCATGGGGCTCACGGGCGTCAACCTCGGGATGCCCAGCTTCGTCGCGCTGATCCTCGGTTTCGTGGTCGCGATCGGCGGTGGGCTGGTGAACGGGCTCTTCGTGACCCGCGTGAAACTGCCGCCTTTCATCGTAACGCTGGGCACCTGGTACATCTTCTTGTCGATCCTGCGCCTTCTGACCGGCTCGCAGTCGATCCGCAGCCAGGATCTCGATGCCGAGGCGCCGTTTCTAAAGATATTCGGCTCGTTCATTTCGCTGGGCTCGGCGCGGATCACTTTTGGAGTGATCCTGATGATTCTGGTCTTCGCGGTCCTGTGGTACATGCTCAACAAGACCGCCTGGGGCCGTCACGTCTATGCCATCGGCGACGACAAGGAAGCCGCCGAACTGGCCGGGATCAAGACGGACCGGATGCTGCTGACCGTCTACATGATGGCCGGTCTGGTGGTCGGCATCGCCGCCTGGGCCTCGATCGGGCGGGTCGGATCGATCTCTCCCAACGCCTTCGCCGAAGCCAACCTGCAAAGCATCACCGCCGTCGTGATCGGAGGCATCTCACTCTTCGGCGGGCGCGGCTCGATCCTGGGTCCGCTCTTCGGCGCGCTGATCGTCGGCGTGTTCGAGAGCGGCCTGCGCCTCGCCGGGCTCGACGTGCAGTGGCAGGTCTTCGCCATCGGCTGGCTGATCATCCTTGCCGTCGCCATCGACCAGTGGATCCGGAAGGTGTCGGCATGAACGTCGTCCCGCAACCCCTTGCAATCGCGGCAGGTCCGCTCGATTTCGGAAAGGTATCGCAATGACACAGGCACCCATCCTCAAGGCCCGCGGACTGGTCAAGCGCTATGGCCGCGTGACGGCCCTCGACAACGCCGACTTCGACCTCTACCCCGGTGAAATCCTCGCTGTGATCGGGGACAATGGCGCCGGAAAATCCTCTCTTATCAAGGCCCTGTCGGGCGCCGTTCAGGTGGACGAGGGCAGCATCGAACTGGAAGGCAAGCCGATCACCTTCAGCTCTCCGCTGGGTGCGCGCAACGCGGGGATCGAAACGGTCTACCAGACGCTCGCCCTGTCCCCGGCGCTGTCGATCGTCGACAACATGTTCGTCGGCCGCGAGATCCGCAAGCCGGGCTTCATGGGCAAATACCTCAAGATGCTGGACAAGAAGGCGATGGAGGAGTTCGCCCGCGAAAAGCTCAGCGAACTCGGCCTGATGACGATCCAGAACATCAACCAGGCGGTGGAAACGCTGTCGGGTGGCCAGCGCCAGGGCGTTTCGGTGGCCCGCGCCGCTGCCTTCGGGTCCAAGGTCATCATCCTCGACGAGCCGACCGCCGCCCTTGGCGTCAAGGAAAGCCGCAAGGTGCTCGAGCTCATCCAGGACGTGCGCTCGCGGGGGATTCCCATCGTGCTCATCAGCCACAACATGCCGCATGTCTTCGAAGTGGCCGACCGTATCCACGTTCACCGGCTGGGCCGCCGGCTCTGCGTTGTGAACCCGGACGATTACACCATGTCCGACGCGGTGGCCTTCATGACCGGCGCCAAGGAACCGCCCGCCGAGGCGATGAGCGCGGCCTGATCTTCCCGGCGATGAAAACGCCCCGTCCTTCGAACCGAAGGGCGGGGCGACTGCATTGCGCAGTGTCGTTCAGACCAGTTTCGGAACCGTCGGCCGCACCGTCGCCGCCGCGACGAAAGCGGCAATCCTGCCCGCGTCCTTGATCCCTGGCGCCGCCTCCACGCCCGACGACACGTCGACCTGCCGCGCGCCGGTCAGGGCGATGGCCTCGGCGACGTTGTCCGGCGTCAGCCCCCCGGCCAGCATCCAGGGCACCGGCCAGCGCCGCCCGGCGATCAGCCGCCAGTCGAAGGACAGCCCGTTGCCGCCGGGCAGGGCCGCGTCCTGGGGCGGCTTGGCATCGACCAGCAACTGATCGGCCACGCGGCCATAGTCCAACAGCGCGGGCAGGTCGCTTTCATCGGCGACGCCTACCGCCTTCATCACCGGCAGGCCGTAGCGCGCGCGGAGCGCGGCGACCCGTTCCGGGCTCTCGGTGCCATGCAGTTGCAGCATGTCGAGGGGCACTTGGGCGGTGATCGCATCCAGCAGCGCATCATCCGCATCGACCACCAGCGCCACCTTGGCCAGCCCCGGCGGCGCCGCGACGGCCAGAGCCCGCGCCCGGTCGACCTCTACATGGCGCGGTGATCTCGGAAAGAACACGAATCCCGCATAGGCCGCGCCGGCATCCGCCACGGCGGTAACGTCCTCGGGCCGTGTCAGCCCGCAGATCTTGACCCTGATGTCCGACATCGTCGTTTCGCCTCGCGCGCCTGTTTCCAAGGGCGTCAAATACTCCGGGGAGTCCGCGCGCCGGCGCGCGGACGGGGCAGCGCCCCCAAACGAAAAGGGTTTCGCCTTCGAACGAAGACTCTTCAGCTCGCCTGATCGAGCAGCGCCAGAACCTCGTCCTTGTCCTTGTCGCGCTCGCCCTTCACGCGTCGCAACTCGCGCTGCAGCTGCTTGACCTCGGACTGGCGGCGGGCGGCTTCGGCGCGGTGCTTGTGCTCGCGCAGCCATTCCCAGATGAAGCCGATCAGCAGGCCCGCGGCGATGCCGCCGAAAATCACCAGAAACAGCGGCAGGCTGATCGTTTCCTGGAACCCCAGCAGAGCCGAGACGTCGGCGGGCAGCAGCTGCAGTGTGACAAGGCCGCGGTTGGCCAGGGCCACGCAGATCAGGACAACGGCCAGAGCGGCCAGGAAGGCATAGCGGATATAGCGCATGGATTACTTTCCGTTCAGGCGGTCGCGCAGCAGCTTGCCCGTCTTGAAAAAGGGCACGTGCTTTTCCTCGACCTCGACGGATTCCCCGGTGCGCGGATTGCGGCCCACGCGCGCATCGCGCTTTTTCACGGAGAACGCGCCGAAGCCGCGCAGTTCGACCCGGTCGCCCCGGGCCATGGCATCGGTGATCTCTTCGAAGATGGTGTTCACGATACGCTCGACGTCGCGCTGGTACAAATGCGGATTCTCGTCGGCGATCTTCTGAATCAGTTCAGACCTGATCATGGTCGCTAATCCCCCCAAGACGCTGATCCGCGTCTGAAATTGTTATGCATCGACTATAGGACGAGTTCGGCAAAACGGAAACACGATCCGGCGTGAAAAATCCAATATTTGCAGAGGCTTTGGGGCCATTGGCGGAATTTTGCGACTTTTCGCGGCCGTTCCCGCGGGGAATTCCGGGCTTCGCTTCCGCGCTGTCGCCGGTCCCCGGGGCATTGATTCGGGCTTGGGACGCCGTGCAGCCGGGCACCGTTCGGGGCACGAAAAAGCCCCGTGCACGCGGCACGGGGCTTTGGATCGGATCGTCGTGGACGCCGTTTAGTCGTCGTCGCGCTTCAGCGCCGCACCCAGGATGTCGCCGAGCGACGCACCGGAGTCGGAAGAGCCGAACTGTTCCACGGCCTCTTTCTCTTCGGCGATCTCGCGCGCCTTGATCGACACGCCCAGGCGACGGGTCTTGCTGTCCACGTTGGTCACGCGCACATCGACCTTGTCACCGACAGAGAACCGCTCGGGGCGCTGTTCGGCGCGGTCGCGGCTCAGGTCGGAGCGGCGGATGAAGGACTTCATGCCCTCGTATTCCACCTCGATGCCGCCGTCCTCGATCGCGGTGACGGTCACGGTGATGATCGAACCGCGCTTCACGCCGCCCACGGCTTCGGCGAACTTGTCGCCGCCGAGCGCCTTGATCGAGAGCGAGATGCGCTCCTTCTCGGTGTCCACTTCGGACACGACCGCCTGCACCACGTCGCCCTTGCGGTAGTTCTGGATGGCATCCTCGCCACGCTCGTCCCAGCTGAGGTCCGACAAGTGCACCATGCCGTCGATTTCGCCATCGAGACCGATGAAGAGACCGAATTCGGTGATGTTCTTGACCTCGCCCTCGACCTGCGTGCCCTCGGGATGGGTTTCCGCGAAGACTTCCCACGGGTTGCGCATGGTCTGCTTGAGGCCCAGCGACACGCGGCGCTTGGCCTGGTCGATTTCCAGCACCATGACTTCGACCTCTTGGGAAGTCGACACGATCTTGCCGGGGTGCACGTTCTTCTTGGTCCAGGACATCTCGGAGACGTGGACCAGACCTTCGACGCCCGGTTCCAGCTCCACGAAGGCGCCGTAATCGGTGATGTTGGTCACGCGGCCCGCATGCACGGATTCCAGCGGGTACTTGGCCGCGACCAGGTCCCACGGATCTTCCTGCAACTGCTTCATGCCGAGGCTGATACGATGGGTTTCCTTGTTGATCTTGATGACCTGCACCTTGACGGTTTCGCCGATCGACAGGATCTCGGACGGGTGGTTCACCCGGCGCCAGGCCATGTCGGTGACGTGCAGCAAGCCGTCCACACCGCCGAGGTCGACGAAGGCGCCGTATTCGGTGATGTTCTTGACCACGCCGTCCACGGCCTGGCCTTCGGTGAGGTTGCTGATGACCTCGGCGCGCTGCTCGGCGCGGCTTTCTTCGAGGATCGCACGGCGCGACACCACGATGTTGCCCCGGCGGCGGTCCATCTTGAGGATCTGGAACGGCTGCTTGAGACCCATGAGCGGGCCGGCGTCGCGCACCGGCCGCACATCGACCTGGGAGCCGGGCAGGAAGGCCACGGCACCGCCGAGATCGACGGTAAAGCCGCCCTTGACGCGGCCGAAGATCGCGCCTTCGACGCGGGCATCGTCGGCATAGGCTTTTTCCAGACGGTCCCAGGCTTCTTCGCGGCGGGCCATTTCACGGGAAATGACGGCTTCGCCACGGGCGTTCTCGACCTGACGGAGGAACACCTCGACCTCGTCGCCGACGGAAATGTCGGGCTGTTCGCCGGGGTTCGCAAATTCCTTGAGTTCGACGCGGCCTTCCATCTTGTAACCGACGTCGATGATGGCTTGGCCCGCCTCGATGGCGATGACCTTGCCCTTGACGACAGACCCTTCGTCGGGCGTGTCCATTTCGAAGCTTTCGTTCAGGAGGGCTTCGAATTCCTCCATGGATGCTTTAGCGCACATGCGTGTGTGTTTTCCTATCTTACGTCTATTTGCTGGCCGTGCGGTTGTCTCCGCCGGTCTTGGATTGGTCCTGACGCCACCGCAAAACGACAAAGGGCCGGTGGTTGTCCGACCCTGCCTGTGTTTTTGTTCTGCGGCGAGAAACGCCGTGTCGACGCCGGGTCTATAACGTGACGAACCCTGCATGACAAGCCTGATGCGCAGCGGACCCGTGGTCGTCGGGGCGGTGCGCGAAGGGGTCGCCCTCAGTCGAGCAGGGCACGCAGCGCCTCGGGCGGGCGGCCGATCGCCGCGCGATTTCCACGGATCGCGATGGGACGTTCGATCAGTCGCGGCGCTGCCGCGAGGGCGCGCAGAACGGTCTCGGTGTCGCTGTCGCTCCGCAGGCCCATTGCCGCGAATTCCGGCTCTTTCCGGCGCACCATCTGCATCGCCGGGACGTCCAGCAGATGCAGGACCGCGCGCAACTCGTCGACGGTTGGCGGATCGTCCAGGTAGCGGCGGACGGACAGGGCCGGGCCGCTCTCCTGCAAGAGCGCCAGTCCGGCGCGCGATTTCGAACACCGCGGATTGTGCCAATAGGTGATCACAGCCAGTCCTTCCGCCCCGTGCCCACCGCTTCGGCCACCGAGCCGAAACCATCGCGCGCCAGAAGCCGGTCCAGCCCCCGCGCGATCTCGGGCAGCAGCGACAGCCCGCCATAGACCAGCGCCGTGTAAAGCTGCACCGCTGAAGCGCCCGCGCGGATCTTGGCATAGGCCTGTTCCGCCGATCCGACGCCGCCCACGCCGATCAGGGGCAGGCGACCGTCCGTCAGAAGCGACAGACGCGCCAGCACATGGGTCGACCGTTCGAACAGCGGCTGCCCCGACAGGCCGCCCGCTTCGGAGGCCAGCGAAGAGGTCAGCCCGGTGCGGTCCAGCGTGGTGTTGGTGGCGATGATGCCCGCGACACCCGCCGCGATGGCGACTTCCGAGATGTCCTTGAGCGCGCCGGCATCGAGGTCGGGCGCGATCTTGAGAAACACCGGGATCGGTTTCGCCAGACCGTTCCGCGCCTCGATCACCCCGCCCAGAAGGGCCGCGAGCGCGTCCTTGCCCTGCAGGTCGCGCAGTTTCTCGGTGTTGGGCGACGACACGTTGACCGTGGCGAAATCCAGGTGACGCCCGCAATGGGCCATGACCTGGGCGAAATCCGCCGCCCGGTCGGCGCTGTCCTTGTTGGCGCCGAGGTTGAGGCCGATCACCGCGTCGCGCGGGCGGGTCGACAGCCGCTCGGCCATCGCCTCCATCCCGTCGTTGTTGAAGCCGAAGCGGTTGATCGCCGCCCGGTCGCGCGTCAGCCGGAAGAGCCGCGGCCGCGGGTTGCCGGGTTGCGCAAGCGGCGTGGTGGCGCCAACCTCGAGAAAGCCGAACCCCGCACGCGACAGACCCAGCAGCGCCTCTGCATTCTTGTCGAACCCCGCGGCCAGACCCACAGGGTTGGGCAGGTGCAGCCCCGCCACCTGGGTCCGCAGCCGGTCGGAACTGATCAGGCCCGGCGCCGGGGTGAGTCCCGCGCGCAGCGCCGTCAGCGCCAGCCCGTGCGCCGTCTCCGGATCGACGCGACGCAGCAGGGCAAGCCCGGCGCGTTCGATCCGTGCGGCTGCGGCGGTCATGGCAGCAATCCCTCGAACCGGTGCCGTCCATCCCGCAGCGGCAGGTCGCGGGTCCAGAGCACGTCTTCGCGGCGCAACGGGCGGTAGAGGTGCGGGAAGTCGACGCCGCCGCGCGACACCTCCCAGATCAGCGCATCGCCCAGCCCGTCCGCTTCGACTGCCAGCAGCTTGAGACCGTCCTCGCCGTTGAAATGCTTGGCGGCGGTCTCGGCGACGGTTTCGGCGGTGGAGAAATGGATGTAGCCGTCGGCCAGGTCGACCGGGGCGCCCTTGGTCTCTCCCGCGCGGGAGAAGGCCTCGTGTTCGTCTCTGCGGAATATCTTGTAGATCAGCATGGCGTTGACATGCCGTGCCAGACCGGATTTGGCAAGAGGCAGAGGCTCCGGCGGGCGGCGCGGCAAAAGATGCCGCACCGCCGGACATTCGGGCAGCCTCTGGCGCATGACGTCGGGGCGCGCGACGGCGGCCCGCGCATGCGTCTGGACAGGGGCGATGCCTTGGGTCTAGCGTTTACCCATCAAGAAGCCCAGCAAAGGAAATCCCATGACACTGCATCGTCTTCTGTCCGGCGCGGCGGCGCTGGCGCTGACCACCGGTGCGGCCAGCGCCGAATATGCGCTGACGATCCTGCACACCAACGACTTTCACGCCCGGTTCGAACCGATCAGCGCCTACGATTCCGGCTGCTCGGTCGAGGACAACGAAGCAGGAGAGTGTTTCGGCGGCTCGGCCCGGCTGATGACGGCCATCGAGGATGCCAAGGCGCGCAGCGACAACTGGGTGCTGGTGGATGGCGGCGACCAGTTCCAGGGCACGCTGTTCTACACCTATTACAAGGGCAAGCTCGCCGCCGAGATGATGAACAACATGGGCTACACCGCGATGACCGTGGGCAACCACGAATTCGACGACGGTCCCGAGGTTCTGCGTGGTTTCATGGACGCGGTCGAGTTTCCGGTGCTGATGTCCAATGCCGATGTCTCGGGCGAACCGCTGTTGGCTGATGTGCTGATGAAATCGACGGTGATCGAACAGAACGGCGAAAAGCTGGGCTTCATCGGGCTCACCCCGCAGGACACCGACGAACTGGCCAGCCCCGGGCCCAACATCGTCTTTACCGACCCCTCGGACGCGGTGCAGGGCGAGGTCGACAAGCTGACCGAAGAGGGCGTGAACAAGATCATCGTGCTGTCGCATTCGGGCTATGGCGTCGACCAGCGGGTGGCCGAGAACACCACCGGCGTCGACGTGATCGTCGGCGGCCATTCCAACACGCTCTTGGGCGACATGGAGGGCGCGGCCGGCGCCTATCCCACGGTCGTCAACGGCGTGCAGATCGTTCAGGCCTATGCCTACGGCAAGTTCCTGGGCGAGCTGAACGTGACCTTCGACGACGCGGGCAACGTGACCGAAGCCACCGGCGCGCCGCTCCTGATGGATGCCTCCGTGGCCGAGAACGAAACGATCAAGGCGCGCATTGCCGAAGCCGCCGCCCCGCTCGAGGAGATCCGCAACCGCGTGGTGGCCGAGGCCGGCATGGCCGTGGTGGGCGATCGCGACGTCTGCCGCGCGATGGAATGCGGCATGGGCAACCTCATCGCCGATGCGATGCTGGCGCGCGTGCGCGACCAAGGCATCGACGTGGCGATCCAGAACAGTGGCGGCATCCGTGCGTCGATCGACGAAGGCGAGGTGACCATGGGCGAGGTGCTGACCGTGCTGCCGTTCCAGAACACGCTCTCGACCTTCCAGGTCTCGGGCGCGACGCTGGTCGAGGCGCTGGAGAACGGCGTGAGCCAGATGGACGAAGGCGCGGGCCGCTTCCCGCAGGTCGCCGGCATGAGCTTTGTCGTCGATCCCGCGGCAGAGGTCGGATCGCGCGTGTCTTTGGTGATGATCGGCGGCGAACCGGTCGACCCGGCGCAACTCTACGGCGTGGTGTCCAACAACTATGTGCGCAACGGTGGCGACGGTTACAGCATGTTCGTCGAGGCCGAGAACGCCTATGACTTCGGCCCGGACCTGGCCGACGTGACCGCGGAATACATCGCCGAGAACGCGCCCTACACGCCCTATACGGACGGCCGGATCACCATCAAGTAAGGTCTGATCCTTCTATCCTGGCGCCCTCGCAGGTCTCTGCGGGGGCGTTTTTTGTGAGGCTAGAACTGTAAGGCCGCGCGTCGGCGGGCCACGGACCGGCGATCGCAGGTTGCCGCCAAAGTGCTTTATGCCGGCCAAATACATCTTCCCGGGCAGCTTTGCATGGTTGTGACCAAATCGCCGGGCCCTGGGGTGGCCCGGCGATGCGCGGCGGCGGCCTTGGGCCGCCTTTGTTCCGCGAAAAGCGGCACACTCATCGAACTGTGAGATTTCCGGCAGACCCACACGCGGTCTGCATCGCCGCACCGTATCTCCCCGCCCTTGGCAACCTCCATCACCCATGACACTCTGCGCTAAAATCGGGGGCGGCATGGTCACGGTTCAGGAACAATACGAAGTCTACCCGTACCCCGAGCGTGACCCGGCGGACGAACGCACCCGGCTCATCACCGGCTCGCCCTCGCATCCGCTCGAAATCGACCATTTCCTGTTCGCAGGCAAACGCGACTGGTCACAGCCGCTGCGGGCGCTGGTGGCGGGCGGTGGCACTGGCGACGGGCTGATCCAGCTGGCGCAGGTGCTTGCCAGCGCCGGGAAGCCCTACGCGATCACCTATCTCGATATGTCCAAGGCCGCCCGCGCCGTGGCCGAAGCGCGGGCAGAGGCGCGCGGCCTCACCGGCATCACTTTCGTCACGGGTTCGCTGCTGGATGCGGCCGAGCATGGCCCCTTCGACTATATCGACTGCTGCGGCGTGCTGCATCACTTGCCGGAGCCCGAGGCGGGCTTCGGCGCCCTGCGCGCCGCCCTGGCGCCGGGCGGCGGCATGGGTTTCATGGTCTACGCGCCTTATGGTCGCTCGGGGGTCTACCCGCTGCAAGAAGCCTTCGGCACGCTGCTGGACGGTCTGCCGCCCGAAGAGCGGCTTGCACGCGCGAAGGAGATCGTCGCGGCCTTGCCCGAAGGCCATCCCTTCGCTGCCAACACCAACCTGCGCGACCACCGCGACAGCGATGCCGGGTTCTACGACCTGCTGCTGCATGCGCAGGACCGCGCCTATGACGTCGAAAGCCTGCTGGCGACGCTGGATGCGACCGGCTGGCAGTTGGTGTCCTTTTCCATGCCCGCGCTCTACGACTTGGGCCGGATCACCGACAGGCCCGAGGGTATGCCAGACCGCGCGGCCATGGCCGCTGCGGAAAAGCTGCGCGGCACCATCAAGACTCACGTCGCCTATGCCGCCCCGGCCGGCGAAGACCGCAAGCCTGCCACGATGCGTGACCGCAGCCTGGTCCCGCACCTGCGCGGCGCGGCGCCCGACGCGGTGGCGCGGGCCGTGGGGCAGGGCAAACCCCTGCCTGTGTCGCTGGGCGGGGCCAAAACGCAGTTGGACCTGCCGAAAAACGCCGCCCGCGCGCTGGCCGCGGTCAACGGTCGCCGCTCCCTGCGCGAGATCGAGGCGGCCTCTAGCCTCGATCCCATCGCCTTCGGCGCGGCCTGGGGGCGGGTGGATGCGGAACTGCCGGCTTGCGGGCTGATGCTCTACTCAAGCCTGGGGCGCTAGGGCCATGTGCGGACGTTTTGCCGTGACCCTGCCCAGCGACGCCATGGCGCAGCTTTTCGACGCGGTGCCGGGCAACGACCTGCCGCAGGTGCCCAATTACAACGTCTGCCCGACCAACGACGTGCATGCGGTCTGGCACGACGGTAGCGCTCGCCGGCTCGGCGCGATGCGTTGGGGGTTCCTGCCGCATTGGTACAAGGCGCCGAACGACGGACCGCTGCTGATCAACGCGCGGGCCGAGACCATCGCCGATAAACCCGCCTTCCGCGCCGCCGCCCGCGACCGGCGCTGCCTCATCCCGGCCAACGGCTTTTACGAATGGACCAAGGACGCGGACGGCAAGCGGCTGCCGTGGTACATCCATCCGGCGGACGGCGAGGCGCTGGCCTTTGCCGGCGTCTGGCAGGACTGGGAACGGGACGGCACCGCGTACCGCACCTGTGCCATCGTCACCACCGGTGCCAACGACGCGATGTCGCGGATCCATCACAGGATGCCGGTGGTGCTGTCGTCCCAAGACTGGCCGCTTTGGCTGGGCGAGGCGGGGCATGGCGCCGCGCGGCTGATGACCGCCGCCCCCGAGGATGCGCTGGCCTTCTATCGTGTCGACCCAAAGGTCAACTCCAACAAGGCCAGCGGCCCCACGCTGGTAGAGCCGCTGAACCCTGCATAAGCTGCAAGATCAGTTGTCGTAGGCCTCGTCGGCCAGCATCAGCGGCTTGCCGTCGCTGCCAAGGTCAACCGGCGGCGGGTTGAGGTAGTCGATCTGGCCGATCGCCTCGACTACTTCGCCGGTCGTGCCGAGCAGTCCGCCCAGGTCGAGTGCATCGGGCAGCAGGTTGTTGTAGGTTGCCTTCATCCCGTCCACGACCTCGAGCGTGTAATCCTGGCCGGGCAGCAGCAGGCCGGTGCTCCAGCTGCCGTCCGAGGCGGTGGCGGACATGGGAAGTTCACCCTGGTTGTAGAAGCGGACCGTGTCGCCCACCGAGGGATGGACCAAATCGGGGAAATAGCCGGTGTCGAGCAGCATCACGTAATGCTCCTCGGCGTGCAGAGGGGCCGCGAGGGCCACGGCGGCCAGCACGGAGAAAAGCCCGGTTTTACGCAGCATGATATGCTCCTTGAAGATCTCGAACGCCCCACCCGAGTCTGTCTAAAGGATGGTTAAAACCAAAATGGGGCAAAAATTTGGCGCAACCTAGGTTCGGGCCCTGCGCCGAGTCCGTCAGGACGGCGGCGCACCGGGAAGGGGCAGGCATCCCGGCAGGCCCGCGGGCAGCACCAGCAACGCGCCCGCACGGTAGAGCGCAAGCCCCAGCCCCTCCCTGTCGGCGCGCACCGCGACCCAGGCGGGGCCACCGCCCACCACCGCTGCGTCCTCAGGCAGCCGCGACACGAAATCGCCGCGCGGCAGCACCGCGATGGCGCCCGGGGCGGCGTCGCTCAGCACCATCACCAGTGCCAGCGTCGCCAGCCATCCGGCCGCGACACCCAGCAGCGCGAGGCTCCAGCGCCTAATAGTCGTGAACATGTTCGAGCGTCATCTGCCGCCCTTCCATCGCGCGCAGGTCGTCCGCGAGCCGCGTCACCTTCGTCAGGAACAGGTGCCGCGTGTCGCCATAGCCCTGCCGGTCGAAGCTGAACAGCGCGCCGTCGGCTTGCGGAAAAACCGACACGGCGGTGTAGAGGACATCGTCGTTGCCCGCGATCTCTACGAAATCCGCGCCCTCCGCAGCCATCCGTTCCAGAAGCCGTGTCAGCGCCCGGTAACGCGGGGTTTCGATCACCAGCCCCGCATCCTCCTCGCGGATCACCTGAACGTCGGGCAGGGCCGCAAGCGCCTCTGCCTCCAACCCGGTCACTACCATCTGCAGCCGCAGGGCATCTGCCCCGACACTCTCGACCGCTTGTGCGATCAGTCCCGCATAGGCGGATTTGAACCGGTACTCCAACCCCACGGCCAGCGACCGTTCGCGGTCTCGCAGGGCATCGGTGGCGTTCTCGGAAAGCGCCACCGCGGCGCCGTCGAAATCCCACTTGTACCAGGGCACCTGCTGCAGGAACTGCGCGTATTCCGCGGCCTGCTGCGCCGTCAGCCGGTCGAGCGGCGCCGGTTCCGGTCCGCGCAGGGAGGCAAAGAGACGGCCCAGCGTTTCCTCGTAAGCGGCCTTGGCCAGCAATTCGGCGGTGAAGCTCACGCCGATGGTATAGACCAGCTGCTTGGCGCCGGTGTCCATGCCGCCGTGCTCTGCCGCCGCCGTGGTCAGCGCGCAGAGCGACGACCAGTAGCCGGTGATCGCGGGCAAGAAGGCGTAGTCGTGCGGATCGCCGTCGCCGATGACCCGGGCGTAGTCGTCATAGGCATGCACGATGTGCCATTCGGGGTAGGTCAGCAGGGTGCGCGCCTCGGCCCGGTGCTGTTCGGGCGGCAGGATCGCAGCGTAATCCTCGGAATCGGTCGGGGCGGTGCAGGCCAGGTCGTTATAGGCGACCGGCGCCAGCAGCAGCGCCAAGCCCAGCACCAGCACGAGCAGCAGGCGCCCCAGCCAGCGCAGCATCAGCGGCGGTCCAGTTTCAGCCCGGCCCAGAGCGCGAAGCCCCCGAGCGCAAGGTGCGGCAGGTTGGCGAAGAGCCGGGGCAGGGTCCAGGACATCCCCGCGGAAGGGTTGGTGAAGATGCCGAAGTCCAAAAAGCCGTAGCCGGTGAAGAAGCCGAACACCCCGTCGCCAAGGTAGAGCGCGCCGAAAAGCACAAGGAAGATCTTCGCCGCGCGGTGACTGACGAGCGCCGCTGCCAGCGCCCAGAGCGCCGAGGCGACGTGCAGCGCGTCGTCGAAGAGGTCGAGCGCGAAGATGCCGAAGGCCAGCCCCTCGTCATCGGTCAGACCGGGGATGTAGTTGATCGACGCCGCCCCCAGCAGCGCGACCGTGTAGCCGAGGCAGATCTTTTGCAGAAGGGTCATAGCGGCTCCAGGTAGGTGTCCCACAGGGCGTTGCGGAAGGTGAGGTCCGGGTCGAGCACGCGCTTGGCCTCGGCGAATTCTATCGCGCGCGGATAGGCGCGGGCGAACTGGGTGACCGTCGCGTGCGGCCGGTAGGGCAGGTAGTAGGTGCCGCCGATATCGGTGATGGCTTCGATCAGCTCCCGCGTCATGCGGGCCATGTCGGCCTCGGCGCGGGCGGTCATCTCCTGGCTGAAGGACATGACGGCGGCGATACGCGGCACAGGCGCATAGGCCAGCACGCTGTCGGGATCGGTGTCGATGTAGCGCAGCGTGACGTTCAGGAATTCCTGGTAGGAGGCCGGGATGATCCGCCGGCACACCTCGAGGAAGTCCGGGAACCGCTCTGGACTGACGAAATATTCGTGAAGGATGTCGGTGCGGTCGGGGTCGCGGTCGTCCAGCGTCACCACCGGTTCGTTGATGAGGCTGTTGCGCGTGAACGGGCCCTTGCCGATCAGCGAGCCGACCTCGGTCTCGGTCCACCAACGCAGGCGTTTCAACCGCTCGTTGCCCAGCTGCGCGCGGTAGAGGTAGGAGGCGAGATGCGACACCGTGCCGGAGCCGCTGGCGGGTGGGATGTCGGTCTGATCCTCGGAGGGGCGCATGGTGATCATCAGCGCCTCTTCGAAGAAATCCGCGCGCCCGACGTTGAGCCGCCCGTAGGCCATGGTGACCTCCGGATCGTCTATGGCGGCGACGAAGCGGGTGCCGAACTCCTCGGCCGGAAAGGTCTCGTAAGCAGGGTCGAGATTGCGGTTGCGGGCCACCTCCACTTCCATCCGCGTGATCGCGCCGGTCAAGCCGTAGCCGCCCATCGTCATGCCGAAGAGCTCGGCGTTTTCGTCCCGCGAACAGGTGACGAGGTCGCCCGAGGGCAGGATCATCTCGAAGCTGCGGACCGTGGCGCCCATCGGACCCATCTTGACCGGCCAGCCGTGGGCATTGACGCAGAAGGTCGCGGCGACGCCGAAATCGTTGTTGGATTGCATGACCTTGGGGCCGAACCCCTGCGGATCGAGCGCCGCGATCACCTGTGCCCAGCGCGCGCCGGCGCTCACCTGCATCGTCTCTGCGGCGCTGTCCAATTCGACGAAACCGTTGTCGACGGTGATCGCATGGCCGTTCCGGGGGATCGACTGCCCGCCCATGGAATGCCGCGCCGCCGACAGCGCCACGGGGCGGCCCGCGGTGCGCGCTTCGGCAATCTCAACCCGCAGGGCGGCGATCAGGGCGTCGTCGGGATCGTCCGTGCGGGTGATGTGGCGGAAGATCGGTGTCTGGCTGAGCCCCGAGGCGTCGTTCAGCGTGCGCCCGGTGCCGGTGGGCTTGAGGCTGCGCGTCCCGGCGAGCGTCGGGTTCGCGGCGGAATAGCGGTGCGTGAGGTAGCCGCCGATCAGGGCGCCGGTGCCCAGCAGAGCGGCACGTCGGGTAAAGGTCTTCATGCTCTGGAACTGCGCTTGTTCTTGTTGGCGGCAGTCTGGCGAGGTTGGATGGCCGGCGCAAGACGGGGCGTGGTGGGGTATTCCTGACCGAGGGGTGCGCCGGGCTTTTTCCGGGCACGGACTCAAGGCCGCTTGCGGCCGCCGTGCGGGCATCATGCCCAAGGCATGCCTTTGGCGTGGTGGGCGGCGCTTTGGCCGGTCTTGGTGCAAAGCTGAGGCGGCGTGCGGGTGTGGCGGGCATAAAGTGCCAAGCACGACCGGCGGGATGGGCCACCCCGCGGGTCGGCGCTGGCACGGGAAACCTCGCCCCTAGACCGCCACCTCGACCTTGCCCACGGGCTTGGAGCAGCAGGCGAGGATGTAGCCCTCGGCGATGTCGTCCTCGGTGATGCCGCCGTTGTGGACCATGTGCACCTCTCCGGCGGTTTTCCGCACCTTGCAGGTGCCGCAGACGCCGAAATTGCAGCCCGACGGAATGTTGAGCCCCGAGGACTTGGCGATCGCCAGCACCGTGTCGGTCTCCAGGCAGGTGGCCGAGACGCCGGAATTGGCAAAGACGATCTCGGCCTTGGCCTCGTCGCCCGGTACGTAATCCTCGAGCTCCGGCACCTCGTCGATGGTGGTGGCGGCGGCGTGGAAATTCTCCTGGTGGTAGTTCTCCATGTCGTAGCCGAGCGAGATCAGCATCTCGCGCACCGAATCCATGAAGCTCTCCGGCCCGCAGCAATAGACCTCGCGTTCGAGGTAGTCGGGCGCCATCAGGCCCAGCATCAGCTGGTTGAAGCGGCCGCGATAGCCGGTCCAGGCGTCGAACGGGTCCTCGTCCTTGACCACGAAGGCCAGCTTCAGCCCAGGCGAGCGGCTGGCCATGTATTCCAACCGCCGCCGGAAGATCAGCTCGGACGGACGCCGCGCCACCGAGATGAAGGTGATGTCCGGCATCTCGCCACGTTCCCAGAGGAAGTTGGTCATCGAATGCAACGGCGTCACCCCGGACCCGGCGCCGATGAAGAGGTACTTGCCATCGGGCTGCGGCGGCAGGTGAAACACGCCCGCCGGCCCGTGCGCAGTGATGCGCGTGCCGATGGTCAGGTGGTCCAGCATCCAGCGCACGCCGATGCTGCCCTCCTGCACCTTGACGGTAATCGACACGTAGGCGGTCGAGGTGGGCGAGGACGAGATGGTGAAGGTCCGGCTGACCGGGTTGCCCGGCACCGGCAGGTCGAGGGTCAGGAACTGGCCCGCGCGAAAGTGGAACCGTGCGCCCGACGGGGGGCGGAAGCTGAAGGTCATCACCCCCGGCGCCTCGGGAATCACCGAGACGCATTCCAGCACCTCGGTGTCCTTCCAGACCGGAGCGTCGTCGCGCGGCATCGGGATCATCGGCTTACTCCGCCGCCATCATCCGGCGGCCGGTCAGGCGGCGCTGCATGGTGCGCGCGTACCAGTCGACGAACTGGATCACGCCCGATTCCTGCACGCGGCTGTAGGGGCCGGGTTCGTAGGCGGGCGAATTGACGCCCTTCTGGTTTTCCTCGACCACGGCGCGGTCCTCGGCATTGGTGTTCTCCCAGACCTCGGTCAGGCGCTGCAGGTCGTAATCCTGCCCCTCGACCGCGTCTTTGTGCACCAGCCAGGTGGTCGTCACCTCGGTCTGGGTGTCGCTGATCGGCAGCATCCGGAAGATCATGTTCTGGTCAGACAGGAAGTGGTTCCACGAGTTCGGGTAGTGGAAGAAAAGCAGCGACCCGGCGTTGTCGAAGGGCACGTCGCCGACGCGTTTCGACACCGCCGGTTTGCCGTCCATCGTGTAGGAACAGGCGTTGCCCAGGAACGGGATGCGGATGAAACGCCACTGCTCGTCATGGGCGATGGTGAATTTCGACGGCAGCCCGGCATCCTCGCAGCGGGCGATATGCGCCTCAAGCTGCGGAGCGCCCTTGCCGTCGGCGCCGCCAAAGAGGTTGGGGTCTTCCGGGAAGGTGCGGCAGAGCGACGGATGCGAGCCCGCGCAGTGATAGCATTCGCGGTTGTTCTCCATCACCAGCTTCCAGTTGCCCTGTTCGACGATGGTGGACTGGTGCGCGACCTTGCAGTCGTTGAGCTTGTGTGGCGCCAGGTACTTTTCGGCCACCGCGCGGAAGGGCGCGAAATCCGGCGCTTCCTCGGCGAGGCAGATGAAGACCATGCCCGCGACTTCCTCGCAATGCACGGATTTCAGGGGGAAATCCGCGGGCTTGAAGTCCGGCCCCATCTCGCGCGCGAACAAGAGCGTGCCGTCCAGTTCATAGGTCCACTGGTGGTAGGGGCAGACCAGCTTGGGCGCGGTGCCGCGGGCGGCGGAGCAGATGCGGCTGCCGCGGTGACGGCAGGAGTTGTGGAAGGCGCGGATCTTGCCGTCGCCACCGCGCACGATGATCACGCCATAGGCGCCGATCTGCAGCGTGACGTAGCTGCCGGTCTTGGGCATCTCGACCGCGGCGCCCGCCACCAGCCACTCCCTGTACCAGATCTTGGCCAGGTCGATCTGGTAGAGATCGGGATCGGTATAGAACGGCTGATCCAGCGAGAAGTCGGGCTGGCGGGCCATCAGCATGGAAAGGACGTCGGCGTCACGGATCATGGGAAGTGTCCTTGTTGAGTCCCCCTCGGGGACGTGTCGGGGCCAGATGTACGGCGCGCCGCGCCGGCGCTCTGGCGAAAATGCGGCGGGTGTCGCGATCTTTCCGACATCGGACGGATCACGCCCCGCCGCGGTTCAGATATCCTTCATCAGCCGCAGCGCGTCATAGACCGCGGCATGGGTGTTGCGGGCGCTGACCGCGTCGCCGATGCGGTAAAGCGCAAAGCTGCCGTCGTGCTGTCCTGCGGGCTGCGGGCGGGCGGCGACCATGGCGTCCTGGTCCACCGCGCCGCGGTTGGTGCTGAGCGGCTTGAGGTCGAAATACAGCTCGTCCAGCGGGATCGTGCCATGGTTGACGACGATCTGGTCGAAGTCGCGCTCTTCGCGGTGCTTCGAATAGTCGGTGCCGATCACCGCCGTCAGCATGTTGCCGTTGCGGCGCACGTCCATGAGCCGGTAGGTCACGGTGAACTTGACGTCCTTGTCCTGCAGTCTGCGCATGTAGGGCACGAGGTTCATCGCCATCACGTCGGGCGCAAAGCTGCGGTCGGGGGTCATGACCTCGACATGCGCGCCGGTTTTGGCAATCTTCTCGGCGGCTTGCAGGGCAGGGTGATCGCCCGCGTCGTCGTAGACCAGCACCCGGGTTCCCGGCTTCACATCGCCCGAGATGATGTCCCAGCTCGACACCACGAGGTCGTTGCCGGTCTCCAGCACCTCGGTATGCGGCATGCCGCCGGTGGCGACGATCACCACGTCGGGGTTCAGCGCGGTGACGTCGTCGGCCTCGGCATAGGTGTTGAAGTGGAAGGCCACGTCGCGCGCCGCGCATTGCGCCATGCGCCAGTCGATGATGCCGATCATCTCGCGCCGCCGCTCGGACTGGGCGGTCAGGCGGATCTGGCCGCCGGGGTTGGGGGCGGCTTCGAACACCGTCACGTCGTGGCCACGCTCTGCGGCGACGCGCGCCGCTTCGAGCCCGGCGGGGCCGGTGCCGATAATGACAACCTTCTTTTTCACATCCGCGGGCGCGATCTCGTGCGGCATGGTCAATTCGCGGCCCGTCGCGGCATTGTGGGTGCAAAGCGCGTCGCCCGCCTGGTAGATCCGGTCGAGGCAGTAGTTGGCGCCGACGCAGGGGCGGATGTCGTCCTCGCGGCCCTCCATGATCTTCTTGACCACCATCGGATCCGCCATGTGCGCGCGGGTCATGCCGACCATGTCGAGCTGACCCGAGGCGATTGCGTGACGGGCGGTGGCCACGTCCGGGATGCGCGCGGCGTGGAAGGTGGGCAGGCCGACCTCGGCCCGGACACGGCCCGCAAAGTCGAGATGCGGCGCGGATGTCATGCCCTGCACCGGGATCACGTTCGTGAGCGCCGCATCGGTGTGTATCTGGCCGCGCACGACGTTCAGGAAATCGACGCCCGCCGCCTTGAACATCTGGCCGATGCGCAGGCCCTCCTCGGGGCCGATGCCGCCGGCGGCGGTCTCGTCGGCGGTGTAGCGCATCCCCAGCAGGAATCCGTCGCCCACCCGCTTGCGGCAGGCGCGATAGACCTCGAGCGCAAAGCGCGCCCGGTTCTCCAGGCTGCCGCCCCAGGGCGCGTCGAGCGCGTTGGTCAGCGGCGACATGAATTGGTCCATCAGATGGCCGTAGCATTCGAATTCGACCCCATCGAGGCCGGCGGCCTGCATCCGCTCTGCCGCATCGGCATAGTCGGTGATGATGCGGTCGATCTCCCAGTCCTCGATGATCTTGGGAAAGGCCCGGTGCGCCGGTTCGCGTTCGGGACCGGCGGCGACGATGGGCAGCCAGTCGCCCTTGTTCCAATGCGTCCGGCGGCCCAGATGGGTGAGCTGGATCATCACCGCACAGCCGTGTTCGTGGCAGTCATCGGTCAGCGCCTTCATCCACGGCACCACCTCGTCGCGGTACGCGAGGATGTTGTTGAACACGGGCGGAGAGTTGCGTGACACCGCCGCCGACCCCGCGGTCATGGTCAAGGCCACGCCGGCCCGGGCACGGGTGGCGTGGTAAAGCCGGTAACGGTCCTTGGGCATACCGTCCTCGGGATAGGCCGGTTCATGGCTGGTGGTCATGATCCGGTTCTTCAGCGTCAGGTGCTTGAGCTGGTAGGGCTGCAGCAGCGGATCGCGGGAGGGGACGGCGGCAAGGGCTGGCTGGGACATGAGTGGCTCCGCGTGAGGTGTTTCGCCCTCTCTGCGGTTTCGGGGCCGAGTCGCACAATGTCGAAAAAATTCATGGAGGCTTAGGCAGGCTAATGCCTCCGTGCCGGGGCCTGTGCTATAGGCATGGGGTTCGGGATCCATGGCGAAGGATAACTAATGGGGCGACGGCCATACGACCTGCCTTCCCTGAGCGCGCTCACCGCCTTCGAGGCGGCGGCGCGGCACGTCAGTTTCAAGCGTGCGGCGGTCGAGCTGAACGTGACTCCCGCCGCCGTCAGCCACCAGATCAAGGCGCTGGAGGCCGAGCTGGACCGCGTGCTCTTTCAGCGCAACCCGCGCGGGGTGGACCTGACCGAGGCGGGCGCGGTGCTGCTGGTCGCGCTGCAGCGCGGATTCGAGCAGATGTCGGACGGCATCGCGCAGATCCGCCTGCAACCGGACGCGGAGGCGGTGAGCATTCAGGTCACCACCGCGGTATCGTCGCTCTGGCTGACGCCGCGGCTGTCGCAATTCTGGAAAAGCCACGGCAACATCCCCGTGTCGCAGAACGTCACCGACACGCCGGGCGCGTCGATCCGCACGGATCTCACCATCGTCTACGGTGACATCGTCGACGACGCGGCAGACCGGCGGCTGCTGTTCAAGGACCGGATCTCGGCCATGGCGAGCCCTGACTTTGCCGACAGCGCAGGGATCACCGGCCTGCCGGACCTCGCGCGGCAGCCGCTCATCCATCTCAGCGCCGAGAACCGGACCTGGACCGGCTGGAACGGCTGGGCGGCGGCGCTGGGCTATGACGGTCATCTGGGCGGCGGCCTGCGGGTGAACAACTACTTCACCGCCCTGCAGGCCGCCTGCGACGGCATGGGCGTGGTGCTGGGATGGGAGATGATGACCCGCAGCATGATCGACAGCGGCAAGCTGGTGCGGGTGCTGCCGGACGTGGTGGATGCGCCGCTGGACTATTATATCGAGGCCCGCCGCGGCGCCCCCGCCCGGGCGCTGCAACTGCGCGACTGGCTGGTGGCCTCGGCGCGGGACTGACCGGGGCGGCGTGGTGGGTTGGAAACCCACCCTAAGCGATCTTCCGCCCGGCCTGGCGGGCCAGGACCGACGTCAGTCCACCGTCGCGCTGGCCGCCACCGTGCGCAGTTTCCAGCCCTCGATCAGCGTACCCCCGGTCTTGAGCCGCGAGGCGAGGTAGTAGAGCCGCTGCGTCGCCGGGCCGTTCGGGGCCGTCTCGAACCGCTGCTTGAGGTAGTAGGGCGGGATCGCCTGCGAATAGAGCGTTGCCGTCACCGTGACCCCGGATGGATCGGTGCCGTCTGGCAGGGCGATCTGGTAGCGCGTCACGTCCGAACCGGGCCGGAAATCCGGGTCGGTCGCGGCGCCGCCCTCGGGCAGGGTCGCCTTCATGAAGGCCGCCGTCACGGCGCTGTCGCCGAACTTCGCGGCAAAATCCGGCGTGCCGGGTGTGAGCGTGCCGTGCGGGGTCAGGCGGTTGTCCTTGGGGTGGAAATCGCGGTGCACGAAGCTCGAGGTGAAGACGCGCTCGGCATTCTGGCTCAGCTCCTCGTAAATCTGCACCTGCGTCTGGTCGGTGATCACCTCGTGATGCGGCTGGTAGAGCGCCTCTGTCGCGCCCTCGGGCACATGATCGAGAAATTCGGTCAGTAGCGGCTGCCCGTCCGGCCCGACGATGACGCCGGCGTCGTTGGAACAGCCCGAACACCAGAGCAGGCTGCCGTCCGCCGCCTCGGCCCGGACCTCCAGGAACGCCCGGCGGAAGCCCACGCCCGAGGGCAGGCGGTGGCCGGTCTTGTTGGTCAGCGACACCTCGGCGGTGACCTGCGCGCCTGTCCGAGACACCGTCAATGCGATCTCGGCGGTCTCGTTGCGGGCTTGCAATTCCATCGTGTCGAGCGACAGCTGTGCGCCGTTGGTGGCCGAGGTCATCGGGTCGGTGCGGCTCATCCCCATCTCGGTCGGGAACTGGCGGATCATCTCGATCATGAAGGCGTTCAGCCCGACGAAATTGTGCCGCTTGTAGCCTTCCCGGAACGGCACCGTCACGTCCTCGGTGGGCAGCAGGTTCTCCACCTCCGGCAGGGTCGCGTCCTGGATCGAGGCGATCTGCGTGGTCAGGCTGTCGAGCTTGATCTTGCCGTCCACGCTCTCGAAATTACCCTTCATGTGGCAATCCTGGCAGGACTGCGCGGTGCCGTCCTCGTTGTAGATCGAATTGACCCATTCCAGATAGGTCGCCTGTTCCACCGAATGCTGGAAGTCGAGCAATCCTTCGGGGAAGGTCACGCCGTATTCCGCGTTGAGGAAGGCGGCGCCGTTGCGGGCCGCATCGTTGAACACCTTTTGCTCGGCCTCCGTATACGGCTCGAGCGGTCTGTCCGTGGGCGCGTCGACATTGGGCAGGTTGATCGTGTGGCAGGCACCGCAGAGCTGGCTGTCGGTGATGTAGTCCGACTGTACCGGCGTGATGCCCATGGCGTTCTGCATCGGCTTCACTGCCACGTCCGCGAACGGCCCCTGCAGCTCGTCCGCCGGGTTCAGACGAAAGACGCCGGTCGTGCCGTTCATCAGGTAGGTGTCGAGCGTGTTGTACTCGGGCTGACCCTCGGCCCTTTCCGGCGGGGCGATGTGGTGGCAGACGGCGCAGGAGATGCCCTCACGCGCGAGGTTGCCGTATTCGTGGTAGTCGTATGTGCCGTCGGCGATCTGCTTGTCCAGTTCGTCCAGCGTCAGCGGGTCGTGCAGCAGGGTGTAGGACAGCTTGAAGTCGTTGGGGTCGAGCCCCTTCTCCGGTGCGGCATGAGCGTCGATCTGCAACTGCCGCTGGCCCATGGCGCCGTGGCACGAGAGGCACGTGGTGCCGAGGTTCGACGACAGCTCGGGCGTGCCGGCCTGTTCCAGCAGGGCGAACTCCGATTCGAGCTGGGCGAAGAAGATCGGGTCGCGCCCGGCCAGCCCCATTGGCGACCAGCGCCATTCGCCGTATTCCGAGATGTTGTAGCCGTCGCCGTAGTCGGGTCCGTCCTGCAGGAACATCGTGGTGCCGTAGGGCGGGCCGCCAAGCCCGCCGTGACAGCCCAGGCAGTTGTCCGAGGTCAGGAAATGCTGGGTGTCGTTCGGGCGCGCGGCGACATGGTCGAGCCACTGGCTGGGCAGGCGCTGCACCAGATCGGCTGACACGTCGATGCCTCCGGTCGGCGGAAACATCTCGGTGAAGACCGGGTTCACCGGCTCCGGGCTGGCCTTGGCCTTCAGGTCCGAATCCGCCAGCGGGTTGGCGTCGTGGAAGTAATCCTCGATCAGCTGCGCCTCGGTCTCGCCCATGGCGGGGCGCTGCCAGGGCGGCAGGTTGAAAGGGCCGGTGGGAAACTCCGACAGGTTTCGCCAGCTTTCGTCGACGCGAAAGATCAGCGGCTCGCCCGGGTAACCCTCGACGTTCGACAGCGCCGAAAAGATCAGCTCTTCGGCCGCGGAGGCATGGCACCGCATGCAGGTGCCCGCCGCGACCTGGCCCGTGGGCGGCGTGTACGGCGGCTCGAAACTGTCGAGCGTGGCGCCCTGGTTCACCGAGGCGAAGAACCAGCCGCCGTGGCTGAGGCTGCTGTCCTTGACCATCACGGTCCAGTTCAGGTTGTCGTCCTTGCGCAGGTAGGCCAACATCTCTTCCTCGACCTTTTCGGGGTCGTCGGGGTTCAGATGCTCCAGCATGGCGCGGTATTCGTTGTACCGGGCCGAAGGCGGCGTCACCATTTCCTTGACCACCATGGCGCCGTCGGGGATGGCGCCGGTGCGCCCGGCCTCGAGCCAGGCGAGCACTTCGGGCGAGTAGTAGATCCGCACTGCCGGATGTACGCCGTAGGAGGTGCTCAGGACGAAGGGCCCGGTGTCGCGCCAGCTCTTGTCGCGGGTCCAGTCCAGGTCGGCGAATTCACGGTCGGCGATGAACGGGTAGAGCGCGCGTTCGTAATCCAGCAGGGGCAGGGCAGAGGGCAGGGGCAGCCCGCCCGCACCGGTGGGGGTCTGCGCGGCAAGGGGCGCGGCGAGGACCAGGGACAGGGTGGCGGCAAGACCATGGCGCAGCATCGGAAATCTCCTCAATCAATGCCGTCAGCATGCGGGAGAAGGAGGTGCGGCACAACTTTAAATTGTCCCGAACCCGTGCCGAAGGCGAGTGGAAACAAACTGTTCAGACCTGGCGGATCGCCGGTGTCGAAGGCTTGACCTTCAAATTCCGATGGCCTACTTCTCGGCCACGACGCGGGCGTTGTGTAATGGTAAGACCTCAGCCTTCCAAGCTGATGATACGGGTTCGATTCCCGTCGCCCGCTCCATTCCTTCTTCTTTTACTGGATCCGTGACGCGCCTCCGCGGCGTACCGGGCGATCGTGCCGTGTCCTCCGAACAGGGGAGAGACAGCGCCGCCGCGACCGGCAATAAGCTTGGTGCAAGTCAATGGTTCAGAAAGACAATTCCATGAATATGAACTCTTTTGCGGCGTGCGCCCTGGCGCTCGGTCTGCTCAATTCTTTGTCCGGTTGCGGCACGGCGGCGGGTGCGGCGGGGACGGCCATCGCCAGTTCGGCGGCCAGCGGCGCCATGGCCAGCGGCAGCAACCGCGCGCGGTTCATGCGCCAGGATTGCGACCAGCTCGCAGCGGAGATCGCCAGCGCCAAACGGGCGATGATCAACCCGGTGGCGATCCCCTCGACCCGGGCCTACATCCGCGACGCCCGTGCAGTGGCCGACGAAAAAGGCTGCCCGCCGGACGCCTGAGCGAAGCCGTCCGGCGGCGCTCGAGGCGCACCGCCGGACGCCGTGGCGGCGGTGACGCCGCCCGGCCCGCGGCGACAGGGTGCTTGACCCCTGCCACCGGCGTGTTCAAAACACCCGGACACAGTCAGCAGGAGGGCGCATGGCCCGAGAGACCGCCCCGGCCAAAAGCCAGGAAGACCGCGAAAAATCGAAACGTCTGGGATCGCTGGCGGCGCTGGCGCCGTTCCTGACGCCCTACAAGACGCTTCTGACCGCGGCCCTGGTGGCGCTTGTCGCCACCGCCTGCATCTCTTTGATCCTGCCACTTGCAGTGCGCCGCGTGGTCGACACGTTCGAGGACGGCTCGGGCGTGCTGCTGAACCAGTATTTCGCCGCCGCCTTCGGCATCGCGGCGCTGCTCGCCATCGGCACGGCGCTACGCTACGCGCTGGTGACGCGGCTTGGCGAACGGGTGGTGGCCGACATCCGCATGGCGGTCTTCGACCGGGTCATCGGCCTGTCGCCCGTCTTCTACGAAAAGATCATGACCGGCGAAGTGCTGAGCCGCATCACCACCGACACCACGCTGATCCTGTCGGTGATCGGCTCGTCGATCTCCATCGCCCTGCGCAACGCGCTGATCTTCGTGGGCGGGCTGGTGCTGATGCTCTTCACCTCGTGGAAGCTGACGCTCATGGTGCTCCTGATCGTGCCCGCGGTGATCGTGCCGATCCTGACGCTGGGCCGCCGCCTGCGGGTGCTGAGCCGCGAGAACCAGGACTGGATCGCGGCCTCTTCGGGCAACGCCTCGGAATCGCTGGGGGCGGTGCAGACCGTTCAGGCGTTCACCCACGAGGCGATTTCGCGCAGCGCCTTTGCCGATGTCACCGAGAAAAGCTTTGACGCCGCGCGCCGCCGCATCTGGACCCGCGCGCTGATGACGGCCATCGTGATCATGCTGGTCTTTGCGGGTATCGTCGGCGTGCTCTGGATCGGCGCCTGGGACGTGCGCGCGGGCGACATGTCGCCGGGGTCGCTGGTGCAGTTCGTGATCTACGCGGTGATGGTCGCGGGATCGGTCGCGGCCCTCTCGGAGGTGATCGGCGAGTTGCAGCGCGCCGCCGGCGCCACCGAACGGCTGGTGGAGCTTCTGCACACCGACGATCTGGTGCGCGACCCGGAAACGCCGCAACCGCCGCCCAGCCCGGTCCGCGGCGCCATCGCCTTCGACGATGTGAGCTTCGCCTATCCCTCGCGCCCCGATACGGCGGCGCTGGACCACGTGAGCCTGAGCGTGGCTCCCGGCGAAACCGTGGCGCTGGTCGGTCCCTCGGGCGCGGGCAAGACCACGATCATCCAGCTGATCCAGCGTTTCTACGATCCCGACGAAGGCCAGATCACGCTCGACGGCGTGCCGCTGAACGGCATGGCGCGCAACGATTTCCGCCGCCACATCGCGCTGGTGCCGCAGGACCCGGTAATCTTTGCCGCCAGCGCCCGCGAGAACATCCGCTTCGGCCGGCCCGACGCCACCGATGCCGAGATCGAGGCGGCGGCGCAGGCGGCGGCGGCGCATGACTTCATCGAACGGCTGCCCGAAGGCTACGACAGCTGGCTGGGCGAACGCGGCGTGATGCTGTCGGGCGGGCAGAAACAGCGCATCGCGATCGCCCGCGCGATCCTGCGCGACGCGCCGGTGCTGCTTCTGGACGAGGCCACCAGCGCGCTCGATGCCGAAAGCGAACGGCTGGTGCAGACTGCTGTGGACCGCTTGGCCGAGACCCGCACGACGATCATCGTGGCGCACCGCCTGGCGACCGTGAAGAAGGCCGACCGCATCGTGGTCATGGATCAGGGCCGCATCGTCGCCACCGGCGCGCATGATGCGCTGGTGGCCGAAGGCGGGCTCTACGCGCGTCTTGCGCGGCTGCAATTCACCGACGGCATGGCGGCCGAGTGACGCAGGCGGGCCGGGCGGCAGGCGCGTCGTAACCGCACGCAGGCCGCCATGCCCGCGCCCCGGCGCAGACCACATTCCCGCCAGAAAGGATCACGCTTCCGCCCGGTTCGGTCCTTACTGGCGCCGTATCGCCTGCGCAGGCTAAGCTTTGTCCTGGGTCTGCAAGAGGTATGCGGTTTTGTCATTTTCAATTCGAGAGCAGCTTGCGGTCGAGTTGCTGAACCGGGCGCGGCTGGATCCCGCCGGGGAAGCCGCGCGCCTGGGGATCACCGATCGCGCCGAGGTGGCCGCGCTGTCGCTGCCCGACGGCCCGTTCCAGCCGCTTGCTCCGATTGCGGAACTGCGGGCCTCGGGCATCGCGCATTCACAGTGGATGCTCGACACGGACACCTTCAGCCACACCGGCGCGGGCGGCAGCAGCGCGGGTGACCGCATGGCCGAAGCCGGGTACGAATTTCGCGGCAGCTGGTCCTGGGGCGAAAACATTGCTTATCGCGGCTCCACCGGGGCGCTGAACCTCGACGAGGCGGTGTATTTCCTGCACGGCGCCCTGTTTCGCAGCGACGGCCATCGCGCCAACATCCTCAACGACACCTTCCGCGAGATCGGCGTGGGCTTCGTCGTGGGGGACTTCCGCGGCTACAACACGGCGATGGAGACACAGAATTTCGCCACCACCGCCGGGCGCAGTTTCCTGACCGGCGTGGCCTTCGAGGATGCAAATGGCGACGGGGTCTACTCGATCGGAGAGGGGCTGTCGGGGGTGCGCTTTGCCATCGGCGGCCAGTCCCAGACCAGCGCCGCGGCGGGAGGCTATGCGACGCGACTCGACGTGTCTGGACGCCAGGTGGCGACGGTCACCACCGCCGCATCCGTGATGCGGGTAGAGCTCGACCTCACCGGCGGCAACGTCAAGCTGGACGTGGTGGGTGAACGGCTGCTCTCCGCCTCGGCCGACATGTCGCTGTTGGGGACGGCGCCGCTCGACGGGCGATTGCTGGGCATCGGCGATCTGGCGCTGACCGGCAACGGCGCCGCCAACCGCCTGACGGGGAACGCCGGGGACAACCGGCTCGAGGGCGGCGCGGGCGACGATACGATTCTGGGTGGCGATGGCCAGGACAGCGCATATATCGACGCGGGCCTGTCCGGCATCACCGTGGAGGAAACCGCGGACGGCGTGTTCATCACCTCGTCCCAGGGGCGGGATTTCTATCAATCGGTGGAACGTTTCGTCTTCAACGACGCCGCGCTGTCGCGCGACGAGCTTGCCGCTGCGGCGGCCCAGGCGGCCCCGCCGCCCGAGCCTGTCTTCGTGCCGCCGGAGCCAGCACCTGCACCCGAGCCCGGGCCGACGCCCGAGCCAACGCCACCGGAACCGGAACCCGCACCCGAGCCGACGCCACCGGAGCCCGCGCCGGAACCGGCCCCGCAAGACAACCCGTCCGACCAGCAGGGGCAGGGCGACGAGGCGGACGGCCCGCCCCTCGCCACCGATCCGGTGCCGGTCCCGCTCGATACGCCGGGGCTGCAGCTGGGCACCGGCGGGCCGGACGGTCTGCGCGGCACCGACGGCGACGACGTGCTGGTCGGTCTGGACGGCGACGACAGGCTGCCGGGCGGCGTCGGCAACGACACGATCTACGGCGGCAGCGGCGACGACCGGCTGGGCGGCGGCGATGGCAACGATCTGATGGTCGGTGGCGCCGGCAATGATCGTGGCGGCGCGGGGTTCGGCGACGACACCATCGACGCCGGCGACGGCGACGACATCTTTTCCGGCGGCGCGGGGCACGACCACCTGACGGGCGGCGACGGCAATGACCGACTGGCAGGCAGCTGGGGCGTCGACACCATCTACGCGGGCGCCGGCAACGACAAGATCGGCGGCGGCCACGGTTGGGACGTCATCGACGCCGGAGACGGGAACGACACCGTCGGCGCGGGCGAGCACGATGACACCGTTCACGGCGGGTCCGGTCATGACCGCCTGGGCGGCGGCAGCGGCAACGATCTGCTCTTCGGCGGCACCGGCGACGACTCGCTCAACGGCGGACCCGGCGACGACACGCTCGAAGGCGGGGCGGGGGCCGATACCTTCGTGTTCAACGCGCTTTCGTCCGATGGCAACGATGTCATCCGCGACTTCGTCCATGGCGAGGACGTGCTGCGCCTGATCGGCCGCCCGGCGGTCGATCACATCGACAAGGTGACCATGATCCAGATGGCCCAGGGCACGCTGATCGACTTTGCCGATCACCGAATCCTGGTCGAAGGCGCGCAGATGGCCGATTTCGGCGCCGACGACTTCCTCTTCGGCTGACGGCGGGCGGCCCCTGGCCGTCCGCGCGCATCCGACGTTGCGTCAGAGCCGATGTGCCGCCGCGTCCACCGGCCTTGCGCCGGGCGCGTTTCCTTTCCACAGTGCCCGGGGAATGCCCGGACGACGCGGGCAGGGAGATCTGGGAGGACCCGCGATGACCTATGCGTCCATCGACGACCGCAATCGCATCGAAAACGAAATGCCCTGGGCCGAACGCGACCTGCCGCGCACGCTCTACGGCCTGCTGAGCCGCACCGCCGCAGCCTTTCCGGACCGTCCAGCGGTCAGCTACCAGCTGCTTTCTGGGCCCAAGGACAAGGCCGAGACGCTGAGCTGGGGCGCGCTGCGCGACAAGGTGGCCCAGGCCGCCAACCTCTTCCGCAGCCTCGGCATCGGCGAAACCGACGTGGTGGCCTACGTGCTGCCCAATGCCAACGAGACCATCCATACGCTGCTGGGCGGGGCGGTCGCGGGCATCGTCAACCCGATCAACCCGCTGCTGGAGCCCGAGCAGATCGGCGCCATCCTGCGCGAGACCGGGGCCAAGGTCGTGGTGACGCTGAAACCCTTCCCCAAGACCGACCTCGCGCAGAAGGTCTCCGAGGCTTGCCGCCATGCGCCCAATGTCCAGACCGTGCTCGAGGTCGATCTCAACCGCTATCTCACGCCGCCGAAATCCTGGATCGTGCCGCTGATCCGGCCCAAGGTCGCGGGTCAGCGCCACACCGACCTCAAGGATTTCAACAAGGAACTGGCGAAGCAGCCCAAGACCCTGCAATTCGAGGACAGCGGCACCGACCGCGTCGCCGCCTATTTCCACACCGGCGGCACCACAGGCATGCCCAAGGTGGCGCAGCACACCTACGACGGCATGATCTACAACGGCTGGCTCGGGCATGAACTTCTGTTCTCGGAACAGGACAGCATCATGTGCCCGCTGCCGCTGTTCCACGTCTTTGCCTGCCACGTTATTCTGATGGCGGCCATCGCCTCGGGCGCGCATGTGGTGTTTCCGACCCCGCAGGGCTACCGCGGCGAGGGCGTGTTCGACAATTTCTGGAAGCTCTGCGAGCGCTGGAAGACGACCTTCGTCATTACCGTGCCGACCGCCATCTCGGCGATGATGCAGCGCCCGGTCGATGCCGACATCTCGGCGGTCAAGACCGCTTTTTCCGGCTCCGCCCCGCTGCCGCTCGAGCTTTTCAAGCGGTTCGAGAAGGCCTGCGGCGTCACCATCTGCGAAGGCTACGGCCTGACCGAGGCCACCTGCCTCGTGTCGGTGAACCCGGTCGACGGCATGAAAAAGGTGGGCTCCATCGGCGTGCCGTTCCCGTACACGGACGTAAAGATCGTCAAGAAATCCGGCAACGGCCCCGAGGAATGCGGTATCGATGAAATCGGCGAGATCTGCGTCAGCAACCCCGGGGTCTACGCGGGCCACACCTATACGGAGGCCGACAAGAACGTCGACCTCTACTACTGGGACACGCATCTGCGCACCGGCGATCTGGGTCGCAAGGACAGCGACGGTTACCTCTGGATCACCGGGCGGGCCAAGGACCTCATCATCCGCGGCGGCCACAACATCGACCCCGCCGAGATCGAGGAAGCGCTGCAGGCACATCCGGCGGTGGCCTTCGCCGGCGCCATCGGCCAGCCCGACGCGCATTCGGGCGAGCTGCCCTGCGCCTTCGTCGAACTGGTGGACGGGGCCACGGTGACCGAAGAGGAATTGCTGGAGCACTGCCGCATCCATGTCCACGAACGCGCGGCACAGCCCAAGCACATGACCATCCTGACCGAGCTGCCCAAAACGGCGGTCGGCAAGGTCTTCAAGCCCGACCTGCGCAAGCACGCGATCACGCGGGTTTACAACGGCGCGCTGGAAAAGGCCGGCGTCGAGGCGCGCGTGGTTTCGGTGATCGACGACAAGAAACGCGGCCTGGTGGCGCAGCTGCAGGCCAACGGCGCCTCCGAGGCGCAGGTCTCGGATGTGCTGGGCGCCTTCACGCGGCCCTGGGAATGGGCCGAGGCGGCCAAAACCGCCGCCTGAGGCGCTTCGTTCCGTCGCGGCCGTGCGCAACGGCCGCGACACGTCCCGTCCACCAAGACGTTGTGGCCCCCATGCGCCGCGCTCCACCTACTCGGACCCCGTGCCCCTCGGAGCGTACGAGAAGCCCGGCTGCCCTCGCGCAACGCCCCTCGTTCTCCGGTTCCAAAAACCTCAGAGAGCAGGAGAGACGGCGTCTCTCGTATGGCGCAGCAATTTCGGCGTTAACGCGTCGCCTTGGCGCCGCAGAAGATGTCGTAAAGCAGCCCGATCACCCGCTGCGTCTGCGCGTCGGCGAGGCTGTAGTAGATCGTCTTGCCGTGGCGGCGGGGCCGGACCAGCCCTTCCTCGCGCAGGCGGGCGAGCATCTGGCTCACCGCGGCCTGGCGCATGTTCAGAAGCTCCTCGAGCTCGCCCACCGACTTTTCCCCGTCGCCGAGGTGGCACAGGATCATCAGCCGCCCCTCGTGCGCCAGCGTCTTGAGGTAGGCGGCGGCTGTGGCGGCGTTCTCTGCCATCTCCTCCCGGCTCCGGGCATCGGAGGTCGGGGCGATGGGGGTCTGGTCGGTCACGGCCCTGGTCCTTCTGGGGGTCGTTGCATAGTGAAGCGCGGGCCGCTCAAGATCAAGACTCGGGCGGCGGCGCGCCTCCGGCAAAGCTGTTGCCGTTCCGGTAGTCGCAGGGCGCCTCCTGCATCTCGAGGTGAAGGCCAGTACCGGTGTAGGGATGCGCGCGGGCAAGGTCCTCGTCCACCTCGATGCCGAGCCCGGGCGCGTCGGGCGGGACGATGAAGCCGTCCTCGACCCGGAGGCCGTTCCGGATGAGCGCGCTGTGGAAGGGTGTCTCGATGGTTTCGGCCATCAGCAGGTTCGGGATCGACGCGGCAAGCTGCACGTTGGCGGCCCATTCGACCGGACCCGCGTAGAGATGCGGCGCCATCTGGGCGTTGTAGACCTCGGCCATGGCGGCGATCTTCCGGGCCTCCCAGATGCCGCCGACGCGGCCCAGGGCGGGCTGCAGGATGCTCGCCGCGCCCTCGCGGAGGATCGGCGCGAACTCGGCCTTGGTGGTGAGCCGCTCGCCGGTGGCCACGGGCACCGGCTGGGCGCCGGCGACGCGGGCCATTTGCGCCACGGAATCGGGCGGCACCGGTTCCTCGAACCAGAGCGGCTGGTAGGGGGCGATGGCCTGCCCCAGCCGGATCGCACCGGCGGTGGTGAATTGGCCATGGGTGCCGAAGAGCAGGTCCGCCTTCGTGCCCACGGCCTCCCGGATCGCCCTGCAGAAGGCGACGGAGAGGTCGATATCGGTCATCGCAGGCATGTGCCCGCCGCGCATCGTGTAGGGCCCGGCGGGGTCGAACTTCACCGCAGTATAGCCGCGCCCCACGAGATCGAGCGCCGACTCGGCGGCCATCTCCGGGCTGGTCCAGAACTCCGCCATCCGGTGATGCGGCAGCGGATAGAGATAGGAATAGGCGCGGATCCGTTCGTTCATCATCCCGCCCAAAAGCGCCCAGACCGGACGGTCGCGGGCTTTGCCGAGGATATCCCAGCAGGCGATTTCAAGCCCCGAAAAGGCGCCCATGACGGTGAGGTCGGGCCGCTGGGTGAAGCCCGAGGAATAGGCGCGGCGAAACATGCGTTCGATGTTCTCGGGCGACTCGCCCTGCATGTGGCGTTCGAAGACGTCTTGGATCACCGCGCGCATGGCTTTCGGGCCGACCGAGGCGGCGTAGCATTCGCCCCAGCCGGCGATGCCGGTGTCGGTGGTGAGCTTCACCAGAATCCAGTAGCGCCCGCCCCAGCCCGGTGCGGGTGGAGCGGTGACGATGATGTCGAGGTCCCGGAGTTTCATCGTGGCGTTTCCTTTCCTGGGATCGGATCGCCGTTGGCGATCCGACCGGTGGGGGGCGCTGCCCCCCGCACCCCCCGGAGTTTACCGGCAAGATGAAGAGGGATCGGGGCGGTTTAGAACAGGATGACGTTGCGCTTGGCACCGCCGGTTTTCGTGTCGGCGATGGCGTCGTTGATCTGATCGAGGCTCCAGCGGCCCGAGACCAGTTCGTCGAGCTTGAGCCGGCCCTGGCGGTAGAGATCGGCCATCCAGGGGATGTCGCGGCGCAGCACCACGTCGCCCATCTTGGACCCGGTCATGCCCTGGCTCATGTAGGCCAGCATCACCGGTTCGTATTCGGCCATGGCGCCGGAATGCGGCATCCCGACCATGATCATCCGGCCGCCCCAGCCCAGGTAGCGCGGCGCGTCGTTATAGGCGGGGATGGCGCCCACGGTGACGATCACCGCATCGGCGCCGCGGCCCAGGGCCTTGTGCGCCTGCCGCCAGGGTGACTTGGCGCTGGCCAGCACCCCGTCGGTGGCGCCGAACTCCTTGGCGATGGCCAGTTTCTCGTCGGACATGTCGACGGCGACGATGCGGCGGGCGCCGGCGATGCGCGCGCCCTGGATCGCGTTGAGGCCGACACCGCCGGCGCCGATCACCACCACGTCCTCTCCGGCGCGGAGCTTCGCGGCGTTGACCACCGCGCCGATGCCGGTGATGACGCCGCAGGCCAGCAGCGCCACCGCCTCGGCGGGCATGTCCTCGGGCAGGGGGACGACCTGGCTCTGGTCCACCACCACCCGTTCGGCGAAGGCGCCGCAGTTCATCGCCTGCACCACCGACGTGCCATCGGCGCGGCTGAGCGGCGAGGGGCCGGGATTGGGCGTGTCGCAGATCGTCGGCCGCCCGCCGGCGCAGTTGGCGCAGGTGCCGCAGGCGCGGATGAGGGTGACCACCACGCGGTTGCCGAGCGCCAGACCCGCGACGCCGTCGCCCAGTGCGGTGATGCGGCCCGCGGCCTCGTGGCCGTAGACCGCCGGCAGGTCGCCGCCCCAGCCGCCCTCGGCGAAGTGGATGTCGGAATGGCAGATCGCGACGGCGTCGAGCGTGACCTCGATCTCGCCCGCCAGCGGCGCGCGCAGGTCGAGGGTTTCGATGGCGAGCGGGTCGTTGAAGCCGGTGCAGACGGCGGCCTTGATCTGGGGCATTTTGGCTCCTTGCGGGTTTGTGTCAGCCTGCGCTGCGGGCCGAGACGGCTCAAGCCGGAATGCGACGCGGGAGGGACGGTTTACGCAACGTCCGTATCGGGCGGTGCGGGCCGGCGCGCGGCGCTGAGGAAGACACCGAGCGCCAGCACGATGAGGCCCGCGGAGAGGACGAATGGCGCGCCGGGGAAGTAGAGCGTGGCCTCGGGTCGGGTGAAGGCGGCGAAGGTGGCGGTCATCAGCATCGGCGACAGGATCATCGCCACGGCGCCCGCCGAGGTCACGGCGCCCTGCAACTCGCCCTGCCGGTCCGGGCCGACCCGGTCGCTCATCAGCGCCTGAATGGCAGGCGTGATGACCGCGCCGAGCGCCGCTAGCGGGGTCAGGATCAGCGCGACGGTGCCGGAGGTGACGAAGGCGAGGGCGAGAAAGGCGGCGATGTCGAAGACAAGCCCGTAGATCAACGTGCCGCGGGTGCCGAGCGCGCGCAGGATGCGGCGGATGAGCCAGCCCTGGACCACCGCCATCATCACCCCGAAGAGGCCCAGCGACAGGCCGATCATGCCCGCGTCCCAGCCAAAGCGCGCCTGGCCGAAATAGGCCCAGATCGCCGGGTAGACGAAGAACGCCACCTGGTAAAGGAAATAGACCGTCAGCATCCGTCCGACGCCGGGTAGGCGGCCCAGGGCGCGGAAGGCCGAGAAGGGATTGGCACGGCGCCAGTCGAAGCTCCGGCGGATGCGGTCGGTCACGGTTTCGGGCAGGACGTAGTAGCCCAGCAGGCCGTTTGCAGCGGCGAGCAGGGCCGCGGCGACAAAAGGCGCGCGGGTGCCCCATTCGCCCAGCAGCCCGCCGATCAGCGGGCCGATGACGAAGCCGATCCCGAAGGCCGCACCGATCAGGCCGAAGTTCTGCGCCTTTTGCGCCGGTTCCGAGAGGTCGGCCATGGCAGCGGTGGCGGTGCTTTGCGTGGCCGCCGTGATGCCCCCCACCACGCGGCCCAGAAGCAGCAGCCAGATCGAGCCGGCCACCGCCATCACCAGGTAATCGGCGGCCATCACGCCCAGCGAGATCAGCAGCACGGGCCGCCGCCCGTAACGGTCCGACAGGTTGCCCACCAGCGGCCCGCATGCGAATTGCATCACCGCGAAGACCGTCGAGAGCACGCCGCCCCAAAGCGCCGCCTCGGCCAGGGTGCCGCCCGAGACCTCGCGCAGCAGGTCCGGCATCACCGGGATGATGAGGCCGACACCCATGGCGTCGATCATCACGGTGAGCATCAGGAAGGCGACTGGCAGGCGCATCGGCTCAGCCCGGCACGGCGTCGGCAAAGGCGCGGGCTTCGGCCGGGGCGGTGCCCAGTTGCAGGCGCGGCTCGAAGAGCCCCGCGTCCAGGTCGGGCCATTTCGCCAGCGCGGCGTCGCGCAGGTGGGTGCCGGAGGCCAGTGCCTCCTTGCAGAGCGCCTTGACCGCCGCCTGCGCCTCGGGGCGGGACATGCGGTCGGTCAGGGCGAAGGAGAGCGCCTCGGCGGCGAGCAGGCCCTGCGACGCGGCGAGCGTGCGCGCCATCGCATCGGTGTCGGGGGCCAGCGTCTCGGCCAGCGCATGGGCCTGGGTGAGACCGGCGGAGAGCGAAAGGCAGAGCGGCGGCAGGCTCATCCATTCGGTGAACCAGGCCGCCCCGTCGCGCTGCTGTCGGTGCAGGGCGGCGCTTTGCAACATGCCGTTCAGACCCTGCGCCTGCGCGGCCAGCGCCACCAGCACCGAAGGACCGACCGGGTTCTGTTTCTGTGGCATGGTCGAGGAGGCGCCAGCGCCGCCCAGCCGCACCTCGGCGATGCCGGACTGGGTGAGCAGGATCAGGTCTTCGCCGAACTTGCCGAGGGCGGTGGCGGCGCGGGTGATCCAGGCGGCGATCTGCGTGACGAGGCTGCGGTCGCTGTGCCAGGAGTGGCCGGGATCACGCAGCCCCAGCGCCGCGGCCAGGGCGGCGCGCAGGGCGGCGGGGTCCGGGCCGAGTGCTGTGGCGGTGCCCGCCGCACCGGACAGAGACACCGGCAGGCCCGCGTCGCGCATCTGCCGCAGTTCGGTGTGCAGCGTCAGCAGCGGACGACCCCATTGCGCGACCTGCGCGCCGAAACTGGTGGGGGTGGCGTGCTGGCCGTAGGTGCGCGCGGCCATGGGCGTCTCTGAATGGTCGCGGGCGAGGCGGGCGAGGGCATGCAACAAGGACCCAAGGGCATCGTCGTACTGCGCGAGGACCTGGCGCAGGCGCAGCATCAGCGCCGTGTCCTGGATGTCCTGGCTGGTGGCGCCCCAGTGCAGGTATTGCGCATGCTCGGGCGCCTGCATCAGGTCGCGGAAGGCCGCGACCAGGGCCGGCACCGGCACGCCGTTCTGCCCCGTCGCCTCGGCAAGGCCCGCGGGGTCGATCTGCAACTCGAGGCTGGCGCGGTGGATGGCGGCGGCGCTGAGTTCGGGGATGATGCCGGCGGCGCCCTGCGTCTTTGCCAGCGCGCCTTCGACCAGCATCATGGCGCGCACCTCGGCGGTGTCGGTGAAGAGCCGCCCGGCCTCGCCGGTGGGCAGCAGTCTGGCGTAGAGCTGGCTGTCGAAGAGGGAGGCGGTCATGGCGGCGTCCTTGGAGTGCTTTGGGGGTTCTATACGCGCAGGGGACGGGCGGGGCCAGATGGCGGATCCTGCGGTGCCCTGCATGAGCGGGCGGCGGACCCCGCCTGCACACCGCACTTTGAAGTGGGGGGSCAGCCCCCCMCACCCCCCSGRGGKTTATCGGCAAGATGAAGAAAGGAKCGGGKGGCGRGGCTGCGATCTGTCGCTGATGTTGCGGGGGAGGCGGGKCGGGGGTGGGATCTTCCGTTGATGCGGGTCGGAGCCGTGCCTGCGGTGGTGGCTTTCAGGATGCAGGCGGCCCGGGCGGGTCATGGCGCGCCAGGGTGTCGATGTGGCGGGCGAGGGCGGCGGGAGCTGCGAAGAACGGGGAATGGGAGGTTGGCATGTGCCGCACTTGGTCGGGCGAGAAATCAGCGGCCATGGTGGCCTGGAATTCCGGCGGGATGGCACTGTCGGCTTCGCAGCGGATATAGCTGCGCGGGACGCTTTCGTAATTGGCTCCCAGCGTGACCTTCGTGGCCTGCGGCCGGATCGGCTGCGGGCAGAGGTTGGCGAGCGCGAAGGCGACGGCCTCGTCCGGACAATCGTGGTAGAAGACCTCGCGCGCGTGCTCGGGGATCACCGAAAAGCTCTGGCCGTCGGCGGATTTCTCCAGCGCCTTGAGGATCGGCTGGCGCGGGGCGCGCAGGCGCATCTCCACCAGGCTGTGGTCGTCCCAGGGCACGTAGGCGCAGAGGTAGACGAGGCGGGCAATATTGGCGGGGCGGAGGTCGGCGGCGCGGCTGATCGGGTAGCCCGCCATGGAATGCCCGACGACGATGGTGGGGCCGTCGAGCGCGTCGAGGATCGCCTGCGCGTATAGATCGAGCGTCACCTCGGCCATGGGCGTGGTGTCAGTGCCGTGCGACGGCAGGTCGATGGCAAAAGCGTCATGGCCCAGGGCGGTGAGCTCGGGGATCAGGTCACGCCAGCACCAGGCGCCGTGACAGGAGCCGTGCACCAGCAGGATGCGCGCCATTAGGCGGTGCCCGCGTGGCGGCTCAGGAAATCGCCCAGGACCTGCGCGTATTCCTCGGGCTTCTCGACGCAGGGCAGGTGGCCCGCGCCGCGGATGAGGTGGAATTCGGAGCCGGGCACCAGGTCGACGGTTTCGCGCACGAGATCGGGCGGGGTCGAGCCGTCCTCGGACCCGGCGATGCCCAGCGTCGGCAGGCGCAGTGCGGCGGTGGTGGTCATGAAGTCGCTGCCCGCGATGGCTGCTCCGCAGCCGGTCCAGCCCTCTGCCGGGCAGCGCAGGAACATGGTGCGCCAGGCGTGGAAATCCGGTGTGTCGTGGAAGGGTTTCGCGAACCAGCGCTGCATCGTGGCGTCGACCACTGCCGCCGTGCCGCCCGCGTTCACCGCGTCGATCCGCTCGGCCCAGATGTCGCGGGTGCCGATCTTGGCGCCGGTGTTGCTGAGCACCATGGCGCGCACCAGGTCCAGCCGCTTGGCCGCCAGCCCCTGCGCGATCAGACCGCCGATCGAGAGCCCCACGAAGACCGCGCCGGTGACGCCCAGGTGATCCATCAGCCGTTCGGCATCGGTCACCAGCGCACCCATCGCATAGGGCGCGGGCGGACAGTCGGTCAGCCCGTGCCCGCGCTTGTCGTAGCGGATGAACTTCAGCCCCTCGGGCAGCAGGGGAATCACCTGGTCCCAGAGCCGCAGGTCGGTCCCCAGTGAATTGGCGAACACGACCGGCGCGCCGTCCGGGTCGCCGTCGATGCGGTAGTGAACGGCAAGGTCGTCAAGACGGGCAATCTGCATGGAATCCTCCGGGGCGTTGCGGGTTTGTCGAGCCTGCCCAAAGCTCTAGCGCGGATCGGCGCGGAAAGGAACGGGCGCGGGCGGGCGGAATGCCGCGCGCGGTTCACAAGGTGCTTGATATCACGGCATCGGGCGGCTACCAACGTGCATAGTGGAAAATAATTCTGCATAGTAGAATTAGCTCCAAAATTGAAGTGTCGAAATTCTGGGAGGAGTGGACATGCAAGGATTTCTGAAAGCGGCGGCGCTGGGCGCGGCCATCTGCGGCGCCGGCAGCGCCGGAGCGCAGACCCTGTTCGTGGGCGAGGCCGGCCCCAATCGCGGGGCCCGTGCCGATGCGTTGCAGTGGTTTGCCGATACCGCGACCGAGATGGCCGATGGCCTGACGCTCGACATCCAGTGGGGCGGGGCGCTGTTCAAGGCCGGCGCCGCGCTCAACGGCATCGCCGACGGCGTCGCCGACATGGGCACGATCATCGCGGTCTATTTCCCGCAAGAGATGGTCGCCTACGGCATCGCCGACCTGCCGTTGCAGAACCCCGACGCCTGGGTCGGCATGAAGGCCACCGACGCGCTCATGCGGTCGAGCGAGGCGATCCAGCAGAATCTCGCATCGATGAACCTGGTCTACCTCGGCACCTTCACCACCTCTGCGGTCCATATCGGCTGCAAGGGCACGGCGATCCGCACGGTCGAAGATATCGAGGGCCTGAAGGTCCGCGGCGTGGGCGCCTATGGCGATACCTTCCGCGATTTCGGTGCCAACATGGTCTCGATGTCGATCTACGACGCCTACCAGGGCCTCGACACCGGGCTCTTGGATTGCAGCCAGGGCTATTCCTACGCCACCGCGGCGCTCAAGCAGCAGGAGGTCATCGACAGCTACACGCTGCTGAACTGGGGCCAGGTGGGGGCGCTGGGCGTCTTCGCCAACAAGCAGTCCTTCGATGCGCTGGACCCGGCCACGCAAGAGGCGCTGATGACCGCCGGCGAAGGCATGGCCGACGAGCTGGGCCGTCTCATCACCGCCGACAACGAACGCGCGGTCGAGACCATGCGCGAAGCGGGCGTCGAGATCATCGAACTGCCCGAGGACGAGCGGATGAAGCTGGTCGAGAAGGGCGCGGGTTATATCGACGAATGGACCGAACGCGCCGCGTCTGCGGGCCTCGACGGCGAGGCGTTGCTCGAGGAGTACCGCGCGCTGATCGAGAAATACACCGCCGAGCGCGACGAACAGGGCTACCCCTGGGAGCGCGGCTGATCCCGCGCTGACCGGTCCGGCGCCGCGCCGGGCCGGGTTCCGACGAGGCCGGGGTCCGCCCCGGCACCCCCGCGTTCCGGGGCCGGACCGACACGGCGTGCCACCACTCGCGGAGGCCGTGACGGGGACCTGCGCCCCGCGGTCCCGGAACACCGAAACTCCTAGCCGAAAGGGCATCCCATGCTGCGCCGCATAGAAATGCTCCTGCTCGACCTCGCGGTCTTTGCCGTGGCGGCTCTGGGCCTGCTGATCACCGCCAGCGTCGTGCTGCGGGTGACGGTGAATTCCGGCGTGCCGGACACCATTGTCATGGTCCGCGAACTGATGGTCGCGGCCATCGTGCTGCCGCTCGCGGTCACCACGGCGCAGCGCGCGCATATCGTGGTGGAGTTCCTGTCGAATCGGCTGCCGCGCCGGGGGCAGGAGGCGCTGATCGTCTTCGGCTCCGTCTTCGGCCTTTTGGCGCTGGCGCCGCTGATCTGGGCGGGCTGGCGCGAGGCGACGCATGCGCTGACTTCGGGCGGGTTCTTCTTCGGCGATCTGCAACTGCCGAAATGGCCCGGGCGGATCCTGTTCCTGCTGGGTATCTCCATGTGCTGGCTGCGGCTTCTGGTGATGGTCGTCACGGACCTGCGCGACCTGCGCGCCGGCCGGCCGCTGGCCGAAACCGCCTATCTGCGCGGGGAGGGCTGAGCCATGGATGGCACGCTGATCGGTCTTGTCGCCTTTGCCGCCGTCATCGGGCTCCTGGCGATCCGGGTGCCCATCGCCTTTGCGCTGGCGGGTGTGGCCACCGTGGGCACCTTTGTCATCTTCGCCTTCCGCACCGGGGTCTTCATGCCCGACCGGGCGATCCGGCCGACGTCGAGCCTGGTGTTCTCGAACTCCTTCGACCTCATCCATTCCTACGATCTGTCGATGATCCCGCTCTTCGTGGCGCTGGGACACATCGCCTACAGGGCCGAGATCACCACCAAGATCTACCACGCCGCGCGGGTCTGGCTGGCGCATGTGCCGGGCGGCGTCGCCATGGCGTCAGTGGTGGGCTGCGGCGGGTTTTCCGCGATCACCGGCTCGTCCATCGCCTGTGCCTCCACCATGGGCCGCATCTGCTCGCCCGAGATGCTGCGCATGGGCTATGACAAGCGTCTCGCCACCGCCTCGGTCGCGGCGGGCGGCACACTGGGGTCGCTCATTCCGCCGTCGGTTCTGTTCATCATCTACGGCATCTTCACCGAAACCTCGATCTCCAAGCTCTTTCTCGCCGGCATCCTGCCCGGGCTGCTGAGCCTTGCGGGGTTCCTGCTGGTGATCTGGTTCTGGGTCTGGCGCGACCCGGCGGCTGCGCCGAAATACGCCGAGACCATCACCTTCGGCGACAAATGGCGCGCAGGCCTTGCGGCCTGGCCGGCGGCGGCGCTCTTCGTCATCATCGTGGGCGGCATCTACGGCGGGTTCTTCACCGCGACCGAAGCGGCGGCGATCTGCGTCAGCGCCGCGGTGCTGATCGGCTTCGCGCAGCGAAAGCTCAGCTTCCGCGACATCGTAGAGGCTTTGCGCGAGACCTGCATCCAGACCACCAGCATCTTTCTCATCGCGGCGGGGGCCAAAATCTTCGTGGCCTTCATCGCGCTCACGGGAGTGGCACCCTCCATCGTGCAAGTGGTGACCGACGCGCAGCTGTCGGTGGTGCTGCTGATGCTGGCCATCGCCGCGATCTACCTGCTTCTGGGCATGTTCCTCGACCCCATCGGGATCATGGTGCTGACCCTGCCGTTGATGGTGCCGCTGGTCGAAGGCTACGGGCTCGACCTCATCTGGTTCGGCGTCGTGGTAATCAAGCTGCTGGAAATCGGGCTGATCACGCCGCCGGTGGGGCTCAACGTCTTCGTCATCGCGGGCGTCGTGGGCAAGGATGTGCCCATCGACCGGATATTCTCGGGCATCCTGCGGTTCCTGACCGTGGACGTGCTGGTCTTGATCCTGATCATGGCTTTCCCGATCCTGTCGCTGCTGATCCCGGGGAGCATGTGAGCATGACCGATCCTGTGACCGCGCCCGAGGCCGACCGCCGCTTTGCCACCACGCTGGCCCGCGGCCTGTCGGTGCTGCGCGCCTTCCGGCCGTCGGACGACGGGCTGGGCAATGCCGAGATCGCCGAGCGCACGGGGCTGCCCAAAAGCACCGTGTCGAGGCTGACCTTCACGCTGCAGGCGCTGGGGTATCTGACCCATGCCCGCCGCCACGACCGCTACCGCCCGGGTCCGGCGCTGCTGGCGCTCGGCAACGTCGCGGCCTCATCGATCTCTTTCGTGGAGCTGGCGGGCGTGATCATGCAGCGGCTGGCGGACGAAACGCGCACGCTGGCGTTGCTGCTGGTGCGCGACGAGAACAAGATGCTGATCGCCAAGACGTGGCGGCCGCGCGGCGTCGCGTCGCTCTGGCTCGAGGTCGGGCACCGGTTGCCGTTCAACGGCTCGTCTTCGGGTCACGCGTTCCTCGGTGCGCATAGCGACGATGGTTTTGCGCGCACGGTCGCGGCGGCACAGGGCGACCGCGGCCTGACGCCGGAGCGCGCCAACACCGTGCGCAAGTCCGCCTATGGTCAACTTGTCGGCCAGGGCTTCGTCATCGCCCCCCCCGACGAATATTTCGCCGCCAACATCCACGCCGTCGCGACGCCCTTCCATTCCCGCGACCTGGGCGAGCCGGTGATCTTCACCTGCGGCGCCATGCCCGCCGATCTGAGCGTCGAACGCATGCAGACCGACGTCGGCCCGAAGCTGCACGCCGCCGTTCAGGAACTCGAGCGGATGATGGGCCAGGGCTCTGCCATCGCCATGCGCAATTGAAACGAGAGGGAGTCCAGACGTGACCGATCCAGTGACCTACGAGCTGACCGAAGGCGGAATCGCCGTCGTCACCATCGCCAACCCGCCGGTGAACGCGCTGGGGCAGGCGGTGCGCGCGGGGCTCGACGCGGCCTTTGAACGCTTCGCGTCCGACAGCGCCGCCGAGATCGCGGTGATCGTCGGCGCCGGCAAGCTCTTCATCGGCGGCGCGGATATCTCGGAATTCGGCAAGCCGCTCAAGGACCCGTGGCTGCCCGCCGTCATCAACCGGATCGAAGCCTGCCCCAAGCCGGTCGTCGCCGCGATCCACGGCGCGGCCCTGGGCGGCGGGCTGGAGGTGGCACTTGGCTGCCACTACCGGCTGGCGCTGCCCGGCACGACGCTGGGCCTGCCCGAGGTCAAGCTGGGCGTCATCCCCGGCGCCGGCGGCACCCAGCGCGCGCCGCGCCTGATGGGGCTGGCGGCGGCGCTCGACATGATCCCGGCGGGCGGCACGCTGACCGCCGACAAGGCGCTCGAGGCCGGTCTGATCGACGTTCTGGGCGAAGGCGACGACCCGCGCGCCGCGGGCCTCGCCTACGCGCGCGACCTGCTGGATCAGGGCGCCAAACCGCGCCCCACCGGCGAGATGCCCATGCCCGAAGCCGAACCCGACGCCATCGAGGCGGCCCGCGCGACATGGACGAAAAAGGCCCGCGGCGAGGTCGCACCGCTGGCCTCCATCGACGCGGTCGAGGCCTCTACCCGGCTCGACATCATGGACGGGCTGGACGAAGAGCGCCGCATCTTCCGCGAGATGATGGAGACGCCGCAGCGCGCCGGCCTGATCCACGCCTTCTTCAACGACCGCAAGGTGGCGAAGCTGCCCGAGATCGAGGGCGTCATCCCCCGCGATGTGGGCACGATCGGAGTGATCGGCGGCGGCACCATGGGCGCGGGCATCGCCACGGCGGCGCTGCTGCGCGGCCTGCCGGTGACGCTGATCGAGCGCGACGACGCGGCGGCCGCCAAGGCGCGCGAGACCATCGCGGGCAACCTCGCCGCCGCCGTCAAGCGCGGCAAGCTGACCGAGGCCAGGCGCGACGCGGCGCTGGATGCGCTGACCGCCGCCACCGGCTACGATGCGCTGTCGGACGCCGATCTGGTGATCGAGGCGGTGTTCGAGGACATGGACGTCAAGAAGGCGGTATTTGCCGAACTGGACCGCGTGGCGAAACCCGGCGCAGTGCTGGCCACCAACACCTCGTATCTGGATATCGACGCCATCGCCGCCAGCATCTCGCGCCCAGGCGACGTGATCGGGCTGCACTTCTTCTCACCCGCCCATGTGATGAAGCTGCTCGAGGTGGTCGTGGCCGAGAAGACCGCGCCCGAAGTGACGGCGACGGCCTTTGCCCTGGCCAAGCGGCTGGGCAAGACCGCCGTACGCGCGGGCGTCTGCGACGGCTTCATCGGCAACCGCATCCTGTCGCACTACCGCGCCGCCGCCGATGGTATGGTTCTGGCCGGTGCCAGCCCGTTCCAGATTGACCGCGCGATGAAGGATTTCGGTTTCGCCATGGGCCCTTACGAGGTCGCAGACCTGGCCGGGCTCGACATCGGCTACATGACGCGGCAGCGCAAGGCCGCAGACCGGCACCCGCGCGACGTGGTACCAACCTGGGCCGATGCGCTCTTTAACAAGGGGCGGCTGGGCCAGAAGACGGGCCGTGGCTACTACGTGTACGAAGGCCGCAAAGGCACCCCCGACCCGGAGGTCGAGGAACTGGTGGCCGAGGCGCGCACCGAGGCCGGTGTGACCCCGCGCGAATTCTCCGATGCAGAGATCCAGCGCCGCTACATGGCCGCCATGGTGAACGAGGCCGCGCGCGTAGTGGACGAAGGCATCGCCGCCCGCCCGCTCGATGTCGATGTGACGCTGCTCTACGGCTACGGTTTCCCGCGCTGGCGCGGCGGGCCGATGCACTGGGCCGACACCGTGGGCTTGCCCAAGCTGGTCTCTGATATCGAAAGCTATGCCGCCGAGGACGATCATTTCTGGCAGGTGGCCCCGCTCTTGCGGCGCTTGGCCAAGGACAACCAGACATTCAGCAGCCTCAACGGCTGAGAAAGGACCGCAGCATGACCAAGGCCGTCATCGTCTCTGTCGCGCGCACGCCCATCGGCAAGGCCGGGCGGGGCGCGTTCAACATCACCCACGGCGTCACCATGTCGGGCCATGCCGCGAAACACGCGGTGGACCGCGCCGGCATCGACCCCGCGCTGATCGAGGACAGCATCTGGGGCTGCGGCTACCCGGAGTACGTCACCGGGCGCAACGTCGCGCGGCAGGCGGTGATCCGCGCCGGGCTGCCGGTCAGCATCGCCGGAACCACCGTGAACCGCTTCTGCGCCAGCGGCCTGCAGGCCATCGCCATGGGCGGGCACATGATCGACTGCGAAGGCGCGCGCGCGGTGCTGGTGGGCGGGGTCGAGAGCATCAGCCTCGTGCAGCCGCCCGCGCGGGCCGAACACGACCAGTGGATCAAGGAGAATAAGCCCGAGCTTTACCTCACCATGATCGAAACCGCCGACATCGTCGCCGAACGCTACGGCGTCAGCCGCGAGGCGCAGGACGCGCTGGCGGTGCAAAGCCAGGCGCGCACGGCGGCGGCACAGGAGGCCGGGCGCTTCGACCAGGAAATCGCGCCGATCGAGGTCACCAAGGCCGTCAAGGACAAGGCCACCGGCGAGGTCAGCCACGAGACGCTGACCTTTGCGCAGGACGAATGCAACCGCCCGGGCACGCAGTTGGAAAATCTGCAAAAGCTCGAACCGGTGCGGGGCGCGGGCCACTACGTCACCGCGGGCAACGCGTCGCAGCTGTCGGACGGCGCCGCGGCGCTGGTGATGATGCACGAGGACGAAGCGGTACGGCAGGGCCTCACCCCGCTGGGCCGGTTCCGGGGCTACGCTGTGGCGGGCTGCGAGCCGGACGAGATGGGCATCGGCCCGGTCTATGCCGTGCCGCGCCTGCTGGACCGGCAGGGCGTCCGTGTCGAGGACGTAGACCTGTGGGAGCTGAACGAGGCTTTCGCCTCTCAGGCGCTTTACTGCCGCGACACCCTGGGCATCGACGACGCGAAACTCAACGTCAACGGCGGCTCGATTTCCGTGGGCCATCCCTTCGGCATGACCGGCGCGCGGATGACCGGGCACCTGATGGTCGAAGGCGCGCGCCGCGGCGCCAAGCTGGGCGTCGTCACCATGTGCATCGGCGGCGGCCAAGGGGCGGCGGGCCTCTTCGAGATATTCTGAGAAAGGACCGGATATGGACCTGAATTACACCGACGAGCAAAAGGCCTTTCGCGACGACGTGCGCGCCTTTCTGGAGGCAAAGCTGCCCAAGCGGCTGTCGGACAAGGTCGCGGGCGGCAAGCGCCTGACCAAGGCCGATTACGAGGAATGGCACGCGATTCTGAACGAAAAGGGCTGGCTCGGCGTGACCTGGCCCAAGGAGCACGGCGGCACCGGCTGGGACGCGGTCGAACGGCATATCTTCGAGGAAGAGACCACCGCCGCCCATGCACCGCGCATCGTGCCCTTCGGGCTCAACATGCTGGGGCCGGTGCTGATGAAATTCGGCTCCGACGCGCAGAAAGCGCATTACCTGCCGCGCATCCTCAATGGTGACGACTGGTGGTGCCAGGGCTATTCCGAACCGGGCGCCGGGTCGGATCTGGCGTCGGTCAAGACCACGGCGGTGCGCGACGGCGACCACTACATTGTCAACGGCCAGAAGACCTGGACCACGCTGGGCCAGCACGCCAACATGATCTTCTGCCTTGTCCGCACCTCGAAAGAGGGCAAGCGGCAGGAGGGCATTTCCTTCCTGCTGATCGACATGGACATCCCCGGCGTCGAGGTCCGGCCCATCGTGCTGCTCGATGGCGAGGCCGAGGTCAACGAGGTCTGGTTCAACGACGTGAAGGTGCCGGTCGAGAACCTCGTGGGCGAGGAGAACAAGGGCTGGACCTATGCCAAGTACCTGCTGACCCACGAGCGCACCAACATCGCCGGCGTGGGCTTCGCCAACGCGGGACTCGCGGCGCTGAAACGCATCGCGGGGCTCGAGAACGACGGCGACCGCAAGCTGATCGACAACCCGTTCTTCGCCGCCAAGATCGCGCAGGTGGAGATCGACCTCATGGCCATGGCCACCACCAACCTGCGGACCATCGCCGCCGCCGCGGCGGGGCAGGCGCCGGGGGCGGAATCCTCCATGCTCAAGGTCAAGGGCACGCTGATCCGGCAGGAGATCAACGCGCTGACGCGGCAGGCGGCGGGCCCCTATGCCATGCCCTTCGTCTCGGAAGCCTTGGACGAGGGCAGCAACGAAGGCCCCGTCGGCCCGGACTACGCCATGCCCGCGACGCAGGCCTATTTCAACAATCGCAAGCTGTCGATTTACGGCGGCTCGAACGAGGTGCAGCGGCAGATCGTCTCGAAGATGATCCTGGAGCTATAGGGCCACGGCCCACGCTCCCGCCCGGCGCCCGCGCCCCGATGACCAAGAGGACACCCGATGAATTTCACCCTGACCGAAGAACGCCAGATGCTGCAGGACGGCCTGCGCCGTTACCTGCGCGACACCGTGACGCCCGACCTGCTTGAAGATGCGACCGAAAGCGCCTCCGGCCATTCCGAAACGCTCTGGCAGGGGCTGGCCGAGATGGGCGTGATCGGGGCGCTGTTTTCCGAGGAGGACGGCGGTTTCGGCGGCGCGGGCTTCGACATCGCACTCACCTTCGAAGAGATGGGCCGCGCCGGGGCGTTCGAGCCATTGCTCGAGACAGGCATCCTCGCCGGCGGCCTGATCGCGGCGCTGGGGTCCGACGAACAGAAGGCCCGGATCGAAGCGATCATCGGCGGGGACATCCTGACCTACGCCCACGCGGAACCGGGCAGCCGCTACGACCTGTCCCGCGTCACCACCAGGGCGGCGAAATCCGGCGAGGGCTGGACGCTCACCGGCCTCAAATCCGTCGTGCCTCATGCCCCCGCAGCGACCCACGCCGTCGTCAGCGCCCGCACCTCCGGCGCGGTGGCGGACCGCGACGGGTTGTCGCTCTTCCTCGTACCGCTCGACGTCACTGGCCTTTCGGCCCGCGACTACACCGTCAACGGCGGCGGGCGTGCCGCGGAGCTGAGCCTCGTCGACGTGGACCTGCCCGCCGACGCGCTGATCGGACCCGAAGGCGGCGCGTTCGATGCCATCGAGACCGCCCACGCCCGCGCCACCTGCGCCGTCTGCGCCGAGGCGCTGGGGCTGATGGAATCGATCCGCGCGCTCACCACCGAGTACCTGCAGACCCGCAAGCAGTTCGGCCAGCCCATCGGCAAGTTCCAGGCGTTGCAGCATCGCATGGCCGACGTGCTGATCGAGATCGAACAGGCGCGCTCTGCCGTCATCAACCTCGCCGGGCATCTCGAGGCCGATCGGACCATTCGCGAACGCCACGTCAGCGCCGCCAAGAACCTGATCGGGCGGGTGGGCAAACTGGTGGTCGAGGAATCGATCCAGATGCACGGCGGCATCGGCATGACACGCGAATACGCTCTGGCGCATCTGGCCAAGCGGCTGATGATGATCGACCACCGCTTCGGTGATGCCGACTACCACCTCGAACGCTTCATCCGCCTCGCCGCCGCCTGAGATGGAGACGATCCGCGACGAAACCGGCACCCAGCGCAGCATCGGCTACGTGATCGAGGTGACGGGGCAGGGCGGCTCGGCCCGCTGCTGGCTCGACGTGACGGAGGCGCATGTGAACCGGCACAACGTGCTGCACGGCGGCATCGCGGGGCTGCTGCTCGATTCCGCCATGGGGGCGACGGGGTCGCTGACCGTGGATGCCACGGGCCGCGCGCCGTTTCTGACCGTGCAGCTATCGACGCAATTCGTTGCCGCCGCGCATTCAGGCAGCCGGGTAACCGCCACGGGTCGGGTCACGGGGGGCGGGCGGTCGCTGCTCTTCATCGCCGGAGAGCTGCGCGACGACACCGACCGGCTCATCGCCAGCGCCACCGGCGTCTTCAAGCGCGTGCCGCAGGACAAGCTGGCCACGGGGGGCGACGCATGACCGATGTCCTGTCCCGGCGAGGTTCGCACAGCGCGGTGCCGCGCCGGGCCATGCGGCCAGTCCAGTGCCGACGCTGGCCCGGCTGCGGCTCCAGACTTTACCAGAAGCATGAAAGACGCCACGCAAATGAATGATTTCACACGGATTCACCGGATGCTCGACCGGCAGGCAGAGCAGCGGCCCGACGCGGTTGCGGTGATCGACGGCGACGGGCGCGCGGTCACCTGGGCAGAGTATGCCACGCTCAGCCATAGCAAGGCCAACCAGTTGGCCGAGGCCGGGATCGCTGCCGGGGACCGGGTGATGATCGTGGCAGAGAACTGCCTCGAAGTGGCGGTCGTGCTGATGGCGTGCAGTCGCATCGGTGCCATCGCCGTGCCGGTGAACGCGCGCATGTCCGCCGTCGAACTGGCACGCATCCAGGCCCATGCCGATCCGAAACTTGTGCTCTACACCATCGGCGCCTCGAAAGAGGCCGCCGCCCATGCCGATGCCGCCGGCGCCGGGCCCGAGCTTTGCGGCTGTGACGCGCTTTACGGGCAGCGCTTCGCGGCGGGCGCGGCAGAGCCGTTGGCGGGTACGGCGGTGCTGCTCTACACCACCGGCACCACCGGCGATCCCAAGGGCGTCATGCTGAGCCACGGCAACCTGATCTTCGCCGCCCGTGCTTCGGCCACCCTGCGCGATCTGACCCCGGCGGATCAAGTCTACGGCGCGCTGCCGCTCACCCATGTCTTCGGGCTTGCCTCGATGCTCATGGCGTCGGCTTTCGCCGGGGCAACCGTGCAACTGGCCGCGCGCTTCTCTGCGGAAGCGCTCTATGAGGCGCTGCGCGCCGGGGCGACGGTGGTCCCTGCGGTGCCGCAGATGCATGCACTGCTCATGGCTTATGCCGCCGAACACGGGCACACCCGGCTCGACTCCGCGCGGCTGCGCTATGTCTCCTCCGGTGCGGCACCCCTTGATCCGGCCTGGAAGCGCAAGGCCGAAGCCTTCTACGGCATCCCGCTTCAGAACGGCTACGGCATGACCGAAAGCACCGCCGGGGTCAGCGGCACGCGCAACGCCATCGGCGATCCCGACACCAGCGTCGGCCCGCCGCTGCCGGGGGTCGAGGTGCGGCTCGACACCTCGGTCGGCACTGCCGAGGGCGTGGGCGAGGTGCAGACCCGCGGTCCGCATGTCATGCAAGGCTATTTCCGCAACCCGCAGGCCACCGCCCAGGCGATGACCGGCGACGGCTTTCTGCGCACCGGCGATCTGGGGCGCATCGACGACGTCGGGCGGCTGCACATCGTCGGGCGCGCGAAGGAGCTGATCATCCGCGGCGGCTTCAACGTCTATCCACCCGAGGTCGAAGCGGCGCTGAACGATCACCCGGCGGTGGTGCAATGCGCGGTGATCGGGCGGGCCCGGGACGGCAACGAGGACGTGCTGGCTTTCGTCCAGTGTCGCGGCACCGTGACACCCGACGAGCTGCGCGATTTCGCCGCCCGGACGCTGTCGGCCTACAAGCGCCCCAGCCGCATCTACATCGTCGACGTGCTGCCGGCCGCCGCAACGGGCAAGATCCTCAAGCACAAGCTGCTGAGCCATTTCGCGGGTCTTCTGAGCGACTAAGCCGCCGAAAATCATCCCGAAGGTGGGGTCGCGTCGGTGCCGCGCCGGGGGGCGAATCGGACCTGTCCGCGCAAGCGCTTTATCGCAGCCCGATCCGTTCGCGGTTTCGGCTGCGTGCCTGGCGAAACCCGAACGCCGCATTCGGGTGCGGGGCTGGCACGGCGCCTGCGACGTGTCGTGCGGCTTTCGATGTTCGTCTGCGACGATCGAGCCGGTGCCTGCCCAGCCCGGGCGTTCTGTAGACGGTGCGACAGCCCCGCCAAATCGCCGTGCCGTGGTTCGGCCTTGCCGCTCCCGGCAGGAGGGGTGGCAAGGCCGAACCCGGTCGCCGGGCATTGGATGCGCGGCTGCAGGCGCGCATGATGACGCGCGGCGCAGCCAGAGCGTTTTGCGTTTGACGTGAATCGAGATGCATCACCTGACGCGTTGATACCTTTAAGTTCAGGCGGCGTTGGTGATCCAGATTTTACGCGAAACGCCATAAGCCTCCCTTCAGGCCGTTCTGCCCTTCGCCGCCCAGAGCGCGCCGCGGCGGATGATCTCGGTCACCTGCGGCACCTTCAGGTCGTCGAGCTCGTGCCCGATGGAGCAGTAGAATACCCGGCCTTTGTCCCAGCGGCGTTTCCAGACCACCGGGATCACCGTGCCCTCGATCCACCACAGGTGATCGCCGGAAAAGGTCGTCGTCGCCAGCACCTCGTTCGACGGATCGACCAGCATGTAATACTGCTCGGTGGTCAGGCGGAAGCTGCGGATGCCCTGCACGATGGGATCGTCCGGTTTGCAGATCGTCACGTCGTAGTCGATGTAATCCTCGCGCGGCTGCAGGTTGTCGGGCCAGCCCGGCGGATGCGCCACGAACTGACCGCCGATCAGGAAATGATAGGTCGGCCGGTCGCGGAAGGCGTCGCCCATGTGCCCGTGCCAGCCCGCCAGACCGCAGCCATTGCCGATGAGTTGCAACAGCCCGTCTTCCTGTGGCTTGGTCATGTTACCGAACTCTTCCTGGTGGCCGGACCGGGCCGAGGACCAGATCGGCGTGATCAGGTCGACGTCGGCCATCCCTTCGGGCCGCTCCAGCGGCTCCAGCGTGTCGTAGACATCGACCTCGAACCCGTTCGCGGTCAGCAGGTCGCGGTACCAGTCGGCGAAATGGGTGGGGGTGTGGCCTTCCCATCCACCGACGAACAATGCGGCTTTCATGAGATCTCCTTTCGCATGTAGGTCAGGATCGCGGCCATGTCGCGGGCGCCGTATCCCTGCGCCTCGGCCTGTCTGAGGGTGTCGAGCGTGATGAGCCCTTGCGGCATCGCGGTGCCCAGAGCCTCTGCCAGCTCCGCCGTCACCTCCATGTCCTTGCGCGCCAGCGCCACGGTGAAGGTCACCTCGTGCGCGGCCTCGTCCAGATAAAGCGGCCGGCGGTAGCTCAGCATCGGGGCGGCGGCGGCGCTGGCTTCGATCACGTCAAAGGCGGCGTCGGGGGCGATGCCCGCGGCCTGCGCGAGGCTCATCGCCTCGGCCAGGGTCTGGTTAAGCCCGTGGATCAGGGAATTGACCGCCAGCTTCATAACCGCGCCGCTGCCCGCGGACCCGAGACACAGCGTCTTGCGGCCAAGGGCATCGAAAAGCGGGGCGAGGGGTGTCGCCTCCTCGGGCGTGCAGCCCGCCATGATCAGCAGTTGCGCATCGGCGGCGGCCTGCGTGGCCCCCGAGACCGGCGCGTCGATCACCCGCGCACCGGTTGGGGCGTCGGCCACCAGCCGGGCGATGTGGCCGGGGCTCATGGTGCCCATCTCGACGAAGAGACGCGCGGCCCCGGCGAAAAGCCCGTCGGTCCCGCCGTGCACCGCCTCGGAGGACGGATCGTCGGCCAGCATCGTGACCACCACGTCGGCACTGTCCGACAGGGCCCGCGGCGTCGCGGCAACGGCGCAGCCAATCTCAACGCCGAGGGCATGGGCCTTGTGCGCGGACCGGTTCCACAGCGTCAATTCGTGCCCGGCGCCGGCGAGGTTGCGCGCCATGTGCGCGCCCATCCGTCCCAGCCCAACAAACCCCACCCGCATCAGCGCACCGCCCGCCGGGAATCGTCGCAAGGTGAATGTCGCATGTCTGGTCTCCTCCGTTGGCCGATTAGAAACCCTGCCGCGGCAGCGGCAACGCGCGAGTTGTCCATTCTGGTAGAACCGCATGTCCAATCTGAGGAATCGGCGCCACGCAGCCGGTGTCCGCCCGCATCCCCGACCTGTCGCGCATTGGCGTCAGGTTGTCGTCGATTGCCCATTGTCATTTCGCATCCGCTGGCATTATGCTGTCTGTCAGGCTGCGCTCCGTCCCGAACGGAGGCGCCACACGAGAGTTTCGCTGGACAGACGGTTTCAGGGCACAGCCCCGATCTCTGGACAGACCGATCAGGCCCCAGGGCCAGCAAGTCCGCCCGGACGCGACAGCGACGGGCTTATAATGGGCGCAGCCGGGCTCACACCCCGCGACATGCGTCGGAGAAGAACCGCGATGAAGCGCGCGACGACAGTGAGGCACATGGCAGACCCGTCAAGGTCCGTGCCCGTCTGCGCGCATCCCCTCGCTCAGACAAGACACCACCCGCATGCGCTGCCCTCACGGGGGCCGGGCGCCATATGGGTGTGCAATTGGATCATATGGCTAAGAAAATGCTTATCGACGCCACCCACGCGGAGGAAACCCGCGTCGTGGTGGTGGACGGAAACAAGGTCGAGGAATTCGATTTTGAATCCGAGAACAAACGCCAGCTTGCTGGCAACATCTATCTCGCAAAGGTAACCCGGGTCGAACCGTCGCTACAGGCGGCCTTCGTCGATTACGGCGGCAACCGCCATGGGTTCCTGGCGTTCTCCGAAATTCATCCGGATTACTACCAGATCCCCATCGCCGACCGTCAGGCGCTGATGGAGGAAGAGCAGGCGCTGGCCGACGCGCAGCGCCGCGAGGACGAGGACGAGAAGCCCAAGCGCTCCCCGCGCAGCCGCTCGCGGTCGCGCAGTGCCACCAAGGCCGAAAAGTCGACGTCGCAGGACGAAACCGCGACGCAGGACATCGCCGGGATGGAAACCATCGACCTTGGCGAGGACGAGATCTCGGAGACCGAGGCATCCGAGGATGCCGAAGGCCTGTCGCCGATGGAGACCGTGGCCGAAACGCCGGTGGAAGAGCCCGCCGACGACCAGTCCGACGACGGCGACGATGCCGAGGACGACGACGCCCCGAGCGCGTCCGACAAGGACAGCGACATCGAAAGCGTCGCCGACGACGACACCGAGGAAGACCTGCGCCCGGTCCGCAAGCCGCGTGCCCGCCGCTACAAGATCCAGGAAGTCATCAAGGTCCGGCAGATCCTGCTGGTACAGGTCGTCAAGGAAGAGCGCGGCAACAAGGGGGCGGCGCTCACCACCTACCTGAGCCTTGCCGGGCGCTACTGCGTCCTGATGCCCAACACCGCCCGCGGCGGCGGCATCAGCCGCAAGATCACCAACGCCGCCGACCGCTCCAAGCTCAAGGCCACCGCGAGCGAGATCGACGTGCCGAAGGGCGCGGGTCTGATCATCCGCACCGCCGGCGCCAAGCGCACCAAGACCGAGATCAAGCGCGATTACGAATACCTGCAGCGCCTGTGGGAGCAGATCCGCGAGCTGACGCTGAAATCCATCGCGCCCGCAAAGATCTACGAAGAGGGCGACCTGATCAAACGCTCGATCCGCGACCTCTACAATCGCGAGATCGACGAGGTCTTCGTGGAGGGCGAGCGCGGTTACCGCATCGCCAAGGACTTCATGAAGATGATCATGCCGTCCCACGCCAAGAACGTGAAGCATTACGCCGACGCCATGCCGCTTTTCGCGCGCTACCAGGTCGAATCGTACCTCAGCTCGATGTTCAACCCGACGGTGCAGCTGAAATCCGGCGGCTACATCGTCATCGGCGTGACCGAGGCGCTGGTCGCCATCGACGTGAACTCCGGGCGTGCCACCAAGGAAGGCTCGATCGAGGAAACGGCGACCAAGACCAACCTCGAGGCCGCCGAGGAAGTGGCGCGTCAGCTGCGCCTGCGCGACCTTGCGGGCCTGATCGTGATCGACTTCATCGACATGGACGAGCGCAAGAACAACGCCGCCGTGGAGAAGAAGCTCAAGGACAAGCTCAAGACCGACCGCGCCCGCATCCAGGTGGGGCGGATCAGCGGGTTCGGCCTGCTCGAAATGAGCCGTCAGCGCCTGCGCCCCGGCATGATCGAGGCGACGACGGCGCCGTGCCCGTCCTGCCATGGCACCGGCCTCATCCGGTCCGACGACAACCTCGCCCTGCAGGTGCTGCGCCAGATCGAAGAGGAAGGCGTGCGCAAACGCTCGCGCGAGGTGCTGGTGAAATGCCCGGTGGGCATCGCCAACTACCTGATGAACCAGAAACGCGAACACATCGCCCAGATCGAGCTGCGCTACGGCATGGCGGTGCGGATCGAAGGCGACGCGCATCTGGTCAGCCCGGATTTCTCCATGGAGAAATTCAAGACCGCGACCCGCTCCGTGCCCGAGGCCATCGGCCAGGTGGTGTCGGTCGACACCTCGCTGATGGATCAGGTGGACGAGGACCAGGGATCGGCCTGGGACGATGACGAAGCCGAGGCCGCCGCCGAAGAGGCGGCCGAAGCCGCCGCCGCGAATGCCCAGAAAGACAAGGCGCAGAGCCCGTCCGACACCGGCGAGAACGGCCAGGAAGACGGCAAGCCGAAGAAGCGACGCCGCCGCCGCCGCCGCAGCCGCAGCAAATCCTCGGATAACGGGGACAACGGCGAGAACGGGAACACGCAGGACTCCGGTGCGGAGCAGGAGAGCGAGGCACAGCCGGAAACCGCCGAGGCCGACTCCGGGCAGTCCGAGGCCGCCCAGTCCGAAACCGTCGCGGGGGAAACGCCTGCCGAGGACGCGCCGAAGCCCAAGCGCAGCCGCTCGCGGTCCCGGTCGAAGAAGACCGAGGAGGCCGCACTGGCCGAGGAGGCCCCCGCCGAGGAGGCCGCCCCCGCCGCCGAGGAGGCCGTGGCCGCGGAGGCGCCCAAGCCCAAGCGCTCGCGCAGCCGCAAGAAGGCCCCGGCGCCCGAACCGGTCGCTGAAGAGCCGCAGCCCGCAGAGGAGGCGCCCGCGCCGGTGGATGCGGCGCTCGACCAGGGCGCGCTGGCCGAACCCGAGGCCATCGAGCAGCCCGACGAAGGCACCGCCGCCCCGGTGGCGCCGCCGGTCGAGGAAGAGCTCAACGTGGTGAGCGAAGAAGCGCCCGAGCCCGCGCCGATGCCGGAGCCCGCGCCGATGCCGGAGCCCACGCCGACGCCGGAGCCGGCTGCGGCAGAGGACAAGCCGCTGGAACCCGCAGAGGCCGGCAGCGACGAGGGTGACGCCAAGCCGAAGAAGCGCGGCTGGTGGTCGATCGGTCGCTGACCCGGTCCGCAGACATGAAAAACGCCCCGGGCCAGTGGTCCGGGGCGATTCTGTTTCCTGGACGTCAGCTTGAATCAGCCCGTCCGACGCTTTGGCATCGGTGATGTCGCGCGGCGGTCGGCGACCTGTTTCGGGGTGAGACGTTTCGCGTTTCCGGTGTCAGGCCTGCGGCGCGGCGTTGAGGTCCTGCAAGAGACGCCCGTGCTGGGTCGTCTCGCGGATCACCTTGCCGAAGGTGTCGAGCCCGCGCGCCTCGAGCATCGGCAGCATCCGCAGCAGCACCCGCGCCGTGGCCTCGGCATCGCCAAGCGCGGTGTGGCGCGCGCGGGCGGGGATCGTCACGTCGAGCCGCTCGCAGATCGCGTCCAGGGTATGCGGTGCCGCCGCCCCGAAAAGCACCGCCGACAGCAGCACCGTGTCGAGGATCGGATGATCCCAGGTCAGCCCGTTCTGCGCTGACCGGCGGCGCAGGAAGGCCATGTCGAACGGCGCGTTATGCGCGACGATGACCGCATCCTCGCAGAAATGGTGAAAGGCGCGCGCCGCCGCGTCCGGGTCCGGTTTGCCCGCCACCATGAAATCGCTGATCCCGTGCACCTTGGTCGCCGCCGGGGGAATCGGCCGCCCGGGATCGACCAGCATGTCCAGCACCTCGCCCTCGACCAGCCGACCGCCGAAGATGCGGCGCGCGGCGATCTGCACGATCTCGTCCTTGTGCGGCAGAAGCCCCGTGGTCTCGGTATCGAAGACCGCGAAACACAAGGCGCGCAGCGGCGTCTCGGCCAGAGCCAGGGCGGGGGCGCGGTCCAGCAGGTCGAAATCGAAGGTCAGCGGGCGGTTGCCCTCGGGCGCCAGCCGCACCGTCGCCGCGTCGATGATCAGCAGGTAGCCACCGCCGTCCATGTGCTTCATCTGCATCTCGAAGCTTTGCGCGCCGTCGATGCCCGAGGCGGCAAAACTCACGTCCTTGCCGCTGCGCGCCAGCTTGCCGCGCGCCGCCTGTATCGCGCGGGCATCGAAATAGGCGCCCAGCCGCGCCCCCAGCCGCGGCACGGCGATCTGCGCCAGCACCTGCGCCGCCTGTCCGTCGTAGAGAACGATCCGGTCGTCGGCGCTGCACAGGATCGTGGCCACCGGGATTTCCGTCAGGAGGGCGGTCAGCCGTTTCGCCTCGGCGCTGAGTCGCGCGGTCTCGGACGCGACCCTTTGCGCAGCGTCCACGGTGCTGGCGCTCAGCGCCCGGGTCATGGCGTCGGCGGCGGGGCCGAGGTCGCCAAGGTGCCTTGCGGTGGCGGGGTCGATCGGATGCGACAGACCCGCATGGGTGCGGCTGCGCAGGTCCGCGGCGATGCGGTCCACGGGTTTGGCGATGGTCTCATCGAACATCAGCCACACCCCGGCGATCATGCCCACAAGGCCGAAGCCGCCGAGGATGAAGGCGAAGAGATAGCCGTTGGCGCCCGTGGCCGCGCGGTTCTGCCCGCCCCAGAGTGCCAGCGCCAGCATCGCCAGCGCGGCCACGGCCAGCCCCGCGAAGGTCAGGAACACGCGTTGGCGGACCGAAAGGCGGGGCATGGCGCTATCCTCCGGAACAGACGGTGCGCACGATCGGATCTTCGCTGCCGACATCGCGCCAGACCGGATCCGAGCCGTCGCCCAGCGCCGGATCGGCCCGCCGGCCATCGGCGCAGTCGATCATCATCTGCACCGACTGCACCGGTTTCCATCGCCCGAAGAAGTAAAGGTCGGCCATGTAGAGCCCCTGTTCCTCGTTCTGCACCAGGTTTCCGGTGTCCACGGCGACAAAGCGGTCGGTGAGCGGCACGAGGTAGGTCCAGGGCCGCCAGGGCGCGGTATCGGTCACGCTGTCGGCCACCACCACGCCCTCGGGAAGGGCACCGGCGGTGCGCGAGAACCAGTTGTATTCGCTGCTGATGGTGGCGGCCAGCATGGCGAGGCCCGCGCCAACCGGGACCAGCCACCGCGGCAGCCGGTCGCCCAGCACCAGCCGCAGCGCCATGATCGCACCGGCCCCGGCAAACCCCGCGACCGCCACGGCGATCAGTTCCAGAAACATGGCCTCTCCTCCCTCGGCGGCGCGGCTCAGGTCCGCCGCGCGTGTCCCAGCGCCGATTGCAGCGATTTCACCACCACGAACGCGTTGCGCAGGTGCGCTCTTTCAAAATCCGAAAGCGTGCTCGGTGCAAGGAAATTATCCGGCGCCTCGCCCGCCTTGATCCGCGCGGCCTGGTGCTGCAGCCGCGTCTCGGCGATGACGTCATAGGCATCGAGCAGGTCCTGCCCGCCGCTTGCGCTGACCAGACCGGCGGCGCGCGCGGCCTCGATCCGGGCGCGGGTGTTGACCGGGCGCAGTTGCCCGCGCAGCGCGTAGATGCGGGCAAGGTCCGTCACCGGCACGACGCCGTTGTGCTTGAGGTCCACGGTGTTGCGATGCTCGCCCGACCGGATCGTGGCAAAGCCGCGCAGGAGCCCCAGCGGCGGCGTGTGGGTCAGCGAATTGTTGATCATGTGATTGACGAAGATCGAGTTCTTCGACGCCTTTTCCAGCGTGCCGCTTTGCAGCGCGTCGAACAGCGCCCGGGTGCCGCCGATGGGCCGCAGGTCGAACATGACCGAGGCCAGCATCTGCGCCTCGGGGCTGGGGGTGCGGATCCAGCCGTCGAAATAGCCGCGCCAGACCCGCAGCGGCTGGCACCAGCGCGGGTTCGTGGCCATCATGTCGCCGGGGCAGTAGACGTAGCCGCAGGCATTTAGCCCGTCGCTGACAAAGCGGGCGAGGTCGGCGAAATAGCCCATATGTGCGTCCGTCGCTTCGTCGCTCAGGATCAGGCAGTTGTCCTGGTCGGACACGCCGGTCTGGTCCTGCCGCCCCTGGCTACCGCAGGCGGCCCAGAGGTAGGGCACCGGCGGCGCGCCCAGCGTCTCTTCGGCCAGCTTCAGCAGACGGCGCGTGACCGCGTCGGCGATGTCGGTGATGAGCCGCGTGGTGATCTCGTGCCGCGTCGCCGCGGCGGCCAGTTGCACCAGCAGTGCCGGGATGCGCGCGGTGGCGGCGGCCATCCCGTCCACATCCTCGGCGCCGGCGATGTCGCGGATCAGGTGCCCCGAGGACAGCGCCTGGAACCGCGTGAGGTCGGTCTGTGTGACGATGCCTAGAAGCGTGCCGCCCTCGGTCACGGGGACATGGCCGATGCGGTGCTCCATCATCTGGTGCAGCACGTCGGACCCCACGGCGCCGGGCGGCAGGGTCATCGGGTCGGGCGTCATCACCGCGCTGACCCGCGTGCCCGCGTCGCGGCCTTCCGCCACCACCTTGTTGCCGAGGTCGCGCAGGGTGATGATGCCGGTCAGCCGCGCGCCCTCGGTCACGCAGATCGAAGACACGCGGGCGGCGCGCATGGCCTGCGCGGCCTCTTGCACCGTTGCATCGGGACCGCAGGTCAGCGGGTCGCGGGTCATCAGCGTGTCGATGCGGCTGGTGGCAAGCTCTGCCCGGGCGGGGCGTGCGGGCCGGGAGCGGTCGAAGAACCGTGCGGCGGGCGGCTGGGTTTCGATGAGCCGCAGGAAATCGGCCTTGGGCAGCACCAGCAGGTCGGTGTCCTCGGTCGCCCGCGCGGTGGTCGCGGCAAGGCCGTCGCGGGTCAGCCCGCGTTCCCCGAAGGAATTGCGCGCCGACAGAAGCGACACGGTGTTTCCCGCCTCGTCGGTGATCTCGACCGCGCCCGAACGGATCAGGTAGAGCCCTTCGAGCGGTTCACCGAAGTCGTAGATCGCGGCGCCTGCGGCGTAGGACCGGGTGCGGAAGGCAGGCAGGAAATTGTCCAGCGCCGCGGCGTCGATGGCGTTGTAGGGATGGACCGAGGCGAGGAAGGCCGCGAGGTCTTGGGTCATGGAGCGCTCCGCCGGTTGCGGGCCCGTGATAGCGGATCGGACGGGCAGGGTCATGCGGTTTGTGCGCGCAGGCGGCCCGGATCAGCCGTAGGCCGACAGGATCGCCTTGAGATCGTCCAGCGTGTTGGCCTCGGCCAGCGGCTTGTCGTGGCGCCAGCGGCTCATGCGAGGAAAGCGCAGGGCGACGCCGGACTTGTGGCGCGGGCTTTCCTGGATGCCTTCGAAGGCGATTTCGAAGACGTGGTGCGGCGTGACCTGCCGCACGGGGCCAAAGCGTTGTTGGGTGTTCTTCCGCACCCATGCGGTGATCTTGCCGAATTCCGCGTCCGTCAGGCCCGAGTAGGCCTTGGTGAAGGGCACCAGCGCATCGCCGTCCCAGACCGCGAAGGTGAAGTCGGTAAAGAGGTTGGCGCGCCGCCCGTGACCCTGCTGGGCATAGATCATCACCGCGTCGATGGTCAGCGGGTCTAGCTTCCATTTCCACCAGTCGCCCTTCTTGCGGCCCGCAAGGTAAGGGCTGTCGAGACGCTTCAGCATCAGCCCTTCTGCGCGCCGGTCGCGGGCGGTGGCGCGGGTCTGCGCCAACGCCTCCCAGTCGGCAAAGTCGATGGCTTCGGAGACGCGCAGCGGGGCGTCGGCGGGCAGGGGGTCGATCAGCTTTTTCAGGGCGGCGCGCCGGTCGCGCAGGGGCGTGTCGCGCAGATCCTTGCCGTCGGCTTCCAGCAGGTCGTAGGCCAGCAGGATCACCGGCGCCTCGGTCAGCAGCTTCTTCGGCACGGTCTTGCGCCCGATGCGCTTTTGCAGCGTGTTGAAGGGCAGCGGCTGGGTGCCGTCCCAGGCGACGATCTCGCCATCCAGAACCGTGCCGTCGGGCAGGAAATCCCGCGCCCGGGCCAGTTCGGGGAATCGGTCGGTCATCAGTTCCTCGCCGCGCGACCAGACGTGGTGTTCGCCCATGCGCAGGATCAGCTGGCCGCGGATGCCGTCCCATTTCCACTCCGCCTGCCAGTCGCCCGGATCGCCCAGCGGGTCGGGTCCGTCGGCCAGCTGGTAGGCCAGGTAGAAGGGATAGGGCCGGCTGAGGTCGGCGGCCTTGTCCTCGGCCTCGATCAGGTTGTGATAGCTCACGTCGTCCGGCGTCCAGCCGCCCATCAGCCGGTGCGCGAGGCTCGCCTCGTCCTGCCCGGTGGCCTCCGCGAGCGCGCGGGTCATCAGCTTCTGGCTCACCCCGATGCGCCAGCCGCCGGTGATGAGCTTGTTGAAGAGAAACCGCTCGGTGTCGTCCAACTCGTCCCAGGCGGCAAGGATCTGCGGCTTGCGGTCTTCCTGCGGCGCCTGAGACAGGGCGCGCAAGAAGTTGATCCAATGGGTCAAAGAGCGGTCAGAGGACCCCTCCGCTTTGGGCAGGATCAGCGCGATGGTCTCGGCCAGGTCGCCGACGATGGGATAGCTTTCCTCGAGCAGCCACAGGGGCAGGCCCGCGCGCTCCGCCGCCCATTCGCGCAACTGCGTGGTGTTGACTGCACGTTTCGGGCGGCGGCCCGAGAACAGCGCGATGGTCCAGAGCTTGTCGTCGTCCGGCGCGCGGGTGAAATATTCGGCCAAAGCCTTTGTTTTCAGGCTGGTTTTCGTGGTCTGGTCGATGGTGGTGATGAGCTGGGCAAAGTCCTTCATGCGGCGGCCTCTGCCTCGTCCTCGTCACCGCCGAATTCGGTTGGCAGAACTTTCGCGTTCCAGCCCCGGTCGTTCAGCCAGCGGGCGAAGATGTCCGTGTAACCATGCGTGACATAGACATTTTCCGCGCCGGTATCAGTGATCGCCTGCAGGAGGCCCGGCCAGTCCGCATGGTCCGAGATGACAAATCCGCGGTCCGCCGCGCGCCGCCGCCGCACGCCGCGCAGCCGCATCCAGCCCGAGGCAAAGCCGGTCGAGGCGGGGCCGAAGCGCCGCGCCCAGGCCGAGCCAAGGGCCGCGGGCGGTGCCAGCACCAGCGCGCCGGGGTGATCCTTGATCTTCGTTTCGGGCGTCACGGGCACGGTGTCGGGCAGGGAAAGCCCCTGGTCGCGCAGTACCCGGTTTGTGCCCTCCACGGCACCATGGGTCAGGATCGGGCCGATCTCCGCATCCAGCATTCGCATCAGCCTTTGCGCCTTGCCCAGCGAATAGGCGCCGAGGATCGCGGTACGTCCTTCAGCCACGCAGCCGCGCCACCAGTCGTTGAGGTCTCGGGCCACCACTTCCTGCGCGGTCCACTTGAAGACCGGCAGGCCGAAGGTGCATTCGCTGATGAAGGTGTGGCAGCGGACCGGCTCGAACGGTTCGGACAGGCCGTCGTCCAGCAGCTTGTAATCGCCAGAGACAACCCAGACCTCGCCGCCCACCTCGACCCGGATCTGCGCCGATCCGGGGATGTGGCCGGCGGGATGGAACGACACGATCGCGTCGCCCAGCCGCAGCGTTTCGCCGTAATCGGCGCCCTCGATCACGATCTCGCCCAGCCGGTGGCGCATCACCGGACCGGCGGCATGGGTGGCGAGGTAACGGGCATGGCCGGACCGCGCGTGATCGGCATGGCCATGGGTGATCAACGCCCGGTCGACGGGACGCCAGGGGTCGATGAAGAAGTCGCCTGCGGGGCAGTAGATGCCCCGGTCGGTGAAGGTGAGGACCGGATCGCGCATAAGCCAAGAATAGGCCCGCAGGCGGCGTCGGACAGGGGGCGCGCGCGGAATTCGGTGTCCGGTGGTGTCCGGTGGGCCAAGGCGCCGGGGGTCAGGCCGATCTTGCCGCAGGATGCCCTGCGCCGTCGAAGAGGTCGAGGATCGCGTCGGTCACCTTGCGGCGCAGGGCGGCGGATTCCATCAACACCTCGTGTTCCGCGCCCGCCACCATCTCGAGCCGGCCGCCGGGCCAGCGCGCCATGCGATCCTGGATGCGGGCCAGGTCGACAATGCGTTCGTTGGTGCCGCAGAAGGCGATGCAGGGCAGGGTCGGCGAGGGCCGCCGCGCGAGGTCGCGGCATTCGGCCAGCGCCTGGTGCAGCCAGCGCAGCGACGGGCCGCCCAGGCCGAAGCCCGGCTCGGCCTGCACCTGGCGGCGCATGTAGTCGAACATCTCGGCATCGGTGGTCAGCTGGTTGTCATCGAAGGGCTGCGCCAGCACGTAGCTTTCGGACTTGGTGCCCGGCGCGACCATATGGCCGAGCCCCAGATGTCCCAGCCCCCAGCTCAGCGCCCAGGCGGCGGGGCGCATTGCGCCCGAGATGCGGATGCCCCACATCGGGCCGGTAAAGGCGCAGGAGGCCACAGGCAGCCCGTCCATCGCGGCGCGCAGGCCGATGCAGCCGCCCATGGAATGCGCAATGAGGTGCCAGGGGCGCGGCAGGTCCAGCGCACGTGCGGTGTCGACCATGGCGGCGACATCGCGCTGGTAATCCTCGAACACATGCACGTGCCCGGTGCGCACGTCCTCGAGCAGGCGGTCGGCCAGCCCCTGGCCGCGCCAGTCGATGCAGAGCGTGTCATAGCCGCCCGCCGCCAGGTCCGACGCGGTGCGACCGTATTTCTCGATATACTCCGTGCGGCCCGGGAACAGCAGCACCGTTCCGCGCGGCTCTTCCGCCGGGAAATGGCCCAGCCGGATGCGCAGGCCGTCCGAGGTGTGCACCCAGTGTGCACGGGCGCCCGCCGGACCTTCGGCCAGGTCGGCGTGGAAGGGGGCGGGCGCCAGATCCATCAGTTCAGCACCTGCGCCAGCTGCATCGCCTTGCCCATGTCGCCGTCGATGGCAAGCTTGCCGGACATGAAGGCCGAGGTCGGGTCGAGGTCGCCGTCGAGAATCGACTTGAAGGTCTCCGCATCGGCGGAAAGCGTCACCTCGGCATCCTCGTCGCCGGCATGCGCGCCGTTCTGGTCGACGATGAAGCTGCCTTCGCCGGCGATCTCGAATTTCGCCGTACCGTCAAAGCCCTGGCCGTCCATCTTTTCGTTCATCGCCTTGACGGCTTCGGTCACGTAATCGCTCATGCGGGGTCTCCCTGGATTGTCATCTGCGTGTCGTGTGTTTTGCCTTTTCGGATGCTGGCAATTCCCAGCACAGACGCTACACTCAGAGGTGTTATGAGCATGGGTGCGATGAAATTCAAATCTACCGTCACGGCATTTGCCGTTCTAGTCACGATTTCCCTACTTCTGCCGCAGGACCTCTCCGCGCAGCAGGTCGGGGAGCCGGCAGAGTCGGACCGTGCGGCGGAGCTGCTGATGCAGCTGCGCGACGCGGACGAGGCCGAGGCCGCGCGGCTGGAACGGGAATTGCAACTGGAGTGGTCCAAGTCCGGCTCTGCCGCGATGGACTTTCTGCTGAAGCGCGGGCGCGATGCGCTGGAGGTTTCCGACACCCACGCCGCGATCGAGCATTTCACCGCGCTGACCGATCACGCGCCGGAGTTTGCCGAGGGCTGGCAGGGCCTTGCCCGTGCGTATTACGCAGAAGACCTGTACGGCCCTGCGGCGGATGCGTTGGAGCATGTGCTGGCGCTCAACCCCGCGCATTTCGGCGCGCTGCGCGGCCTCGGCGCGATTTTCGAACAGACCGAGCGCCCGGCGCTGGCGCACCAGGTCTATGAACGGGTTCTGGAACTGCGGCCGCATGATCCCGAAGTGACCGAGGCGATGCAGCGCCTCGCCGCGCAAATCGACGGCACGGCTCTCTGACAGGGCCAGCAAGGGGCGGTGATGTCCACACGCGCGCGGATCGCGGCCGTTCTCGGCCCGACCAATACCGGCAAGACCCATTACGCGATCGACCGGATGCTCGGCTACCGCACCGGCATGATCGGCCTGCCTTTGCGGCTTCTGGCGCGCGAGGTTTATGACAAGGTCGTCATGGCCCGTGGCCCGGGCGTGGTGGCGCTTGTCACCGGCGAGGAACGCATCGTGCCGCCGCGCGCGACCTACTGGATCTGCACGGTCGAGGCGATGCCCGAGGGCATGGGCACCGACTTCGTCGCCGTTGACGAAATCCAGCTTTGCGCCGATCCCGAGCGCGGCCATGTCTTCACCGACCGGCTGCTCCGGATGCGCGGCCAGCACGAGACGCTGTTCCTCGGCTCTGACACCATGCGCGGGCCGATTGCCGAACTGGTGCCGGGGGTGGAGTTCGTGCGTCGCGAGCGGATGAGCCAACTGGGCTATACCGGCTCGAAGAAGATCAGCCGCTTGCAGGCGCGCACCGCCATCGTCGGCTTCTCGGTCGAGAACGTCTATGCCATCGCCGAGCTTTTGCGCCGTCAGAAGGGCGGGGCGGCGGTGGTGATGGGCGCGCTCAGCCCGCGGACCCGCAACGCGCAGGTGGACCTCTACCAGAACGGCGACGTGGATTACCTTGTCGCGACCGATGCCATCGGAATGGGGCTCAACCTCGACATCAACCACGTCGCCTTTTCGGCGCTGACGAAATTCGACGGGCGGCGGATGCGGCCGCTGCAACCGAACGAACTGGCGCAGATCGCGGGCCGGGCCGGGCGCGGCATGAGCCACGGCACCTTTGGCGTGACGGGCGAGGCGGGGCCGATCCCCGATGAGTGGGCCGAGGCGATCTGCAACCACCGCTTCACCCCGCTGCGCAAGCTCAACTGGCGCAACGCCGACCTGCGCTTCGGCAGCATCGACACGCTGATCGCCTCGCTCGAGGAGTCGCCGAAGGACGACCGGCTCGTCAAGGCGCGCGAGGCGGATGACCTGCAGGCGCTGAAGGCGCTGAGCGCCCAGGCCGAGGTGGCCGCACGGGCGTCCGACCCGGCGTCGGTCAAGCTCTTGTGGGACGTCTGCCGCATCCCCGATTTCCGCGGCATCAGCCATGCGGAACATGCGGGCCTGCTGGACGTTATCTTTGGTCATTTGCACCAGAGGGGGGTGATCCCCGACGATTTCCTGGCACGACAGATCAACCGGATCGACCGGACCGAGGGGGACATCGACACCCTGTCGCGGCGGTTGGCGTTTATCCGCACATGGACCTACGTGGCGCAACGCCGGGAATGGGTGAATGACGAAAGCCATTGGCGCGACCGTGCGCGCGCTGTAGAAGACAGGCTGTCGGATGCGCTGCACGACCGTCTGACGCAAAGATTTGTAGACCGGCGGACCAGCGTGCTGCTTCGCCGGTTGAAGCAGAAGGAGGCCCTTTTGGCCGAAGTGAATGACAAGGGTGAGGTGACCGTCGAAGGCGAATTCGTCGGTAAGCTCGAAGGGTTCCGGTTCCGCCAGGACAAGGAGGCGTCCGGACAGGAGGCCAAGACGCTCAAGACCGCGTCGATCCAGGCGCTGGCGCCGCATTTCCATCTGCGCGCCGACCGGTTCTACAATGCGCCCGATACCGAGATCGACTTTACCGAACAGGGTGGCCTGATGTGGGGCACCGAAGCGGTTGGCAAGCTCGAGGCCGGGGACGATGCGCTGAAGCCGCGGGTCAAGGCCTTTGTCGACGACGAGGCAGGGCCGGACGTGGCGCAGAAGGTGCAGCGCCGGTTGCAGCATTTCATCGACCGCAAGATCGCCGCGCTGTTCGAGCCGCTCTTGAACATCCAGCACGACGAGACGTTGACGGGTCTCGCCCGCGGTTTCGGCTTCCGAATGGTCGAGGCGATGGGCATCCTGTCGCGCGCCGAGGTGGCCGACGAGGTCAAGGCGCTGGACCAGGACGCCCGGTCGAGCCTGCGCAAGCACGGTATCCGCTTCGGACAATACACGATCTTCATGCCGCTGCTGCTGAAACCCGCGCCGACGCGGCTGCGTCTGGTGCTCTGGAGCCTCGCGCGCGGGCTCGACCATTTCCCCGAAGCGCCGCCGCCGGGGCTGGTGACCGTGCCGAATATCGACGGCATCCCGGCTGAACACTACTTGATCGCGGGCTACCGCAAGTCCGGGCAGCGCGCCATCCGGATCGACATGCTGGAGCGACTGGCGGATCTCCTGCGTGCCGAGGACAGCCGCGGCGGGTTCGAGGCCAAGGCCGACATGCTGTCGATCACGGGCCTGACGCTGGAACAGTTCGCGGACCTGATGCAGGGGCTGGGCTACAAGGCCGAGGCCGGCGAGCGGATCAAGGTCAAGCCCGTCGATGCGGTCGTGCCCAAAGACGCCGAGGCCGAGGTCGCGCGTCCGGTCGAAGAGACCCCCGCCGAGGAGAATGCCGACACGCCGGTTTTCGACGAGGGACAGAGCGCCGAGGCCGGAGCCGTCGTGGCGCCGCCCGAGGTCGACGACGCAGCCCCGGAAGCACCCGAAGAGGTCACCGCGATCCCCGATGCGGGCGAAGCGCCGATCTCGGAGGAGCCGGCGGAACCCGCGCCCGAGGATCCGGTCGCGGACGTGTCTGCCGAAGACGTTCCCCCCGGCACGGCCCCCGATGCCGAAATCGAAGCGCCCGAGATGGAAAGCTTCTACACCTTCACCTGGGGTGGCAACCGGGGCGGCAATCGCGGCCCGCGCCGCGAAGGCGGCGGTGGACGCCGGCAAGGCCAAGGACCAGGACAGGGTAGGGGTCAGACCCAGGACGGCAAGCCGCGCGGGAAATCCGCGGGCGGTCCGAAGGGCAAGGGCAAGCCGCGCGGCAAGGACGGCGGCAAGCCGGGGCCGAAGAATTTCGAGGCGCGTCCGCCGCGCAAGGAAAAGCCGATCGACCCGGACAATCCCTTTGCCGCAGCTCTGATGGGGCTCAAGGACAAGTCGTAATTGGCGGACCCGGCGGGCAAGCTTCGGCTGGACAAGTGGCTTTGGCAGGCGCGGTTCTTCAAGACCCGCAGCCTCGCCGCCAAGGCCGTGACTTCCGGGATCCGCGTCAACGGCCAGCGGATTTCGAAACCGGCGTTCTGCGTGGCGCCGGGCGATGTGCTGACCTTCTCCAAGGAACGTGATGTCCGCGTGATCCGGGTCGAGGCGTTGGGAACCCGCCGCGGCCCGGCATCAGAGGCGCAGGCGCTTTATACCGACCTGGACCCGCCGCAGCCCCGCGACGCGGCGGATCCCGGGCAAGCCGCCGCGCCGAAATACGATGGCGGAGGCCGCCCCACCAAGCGCGACCGCAGGCGCCTCGATCAAACCCGCGGGCAGGCGCTTGAATGATCCCGCGCACTGTTCTAGCTAGGCGGTCAAACGGATTACGGAACGCCCAATGACCTATATCGTCAACGATGCCTGCATCGCCTGCAAATACACCGACTGCGTCGAGGTCTGCCCCGTGGATTGTTTCTACGAGGGCGAGAACATGCTGGTGATCCACCCCGATGAATGCATCGACTGCGGCGTCTGCGAACCGGAATGCCCCGCCGATGCGATCCGGCCCGACACCGAGCCGGACATGGAAAAATGGGTTGAATTCAACCGGAAGTACTCCGAGATGTGGCCCGTGATCATCACCAAGAAGGACCCGCTGCCCACCGCCGAGGAAATGGACGGCAAACCCGGCAAGATGGAGCTCTTTTCCGAGGCGCCGGGCGAGGGCGGCTGAGCTTGATTCGAGCGGCACGCCCGTCTTGCCGCCGTTTTGCGGTAATGTCCGGCGGCAAGCCGTTGTAAAACTGTCATATTTCGCCAGCATCGCATGCTGCTAGGAAGTATGCGAAATTTGTGGTATGATCATATCACAAATGACAACACCACGCGCTGCGAACCGGGTCTGTCTGCCCCCGGTGACATAACCAACGTCCATGATCCAAGGTGAACGGAGATATACGTGTTTCCGGTCGCCTTTCTTGTCGCCTGTGCGCGGGTGAGCCTGTGAGGAACCACTCTATGACCAAGTCGAAGAAATCCGAATTCCGCCCCAACGATTACGTCGTCTATCCCGCCCATGGCGTCGGACAGATCGTGTCGATCGAGGAGCAGGATATCGCCGGCATCTCGCTGGAACTCTTCGTCATTTCCTTTGAAAAAGACAAGATGACCTTGCGGGTCCCGACCCACAAGGCGTCCGAGATCGGCATGCGTTCGCTGTCTTCGCCCGACGTCGTGAACCAGGCGATGAAGACTCTGAAGGGCAAGGCCAAGGTCAAGCGGGCGATGTGGTCGCGCCGCGCGCAGGAATATGAGCAAAAAATCAACTCCGGCGATCTGATCGCCATCGCGGAGGTGGTGCGCGACCTGCACCGCGCCGACGACCAGCGCGAGCAGAGCTATTCCGAGCGTCAGCTTTACGAGGCGGCGCTGGAGCGTCTGACCCGTGAAGTGGCCGCCGTTTCCGGCGGCGACGAACTGGCCGCGGCCAAGCAGGTGGACGAGGTCCTGGTCGGTCGCGCCGCCTGATCCAGCCATACGAAGACAGAGAAAACCGCGCCTTCGGGCGCGGTTTTTTCATGCGCGTGCGGCAGATGAAAATGTCCCGGCATCGCACGAAAAAAGGGCCGCTCCGAAGAGCGGCCCTTTGCCTTTGTCAGGGGAGGGGCTCAGTGGTCCTGAGCCGCCCCGGCGCCGCGCGGGATCCGCACGCTTTCCACCAGTTCCTGGATGTGCTGCGGAACCGGCTTGGTCATGCCCGACACGATGTAGGCCACGGCAAAGTTGATCGCCGCACCGACCGCGCCGAACGAGGTGGACTTGATCGTGCCCAGCAGCGGGTCCGCATCCGTGAAGGAGTTTGTGTCCGGGATGAAGAACCAGCCCTTGTGCAGGAAGATGTAGACCAGCGTCACGATCAGGCCGGCGAGCATGCCCGCCACCGCGCCGCGGTTGTTCACCTTGGTCGAAAAGATCCCCATCATCAGCGCCGGGAAGATCGACGCCGCCGCAAGGCCGAAGGCCAGCGCCACGGTTTGCGCGGCAAAGCCCGGCGGGTTCAGGCCCAGGTACGTGGCCACGACGATCGCGATCGCCATGGCGATACGTGCGGACAGCAGCTCTCCCTTTTCCGAGATATCGGGCTTGAACCGTCCCTTGATGAGGTCGTGGCTGACCGCCGACGAAATCGCCAGCAACAGGCCCGCCGCCGTCGACAGCGCCGCCGCGATGCCGCCCGCCGCGACAAGACCGATCACCCAGCCCGGAAGGTTGGCGATTTCGGGGTTTGCCAGAACGAGGATGTCGTTGTTGAAGTTGGTCAGCTCGTTGCCGCTCCAGCCTTCGCCCGCAGCCTTCTCCTGCATCGCGGGCGAGGCGTCGTTGTAGTACTGGATACGGCCGTCGCCGTTCTTGTCTTCCCAGCCCAGAAGGCCGGTCTGCTGCCAGGTCGCCATCCAGTCATAGGCCGGATCGTCCGCGATGGTCTCGAGGCTCACAGCTTCGCCGTCCGTCCCGTTCGGCCAGAACTGCTCGGTGATGTTGAGCCGTGCCATGGCACCCACCGCCGGAGCCGTGAGGTACAGAAGCGCGATGAACACCAGCGCCCAGCCCGCGGACCAGCGTGCGTCGGCGACGCGCGGCACGGTGAAGAAGCGCATGATGACGTGCGGCAAACCGGCGGTCCCGATCATCAGCGACAGGGTGAAAAGCATCATGTTGAACGTATCGCCATTGTGGGCGGTATATTCGTTGAAGCCCAGCTCGCGCACGATCTGGTCGAGACGCGCCAGCAGCGGCTCGCCGCTTGCCTGGTCGGTGCCGAAGAGGCCCAGACCCGGAATCGGGTTGCCGGTCAGCTGCAGGGAGATGAAGACGGCCGGGATCGTGTAGGCCATGATCAGCACCACGTACTGCGCCACCTGCGTGTAAGTCACGCCCTTCATGCCGCCGAAGACCGCGTAAGCAAAGACGACGACAGCGCCGATCAGGAGGCCGGTGGTGTTGTCCACCTCGAGGAAGCGGCCAAAGGCCACGCCCACGCCGGTCATCTGGCCGATGACGTAGGTCAGGCTGGCCACGATCAGGCAGATCACCGCCACCAGGCGCGCGGTCGGGCTGTAGAACCGGTCGCCGATGAACTCGGACACGGTGAACTTGCCGAACTTGCGCAGGTAGGGTGCCAGTAGCAGCGCCAGCAGGACGTAGCCGCCGGTCCAGCCCATGAGGTAGGTGGAGTTGTCGTAGCCGGTAAAGGCGATGAGCCCCGCCATCGAGATGAACGACGCCGCCGACATCCAGTCCGCCGCAGTCGCCATGCCGTTGGTGACGGGGTGCACGCCGCGTCCGGCGGCGTAGAATTCCGACGTGGAGCCCGCGCGGGCCCAGATCGCGATGCCGATGTAGAGCGCGAAACTTGCGCCCACGAACAGCAGGTTGATGGTAAACTGATCCATTGGTTATTCCTCCTCGACGCCGAATTCACGGTCGAGCTTGTTCATCCGCCAGGCGTAGAAAAAGATCAGCGCCAGGAAGACCAGGATCGACCCTTGCTGGGCGAACCAGAAGCCAAGGTCGGTGCCGCCGACGCTGATGCCCGAAAGCATCGGACGCAGCAGGATGCCGAAGCCGAAGCTGACCAGCGCCCAGATCACGAGGCTGATGAGAATGATCCGCACGTTGGATTTCCAGTAGGCCTTGTCGGCCTCCGAAATCTCCAGCGCGGACCGTTGCGGTTTGTCCGTCATGAGGTGTCCTCCTCCTCTTGATGCCCCCGGACGGGGGTTATTGGATGGTATCCTTGACAAGCGACCGCAGCCGCTTGGCGATCGTGTCGATGGCGCCCATGGCGGGCACGCGGGTCAGCGCGCCCTGGCCGTCGTAATAAGAGATCAGCGGCGCGGTCTGGGCGTGATAGGCCTCGAGCCGGCTCGACACGGTTTCCGCGGTGTCGTCGGCGCGCCGGGTCATCTCGGTGCTGCCGCAGGCGTCGCAGGTGTTCGCGACGCGGGTCGGCTTGAAGCGGTCGTGGTAGCCCTCGCCGCAGTCCGCGCAGGTAAAGCGGCCCGAAACGCGCGTGACCATCTCGTCGTCATCCACTTCGAGGCTGATCGCGGCGTCGATCTTCTGGCCGTTCTCAGACAGCAGCCGGTCGAGCGCCTCTGCCTGCTTGGTGGTGCGGGGAAAGCCGTCGAGGATAACGCCGCGCGCCGTGTCGGGCTGCGCCAGCCGGTCGCGCAGGATGGCGATGACGATGTCGTCGCTGACCAGCGCGCCGGCCTCCATCACCGCCTTGGCGCGTTTTCCGGCCTCGGTGCCCGCCTTGACGGCGGCGCGCAGCAGGTCACCGGTGGAAAGCTGCACGAAGCCGAAATCCTGTTCGAGCATCCGCGCCTGGGTGCCTTTCCCGGCCCCCGGGGGGCCGAGAAGGATGAAGACCGGCGGGGTTTTCAAGGTTTTGCTACCGTCCATCGCCCTCACCCCCGGTTCATGCGGTTTTCGATGAGGTTGTCGACGACATCGGGGTCGGCGAGGGTGGAGGTGTCGCCCAAGGAGCCGTAGTCGTTTTCGGCGATCTTGCGCAGGATGCGGCGCATGATCTTGCCGGAGCGGGTTTTCGGCAGGCCTGGGGCCCACTGGATGAGGTCCGGGCTGGCGATCGGGCCGATCTCCTGGCGCACCCAGGTGCGCAGTTCCTTGGTGAGCTCGTCCGAAGGCTCGACCCCGTTCATCAGGGTCACGTAGCAGTAGATGCCCTGGCCCTTGA
>NZ_QPMK01000079.1 GCF_003344785.1 Thalassococcus profundi | reverse complement strand
TACAGAGAGGGCCAGAAAGAGCTGCATTGTGTCTTTGTAGATCTAGAGAAAGCATATGACAGGGTGCCAAGAGAGGAGTTGTGGTATTGTATGAGGAAGTCTGGAGTGACAGAGAAGTATGTTAGAGTGGTGCAGGATATGTATGAGAGCAGTAGGACAGTGGTAAGGTGTGCAGTAGGTGAGACAGAGGAGTTCACGGTGAAGGTGGGACTGCATCAAGGATCGGCTCTGAGCCCCTTCTTGTTTGCGGTGGTGATGGACAGGCTGACAGATGAGGTCAGAAAGGAATCTCCCTGGACGATGATGTTTGCGGATGACATTGTGATCTGTAGTGAGAACAGGGAGCAGGTGGAGGAAAGTCTAGAGAGGTGGAGGTTTGCTCTGGAGAGAAGAGGAATGAAGGTTAGTCGTAACAAGACAGAATACCTGTGTGTGAACGACAGGGACCCAAGTGGAACAGTGAGGTTACAGGGAGAAGAGGTGAAGAAGGTGCAGGATTTTAAGTACTTAGGGTCAACAGTCCAGAGCAATGGGGAGTGTGGAAAAGAGGTGAAG
>NZ_QPMK01000078.1 GCF_003344785.1 Thalassococcus profundi | reverse complement strand
CTGATCACCTTGGCTGTAGTATTCCAGTTATCTGGCAGCACCTCTTGCCCACCTAAAGCCTGACTCAACTCCTCTCTGAAAGCCACACAGCACTCTTCCTTTTCCAACTTCCACCACTTTGTCTTCTGCTCTGCCTTTGCTCTCTTCATCTTCCTCACTACCAGAGTCATCTTACACACCACCATCCTATGCTGTCTAGCTACACTCTCTCCGGCCACTACTTTACAATCGCTAATCTCCCTCAGATTACAGCGTCTACACAAGATGTAGTCCACCTGTGTGCTCCTGCCACCACTCTTATATGTCACCCTGTGTTCCTGCCGCTTCTGAAAATAAGTGTTCACCACAGCCATCTCCATACTTTTAGCAAAGTCTACCATCCTCTGTCCTTCTGGGTTCCTTTCCTGAAGACCAAACCTGCCCATCACTTCCTCATCCCCACTGTTCCCCTCACCTACATGTCCATTGAAGTCAGCACCTATGACCACTCTCTCACTTCTGGGAACACTCTGCATCACTTCCTCCATCTCGCTCCAGAATCTGTCCTTCTCCTCTTGCTCACAA
>NZ_QPMK01000077.1 GCF_003344785.1 Thalassococcus profundi | reverse complement strand
GACCGTCCATCTCCGGCATCATCCAGTCGCTTATGATGAGCGAAACCGGATGTTTCTCCAGTTTACGGAGCGCATTCTTTCCGTTGTCGGCGGTATAAACCGTATACATCTTTTCGAAATGAGCCTTCACAAACTGGCGCATGTCTTCATCATCATCCACAATCAGCATCACCGGTTTTGCCGGTTCACGAAGCGGACTAGCAACAGCAACGCCTGCCTTTTGAGAACCTTGCTCAGCAGGAGTTTCATCTGTCAGCAGATTTTCCTCTGCGTCAACCTCTTCTTCCTTCACCATTTCGTCTGCCTTTTCTACCACAGCATCCACCTGGTTAAGCGGCAAGGTTACGATAAAGGTAGATCCCTTACCTACTGCAGATTCTACTTCAACCATACCATGATGAGCCTCAACGAGATTCTTCACGATGTTGAGACCGATTCCTGTTCCCGGTTTATTGTCGCGTGCCTGATAGAAGGCTCCGAAGATTTTCTCCTTTTCGTCAGGACTGATTCCCAATCCGTTGTCTTCCACCTCTATGCGGAAATGGGTTTCATTCTCCAGAAGGCGACAGGACAAGCGTACAT
>NZ_QPMK01000076.1 GCF_003344785.1 Thalassococcus profundi | reverse complement strand
TCCGTCCGGCCCTTGGCGCCGCCGAAGGCCGTGCCGCGCCAGTTGCGCCCGGTGACCAGCTGGAACGGCCGGGTCGAGATCTCGGCCCCCGCCGGCGCCACGCCGATGATGATGCTCGTCCCCCAGCCCTTGTGCGCGCATTCCAGCGCCGTGCGCATCACGCCGACGTTGCCGGTGGCGTCGAAGGTGTAATCGGCGCCGCCCTTGGTGAGCTCCACCAGGTGCGCGACCATGTCGCCCTCGACGTTCTTGGGGTTCACGAAATCGGTCATGCCGAAGCGGCGCGCCATCTCCGCCTTGTCGTCGTTGAGATCGACACCGACGATCTGGTCCGCCCCCGCCAGCCGCAGGCCCTGGATCACGTTGAGCCCGATGCCGCCCAGCCCGAAGACCACGCCGCGGCAGCCGATCTCGGCCTTGGCGGTGTTGATCACCGCCCCGATGCCGGTGGTGACGCCGCAGCCGATGTAGCAGATCTTGTCGAAGGGCGCGTCCTCGCGCACCTTGGCCAGCGCGATTTCCGGCACCACCGTGTGGTTGGCGAAGGTCGAGCAGCCCATGTAATGATGGATCGGCGTGCCGTCGAGCATCGAGAA
>NZ_QPMK01000075.1 GCF_003344785.1 Thalassococcus profundi | reverse complement strand
CATATACGTTGTTCTCCAGCTGGAGCCGTGCCGTAACTTTAGCCATGCGCGCCTGTTCCTGTAGTGCAGGGTCTTCTCTGTCTTCAAAGAATACAGGGAATAGGGTCCAGCCAATGACCTTCTTTCCTTCCTTTTCCTCCTTAGCAACAAAGGAGTATGGAGAGGATTCATCAAGTTCTTTTTTAGCTGCATCGATAACATATCTCTTGAAATCATTAACTCTTTCGTATTTTCCTTGCAAGCAAAACCTTTCGCGAAGTCCGTCAGACCCCTCTAACGACACGAACAAAGGTTGGGTTTGTCCGGACATCAGCTCATAGAATCGCATGGCATAGACGCTTTTAAACTTCATGGCTGTTATGAGTTCGTATTTCTTGAACCCTTTCGTAAAATCAAGTGCGGCTCTCCAGATAGGGTCATAGACATGGAAGGTAGCAATACCTGTGCCTTTTTCTATTTTAGGGTGTTCGATGATGGCTGTATAGAACCAAATCTTATCATCTTCATATTCAGCCCCTTTCTTAGATAGCGATGTGAATGCAGCTTTAGCCTTGGCATAGTTGTGGTCATCTTCGTCTCGAAGAATGGATGCTACA
>NZ_QPMK01000074.1 GCF_003344785.1 Thalassococcus profundi | reverse complement strand
CGACGACCGCATCCTCGGCGTTGGTGTCCGCCACCGCAACCGGCGCGTCGTTGCTGCCGGTGATGGCGATGGTGACCGTGGTGCTCGAGACCGCGCCTTCGCTGTCCGCCATGGTGTAGGTGAAGACGTCCGAGGCGCTCTCACCTTCGGCCAGCGCATCCGTCGCCGTGAAGGTGTCGTCCAGGGCGTAGGTGTATGCACCGTCCTCGCCGATGGTCAGCGTGCCGTAGGTGCCGGTGATCGCCATGCCGACGGTCGCCGCATCCTCCAGGTCCGCGCCGGTGTCGCCCGCGGCGACCCCCACGACGGTCTTGCTGTCGCCGAAGTCCACGTCGGTGTCATTGGCGAGCACGTTGCCCGTGGCCGAGGCATCCATGTCCTCGACGACCGCATCCTCGGCGTTGGTGTCCGCCACGGCAACCGGCGCGTCGTTGCTGCCGGTGATGGCGATGGTGACCGTGGTGCTCGAGACCGCGCCTTCGCTGTCCGCCATCGTGTAGGTGAAGACGTCCGCGGCGCTCTCGCCCTCGGCCAGCGCATCCGTCGCCGCGAAGGTGTCGTCCAGGGCGTAGGTGTATTCACCGTCCTCGCCGATGGTCAGCGTGCCGTAGGTGCCGGTGATCGCC
>NZ_QPMK01000073.1 GCF_003344785.1 Thalassococcus profundi | reverse complement strand
TTCCTTTCCTTGCGCTGGATGTCTCTCTTTTCCTCAGCCTGCTTGACGCCGGTTTTGACATTTGCACGCCAGCTAGAGCGGTCGGAAGTTGCTGTTTTGAGATCTGCTGGGTTGATGTTGCATGACTTCAGATCCCTCTTGCAGACATCCTTGTAGCGCAAGGCGGGTCGACCGGTTGGCCGAGTTCCGGTGGCGAGCTCGCCATAGAGGATGTCCTTTGGGATGCGGCCATCGTCCATCCTGCATACATGTCCGAGCCAGCGCAGGCGCCTCTGGGAGAGGGTGGCAAACATGCTTGACAGGCCTGCCTGGGCCAAAACATCTGCGTTGGAAACGCGATCCTGCCAGGTGATGCCGAGGAGTCGTCTGAGGTTGCGCATGTGGAAGGCATTCAGTCTTCGCTCTTGGTGCGTGTACAGGGTCCAAGCCTCACTGCCGTACAGAAGGGTGCTCAGCACGCACGCTTGATACACCTTCATCTTTGTGTTGAGGGTCAGCATGGGGTTGTCCCACACACGCTTCGCTAGGCGGGCCATGGCAGACGCTGCTTTGCCTATTCTCACGTTAAGCTCGGCATCCAGCGAAAGGTTGCTGGAGATTGTGGAGCCTAGGTAGCTGAACTTGTC
>NZ_QPMK01000072.1 GCF_003344785.1 Thalassococcus profundi | reverse complement strand
ACAGAGACGTGGCTGGACAGTGAAACGGGTAATGCAGTTCTCACTGAATCAGCTCCACCTAATTTTACATTTTTATCAGAAACACGAGAAACCAAAAAGGGTGGTGGGGTATGTGCTTTGTTTAGGGATAATATAGCCACCCACAGGCTGCCTTTAGGGGCTTTTTCATCATTTGAGTATGTGTCATTTAAGATGGAGCTAAAGCAACGTTCCTCCATACTGTATGTAATCATATACAAGCCCCCCCAACAATATCAAGGTTTTATTGAAGATTTTACTGAGATGCTTTCAGTTGTGTGCACAGAGTTCAACTGTATCATCATCACAGGGGATCTGAATGTACATGTGGATAATGTTTGTGACAGAAATGCTAAGGAACTCTGTGCTGTTTTGGAGACTTTTGGTCTTACTCAGCATGTGAGTGAGCCCTCACACAGCAGAGGGCACACTCTGGACCTACTCATTACTAAGGGGGTTAATATTTCGAATGTCAGCGTGCTTGATGTTGGCCTGTCTGATCATTTCTGTGTCTTCTTTGACCTGTCTGTTTCACCCACACCAGCTGTGGGTCCTGCAGTTGTCCGAAGGAGACACATAAATGACAGCACAGAGGCACAGTTTAAAGAGATGATAAC
>NZ_QPMK01000071.1 GCF_003344785.1 Thalassococcus profundi | reverse complement strand
TCCAACAACTCATTGATACCGATATTGAACATTGCTGATCCATGTAGCACCGGATAGACTTTGGCTTTTGCCACAAGAGCGATTATCGTATTCCAATAATCAGCCGGTGAAATTTCGCTATCCGCCAAATATCGTTCTAATATATCGTCGTCATGGTTGCATACAAATTCTTTGTATTCTTCCTTTATATATGTTTGGGAGCAAACCGGATAAACCGATCCATCGACAACAGTTTGCATAAACAGGACATCTTGCGACAGATTTGTTTTTATATCCATATACAAACGCTCCAAATTCACACCGGCACGGTCAATCTTATTGATAAATATAATTGTCGGGATTTGCAGCTTTTGTAAAGTACTGAACAGCAACTTTGTCTGCGCTTGTATGCCTTCCTTTGCGGATAAGATGAGGACTGCTCCATCAAGCATTTTGAATGTCCGCTCCACTTCCGCAATAAAATCCATGTGTCCCGGAGTGTCAATGATATTGCATTTCACCCCGTTCCAGATAATAGATGTCGTAGAAGCCCGGACAGTAATTCCTCTACGTTTCTCTATATCCATAGAGTCCGTTATGGTGTCACCATTATCCACACGGCCGCACTTTTCCGTTGCTCCACTGGCAAACAGCAGATTCTC
>NZ_QPMK01000008.1 GCF_003344785.1 Thalassococcus profundi | reverse complement strand
TCCGAGCGCCCGCATTCGACCCACGGAATATTGACCCCCGATGAGGCCTATGCCAGCAAAACAGAACCAATGAGATTAGCAGCCTAAATCAATCCCTGATCCATCTTAAAAAGGCTGCAAGCTGGTCTAAAATGTAGGACCACCTCTGGGATGTTCGAGAAGCTGGAGCAGGACTTGCTGGCGGCTTAACTTTAGCCTTCACGCGCGCGTTCCTGCGGTCTTGCTCCGCCGTCGCATGCTATATGTTCGGTCAGGCGCTCTGTTCGGTCGGCAAGATCTATCCTATGCGCAAAGCCAAACAGATCGAAAATCGTCGCTTGCAATGTGTTTGCGAGGCGCTCCAGATCAGAGGTTCGAAAGATTCCTCCGACGTTTCGAGCCGCTTTGAACGCATCCTGCCGTATCTTTGCAGCCTCAAATAGGTCCAGTTCAGCCGCGCGCCCATTCGGCCAGCTTGCGCAGGGCGAACTCGTAGCCGCGGATTCCGAACCCTTCGATCTTCGCTGACGCGGCCTTGGACGGGTAGCTGAGGTGCCGGAACTCGTCGCGCCGGAACAGCGGCGAGATATGCACTTCGATGATCGGACGTTCGTAGATCAGCAACGCATCGAGGATCGCAATGGAGGTCGAGGTGAAGCCGGCGGGGTTCAGGATGAGGCCCGCTGTCGTCCCACGCCCTTTCTTGATCCATCCCATGATCTCGGCTTCGCTGTCGCTCTGGCGGAAGTCGATGGCGACGCCCTCGTCCTTGGCGATGCGCTGGCAGAGCGCCTCCACGTCGGCCAGGGTGTCGTAGCCGTAGACCTCGGGCTGGCGGGTGCCTAGCATGTCGAGGTTGGGGCCGTTGATGATCAGGATCGTGTCCATTGAAGTCTCCAAAAGGTCATCCGCCATAGCCATAAAGCCGCGGCAGCCAGAGCACGATGTCCGGCACCAAAGTGATTATTCCCAGTCCCGCGATCATGATGGCGAGAAAAGGCAGAAGGTGCCGGATCGTCTCGCGGATCGGTGATCGTGTGATCGAGGTCACGACGAAGAGCAGCAGGCCGTATGGCGGCGTCGCCAGCCCGATCATCGTGTTGACGACCACGATTACGCCGAAATGCACCGGGTCGATCCCGAGCGAAACGGCGGTGGGCAGGAAAATCGGGACGATCACGAGCAGGATCGCATTGGCCTCCAGCAGACAGCCCAGCAACAGCAGGATGACGTTGACCAGCAGCAAAAAGGTGATGCGCGTCAGTTCGGTATCGCCAAGCGCATCGCGGATCACGTTGGGCACCTGTTCGATCGTCACCACGTAATTGAAGGCAAGCGCCCCGGCGATGAGGAAACCGACAGCTGCCGTGGACTTGGCGGAGTTGCGCACGGTCTCGTAGGCGAGGCGCAGGCTGACCGACCTGTAGAACAGCGTCGACACGAGAAAGGCGTAGAGCGCGGCCAGCGCAGCGGCCTCCGTCGGGGTCGTGACACCACCATAAATTCCGACCAGAAGGATGACGGGCATCAGCAGGGCGGGCACCGCGCGCAGCGTGATGCCGGGCAACTCTCGCAGCGGTACGGGCTCTTCCACGGGGTAGTCGTGGATGCGAGCCTGCCAAGCGTTCATCGTCATCAGCAGGATGCCCAGGATCAGCCCCGGTGCCACACCCCCGAGGAACAGGAACCCGATCGAAGTGTCCGAGACGAGTGCATAGAGGACCATCGGGATCGATGGCGGGATGATCGGCCCGATGATCGCCGAGGCCGCCGTTATCGCCCCGGCATAGGCACCCGGGTATTTCCCGTCCTTGGTCATCAGGTTGATGATGATCCGACCCATGCCGACCGCATCCGCGATGGCGGAGCCGGACATGCCCGAGAAGATCAGCGAGGAGACGACGTTCACATGTCCCAATCCGCCGCGGAAGCGGCCCACGAGGGCGCGGCAGAAATCCAGCAGCTTGTCCGAAAGGGAGCCTACGTTCATCAGGTCGGCGGCGAAGATGAAGAGCGGGATCGCCAGCAGGACATAGGAGCCGTAGAGACCGGTCAGCATCTGCTCGAAGGCGATGGACATGTCCTGACCCTGCAGAAGCAGGTAGAACACCGAGGAGGCCAGCATCGCGTGCCCTATGGGCAGGCCGATGATGGCGGACAGGACGATCATGGCGACCGCAGCGCCGAATTCCCAGCTCATTCGGTGAAATCCTTGCGCCCGAGCTCGTCAACCGAACTTTGGCCGGTGTCGGTTCCGCGTGCTGCCCCCCATAAAATTCGCAGGTAACGCAGGATCGTCACGACGGAGAAGATTAAGGCGACAGAGTAAACCCAGCTGAAGGGGATATCGAGATAGGAGGTGTCCTGGATTTTCATGAAGGTCACGAAATCCCAGAGCGCCGGCAGCGACCAAGCGTAGATACCCACGAGCAGCAGGGAAAAGACGATGCGAAACCACCGTCTCACACCGGAGGAGACGCTCCCGTAGAGGATGTCGAAGCGGATCTCGTCCTGTTCTTCAGCGGAAACGGACTGGCCCCAGAGCAGGATCCAGAGCCATGCGATGACACAGACCTCGACGGTCCAGCCGACAGGGCTGTCCATGACGTAACGCATGAACACCTGGATGATGAAACAGACGAACATTACTGCCAGCAGGGTTGCAGGCACCGCATCCGCAAGGGTGCGAAGGATGTGGGTCGGTCTCGATGGCGAAGAAGACATGCGTGATCCTGTTGGCACCGAGCCTGCCGTCGAGGGCAGGCCCGGAACCGGTCAATGTGACGGGCTTATTCCGCCAGTGCGTTGATACGGTCGATCATGCCCTCCGGCCAGCTCGCGGCGAACTCGGACTCGAGATACTTCTGCTGGGCGTAATCGCGAAAGGCGATCCGGTCCGGCTCATAGACCCGCAGACCTTCGTCGCGGAAGAACTCGACCAACTCGGCCTCACGGTCGAGGTGGCGCTGGGTCGAGGTCGCGATGGCCGCGTCGACAGCCGTCTGCAGCGTCTCCTGCTGCTCGGGCGTGAACCCGTCCCAAAGCTCCTTGGAAATGCCGAGCACGTCGAAGCCAATGAGGTGACCGGTGAGCACGATCTGGCTCGTCACCTCGTAGAACTTCATGTTGTAATCGTTGGGCAGCGGGTTGTCCTGGCCGTCGATCGCGCCGGTTTGCAGGGCGGTATAGACCTCGGCATAGGCCAGCGGAGTCGGATTCGCGCCGATGGCTTCGCCGAGGAACTGCCAGGCATCGCCGCCGGGCATCCGCATGGTTATCCCGTTCAGATCCTCGGGCGTCTGCACGTCAATTTCCGGGGCCAGGTTCACTTGCCGCGTGCCGAAGTAGACAGGTGCGAGCACGTGGATCCCGGCATCGGCGGCCAGCGCCTTTAGCTCGTCGCCCACGTCGCTGTCGAAAGTGGCCTGAAGGTGCGCCGCGTCGCTGAACAAATAGGCCGAGGTCACGATCGACCATTCCGGGATCTGCTCCGCGATGGTCTGTGGCGCGATCAGGCCCATCTCGAGGTTGCCGCGCTGGATTGAGGTCATCTCGGAGCCCTGCGCGACCAGGGTCGCACCGTTGAACACCTGCATGTCGAACGTGCCCGAAACGGCTTCGGCGATCTCGGCGAAGGCTTCTGCACGAATGTCGTTGTCCGAGACCACCGAGGAAAGCCGCAGCGTCGGCATGTCCTGAGCCCAGACCGAGGCCGGCAAGGCAAAGGCGGTCGTGGTGGCGAGTGCAGCCGCGAGAGCGGTCCGGCGGGTGAGTGATGTCATTGGTTTCCTCCCTTTGACGTTCCACCGTTTTGGTGGATTGAAAATTTCTCCAGGATGAAAGAGTCATCCTGCAATTTGCACAGATCAGATCGCAGGCATCCCTTTCGGCCGTTGAAATCTTTTCTGCGCCGCGATCCGGAACGGCGCGTTGGGCGCGCCATAACCGGCATAGGCACCGCGCCGTTCCACGATTTCGAGGAACAGCTGCCCGGCGAAAGGTCGCGAGTAGAGCTGTAGGAATTCGCCTTTGTCGTCGGCATCGTAGAGGATGTTCTCGGCCCGCATCCTGGCAAGCACATCCGGCGCGATATCGAACCGGGCGGCCAGATCGTCGAAGTAGTTCTGGGACAGCGGCAGCGCCTCGAACCCCCGATCCCGCAATGCGGTCGCCGTTGCGAAGATATCGTCGGTCGCCAGTGCGATATGCTGGACCGATCCGCCGAACCCTTCGGTCAGGAAGGATCCGGCCAACGTGCGGTGGGTCTCTGCCCCGTTCAGGGTAATCCGGAACGACCCGTCAGGGGTCGAGATGGCCCTGCTGCGCACAAGCCCATCCGGATCGATCACGTCGACCATGGGCGCCTTCACCATGTCGAAAAGCGATGTGTAGAAAAGGGACCAAGACAGCATTTCGTCATATGTCATGGTCTGGGCGATATGGTCGACGCGGGTCAGGCCGACGCCGGGTGCCGTCTTGTCGTCGGACAGGAATTCGACATTCCAGACATTCGCCAGGTCCCCGTCGTCGATAAAGTGCATCACGCTGCCGCCGAGCCCGCGGATCGCCGGGATGGGCAATTCACCTGGACCGAGCGGCTGGGTGAACGGCTTAGCGCCGAGCGCAGTCGCGCGGGTGACTGTGTCTAATGCCGAACCAACATTGAGGCCGATATCGCAGACAGTGGTGCCGCGGGCATTCCATGCGCTGCCCGCATGCCCCTCGGTCTCGGCGTTCAGGATGACACGGACATCACCCTGCCGCCAAAGCTGGACCGACTTGGACTTGTGCCGCCCCGCCCGGCGGAAACCGAGCGTGTCGAGCAACGTCTCCAATTTGCTCAACTCTTGGCCTTGGGCGGCAAATTCGATGAACGCGGTATCGCGGACGGTGACGGGGCGCGGAAGCTGCGGTAATCCGGGTCCGGTATCCGGTTCTGAGTGACGCACATCGTCCATCAGAGCGACGATGGAGCGATGACCGTCCCGGGCGATGGTCTCGGGCGAGCCGCCCCGGAACTGGTCGTTGAAAATCTCTAGGCTGATCGGACCGTCGTAGCCGGTTGCCATCACGGCCTGCATGAAGGCGGTGACAGGCAGATCGCCCTCGCCCGGCATGTTCCGAAAATGCCGGGACCAGTACAGCAGGTCCATGTCGATTGCGGGTGCATCGGCAAGTTGCACGAAGAATATCTTGTCGCCGGGGATGCGGCGGATGCTGTCCGGGTCGATCCTTCGGGCCAGCGTGTGAAAACTGTCCAGCACAAGGCCCACATTGGGATGATCAGCCCGGCGGACGATCTCCCACGCGTCGCGGTGATCATTCACATGCCGCCCCCACGCCAGCGCCTCGTAGCCGACGCGTATGTCGCGTGCGGCGGCCCTCTCGCCCAATCCCGCGAAATCCTCTGCGGCGCGGTCGATGCCGCCCAGGGCGGCGGGATGACAGGACGAACACATCAGGATCAGGTCGCAACCCAACTCCTGCATCACGTCGAACTTGCGCTCCGCCCGATCGAAGGCTTTCGCCCGCATCGGGTTCGGCAAGCCTTCGAAGTCACGGAATGGCTGGAACAGCATGACCTGCAGCCCCGCGTTCCGGATGCGCTGACCGACTGCTTTCGGGCTGCGGATGTCGGCGATGAAATCCTGCTCGAATATCTCGATGCCGTCGAAGCCGGCAGCGGCGATGGCCTCGATCTTCTCTTCGAGTGTGCCCGAGATCGTTACTGTCGCGATTCCCGTCCGCACCCCGCTCATACCGCACCCATCGCGCGAAAGGTGGCGCGCATCCCGCATGGATCGGCACTGTGGCCGGTAAAGAGCTGGAAGGCCCGCACGGCCTGGAATACCGCCATGCCCTCCCCGTTCAGAGTGCGGCACCCGAGGGCAGAGGCCGTACGGAGAAGTTCGGTCTCGAGCGGAAAATAGATGATATCCGCGACCCAGTGCCGGGCTTCCAGAAGAGTTTGAGCGATCGGCGTGCCCGGCATCTTTGCCATGCCGACCGGTGTTGCGTTGACGATGCCCGATGCGCCTGCGGCGGCTTCGGCCAAGTCCCGGGCGGGTTCGGCGACGGCGATTCCTTTCGCCAGGGACAAGGCCGCGCCGCCCCGCGTGTCATGGATCCGGAGGCGCGCCGCGCCCATGTCGGCCATCGCATGTGCCAGGGCCGCCCCGGCACCGCCCGCGCCGATCAAAAGGACATCGTCCAGCTCGACACCGGGCAGACCGGTCCTCAGGCTTTCCTTGAAGCCCCAGAAATCGGTGTTGTGGCCGAACCGCAACCCATCGCGGAACACCACGGTGTTGACTGCGCCGACACGCTTTGCGGCGTCCGAAAGGTGGTGAACATGCGCAATGACGTCCTGCTTGTAGGGATAGGTTATGTTGAGCCCGGCAAAGCCCTCCGCCTCGGCACGCGACAAGATTTCCGGCAGGTCGTGCACCGGGTCTACATCCCTGTCGATCAGCTCGTAACGACAGGTCATGCCCAATGTCGCGGCCTCGGCTTCGTGCATGGCGGGTGTACGCGACAGCCGGATACCGCGCCCGACCAGACCCATCCGGAAAGAGCCTGCAGAGGCGGTTGTCAGCTTTGCCGAGGGTTCGGATTGCATCTTTCGTGGCCTCCCAACCACGCATTGGGAGAAAATGTTCCACGCGGTACAATTCGTCAAGACATAATGTACCGCACGGTCCATTTTGTTTCCGGCAGACCTTCTTTATATGTGCTGACATGGGTACGACGACGGATGCAGAACGGCGCGGTTGGACGCAGAATCCCGAAGCGGTAAAGCAGGACATCCTGACTGTTGCGCTCTCGGAGTTCGCGGAAAACGGGTTTTCCGGGGCCCGCGTGGACACGATCGCCTCCCGAACCCAGACCTCCAAGCGAATGATCTATTATTATTTCGGCGACAAGCTGGGCCTCTACACCCGGGCGCTGGAGGCTGCCTATCTCAAAGTGCGCGAGGGCGAAGCTCAGCTCGACCTCGATCATCTCGCGCCTCAGGACGCGCTAGCCCGGCTGGTGTCGTTTACCTTCGATCACCACCGGGCAAATCCCGACTTCATCCGAATGGTGATGATCGAGAACATCCACAAGGCAAAGCACCTGATCGCGAGCCAAGTGATCCGCGATCTCAACGTGGCCGCCATCGACAAGTTGACCGAGATCTGTCGGCGCGGGCAGGATGCCGGAGTGTTCCGCGAGGCGCTCGATCCGGTCGCGCTACATTGGCAAATAAGCGCAGCGAGTTTCTTCAACGTTTCGAACCGGCCGACCTTCTCCGCGATTTTTGGCGATGAGCTGTTTGAAGATATCGGCCAGCAAACTATCCGCCGGCAAACGGTCGCCGCCATCCTGTCAATCGCATGCAAGCCGGAAACCAATTTTCCCGAACATGAGTGAGGTGCTTGTGGCGGCTGACCGCTTTGCGGTTTGCCTGAAAGGTACACACTGATGTCTCCTCGATGGGGTTATCCGAGGGTGAGCTGTTGAAGTTAATTCAAGTTGCGGAGCGGTTTCAATGATTGCTCCTTCAAACACCTACAAGATTTTCCTTGCCACCGCGCCGATAGATTTCCGCAAGGGGATGGATGGGCTATCCGGAGACGGGTCTTGGTATCCCGAACTTCTGTCGCCGTTGCAGATCACCGCGGCAGACGAGACGGCAACTATCGGCGCCAAGCGATATTGCGCTCTCGAAGACAAGCAGGCTCTCAATTCCAGTCTTCGGCATGAAGACCAAGCTTGCGAATGCGGGAGTAGAGCGTAGTCGGCCGCATACCGAGCAATTCCGCGGCGCCTCCGGGGCCCGATACTTTGCCACCGGTTTCGCGCAGGCAGGCAATCGTATTCGCGGTGCGGATCTGCTCCACGTCGGCTTCGGTCATCAGGGTCGCGACGCTGCGCACGGCCGGCGATGCCGCCGGCCGGATATCGACCTGCAACTTGTCGCCGCGCGACACGATCGCGGCGCGTTCCACCACGTTCGCCAGTTCCCGCACGTTCCCCGGCCAGTCGTACCTTTGCAGATCGCGCATGATGCCTTCGGTGATCACGGGCACCTTTATGCCCAGACGCTTGCAGGCGAGGCGCAGCAGGTGTGCCGTCAGCAGCGGGATATCATCGACCCGCTCTCTGAGCGGCGTGCATTGAATCGGAAAGATGTTGAGGAAGAACACGAGGTCCTGTCGCACGCGCCCGGCCTGGACCTCGCGCTCGAGATTCCGGCTGGTCGAGGCGACGACGCGCAGGTCCAGTTCGCGCGCCCGCGTGTCGCCCATGCGGGTCACGCGCCCGCTTTGCAGAGCCTCGAGCAGCATGCCCTGCTGCTCCAGCGGGATCTCGGCGAATTCATCCAGGAACAGCGTGCCGCCATGGGCCAGTTCCAGCTTGCCGGGCTTGTCGCGCAAGGCGGCGGTAAAGGCGCCGCGAACATGGCCGAAAAGTTCGCTTTCGATCATGTCCGGCGTCACCGATCCGCATTTGAAGTGGATCAGGGGCCGCCGACGACGATCGCTGTCGGCATGGATGGCCGAGGCGACCATCGCCTTGCCCGTGCCGCTTTCGCCCGAGATCAAAACGTTGGCATTGGTGCGGGACACCATCTCGATCCGGGCGAGGATCTGCCGGATCGACGGCGAACGGCCGATGATGTCGTGATGCGCCCGCTCGATGTTGATCGCCTCTTGGAGATAGGCGTTTTCCTGTTCGAGCTTGTCGCGCAGCGCCGCCACCTCTTCCATCGCCTCGCGCAGCTTGCGTTCGTTTTCCCAGCGCTCGGTGATGTCGCGAAAGATCACCACGGCCCCGGCCAGAACCTTGCCCTCGTAGATCGGGGTCGAGACGTATTCGACGCGGATCGGCTTGCCGTCCTTGCGCCAGAACACCTCGTCCTCGATTCGGTTGACCTCTTCGAACCGGAAGGACTGATAGATCGGGCATTCCTGCGACGGGTAAACGTCGCCGTTCAGGTGGTGGTGGTGAATTTTGGAGTGGATGTCCTGACCCAGAAGGTCGTCCGAGGTCCAGCCCAGCATCTCTTGCGCGGCGCGGTTGACGAAGGTGGTCTTGCCGTCGGCGTTCACGCCGTAGATGCCTTCGCCCGCCGCGTTGAGGATCAGCTGGTTCTGCTGTTCAAGTTCGGAGAAGAACGACTGCGCCCGCTGCCATTCCCGCAGACCGCCACCGTAAAGCTTTGCCGCGCGCGCTGCTTCGGCTCGTGCGTCGAGCTCCGCCAGATCGGTGATCTGCAGGAGGAGCGCCTTCGATCTCTCCAGCGTGACCACCTTGCCGTTCAGTTCGCATTCCAGCGCCGAACCATTACGCGCCGTGATGGGAATGCGCCGTGTCCACGCCCCGCCCCGGTGCAGGACCTCGTCGACGAACACGATGAGCTGGCCCAGCTGCCCCGGCACGAATTCCGAGAAACGCGTCCCTTCCAGACGGGAATCGCGCAGAAGATCGCCTGCGGCAGCGGTGGCCGCCAGAATGCGATCATTCGAGAGATCGATCACCAGTGTCGCGCCGAATGCACCCGCCACCAGAGAATCGACCGAGGGAACAGCGCCGGTCATGGCTCCGAAAAAAGCGCAGCACCCAGTGCAAGGCAATACGAAAAATCATAATTTACGTAAATTCATAAGTTATGTTTGGGCTATCATAAGATCAAATATCTGATTCAAATTGATATTTTTGTTTTATCGAAACATGCGCCTTCCCCTGTTGCCCCCCTCTTCGCTTGCGCAAGATCGAAGCAGCAACAGGGGAGACACACATGACACTCAAGAGCCTCGGAAATCCCTTTTCCGCAAAGACCGACCTGCGGCACGGCGCCGATTGCGGCTGCAAAAGCTGCGCCACCCGAGCCGCGGATGCGGATACGGGCGCAGAGATCACCACCTCCGAACAGATGATGGAGCGCGCCGTCGAAAGCGCCATCGTCCGATCCGTCTTTGGCCAGAGCGACATCGGCCGCCGGTCCTTCATGGGGATGATGGGCGGCAGCACGGTCGCCGCCGCGCTCGCCTCGGTTTTCCCGATGGACCAGGCAAAGGCCGCAATCCTCGACAACCTCGGGCCGCCGGAAAAGACCGATCTCAACATCGGCTTCGTGCCGATCACCTGTGCCACGCCGATCATCATGGCGCAGCCGCTTGGCTTCTACGAAAAATACGGGCTGAACGCGCAGGTCATCAAGACCGCCGGCTGGGCCGTGGCGCGCGACAAGTCGCTGTCGGGGGAATACGACGCGTCGCACATGCTGACGCCGATGCCGCTGGCCATGACGCTGGGCGCCGGATCGGTGGCCGAGCCGTACATCATGCCCGCCGTCGAGAACATCAATGGTCAGGCCATCGTCCTGGGCAACCAGCACAAGGACAAACGCGACCCCGCGCAGTGGAAGGGCTTCACCTTCGGCGTGCCGTTCGAATATTCAATGCACAACTTCCTGCTGCGCTACTACGTCGCCGAATTCGGCCTCGACCCGGATGTCGACATCCAGATCCGCGTGGTGCCGCCGCCCGAAATGGTCGCCAACCTGCGCGCCGGAAACCTTGATGGTTACCTGTCGCCCGACCCGTTCAACCAGCGCGCGGTCTACGAGGGAATCGGGTTCATCCACATCCTGACCAAGGAGATCTGGGAGGGCCACCCCTGCTGCGCCTTCGCCGCGCCGCTGTCCTTCGCCACAGAGCTACCCAACACCTACGGCGCTTTGCTCAAGTCGATCATCGACGCGACGCAATACGCCTCGAACCCGGACAATCGCAAGGAAATCTCGGAAGCGATCGCGCCCACCAACTACCTCAACCAGCCGGTGACCGTGATCGAACAGGTCCTGACCGGAACCTATGCCGACGGCCTGGGCGAGGTGAAGCAGGTGCCCGACCGGATCGACTTCGACCCGTTCCCCTGGCACTCGATGGGGGTCTGGATCCTGACCCAGATGAAGCGCTGGGGCTATATCGAGAACGACATCGACTACAAGGCCGTGGCCGAACAGGTCTACCTCGCGGCGGATTGCAAGAAGGTGATGAACGACCTCGGCTACGACGCGCCGGACATCACCTACAAGTCGCACATGATCATGGGCAAGAGCTTCGATCCCGAAACGCCCGAAGCCTATGTCGACAGCTTCGCGATCAAGAAGGGGTAAGGCATGGCTGGTCTGAGCCTCAACCAACGCGCCGCTGTCTTGTCCATCGTCCTGCTGGCGGTCGGCCTCCTGATCTGGGAGGCCGCCATCCCGGCGCAAAAGGCCGTGGGCGAGTTGACCGAATACGAACGCCTGACCGGCGGCGGCGCGCCCAAGGCGGGTGTGCCCGCCCCGAGCCAGGTCATTGCCAAGGCGTGGGAAGAGCTGAGCAATCCTTTCTACGACGCCGGGCCCAACGACAAGGGCATCGGCATCCAGATCGGCTATTCGATCTACCGCGTCCTGTCGGGCTACCTGCTGGCCGCCATTGTGGCGATCCCGCTCGGGTTTCTCATCGGGATGAGCCAGACGGCGTTCAAGGCGCTCAACCCGTTTATCCAGGTGCTGCGTCCGATCTCGCCGCTGGCCTGGATGCCGCTGGCGCTGTTCATCATCCAGGATTCCGAAGCCTCGGCGATCTTCGTCATCTTCATCTGCTCGATCTGGCCGATGCTGATCAACACCGCCTTTGGCGTCGCTGGGGTCAGGCAGGACTGGGTCAACGTGGCGCGCACCCATGAGCTTGGGAACTTGCGCACCGCCTTTACCGTCATCCTGCCCGCCGCGGCGCCGACCATCGTGACCGGCATGCGCATCTCTATCGGGATCGCCTGGCTGGTGATCGTCGCGGCCGAGATGCTCGTTGGGGGCACCGGCATCGGCTACTACGTCTGGAACGAGTGGAACAACCTCGACCTCACCTCGGTCGTGTTCTCGATCCTGATGATCGGCGTCGTCGGCATGCTGCTGGATTCAGCCTTTGGCATCCTGCAGCGCGCCGTGGCCTACGTGGAATAAGGAAAGAGCAGATGTCCAAACCGTTTCTCAGCGTCGAGAACCTGACGCAGATCTATCCCGACGGCCAGGGCGGAGACCTGACCGTGTTCGAGGACGCCACCTTCGGCGTCGAAAAGGGTGAATTCGTCGTGATCCTCGGCCATTCCGGCTGCGGCAAGTCGACGATCATGAACATCCTCGCGGGCCTCGCCGACCCGACCAGCGGCGTGGTCAAGATGGACGGCTTCGAAGTTTCCGGCCCCAGCCTCGACCGTGGCGTGGTGTTCCAGAACTATTCGCTGCTGCCTTGGCTTTCGACCCTCAAGAACGTAACCTTCGGCGTCGCCGCGCGCCATCCGGAATGGACCAAGGCGCAGGTTATCGAGCATTCGAAAAAGTACCTCGCCATGGTCGGGCTCGAGGGCGACGTGGTCTACCGCAAACCCTCTCAACTGTCGGGCGGGATGCGGCAGCGCGTCTCCATCGCGCGGGCCTTCGCCAACCACCCCAAGCTTCTGCTGCTCGATGAACCCTTCGGTGCGCTCGATGCGCTGACGCGGGGCACGATCCAGGACGAGCTTCTCAAGATCTGGGGCGGCACCGAACAGACCGTGTTCATGATCACCCATGACATCGACGAGGCGATCCTGCTCGCCGACCGCATCCTGCTGATGTCCAACGGCCCCTTCGCCCGCGTGGCGGAATCGGTCGAGATCACCATACCGCGGCCCCGGAACCGCACGGATATCGTCGAGCACCCCAACTACTACGCGATCCGCAACCATCTCGTGCATTTCCTCGGCCAGCGCTCGAAGGAAATCTCGGGCAAGGCCGAGGGTTCGGACACGAACCGTCCCGAAACCGTGCACATCGACAAGACCGCACTGGCGGCCGACGGGCCCGGCGATGCGCCGCGTCGGCTGCGCGCGGTCAACACCTGAGCATCGCCCACAGAGATCAAGGAGAGGAGCAACAATGATGAAAGACCAATTTGCCATGACCGAGATGACCAAAGAAGACGTGACCGCCATGATCCTGTCGGCCAAGAAGCAGGCCGGCCTGACCTGGGAAGGCATCGCCGAAAAGATCGACATGTCCCCGGTCTGGACCCATTCCGCCTGCATGGGCATGAACGCCTTCCCGCCCGCCAAGGCCGAGGCGCTGACCAAGGCGCTGGGATTACCGCAGGAAGCCGCGAGCGTGCTGGCCGAAAGCCCGACGAAGATCTGGGAACAAACGGTGCCGACCGATCCCTGCATCTACCGGTTTTACGAGATCGTCGGCGTCTACGGCCCGACGCTCAAGGCGCTGATCCAGGAGAAATTCGGCGATGGCATCATGTCCGCCATCGACTTCGACATGCAGGTAACGCGGGTCGAGCATCCCAAGGGCGACCGCGTGAAGGTCGAAATGTCCGGCAAGTACCTTGGCTACAACAGCTGGTAACGGGGGTCACCGGAGGCAGGGGCTCTGCGTCCCGGCCTCCGTTCGCCGATTGATCTCATTGTGCTGTATCGGCGGCACCGTACCGGCCACGGCCTAACTGACGTAAGGCAGGAAACACAACGATGACCCGCCCCCCTGTCCCGCCCTTCACTCACGAAGACGCCGTGCAAAAGGTGCGCATGGCCGAAAACGCTTGGAACACGCGAGATCCGGTCAAGGTGGCGCAAGCTTACACACCGGAGACCCGCTGGCGGAACCGATCCGAATTTCTGAATGGCCGAGACGAGGTTGAAGCCTTCCTGACACGCAAGTGGCAGACCGAAAACGGGTACCGCCTGATCAAGGAAATCTGGGCACATGGCGACAGCAGGATCGCCGTACGCTTCTGCTATGAATATCACGACGCCGACGGTAACTGGTTCCGTGCGCACGGCAACGAAAACTGGGAATTCGATGCCGAAGGGTACATGGCGGTGCGGCACGCGTCGATCAACGACGTGCCCATTGCCGAAAGCGAAAGGCTCTTTCACTGGCCGCACGGACCCCGACCGGAAGACCATCCCGGCTTGACCGAGCTTGGCCTTTAGACCCGGCACGCACAGCCACGCGGCGGTTTGACCGCAACCCAGGACACTAGATCGGTGCCTTCATCGCCCTGATCGTGGCGATGTCCAACGTGTTCTTCCTGAACATCAGCGCACCGTTCTGGGCTCTGGTCGCCGGGGCAGCAGTTTCGGTGTTGAACGAAAAGGTGACGCGGTCATCTGCGACGGAGAGCGCGGGGTCGTAGGATAGCGGCCTGAGCCTGCCAGCAGAAACTTGGGAGAGGGGGCATGCGCCACATCGCCCCCGCTTTCTGATCGCTCCCAATTTCCTTTTGACTGGAAACGAAAGCCACCTGTGGTCGCTACGCAAATGCAAATCGTTAACTTTGGACGGATTGAAAATCCTCGTGTCGGTGGTTCGATTCCGCCCCCGTGCACCATAGAAAACAAATGAAAACAATAACTTGAGACCTTTCTCCATTGAGAGCACGTGGACCAGTTGTGCTTGGGTATCATTTGGGTAGCACTTTAGACGGCCTGAGCCGCACTTAGGTTGCGTCCTGCCCTTTTGTGCAGTCTCGATCGTAAAATCCCACCAAGCTCACCTACGACCACCTCTGCGCGCCTCAGATATCATCCTCGCTGTGAGGGTCGGCCGACAGACGCTTCAGCTGCCGTGCGACAGTGTCGGGGCGCCAGTGGCCTCCCCGGGTCGTACGCAATCCCTGTTCGTTCGCACGGTCGGCGATCATCTTGTTGGTGACGCGGTCTGTCCCAGCCTGCAGTTCATCTCGGATTCTATGCAATTCATGTGCCTTGGCGTCAGCAGCGCTGCGCCGCACTTTCTTAGACACGACGCTAGCGGACGCAGTCTGAAGCTGGCGCACGATGTGCGGCCGTTTGACCTCTCTTGGCGCAAGCTGGAAACGAGGATTTAGGGCGCCGGACATCAGCAAATCTATCGTCTCACGCGTCAGATCGGACAGCGGACTTATTTGCCGCACGCCGAACAGCTTCGATGAATAGAGCTCCAGGTCGGCCAGCAGACGATCCCTTGCCTCCCGGTTCGGACATGCTCGCCAAAGCCGACTGAGGCCATCCATGATCAGAAAGTGGCCCTCGGAGACTCGCGTTAACGCACGCTCGAGCTTCGGCAGCGAGGAAAGGCCACGCACCTTGCGCGCGTAGTCAAAGTAATAGTTGGTCTTGCCTCCCTCCTGCTCCTCGGTGCGCGACTGCACCTTGCGAACGAATATCCGTATGTTGGCGACTTGCTGACGGACTGCCGGATGGTCTTCCGTGACCTCCCTTCGGCCATGGGTTGCGATCAGATATGCGGAGACGGCTTTGTTCATGGCATTTGCGTAGTAGCTATACCCCCGAAACGAAAACCAAAACTCGGCAGCGATACGTCAGGGAAGCGTCGGGGCCGCCCTTGCAGACGCCCAAGCCATTATAAATCTTGAGAATTTCGTTAATCCAGCCACTTTACCCCCCGACGGACGCGAAGATGCGGCGTCGGCGGCGCACCGAGCAGGACGAAAAGGTCATCCCGACCAAAGACGAGATTCGCATCATCATCGAAAATGCACCGGAGACGCACCGCGCCATGTTCATCGTGGCGATCTTCACCGGGATGCGGATCTCGGAACTCCGCAGTTTAACATGGGACGCCGTCGATCTCGACCGCGGTGTGATCCAGGTGCGGCAGCGGGCCGACGAGACCTGCGAGATCGGCAAGCCCAAAAGCCGGGCGGGCTACCGCGACATCCCGATGGCGCCCAAGGTCAAGAGCGCACTGACCGAGTGGCAGGCAGAAGGCCCTGCCTCCCCGCAAAACCTCGTGTTCCCGAACGGTGCTGGCAAGGTCCAGAACTACGCCAACATCTACAACCGCGTGTTTCGTCCGATTCTGATCGCGAACGGAGTCGTCGATGCTGACGGCAAACCGAAGTTCGCCATCCACGCGTTGCGTCACGCAGCGGCATCGCTTTTCATCGAGCAGGGCTGGAACCCCAAGAAGATCCAGACCCTACTCGGTCATGCGTCGATCACCATGACGATGGTCGTTTACGGTCATCTGTTCGAAAACGCCGAGCAGGATGCCGGGATGTTCGAGAAGCTGGAGCAGGATTTGCTGGCGGCTTGACCAGTATATTCGTTATTAGGTGGTGAGAAATGTCTCTCTAATTCGCTTTAACGTTAGGATACTATATTTTCGCGCATCATTTCTCGCAGATGTACGCCCAGCAAGACCATTCCCGGCCACAACATGTAGGCTTCGATCTCGATGTTCTCGCCGAAGGACAGCAGAACAAGCGTCATCAGGATGCCCATGGGCAGCCGTCCGCGCGGATGGCGCGCGGCGTCGACCATCACGACCAATGTATGCAACGCAAGCGGGACCAGCAGCGCCGCGAACCCGACCAGACCTTTTACGAACAGCAAACCGTACCAGGTGTGATGCGATCCGATCGGCATGTATTCCACCGCGTGGGATCCGGGATGGACCGTGCCGTGACCGAACCAGACGGCCTCGTTCTGCCAGCGCTCCGAGGCGATGCGTTGCAACGTTTCGCGGACGCGGGTGCTGTCGGCGCGCGCGCTCTTGAAGGTCGAAATTGCATCCTGCACCAAGGCCGCGAGGGCCGTGCCCAGCACAGCCAAAGAAGCCGTGAGCGCCGCCGTGGCCTGCCAGGCCCAGCCCCGCAGGATCAGCGGCATCAGGCGCGGCGTGATCGTGCAGGCGACAAGCCCAACAAGCCCCATGCGCGACTTTGATGCGAGGATCATCAGGAGACCCGCGCCAAGGCCCGCCAGCATCCATTTCCGGTCCTTTTCCTCCAGCGCAAAGAGCACCATGACGACGCCCAGCAGGGCGGCAAAGGGCGACCATGGGGCGTAGAATTGCCACCGCGGTGTCCAGCTTGCCGGATCGAAGGTAAAGAGGAAGACGCTGAAATATTCCGGTCCCGGCCCGCCGATGGCCTTGAGCGGCGAGGTAAATATGCGTTCCGGCAAACCGAGGTAGGGCGCCGCCAGCAGCAAGGGGGCCAGCGCCAGCGTCCATGCACCGATAACGCACTGGCCGCGGATCAGGATGGCCCGGCGGATCGGCAGAACCGCTCCCGCCAGCGGAAAGAGCGCGAGCAGCGCCCAGCCCTTCGCCCAGCCGATGGACGATTTGATCGTCTGCTTGAGGCCGAGCCCCCAGTCCAGATGCCCGACCCAAAGCGCCACCAGCATCATACACATGCCAGCGATCCAGAGCCAGACCAGCCCGGGTACCGGCCCGGTCGCGCGCAGGTCGAGGCGCACCGCCGGGCCCAGATACAGCACCAGCGCGGCGAGCCCGCCCAGCAGCCACGCAAGGACCGGGCCGACTACGTATAGCGCGCCGACGGCATAGAACGGCCAGGTCCAGACCATGGTCTTGTAGACCATGCGCTCGGCTGGATTCTGCGGGATCATGTCGCCGCTTTCGGTGCTTTGATCAGCCGCCCGATCACGGCAGAGCGCATCCATCCAAGCAGGAGACCCAACAGCATCATAACCGTCGCGGCCCCGCCCGCCGCGACGGCAAGCTTGCGGTTCGGCGACGACGGACGATCCGGCAGCGACGGGTTTTCCAGCACCTGCACCAGGGGATAGGACGCGTAGACGTCGGATTTGGTCGACTGGGTGCGCGCGATGGCGCTGGCAAAGACCGCCTCGGCCACGGTGAAGTCGCGCTGCAAGTCCTGCAATCGGGCGGCGGGCGCGGCCAGCACCTGCTGCATGGCGCGTTCGTCCGCCAGCCGCGCCGACATTGTCTGGTGTTCGCTTGCGGTACCGGCGCGCGTTGCATCCATGCGCACAAGCTGTGCCAGCAGATCGGCACGGGCGCCCTCGGGGGCCAGATCGAGCGTCTCGAGCTTCTCCGGCGCAAAGCCGGTCACCGTCTGCGCCCGGCGCAGGGCCGCTTCGCCCGCCTTTGCGTTGGCAGCGCGTGCGGCCTGCACCTTGGGGTGGCCCTCTCCGAATTGCGAACGCGCCTCGGCAAGGCTTGCGGCATGGAGCGCGGACTCTTCGGTCAGCGCAATGTATTCGGCATCGGCGAAAAGCTTGAGCGTCGCCGCCGCGGCACCTGCCGGAACGCCAAGGCTGACCTCCAGCGCGGCCACGCTGCGGGATTTTTCGGCCAGTGTCGCGGCAAGATCCTGCACGCGGCTCTCCAGCAACCGGGTCGCGTCGACGATTGCGTCGTATTGATCGACGGACACCAGCCCGGTCTCTGCCTGCAACCGCGCGATGTCGGCGCGGGTCGCAGCGACCGAGTTGCGGTAATCCTCGATCGCGGCCAGCCCGCTGTCCTCGCGCGTGGCCTGTTCGTCGGCCCGCAGCGCGTCGAGTTCGGCAAAGAAGGCTGCAAGCAGCGCCTCGCCGCGGGCTTGCGCCTCTTCGGCGGTGCCGCCGGTGATCTCGAGATGGATGAGGCTGGTCTGGTCCACCAGGTCGATCCGGGGCTTACCGAACTCCGCCCGGCTCACCCCCAGCGACCGTGCCGCCGCTTCTAGGATGCGATCCGCGCCGATCAGGCGCTTGTAGGTTTCGGTCGGGCTGACGGAATTGCTGGAAAACGCAGAGTTGGCGTAGGACGAAGCCTGCCCGATGCCATTGAGGTTCATCGACGCCGAGGCGCCCGACCCAGGCAGGATCAGCGAGGTGCCGGATTTGAACGCCAGCGGCGCAGTGCGCAGGTAGCCGGTGATCGGTGCCCAGATCAGAGTTCCGCCGACCAGGGCAAACGCCAGGTAGCGCGGAAAACGGCCGAGGTCGCCGATCCGCCCGCCGACGAGGATGCGGCGGAGCGACAGGCGGCGCGGACGAGGGGCCAGATTGGTGCGGGGCAGAAAGGTCTCTTGCAGGGTCATCAAGCATCTCCTTTGCCCGTACCCTTACCGTGACGCGCGCCATCCCGCCCGTGCGCGCATGGCGAGACCGGCGGCGCATCTGCCTCAAAGACCTATCCGAAAGGATAGCTCAGAACAGTGCCGCCTCGCGCGCGATAAGGGCGGCTTGGGTGCGGTTGGATGCGCCGACCTTGCGATACAGCGTCTTCATGTGCAGCTTGACCGTCGGTTCGGTGATATCGAGATCGCGGGCGATCTCCTTGTTCGACTTGCCCTCTGTCAGCCCCTTGAGCACCTGCAATTCGCGCTGGGTCAGCTTTTCGGCCAACGGATGCGTCGGCGTGGTGTCAACCGCCGTCATGAAGTCGATGGGCGCGTATTGTTCGCCCATGGCCATGAATTTGACCGCGTTGATCATGGATTTCGCGGGAAGCGTCTTGGGCACAAAGCCGGCCGCCCCGGCGTCGAGCGCCTTTTCGACGATGTCCCGCGTCGCCTCGCCGGACAGAAGCGCCACCCGCTGGCCGTCCTGGAGCGCGATGGTTCGTTTGAGCCCATCCAAGCCGTTCATACCCGGCATGTTGAGGTCGAGCAGGATCAGGTCGAACGGCGCTTCTGCCTCGATCAGGCGATGCGCGCCAAAGAGATCCGCCGCAGTTCTGGTCTCGATCCCGCCCTGGGCCTGCAAGAACATGACGAGCGTGTCACGCAGCAGGTCGTGGTCATCGGCGATCAATACGCGCATCGCGGTCTCCTCTTCGGTCTCTACAACTAAACAGAGATCATGGCTGATGCACGTCAATAAACCAACGCGACCAAGGCAGCCAAGCGGCGCATTCGGACGGACCGCTGTCCGTTCGGATAGGTCCCCTGACCGCAGGGCATAGACGGCCCTCCAATGTCCCGAAAGCCTCGCCGTCCGCTCTGTTGAGCGGCATCATGTTTCCCGTCAGCTTGAGCGCAACTTCTGCAACCTCAAGGACTTACACCGATGAAACACGCTGCCTTCCCGACCCGCTTAGACCTTTCCGACGCAATCACGCCCCCCGCCTTGCCCACGCAATATTTGCCCGCGCTGAAACTCGATCTGGTCGATGCGACGCCTGATCAGGCGATCACCCATCTGCTGGCGCCGGGCCGCCGCCGGGCGTTCTTCATGAACGCGCATTGCTGCAACCTGCGTCGCCGCGATCCGGCCTATGCCCACGCCGTGGCCAAGGCCGACATTCTGCTGCCCGACGGGATCGGCGTCGAACTGGCCGCAAAGATGACCGGCCAGAAACTGACCGCCAACCTCAACGGCACCGACCTTGTGCCGATGCTGCTGTCCAAGGCGGCGCGGATGGGCAAGTCGGTCTACTTGTTCGGCGGCACCCCGGGCACGGCAGAGGCCGCGGCCGGCCGCCTGATCCACACCATACCGCACCTGCGCATCGCGGGCACCCGCGACGGGTACGGCGGCGCGGCGGATGCCGAGGCGGTCATCGCCGAAATCAACGACAGCGGCGCCGATATCGTGCTTGTCGCCTTGGGCGTGCCGATGCAGGAGCTGTGGCTGCACCGACATGCGCACCGTCTGGACGCATCCCTGACGCTGGCCGTCGGTGCGCTCTTCGATTTCTTGGCGGGGACGGTCGTGCGTGCACCCAAGGCGGTGCGCCGGATCAAGATGGAATGGGCCTGGCGTCTTGCGCAGGAACCGCGACGGCTCGCCAAGCGCTACCTTGCCGGAAATTTTGCTTTCCTGACCCATGCCGCCCTGACCGTCGCACGCCGCAGCTCCTTCGCCGATATCCAACGGCGGTTCCTGGACCTCACCGTGTCGGCTGGCGCGCTGCTCTTGCTGTCGCCTCTGCTCGCTCTGACTGCGCTCGCGATCAAGGTCGACAGTCGCGGTCCGGTGTTCTTCAAGCAGACCCGCGTGGGCCGCAATGGCACGCCCTTCACCATCTTCAAATTCCGCTCCATGACCACGGATGCCGAAAAGCAGCGCGCCGATCTGCTGGGCAGTTCGGACCGCGAGGGTGTCTGTTTCAAATCGCGCACCGATCCGCGCATCACTCGCGTCGGGCGCATCATCCGCCGCTTTTCCATCGACGAGCTGCCGCAGATCCTGAACGTGCTGCGCGGCGAGATGGCGATCGTCGGCCCGCGCCCCGCCCTGCCCTGCGAAGTCGAAGCCTACCCCCGCCGTGCCTTGGGTCGGCTTGCGGTCAAACCGGGCATTACCGGGCTTTGGCAGGTGTCGGGCCGCGCCACCGTCGGCTTCGACCAGATGGTCGAGATGGACCTCACCTACGCCTCTTCGTGCACGCTGCTCGTCGATCTCGTGCTGATCTTCAGAACCTTCGGTGCGGTAATCTCCGGCCGCGGCGCTTATTGATCCTCTCGCTCCAGAAAAGGACCCGGACCATGACACATATCCGCACCGCCGTTTTTCCAGTCGCCGGAATGGGCACGCGTTTTCTGCCCGCCACCAAGTCGATCCCGAAAGAGATGCTGCCGCTCGTCGATCGCCCTCTGATCCAGTACGCGGTGGACGAGGCCCGCGCCGCCGGGATCGAACAGTTCATCTTTGTCACCGCCGCGGGCAAGGGCGCGCTTGAGGACTATTTCGACACCGCCGCCGCGCTGGAACAGCGCCTCGCCGCCGCCGGGAAAACCTCTGCGCTTTCCGCGCTCGAGCAGACGCGGATGCTCGAGGGCACGCTGTCCTTCCTCCGTCAGAACGCGCCGCTGGGCCTGGGTCACGCGGTCAAGCTGGCGCGGCGGCTGGTAGGCAACGAGCCTTTTGCCGTTTTGCTGCCCGACGACGTTATTCGCGGTCCTCAAGGCGCGCTGGCCCAGATGGTCGCCGCCCATGCCAAGACCCGCGGCCACATGGTCGCGACGATGGACGTGCCGCGCGCCGAGACCTCGTCCTACGGCATCCTCGACGTGGCACGGACCGCCGGGCGGCTGACCACTGCGCGTGGGCTGGTGGAAAAACCGCAGCCCAACCTGGCCCCGTCGACCAGCGCCGTCGTCGGCCGCTACATCCTGGAACCGTCGATCTTTGCCCGGCTGTCCGACCTCGGTCCAGGCGCGGGCGGCGAGGTGCAGTTGACCGATGCGATCAACGCCGATGTGCAGGCGGTCGGTGTGACCGGCTACCGGTTTCAGGGCGAACGCTTTGATTGTGGATCGGTCGCGGGCTTCGTGCAGGCGACGATCGCCTTCGCTCTCGACCGCCCCGACTTGCAGGGCGCGCTGGGGAGGTTCCTCGACGCGGGGGCGATGCCGAAGCAGCAGGCGGCCTGACGGGCCGTCCTATCCGAACGGATAGGTCTCTATCCGTCTGACCCCATGTGCGCAACGCGCGGATGTGCCATATGGGGACAACCTTAAAGAGGATGTTCCCATGTACCGTTCCCTTTTTCCTGCCCTGGCCGTTGTCGTCGCGACCGCCCTGCCCGCCTGGGCCCAGAGCCTTGCAGAGCCCGAGGGCGAGGTGATCCTCACGGTGTCGGGCGCGCTGGACGTTACAAACGTCGGCGGCACCGCGCAGTTCGACCTCGAGATGCTGGAGGCGCTGGACGCAACCACCTTTGAAACTTCGACCATCTGGACGGAGGGAACGCACAGCTTTACCGGCGTGTCGCTCGACACGCTGCTTGAGCGCCTGGGGGTCGAGGGCGAGACGTTGCGCGCCACCGCAATCAACGATTACGCGGTGGACATTCCCGTGTCGGACGCGGTCGAAGGCGGCCCCATCCTTGCCTATCGGATGGACGGCGAGACGATGTCGGTACGTGACAAGGGACCGCTTTGGGTCATCTACCCCTACGATGCCAGCTCCGACTATCGCTCCGAAGTGACCTATTCGCGCAGCATCTGGCAACTCGACCGCATCGAGGTGATGCAGTAATCAGCGGTAGCCGGGCGCCGGAGCCTCCGGCGCCGCCCAAATCGGACCGGTCCTTCATGTCCAACCTGAAAGCCTCCCCCGTGCGTCTGCGGCTGTTGATCACGCTGCTGCTGGGTGCCGTCGCCCTCGGGGTGACGCTCTATCTCTCGACGGCCGTGGTGCGCGACCTGCGGTTGCTCAACTCGGCCCGGTCGGACAATGTGCAATGGACGCTGTCGCAGGCCGAGGTGGAGTTTCTCGAATACGACCTTCACCTCAATACGAGCCTAGGCAACCTTGATCCCGACCTTCGGACCCTGCGCCGGGAATTCGATATCTTCTACAGCCGGATCAATACGTTGCGGCAGGCGTCGATCTATTCCGCATTGCGCGACGTGCCCGAGTTCTCGCGCAACCTCCGGATCGTGCAGACCTTTCTCGACCGGACCGTCGACACCATCGATGCCTCCGACACGGCGCTGACGGGCGCTCTGCCCGAGCTTATCGAGCGGGCCGAGGCCGTGCGGCCCAACGTCCGGCAACTGGCCAATTCCGGGCTGAATTACTTTGCCGAGGATTCGGACCGCCGCCGCAGCAATATCGCCGTGACCCTGATGCAGATGGCCGCCGTGGTCACGGTCCTGCTGGTGACGCTGCTGCTGCTGGCGCTCTACCTCGCCTATCTCAATGCCCAGAACGTGCGGCGCCGGGCCGAAATCGTCCAAGCCAGCGAGCGGATGAAAATCGTGACCGGCACCGCGCTGGACGCGGTGGTGGTGAGCGATGCCGAAGGCCGTATCCTGGATTTCAACGCCGCCGCCGAACAGATCTTCGGCTACTCCGCCGCCGAGGCCATCGGCGCGGACCTGGGCGGGTTGATCGTGCCCGACCATCACCGCGCCGCCCATGCCGCTGGCATGGAGCGCATGCGCGTCCACGGCGAAAAGCGCGTCGTCGGCAAGGGGCGCATCAAGCTCGAGGCCAAGCGCGCCACCGGCGAGGTCTTTCCGGTGGAATTCGCCATCCAGTCGGCGCAGACCGACGAGGGCGAGATCTTCATCGCCTTCCTGCGCGATATTTCGCACCGCGTGAAGGCCGAGGCCGACCTCGTCGCCGCCCGGGACCAAGCGCTGGCCGGGGAAAAGGCCAAGACCGATTTCCTGGCGACCATGAGCCACGAGATCCGCACACCCTTGAACGGGCTTCTGGGCAACCTGTCCCTGCTGCGCGACACCAAGCTCAGCGCGCGGCAGGCGCGCTACATTAACAACATGGACACCTCCGGCAAGCTGCTGATGAACCATATCTCCGATGTGCTGGACATCACCAAGTACGATGCGGGCAAGCTGCATCTGCGCCCGGTGCAGATGAACATCAGCACGCTGCTGCAGGACATCATCGATAACCAGAGCGGCGCTGCCTCGGCCAACGACACCACGCTGGACTGGGGCTGGATCGGGCCGCCTGCCGACTGGATCCACGCCGACCGCGACCGCATCCAGCACATCCTGATGAACGTTATCGGTAACGCTGTGAAATTCACCCAAGCCGGACGCGTGTCGGTCCAGGCAGAGGTTCTGAGCGCGCCGGACAGCGCGCCGGAACTTCATGTCACTGTCAGCGATACCGGCATCGGCATGGACGACACGCTGCAGTCGCAGATCTTCGACGATTTCCTGACCGGCGACAGCTCTTACGACCGCGAGGTTGGCGGAACCGGGCTCGGGCTCGGCATCGCCCGCCGGTTCGTGCAGGCGCTGGGGGGCGGGATCGATGTCGAGAGCACGCTGGGCGAGGGCAGCACCTTCCTGATCCGCTTTCCGATCACGCCGATCGCCGCGCCGGCCGCTACTGGCCCCCATCGCCGCCTACGCAGCGGAGAGCTTCGGCCCAGCCGGGTCCTGCTGGTCGAGGACAACGAGATCAATCGCGTGGTCGCCCGCGAGATGCTGGTCGCCGCCGGTCACAGGGTCACCGAAGCAGCGAACGGCAAGGTCGCGGTAGACCTTGCGCAGAACAAGACATTCGACCTGATCCTGATGGATATCAGCATGCCGGTCATGGATGGCCGTACCGCCACGCGCCAAATCCGCGATGGCAACGGCGTCTCGGCCCGGACGCCGATCGTGGCACTGACCGCGAATGCCATGGCCGAGGAACAACAGGCGTTCCTGTCGGACGGCATGAACGACATCCTGACCAAGCCGCTGACGCGCGACGGGTTGATGCAGGTGATCGCAAATCACGTGCATCGAGACACCGATCCCCCGGCATTTGCAAAGGACGCCTCCAAGGCCGTCGCGGGGGCTTATCTCGACGACCTGCGCGAAACGCTTGGTGTCGAGGCGCTGCGCCCGCTGCTGGACCGGTTCGTGACCGAGGTGAACGACACGCTCGCCTTTCTTGCGGATCACCACAGCCACGCCCCGGCCGAGATTGCCGCGCGCGCACACCGGATCGCGGGCAGCGCCGCGACTCTGGGCGCCGTCGAGCTGCGCGCCGGGCTGATTGCGGTCGAGACGGCAGCGAACGCGGGCGACGAAAAGGGCATGGCCAAGGCCATCGCGGCGCTGCCCGCGATCTGGTTCGTCACGAGACCCCAAATGCGGGCCGACCGCGACGACGCCCCCGACGCCTAGAGCGCCAGCGCCGAGATACCGAGAATGCCAAGGACCCGGGCGACCTCGCCGACGTTGGTGATGGTGCTGTCGTAACAGGCGATGGAATCGCCGGGGAGCAGGAATGGGTCGTAATCGTCCCGGTCCGCGCGGCGCAGCAGGTTCTCGATGTCGCGCTCGATCACCACGGAAACTTCGGTGATCGGGTTGCGCGAGAACAGCACCGCCGACCGGTCCGCGCTCGTCGCCCGCGCCCCGCCGACACAGTTGGTATCGATCACCGCCTGCATGTAGCGCGTACCGTAAGGCACTTCACGCACGTCGCGGCCCACGGCAGACGGCGCATTGCCGGTGGCCGGTTGCGTGAGGTTCGACAGGAACAGAGACACGCCCGGCGGGCTGATCGGGCTGGGCCGCATCAGGTCTTCCTGGAAACAGCCGCGGCTGGGCACCGACACCTCGTCGCCGGTCAGCAGCATGATGTCGACGGCGTTGCGCCCCTCGAACACGCCGCGCATGTCGAGCTTGAAGAGAGATCCTCCCCTGCGCACCTCGACGGCGGAAATATCCGCATCGGGACGCACGCCACCGACGGCACGCAGCGCCGCCGAGAGGTTGCGTCCTTCACTCGAGGCACCGAGAGCGCCCTGCCTCCGACTGTCGACCTGGTCGCCCGAAACGCCGCCGATCTCGACCGCGCGCGGTTCGAACACGGCGCCGGAGACGCCCACCGTGACCGAGGCGAAATCGGCCACGCGGACAGAGATGCGCGGGCGTTCTACGAAGAAATCCCCGGCGAGGAGTTGCGCGGCGATATCCGCTTCGATCTCGCCGGTGCTGCGCCCCTGCGCACGGATCGGCGCGAGGAAGGGAAGCTTGAGGGTGCCGTCCCGCGACACGACGTAATCGCCGCTGAAGGTCTCGTCATCGGCGATGCGAATATCGACAAGGTCGTTGCGGCTCAGCCGTTCGCCGCGCAGCGCCACGGCGGCGATGCCGCCACCCTTGCCCCCGGCCCCGCCGCGCCACGGTCGGCACTTGCTGGCATTGATATCCGCGGAGCGCAGGAACTGCGCCTGGCCGCGGCTGACGTCCGGCGTGCGATACTGCGCCTGGTAGCCGTCGCCCGCCGCCACCGGTTCAAGATTGTCGGGCGTGTCGTAGCTGGCGCAGTTCGACAGGGCCAGCACGGCCAGCAGCACCGAACCGAATCTGAGGGTCTTGGACATGCCTGCGCTCGCTTTCACCTGCGGTTGTAATCGTATTAAGCATTTCCGCTGTGCCGGTCGAGCGCGCGGTCGCATCGGATGCCTATCCGTTTGGATATGATGCAGTTCTGTTGCCCCATGCCGCTCGCCCGTGGCGTCCGAGACGGCAAGCACGCCACCCGGTTAGAACCGGTCCTGCAAACATGACTGGACCCCGACAATGACCGCCCTCCTCAAGACATCGCGCGTCGCGCAGAACCTCTTTGCCTACGGCGCGTCCGAGGTGGCGGCGAAGGCGTCGCGCCTCTTGGTGGTGGTCGCCGTGGCTCGCTCGCTCGACCTCGCGCAGATCGGCGTGGCCGCGGCGGCGCTGGCGGCGGCGGACATCCTGAAGGCGCTTACCGAGAACGGCGTCGGGCAGCGGATCATCGCAGCACCCGAGGCCGATCTGCCGCAGACCTGTGCCACCGCGCACCGAATCTTCTGGGCCTGGTGCGTCGGGCTGTTCGTGGCGCAATCCGCAATCGGCCTTGCGCTTTACGCCGCAGGCGGGAGCCCCGAGTTGCTCTTGCTGATCCTGCTTCTGGCGGGCGAATACCTCTTCATGCCGGCGGGCCTCGTGCAGACCGCGCTTGCCATGCGGGCCGGCAAACTGCGCCAGACCGCGGCCATTTCCGGCGCGCAGATCGTTGGCGCCAACCTCATGTCCGCGGCGTTGGCGCTGCTCTGGCCCTCGGCTCTGGCTCTGATCCTGCCGCGCCTGCTGACGGCGCCCTTCTGGCTGCTGGCGATGCGCAGGCTGCATCCCTGGACCCGTGACCTGTCGAACGGCTTTGCCCCGCTGCGCCCGTTCCTCAGCTTCGGCTGGGCGGTGCTGGGCGTGGAACTGATCAAGGCGCTGCGTCTGCAGGCCGACAAGCTGATCGTCGGCACCCTGATGGGAGCCGAGGCGCTGGGTCTCTACTTCATGGCGTTCAACGCAGGGCTCAGCCTCGCCAATTCCTTCTCGGTCGCCTTCTCGACCGTGCTCTTTCCGCATCTCTGCGCAAGCCCCGACAAGACCCACGCCCTGCGCCAGAGCATTCTGCTGGCGATGGGCCTGATTACCCCCGCCGTGGTCACTCAGGCTATCCTCGCGCCCTGGTATGTGCCGATCCTTTTCGGCGAGGGATGGGATGGGCTGGACCGGATCGTGTCGATCCTCTGCCTCGTCGCGATCCCCACGACGCTCTGGTCCGCCACCGCCGGTTGGCTGCGCGCCACCGGGCGGGCCCACCGCGAATTCGGCGTCACCGCCGCGATGACCGCCGCGCTGATGCTCAACACCGCGCTGCTGGCACCCTTCGGCCTTGTCACGGTGGCCTCCGGCTATGCCGTCGTCGCCAGCCTGGTGATGCTCGGCGCCTCGCTTCCCGCTTTGACCCTGGCCTTCGGGCAACGTTTCGCAAAGGTCTGATTTCATGCCGGTTTTCTCGATCATCCTGCCCTGCTTCAACGCCGAGGCCACCATAACCAGAACGCTGGCCAGCCTGTCGGCACAGACCTTCACCGATTGGGAGGCGATCTGCGTGGATGACGGGTCGACCGATGCCACCGCCTTCCTCGTGCGCGCAGCCGCGCGCGATGACCGCCGCATCCGACTGGTTCGCAACACTTCAAAAGGCCCAAGCGCCGCACGCAACATGGCCGCGCTGAAATGCGCCACCGGCGATTTCCTCGCCTTCTGCGATGCCGACGACCTCTGGGTTCCGGGCAAGCTGCTACAGTTGCGCACCGCCTTCACCGACCGCTCCGTCGATGCGATTTATGGGCGGATCGGTTTCTTCAACAAAGTGCCGGGTGATACCGGCGTCACCTCTTCGGTTCCGAAAGGCGATCTGACCATCGACATGCTGCTGGGCGAAAACCCGGTCTGCACCATGTCCAACATTTCCCTTCGCCGCGGCGTGTTCCAGCGCAGCGGCGGGTTCGATCCGGCGATGGTGCACAACGAGGACCTGGACTGGCTGATCCGGCTGGTGGGCTACGGCGCCCGAGTCGTCGGCATCGACCAGATGCAAACCTGGTATCGGACCAGCCCTACCGGGCTCTCTACCGACCTCGGCAAGATGGCATCCGGGCGGGCACAAGCGCTCCGAACGGCTGCGGGCTTCGGCGTCTTCCCGTCCGGTCGCAGCCACGCAGTCCATTACCGCTACCTTGCCCGCCGAGCCTTGCGCATCGCTCCCGAACGCGGCGCCGCGCTGCGGTTCGCGATCTCCGGCCTGTTGCAAAGCCCGTCGGGGTTCCTCTGCCCCCTCAGACGCGGCCTCCCCACGCTTCTGGCCGCTGTCGTTGCCCCGCTCCTCCCCCGCGGCTTCCGCCGCTCCCTGTTCTCCTGATCCCGAAAGACCGATCCCATGACCTTCGCCTCCATCATCGTGCCCGCCTTCAACGTCGCCGACACCCTCTGGGCCACCATGACCGCCCTGCTGCACCAGACCCACCCCGCCTACGAGATCATTGTCGTGGACGACGGCTCCACCGATGCCACCCCCGAGATCGCAGCCCGTTTTGCCTGCGACCCCCGTGTCCGGGTCATACGGCAGGCCAACCGCGGCCTCGCCGGAGCGCGCAACAGCGGCATCGCCGCCGCGCGCGGAAGGTACATCGGCTTTTGTGATGCCGATGACCTGTGGCTGCCGGAAAAGCTGGCGCGGCATGTCGCGCATCTGGACGCAAATCCTCAGGTCGGAATCAGTTACTGCGGCTCCGCTCTGATGAACGACGAAGGCGCGCTGACGGGCCAGGCGCAGCGCCCGCGCCTGACCGGCATCGACGCCGCGACGATCTTCAAGCGCAACCCCATCGGCAATGGCTCCGCCGCGGTCATGCGCCGTGCGGTGTTCGACGAGATCGCTTTCCGCCCGCGCCACGAGACCCTGCGCGACTGGTATTTCGACGAGACCTTCCGGCAGTCCGAGGATATCGAATGCTGGCTCCGGATCGCGCTCAGGACAGAGTGGGTCTTTGAAGGCATTCCGGGTCTATGGACCCAGTACCGGATCAACGCGGGCGGGCTGTCGGCTGCGACCGACCGCCAGCGTGCCGCGTGGGAACGGATGGTGACGAAGCTCACCCCGCTCAACCCCGCTTTCTTCGACGTCAACACCCCCGCCGCCCGGGCCTACCAGCTCCGGTACCTGGCACGGCGCGCGATCAGCGACCTCGACGCCCCCCGCGCGGCGGCCCTCTCGCGCGACTGGATGGCACACTCCTCTGTGCCGTTGATCGAGGAACCGGCGAAATCTCTCGTCACCCTCGCAGCAACCGCGGTGTTGTCACTTTGCGGCACGGCCGTCCTGCGACGAATCATGAAGTACGCCCAGCGGCTTTGTACGTCGGAGGCAGTCTGATGGGTCGCCTGCGGGTCGTTCACCTTGTCGACGACACAACGGCCGGCGGCGTCATGCGAGTGCTGGATCACATCCTGACCAGCCACGCGCTGTCGCGAGATGCGGATCATGAACTGCGGGTCGTGGACCGCTACGGCGTGCTCGCCGATCGTGTCCGGGCGGATTCCATCGTCTCTCACTTGGCAATCAGCTGGCGCATGATGCCGCTGGTTGCGACCTTGCGGGCTTTCCATCCGCGCACGCCGCTTGTGCACGTCGAGCACAGCTACACCGAGGGCTTCGTCGCCGCCAATGTCACTCACACACGCAGGTTCGGCCTGCTTCTCCGAACGGCTTTTCGCCTTTTTGACCGTACCGTCGCGGTTAGCCATGCTCAGGGACGCTGGCTGGAACGCAGTGGTGCAGTCCCCGCCGAAAAACTGACGGTCATCCAATCCTGTGTCGATCTGTCCGGCTTCCGCGCCCTTGCACCCGTCGACAGACCCGCGAAGATCCTCGGTGCGATCGGACGGCTCGACAGGCAAAAAGGCTTCGACACCCTGATAAAAGCATTTCGCCAGATCAACCGTTCCGACCTCGCCCTGCATATCTACGGCGAAGGAGCGGAGGAAGCGCATCTTCGTCACTTGGCCCAGGACGATCCGAGGATCCGTTTCATGGGTTTCGCGTCGGACCCGCTAAACGCGATGGAAGCTGTAGACGCCGTCGCGATGCCATCGGCCTGGGAAGCCTATGGCCTCGTCGCAATAGAGGCCATGGCTGCAGGACGCCCTTTGCTGGTGAACCCGGTCGACGGGCTGGTCGACCATGTCACGCATGGCGCCATTCTTGTCAGCGAAAGGTCTGTCGACGGATGGCGCCGCGAAATTCTGAAACTGGCGGAAGGCACCCCGCCGGTTCAGTCCGTCTGCACCCGCCAAAACCACGCTTTCGAAGAGGTTTTTGCCGCAAGCTGGAACGAGGTCTTTCGGGTGCTTTGCTCCGAATGCCGAGGCGACTTAACCACCTATTGCTGAACTGCAGCTTCGGACCAAATTCGACCGTACACATAATCTGAATTTGCTATCTGAACCCGATATCCAGCTCATCTATGTACAAGGGTTGTCTTTCTCGTCGCGTCCAGCCACCAGCTGCCTCACCGATGATACTGACACAATGACATCGCCTGCAGCTTGAGATATTCTAGAATTAGGTAAGGATCGTTGCAGCTACGCCAGTGCAAAACCACCTTCAGGACGGATTGAAAATCCTCGTGTCGGTGGTTCGATTCCGCCCCCGGGCACCAATATTCTCCCGTCGTTGTACGAAATGGCCCAGTAAAACAAGGTAACTTCGCTATTTTCCGGCCTCGCCGCAATCGGATTGCTACAGGAAGCGCTACGGTAATCTCGTCCCACCCTGGCCCAATCGATCCATGCAGACCAAGACCAGTCTATTTCAGCTGTCCAGCCGGGACTTCCGGCGTGACGATCCGTGCTTGCATAGTCGATGACGCGCTGCCCCTCCTCGAATTGCGCGAGCGTCTGGTGCCAGCACTCGTTCTTCCAGATCAGGCGCATTGACCGCCCCCGGGGATCGTATTCGGCGGTGAACAGCGTGCCGAACCCCTCGGCAAAACGGTCCTGCCGAAGTGGCGCACGGGTGAAGCTGCTGTGCAGGTCCCGAACGCCGACTTGCAGCGTGCTGAGGTAATTGTGCCGGTCGTAGGTGCGAGTGAAGGCAGCGCGATCCGGCACCGCTGCGCCGCTCTGATGGTTCGTGGCGATGGCGCGGGGCATGCGTTTCGCCCCGCCGCCCGGGGCCAGCTCCACGCTCGCGGTCGCGCCCGATGCGTCGGCCAAAACGAGGTTGTAGGCCATGTGTGACGGCACCCGGTCGAGGACGATGAGCGCCTCTTCCACGGTATCGCAGACCTCCAGCACATAGCGCAGGATCGTCGTGACGCCGAAGCCTTCGCCGGTCTCCGACCGCCCGCCATAGGCCAGCGCGACGCTGAGACCGGCATCGTTGATACCGTCGGACAGGCCCCAGAGGAATTCGACCATGCCCATGACCGGCCTGCCGCTCCATTCGCTGCGCAAGAGCAGACCCTCGTTCAGATCCGGCGCCAGGTCGTAGTTGCGCAGCAGGCGCACATCGGTGCCGTCCGACATCGCGGCGAGAGAGCAGCCACCCAGATACCGCGGGGGACACCAGGTGGACAGGAACCGCGCCGCGCGGTCACCGCCGCCGGCGATCGCGACAAGCTGGTCGTAGATCGGCAGCAGTTCCGGCATATGCCGATCCAGTGCGGCACGGCAGGCGGACCGCTCGGGTCCGGCATCGCCACCACGGGCAACGAACCAGGCTTCATAGGCGGGCCACGACCGCAGCCAGCGTTTATGCCATTTTGCTCCGGGCGCCTGCTCGCTGACGGCATCGAAGGTGAGTGTCATGGTCATGTCTGTCAGTCCTTGAATTCGAAGAAGAAGCGTATCATTTCCGCGCTCGCGTCAGGGCCCTGCGGATCTGTGTAGGAGCCGCCGGGCTGCCCGCCCGACCAGGCGTGGCCCAACCCGTCGATCACCCAGTGTTCCAGATGATCGCGCCCGTCGGGTCCGGTCGAAGTCGTGACGGAGCAGGTGCGTCCGTTCACCTGACCCGTCCGGGTCGTCTGCAGGCTGGGTGACGGCGCGTTTCGATCGGCATTCCGGGCGATGCCGTCGCCGTTGGAGACATGCACCGTGCTGTCTGCGGAGCCATGAAACACGATCGTGCGGATCCCGGGGTGGCTTGGTTCTGCCGATTGCTCGGAGCGTTGACCGGCCATGGCGGCAAAGGCGGAAGCGACGTCTCTTGCGGACCTGTAAGGCAAGCCCGAATGGACGCCTGCAGCGGCAAAAACATCCGGGTAGGTCGTCCCGAGGATGACCGCCATGGCCGCTCCGGCGGAGAGCCCGGCCACAAAGCACCGATCGGGCGGGACATCGTAATGCGACATCGCCTCCCGTGCCATGCCGGCAAGGATTTCGGGTTCTCCCCTGTCGCGGGTCTGGTCGTTCGGGCTGAACCAGTTCCAGCAGGTCTGCGCGTTCGCACCGCGCGATTGCTCGGGGTAGAGCACGACGAACCCGTACCGTTCGGCAAGGGCGTTCATGCCGGTGCCGATGGCGAAATCTTCGAGCGTCTGCGTGCAGCCGTGCAGCATCATGACGATCGCAGTGGCGCCCGCGTCGGCCGAGGCCGGAACATAAGTACGATAGGCGCGGCTTCCGCTCCTGCCCTGATGTCTGCCGGAGAGAAATTGCGCCCCGGCGGGGAGGTCCAGCCGCTCCGGGACCGGAGTTGCCCTTGTCGGGCTTTCGCCGACCGGCAGTAGCCGCTGCAACAGCCGCGTCAAACCGTCTGCGTTGGACAGTTGAGACGGCGAAGAAGCGCCGTCGAGCCCGTGCTGCGCAAGCTGGCGCTGCACCAGTTCCTGCGCGTCCGCCAGCCTCTTGGCGCGCGCCTCCCCGGTCATCGGGCGCCGCGCGCCGATGTTGAAATCGAACATGATGTTGGTCCTTGGATAAGATATGTTGAGTTATCGAATGCGGTCGGCGAGCGCCTTTTTCACCTCGTTCGAGGCTTGCAGCGCGCCCAGAACGGTGATCGAGCCGATGGTCTGGAGAGCGAGTTCCGGCGAGACGTCGGGATCGATGCGCGCCAGCCCCACGACTTTCACATGCAGGACTTCCCCCGCGTCCCGCAGCGCTTCGAGGTCGGTCCGGCTGTAGTCGCGCAGACCCAGTTCCATCGTATGCCGCTCGACCGACTTGGTGACGACATCCGCGTGACTGTCCAGGTGGTTGCGGATCGCGGTACGGATGAAATCGCTGCGATTGGAATAGAACCCTTCCTGTACCAGCAGATCAATGCGCCCCAGGTCCACATAGCCGAGGTTGATGGTGATCTTTTCGCTCTCGGGCGTCTTGTCACGCAGGTGTCTGATGTTGCTCACGATCAATCTCCATCTGTATGGATGGTATATGGATGTTTTTCAGCGTAATGCAAGTCGGAAAAACCGTAACGCGTCCATTTCTCACGCCCGGCGCCGACGGCAGCACCGAACCAAAGAACGTTATCCGCAGCAGACCCTGTTCTTGCGCCTGTCGTGAAAAGCAGCTTCTCGACCTAGGTGGCGGTCTTTCCGCACCTTCAACGGACTTCCGCTTTCTGCCCTATCTGCCTGTCTTAGGAGATTGTGCTTCGAGAACTTTCACTATGAACTCGGCCCGAGGAAGTTTCCGCTTACTCGAGAAAATTCCCTTTCGGCGGTGAAAGTCAGCTTGGGCTGGCATTGGCCAGTCACCATTGTGGCAGTTTCCCGCAACCGCTCCTCCAGCCGAACTCCAAGGATCGACGCTGACCCTGCGGCCCGCACCCAACACGCCCCTAAAGCCAAAGCCCACTCGTTCTAGGACATCTTGTCCACAGCCCCAGGTCCGATCACGGACCCCTGCCCTCCTTCTATCATCACTGCACAAGCAACATGATGTAGAGGTACGACATGACCGACAGCCCTACCGCCCGCCTGATCGCAGAAGCCATCGACGCCAGCGGCAAGACGCAACGCGAGATCGCCAACGAGATCGGCTTCGAGCGCCCGAACGTGGTCTCCATGCTCAAGTCCGGCGAGATGCGCATGCATCGCACCTCGACCATTAAAGTCTTCGCTCAGCGGCTCCGCAACGCCAGAAACCCGCAAAAAGTCATCATAGCCGCGGTGGTCTGAAAGCTTGTGCACTCACGAACGCACCGTGCAGGTACCTCCAGAAATGGGTTGGTCAGGATACCTGACAGACACAATGGCTACTGTACAAGACTTTGACCGAAATCCGGCCAGACGCCCCTCTCCTTGAGCATGGCCTCGACTTGCCGCTTGGTGATCTTGCCGTAGCTGGACTTCGGCATCTCGGCCACGAACACATAGGCTGCGGGATGTTTATAGCGTGCCAGCTTAGGTCGCAGGTGGTCCGAAAGCTCTTGCGGATCGACGTCTCGACCCTCGGCCTTGACACAGACAGCCAGACCGACTTGACCCCACTTTGGGTGCGGACATCCGAGCACAGCGATTTCGGCGATGGCTGGATGTTCGAGCAGTCTTTCCTCGATCTCGCGCGGACACCCCCGTTGCGCCGAGCGGATGACCGCGCGACTTCAACCCTCCCGAGGGATTTACCGGCAGCTTGCCGCCACGCGTGGTAAGGCCCTCTCGGATGACGCGGCCCCCCTGCCCTCGCGGCGCCAGGCCCATGGCTTCGTATTCCAGCAGTTCCGCAATGGTGAAGCAGTCATGCGTCTCGACCATATCAATATCGTCGAGGTTCAGCCCGGCAGTCTCTAGAGACTTGCGCCAAGCGCCGGCGGCGCCGGCAAAGGCGGTGGGATCGCGGCGCGACAGCGGCAGCACGTCATTGACCTGCGATCGCGCCCGGAAGGCGATGCCGCACTCCAGGGTGTCGGCGACCTCTGGCACCGCCAGCACCATCGCCACGGCCCCGTCCGAGATAAGCGCACAGTCGGTGCGTCGGAGCGGTCCCGCGACGCGCGGGTTCCGGTCGCTCACATCGTTGCAGAACTCCACGCCCAGCGATTTGCGCATGTGGGCGTAGGGGTTCAGGGTGTCGTTTTCGTGATTTTTTGCGGCAATCATCGCCAGTTCCAGCGAATGGTCCCCGTTGGCTTGGAAATAGCCGTTCGCGATTTGGCCGAAGAGGCCGGCGAACCCGCCGTCCACGTCAGCCTCCTCCGGCACATAGGAGGCCGAGAGCATGATCTCACCCGCTTGCCGCGTCGGAATTGCGGTCATCCTCTCGGCGCCGACGACGATCGCGACCCGACCGCGCCCGGCTTCGAGGAAATCGAGCGCGGCATAAAGCGCGGCCGAGCCGGTGGCACAGGCGTTCTCAAGGTGGGTCGCAGGGACATGGGCCAGCTCGGGACAGGCCACGCCAACGATCGAGCCCTCGAACGCCTGCCGGCAAAAGCCGTTGTTATAGGTCCCGAGAAAGACTCCGTCCACGTCCTCGGCCCCGAGGCCGGCATGGACGAGGGCAGCTGGCACCAGGCCAGCGAGCAGGGCTTCCAGATCCGGTTCCTCGGCCCGGCCGAACTTGCTGTGTTCCCATCCGACGATCCGTGCGCGTGGCATGCGGTCTCCTTCCCTATTCTGACATCGGCCGTGCCGCGCAGAAGCCGCCGTCCACCGCGATGACCTTGCCGTTCACGAACCCCGAGACGTCCCCGTCGAGCAGGGCAAGGGTCATCGACGCAATTTCCTCAATCGTACCGTAACGGCCCATCGGCACGCGCGAAATCCATGTTCGGCGGGTTTCGTCGTCGTGCCAGCGGGCGGCCATCGCCGTCTCCACCGGGCCGGGTGCGATCGCGTTGACGCGGATGCCCTTTGGAGCCAGTTCCGTCGCGAGGATTCGGGTTAGAGTGTTTACCGCGCCCTTCGAGGCACCGTAGGCCGCCCGCCCCACGCTGCCCTGGATCCCGGAGACCGAAGTGATGTTGACGATAGCGCCATTGTTGAGGAAAGGCGCGGCAGCCTTGGCAACGATGAAGCTGCCAACGACGTTCACGTCGAGCACCTTGCGCAACTGGTCCGCGGTCGTCTCGGCGAAAGGCGTATTCTGCCCGACACCGGCACAGTTTACCACGCCGCACAGTTCGCCTCCCTTGGCGAACCCGGCAATGGCCGCTTCCACCGCCGCCTCGTCGGTGATGTCGGCGCCGCTGGTGACGACGGCTGCCTCCGCGAATTCCGATGCCAGCGCATCAAGCGCCTCTCCGGGCAGATCAATGACGCCGACGCGGTAGCCCGCGTCGACCGCAAGACCCAGGATCCCGCGGCCGATACCCGAAGCACCGCCCGTCAGGACCAGGGTCCCCCATGACCCCTGACTGCCGGTCATAGCCACCTCTTGATGCTCTCGCACATCGCGGCCCTCGATATGCCGTAACGATGCTGGAGCACGCCCAGCGTACCGGCGTCGAGGAATCGGTCAGGCAGCGCGATCTGGCGCAGCTCCACGCCCATCCCCGAGCGGCCGATCAGACTGGCCACGGCCTCGCCCAGGCCCCCGATGATCGAGTGGTTCTCGGCCGTGACGACTAGGCGACCGGTGCGGCGGACCTCGCGCAGAATACCCGTTTCGTCCAGCGGCTTGATGGTGGGGACGTGCAGGACCGCGACGTCGATGCCGTCCGCCTGCAATTCCTTGGCGGTGTCGAGAGCCCTCATGGTCATGAAACCGGTCGATACGATCAGGACGTTACGGCCGCCGCGCAGCAGGGCGCTCCGGCCCAGTTCGAAGCGGTAGTCGTATTCGTCCAGCACCTTGGCGACATTGCCACGCAAAATGCGCGTGTAGACCGGGCCGGGGTAATCCGCGATCGCCGGGACCATCTGCTCGATTTCATACGCGTCGCAGGGATCGATCACCGTCATGTTTGGCATCGCGCGGAAGATGGCGATGTCGTCCGTTGCCTGATGGCTCGGCCCGTAGCCGGTTGTCAGCCCCGGCAGGCCACCGATCAGCTTCACATTGGCATCCTGTTCGGCAACGGCCTGAGACATGAAGTCATAGCAACGGCGCGAGGCGAAGGTGGCGTAGGTGGTGGCGAACGGAACGAAGCCCTCCTTGGCCAGCCCCCCCGCTGCCGTCGCCATAAGCTGCTCGGACATGCCCATCTGGTAAAAACGGTCGGGAAACCGTTCAGCAAAGATGTGGATGTCGGTGTATTTGGCCAGGTCGGCGCTCATGCCCACGATCTCGGGGCGCGTCTCGGCCAGCTTGATCAGCGCGTGACCGAAGGGCATTGGCACCGTGCGATGCCCTTCGTCTACGGCCGATGCGGTCACGTCTGGTGCTTTCTTGGTGGTTTTCATCTGCTTGAGATCTGCCCCGCTCATGCCTTGCTCCTCTCGCCCAGCGCCGCGTAGGCGCGTTTCCAGTCGTCATCTCCGAGACAGATGAAATGACTTTTCTCGCGCCCTTCGAGAAAATCGACGCCACAGCCCATCTTGGTGTCGCAGATTATGATGCGGGGCTTTGGCTCTGGGTGCTCGCGGGCGTTGTCGAAGGCTGCAACCAGGCTCGGCAGATCGTTCCCGTCTACGCGCTGGACGTAGAAACCGAACGCCTCGAACTTGTCGACGACAGGCTCTGTATTCATCACTTTCATCGACGGCCCGTCGGCCTGCACCTGGTTGAAGTCTACCGGGGCAATGATGTTGCCCAGACCGTAGTTCGCGGCCGAGATCGCGGCCTCCCAGGTCGGGCCCTCGGCCAATTCCCCGTCGCCCATCAGTATGTAGACAAAAGACTTGGAGCCCTTTCGCTTCAGGCCCATGCTCATGCCAACGGCCATTGGCAGGCCAAGGCCGATCGACCCGCCCGACATCTCGGCGCCGGGCGTATACGAGGTCATGCCCGACATCGGCAAGCGGCTATCGTCGGCGGCGTAGGTGGTCAGCTCGTCCTCGGGGAAGTAGCCCGCTTCGGCCGGGACGGCGTAGTGCGCGATGCCGTAGTGGCCGACGGACAGCAGGAACCGATCGCGCTCTTCCCATTCTGGTTGCTCCGGCCGAACTTGCATCGCGTGAAAATATGCTACCGACAGGACATCGGCGACACCTAGGGCTTGAGCAATGTATCCCTGCCCCTGCGTTTCTGCCATGACCAGCGCGTTGCGCCGGACACGTCCGGCCCGTTCGGCAAGTTGGCTGTTGTGGAGCTTGGCCTCCTGAACCATCGCGTTTCCTTTCGATTTCAGGTTTGTGCAGACACGCCTTCCGGCGGTTCAAACTGCGAAGAGTGTGAATGGGGTGCGCCCGCGGCGCTGGCGTGCTGCCCGCCGTCGACCGGGATGCAGACACCGTTGATGAAGCGGGCATCGTCCGATGCCAGGAACAGGGCGGCTGCGGCCACGCCCTGCGGACGCCCGGCGAAGCCGCAAGGGACCATCGCGGCCCGGGCAGCGCGCATCTCCTCGACCGACCCGTAAGTGCCGGCGATCTCACGATAGACCAGCGGGGTGTGGATGACCCCGGGCATCACGCAGTTCGCCCGGATCCCCTGCCGGCCGTATTGCAACGCCATGGTGACCGTCGCGTGGTTCACCGCGGCCTTGGCGGCGGAATAGGCGAAGTATTCGTAGCCGGTCCAGCGGATCGCCGCGAGCGACGAGATATTGACGATCGCGCCGCGACCAGCCTTCACCATTTGCGGAAGGACCAATTTGCTGCTGCGCCAAACCGTGCCGAGATTCATTTCGATACCGCGGATGTAGTCGGCCTCGCTCAGTTCCGCGGGACCACCCATGATCGTGGCACCCACGTTGTTGTGCAAAACGTCGGTCTGGCCCCAGGCGCGCACCACCTCCTGCACCGCCCGGTCCATAGATGCCAGATCGGTGGCGTCGGCGGTGAGCGACAGAGCCGTGCCGCCGGCCTCCTGAATCAGCTTGGCGATCCGCATCGCTGCCGTGCCATCGCGATCAATGCAGGCAACAGCCCCACCTTCGGACGCATAGGCGGCAGCCGCTGCCGCGCCGTTGGACCATCCTTCCTTCGGCCGGCCGGCCCCGACCACCACGATGACCTTGCCGGAAAATCGGTGACCGGTCGGCGCGGTACTGCGGAACGCATCGGACATCACAGGAAAGCCGTCGAGATCGCGGGCACCGCGGCAATGAGCAGAAGGCCACCGAGCAGCGCAAACATATAGAGCCATACCGCCCAGACAGCCTTGTCTGGAGACACATTGCCGATCCGGCAGGCCAAATAGAACCCGATACCCACGGGCGGTGTCATCAGACCGATGTTCATGGAGACAACGACCACCATGGCATAGTGGATCTCGTTCAGGCCCATGTCGCTGGCGATTGGCAACATCAGGGGCGACATCAAGACCAGTGCCGGAAGGCCCTCCAGAACGCAGCCCAGGACCATGAAGATTACGATGGACAACATCAGGAACGACACGCTGCCACCCGGCAGGCTGGTGGCGAAATCGGCGAGACTCTGGCCAACGCCAGCCTGAGTGATCACCCAGGCCATGGACAGCGCGGTTCCCAAGATCAGAAGGATCGCCCCGCTCATGGCCGCAGTCTCGACCAGCATCCGGTAGAGGCTCTTCATGTCAATACCGCCATAGATGATAGACCCTATGACCAGCGAATAGACGACTGCGATGGTCGAGACCTCGGTAGCGGTTGCGGCGCCGCTGGTCACCGCCCCCCGGATCAGGAAGGGAGGATCGGTGCGGTTCTGTCGGCTGTCGCGATCTTCCTCGTTGCAGGCTACGGCGGCGAGTTCAACGGAGGCTTGGGACTCATGCTGCTCGCGGTGTTCGGCCTCATCGGCTTCCAGAACCTGCATGGCATGAACGGTTTGAAGAACCTGCTCTCCGCGGTGCTCTCTTTGGTCTCGGTCACGACTTACGCGACCGCCGGATTGATCGCCTGGGACTCGGCTGCAATCCTCGCTCTCTCGACCGCGCTGGGAGGATATGTCGACGCGCGGCAGGCGCGACGGATAAGACACACCGAATACCTCCGCGCCCTGATCGTGGGGATCGGCGCGGTGTTGACGATAGTGTTCTTCGTGATCTGACAGGCGCCTGTGCCGGAGGTCTATCTTGTCAGATGTGTGCCGTCCGACAGGAGCACGTCGTCCATCGGCACGTCCCAGGGCATGGGATAGATCGTCGGCAGGGAGCATCCGGAAAACCCGACGCCGATGATGCGCGGCTTCGGGTCCATCCGAATGAGCGAGCAGTCATAATAACCGCCGCCATTGCCAAGACGGTAGAGAGCCTTATCGACGCCGACCAGCGGCGCGATGACGACATCGGGCCGGCGTGGCGCGCCGTGAGCAGGCACGAGGATGTTCCAGACGCCCCGCGCCATCCGGCTGTCCGGAGACCATGTGCGGAATTCCAGCGGCGTGTGCTCCTCGATCACGACGGGTAGCAGGACATGCGCTCCGGCGTCATGAACCCTTTGCATCCAGGGACGCAAATCCGGTTCGCCCCGGATCGGCCAGTAGGCTGCAACAGTCATGCCTTGCTCAAGGGCGACGATCCGGTCGAGGCCGTCAATCAGGGCGGCCGTCGCCTCCTCGCGCTCCTCCGATGGCAATGCACGTGCCGTTACAAGTCGCGCACGTTCGGCGCGCCTGAACCGCGCCACATCGCGTGCCGTATCGGGATCGACCGGATGCCCGTCGACCAGCAGAGGGCCAAAGCAAGGTGCATCCCCGCTCTCGTATTCGCTTTCCATCGTTACGCCGCTCCTTGGGCTCTCTGCGGGGGGAACAGGGTATCGTAGCCCCAGGTGAAGACGAAGGCGTAAATCATGTAAAAGACCGCGAACGAGAGCTCCATTGCCAACACGGCAATCAGCGAGGTGTCCAGCCACCACGCGAAGATCGGAAGCAGGAGGACGAGCAAGGTCGCCTCAAAAAGCAACGCGTGACCGACCCGGAGGAGCATTGTCTTGCGGATGTCACCTCTGCACCAGTGCAGGAGGTGGTCGAAACCCAGATTGAAGAGATAGTTCCATGCCGTCGCGGCTGTGGCGCCGAGCACGACCAGGACACCCATGTCTCCCATGGGGTGATTGAAGACCCAGGCGAAGAGAGGCGTGACGATCATGATGCCAAGGAGCTCGAAGCTCACTGCCTGACGGATACGGTCTGCGGTGCTGCGCATGGAAGGGCTCCGATTGTAAGTCGGGCCGTCCCGCGTGTTGACCGTTTGGCCGGGCAAGGTCGTCCTCGCCTACCTCCATGATGGGATTGGCGCACCGATTTTTCAAGCGGGCGCTTGCGCCGCCGGACGGTCCTCCGCCCCATAAAGTAGCAACCCGATGATGTCGGAACGGGTGAGAATACCGACGAGGCGGCCGTCTTTTGTCACGGGAATGACCTCGCTTCCCTGCGTCGCCAGTCGGTTGAGAAGCGCGCCGACGGGGAGATCATGAGACACGGCCCGAACAGCCGGGCGCATAACCTTCGACACGCTGCGGCGGGGCGAGAGATGCCACAGTGCGGCAAGACGCCCCTTCAACTCTACGGCTTCGAGGAGATCCCCTTGGAGCATCAGGCCGCGCAATCGCATGTCGGGGTTCACGACCGGGAGACTTTTGATCGCATGGCTTCGGAAGAGTCGCGCGGCCTCCGGGAGCGGCGTTTCGGGGCGCACCGTGATAAGGCCGGTGGTCATGACGTCGCCGCAGGTCGTGCCGTCGAACCGATGCCGTGTCGCCTCGGCTTCGGCCGCGGCCAGCAATCGGCCGAGATCGGCAACACCAACGTTTGTCGACTGGTTGAATCGTTCGAGCAATTGGCCGAGCTGCTCGGACGACATACCGAGCCGTTGCTCCGGCTCATCTGCGGTTTCAGTGTCGGGCTGTCTGAACGGATACACCCGCCCAGTGGCCCTGTTATAGACTATGGCGGCGAGGACAAGCACGGCGGTGGTCAGCCCGACCGGCATCACTGCAAAGAGCGGCCCCGTATTCAGAGCCGGGGCCGCATCGAGCGCGGTCAGCAACGCGACGGCCCCTCCCGGCGGGTGCAGGGCCCGAACGAACATCATCACGGTGATCGCTGCGCCGACTGCGACACCAGCCGACCAAGGGGCGGGAACAATCTGGATCACCGCGAGCGCGGCGAGCGCCGATGTGACATTCCCGACAATCGCCGACCACGGCTGGGCAAGAGGCGAGTTCGGAACGCAGAAGACCAGCACCGCCGTCGCCCCAAGGGGAGCAACGAGATACAGCGGTGACACCCCAAGACTGGCTCCGAGATTTACCACGAGGGCGCACAGGCTGATCCCGATCAGCGCGCCGATGCCGGCTCGCAACTGCTCGCGGCCATGCAATCCCGGCAGAGCCGGGTAGAGATGATGCCACGCTCGCAAGTGGGAGGACTCCTAAGGCGCCGAAGTATTACGCGAATTTTCCGGAGCATGCCTTATTGAGTGGCGGAAAGTGAACGGCCATACTCGAAAAAAGGACACGGGTCCCGGACTCGCCCCACGGCCAAGGTCAGGATTTCGCTGAACGCGCCGACACGGAAACATCCTACTCCTTGCCTTTGCGAGAGCGAGGTCCGTAATTCGGCGTGCCCTGGAGAGCAGCATGCGAATGGACAAACAGGTGGCGCGGGATCGACTGTGGCGCGTTCTCGAGGAGTGTGCGCCTGCCGCGGGAGATCGCCTGCCGCCGGAGCGCGTGCTGAAAGATCTCGTCAGGTGCAGCCGGGAAACCCTTCGCGCAGTATTGGCCGCGCCCGAGGCCGAAGGAGAGATCTGGCGGCATGTCGGTCAGGGAACGCTCCGGGGGCGGGCCCCTCTGGGCCGCCCGGTAAAGGACACGCCGCTACTGGAGGCGACCTCTCCCGCCGATCTGATGGACGCGCGGCGATTGCTCGAACCGCAGGTCGCGGCGGCGGCCGCGATGCGGCGCATGCCGGGCGACATCGACCTCTTGCGCCGGCGCGTCGCCGAGGGACGGGCGGCACGCTACCGCGCGGCTTGCGAGCGTGCGGATGACGCTTTTCACCAGCCGATCGCGCAAGTGGCGCGCAATCCGCTCCTGATCGCCCTTCTGCGCCATTTCTCCAGCGCCCGCTGCCGAGCGATCTGGCAACGGGAATGAGATCGTACGTATCGCCGCGTCGGTGTCGAGGAATTACCGTTTCAGATATTTCCACAGGCCGTTGGGTCGGGCGGTATGAACTCTAGCTACACAGACCTACTTGCCAGTCGCGCATCTCCTCAGCCTTCCCCGCGACCACGGACAGTTTCGGTCAGAGGGTGATCTGGACGTCCCCGAGTGCGCCATTTCGAGCGTGACGATGTGAGTGTCAGGCGGGAAAGAACGACAGAGCCAGGTAGCACAACGCCGAAAGCCCCGCTGCCGCCGGAACGGTAACGAGCCAAGCTGCCGCAATCGTAAGAAAGTGCGAGCGTCGGACCAGCTTGCGGCGGCGGCGCTCTTCGCTCGGAACGCGTTGCGCCGGCGGGCGCGCTTGCTGGATCATACGCGCCCGCCGTTCCGCGTGCCATTCGCGGAAGAACCCTACGCCGAAGACCCCGCCGACGGCGATATGTGTCGAGCTGACGGGAAGACCGAGCCACGAGGCCGCGATTACGGTGACGGCGGCCGATAGCGCGACGCAATAGGCACGCATCGGGTTCAGCTTGGTGATCTGATTGCCGACCATCCGGATCAGCTTCGGTCCGAACAACATCAAGCCCACCGAGATACCGATCGCTCCGATCAGCATCACCCAGACGGGGATCGTGACTTCGGCGGCTGAGCCTCCGGTTTCCTGCGCATAAACGATGGCAGCGAGCGGACCGACCGCGTTGGCAACGTCGTTTGCACCATGTGCGAAGGACAATAGCGCTGCCGATATGACGAGTGGCATGCGGAACAGCACCTTCAGAGAGCGGTTACGGTTCTCGAGCCCCTGTGCCTGGTGGCGGATCAGCGGAACTGCCACGAGCGTGCAGAGCGCGCCGATTGCGGCTCCGATCAACAGGGCGGTCGGGAGGTCGATCGACATGACGCGTTTCAGGCCCTTCAGCGCGAGATAGCTTGCGAAGGCGGCGGCCATGAGACCGATGAGGACCGGCACCCAAACCCGGGCCGCGGCGATCTTGTCCTCGACATAGATGACTCTCCACTTGATGAAGGCGAGCATCGCTGCGGCAATAACGCCGCCGAGCGCGGGCGAGATCACCCAGCTTGCCGCGATCGCGCTCATCGTCGTCCAGCTGACTGCGCCGAGACCCGCAGCGGTGATCCCAGCCCCCATGACCCCTCCGACGACGGAATGAGTGGTCGAGACCGGCGCGCCGATGAAGGTGGCGAGATTTACCCAAAGCGCGGCAGAAAGCAGCGCCGCCATCATCGCGGTGACGAACACCTGTCCATCGGCAAGACTTTCGGGCGCAACGATCCCCTTGGAAATCGTGTCCACCACGTCGCCACCGGCGAGAAGCGCCCCCGCGCTTTCACACACGGCTGCGATGGCAATGGCGCCGGCCATTGAAAGGGCCCGCGCACCGACGGCCGGGCCCATGTTGTTGGCGACGTCATTGGCGCCGATGTTCAGTGCCATGTAGGCACCGAACGCCGCCGCCACTACCACGAAAAGCGCGCCCGGCGTCTGGCCGACGATCAGTCCGGCAGCGATTGCAGCGACGCCAACGAAAAGAAGCGATAGTCCGACCCCAATGAGTGGCCGTGCGGCATACATGGTTGCCACCTCGAGCCGCGACAGCCGGTTGAGGTCCCGGTCGAGCGTCTGCCAGCTGTAGGATCTATCCTGCTCGCTCATATTCTATCTCTTCGTAGGGTACAGAACTCATCGAGTTGAAAGGACAAGCAGATTATCGACATTTGACACGAGACGTTGCAGTTCCGGCTCGTCGACGGCAGCCGCAGCGTCGCGCGGCGTCATCCAACAGCGCTCACGCCGACCGGCTTCGGGGTAAACGTCGTAAAGAAGTTCGGTCTCGATCGCATAAACGTCGACGTCGGTTGGCACCGGTATGCCGCCTCGAAGACGCTTGTCATAGCGATACCGACCGATCTTCATCGGCTTGCCTCCACGAGGCTTCACGCCAGCCTCTTCCCATGCCTCCTCTAGCGCGACGCCGCCCGCATCGAAGCCGGTCTTGGGCCAGCCTTTCGGAAGGACCCAGCGGCGCGTCTCAAGCGAGGTAATGAGCAGAAGCTCAAACTCACCCCGCACGCGGCGAAAGCACAGGGCGGCGACCTGATACCGCGACGGCCGTCTCAGGATCGGCTTTATGAACTGGGACCATATCGTATTAAGCATCGTCATTCTCTGCATCCGGACAGCGCTTATCATCTTCCACATTTGGACTTCAACGCGGTGCCGGCGCCCTTTTCGTTCCGACGCAGACCGGGCCAGCCGAAGCCACGAGAATCTCTGTTGAAGTGTCGCGTATCGCAGTTCCCAGTGGGCCTTCAGGCAAAGCGTCGGTCACCAAAGTTCCGATCTCGTCGCACGTGGCGATGCGGAACAGATACGTGCGACCGAACTTGCTGCTGTCGATCAGAAAGCGTCGGGCCGCGGATTGGCGCAGCATCGTTCGCTTGATGGCGTCAAACCCCTCGACCGCTTCGGTCACACCGGCCTCGCTCAGACCCGCGGCCCCCAGAAAGCAGGCGTCTACGTTGAAGCCCGAAAGATAATCACAGGTTTCCGTGCCAATCACGGCAGCTTCCTGCTGCATGTATTTGCCTGGTGCGAGGCGCACTTGTGCGGCCTGGCTCTGACCAAGGACCATCGCCACCTGAAGCGAGTTCGTGATAGCCGTCACGCGTCGTTCCGCGAACGCAAGGGAACGGGCAAACTCCATCGTCGTTGTCCCGGCGTCGATCATGACCGTCTCGCCATCCGAGACGAGGCTGGCCGCGAAACGCCCCAGCCTCTCGCGCTCCGCGACACGTTCAAGGCGGCGCTCGTCCATGTCGCGGTGGATGCCGGGTGCAGCCGCTGAAGCACCGCCATGCGCTCGGTTGAGCAGGCCGGCCTCGCTCATCTCTTCCATGTCGCGACGAACCGTCTCGGTCGTGACGCCGAACAGGCTTGCAAGCTCGCTGACGCGAACATGCGGCTTGAGCCTGAGCTCGAGCAGAATCTGCTCTCGCCGCTCTACCTTTTTCAGTCGTCTCGGTTCCAGGGCTTCGATCACGGAACTTGCTCTACGCCAATTTTCATCATGGTGAATAAGCAAAAATCGCAGAATTTGGAATGAAGTATGTTGCATATCCCAATTTTCGATGCTGTCATCCACATAATGTGTCGTGGAGGCGACACACCGACTGAAACGGGAGGATTACTGACATGCCCAAGGACACGATCTTCGGAACGACGGCGCTTGCCGCGCTGGCGCTTACGGCGTCGACCGCTTTCGCGCAAGACAGCTGCGAGAACCGCGGTCAACTCGACGAGCAATATTGCGATGCGAACGGCGACCTCGTCGCCGACGCGCCGGAAGATGAAAGCCAGCTTCGCAATCCCGATACGCTGGTCTTCGCTTACACACCCGTCGAAGACCCGGCGATCTACGAAGACATCTGGACGCCGTTCATCGAACATCTGGAGGAGTCGACCGGCAAGGACGTTCAGTTCTTCGCGGTCCAGTCCAACTCGGCCGAGGTTGAGGCCATGCGCTCTGGCCGCCTGCACATCGCAGGCTTCTCGACCGGCCCCACGCCGTTCGCGGTGAACCTCGCAGGAGCTGTACCCTTTGCGATCATGGGAGCCGATGACGGGCGCTTCGGCTATACGCTCCAAGTCTACACTCAAGCCGACAGCGACATTCAGGAAATGCCGGATCTGGCCGGCAAGCGTGTCGCGCACACTTCGCCTACCTCGAACTCGGGAAACCAGGCGCCGCGCGCGCTCTTCCCCGACCTCGGCGTCGTGCCGGACGAGGATTACGAGGTTAACTACTCGGGCAGCCATGACCAGTCGATGCTGGGCGTCGTCGCAGGCGACTACGATGCTGCGCCGGTTGCCTCGGAAGTGGTCGAGCGGATGGCCGATCGCGGCCTCTACGATCCCGAGGAGGTCCGTATCGTCTGGGAAAGCGAGCCCTTCCCGACGACCTCCTACGCCTATGCGCACAACCTCGCGCCCGAGCTGAAGGAGAGCATCGAAGAGGCGTTCTTCAGCTTCGATTTCGAAGGCACAGCACTAGGTGAGGAGTTCGCTGGCGTGTCCAAGTTCGTGCCTATCACCTACGAGGACCAGTGGGCGGTGATCCGTCAGATCCAGAGCGCGAACGGCGTCGAATACACCCCCGAGGGCCTCGCGGCGGAATAACTCGCACTTACCGGACCGGCGCAGTCGTGCGCCGGTCCGACAACGGAGCATCCCATGCTGAAGATAACCGACCTCGTCAAACGCTACGGCAGCGGCGACCCGGTCCTGAAGAACCTCGACCTGACCATCGAGGGCGAAAGCGTCGTGTCCATCATCGGCTCGTCTGGTGCGGGCAAGTCGACTCTCTTGCGCTGCATCAATCGGCTGGTGGAGCCCACCTCGGGTTCGATCGAGCTCAACGGCACCGAACTGACGAAGCTGCGTGGCGGGAACCTCCGCGCGGCGCGGCGCAAGATCGGCATGGTCTTTCAGGGTTTCAACCTCGTCGACCGCCTCACGGTGATGGAGAACGTCCAGTCCGGGCGGCTCGGTTACATCTCGACCTGGGCGGCGATCATGCGGCGTTATCCAAAAGAGGACATCCGCCGCGCCTACGAGTTGATGGAGCGGGTGGGCATCGCCCAATACGCCAATACCCGCGCAGACCAACTCTCGGGCGGCGAGCGCCAGCGGGTGGGCGTCGTGCGCGCGCTGATGCAGGATCCCGAGATCCTGCTGGCCGACGAGCCGACCGCTTCGCTCGACCCCAAGACCTCCGAGCAGATCATGGGACTGCTGCGTGACCTCGCCGGAGAGCTGAAGCTGCCGGTACTCATCAACATCCATAACGTGACCGAGGCCAAGGAATACACCGACCGGATCGTCGGTATGCGTTACGGCCGGATCATCTTCGACGACAAACCTGCCAGCCTCGACCAGGAAGCGATGGACAGTATCTATTCCGGCAGCCCGCATGCCGACCGCAGCGAAGACCTGAAGGCGGCGTCATGAGCGAGGCGCGCGACACCTGGAAAAAGCCACCTTTCATCGCGAACCCCGCGATCCGCTGGGCGGTGTATCTCGGCGCGCTCGGCTACTTCCTCTGGGTCGGTGCGACCATGCCCATCGACTGGGCCCGCGTCGCGGACGGGTTCGGCCGCGCGGGGCGCATCTTCGGCGGGGCTTTCCCACCGAGCTTCGAGCGCAGCGGCCTCCTGATCGACGGCTTTCTCGAGAGCCTCAAGATCGCCATACTCGCCACCACCGGCGGGGTGCTCCTGTCGATTCCCATCGCCTTCATGGCCGCACGCAACGTGGCTCCGTTGCCAATTTACTATCTTGGGCGCTTCATCATCATCGTTGCGCGCAGCTTCCATCCGGTGATCGTCGCGATCATCTTCGTGAAGGCCGTTGGATTCGGCCCGTTCGCGGGCGTGCTGACACTGGTGGTCTATTCCATCGGCTTCGTCGCCAAGATGCTGGCCGAGCGGATCGAGGAGATCGACTTCGGCCAGGTCGAGGCCATGAAGGCCGCCGGGGCACCATTTTTTTCGACCATCTTCTACGCGATCTTCCCGCAGATCATGCCGCGCCAAATTGGCCTGACGATCTACCAGCTCGACAGCAACCTGCGCGCCTCGGCGGTCGTCGGCATCGTCGGTGCAGGCGGCATCGGCGCCACCCTCGCCAACGCCTTCGGGCGCTATGACTACGACTTCGCCCTCGCCATCACCATCGTGATCGTGGGCGTGATCCTCATCTCGGAAGGTATCAGCGGCATGATCAGGAAGCGCATCGGATGACAAGCATTTCCGAACAGTTCGGGCGCGAGGACTGGAGCCGCTTTTCGTCCAAGCAGAAATGGCAGCGCTTTGCGATCTTCGCGGTCTGCGCGCTGGCAATCGCCTGGTCGATCTCGTCGATCGAGGTAGTCTGGGCCTGGGTCTGGGACGCGCCGAGCCAGATGGGCGACCTGTTCGAGCGGATGTATCCGCCCGATGCCACCAACCTCGCCACGATCCTTAGGGTGCTGTGGGAGACGGTGAACATCGCGACCTTCGCCACCGCCTTCGCGGTGCTGATGTCTTTGCCCGTCGCCTATCTCGCCGCGCAGAACACCACGCCCAACCGCGCAACGCTCTGGCTCGGGCGGCTGATCCTCGTGACCTCGCGGTCGGTCAACACCATCATCTGGGCGCTACTGTTCGTGGCGATCTTCGGCCCCGGCGTCGTCGCGGGCATCATCGCGATCATGTTCCGCTCGATCGGCTTCATCGGCAAATTGCTCGGCGAAGCGATCGAGGAGATCGACAAGCGCCCCGTCGAGGCGCTCGAAGCCACCGGTGCGTCGCGCTTCAAGGTCATCGCCTACGCTATCGTGCCGCAGGTGATGCCGACGTTCTGGGCGGTGGCGATCCTGCGCTGGGACATCAACCTGCGCGAGTCGACCGTGCTCGGCCTCGTCGGCGCGGGCGGCATCGGCATCATCCTTCAGGGCGCGATCGACACGTTCAACTGGCCAGAGGCGGCGACGGTCCTGCTGGCCATCCTCGTGCTTGTCATCCTCGGAGAGGTGGTCTCGGCCTTCCTGCGGCGCCGTATCCTGTGAGCGTCCTGACCGCGACCGACCCGGCGCGCGCCTTCGAGGCTTATCAACGGGTGCGCCCGCGCCTTCCCGAGGCGCGGTTCCCGCAGAGATGTCATGCAGTCGGGAACCTGGGTGAGATCGCCGCCGAATTCGACCTGATCCTGCTTGATGCCTACGGCGTGCTGAACGTGGGCGAGACGCCGATTCCGGGTGCGGCCAAGCGCATCGCGAACCTTCGGGAACAGGGCAAGCCGCTGATGGTCGTCTCGAACTCGGCCGGCTATCCCAAGCGGCGCATGATGCACCGCTATGCAAAGCTCGGGTTCGATTTCTCACCTGCCGAGGTTGTGACCAGCCGCGAGGCACTGCTCGCGGAACTGGCCACGGCGCCGCCGCGCCGCTGGGGCGTTATGCTCACGCAAGAGCCCGGGGACGACGAACTGCTTGCACACGACATCGTCTATCTCGGGGACTTCCGCGAGGAATACGACCGGGCCGAAGGCTTTCTGCTGATCGGAGCGGACGGCTGGACCGAGGCGCGGCAAGCGCTTCTAACTGCTTCATTGCGTGCGCACCCGCGCCCGGTCTGCATCGGAAACCCTGACTTGGTCGCGCCGCGCGAAGGCGGTCTGACGCAAGAGCCAGGCTATTTTGCGCATCGGCTCGTCGATGAGGCCGGCGTCACGCCCGAGTTCGTCGGCAAGCCGTTCCCCGGAATCTTCGACCTTGCCCTCGCGCGCCTTGCCAGTAAGCCCTCGCGGGTGCTGATGGTCGGCGACACGCTGCACACGGACATTCTCGGCGGCGCGCATATGGGCTTTGCTACGGCGCTCGTGACCGCGGACGGATCGCTGTCGGGGCTTGACGTTGGCGAGGCAATCGAGACGTCCGGCATCGTGCCGGATTTCGTCATGCACCGGATTTGATCCCGCGGCAAGCCATGCCCGCCGCAGGGAATTGCGTCAAAGATCCATGCAATTTGCGTAGAAGGTCACCGTCGCAGGCCAGTCCGAGAACATGCCGACGATCCCGACATCCTGAGCCAGCACATCGAGCACGCGCAGGTAGTCGCCGTCGCTGCCGATCGCGTTATTCACCGACTGGAAATACCAGCCGCCGCCCCCCGCGAGAGGGCCAGAGCGCTCGAGCGACCATGAGATGATGTTCAACCCCGCGGCCTTCGCCTCTTCGTCATAGGGCTCATCCCTTGAGAATTTCACTCTCCGGTAAACCCGGGGCGGTTCAATCAAGCTCCTGAAGTTTTGCGGCTTGGCGAGCGGCGGACTGGAATTTCTTGAACACTTGATACCGTTTTTCATGGAGGGCTCTGACGTCGCCTACTTGCGGGCGGAACACCTTGGCAAAGGCGGACATTTCTCCCATCGCGGTCTCGATATCCTCGTGAATTCCGGCAGCCATGCTGCCAAGAATCGCCGATCCGAGAAGCACAGGCTCTTCGGCGGCCGGGATCGACAGTTCGACCCCGGCCGCGTCGGCCAGGAGTTGTCGCACGAGGTCACTCTTCCCGGCGCCACCGCTCAGAACCACACGGTCGACCTTCGCGCCTTTTTCGGCCTGGGCGTGAAGGATCTGGCGCAGGCCGTAACCGATCCCGCACAGTCCAGCTATGTAGAGGGCCAGAAGACTGTCGAGGTCTCTTTCCATGCCCAGGCCCGCGATCACGGCTCGCGTGTGCGGATCGGCATAGGGCGCTCGATTACCCAGGAATTCCGGCACGACGTAAAGCCCCCCGGCCAAACGGGCGACGTTGCGGTCCCCGGCGAGCTTCATTTCAGCCCGTTGCGCCAGCCAGGCCGGAAGCGATTGATTGTCCCGCGATGCTTCCGCATGCGCCTCGGCGTAAATGGGGTGGAATTCGATCAAATGATCGATCGCGGCGCCGGCGGCCGACTGTCCGCCTTCATTGAGCCACATACCTGGTATCATCGCGGAAAAGTACGGCCCCCAGACTCCCGGAACGAAGACTGGTTCACGCGTTGTGGTCATGGTGCAGGAGGATGTCCCGAAGACATAGGCAAGATTGGCTTCCGCACCGCCACCGTCCCGCGCTCCGACCGAGCCGATGCCGCCGGCATGGGCATCGATCAGCCCGGCAGCGACAGCCGTGCCGGATCGAAGTCCGAGCGCATCCGCCGCGTCTTCAGTCAGCCCCGTTCCCAATGTAGCGCCGGGATCGACGACCGTCTTTCCAATTCTTTGAAATCCGTCATCTGCCAGATCAGCCAGGCCGATTGCCTCGAAATAGCTTCGGTCCCACGACCTTTCGTGTGCCATGTAGGTCCACTTACATGTCACGGTGCAGATCGACCGGGACAGATCGCCGGTCGCCCGCCATGTCAGGAAGTCCGTCAGGTCCATGAACTGCCAGGCCCGGGCGTATACGTCAGGCCGGTTCTCCTTGAGCCACAGAAGCTTGGGGGTTTCCATCTCGGGCGAGATGCGGCCCCCGACGTAGTCGAGCACGCGGTGACCGATGGTGTTGATGCGCTCCGCCTGATCCACGGCGCGATGGTCCATCCAGACGATGACATTGCGCTCCGGATGAGACGGGTCCCCAACCGGGAGCGGCTCCCTGTCCGCGCCGAGCACGACCAGCGAACAGGTCGCGTCGACCCCGATGCCGCGGACCTGCTCAGGCGCAACCCCGGCGTCCGCCACCGCGCCGCGTACGGCCCGGACGACTGCTTGCCAGATGTCTTCGCCAGACTGCTCCACGATCACGCCACCTTCGCGGTGGATCGCGATGGCGCATTTGTCCGTACCAACCATCCGGCCCGTTGCGGTGAACACCCCGGCACGGGCGCTGCCGGTGCCCACGTCGATCCCGATGAGATAACCTTCAGCCTTTTCGGTCATGTCGTTCCTCCTGTCGCGGTGTGGCGATCACAGATCGACGCTGTTGGGCAGGATCACGAGATCCCGGATCACGACGCCGGGCGGCCGGGTCAGCATGAAGACGACGGCCTCGGCAACCTCGCGTGGCTGCATGAGCGACCCGTTGGCCAGCGCCTCTTCCATCTTGGCCTTGGGCCAGTCGTCGAGGAGCGCGGTCACCACGGGGCCGGGAAGAACGGCGCCCATGCGGATGCCGTGTTCGCTGACCTGCCGCCGCGTCGCGTGCAGGAACGCTTGCACCGCATATTTGGAAGCGGTGTAGATCGGCTCCCATACGACGGGTGTGACGCCCGCGACCGAGCTGGTGAAGATCACGTCGCCGGACTTTCGTTCGATCATCCCGGGCAGAACGGCCCGCACGCAGCGGAAGGCGGCGTTGATGTTGAGCGTCAGGACCTTGTCCCAGACGTCCGGATCGCCCTCTGCCGCCGGGCCGCCGACATAGGCGCCCGCGTTGGCGTGGAAGATGTCCAGAGGGCCGGCCAGCGCCTCGATCCGAGGCACCATGTCCGACACCGCCGCCCCGTCGAAGAGATCGAGCACAAGCGGATGAGCGTTCTGTCCCAACTCGTCGCAAAGCGCGGTCAGCCGGTCTTCGGCGCGGTCGATCAGAACCACGTTACAGCCCTGCTCCAGCAACGCCCGCGCACATTCGAGACCGATGCCCGAGGCGGCGCCGGTGATGGCCGCGGTTTTGCCTGCAAGAGATTGTGCCATTGGGTTTCCTCCCTTTCCGGTTCAGGCGCGGCCGTGGCTGGCACGCGAGCGGCGCGCAAGCGAGTCGACGATGACGGCGATGGCAAGGACGGCGCCGGTGATCATGTAGCGCAGCGACGAGCTGAGATTGAGCAAAGTCAGGCCATTCGAGATCGCCATGATGACCAGCACGCCCAGCAGCGCGGACCATGCAGACCCGCGTCCGCCGAAAAGCGACGTGCCGCCGATGACCGCCGCGGCGATGGCGTTGAGATTCACGTCGCCGGTGCCCGCCTGCTGGCTGGCCGAGGCAAGCCGCGCGGCAGAGAACACGCCACCGAGTGCCGCAAAGGTCGAACACAGGACGAAGGCCGACAAGCGGATGCGCCGCACGTTGATGCCCGCCCGCCGGGCCGCCTCGGCATTGCCGCCGACCGCGAACATCGACCGGCCCCATTGCGTCCGGGTCAGCGCGTAGTCGAGGATCACCACGAAGAGCACGAAGACACCGAACATCCACGGCACGCCGCGCCCCTGTTCGAGGTAGAACACGATGAAGAGCAGGGCCGCGGTCAGGATGGCCGCCTTCACCAGGACCACCGTCATTCCACCCGACGACAGGTTGGCGGCGCTGCGCTGCTGAATGGTCTTGAGGCCGCCGAAGATGATTATCGCGCCGGGCACGAGTGCCAAAGCATAGGACAGCCAGGCCGGGATGATCATGATCTGGCCAAAGCGCACGAGGCCCGAGGTGAACGGCAGGTTGATCGACCCGGTTGGACCGAGAATGTAAAGCTGCATCCCCAGAAGCGCCAGAAGACCGGCAAGGGTGGCCACGAAGCTCGGCATCTCGAAACGGTTGCGCAGGCTGCCGTAGACGAAGCCGGTCAACGCGCCGGCCAGCAAGGCACCGGCGATGGCCAGCGGCAGCGGCAGGCCGGTGTTGACCCAGAGCACGCCGATCACGGCGGAAGCTAGGCCGCTCATCGATCCGATGGACAGGTCGATCTCGCCCAACAGTAGCACGCAGACCACGCCGAGAGAGATGAAGCCGACCGCGGCCGCATCGAAGAGCAGGTTCACGAGGTTGTTGGGCGCGAGGAAGACCGGGTTCAACGTGCTGAACACGGTGGAAATCAGCAGAAGCCCGACGATCACCGGCAACATGCCGAGATCGCCCGACCGCACCCGGTCGATGAAAGCGCGGATCTCGCCCGTGATGCCTTCGTCGTGACGGACGCGCGTGTCGGCTCTGTCCAACTGGGCGGTGGGGGATTTGGTGTCTTGGGTCATGTCATTCCCCCTGCGTTTCGAGCTTGCGCGCGGAGCGGCGCGATACCGAATTCTCGGTGGCGCCGGTGATTGCGGCGACGAGTTCCTCATGGGTGTTTTCCGGCGTGAAGACGCCGTTGTTGCGGCCAAGGCGCAGCACGACGATGCGGTCGGCGACGGCGCGGACGTCTTCCATGTTGTGCGAGATCAGGATCACGCCGTGACCGCGCTCACGCACCCGTTCGATCAGGTTGAGCACCTCGGCCGTCTGCGCGACACCCAGCGCCGCGGTCGGTTCGTCCAGCATGATGATCTGCGGGTCAAGCAGCAGTGAACGCGCGATGGCAACCGTCTGCCGCTGTCCGCCCGAAAGCGAGGCGATGGGTTCGCGGACCGACGGGATGCGGGCGGCGAGTTCCTGCAGCAGCGTCCAGGCGCGGACCTCCATCTGCACTTCGTCCAGGCGCCAGGGGTTCAACTCGTGACCGAGGAACAGGTTGGCCACCACGTCGAGGTTTTCGCAGAGCGACAGATCCTGGAACACCGTGGCGATGCCCATCTCGAGCGCCTTGCCCGGCGTGTCGAGCGTGACCGGTTTGCCGAGATACTCGATGGCTCCTGCGGTGGGCTGGTGTACCCCGGCCAGCGTCTTGACCAGCGTGGACTTGCCCGCACCGTTGTCCCCGACAAGCGCCACGACTTCGCCCGCGTGCACGTCGAGCTGGATATCTTCCAGCGCGGTCACCGCACCGAATTGCTTGGAAATGCCGCGCAGCCGGAGAATGAGCTCTCCGTTATCGCGGCTCTGACTGGCCCGGTTCATTCCTGAAATCCTCCTCCCAAAGGCGTTTCGGCGCGGCGATCGAGGTCGCCGCGCCGATCCTCGTCAGTCGATGAGCCCGAGTTCACGGCAGGCGTCGACATATTCGGACGTGCAGACCTCGTCCGTGGTCTGGATCCCGGTGTCGAAGATTTCCGCCTTGATGTTGTCGCGAGTCACGACCGCAGGGACGAAAAGCTCGGAGGGCGTGTCGTAGAGCGTGGTCTTGGCCTCCGGGGTTTCGCCCTTGAGGAAAGTCGCTGCGACTTCTGCCGCGGCTTTCGCCACGATTTCCGACGGCTTCGAGATCGTGTTGTACTGGTCGCCCGCGATGATGCGCTGAAGCGCCGCGATGGTGGCGTCGTTGCCTGTCACCGGCGGGATCGGCTCTACGCCCGCGGCCTTCAGTGCGGCGATGGCGCCGCCGGCGGTGCCGTCGTTGGCGGCGACGATGCCTGTGATCTGATCTCCGAACCGGGTGATCTGGCCCGCCGCCCATTCCTGAGCTCGCGGCGGGGCCCAGTCTGGCGTGTCGAATTCCGACAGGGTCTCGTATTGGGAAGCGTCCAGCGACTGGTCGATGCCATCCCGGATGAGACCGGCTGCGGCATCGGTCGGTGAGCCGTTGATCTGCAGCACGCCGGAGCCTTCCGGAACGCCCTCAGCCTGCAGATGCTCGACCAGCGACTGGGCGATGGCATAGCCGATGCCCTCGTTGTCGAACGACACGTAGTAATCCGCCGGGACGTCCGGAACGGGGCGGTCGTATGCGATGACCTTGACGTCCTGCGACTGCGCGATCTGCACCAGCGCCGCCGCCGCGGAGGAATCCACCGGATCCAGCACGATGATCGACGCGCCCTGCGCGATCACCGAATTGAACTGTTGCTGCTGCAGCGCAACGTCGGCATTGCCGTTCTGATAGATCAGGGTGCAGTCGGGGCAAAGCTCGCCCATGGCGGCCTGGAAGCCGGGCCAGTCGTGTTCCTCGTACCGGGTCGATGCCTGGTCGGGCATCAGGAAGGCGACAGTTGCCGCGTCCTGCGCGAAAGCAGGCACTGCGAAGCAGCCGAGGCCCATCGCGGATGCAGCGGCCATAAGATTTGTCTTGGTCATGCGTTTTTCCTCCACATTGTTGATGCGTTGAAAGTCGACGTCGGGCCAGGCGCAACTCTGATGCCGGCGCGCCCTGCCCGGTTCGGATCACGGATCTGCCCGCCGCCCTCCTCCAAGCGCGACTTTCACATGCACGATCGATTGCGCAAGTTTGCACAATCGATTGAGCAAACATTGTCAGCGACGGATTTTCCTGTCAAGACTTTCGATGACGGACAGCAGAGCGAGGCACTGACGGTGGCAGACGACAGCGGCGAAGTCTCAAAGCGGCCAACGATTTACGACATCGCCACCCTCGCGGGCACATCGCCCAGCGCCGTCAGTTCTGTTCTCAACGGCACGTGGAAAAAACGTCGAATCAGCGTGAAGCTGGCCGACCGGATCTCGCGGATCGCAGAAGAGCGGGGATACACGACGAATATCCAGGCCAGCGTCCTCCGACGGGCGCGGTCGAACATCATCGGCATGATCATCCCGAAATACGACAACCGCTACTTCGGCGCCATCGCAGAACATTTCGAGGCTCGCGCCCGTGCGCAAGGTCTGTTCCCAGTCGTCACCTGCACCCAGCGTGACCCGGCGCTGGAGGTCGAGGCCGCGAAAGAGCTGATTTCCTACCAGGTCGAAACTCTGATCGCGACGGGTGCCACCGACCCCGAGCGCATTACACAGATCTGCCAGGCGGCCGGGGTCCGGTCAATCAACCTCGACCTGCCCGGCGCAGGTGCGCCTTCGGTGATCTCAGACAACTATGCGGGTGCCATGGAACTTACCCGCGTGTTGCTGGACAGGTGCCAGGAGGATCTCGACTGGCAGGGGCCGCTGACCTTCGTTGGCGGACGGCTCAGCGATCACAACACGGCAGAACGCCTGCGCGGCTTCATCGATGCGCAGAAAAGCCGTGGGATCGATCCGGAGAAGGCGACGGTTCTGGCGCTGGGGTATTCCGCGGAAAATTCAGAGAACGCCCTGATGTCATGCAAAATCATGGGACCGGCCGGACTGTTCATCAATTCGACGATCTCGCTCGAAGGGGCGATGCGTTGGTATCGGAATCAGGCGCCGGCAAAGTCGAACCTGATCCGCTTCGGATGTTTCGACTGGGATCCGTTCGGAGAATTCCTGCCCGGGAACGTCGGCATGATGCAGCAAGATTTCGAAACAATGCTGGACAAGACTTTCGATCTGATCGAGATCGACGCGAAGTCAACGGATCCCGTGCTTGTTCCGTGTATCTTCAGACCCGTGCGATCGGGCAAGTGAGCAGGTCGACACTGATTTTTAAAGCGTTGGAAAGCCGCCAAGCTCTGGAAAGTACCAATTCGAGCGATGAGGCCGTGACGAACCTCAGAGGTTTGCTGTTGCATGGCAGCCTTCTTTTCAGCTGAAAACCTACAGCTTTCCCGGCACGTCTCTGAAGATGCCGGCATAGATAACGGGCCGAGGCAGACGAAGGCAGAAGGTGCCCACAAACGCGGGCTCCAAGGATCGACGCTGACCCTACGGCCCGCACCCTACATGCCCCCGGAAGCAACGTCCGTCCTCGCTAGGACTTGTCGTCCGCAGCCCCAGGTCCGATCAAGGACCCCTGCCCTCCTTCTATCATCACTGCACAAGCAACAAGATGAAGAGGTACGACATGACCGACGGCCCCACCGCCCGCCTGATCGCAGAAGCCATCGATACCAGCGGCAAGACCCAGCGCGAGATCGCCAACGAGATCGGCTTCGAGCGCCCGAACGTGGTCTCCATGCTCAAGTCCGGCGAAATGCGCATGCCGGTAGAGCGGATCCCTGCCTTTTCCAGGGCCACCGGGATCGACCCACACCTGCTGACGCGCGCCGCGATGATGGAGTTTTGCCGGAGACTTGGAGCTCTCTGGGATGTCAGGCACGACCCAAGCCTTTCCCGAGCGCAGATCTACATGAAGGGACTGCAGCCCGTGGTTGAACGCTTCAAGCGCCTGTGTCGATCCGAGCGCCGCGCCTATCTGGAGATGCTGGAACAGTTGATGGACATCCGGGATGCTGCGCTGGAGGCCATGTTTAGGGAGGCGTTCGGGGGGTGACGTAATCGGAGACGACGCGCTCCGGGCAGCAAGACCTTCGAGTATGCTTGCCCGGGAAGCTCCCGCGTTTCACATCACAACCGCCCTGCCGAACACCATGGCGTTTAGACAAGGTCCTTCAACAACAGCTGGTTCGGCATATTCTGGTAACACACGGGACGCAGAAAGCGGCGGATTGCCATAGTGCCGACGGAGGTCGCGCCGAAGTTCGTGGAGGCCGGGTATGGTCCGCCATGCACCATGGCATCGGCGACCTCGACCCCGGTCGGAAATCCGTTGACCAGCACGCGGCCCGCTTTGCGTTCCAAAACGGGGACGAAAGGCTTCGCGACCTCCATATCGGCATCGTCCATCTGCAGCGTCACGGTCAACTGACCCTTGAGGTTTCGCGCGACCTCGAGCATCTGCTCGGGTCCCGAGGTCGTGACGACGATGCCGAACGGTCCGAACACCTCTTCGGAAAGCGCCTCGTTCGCCAACCAGTCCTCGGCGCTGACCTTGTAGATTGCGGGCGCGGCTTTGCGGCGGTCGCACGTGCCGCGCAGCAGTTCCTGAACGCCATCTTTGCCAGCCACCTCGGCCACGCCGCGGCGATAAGCTTCCGCGATGCCCTCTGTCAGCATCACGCTCTCTCCGACGTCTGCGAGGGCTTTGGCCGCGGCCTCGGTAAATGTCGTGACGGCCTCACCTTCCGGAATGACCACGACGCCGGGATTGGTGCAGAACTGCCCCACGCCCATTGTCAGCGAACCCGCCCAGGCAGTCCCCAGCTCGGCGCCACGTTGGGCCAGCGCCTCGGGCATGACAAAGACAGGGTTGATCGAGCCGAGCTCTCCGAAGAACGGGATCGGTTCGGGCCGCGCCGCGCAAAGGTCGAACAGCGCGCGTCCCGCGCCAAGCGATCCGGTAAAGCCCACGGCCCGGATTAGCGGGTGCCGCACAAGCGCGCCGCCGAGTTCGTGTGACGTCCCCTGGATCAGAGAGAAGGTGCCCGACGGCATGCCGGTGCGCGCAATTGCGGCCGCGATGGCGTCAGCGACGATCTCGCCCGTGGCGGGATGCGCCGGATGGCCCTTGACCACGACCGGGCAGCCCGCGGCGAGCGCCGCGGCCGTGTCACCTCCGGCGGTCGAAAAGGCCAGAGGGAAGTTCGATGCGCCGAAGACGGCGACCGGCCCGATGGGCCGCTGCACCATCTTGAGGTCGGGGCGCGGCAACGGCTGGCGGTCGGGCAGCGCTTCATCGTGGCGGCGATCGAGGTAATCGCCTTTCCGGATGTGATCCGCGAACATGCGCAGCTGACCGGTGGTGCGACCGCGTTCGCCTTGCAGGCGCGCCTCGGGCAATCCGGTCTCGGCGCTGCCAAGCCGCGTGATGTCGTCGCCGCGTGCGTCGATCTCTTCGGCGATCGTTTCAAGAAAGACGGCCCGCGCCTCGCGCGTGGTCCACCCGTAGGTGAGAAACGCGTCTTCGGCCGCCTGGCAGGCCCGGTCGACTTCGGTCGCGCCACCCGATGACACGGTCAGCCGATCGCCCGTGACGGGCTGAGAGGCGAAGGTATCGTCCGAACCCGTCCATGCCCCGGCGATCAAATGTTTTCCATGCGGGAGGTAAGTCATGTCGTTCTCCTCACTGGCCGCGTTCGCGCTGCCAGTTTTCGAATTTCTTCTGGTTCTCTTCCTTTGTGCAGGGATAGAGACCGATGATCGGAGTGCCGGCGAGCACCTCCTCGAGCACGAAAGCCTCGAAGCTCTCCATGCCCGAACAGACCTCGGCGATCTCGTCGGCAAGATGCGCGGGGATGACCATGACGCCGTCGCCGTCGCCCACCAGCACGTCGCCCGGAAACACGGCGACTCCCCCGCAGGCGACGGGAATGTTGCGTTCCATGGCCTCGTGTTTCGTCAGGTTCGTCGGCGCCGACGGCCCCGCGCAATAGGCGGGCATGTCGAGTTCTCCGATGCCTTCGAAATCGCGGAACCCGCCGTCAGAGACCACGCCGGCGCATCCTCGCACCTGCAGACGCGTGATCAGGATCGACCCCGCTGTCGCGGCGGAGGCATCGCCGCGCGCATCCATCACGAGGATCTGGCCCGGCGGGCAGGTTTCCACAGCGACGCGCTGCGGGTGCTCCGGGTTGCGGAACACGTCGAGCGTGTTGCGATCCTCGCGCGCCGGCAGGTAGCGCAGGGTGAAGGCCTGGCCGACCATGTTCTCGGCCTTCTTCGACACCGGTCGAACGCCTTGAATGAACTGGTTGCGAAGCCCTCTTTTGTAGAGCTGCGTGGCGATCGAAGCGGTCGAGATGCGTTTGTACCGCGCGAGCGTCACTTCGGAGAGTATGTAGTCGGTCATTGTGTGCCTCAGAAAATGTCGGGTTCGCCCGCCGCGCGGCCGAAATCGGATTGCAGGAAGTCGAAGTCGCAACCTTCATCCGCCTGGGTGACGTGTTTGAGAAACATGTAGCCGTAGCCGCGTTCGTACCGCGGCGGCGGCGGTGCCAGGGCCGCCCGGCGTGCCTCGAGTTCGGACTCGTCCACGAGCATGTCGAGCCGCCGGTCCGCGAGATCGAGCCGCACGGTGTCGCCGGTTTTCAAAAGCGCGAGCGGTCCGCCCACGTGGCTTTCCGGCGTCACATGCAGGACGCAGGCCCCGTAGGATGTGCCCGACATTCGCGCGTCGGAGATCCGCAGCATGTCGCGATGCCCCTGCTTGATCAGCGCCTTCGGGATCGGCAGCATGCCCCATTCGGGGAAGCCCGGTCCGCCCTGCGGTCCGGCGTTGCGTAGCACCATTACATGATCGGGCGTGATGTCGAGAGTCTCGTCATCGACGGCCTTCTTCATTTCGGGGTAGCTGTCGAAGACGATCGCGGGTCCTTCGTGCTGGTAAAACCGCGGATCGCAGGCAGCGGGCTTTATCACCGCGCCAGAGGGACACAGGTTGCCCTTGAGCACCGCGAGCGAGCCTTCGTGATAGACGGGGTTCGACAAGGGCCGGATCACGTCGTCGTTGTAAACCTCTGCACCTTGAAGATTTTCGGCCATCGACTTGCCGGTGACCGTCAGCGCGGACGTCTCGAGCATCGACTCTATCTGCTTCATCAAGGCGCGAAGACCGCCGGCGTAGTAGAAATCCTCCATCAGGTAATCCTTGCCCGCCGGCCGGACGTTGGCGATCAGCGGAGTGATCCGCCCCAAGGTATCCAGATCGTCCAGCGCAAGCGGCACACCCGCGCGCCGCGCCATGGCGATAAGATGGACCACGGCGTTGGTCGAGCAGCCCGTCGCCATCGCAACGACGGCAGCATTTCGGCAGGACGCAGGTGTCACGATGCGGTCCGGGGTCAGGTCTTCCCACACCATCTCGACGATGCGGCGCCCGCAAGCGGCCGACATGCGCTGGTGGCCGCTGTCCACCGCGGGGATGGACGAAGCGCCCGGCAGCGTCAGCCCCATCGCATCGGCAATGGCCGTCATGGTCGAGGCGGTGCCCATCGTCATGCAGGTCCCGGCCGAACGGGCGATTCCGCCCTGAACGCCCAGCCATTCCTCGTCCGAAATGTTTCCTGCGCGGCGTTCGTCCCAGTATTTCCAGGCATCCGAGCCGGAGCCGAGAATCTTGCCGGCGTAATTGCCGCGCAGCATCGGCCCGGCGGGCAGGTAGATCATCGGTACGCCTGCGCTGATCGCGCCCATCACCAGGCCCGGCGTGGTCTTGTCGCAGCCGCCCATCAGCACGACCCCGTCGAGCGGATGCGAGCGGATCATCTCCTCGGTCTCCATCGCCAGCAGGTTGCGGTAGAGCATCGAGCTGGGCTTGGTGAAGCTTTCATCGACCGAAAGGGACGGCATCTCGACTCCGAAACCGCCGGCCTGGGCGATGCCGCGTTTCACGTCCTTCACCCTCTCGCGAAAATGCGAATGGCAGGTGTTGAGCTCAGACCAGGTGTTGAGCACCCCGATCACCGGCTTGTCGCGAAAGTCCTCTTCGTCGTAGCCGAGCTGCATCATGCGCGACCGGTGGCCGAAGCTGCGCAGATCGTCGGGCGCGAACCACCGCGCCGAGCGCAGGTCGCTTGGCGTTTTCTTCGTCATAGGATCACCCCGTGAAGCTGAAGCTGTACCAGATCACGGCGGCCGCGAAGGCCAGCCCGACCACGTCGGGCCAGTTGCCGAAATCATGCTTGTCCTTGATCTCTTCAGCCGCGAAATGGGCCGCGTCGATCTCTTCATCCTGACGGGTCAGGTCCTTGTCGTCGTCTTGGGACATGAAAGGTGTCTCCTTAGTCGAGCAGGTTGGGCAGCCACAGCGCGATGTCCGGGAAGAACAGCACGAGGGCGAGGCCGATGATCTGCAGGCCGATGAACGGCAGCACGGCAACGAAGATGTCCTGAAGCTCGACCCCTTTCGGCGCCACTGATTTCAAGAAGAAACAGGCCGGACCGAAGGGTGGCGACAGGTAGTAGATCTGGATGTTCATGGCAAAGAGAACGCCGAACCAGATCGGGTCGAAGCCAAGTTCGATCACCACCGGCGCGAAGATCGGCACGGTGATGAAGATAATCGCGATCCATTCCAGGAACGTGCCAAGCAGCATCACGATCAGCATCATCACAAGCACGATCATCAGAGGCGGCATGTCGAGTCCGGACAGAATTCCGCGCAGGAAGTCGCCTCCGCCGATCCGGTTGTAGATCCCGATCAGCGACACGGCACCGAGCACCAGCCAGATGATCGACCCAACCGTGAGCACGGTCTGGCGCATTGCGTCGCGCGCCATCGTCCAGTTGAGTTCGTTGCGAACGCCGGCCACGACCAGGGCGCCGACCGCGCCGATGGCGGCGGCCTCTGTCACGGTGGCGATGCCGGAATAGATCACACCGAGAACGGTGAAGATCAGCGCACCCGGCAGGACGACACCCTTGAGGTATTTCAGACGCTGGAGGAATGGCAGGCCGGTCTCGGGAATATCGTAGATCGGCGCCATCGCCGGGTTCAGCCGCACACGCACCAGGATGTAGGTGATGTAGAGCGAGGCGAGAAGCATGCCCGGCACCGCAGACGCCGCGAAGAGCTTGGTGATCGAGACCTGCGCGGCCAGCCCGTAGACGATGAGCACGACCGATGGCGGAATGAGCGTCGCCAGGGCGCCGGCAGCGCAGATGATCCCGATCGACAGTTTCTTGTCGTAGCCCAGGCGCAGCATCTGCGGCAAAGCGATCAGCCCCAGCATGACGATCTCGCCGCCCATGATGCCCGACATCGCCGCCAGCAGCACCGCCACGATGCAGGTCTGCACGCCGACCGATCCGCGGAACCGGCCACCGGCGATCGCCATCGAGTCGAAGAGCGACTTCGCGATCCCCGATCGTTCGAGAACGTTGGCCATGAAGACGAAGAAGGGCACCGCGATCAGTTCGTATTTGTGCAGCACTTCGCTGACGTTCGCGGCGACGATGAAAAATCCTGCGCGCTCGCCGAAATACAGGATCGCGGTGACGAGCGAGACCGAGAGCGTGGTAATGCCCAATGGCACGCCGATCGCCATGAGCCCCAACAGGGCCACGACGATCAAGAGAGTGATCAGTTCAATGCCCACCGGACAGGTCTCCCTCGGTTTTCTGGAACCAGCGGATGATGTTGGCCAGCAGTTGCGCCAGGTAGAGACCGCATCCGACGACGATCAGAACCTTGAGATACGTGGGCTGGGGCGAATTGAACGCCGTGCCGGAATGCTCGATGCGGCCCATGACCTTTTCGGCTGGTCCCCAGAGCGCCATGGCCAGCACCAGAATGGCGCCGAAGGCGATCGCCAGCTGCAACAGCCGGAAATAGCGCCAGACCCGCGGGCTCACGAGCAACTCGAGCATGGTGATGGAAATGTGCCGGTTGCGCTGGGTCACGTATCCGACCGAAAGGACCCAGACGGTCGCGCACAGCGTCATGGCCAGCTCGGTCGACCAGACGGTCGGGCTGTCGAAGCCGTAGCGCAGCACGACCTCGAGCGCCGAGACCGCGATGCACGTGAAAAAGAGGGTGGAGCAGGCATGCCCGATGAAGACGCTGAACCGGTCCATCACCTCGGCATAGCCCGCAAGCAGGCGTTTCATGGGTCCCTCCCATTGGTTCGAAAGAAGCCCCGAGGGCGGCGCACACATCGCGCCGCCCCCGGCGGCGGGAGAGACGGTTACTCCTTGAAGAGGCCGATTTCGGTCATGTAACCGATGTGCGCTTCGAGAGCTTCCTGAGCCAGCTCGGATTTCTGGGCGTAGCTCTCCCACTCCTTGCGGGCAACTTCGCGCAGCTGGTCACGGTCTTCCTGCGCCCAGTCGATGACCTCGATGTCGTCCTTCTGGTCGTCGCGCTCGGCCAGTTCGCGGTCGAGCTTGGTGACTTCGGCGGCCATCGCGCGCATCGCGTCATACCACCAGGTGCGCAGCGCCTCCTGATCCTGCGGCTCGAGACCTTCCCAGACCTCGCGGTTCACGGTGAACTGCATTGCAGGCATCGAGTGGATGCCTGGATAAAGCGGATAGGGTGCAACGTCGTGCAGGCCGGTCGCGTCGTTGTTCACGTAAGCCGACGCGTCGGCAGCATCGACGATGCCCTTCTCCAGCGCGCCGAAGACCTCCGAAAACGGGATCGCGACCGGAGACGCGCCAGCGGCCTGGAACACGGCGGCGGCGAGCCCCTCGGGCGAACGGATCTTCTTGCCTTCCAGGTCCTCGAAGGTCCGGATCGGCTCGCGGGCGACCAGAGCTTCGCGAGAGTACGGGCCGCAGGCGACGACCTTGACCTCGCCACCCGTGATCGCGTCGGACGCTTTCTGCATCATTTCCTCGCCGGGGCCATCCTGGCAGAAGCCGATCATCTGCTCGGGTGTGTCGTAGCCCGAGATCAGGTCGCCCAGCAGGGCAAAGGCGGGCTCTTGGCCGGAGAAGTAGTTGACCGATGTAAAGTCACCGTCGAGCGCGCCCGCCGCGACGGCCTCGGGCGTATCGCGTGCCGGAACCACGGAGCCATTCGGCGTGAGAACGATCGAAATGCGTCCCTCGGTCGTCTCTTCGATCTTGGGCAGCCATTCCTCGGTGATGTACTTGGTCGAGAAATCGCCGGCGTTGAACGACGTCTGAATGTTCAGCGTATCGGCATGGGCAAGTCCGGCAAGCATCGAAACGGACATGGTAAGTGCGGCTGTTCTGGAAACGGTCATGAAGGTCCTCCCTTAAACGACACCGGGGGCCTCCCCCCTCGGCTTATTGATGTACTAATATATTAGTGTAAATCTGGCAAGGACGCTTTATTGTCTGGAACAGGAAACTTCGAAATTGACGCGTGGAAATGGCCGAAAGCACTGACATAAAGAGGCAAATGCAGGCCAGGCGCCCTGCTGCACACATGACGATCAAGCGTGGCTCTGCCAGCGCCGTGCTTCACGATGCCTTGCGCGAACGAATCGTCAGTCTCGAGCTGGCTCCTGGCGCGTACCTCTCGCGCTCCGAGATCGCCGCTCAGTATGGCGTGAGCCAGACCCCCGTACGCGACGCCATGATGCGGCTTGAGGAAGAAGGACTGCTGGTCATCTATCCACAGTCCAAAACGGTGGTGTCGAAGATCGACGTGGCGCATGCCCAAGAAACGCAGTTTCTCCGCTTGTCGATCGAACTCGAGGTTGTGCGCGCTCTGATCCGGCAAGGTGCGGATGCAAAGATCGCCAAGGCGAGGACGTGCCTTACCCTTCAGCGCGCCGTACTTGAATCGGACGACCTCGTGGAGTTCTCGCGCTTGGATCAAGAATTTCACGCCGCCCTGTGCGACGCCGCCGGTGTTGGTACATTGTGGAGCATCGTGACTGCTCGGTCCGGACATATCGATCGTCTTCGGAAGTTGAACCTGCCGGATCCGGGAAAATCAGGGTCGATCATTTCGTGCCACGGACGCATCCTTGACGCGATCGATGCCCACGACCATCGCGGCGCCGAAGCCGTCGTGCGCGAACATCTGTCGGGAACGCTGTCCCAGCTCGACCAGATCATCGAGAAGTATCCAGACTATTTTTGAGTACAAGACCATGTGCCGCGCAAGAGTTCACGGGCTGGTCCCAAAATCAGCATCCAAGCCGCCTTTTCGGCGCGATAAAATGTCCAGCCAAACTCCAAGGATCGACACTGACCCTGGCGCCCGCACCCAATATGCCCCAATAGGCAAAGCCCACCTTTCCTAGGACTTGTCGTCCACATCCGCAGTTCCGATCGAGGACCCCCGTCTTCCTTCCATCATCACTGCACAAGCAACATGATGGCCTGCTGCCGGTTTCGTGGAGGGTAGTTTAAGCTTTCATAGTTCTCTCCGCGAAGGCGGTAGGGCTTAGATAGCCGATGGGTGCGACCTTCCCAAAGCAGCTATCGGAGCACATTCCCAAAGTCCGGTCCGCGCGTGTGCTCGGCACAGTTTGCTTGTGTATGTTGGGAAAAGCCCCATATCTCCACGACCGCGGACGTGCAGAGGCAAGGAGACGAAGATGGGCTACGTGAAGACAGCGGTGCTGATGGCAGCGATGACGGCGCTGTTCATGGGCGTGGGATACCTGATCGGCGGATACGGTGGCGCCGTCATCGCGCTTGCCGTCGCGGCGGTGATGAACACATTTACCTGGTGGAACTCGGACCGAATGGTCCTGCGGATGCACAACGCCCAACCGGTAACCCACGGTGATCGCCTGGGTCTGCACGCTCTGACCACAGAGCTCGCGCGCAACGCCGGGTTGCCCGAGCCCCAAGTCTATCTGATCGATACGCCGCAGCCCAATGCCTTTGCCACCGGGCGCAATCCCGCGAACGCCGCCGTCGCGGTGACCTCGGGTCTGATGCAAAGCCTCACGCGGGAGGAACTGGCCGGTGTTATTGCCCACGAGCTGGCACATATCCGCAACCACGACACGGCGATCATGACCGTTACCGCAACCTTCGCCGGTGCCATCTCGATGCTGGCCAACTTCGCGCTTTTCTTCGGCGGCGCGAGAGAGCGGATGGGGCTGATCGGGACATTGGCAATGATGTTCCTCGCCCCAATGGCGGCGGCCCTGGTTCAGATGGCGATAAGCCGGACCCGGGAGTACGCCGCCGACAAAGCGGGGGCCGAGATCTGTGGGCAGCCGCTCTGGCTGGCGTCAGCGCTGGAGAAGATAGCAGCCGGTGCGGCCCGAATCGACAACCACGCGGCCGAGCGCAATCCAGCGACAGCACATATGTTCATCATCAACCCGCTCCACGCGCACAAGCACGACAGCCTCTTCGCGACGCACCCAGCGACCGAGAACCGGGTGGCGGCGCTTCGAGAGATGGCATCGCAGGGCGGGCACGGCTCGAAGGCTTCTGGGCCGTCGCTGTCCGCCAGCCGTATTCCTAGCACCAGGACGCCCAAACGTTCTGGACCTTGGGCCTGACCTCGTCCGGTTTTACACGGCGGGACCACCTGTCCCGTTAGCCACGCTTTCTACCGTTGGATTGCAATCGTCGCGCGCGGTACTGCGAATACCCATCCGGAGTCGCGAGCGGCCCTCGGGTATGTTCAGCCGTGGCTCGACAAACGGCAGAGCAGGCTGGCCTGGTTCGATCATCTCTCGCCTCGGGGCCAGACCTATCGTCCGGAGGCTTTGGCCAAAAAATCGCGTTCCATCACGAACTGGCCGATCCTGGCGTGCAGTTTCTCGATCTCGCCTTCCTTCTCGGTCGCCTTGCCGGAGAAAACTCCGGACATGCCGGCGGGCGCCTGCCGCTCCCAGGTGTAGATCCGGGTCTGATGCACGCCGAGCTTCGTCACCGGTTCCCCGAACTGCTTCGGCCACTTGTAGAGGGAATAGGTGCCCACGGCTAAACACCGGGAGACCTTCCGAACCGGATGCCCCCGCACCTCTATCTGATGCACCGGATCGCTCTTGAACTCGTCGCTGTAATTGCGTGTCCCCATCTCGGCCTCTTCGCCTCAACGTTAGGGGGCAGAGCGTCCACAAATCCAGGGTCACCTCACAGCACTTGGCCCGGAAGCGGCTATTTCAGTTCTTCCACGATGAATCCGAGATGACCGGAAGGCCGATGACCAGACGGCAACGAGCCTCAGCGGCTCACTTGATCGCCGTCTGGTCTCTGCTGATGGACTACGAGAACAGGAAGTCCGCTTCGGTCAGACCCGACGCGCTGACACCGACTACAATCACTGTATGATCGCCGTAGGAGAACGTCGCTGCCTCTTGTCCATCATAAGTCGTGTCCGTGATGTCGAGTCGTCCCAACGGATCAGGGGGGTTGCGCAGACCGGTGACACGCATGACATCGACATCATCCTCGAAATCCTCGATCACCGTCGTACCGCCACCGAACAGGGCGTTGAAGATGAAGGTATCGGCCCCCTCACCGCCGCTGACCGTGTCTTCGCCCAGGCCGGAATTGATCGTGTCGTCGCCCGCCTCGCCATGGATTTCATCATTGCCATGCCCGCCGGTCAGCAAATCGTTGCCGTCACCGCCGAACATCGTGTCATTGGCAAAGCTGGCACCGGACCGGTCGTCGCCGTCGCCCAGATCGATCAGATCTCGTCCATAGCCACCATTGAATGTGTCATTGCCCGCACCGCCCATCACGGTATCGTTCCCGGGTCCGGCACCGCCACCATCGTGGCCGTTGCCGCCGTCCATATAGTCGTCGCCATCACCGCCGCCAAGGCGATCATTGCCTTCGCCGCCGTAAGAGGTGTCATTGCCAGCGCCGGCCGGAAGACGGTCATTGCCGGGACCGCCGATCAGGATGTCGTTGCCGTCCTTGCCGAGAAGGCCGTCGTCGCCCTCGCCACCGACAAGGCTGTCATCCCCATCGCGCCCTTCAAGCCTGTCGTTGCCACCGAGCCCGGACAGGTAATCGTCGCCCAGACCGCCGAACATGATGTCATCTGCGGCCGTGCCCTCTTCGGTGACCGGAAGATTGAGTGCCGAGTCGATGAAACTCATATCCCCGGTCTGGGCAAAATCGATCACGGCATTTTCGTAGGCTTCAGTGCCTGGGACAAGACCTGCCGCCTCCGCAGCTACCTCGGCATCGGCGCGCGCGGCCGGATCCAGGGTGTCCAAAGTCACTTCCTCGGACGGTTGATCCGGGATGTAGAAGCCATCAAGGCTTTCGCCCGCATCGTAGCTGAATAGGCTCTGCGTCTCAGTGGTGACGCGCCAATCCTGCCGGAACTGGCCGTAGATATCACCGAAAGCCAACGGACGGGCGAGCACTGTGCCATCGGCCAGGGCCACGTCGTTATCGGGATTGCCGTCACCGTCCCCCAGCAGACCTTCGAGATTGCCCAGCAACTCCTGGCCGGGCCGCAGCAGCAGGTCGACACGATCATCGCGAACTTGCACGATGATCTGCGTGTCGCCCTCGTTCACCACGCCGTCCGAACCGGGATGAGTCACCGTATATGTGTCGCCTTCGCGCTCGACGATGCCATTGCCGACGACAACGGACCCGCCATCAGAGAGGGCCGTGGCTGCCCCCCCAACCGACAACGGTTGGGCATCCGTTGCGTCGATCATCACGGCCGCGCCGTCAATCTCGGTGGCGACCGCGCTGATCACGCTGAGATTGTCGTTGACCGGGATCATGCGGGCCTGAACGACAAATCCTTGATCGTCGGTCGATTGAAGCAGAACGTATTCGCCAGCCGCCTGGAAATCATAGGACACCCCGTCCAGCGTCGACAGATGCGGGTCGCCTGAAGCCCAGCCTTCGGGCAGAATTTCGTCGAAAGACGGAAAGTCGATCGGAACACCTGAGCCAAATCCCGACGACAGCGCATCCGCCAAAAGGATCGTCGGATCGAATTCCGCAAGAAAGTCTTGCAAGTCGGCAAAGCCCGTTGAGAGCACGCTGTCCTGCTCCGCAATCAAATCCTCCAGAAGGCCGACGGTCTCGTCTATCAGCTCCTGAAGATCGAAACCTTCCGGCAGGGACTCAGGTGGGATTGTGTCCTCGATCGTCGCCGGCAAATCGGCCAACAGCACCTGGAAGAAGCTGAAGTCGGTCTCAAGCAGCGCCTGATCCGCCGCATCGAGAAGGGTAAGAAATTCACCGACGGTCACTTCGTTCGGATCTGCGGCGAAGACGGCGGTGACTTCAGGCACGCCAATAAAGCCGGCGGTAGAGCCTAGAAGGGTCGTCCAGGTTGTGAAATTTTCAAGGTTGTTAAGGTCGGGAAGCATACTAACCTTCTCTTTGTAAAAAAATTTGGTTCGACTTGCTGAACCGGTCGCACGTACTGCAGCCCGGCAACGCCTGCATGGTGGTTGCTTTACCTTGGGCGTGTCAATGCAGCTTTGGTAATTGGGCGAATACCCTCAAGCGCATCGAACGGGAGTGCGCTATGTGCCACTACGCCGCCACCGTTCTGATTTTCCTTGCCCTCGAGGTGGTTATAAAGACGCTCGTGATGAAGCCTCTCTTCACACACCACCCCGGCGACGCAATGCAAGAAAGCCCGATGATGGCGCCAGTAGGTCTGTTCTATCAGGCCTATATCGCCGGGCTCATGTTTCCGGTTTCGGCGTCCCCTCTGCGCGATGCAGCCCCCACGCGCGCCCCACGACACGGGCCGATCGTCGGCGCAAAGGCCTATCGCACCTGAGAATTCACCTCGATGGCGATTATGAAGGACTGGCCCCGGCAGAAGGTAGCCGCTGATACGACATGGGGCGTGGTTTTGACCGGTTCCTCTGCGTGGGCGGGTGTCATGCGGATGCTGCGTTTTGACGGTTAACAAGCGCCACAAATCAATGGAGTGCATCGGCCTCTGTTGCCGCTAGGCAAATGCAATCACACACGAATTGGACGGATTGAAAATCCTCGCGTCGGTGGTTCGATTCCGCCCCCGGGCACCACTCACTGCATTGATCTATTTGAATCTTAATCTGCATTCGGCTGGGCATTTTGTTACCTTCAATGGTTCTCGCGTCGGTCTTGAAGAATCCTCAATCACAATTGGTCAAGCACAAGACAAAAGCCTGATGAGCGATAGCCTGCCGGTCTCTACTGCAGTGGCGGTGTCAACGCCGCCAGTGACCTGAGCCTGCACCGCGTCGAGCGTCTCTGCGGTCGGAACGTGGCGATCGAGTGCTCGAAGGCGCTGCTCCTCGACATGCCGCGACCGAGCCAGTCGGGCTATGCCCTCCTGCCGCTGGCGCGGCCGCACGGTGACGAAAAGGTCAGGAATGCCGAGCATCACCTCTCCGGACATTTTGCCCGCGACGTTTTGCCCGCGACGTTCCTGTCGAGGAACTCGCCGACGTCGCAAGCATGAGCCGACGCAACCTCTTGCGTCGGTTCAAGGAGGCCACCGGCCACATGCCGGGAGTCTACCAGCAGATGCTGCGCGTCGCCGCGGCGCGAAAGATGCTCGAGGACGGCGCGCCGTCGATCGAACAGGTCGGGCTTTCCGTGGGTTACGAGGACGTTGGTTTCTTCCGGCGCATCTTCAAGCGACATTGTGGCGTGACGCCTTCGGCCTACCGCGATCGTTTTCGCCCAATGAGGGGTTAGACCCGGCACGTGGACGTTTGGGAAGGGCTCCACAAGAGGAGGAGCCCTTCATGGACAACGCCCGTTGCCAGGTGCGGGCGCGATCACGTCTGGGCGCTCGGTGCTTCGAAAAGGATCATCTCGACACGTTCGTCGCCCGCGACATAGGCGTCGTGACCCGGCGGGATCTCGAAGTAATCGCCTTTCTTGATCGGTGTCTCCTCTCCGCTCTCGACCATCCGCACGACCAGCCGCCCGGACATGCAGTAGCCGGTGTGGTGCATCGGGCAGGTATCGGGATGACCGAGGAGCGGCTTCTCGTCCGTCTCCCAGGTCCAGCCGGGCTCGAACACGGCGTGCATGCCGGTCGTTCCCTGTCCTGTCTTCACGATGTCGATGCCGCCGCGCTCCTTCATGTCAAGGCGGTCATCAGGGCGCTCGAAGCGATGGGTTTCGATGGCTTTGGTCATGTCTCTCCTGCCTTTCGGCGAGTCGGTCCCGCAAGACCGGACCCTTCATACGTGCGTGATTTCCGGTTTCAGGGACTGGAGGATTTCCCCGACCTCGCCGCGCGTTGGCGCGTCATAGTGCAGGGCCCTCATCGTCCCGAGGATGTCGTCGCAAGCGGCATCGTACTCGGTCGCGTCGATTTCCATCCCGCGATGCGCGTCGGCCATGCTGCGGCCGCGGTAGTCGTCGGGGCCGCCACTACCGGCGGCGAAGAAATCGCAGGTGTGCCGCTTGATCTCCTCGACCCGCTCGGGCTGGTCCGCGTAGGGCGCGAACCGGTGCCCGATCAACGGGTTGTCCATGTGCGCCGCGACGGCCCCGTCGACGATCCGGCGGATGCCGGCTGCACCTCCGAGACGCTGGTATAGCGTCACGGATTGCAAGTCTCTGGCGAGTTGGCTGGTCATGGCTGCTCCTTTCCGATTTTCTCAGGCGGGTTCGGATTGCGCCGCCTTGACGGCCTCTGCCGTCATCGGCTTGCCGCCGATGGCCCATTCGCCGCTGGCGATTTCCTGCACCCGGACCCAGGTGACACCGCGCATGGCCTCGCCCTCGACGCCGACCATGGCTTCGGTCACGTCGCGGATCATGCGTTGCTTCTGGTCATCGTCGAAGACACCTTCGATCAGTTCGATATCGACAAGAGGCATAGTCTTTCTCCCTTCATGTCAGTCAGTTCACGTCATTACCGGTGCCAACCGGCATGGGCGCAGACTGCCAGCCGGACCGACGCGCCCGCCAGTTCACGGACTGAATCGCGGCCGGTACAAGTTCTGAACTGGCCGGAGACTGTGCGAATCTGTCATGGTCCGGACCCGAGAGCGAAAGGAGGCTTGTCATGACCAATGCGAGCTACAAGCAGTTCTGCCCCGTCGCGATGGCGGCCGAGGTGCTCTGCACCCGTTGGACCGTCGTCCTGTTGCGAGAGCTGGTCGCCGGGTCGACCCGTTTCAACGAGTTGCGCCGCGGCGTCCCGCGCATGTCGCCGGCGCTGCTGTCCAAGCGCCTGAGCGAACTGGAGTCAGCGGGCGTGGTCGAGCGCGAACGGCTGACCGACCCGCCGGATGTGGATGCCTACCGGCTGACCCGGGCCGGGCGGGATCTGCAGCCGGTGATCGAGGCTATCGGCATGTGGGGTCAGAAATGGGTCGAGACCGAGCCGTCGCTGGAAAACCTCGACCCCGAACTGCTGATGTGGGACATGCGCCGCAACCTCGACACGACGCCGGTGCCCGACCGCCGCGTGGTGATCGAGTTCATCTATCCGGAACTTCCGCGGTCGCAACGCAAATGGTGGCTGATCGTGGAGCCCGACGAAACCGTGGACCTGTGCCATATCGACCCAGGCTTCGACGTGGATCTCTACGCAACCGTCGATCTGCGGACGATGACGGAGATCTGGATGGGCCTGCGGTCTGTCGCCGATGCCGTGGACCGAGATGCGCTGCTGCTGGTCGGATCTTCGGACCTGATCCGTTCGATGCAGACCTGGTTGGGCCTCAGCCCCTTCGCACAGCAGGAAAAGCTCGCAAGCTGATCGCGTCGGGAAAGCTCCCGGTACCTCCTCTATCGAGGGGTGGGTTGGGGCGGATCAGTCACGCCGCGCCATCGCCGTGGCGAACGGATTGATGCCGCAGGTCGCTCCGGCCTTGATACGCCGCTTGCATCTGGCGGCGAGCGCATCCGCGAACGGCTGACCAATACTTCCGTCCGCAACGAGATACCCCGCGGCGAACCGCGAGCCACCGCCGGTTTGGTTTGGTTGAAAGTTTGTGCGGCAGCGCTGACCGGATGCCTGAAAGCTCGAAGTAAACGTGAGGGATCAGCGACTCCTCTTCGGCGTCCCAAATTGGAATCAGCGAGGGCCTCAGGACCCGAACCACGGGCATGCGCCGGTAAAGTTCAGTTCGCCCAGCCACGGAGAGGTGGTTCGGTTATCGGCCATCATCTTGCTGGTGTCGCGGTCTGCCTACGCCTTCAAATCAGCGCGGATGTTCCGCAAGTCATATGCTTTTGCGTCGGCAGCACCACGTCGGGCTTTCTCGGTATGATGCTGGCCATCAGCACAGAATCTCGTCTTGGCGAACGGTGCCGGCAAGGTCCAGACGCTGCTTGGCCAGGCGTCGATCATCATGACGATGGACGTCTACGGTCGCCTTTCCGAGAACGCCGAGCAGGAGCCGGGATGTTCGAGCAGCAGGATCAGGATCTGCTGGCTGCGCAGGTCGTGAAACGTATCACATCATCAGCTCCGGCAAGGCGAGCGACAGCGCCGGGATCGAGACGAGCAGCGCGATCCTCAGAACGTCGGCCAGCAGAAACGGCACGACACCAACCGCCACGGTTTCGAATTTCAGGTCTTCCACGGAACTCGCGATCACATACAGGTTCATGCCGAGGGGTGGGGTGATCAGGCCGATTTCCACGACCGACACCACAAGCACCCCGAACCAGATCGGGTCAATTCCCAGGTCAAGGATCACCGGGTAGACCAGAGGAAGGGTGATCAGCATCATCGAAAGACTGTCGAGAAAGCACCCCAGGATCACGTAAATAATTAGGATCAGGACAACCACACCGGTCGGCGACAGTCCCAGCGTGGTGATCCAGTCGACAATTATCCGCGGCAGCGTGGAGGTCTCGATGAAGAATTGCAGAACCGAGGTCCCGATCAGGATCATGAAAAGCATGCCGGTGGTCGAGGCGGTTTCAATCAGCGCGTCTCGAACCACTTCGCGGTTCAGCGTGCGGCGCATCGCGGCAAGGACGATCGCCCCGAAAGCGCCGACAGCCGCCGCTTCGGTCGGAGAGAAGATGCCGACGTAGATGCCGCCCATGACCACCACGAAGAGGCCGAGGATCGGCGACATCTGCCCCAAGGCTGCCAGTCGATTGGCACCGGTGATACGCGGCGTTCGCGGCGCCCAGTCCGGGCGCAGCGTGGCAACCAGCGTGACGGTGCCGATATACAGGACCGCCGCAAGCAGTCCAGGCACCATCCCGGCCAGAAACATGCGGCCGATGGATTGTTCGGTCAGCAGCGCAAATATCACCATGATGATCGACGGCGGGATGAGGATACCCAACGTTCCGCCAGCGGCGAGCGCACCGGACGTGAGACGCCGGTCGTAACCGATGGAGGTCATCTCGGGCACGGCGACGCGGGACATGGTTGCTGCCGTGGCAAGGCTCGAGCCGCAAACTGCTCCGAAAAGAGCGCAAGCGCCGACGGTCGCCGATGCCAGCCCGCCGCGCCAGTGTCCGATGAGACCGTTCAGCGCCTGATAGAGGCTGGCGGAGAGACCGGCACGGGAAGCGAATGCGCCCATCATCACGAACAGCGGGATCACGGACAGCGAATAGCTCGACGAGGTGACGAAAGGTTGCGAGCCCAGAACGAAGCCAAGACTGAACCAGCCGTTCAGATAGACCCCGCCGACAATCCCGACGGCACCCATGGCGATGGCAACCGGCACGCGCAGGCCGATCAGGATAAGCAGGGCCGCGAGGCCGACGACACCGGTCAGAGGGGGTGACATGAGTTCAGGTCCTTGAAAGGCTGCGAATCTTCCGCAGGATCAGCCAGAGATTCACCAGCGCCGACAGCCCCAGTCCCGCAACCAGCGGCAGCCAGTAGAAGATGATCGGGATGCCGATCGACTGGCTGCGATCGCCGTACCCGTACTCGCGCATCATCTGCTCGGCTCCGAACCATGCGGCCCCGGCGAGGAAGCAAAAGGCAAGAAAGGCTGCGAAGATCATCAGGATCGCTTGGGTGCTATGGCCCAGGCGCGCCGTGAAAACGTCGATCGCCACGTGCTCCTGGGCGGCAAAGCCGTAAGGGATGGCCAGCATGGCACCGATCATCGTGCAAAGTGTCACGATGTCGGTAAGGCCGTGCACCGTCAGACCGCTGACCGATCGCAGGACGATGTCCAGAACCGTCAGGCCCACAGCCACGACAAAGGCCATCGTACCCAGCAGGGCAAGGTAGTAGGTTGCGCGTTTCATTCACCCGTCCAGGTCAGATCGCCTCAGGGACAGGCGGCGCAGCGCGCGCCGCCCGAAGTGTCGTTATTCGCAAGCAGCAACAGCGTCGCGGATCGCCGCGTATGTCGCTTTGGCGTCTTGTTCCGACATGTCGGAGTCGTTTGCGAGATAGTTGTCGATCACCGGCTGCAGCCTTTCGCGCCAGCCTTCGCGATCCGCGTCGGACATCGGGATGATCGTGTTGCCCGCTTCCCTCGCGGCCGCGATGGCCTCCTGGTCCGTTTCGTGCCACCAGCGGCCCCAGTTCGAGAAGACCTCTTCACTGACCTCATCGATGACCTGTTGGATGTCTTCTGGCAGCGCGTCGAACTTGCGCTGATTGAAGACGATATACATCGCGACCGGATTGATTGCCGCATCAAGGTGGTAGCCCAGCACTTCGTGCAGCTTGAACGCGCCGACCGGTCCCCAGGGCATGATGTTGCCGTCGACGACGCCACGCTCGACGCTTTCGTAAATCTCGGTGGGTGGCATACCGACCGGGGTTCCGCCGATTTCTTCGAGCATCGCGGTGATCGCGGGCGTGGGCGTGCGAATGCGCAGGCCCTTCAAGTCGTCGAGGCTGGCGATTTCCTGCTTGGTGTGCGCACCGCTCGGCTCGGTCACGGTGAGATAAAGCACCTTCGTGTCCGGATAATCCGAAGCCAGGTCATCCTTCATCGCCATCATGGCGCACGTGCCGACGGTGGAGTCGGGCACGGTGAAAGGCAGCTCGACCAATACCGATTTGGGGTGGCGGCCGCGCGGAATAGCCGGGATGCCGACAGAGACCTCGACCACACCGGCGCGCGCCTGGTCGAATTGCTTGGTGGCATCGCCTAGCGCGGAGCCTGCGGGGAAGAGTGTGAAGGTCACGCGTCCATCTGTGCGCTCTTCGATCTCTTCCGCCCAAGGCACCATGGCCATTGTGTTGATGAAATGCGTCGATGGAAACATCGAGGACATTTTCATCTCGTATTCCGCAGCCTGCGCGGCAGTAAAGCCGGTCAGGCTGGCTGCGAGTACCGTCGCGGTTCTCATCAGTTTCTTCATGGTTTCTCCTCCCTTGAATGTCTTTTGACGGCGGACCGTTCTGGGCCTCAGCCGCCCTTGGTCTTTTCGACGAGTTTGGACTTGTAGTCCGTCCGCGGCAGGCTGCCGTGGGGAACGAGGTCGATGGCACTTGTAAACACGAGCTTGTCGCGGATGCGCTGGCGAATTCGGTCGGCCAGGCCGTCGTCCGGCTCTTGTTCGGCCGCAAGCTCCACCTTGATCGGCAACGGCGGTTGCTGCTTTACGTCGGCCGAAGTCGGCTGGATCGAGATAACGCCACTTACCGCCGGCGCGAATTCATTGACCACCTCGCGCACGGCAGTGGGAAACACATTGACGCCGCGCACGATCAGCATGTCGTCTGTCCGCCCGATGCAACGCACCCTCGGCGCGGTGCGTCCGCAATCGCAGGGGCCTGTGTGGATCACCACGTGGTCCCGGCTGCGGAACCTCAGAACCGGCGCGGACTGATGCGCGAGATGCGTGTAGACCAGTTCGCCCGTCGCTCCGTCCTCGATCGGGACAGGCGCGCCGGTTTCGGGATCGACCAGTTCGAAATGAACCAATCCGCGGCCCGAGAAGTGCATCCCGGACTGACGCTCGCATTCGCCCCAGAGCGATACGGAAATGTCCCCGATGCCCATTGCCTCGGTGACGCGGGCACCCCAGGCGTCTTCGATGCGCGCGCGCAATGCAGGCTCTCCGCCCCCGGGTTCCCCAGCCACGAGAATACGTTTGACGGATGAATTGCGTATGTCGACGTTCCGCGCGTCTGCCCATTCGGCAAGGTGCAATGCGTAGGAAGGCGTGCAGGCCAGCACATCCGGGTTGAGCAGTTGAACCGCTGACATCAGCCGCTCTGTGTTACCCGCTCCGACCGGGATATGGCACAGGCCAAGCGCCGCGAAGGCGTCCAGTGTGACGCCTGCAACGAAGGGCCCGGCATTGTAGGTCGAGACCAGCCTGTGCCCGGCACGGACACCGGAGGCCGCGTAGGAAATCGAAGAGATCGCGACCCAATTCGCCAGATCCTGCTTGGTCAGCGGGATATAACTGGGCGTGCCGGTCGTACCGCTGGTCGAATAGATCCGCTGGATGTCGTCGAGTGGCGCGGCAAGATGACCGCCGATCGCGTTATCCTCGGTGCGCGATTGACGCAGGTCATCCTTGGTCGTGAATGGCAATGCCGCGATGTCGCTCAACCCGCCCACGTCCGCCGCGCTGTGAAATCCGGCGTCGCCAAGGTGTTTGCGGTAGAAAGGCGAGTTTTCGAACAGGTAGGCGACCTGCGTGCGGTAAGCGGCATCGTCAATCTGGGATTGCTCTGCCCAGGGACGCGCCTCGACGTCCGGATCATGCATCAGGAGCTCTCCCCGTTGTAGCGGATCGCCTCTTCGGCGTGATGCGCCATGACAAAGCCGATCGGGGTCTGCTTTTCTTCGGCCAGATGCGCCAGAAGGCTCGCCGTCCGGGCGAGGATCGGCACGGCCTTGAGGACCGAGGCCGGAAAATCGAGGTCCAGCAGCACCGCCGCAATGGCCATCGAGACGTTCATCGTCAGCGGCTTGCCCCAGACCTCGTGAACCGCCTTACGGGTTTCCTTGGCCAGCCCAACATGTTGTCCCGCCACACCGCGGGAGTCAGCCAGTTCGAAGATTCGTTCCGCGCGCGGATCCAGAGGCTTGTGCAACGGGTGGCCGAAGCCGGGGATCTTGCGACCCGACTCCCGGATCGACGTCACCAAAGATGTGACAGCTTCGGACCGCTCTGGTGCGCCGCGTACGGCCTCACGGGCCTCGGAGAGATACGCACCGCAGGCTTCTGCGGTGCCGAGAATGACCGAACCACAGCCCAGAATGCCGGCGGCGACCGCGCCCTGAAGGCACTCCGGGTCGGCCGCGAGCGTCATGCGGGCCACCTGGTTCGTCGGGACAAGACCGTGTTCGGCAATGGCGACCAAGAGCAGGTCCAGGAAATACTCCTGGTCCGCGGTCGGCTCGCGTCCGGTGGTCAGCAAGAAGAAGTAGCTGCTGAAACCAACCCGCCCCATCAAGTCGCCGGTGAGGTCCTTTCCGCGCACCGTGACGCTATCCGCATCCGCCGTACTGATTGCGGTGGTTGCATCACCGCCTTTCCCGATCATCATCGCGCGCCTCCAATGTTGAGTACAAGATTGTCCGACAATATTGACATTGTCAACAGGGGTTGCCTGATCTAGAATGCGGAACGAAATTCGATAGGCTTGGCCGTGCAATCCGACAGAACAGCGACGCAGACCGCCCGAAGGGGCATGAAGGGCGAAGATCTCGTCGCACATTTACGACGCGCCATTCAGCTGGGTCGCTACGTTCCGGGTCAGCGGCTGGTCGAGATCGACCTGACAGAAGAGCTTGGAGTAAGCCGTAGCCTGTTACGAGAAGCGTTTCGGCGCTTGTCTGCTGAAGGCTTGCTGGAGATCGTCCCCAACCGGGGCGCCGTCGTACATCGCCTGTCACTCAAAGAAACGATGGAACTGTTCCAGATTCGCATCGAGCTCGAGTCACTTGCCGCACGACTGGCGGCGGCGAATTGCGCCGCGCCCCAAGTCAGGGATCGATTCGAACAAGACGTATCCGAGATCTGGCAGGAAGATGTCCGCCTCTCGACTTCGGCTTATCTTATAGAGAACGAAAAATTTCACGCCGCCGTGTTTCGAGCTTCAGGCAATGGCCAACTGTCGTTGATAAACCGTCAATTGCAGCTCTCACTCATCATGGCGCAAATTTCCGCGTCGCTGACACCGGACATCATGGCGAAGTCGATCGGTGAACACCGGAGCATCGCCAACGCTGTTCTGAATGGCGACGTCGCCGCCGCAGACATGGCAGCGCGCGCCCACTTGTCCCGTGCCCGAGACTTTGTCAGTCAGATGCATGGGAGTGTTTTCAAGTCTGAATAGGCCAGACAGCCTATCCGAAAAGCTCTCATGAAGTGCCCCGGTGATATGGTCGACCAACCGGGACAGATTTAACCCGTTTCAGCCGGTTCGAGCACTGTACCGGCGTGCGACCGGGGCTTCTTTGGTTCAGTGCCCAACATAAGCATCGCCGGGGTCAGGATCAGAGTAAGTAAAGTGGCGACCACCAGCCCGCCGACGATCGCACTGGAGAGCTCGGTCCAGTATTGCGTGGACGGCGCGCCGAACACGATTTCGCGGGTGAAGAAATTCAGGTTGGCTCCCAGAACCATCGGCATGAGGCCAAGCGCCGTTGTGATGGATGTCAGCATGACCGGGCGCAGGCGTTGCGCCCCGGTGCGTAACACGGCTTCGCGCGGGGGCAGGCCCGACCGCCTCAGGTCGTTATAGGTGTCGATCAGCACGATGTTGTTGTTCACCACGATGCCCGCAAGCGCGATGACGCCGATGCCGCCCATGACGACGCCGAAGGGGCGGCCCGTGATGATCAGGCCCAGCAGCACGCCCGCGACCGAGAAGACGATGGCGCTCATCACCACGAACGCCTGGTAGAAGTTGTTGAATTGCAGAACCAGTATGACGAGCATCAGCAAGATCGCCGAGGCGAAGGCCCCGCCGAGGAAAACCATCGTTTCGGCCTGATCCTCGGCCTCGCCGGCGAAACTGTAGCTGACGCCGTCCGGCAGATCGGCCGCGTCCAGTTCGGATTGAAGCGCCGTCACCTGATCGTTCACCAGAAGCCCCGGCGCGATATTGGCCTCGATCGAGACGACACGCCTTTCGTCGATGCGGGTGATATTGCCGGTGCGCTCGCTTGGCGCGAATGTGACGAAGTTCGAGATTGGGACGAGACCGGCGCTGGTCGGCACCCGCAGGTTGCCCAATTCGGACAACGACCGTTCCTCGGCCGGGAAGCGCACGCGGATATCGAGCTCGCCGTCCGCGTCGGACGGCCGGTAATCCGCGACGGCGATGCCCTGGGTCAGAAGCTGCACGGCTTGGCCCAGAAGGCTGACGTCAGCCCCGAAGCGCGCGGCTTCTGCCCGGTCGACGAGGATCGAGACCTCGACGCCCGGCAGGGGGCGGATATCGGTCACATCGGTGAAGCCGCCGATGTCGGCCATGATGCCCAGCACCTGTTCCACCGCGTCGTTCTGCACTGCCGGATTGCGCGCCGCGATTTGAAGGTTCACCGGCTTGCCGCTGGTCGGCCCGCCGCTTTCCGTCTGCACCTGCACGTCGATCCCGGCGATATCGGACACGTCTTCGCGGATGTCCTCGCCGATCTCGGCGGCCGGGCGGCGGGTGTCCCAGTCGATCAGCTCCAGTTGCAGGGTACCGATGGTTTCCTCGTCGCCCTGCCCCGCGCTCATGGTGGAGCGGGCGTAGACGGTGGCGACCTCGTCGAGTCGCAGCAGTCGCTCTTCGACCTGTCGGACAAGCGCGTCGCGTTCGTAAATCGAAAAGTTGTCACGGGCGCGGACCTGGACCTGCATGAATTCGGGCTCGACGGACGGGAAGAACGTCACGCCCTTGCCGAACTGGCCATAAAGACCGAAGCCCCCCAGCAGCAAAGCCAGCGCGAGCAAGGCGGTCGCGCCGGGGCGCAGGATCGCCAGTTCCAGCACGCGGACATAGGCGCCGGTCACCCCTCCGATGCGCCGTGGATCGCCGGTCTCTGCCTCGTGAAGCGCCTGCTTGGCCGCGGCCGTCTGCGGTTGCCGCTTGCCGATCAGACCGCCCAGAACCGGGATGAAGATCAGCGCCATGAAAAGCGACGCGAAAAGCGTCAGGATGACGGTGATCGGCAGGAATTTCATGAACTCGCCGACGAGGCCGGTCCAGAACAGCAGGGGGAAGAACACCGACAGGGTCGTCGCCGTCGACGCGATGATCGGCCATGCCATCCGCTTGGCGGCAAAGGCGTAGGCATCGGGCGGGGAAGCTCCTTCCTGCAAGCGCCTGTCGGCCAGTTCGGCGGTGACGATGGCGCCGTCCACCAGCATCCCCACCACGAGGATCAGGGAAAACAGCACCACGATGTTCATCGTGAATCCCATCGCCCACAAGGCGGACACGCCCGCCAGGAATGCGCCGGGAATGGCCAGGCCGACCAGGATCGCCGAACGGACACCCAGCGCAAAGACGATGACGATCATCACCAGGATCACCGCTGCGATCACGTTCGCCTCGAGATCCGACAGCAGCGTCTCGACCTGTTCGGACTGGTCCTGCAGATAGGTGACCTCGACACTGTCCGGCCAGTCGGCGCTGAGGTCGGTCAGGGCGGCCTTGGTCGCGGCCACGGTTTCGATGATATTGGCGCCCGATCGCTTCTTGACCTCGAGTGCCAACGCGGGCTGGCCCTGGATCCGAGCAAAGCCGGTCGGGTCCTGAAACGTGCGCCGGATCGTGGCAACATCCTCAAACGTGACGACGGTATTTCCGCGCACCTTCACGGGGATGTCCATGACATCCTGAAGGTCCTCGATCAGACCCGGCACCTTCAGCACCACGCGGCCGCCGCCCGTTTCGATGGCGCCGGCGGCGATCAGGCGGTTGTTGCGCTGCAACTGGCCGATCAACTCGTCGAAGGACAGGTTGTAGGTCTGAAAGACCGTCGGATCGATGAGCACTTCCAGAAATTCGTCGCGCGATCCGCCGATCTCGACTTCCAGCACGCCCGGAACGCCTTCGATAACCTCTTGGGCGTCGTTCGCCAGGGCGTTCAGCGTACGTTCGGGCACCGGACCCGACACGATGGCGGTGATGATCGGGAAAAGTGCTGTATTGATCTCGGTGATCGACAGGTCAGTGGCGTCTTCGGGCAGGTCGCCCTCGACCCGGTCCGCGGCTTCGCGCACCCTGTCGAGCGCCTCGTCGATGTCGCCGCCGGGCGTGAATTCGAGTTGGACGTTTGCATAGCCTTCGCCCGCGCTGGCGGTCATTTTGTCAAGTCCGGTCAACCCCGCAAATTCCGTTTCCATCGGCTCCACCAGCAGGCGTTCGGCGTCGGTGGGGCTGATGCCTTCCAGTCCGGTCGACACGTAGACCAGCGGCAAAGGCACCTCTGGATTGGCCTCTTTCGGGATTGAGACATATGCTATCCCGCCCATGGTCAGGATCATCAGGAGGGCCATCATCACGACCCTGCTGCGAGAGAATGCGGCGTCGATGAGCGCGTTCATCGGGTTTCGTCCACAGCGGTCGACGTGTTCGCGGGCGCGGGCGCGACAATCTCGCCGGCGTTCACGAACCCCTGGCCCACGGTAATGATCCGGGCGGTCTCGGGCAGCCCGGTGACCCAGATACCGTCGATTTCGGCGCGCACGATCTCGACCGGGTTGAATACGACGCGATCCTCGTCATCGACCGTCTTCACGCCAAGGCGCCCCTCGGGCGACAGCGAGACGGTTGACGGTTGCACGAAATGCGCCTGTGCCTGTCCCGTCGGAATGCTGATCTCGGCCGAAATGCCGGCAGGGATGGCGCCGTCCGCGTTCGGCACGGCGATCTCGGCCAGAAAGGTGCGCGTCTCGGCATTGGCAGACGTGCCGACAAAGCTGACCGTGCCCGCGCGTTCTTCGCCGGTGATGAACCTGATCGTCGCGTCCTGCCCGTTCTGGATGCGGTTCAGCGCCTGCTGCGGCACCTGGATGGCAACCGTCAGCGGGCGGTTGTCGACAATGCGCCCGACCTCGGCTCCGGCCTGCACGAATTCGCCCGGATCAAGCGTCAATGTTTCGATGCGCCCCGCGAAAGGGGCCGTGATGTCCAGCGATCTCCGGCCTTCCTCGGCCGCAGCCAGGGCCGCTTCGGCGGATGCCAGATCGGCGCGCGCCTGGCTCAGGCGGTCCGCGGTGGCGATGCCGCGCTCGAGAAGGGCGGTTGCGTTGTCAAACTCGCGTTGCGCGCGGGCCAGTTCCTCGCGAGCGCGGGCCAAGTCGGCCTCGGCGCGGGTCGTGGACAGTCGCGCGATCACACTGCGCTCGGCGACATCCTCGCCTTTGGCGACCAGCACCTCGGCCACATCGCCCGACGCTTCCGCCCGGATCGACGTGTCCCGATCCGGCTGCGCCTGCCCTTCGGCCTGAAAGTAAAGCGTCACCGGCTCGACCGATGATTGCTCGACCGAGACGGCAACCGGCGCGAGGCGAGTCTCGGTCTCTCGCGGTACATCCCCGTCGTTCGAGGGCAAGACATAACCGCTGCCCATCCACCCGACGATTAAGATCACCAGCGCGCCAGCGATCCACGTTGCACGCGACGCGCCTTTGTCGTCCTCAAAGGCAAGTCTTCCCGTTTCGTCCGTCATGTCAGTGATCCTCGAGGCCGCGCATCCCGTCGGCCGTTTCATTCGTGCGGTTGGGTGTTATCAGGGACACCAGCGTCCGGCGATGATTCCTTGGGTCGGACAGCAATACGCTGCCGAGCATCGAAACCAGGATCGTGGGGCTTCTATACTCCGCGAAGCACCTGCTACCAACTCTCGGGCAGATGTCACCGATCATTGACCGATGGCAAGGACCTGCTAAGAATTTCAAATGTCATCTGCGCTCAGGATCGCCATAGGGACGTTCGGCCGGGTCGCACTCCTTGATATGGACCGGCCCTTGGTAAAGCATGCCCATGCGCAATGCCATGTGCTTATGAAAGTCGAAGGCGCGGATACGGAGTTCGATGTGAACGGGCGCCGCGTCGCTCTCACTGACGAGAACGCCGTTCTGATCAACGCCTGGGAACATCACAGCTACGTCCATCGCGGCGACCAGCCGCCGACGATCATACTCGCACTCTATATAGAGCCCACCTGGCTGGGTGCGTTTCGCGGCAACTGGCAGGCCAGTGGAGCACCCGGCTTCTTTCCACAGCCGGGCGGAGCGATCACGCCGCAAATCCGCCGCCAGGTGGGCGAAACGGCCGAGGCGATGGTGCATGCGCCCGCGGATGCGGAGACACATGAGCGCTTGATCGGACGGCTGATGGTGTCGATCATCGAACGCTCGGTGCATTGGCGCTCCGTGCGACAGTCCCTGCGCTCCCGGGCAAACGCGCTACGCGCGACCGACAGGCGGATTGTGAAAGCGCTTGACCTGATGCGTGCCGATCCAGCCAACATCACCTCGATGGAGGCGCTGTCGCGCGACGCCGGATTATCGCGCGCGCATTTCTTCCGACTCTTCGAAACGGCCATGGGAATTTCTCCCCGTGTCTATCTGAATACGCTGCGCGTCGAACGCGCGGTGCAGGCCGTCGCCAACGAAAACCGGAGCTTTTCAACCATCTCCGAAGAGCTGGGATTCTCCGTGCCCGCGCATTTCTCGCGTTTCTTTCATGACCACGCAGGCTCTTCGCCGCGCACGTTCCGCGCTGTCTCTGCACTCCGCGACGGCTGATTTTGAGACGCCTCGGTAAGTTCCGAGACGCCACGGGATCGCGGCCCCACAGACCCCAACTGTAGCCTCCTCTGCCAAGGGCTTGCTCATGCCAAGCCGGGAGGAGACATGAAAGATACCGCTACAGAACCGCTATTGGGCCGGTCCGTCGAACGCATCGAGGATGCCGCGCTGGTGTCGGGACGCGGACAGTTTATCGACGATCTGCCCGTCGCGACCGGAACGCTCGCAGTGGCCTTCGTTCGCGCGCCACACGGCCATGCCGACATCAAATCCGTGGATGTGACCGCGGCGACAAGGGCGCCGGGCGTGGCCGCGGTCATCACCGGGCAGGACGTGACCCGCTACATCCGCTCCATGACCGTGGGGGTGAAGGCCAACGTTGAGTGCTGGCCGATCGCCGTGGACCGCGTGCGCTATGTCGGAGAGCCGGTGGCCATGGTCGTCGCGACCGACCGGTACCTGGCCGAGGATGCCGCGGATCTGGTCGAGGTCGACTATTCGCCGCTGACTGCGGTGGTGGACCCGGTTCGCGCCTTGGCCGACGACGCGCCGGTTCTGCACCAGAGCCTTGGGAGCAATCTGATCAACGAGCGCCGCTTCCGCTACGGCGATCCCGAGACCGCTTTCGACGCCGCGCCGCACCGGATCGGCATCGACGTCACTTATCCGCGCAGCGCCTGTACACCCATCGAAACCTATGGCGTTATCGCGCGCTACGAGCCCGGCGAGGACGCCTACGACATCACCGCGAACTTCCAGGGACCGTTTTCGATCCACGCGGTCGTGGCGCGATCCCTGCAGGTTCCGGGAAACCGGCTTCGCCTGCGCACGCCGCCGGACTCCGGCGGGTCCTTCGGGATCAAGCAGGGCGTCTTTCCCTACATGATCCTTTCTGGCGTCGCCGCCCGAATCGCCGGCGCGCCGGTCAAGTGGATCGAGGATCGCCTGGAACATCTTTCGGCCAGCGTCTCTGCGACCAACCGCCAGACCCGGATCGAGGCGGCGGTCGAGGCGGATGGCCGCATCACGGCTCTCGACTGGGACCAGATCGAGGATTGCGGCGCCCATCTGCGCGCGCCCGAGCCCGCCACGCTTTACCGGATGCACGGCAACATGACCGGGGCCTATGACATCGCGAACGTGGCAATCCGCAATCGCGTGGTGCTGACCAACAAGACCCCCACGGGGCTCAATCGCGGATTCGGCGGCCCGCAGATTTATTTCGCGCTCGAGCGCCTGATGGACACGATCGCGCGGCAGCTGGGGCTGGACCGGCTCGACGTCATCCGCCGCAACCTCGTTCCGGCGGACGCCTTCCCGTACCGGACAGCCACCGGGGCACTGCTCGACTCGGGCGACTACGCCGCGGCTATGGCGCGCGCCGTGGATGAAGGCGGATTGGCCGAGCTTTATGCCCGCCGCGACACGGCGCGCGCAGAGGGCCGCCGCTACGGTATCGGCTTTGCCTGCGTGGTCGAGCCGTCGGTATCGAACATGGGCTACATCACTACGGTTCTGAGTTCCGAGGAGCGCGCAAAGGCAGGACCGAAAAACGGTGCTCAGGCCACCGCGACGGTCGCCATCGACCCGTTGGGATCGGTGACGGTCAAGGTCGCCTCGGTCCCGCAGGGCCAGGGACACAGGACCGTGCTGGCCCAGGTGGTGGCTGACAAGTTCGGCCTGCCGCTGGACGCGGTGCGCGTTCTGGCCGACGTGGACACGATGCGCGACGCCTGGTCCATCGCGTCGGGCAACTATGCCTCGCGCTTTGCCCCGGCCGTTGCGGGTGCGACCGAAATCGCTGCGACCCGGCTTCGGGACAAGCTCGCCAAGGTCGCCGCCTCGCAGCTCAACATCGGCGCGTCGGATGTCACCTTTGACGCGGGGCGTATCGGCGCGGCGCAGAACCCCGACAACAGCCTGTCGTTTGCGCGTGTGGCCGCGACGGCCCATTGGTCCCCCGGCACCCTCCCGGACGATGTGGGACAGACGCTGCGCGAGACGGTCTTTTGGACACCGCCGGAGTTGGAGGCGCCAACAGCCGATGACGGCATCAATTCGTCGCTCTGCCACGGGTTCATCTTCGATTTCTGCGGGATCGAGATCGACCCCGACACCGCAGAACCCAGGATCGACCGCTACGTGACGATGCATGACTGCGGGCGCATCCTGCACCCCGCCATGGTCGATGGCCAGGTGCGCGGCGGTTTCGCCCAGGCCGTCGGCGCGGCGTTTCTCGAAGAATACGCCTACGGAGAGGATGGATCCTTTCGGTCGGGTACGCTCGCAGACTACCTCCTGCCGACGGTGATGGAGGTGCCCGAGCCGGTCATCCTGCATCACGAGACCCCCTCTCCCTTCACCCCGCTTGGGGCCAAGGGCGTGGGCGAAGGCAACTGCATGTCCACACCTGTCTGCATCGCCAACGCCGTGGCCGATGCGCTTGCCCCTGAAGGCGACGCGCCAAACATCGTGTTGCCCGTGACCGCGGCCAAACTCGCCCCGCTGATCCATGGCGAAGAGCCAGAGCCGAAAGAGCCGGTGCCCGAGACGAAGGCGGAAGCCACTTCGGGTGGCCGAAAACTCACGGGCGAAGGCCGCGCCCTGGTGCAGGCCAGCCGCGAGGACGTGTGGAAAATGCTGCTCGATCCGGCGACGCTGGATGCGATCATTCCCGGCTCGCATGGGGTGCAGAAGGTCGATGAGACCCGGTTCAAGGCTGATGTGACGCTGGGCGTCGGACCGGTGCGGGGCCGCTACAAGGCCGATATCGAATTGTCGGACCTCGATCCGCCGAACGCTGTCACCCTGTCAGGCCAAGCCGTCGGCGCGCTTGGAACTGGCGGCGGGCACGGTCGCGTAACCCTCACCGACACCGGTGATGGCACTGAGATCACCTATCGTTACGAGGCCGAAATCGGCGGCAAGGTCGCGTCGGTCGGCGGACGCCTTCTGGATGGCGCGGCCAAGGTCGTGATCGGCGAATTCTTCCGCGCTTTGGCCCGCCATTGCGGCGGCGGCGCAGGCAACGGCCCGATCGCGCGCCTGAGAGGTCTTCTCAACCGCATCGCGAAAGGAGGCCGGACATGAAACCCGCCCCGTTCGATTACGTCGCCGCCACTGACCTGAGCGAAGCTTTGGACGCGCTGCAAGAAGGCGGATCTGACGCCCGCGTCATCGCCGGCGGCCAGTCGCTGGTGCCGATGCTCAACATGCGCCTGGCACGCCCCGCCACGCTGGTCGACATCACCCGAATTCCGGAGCTGTCAAGAATCGAAGCCAAGGGCGATCAGATCATCATCGGCGCGGCCGTGCGTCAGGCCACGCTCGAATCCTGGCCCGATCTGGCCGACCGCCTGCCACTGGTCCGCGCGGCAATCTCCTGGGTCGGCCATACTCAGCTGCGCAATCGCGGGACGGTCTGCGGCTCTGTCGCTCATGCCGATCCCAGCGCCGAACTGCCGCTTTGCCTGCTCGCGCTCGGCGGCACGGTGACACTGCGCCGCCGTCGCAAGACGCGGACCGTCGCGGCACGGGATTTTTTCCAGGGCATGATGTCCACCGACCTCGCCCCGGGTGAAATGATCACCTCCGTATCCATACCGGCGCGGAAGCAGGGCACCGGTTACGCCTTCCGCGAAGTCGCCCGCCGCCACGGCGATTTTGCCATCGTGGCCTGCGCCGCTATCGCCCGGCCCGATGGCAGCAGCACGCTGACCGTAGGCGGCGTCGCCGACACGCCGCAGACGCTCGATCTGCCCGCCGACACGACCGGCCGCGATGACAGGCTGAACGAATTCGCCTGGCATCTGCAGGCCCGCGACGACCTGCACGCCACTGCGCGGTACCGCCGCGATCTGGTCCGCCGGTTGGGCCGCACAACCTTGAAGGAGGCCCTTTCATGCCGCGACTGACGAAGGACGAAAAACCGGCGGTCCGCTTTACGCTGAACGGGCGGGCGGTATCGCCCGAGGCCCCACCGCGCATGCTGCTCAGCGACCTGCTGCGCCACGAGATCGGCGCAACCGGCACCCATGTCGGCTGTGAACACGGCGTCTGCGGCGCCTGCACGGTGCAGGTGGACGGCGCACCCGTCCGGGCGTGTCTGATGCTCGCCCAGCAGGCCCAAGGCTGTGACATCCGCACCGTCGAAGCGCTGGCCGAGGGGCCGGAGCTGTCGCCGCTGCAAGCCGCCTTTCGCGAACATTTCGCCCTGCAGTGCGGGTTCTGCACGGCGGGGATCCTGATGACCTTGGACGCACTGTTCGCATCCCAGCCAGAGGCCGACGAGGCCACCATTCGTGAAGCGCTGTCGGGCCATCTGTGCCGCTGCACCGGCTATGCGCCGATCGTCCAGGCGGCGCTCGCCGCTCGCAATCGCATCAAGGGAGGACCAATCGATGCTTGACCTCGGAACCAGCTTTATCGCGTCCGTCGAACGCGATCCAGGCGCCATGGCCATTGCCGAAGGCGACCTGATGCTGACCTACGCAGAATGGTTTGCACGGATCAGTGCCCTGGTTGACGGACTCGGCCAGATCGGGCTGCGCAAGGGCGACACTCTCGTCACGGCGATGCAGAACCGCTGGGAAAACGCGTCCCTGCACTGGGCCTGCCAACTGGCCGGACTAGTGATCACGCCGGTTAACTGGCGCGTCACCGCGGATGAGCTTGACCATGCGCTCAGCGACAGCGCCGCCAAGGCCCTGGTGCACGACGATGCCGCCGCAGAGGCCGTGCGCGGGTCCGCCCTGGCCGCCGGTCTGACCGTCCTGCCGCTGCACGGTAATGGCGGACTCTCGGACATGCTGGCGGGAAAGGCGCCAGATGCCGCGCCGCACGCTTCGGCCGAAGATCTGTCGGTCATGCTCTATACCTCCGGCACCACGTCCAAACCCAAGGGCGTGCCGCGCCGGCACCGGGCCGAGCGCGCCGCTGCCATCGCACATGTGGCGCAGAACATGTACGGTCAGGGGGAACGCACGTTGGGAGTCATGCCGCTCTATCACACGATGGGCGTCCGGTCCCTCCTGTCTGCCAGTGTCATCGGCGGCGCCTTCGTCTGCCTGCCCCGCTTCGACGTGCCGGGCGCGCTGCATGCCATCGAACAGCACGCCGTCACCAATCTTTACCTGGTGCCCACGCTCTACCACGACATCGTCCACCATACCGATTTCACTCCCGACCGGGTGGCAAGCGTGCGCAAGCTGGGCTTTGCCGGCGCGTCGATGACCGATGGACTTCTGCGCAAGCTGGCGGAGACCTTTCAGCCCGAGCTCTTCGTGAACCACTACGGGTCGTCAGAGATCTACACCTTTTCCATCTGTCAGGACGCCACCGCCAAACCCGGATCCGCCGGGCGCGCGGCGATCAACCAGCGCCTCCGCGTGGTCCCTCTGGGCGCCGAGGATGCCAGCCAGACCTGCGCCCCCGGCGAGGAAGGGGAGATCGTTGCCTCGATGCAGGGCGATGAGGCGTTCGAGGGATATTGGAACCGGCCCGAGGCAGACAGCAAGGCGATCCGCGGCGGTTGGTATTTTACCGGCGATTGCGGGCATTTCGACGAGGACGGCGATCTGTTCGTCACCGGGCGCGCCGACGACATGATCATCACCGGCGGCGAGAACGTCTCTCCGGTGGAGGTGGAAAGCTGCCTGTCGCTGCATCCCGCGGTGGCCGAGGTCGCCGTTGTCGGCCTGCCGGACGAACGCTGGGGCAAGGTCGTGACCGCCTTCATCAAGCGCAAGGACACGGTCAGCGAAGACGACCTCGATGCGCATTGCCGTCGCTCCGACCTGTCGAATTTCCGGCGCCCCCGCCGCTACGTCTTCGTCCGCGACATCCCGAAATCTCCGGTCGGCAAGCTGCTGCGCCGCCTGCTCGTCGCGGGCGAATACGAACCCGAGACCCCGGAAAACACCCCTGCCTGAAACAGAAAGAGACTGACATGACAGACCCAATGACCTTCAGCGATCCCCGCCTTGCCGAGCTTGACGGCTTCCACGTCCAGCTAGACGCGGACCACGAACGCGCCGACATCATCCTTGCGCGTCCGCCCTACAACGTCATCTCGATGGGCGCGCGCGACCAGCTGCGTCTCGTGTTCGAAGCGCTCGATGCCGACGACCGCGTGCGCATCATCGTCGTTTCGGGCGAAGGCGAACACTTCTCGTCCGGCGGCAACATCAAGGGCTTCCTCGAGGCCAGCCCCGAGCACGTCTCGCACCTTGCGTGGAACATCGCAGCACCAGCGCGCTGCTCCAAACCGGTGATCGCGGCCAATCGTGGCTACACATTCGGGGTCGGGTTCGAGCTGTCGCTGGCCTGCGATTTCCGCATCGTCTCCGAGACCTGCCGCTATGCCCTGCCCGAACAGAAGCTGGGCCAGATCCCCGGATCGGGCGGCTCTGCCCGCCTGCAGAAGATTGTCGGCGTCACACGCACGAAGGACATCGTAATGCGGTCCAAGCGCATCAAGGGTCAGCAAGCGCTGGACTGGGGTATCGCCACGGAATGCGTGCCCGACGAGACGCTGGAACAGGCGGTCAGCGATCTGGTGGATGAACTGCGCGGCTTCTCTCCGATGGCGCAGCGCACCGCAAAGAAACTGCTCAACGACACTGACGACGCCCTGCTGAGCACCGCGATCGAGATGGAGGGGCTTAACTACAGCCGCCTGCGCCAGTCGGACGATTTCCGTGAGGGGGTCGAAGCATTTCACGAAAAGCGCAAGCCCGCCTTCACCGGTCGCTGAGCCGGCCACACCGATTTCCAAGGGAGGAACACAAGATGGAACAGACAAAACAGACGGGATGGATCGAAAAGGGGCCCGGCTTTGGCGCGGGACTTTCAGGTCTGCGCGAATGGCTCGGGATCAAGACCGCCAGTGCAGGACTGGTCGCGGCGATCTTCGGCTGCTCGGGCCCGGCGCTGATTGTCATCGGCGCGGCCAACAACGGCGGTCTGACCGAAGGACAGACCGTGGCCTGGCTTCTGGCGATCTACGGCCTCGGCGGGCTGATCAGCCTGGTGATGGCGCTTTACTACAAGCTGCCTGTCACCGGGGCCTATTCGATCCCGGGGGCCGCGCTGGTTGCCGGGGCGCTTGGCACTTTTCCGTTCGAGCAGGCGGTCGGCGCCTTCCTCATGGCCGGGGCGATGGTCTTCATCCTTGGCATCACAGGGCTGATTGGGAGGGTCATGCGCTGGTTGCCGATGCCCATCGTCATGGCGATGATCGCGGGGGCCCTCATCCGCTTCGGCATCGGGGCTGTCACCTCGATCGAGAAGCTGCCCATCGTGGTGGGCGCCGCAACCCTCGCCTTCTTCCTGTCCATGCGTTTCCTGCGCGCCGTGCCGCCGGTTCTCACTGCACTGGTGGTCGGCCTTGTCGCGGTGGCGTTCACCGGCGGGTTCCAGGGCGGAGAGGCGGCGATCAGCTTCGTTGCCCCTGAGTTCACCGCCCCCGTGTTCACGCTGGATGCGTTTCTTGCCATCGCCGTGCCGCTGGCGATCCTTGTCATAGGCGCCGAAAACGCCCAGGCCATCGGGGTGCTCTATGCCGAAGGCTACCGCCCTCCGATCAACGCCATGACGATTGTCTCTGGCATCGGCGGCATGCTGGCCGGACTAGTCGGTGGACACAACGCCAACATTGCAGGCCCGATGACAGCGATCTGTTCTTCGGATCAGGCCGGCGAGAACCCCGAAGGCCGGTATGTAGCGACCGTGCTGAACGGTGTGCTCTTTGCAGCGTTCGGTGTCTTCGCAGGCGTCGCGGTCCCGCTGATCATGGCATTGCCCGGACCGCTGATCGGCGCGGTCGCAGGGCTGGCGATGATCACCGTTCTTCTCAGCGCCTTTCAATCGGCCTTTGACCGCAACGCGGGACACCAGATCGGCGCTTTCGTCGCCCTGATCGTGGCGATGTCCAACGTGTCCTTCCTGAACATCAGCGCACCGTTCTGGGCGCTGGTCGCCGGTGCCGCCATTTCGATGCTGAACGAAAAGGTGACGCGGACATCTGCGACGGGCCGCGCGGTGTCGTAGGATACCCGCCGAAGCCTGCCGGCAGGACCTAGAAAGAGGGGGCATGCACCAGCATTGCCCCCTCTTTATGTTCGCGCGTAAATTCCTTTTGATCGGGCATGGCGTGCGACCCGCCGAAACTTGGCCGGCACCGAACGTCATCGAGCGTCGCGCAGTGCTGCAGCCGGGCCTGTGTATTCGGTTGGTCGACCGTCAGAGAATTGTCACAGCCCGTACGGGCCTTGCCGACAGATAATCGGCGCGGCGCAACACGCGTCTTGCCTGACCATCCGTGTTCGCCAGAGTTCGGCGCTTGCTCCGGTGCAGACAGAAGCACTTGATTCGAAATGAAAATGCCCGGGACACGTGCCCCGGGCATTTCGGTTTGGTATGGCGTCAGGTCACTCGGCCGAAGCGAGTTCCTTGGGCATCTTGAAGGTCCAGAGCAGGCCGCCCTGATTGAGGAAGTTCACCTTCTTGGCCACTTCGCCGCCCCAGAGCGGAACCGCACCGCCCCAGCCCGAGATCACCGACACATATTGTTCGCCGTCCATGTCCCAGGTCACCGGCTGGCCGACGATGCCCGAGCCGGTCTGGAACGACCACAGCTCTTCGCCGGTCTCGTCATCCAGCGCCACGAACTTGCCCTCGGGCGTGCCGAAGAACACGAGGCCACCTGCGGTGGTCATCACGCCACCCCAGAGCGGGGCGTCGTTCTTGTATTCCCACTTCCATTCGCCGGTGTCCGGGTCCAGCGCCTTGAGCGAACCGATATGATCCTCGTAGTTCGGCTTGATGGTAAAACCCGACCCAAGATAGGCGGCACCCTTCTTGTAGGTGATCGGCTCGTTCCAGATGTCCATGCCCCATTCGTTCGACGGGATGTAGAAATTGCCGGTGCGCTGCGAAAAGGCCATCGGCATCCAGTTCTTGCCGCCGAGGAACGACGGGGAAGAGAACACCACCTCGCCCTTGTTGCCCTCGACCGCCTCGGACGGATCGCCGGGGCGATTATCCTCGGCAAAGATCGGGCGGCCGGTGTCGTCGATGCCTTCGGCCCAGGTGATGTCCTTGACGAAGGGCGCGGCCGAGACGAAGGCACCGTCCTCGCGGTTCAGCACGTAGAAATAGCCGTTCCGGTCGGCGGTGGCATAGCGCATGTTGCCGTCGCGGTCGGTGTAGGCGACGACTTCGTTCACGCCGTCATAGTCCCAGCCCTCGCGCGGCGTGGACTGGAAATGCCATTTGATCTCACCGGTCTTGGGGTCGATGCCAAGGCGGCTCGCGGCATAGAGGTTGTCGCCCGTGTTGCCCTCGACCGGCTGGCCGGCGTTGCGCAGGTGGCTGTTCCAGGGCGCCGGGTTGCCGGTCCCAAAGACCAGCGTGTCGGTGTCGGCGTCGTAGGAGCCGCCGAGCCAGGTCGCGCCGCCGCCGGTCTTCCACATGTCGCCCGGCCAGGTCGCGTTGAGCTCGCCGGTCATGGTGCTTTCTTCGCCATTCAGGGTGCCCATGTGGCCCTCGATCACCGGACGGGTCCAGACCAGGTCGCCGGTTTCGGCGTCGCGGGCCTGCACCTCGCCCACGATGCCAAATTCGCCGCCGGAGTTGCCGGTGATGATCAGCCCGTCCACGATCAGCGGCGCGGCGGTGTAGGAATAGCCGGCCTTGTAATCGGCGATCTGGTCGCGCCAGACCACGTCGCCGGTCTTGAGGTCGAGCGCCACGATACGCGCGTCGAGCGTGCCGAAATAGATCTTGTCGCCGTAGATCGCCGCACCGCGGTTGACCACGTCGCAGCAGGGCAGGATGCCCTCGGGCAGGCGCGCGTCGTACTGCCAGAGCTCCTCTCCGGTCATCACGTCGATGGCGTAAAGCCGCGAGTAAGACCCGGTGATGTACATGATGCCGTCGTAGATCAGCGGCTGGGTTTCCTGCCCGCGCTGCTTTTCGCCGCCCAGGCTGAAGGCCCAGGCGGGCACCAGCTTGTCGACGTTGTCGCGGTTGATCATGTCGAGCGGCGAATAGCGCTGCAGATCGCGGCCCATGCCGTTGGTGACGACCTGTCCGGTCATCTCGCGGTCGTTGGCGATCATCTCTTCTGTCACTTCGGCCCCAGTTGCCCCGGCAACCAGGATCCCCGCGGTCACGGCGGCGATGAAACGGTTCATGGTATCCTCCCTTTTCGAGTGTTCTCGTCAGATCGCCCGACCGACGGGCGTCGTCGCGAAAACGCTACAAAGACGGGATTGCCAGGGGATACGGCGCTTTGGTCGTACGACCCATTGACGCTTGACACCCGCGGTTTTTGGCAGGTCCGAAATACCGAAATTCCCGTCTAAACGGGCCGTGTCGGGGCTGTTTTGCGGGAATTTGGCGTGGATTCGGCGGAATTTTCGGCCCTCGGGGCCGAAATCGCGCCGTCTTGTGCTTTGGTCGCAGAGACCCGAACCGGCCTAGAACGACGGCGCGTAGCGCCAGTTATCGGCGTCCGGCGTCACCTCGTCGGGGTCGTAGCCCGAGCGCTGGAACCGCGTCGCGATCTCCAGCCCGGCGGCGGCCGCCCGGTCGACGAAGGCGCGCCCGGCCTCGGTGTCGCGCGCGATGCCATGCCCGCGGATCAGGTTCAGGCCGTGGTTGAACTGACCCACCGGATCGCCCGCCAACGCCGCCTGCCGGTCCCAGTCCGCCGCAGCCTCGGGGTTGTAGTCGGCGCCCAGCCCGTTGTTGTCGAGCTGGCTCATCCAGGTCATCGCACCGGTATATCCGGCCTCGGCGCAACGGCGGAACAGGGCCCGGGCAGCGGCGTGATTGCCGGATTTCGTCAGCATGTAGCCCGAGGCGCAGGTGACCATGTCGGTGGCGCCGCCTTCGGAATTTTCCAGCACGCGCTGCCAGGTCATCTCGTCGGGATTGAGCGTGCCAAGCGCGTCGCCCTGGCTGTCCTGCGCTGCGGCGGGGCCGAGGGCCGGCAGAATGAACGCAAGGGCGGCGAACAGCACGGGGCGGCGCATGGGCAGGTCTCCTTCTTGCCGGAAGCCTATCACGAATCGGCCGCCCGGCCAGCAAAGGTGTCGCGGATCAGTTCGTCTGGCGGAAGGCCGCGCCCCAGGGAAAGCGGCCGACCTGGATCGACTTCACCGCCTCGCGCTCGGCCACGTCGATCACGCTGACGTCGCCCGAGACACCGTTGGTGGTAAAAAGCCGACTGCGGTCGGCGTTGAACGCCATGTGCCAGACGCGGCGCCCGACGAGGATGTAATCCTCGACCTCGTAGGTTTCGGCATCGACCACGGCGACGTGGTTCGACGGACCAAGCGCCACGAAGGCATGGCTGTCGCCTTCGGTGAATTCGAAGCCGACCGGCTGGATCAGCGACGGCAGGATGCGCGGCAGCTCAAACCCGATCTTGGCCTTCTCGGCCTTGGTCGCCACGTCGAAGACGGTGATCGTGCCGCCGATTTCGGAGCTGACCCAGAGCTCGGTCCCGCCCTTGACGAATTCGGCGTGGCGGGGGCGCGAATCGACCAGCGTGTTGGCGATCAGATCGCCGGTCTCCGTGTCGATCCAATGCGCCATGTTGGTGGTTTCCGACGTGGTGATGGCGATGGTTCCGTCCGGCGACACCGCCATGCCCTCGGGTTCGATCCCGACGCTGATCTGGCGCACGACCTCGCGCGACTGGGTGTCGACGACGGTGGTGATCGCGTCGTCCTCGTTGGCGATGTAAAGGTGACGGTTGTCCGGGTGCAGGGCGAACTGCTCGGGATCCTCGCCCGAGGGCAGATCGTAGAGGATCTCGCCCGAGACCGGGTCCATTACCTGCACGGCGTCGGAATCCGAGGCGCAGATATAGACCACCGAAAAGTCATGCGCGAAGGTTATGCCGCGCGGCCGGTCGCCTGTGGGGATGGTGCGCGTGACCTCGAGCGTGTCGATGTCGATCACGCTGATCGTGTCGTCCTTTTCGTTGGTCACCCAGATCTCGTCCGCCTGCGCGGTAAAGGCCGTCAGTGCGGCGGCAAGGGTCAGGGTCGAAAGGCGGGTCACTGGAATGCGGTGCATGTCGTCTCCGATACGTCGAGGCCGAGGGTGTCGAGCGGGTTGGCCTGATGCAGGAAGCCATCCAGCGGCGCCTGCGCGGTCAGACCGCGAGGATGGGACAGCGCGATGGGCTGGCGCAGCTGGCCGTTCCAGGTGCGGAAGGTCAGCGGCGTGCCCTTGAACCCCGCCAGTTCGAAACCGTCGCTCAGCAGGTAGGCGCGGATCGCGGCCGGGTCCTCATCGCCGCTGCGGGTCACCGCCTCGCCAATGGAGCGGACGGCGGCCCAGGCGGCATAGTCGATGTCTTCCATGCTGCGGCCGGCCAGGTCGCGGAACCGGTTCTGCAACTGGATCGCGCCCCATTGCTCGATCACCGGCGACCATGCCGAGGGCACCAGCCCCTCGGACCCGACAACCGGCCGCGGCAGCCAGGTGTTGTAGAGCAGGTAGCGCCCGAAATCGCGGACCTCGTCCGCGGCGATGACAACGTCGAATTCTCCCAGAGACTGGGTGAGGGCCGCGATCTCGGTCGAGGCGCTGCGGCGCAAGTCGGCTTGCAGCGTCCAGTCCGCACGGCTGCCGATCTCGAGCCCGAATTTGTGCACCGACGCCTCGATCGCCGCGGCAAAGGCGATATCGCCGGGATGCGGCCCGGTGATCAGCGCCAGGTCGCGCCAGCGCCGCTGCACAAGCAGTTGCACCAAAGCGTCGGACAGCATGGCCCGCGACGGGATCGTGTGCAGCAGGTTCGCGCGGCAATCCCCGTCGCGCAGGGCCACGTCCGTCGCCGCGACGTTGAACACCAGCGCGCCCGCATCGGCGGCCCGGTCCGCGGCGTCCAGCAGCGCGGCCTGCGGCGCGTCGATCACCAGCAGCCCGGTCTGTGCCAGCGCCGCATCCACCGCCGCCGGCCAATCGCCGTCCCGCGCGACCCAGGTCGTCTCCAGCGTGTAATTCTGCTCCAGGAACCGTCCGGTCGTCGCGTTGTCGTCGAGGCCAAGCCTGGCGCCGGCCAGGCCAAGGTCCTCGGGTGCGACGTCCAGTTCGGACAGCGTCGCGACGGGCGGCACTTCCTGGCGCAGGTAATGGATTTGGATGTCCAGCGCACTGGCCGTGCCGGAGGCCAGGCAAAGGCCAAACAGCGCACAGAAAGTGCGTTTCATCAGGTCGAGCAGCATGGAATCCTCCTTGACGTTGGACGCTACGGCGAGGCGTGAAAACGGCCAATACGACCAATGTGCCGCCCGATATCGCGGTCTTTCGCACCAAAGTCCTATTCCGGGCCTCGGAGCCGCGTGCCTATGACTCGGGACGAGAGGCGTGCCGATATCCGTGCGTGCCGAGAGAGGAGCAACCATGGACCAGTCCAAGACCCACCCGATCCGCATGACCCTTGCCGGAGGCTCTGCAGCGGCGCTGCTGCTGGCGGCGTCCCTCGCTTTTGCCCACGGCGACGTAGCCCCGCAGCCGGTGAACACCGATGCCCTGCCCGACGTGGGCGAGGAGTGGCTGACCGAGAACCCCTACCGCGCCGAAGCGGCGGGCGCGGATGTTTGGGCCGCGGCGGTCGAGATCGGCGCCTCGGGCTACAACCAGAACTGCGCGCGCTGCCATGGGCTCGAGGCGATCTCGGGTGGACTGGCCCCGGACCTGCGCTTCCTCGAAGCTGAAGAGTACGGCGACGAATGGTACATGGAGCGCTTCATCCACGGCTACACCCAGAATGGCACCACCAAGATGCCGGCCTTCGGCGAGCTTCTGGGGCAGAAAGCCGGCTGGGCGATCCGCACTTATGTGGAAACGCGGCCCGACGCCGACAGCCTTGCCGAGTATGCCGACGAACTGGCGTCCCTGCGGGATGATCTGGACGCGGGCAGCGCCGATACCGATGCGGCGCAGGCGCGTCTCGCCGAAATCGCGGGCGAGATCGAAACCCTTTCCGGCGCTCCGGTCGCGGACAGCATCGCCTACCGCGCCGCCAACCAGCTCGCCGCAGGGGCCGATCAGAAAAAGGCGGCCGAGACGCTCACCATCGGCCTGTCGGCCGCCAACTGACCACCGCGATGCCACATCCCGAAACAAGGACCAGCGCATGACACCGTCTCTCCCCGGTTGCGCTTTCCTGGCGTCCGTCCTCTGGACCGGCGCCGTTTTCGCGGCAGACCCCTGCGCCGATTACGTGCCGCAGCCCAAGCCGCAGAACGCCAGCCGCGACATCGTCGGTCAGGACATCGACACGATCCTCGAACGCGGCTTCATCCGCTTCGCGGTCTACGAGGATTTCGCCCCCTATTCCTGGCAGGAGGGCGGCGAGGCGCGCGGCGTGGACGTGGAGCTTGCCCGGATCGTCGCCGAGGACCTGGGCGTCGCGCCACGGTTCGATTTCGTCGCGGCGGGCGAGACCATCGAGACCGATCTGCGGAGCTACATCTGGCAGCGTCCGGTGGTGGACGGCACTGTCTCGAACGTGATGATGCATGTCCCCTTCGATCCGACCTTCGCCTGCCGTGTCGAGCAGGTGACCTTCACCGGGCTCTACATGCAGGATCGAATCGCGATTGCCTATGACGAGGGCTATTACGACGGATCGAAGCCCGTCCCCGCCTATTTCCGCTTCGACACGGTGGGGGTCGAGAACGATTCCCTGTCGGATTTCTACCTGTCGAGTTTCGCGGGCGGGCAGGTCAGCGCGGGCGTGCGCCGCTACCCGTCGGTGGCCGATGCCATGTCCGACCTCGCCGCCGGAAACATCAATGCGGTGATGGGCCAGCGGGTGCAACTGGAGCATGGGCTGACCAAGGGTCTGGCGGTTCACGAACCGCCCCTGCCCGGCCTTGCGAAATCCAGCTGGAACGTCGGCATCGCGGTGCATTTCGCCTACAAGCCGCTGGGCTACGCGGTCGATGACGCCATCCGCAAGGCGATCGACGACGGGCGGCTGGCGAAGATTTTCGCGGACTACGGCCTGACCTGGCAGGAAGCCAGCTGGTAGGCGCCCGAGGCGCTCCGCCGCGACCGGCGCCAATCCTTTCAGACGCTGCGCAGGTCTCCGTCCGGCGCCACGCACAGGATGCGGCCCAGCCCCGCGCGGCGCCGCAGCCCCGCCAGGGCCTCTGCCGGCAGGAACACCGCCGCCGTTGACAGCGCGTCAGCGAGCGCGGCGCCGGGGGCCGCGACGCTGACCGTGGACCAGGCCGGCGCCGTGACCGACAGGGGGTGCAGGATATGGAAGGTGTCCCGGTCCAGCCGCAGGGCGCCGGGACTCGACGTCGCGACCGCCCCGTCCCGCAGGCTGCGCCAGCCGACCTGCCCCGCGGCGGGGTCCGCCACGCCCAGCCGGAACGGTCCGCCCAGCGCGCCCGTCTCGCCGATATCAGCCAGCGCCTGCCGCGCCCCCAGCGCCCGGAGCCGCGCCAGCACCAGATCGGTGGCGAAGCCCTGCGCGATGCCGTTCAACGTCAGCGCCTGTCCCGCGCCCAGCCGCACCGACCCGTCCCGCGCCACTCCCGACCAGCCCACCAGCGCCCGTGCGCCGGCGACATCGCCTCCGGCGGCCAGCGCCTGCCAAAGCGGCTGAACCGTCGGATCGAAGAGCCCCCCGGTCAGACGGTGCGCGCGGTCCGCCACGTCCAGCAACTGCCGCATCCAGGGCGAGGGACCGCGCAGCAGGCCGGTGCGATTCAGTTCCGAGAGTTCAGACGCGGGATCGTAGAGGCTGAAGGTCGCCTCGATCCGCTTCAGCAGATCGGGAAGTTCGTTCAGCACAAGGTCGGCCTGCGCCGCCGGGCCGTCAAGCTGCAGGCTGACATCCGCCCCGAACGCGCGGCCCGACCAGCGCACGCCTGCCCCGGACCGGGCGGAAAGCGGCGCCGCCCCGAACGCGGCGGCAAGGCACAGGAACCGCCGCCGCTTCATTGCGCCACCGTCGCGGCGCCCGCATTCGGATGACCGGCGATCTGCGCAGCGCGCCGGTCCCGCCGCGCGTCCAGGCGCAGCGGCACGCAAAGGCGCGCATCGTCGTGGATCTTCACGCAGTCGAGGCATTGAAAACACTCTGAATAGACGACCTGACCGGTTTTCTCGATGGCTCCGTACTGGCATTCGACCCGGCACAGCTGGCAGGGCGTTCCGCATTCCGCCCGGCGCGGGATCCAGCGCCTGAGCCGCAGCGCGCCGCCGATCGCCATCAGCGCTCCCAGCGGGCAGACATAGCGGCAGAAGCCCTTGAAGAGGACCATGCCCAGGAACACCCAGAAAAGCGCGTAGGCCGCGTAATACCATTCCCGGAGGAAGAAGGTGGTGATCGCGGTTTTGAAGGGTTCGACCTCGGCCGCCCGGTCAAGCTGCGCCGGGATCGCCACCGTCACCCAGACGAGCGCCGCGAGCACGGCATATTTCAGCCACTTGAGCCGGGCATCCCAGCGCGCGGGCACCTTCACCTGTGGCAGACGCAACAGCCGCCCGACGTGATGCGCGAATTCCTGAAGCGCGCCGAAGGGACAGAGCCAGCCGCAAAAAAGACCCCGCCCCCACAACACGAAGCCCAGCACCGCGCCCCCCCAGATCAGCAGCGAGAACGGATCGTAAAGCAGGAAGGCCAGGCTGCCTCCGGCAAGCCCCGCCTGCAGCGCGGCAAGCGGCGTGACGATCGACAACTGCCCCTGCCCCCACCAGCCGACAAAGCCCAGAACCAACGCCAGCACGCCCAGCCGCACGGGCGTGAAGGCGGCCAGCCCGGCCAGCCGCGACTGGAAGATCAGCAGCGCGGGGAGCAGAACCGCCAGGAACACGCCCAGCGCGATCAGGTCGTGGCGCCGGTTCCAGATGGCGACCTCGAAAGGCGACCGGCTGCGGGCGGCGCTTTCGGGCTGGGTGAAGAACCGCTCCGGGGTGCTGTGCTCGAGCGTGAGCGTCACCGAGCCGGTCTCGGGCTGGAACATACCGTGTTCGCGCACCGCTTGCACCTCCAGCACCCAGGGCCGGGTCGGATCGAAACCCAGCCGCCGGTCGGTGCGCAAGATCATCGCGCGGGCGTCCTGCAAGCGTTCGGGCAACTTCGCGTTGAGGTCGATCAACAGATCGGCATCGCGCAGCGCCACCGGCAGGCCGTCCTGGGTCATGCCGATCCAGGCGGGCGCGGTGTTGCGCACGAAGTCCTCCGACACCAGCCCGTGCCGCCCCGCCTCGATCAGCAGGATCGGTTCGTCGTCGCCGGAAATCTCGCGGAACCGCGCCAGCGTCTCGACCGTGCCGGGGTTGAGCACGGCGCGGGCAATGGCCGGCGGGCCAACATCCACCGCCCAGAGGTCGAGATAGGGCGCGTCGGGCGCGTCGAGCGCCAGGGCGTCGTCGAACTCCCAGATCGTCCCCGCGAACAGCGTCTGCACCTCGGCATTGGTGACGCGCAGATTCGCCGCGATGCCCTGATCGACCAGCGCCTGCCAGTCCAGGTCCTCGTCGTGGTCGGGCGCGGGCGCGGGCGGCTTTCCGGCGCTGACCCCGCGCATCTTGCTGCGGGCCACCTGAAGCGTCGCGGCAAGGATGCTTTCATGGGCGATCCTCACGCTGGCCGTGGCCTTGGTCACCCCGTCGAGATAGACAAGCTGACCGCCGCCGTCGCCCACGCCGTAGGGCGTCCCGACCACCAGCGTTTCAGAGATCGAATGACCGCGGTATTGTTCGAAAAAGGCGTGGAACGGCGCCGGACCCAGCCCCGAGACGAAGATCGGCTCGTTGTGGGTCAGGAGCCGCACGTCGAGAAACCGACCGTCGAGGTCGAGCACCACGAGCACGTTGATCGCCGCGCCGGAAAACCCCGGCAGCGGCGCCATCGGTTCGGTCTGGAAAACGTATCCCGCCTCTGCGCCGCCGGAGTTCAGCAACTGGTAGACGCCGTCCTCGGTGATCTGCTCGCCCAGGGTCATCGGCGGCGCGATCCGCTCTGCGATCGCTGCGCGGTCAAGAACGTCGGCCGCGGCGGTGAGCACCGTCGCGGCCCATATCAGAATCGCGGAAACGGCCAGCCTCTGGAACATCCGGGATGATAAGCACGGCACGGGATCGCCAGACATCCGACCTTCGTAGGCCCGACGGGTCAGGACATGGTGGCGCCTCCCCGGCAGACGGTTCCAACAACCCCGATGCCGCGGCGCTGTCGCCCGGTCTCATTTCGACCTTCGGAGAGATCGGCGTGAACCCGCCACGGCCCGATCAGGCGAAGAAAAGGCCGCGTCCGTCAGGGCGGCGGCGGGTTCCGGCATCGTCAGTTCAGTGTCAGGTCCGGTGCATCGCGGCGGATCTCGGCCGTCCCGGCGCCTGCGTCGGTGACATACTGCGCCTCGATCTCCTGCGCGTTCTCGAAGGTGTCGAAGAACGGGAGGCCGATGATTGTCAGGTCTTCGGGATGGGCGCAGGAAAAGCTGTAGCTGGCGTGGAATTCGCTGTGCCGGGCACCCTCTTCGTGATCGTGCTCCGCGCCCTCGGCGTGGTTTTCGCCCTCGGCATGATCGTCGTGTCCGGCTTCTTCGGCATGCTGGTCGTGATCGTGATCTTCGCCTTCGCCCTCGTGCATGTGATCGTCGGCGTCTTCATGTGCGTGGTCGTCGCTGTGGAGATGCGCAAGGACCTCGGTCAACCGGCAGTCCGCCGCATCCGGGAGCGTCACGACGTTCTCTGGCACAAGCAGCGCGCGGATCGCCGCTTCGACCGCGTCCTTGTCCGCATCGCTGTTGGCCTCGTATTCAAAGCCGACGATGTCCATGCCGGGCGAGAGCAGGCTCAGTTCGAGCATGCCGTCCTCGATCGCCAGTTCGAGCGTGCTCACTCCATGCACATGGGCGTCCATCTCGCGTGTTTCCTGCGCGAAGAGCGGCGTGGCCGCGACCGAAGCCAGAAGCGTCAACTGGAGGGTTTTCATCATGTGTCCTTTCCTTGGTTTGTGAGAAGATCAATATTGCGGATCAGGTCAAGGCTTCGGCGACAGGTGTCCCGAATGTTGCAGGTTCCGAAATGGCAGCGGTCCCCGCCGCATCGAGTGACAGAACCGTGTCTGCCGTGTTGCGGATCAAAGCCGCATCATGGCTGACAAGCATCAGCGCCACTCCGTCCTTTTCAGCGATTTCGGTGAGGAGCCGGATCACACGCGCCTGCGTGATCGGGTCCAGCCGCGACGTCGGTTCGTCCGCGAAGACGAAGCTCGGCGATCTGAGCAGGACCCGAAGCAGCGACAGGCGCTGCAGATCGCCGCCTGACACGGCTCCGGGCCTGCGCCCGAGCAGGGTCGGATCGAGGCCGAGCCGGTCCAGAAGGCCGTCGACGTCGGCGGAATTGCCCCCTGACACCGAAACGGTGTCGGCGAGTGTCTGGCCGATGCTGCGTTTCCGCGGAAAGGCGGCAACCGGGTCCTGGTAGAGTTTCTGCATGGCGTGAGGATGGTCCCCCGGACGGCGCGTCACGGTCCCGCGATCCGGCGGGATGAGACCCAGAAGCGCGTCACCCAGGGAGGATTTGCCGCAGCCCGAGGGGCCGGTGACGCCGAATATCCGTCCCGGCGCGATCCGGAGCGAAATGCCGGCGAACAGGGATCTGCCGCCGCGCGAGACCGCAAGATCGCGGGCAGAGACGACCGCCGGTTCCGTGCCGGCCCGTGGCGTCCTCGCTGACCAGTTCTCGGGATCGGCTGCAAGGAATTCCCGCGTATAGGCGTCCTGCGGGGCTGCAAAGACCTGACGGGATGGTCCCTGTTCCACCACCGCACCAGAGCGCAGGACGATCAACCGGCCGCCCGGACGACGCGCGAGTGCCAGATCGTGGGTGATGACCAGCAAGCCGCCGGTGTCGCCCATCTCGGACAGCAGAAGGGACGCGACATCGTCGCGCCGTCCCGCTTCAAGACCCTTGGTGGGTTCGTCCGCAATCACGATGCGCCCGCCGCCAGCACGTGCCGCGGCGATGGCGACCCGCTGGGCCATGCCGCCGGACAATTCGTGCGGATAGCGGCGTTCGGCACCGGCAAGTCCAAGTGCCGCCAGATCTGCCTGCGCCCGGGCCGCAGCCTCGCCCCGGGGCAATCCGCGTACAAGCGCATGGGTTTCCGCCACCTGCGCCCGCGCCCGCATCAGCGGATCGAGCGACAGCCAGGGTTCCTGCGGCAAGACGCCGATCTCCCGCCCCCAGAGGCCGCGAAACCGGTCCGGGCTGCCTGTGTCGAGAACGCGGTCGGCGATGGCGACGCGCCCCCTGGCCGTCAGTTCCGGCGGCAACGTGCCCATGAGCGCCTGCGCCAGAAGGCTCTTTCCGGACCCGGTTTCGCCCAGGATCACCAACGGCTCACCGGGGTCGAGGTGGAGAGACAGCGGCTGCAACAGAGGCGCGCCGCCGTCCAGAACGATAACGCCTACGGCTTTCAACAGGCTCATGATTTGCGGCTCCCGGCCAGAAGGGTCAGCCCCAGAAGCAGCGCGAATATCGCGATGACCGGAGACAGAAGCGCCAGCGGCGCCTCGCGCCAGTAGGGCAGCAGTTCGACCATCATCAGGCCCAGCTCGGGTGTCGGCGCCCGCAGGCCCACATGCACGAATCCAAGCGCCGCGATGGCCATGATCGCCGTCGCCGTGCCGAAGGCCGCAGCGGTCAGCATCATCGGCGCGATTTCGGGCCAGATATGCGCGCGAAAAAGGTAGATCGGACCAAAGCCCAGGAGCCGTGACGCCTGAACGGCCGGCGAGGCCAGGACCTCGCGCGTGGCGGCGCGGGTCAGGCGAAAGAACTCGACCCACAACACCAGCGATAGCGCGGCCCAGAACCCCAGCGCCGTCCCCGGCACCATGGCAAGCACGATGAGCACCAGGAGAAGACCCGGCAAGGCAAGCAGTGCATCGGCCAGAATGACGAGACTGCGCTCGATCCAGCCGCCCAAGGCTGCGGCCGCCGTTCCCAAGACGAGGCCGGCGCTTCCCGCCGTGGCCACCGCTGCGAGCGTAATGATCGGGGACAGTTTCAGGGTATCGACAAGACGGTGAAAGATGGATCGGCCAAGGTGGTCGTATCCCAGCGGGGCCGCGGGATCAGGCCCGGCCAGTGCTTTCACCAGCGACTGCGCGAAGGGATCGCTTGGGACGACAACCGACCCGAGTAAGGCGAGGAGCGCGACGACGAGGACATGCGCCGCTCCGACGATCCGCGCCGCGGGCCACATGGCCCGGCGCCTCTGCGGTGTCGCGATGACGATCATGCCGTTACCCTCGGATCGATACGGCGCACGGCAAGGTCGATCGTGGCATTGACGAGCACAAAGCCAAGTCCGAGGACCAGAGCGGTCCCCTGCACCATCGGCACGTCACGCGAAAAGATCGCGTGGACCAGCGCATGCCCGATGCCCGGCCAGCCGAAGACGGATTCGACGATGATGACACCTTCGACCAGGGTGACGAATTGCAGACCCAGATAGGTGAACAAGGGCACCGAGACGTTGCGCAGCCCGTGCCGGAACAGCGTCTGACGCTCCGACAATCCCTTCCACTGCGCGAAACGCCAGAACGGCATGTCGGCGATACGGGCCATGGCATCGCGCGCAATGCGGGCGTTGACCGCGGCCAATCCAAGCGCCAGCGTCAGGCTGGGCAGGATGAAATGCCAGATCTCTCCGTGACCGGCGGCGGGAAGCCATCTCATCTGGACCGCAATGAAAACGATCAGAACCAGCGCCATCAGGAATTGCGGCACCGCCTTCAACCCGGTCGAGGCAACGAGCAGCATTCGGTCGAGCACACCTCCGGGCCTGAGGCCCGCGAGAATGCCAAGTGGCGGACCGATGAGCAGCGAAAGCAGGATCGCCACGACCGCCAGCGACAGGGACGCGCCAAGCTGGTGCGCGATCTCGTCCATGACGGGCTGCCCGGAGACCAGCGAATTTCCGAAGTCCAGCCACGCCAGATCGCCCATCCATTGCAGCAGCGCAGGCAGGGCCGGGCCGTCCAGGCCCAGCTCCGCGCGCACCGCATCGGCCGCGGCAGCGTCGACGTGGTCGTAACCGTAGCGTCCGGCAGCGATCCGCCAGGCAGCATCTCCGGGCAGGCTGCGCATCATCACGAATGTCGCGGTCCCGATCAGGAGCGCGACCATGATCGCCTGCACAAGTCTTGAGACAACTGCGTTCATTCCGCCCACCGGATGTCTTGCAGGCCGAACGTCCGTTCAAACGGGTCGATGGTCACACCCGCGACCGTGTAAGACACGGCCAGGGTCTGCTGATACCAAGCGATGGGAATGATCGGCAGTTCGGACTGCAGGATGGCGGCGGCCTCTTCCTTCTCATTGTCGCCGCCCTCTCCGCGCGAGATGCCGCGCACCAGCTCGGCAAAGCTGTCGTTCTGCCAGTTCATCGCGCCCCAGTCGCCATTGCCGACGTAGTCGCCCAGGACCGTGCCGATGGGATCGGGGATCAACGAGAAGTTCCGCGCGATCAGACCAAGGTCCAAAGAACCGTCCTGATGCCCTGCCGGGATCTCGGAAGAATTCGTTGTGTTGATCGTAAGCTCTACACCGATCGCGCGGAACTGCTGTTCCAGCACGGCCGCGACCAGCGGCAGTTCCGGCCGGTCCGGATAGGTCGTCAAGGTCAGCGCGAGTCGTTCTCCGTCGCGGGTCAGGATGCCGTCGTGGCCTGCCTGCCAGCCAAGCTCCGCCAGTAAGGCTTTCGCCTCGTTCGGGTCGTAGGCAAGCGGCGGAAGCGTTTCGTCATGCCAACCTGCGACCGATGGCGGGAACAACTGCGTGGCACCTTGCGGATAGCGCAGCACCGCTTTGGCGATGCCTTCGCGGTCGATGGCCAGGCTCAATGCGCGTCGGGCGTCCGGTGCGGACAGGGCGGGATGCCCGGCGTTCACCTTGATCAGCAGGGTCCGCGGGATGTCGACGGCCATGACCTCGACATTGTCGAGCGTTCCAAGGCGCGAGACGCTTGCGGGGTAGAGACCGAAGACGAACTCCGCCTCGTTGGATTCGGCCATGAGCGCTCGCGTCTCGACACGGCTGACGCCGGAATAAGTGACATCGGCGATATGCGGGGCCTCGCCCCAATAACCGGCGAAGGCCGTCGCATCCAGGCTCAGCGGCGGTTCCATTTCCGTGATGCTTTAACGACCGGTGCCGATGACCGCGACACCCGCGCCGTCCGGGCCATAGGAGTCAGGTGCGAGAATCTGGTAGCGGAAGTAGGCGAGGTATGCGGGCAAGGCGCCCACGGGTTCGGACAGCGAGATCGTGATCGCACCATCCTCTGCCGAGACACCGGTGATCGGCAGGTCATCCAGCGGGCCGGGTTTGCCACGCGCAATTTCCAGCGCATTGAGCACGGTTTCCGTCGTCATCGCGGTGCCGTCGTGGAACGTCACATCGTCGCGCAGGGTAAAGGTCCAGGTCAGCCCGTCCTTCGATGCCTGCCACCCCGTCGCCAGACCGGGCGTCAGAGTGCCGTTGGCATCGGCATTTACCAGCGTTTCGGCAATGCCCATGCGCGTGAAGATGTAGCCGCTGGTCGACGGCTCCGGCCCCTGGATCTCGAACTGGGCGACGACATCGAGCGTATCGTTCGCGGCCGCCACCGACGCCGCCGCAAGCACGGCCAGAGCTGTGCCGATGTTGAGCAGAAATTTGGTCATGGGGTGTATTTCACTTTCTTCAGGATGTGCAGAGTGTCAAATTCGGTCGCCTTGGCCTCTGGCGAGCGTCTGCCGCTCCGCGCGATCGAGACGCGCCAGCACCCGGTCGATGTCTTCGCCCCGCGCCGTGGCGCTGCGCAGGATCTTGCGGCACGAGGCGGGCGACCAGGGCGAGGTGGCCTGCGACAGCCAGCGGCGCACCGGTGCGGGCAATGCGTCGAAGGCCCGCATCGGATCTTCGCTACGGCGGCGGCACCGAAGGTCGGTTTCTCCGCGGTTGCTGGGCTTCACAGGGCGCCCTCCGGATCGTCGACCGGGTCGAGGACGAGAACCAGCCGCGTCTCTCCGGTATCTTCGATGGGCGGCGAGCGGTGCAGCAAAGGTGTCTCCGTGCGGGCCGGCCAGAGCGTTCCGCGATACAGGATCGGCGAACCGGTCGGCACGGTAACGACGCGGTCGGGAGACCGCCCCCTGGGCGCATTGCCGTATTGCGTGCCGGCGCCGCGATAGGTGCAGACCAGCCGCGCCGCGATCGCATCGATGTGGAATTTGCGGCATGCGTTCGTGGTCACGGCATCGAGCCGCAACCGCAGCCAGCATGCATCCATGAGTTTCGCAAAGATGTCCGACAGGGCCGCGATATCGTCGATCAAACGCGTGCGATGCGGATGATCGGGCATGTCCGCCAGGTCGCACAGCTGGGCAACCGCATCGCGCACCGCTTCGGGACGCAGGATCAGACGACCGCGCGGCAGGTTCTCCGGCGCCAGACCGTCGATCCATCTTTGAAAATCCGGCAGGACTTTCCTTTGCCACAGGGCGGCACCGCAATCGGATTTCAGGAGGTGTGTCAGTTCTTCGGGTTTGCGAACAACCGCGACGCCGATGGCCGCATCCCGCAGGAATTCCGGCGCCAGGATCATGCGGCCTCCTCCTCGTGCCGCCAGACCGGAAAGGGATCGGCATAGTCTGGCAGGCTGTCGGGGCCGGAGGCCGCGGTCGCCGGGACAAGGCAGGCATCGAGACGGTCTTTCAGGGCAGGCCAGTCGATGCCCGCGCCGATAAAGACGATCTCTTGCCGCCGGTCGCCCCACGGCTCTTGCCAGTGCGCCTGCATATAGGCGCGCGCGATGTCGTGATCCGGCCAGCGGTCTTTCGGAACCGAGGCCCACCACGTTCCCAGCGGTTTGACGCTGGACAGCGCTCCGGCAAGCGAAAACTCGGCCACCCAGCCCGGGCGCGTGGCGATCCAGAAATGCCCTTTTGCGCGGATCACGCCGGGCATGTCGCCGTTCAGGACGCTCAGGATTTTTTCGGGAATGAACGGCAGACGCGCTCGGTAGACGTAGGATGCGACCCCGTACTCTTCGGTCTCGGGTGTGTGATCGGCAAAGCCGTAAAGCTCCTTGGCCCACATCGGGTGTTCGTGCGCTTTTTCGTAATCGAAGAGCCCGGTGTCGAGGATGGCGTTCGCCGGCACGTCGGAATGGTCGGTCTCGACGATCCTTGCATCGGCATTCAGGGCGCGGATGATTTTACGCGCGGCATCCGTGCGTTCGGGGCCTGCGTCCGTCACCTTGTTGAGGATCACCACGTCGGCGAGTTCGATCTGGTCGGTGAGCAGGTGAACCAGTGTGCGGTCGTCCGCGTCGCCCATCGTCTCGCCCCGGTCGCTCAGGAAATCATGGGACGAATAATCCCCCAGCAGGTTCACCGCGTCGACGACCGTCACCATCGTGTCGAGCCGCGAGACATCCGCCAGGCTGTCGCCGTGTTCGTCGCGGAAATCGAAGGTCGCGGCGACCGGGAGCGGTTCCGAAATGCCCGTCGACTCGATGAGGAGGTAATCAAAGCGACCCTCGGCGGCGAGGCGGCGCACTTCGTCCAGCAGATCGTCGCGCAGTGTGCAGCAGATGCAGCCGTTCGACATTTCCACCAGTGTTACATTGGTCCGGCTGAGGTTGGTGCCTTCGCGCACCACGTCGGCGTCGATGTTCACTTCGGACAGGTCGTTGACGATGACCGCGACACGGCGGCCTTCGCGGTTGTTCAGCACGCGGTTCACAAGCGTGGTCTTTCCGGCGCCCAGAAAGCCGGACAGCACGGTCACGGGAAGGCGGGTGTCGGTCATGATCGGCATGGCTTGCGGTCCTTTGCTCGAAAGAATCAAAGTTATGTTATTTTATTACATTTAGCGCGTGCAACCCGCCGCGTCATGGAAGCGGATCATGTCAAGTGGAGCGCGAGATACAGCAGCGGCCAGACAAGCGCGACCGGTCGCTGGTCGGCTTTGAAATACACGTCGCCATCGTAACCGTCCGGCCATTCCGCCTCGCCTGCCGCGTGCCGGGCCAGACATCGCTTTTCAAAGCGCCATGCTCATCCGCATCGAGGCCAAAGGTGTCGAAAAGGACCAGGGTCGTGATTTCATCGTATGTCCAGCCGATGCGTAGCGAGGAAAGGCGCGTGGAGTCGATGTCAAACTCCACTTCCAAAACCGCGAAGACATGCGGCTTTGCCGCCGCGTGCCCGGCCAACCCGAAGAGAAAAACCAAGAGCGTATGCGAACGGCGCCTCACTGTTATCAGACCTTTCTTCAACGACAGGTGAGCTCTGCTCCGCCGCGATCACGCCAGGCAGTCGGCAAGCGAGGTGGCGAGGTTGCGCAAGAGTTGCGGGTAAAGTCCCGCCCCCGGTTCGAGATCGGATCCAAGCGGATCTAGCACCGATGTCCTGGCCTCCGCGCCGTCCATCACGGTTGCAACGACCCTGGGATTGAACTGCGGTTCCGACAGCACGCACGAGACGCCTTCGTCGGCGATGCGACCCTGGATTTCCGCGATGCGCGCCGGGCTGGGGTCGGAGGCGTCGCTGATCGAGATGGCGCCCGAGGCGGGGAAATCGAAGGCCGTCTCGAAATACTGGTAGGCATCGTGGAACACGATGAACCGGCTGTCCCGAACCGGGTCCAGGGTCGCAGCCACCTCTGCCGACACCGCCGCGACCTCTTCGCGGGCCGCTGCGGCATTGGCAAAGTACGCTCCGGCATTGTCGGGATCCGCGGCAGACAGTTGCGACGCGATCACATTGTACCAGGTCATGGCGTTTTCGGGGGACAGCCAGGCATGGGGGTCGTGGTCCCCTTGGGCATGGTCGTGATCGTCCTCATGCGACTCGGCATGGTCTCCGTGGTCGTGATCGTCTCCGTTGGCATGGTCTTCGTTGTCATGCGCCTCGTCATCCGAATGCTCTTCGTGCGCATGATCGTCGTCTCCGCCCTCGGCGTGCTCTGCGTGATCGTGATCCCCCTCTTCGCCGGGTGCCTTGTCACCGTGGGAATGCGGCGCGAAAAGCGCATCCTCCCGGAAGTCCAGCAGGACGGTGCCCTCCGAATCCAGAAGCGAGGTGACCTCGGCTTCGGGTGCCAACGTTTCGAGGGAGTCTTCCATCCATGGCGTCAGATCCTCGCCCATCCAGAATACCAGGTCGGCGTCCTGCAGGGCCCGTGCCTCGGACGGGCGCAAGCTGTATTCGTGCGGTGAGGCGCCCTGCTGCACGATCAGCGCCGGTGTGCCCACACCCTCCATCACGCGCGCGACCAGCGAATGCACCGGCGCGATATCGACGGCGACGTTGGGGGCATCGGCCACGGCGGCCCCGGCCAGGATCGACGTGGTCAGGGAGAGAGGGATCAGGTATCTGGACATCGACGCTTCCACGTGATTGTATAACATTGCGAGTCGAATACAGGAAATGAGATAACATGACAAGTCGTGGACATCTGGAAAAGCCGGAAGCGGTACGGGCGGCGCCTGGACCTATCGGCTTTGACGCGCATGATCACGATCAATGCGTCCACACGGCGATCGCCGAGGCAGAGGCCCATTGCGCCGCGTCCAGCCTGCGCTTCACGCCTGTGCGGCGCACCGCGCTCGAGATCCTGTTGCGCGAGCATCGCGCGCTGGGCGCGTACGAGTTGCTGGACCTTCTGCGCGATGCCGGGTTCGGCGCTCAGCCGCCCGTGGCCTACCGGGCGCTGGATTTCCTTGTCGAGCACGGGTTCGTGCACAAGATCGAGCGGCTCAACGCCTTCATCGCCTGCGCGCATCCGGGTGCGAGTCATTCCCCCGCGTTCCTGATCTGCCGCAAGTGCGACGCGGTCGCCGAGGCGCATTCGGCCCCGGCCCGCGGCACGCTTGGCGAAGCGGCCCGCGCCACCGGGTTCAAGATCGAACGCACCGTGGTCGAGGCGCTCGGCATCTGCCCCTCCTGCGCGGACACCTCCGACACATGAGCCTTTTGAACGTCGAACATCTGAGCGTTTCCTACGGCGCGACCGAAGTCCTGCGCGATGTCAGCCTGACCGTGGACCCCGGTGAGGTCGTCACCATTGTCGGCCCGAACGGATCGGGCAAGACCACGCTTTTGCGCGCGATCGTCGGGGCGGCATCGGCCACCGCCGGCCGGATCGGAACGGCGCCCGGCCTGGTACTGGGCTACGTGCCGCAAAGGCTTCATATCGACCCCACGCTTCCGATCACCGTCGAACGGTTCCTGGCGTTGCCGGGGGGCGCCAGTCGCGCGGACAAGAAATCCGCGCTGGCCCGCGCGGGCGTTCCGGAGCTTGCCAAGCGTCAGATGTCGCAGCTGTCCGGCGGACAGCTTCAGCGGGTGCTGCTGGCGCGCGCCCTGGTCGCCAAACCCCGGCTCCTGCTGTTGGATGAGCCGACGGCGGGACTTGACCAGCCCGGCTCTGCCGCGTTCTACCGCCTGATCGACGACGTGCGCCGCGACACCGGCTGTGCCGTGCTGATGATCAGCCACGAATTGCACGTCGTCATGGCGGCTTCCGACCGGGTGATCTGTCTCAATGGCCATGTGTGCTGTCACGGCACGCCCGAGCACGTCTCCTCCGCGCCCGAGTATCAAGCCCTCTTCGGAACCGGCACCGGCGGCGCGCTGGCGCTCTACCGGCATGATCACGACCACAGGCACGATCATGACGGCGCATGCGGGACCGATCACTCCGCCCCCCGCGACCAGACCAAGGCGGCCGAATGATGCTCGACGATTTCATGACACGCGCCACCCTTGCGGGTATCGGCGTCGCGGTCGCAGCCGCCCCGCTTGGCAGTTTCGTCGTCTGGCGGCGCATGGCGTATTTCGGCGACGCCACGGCCCATGCCGCGATCCTTGGCGTCGCGCTGTCGCTTGCCCTCGACATGTCCATCTTCCCCGGCGCGATCGCCGTGGCGCTTGTCATGGCCCTGACCGTCTCGGGGCTGAGCGGGCGCGGCTATGCCATGGACACGCTTCTTGGTGTGCTGGCACATTCGGCGCTGGCCTTCGGCCTTGTGGCCGTGTCGTTCCTGTCGGGTATCCGGATTGATCTGATGGCCTATCTCTTCGGCGATATCCTGTCGGTGTCGCGTGGCGATCTTGCGGTCATCTGGTGCGGAGCGGCATTGGTGGTCGCGCTGATCGGCTGGCGCTGGTCCGCGCTTCTGACGTCCACCTTGAACGACGAACTGGCCTACGCCAGCGGCATCGACCCGAAGCGCGAGCAATTGGTGCTGACGCTTTCGCTCGCCATCACGGTCGCCGTGGCGATCAAGGTCGTGGGTGTCCTGCTGATCGCGGCAATGCTCATCATCCCCGCCGCCGCCGCGCGCCCCCTGTCCCGCACGCCCGAAAGCATGGCCTTGATCGCGGCGACAATCGGCAGCGCATCCGCGGTTGCCGGCCTCCGCGCGGCCTATGTTCTGGACACGCCGGCCGGTCCGTCGATCGTGTGCGTCGCGGCCTTGTGCTTTGTCGGCACCAGTCTGTTCAGCCTGTTCGGGATGCCGCGTCAGAAAGGCTAGCGACCGTGCGATGCCGGCTGAAGGCGCGGCACGTCGCAGATCCTGCGTGACTGACAGCATGAACGGCCTCACATTTCCAGGACGCCGCTCGCCGATGGACGCGAACGGGCCGTCGCGGTCGTCTCCGCACAGGCCGTCCAAGGGGTTTTCTCCCTGAATCGCTGTGCAGGCACCGCTGCCTCAGACCAAAGTCTTCCCTCGGGCGAGCGCCGCTTTGGAGTATGATCGGCTTCAGGAGGCGATACTCATGGTCGAGAGACATCACTTCGAGGAAATCGCACAGGTTCTGGACGGCCATGCATCCGGTCGCGACAGCTATGTCGAAGCGTCGTGGCGGCGATGTGTCGAGCTTTACGGCATGGACCCCATGCGCAGCGATCCGGCCCATATCGTTTCGGACACCGAATTTCGCATTCACCGGGATCAGGCCGATTGGATGATCGGTGCGGCACGGTCCAGCCTGCACAGCCTGTTCCGGCAGGTGGCGGGCCAGAACTACGTGCTGTTGCTGACGGATGCCAAAGGCGTGTGCGTCGACTTTTTCGGAGACGATCTCTTTGTCGACGACCTGCGGACCGCCGGGCTTTACCTCGGCTCGAACTGGGCGGAGGATCTCGCCGGAACCTGCGGTGTCGGGGCCTGCATCGTCACCGGAGAGCCGGTGACGGTGCACCAGGGCGATCATTTCGGCAACGCGCATACCGGCCTGTCCTGCACGGCGGCCCCGATCTACGACAGCCTCGGGCAGCTGGCGGCGGTGCTGGACATTTCCCTTCTGCGCTCGCCGGCACCGAAAAGCAGCCAGAATCTTGCGATGTCGCTGGTGACGGCGGCGGCACGGCGGGTAGAGATGGCGAACCTCATGGCGGCCAGCCGCCGCGAATGGGTCCTGCGCTTCTCTTCGAGCCCGGAATTCCTCGACGTCGACCCCGAAGCCGCCGTGTCGCTTGACGGATCGGGCCGGGTCATTGGCGCTACACATGCGGCGAAGCGGATGCTGACCCGAGGAAAGAGCCTGATCGGCGAACCGATCGAGAGCCTTCTGGGCGTGGGCGTCGACGATCTTCCCGACCTTATGCGGGACCGGCCCACCGAAGACCGCGTCATCAGCCTGTCGGACGGGGGCGCGGTCTTCGGACACGCGATCGCGCCACAGGCGCCTCGTCGGGCGGCTACGGGGAAGATATCCGGCGAAAAGAGGACATCCAGCGGGTTTCGAGCGACGCTGGCAGACAGCGATCCCGGAATGCAGCGCGTTCTGACACAGGCGGAACGTCTGGCCCCGACACAGGTGCCGCTGCTGATCAGCGGAGAAAGCGGCAGCGGCAAGACCAAGCTGGCACGGGCCATACACATGGCGTCCCGCCGCGGCCGTTTCGTGGAACTGCACTGCGCCGGCTCCAGCGCGGACATGCTGCGCGTGGCGCTGTCCGGGGAAGCCGGACCCGGTACGGTGCTGTTTCGCCGGATCGAAGAGATGCCGGAGGATGTGGCGCGCGTTGTGGCAGGGCTTCTGGATGCGCTTCCCGACATGCGGCCGATTGCCACCACGGGTCTCGCACCGGCTGAACTCATGGCACGGAAAATCCTGCCACCGGCGCTTTATTTCCGCATGTCGGGCGCGGTTCTGGATGTGCCGCCGCTGCGCGAACGTCAGGATCTGGGGTGGCTGATCGACCGTCTGCTGCGCCGCCGCCGCGGCGGAGAGATGCGGTTGACGCCCTCAGCGCGGGCCGAGCTGATCGCCCGCGATTGGCCAGGAAATCTGCGCGAGCTTGGCAACGTTCTGGATGTGGCCTGCGCCCTGGCAGAGACGACGGTGATCGACTCGCCGGACCTGCCCGCCGCCCCGAAAACCCGCGCGCCCGAACAGGATCTGGAGGCCGTTCTGGACGCCTGCAACTGGAATATGGCCCGGGCGGCACGTCGCCTCGGGGTCAACCGGTCGACAATCCTGCGCCGCATCCGCAAGGACGGGTTGCGCCCCCCGGATTGAGCGGTTGCGCGGCGTTGCATGTGCAACATGCTGCAATGCCGCATCCATGTTCTGCGTGAAATCGACTCGAATTTCGTGGTCGGACCGTCGGTCCTGCCGCCAGTCTCCTGCCATCACATTGTGGATGAGGAGGATACGCAATGCTCGATTCGACAGTCACGACAGAGGTTCAGGAGACCCTCGACCGTTTCAATGCCGCCCTCGAGGCCGGCGATGCCCAGGCGGCGGGAGACCTGTTCGCCGCGGACAGCTACTGGCGCGACCTGATCGCCGTCACATGGAATTTGAAGACGGTTGAAGGGCCGTCCGGCGTTCGGGATATGCTGACGGCGCAGTTGAAGCATACCAAACCGCGCGATTTCGCCATGCAGAATGGCGAGATGCCGGCCGAAGATGGCGGCGTGATCACCGCATGGATCACCTTTGAAACCGCGACCGGCAGAGGCTGGGGGCTGATGCGCCTCAGGGACGGTCGGATCTGGACGCTTCTGACCGCGCTTCAGGAATTGAAGGGCTTCGAGGAAAACAAGGGCGAACGGCGCCCCATGGGCGCCGAACACGGCGCGGCCAAGAACCGGAGATCCTGGAAGGAACAGCGCGAAACCGAAGCAGCCGAGCTCGGCTATACCGAGCAGCCATACACGGTGATCGTGGGCGGCGGACAGGGTGGCATCGCCCTGGGCGCGCGGCTGCGCCAGTTGGGCGTGCCGACCATCGTCCTGGACAAGCACGACAGGCCCGGCGACCAGTGGCGGTCGCGCTACAAGTCGCTCTGCCTGCATGACCCGATCTGGTATGACCACCTGCCCTACATCAAGTTCCCCGAGAACTGGCCGGTCTTCACGCCCAAAGACAAGATCGGTGACTGGCTCGAGATGTACACCAGGGTCATGGAGCTGAACTACTGGACGCGGTCCGAGGTGCAGAGCGCGGCGTTCGACGAAGCCGCCGGCACCTGGACCGTCAAGGTGAACCGGGACGGCGAAGAGGTCACGCTGAAGCCCACGCAACTCGTGCTGGCGACCGGAATGTCGGGCAAGCCGAACATGCCGGAGTTCCCGGGCATGGACAGCTTCAAGGGCACCATCCAGCACAGTTCCCAACACGAGGGGCCGGACGCCTGGACAGGCAAGAAGGTGGTCGTCGTCGGGTCGAACAACTCCGCGCACGACATCTGCGCCGCGCTCTGGGAGGCGGATGCCGATGTGACGATGGTGCAGCGCAGCAGCACCCATATCGTGCGCTCCGACACGCTGATGGATATCGGCCTCGGCGCGCTCTATTCGGAAGAGGCCGTTGCCAATGGCGTGACGACCGAAAAGGCCGACATGATCTTCGCGTCGCTGCCCTACCGGATCATGCATGAATTCCAGATCCCGCTCTACGACCAGATGCGCGAACGCGATGCCGACTTCTATGCGGGGCTCGAGAAGGCCGGGTTTGACCTTGACTGGGGCGACGACGGCTCGGGTCTTTTCATGAAATATCTGCGCCGCGGCTCGGGCTATTACATCGACGTCGGCGCCAGCCAGCTGATCATCGACGGTGAGGTCAAACTGGTCAAAGGCCAGGTGGAGCGCTTCGACGAAACCGGTGTGGTGCTGTCCGACGGCACCCGTCTCGACGCCGATCTGGTCGTGATGGCAACCGGTTACGGCTCGATGAACGGCTGGGCGGCCGACCTGATCAGCCAGGAGGTCGCCAACAAGGTCGGGAAGGTCTGGGGGCTCGGCTCCGACACGACCAAGGATCCCGGCCCTTGGGAGGGCGAGCAGCGCAACATGTGGAAACCGACGCAGCAGCAGAACCTGTGGTTTCACGGCGGCAACCTGCACCAGTCACGCCACTACTCGCTGTATCTTGCCTTGCAACTGAAGGCCCGGATGGAGGGCATCGACACCCCCGTCTACGGCCTGCAAGAGGTTCATCACCTGGCGTGATGCAAAGCGCGCGCACTCGGTTCTCGATGTCGGGTGCGCGCGGGATTTTCCGATTTTCGAAGGAGTAGAGACATGTGTCTCAAAGGAAAAACTGCGCTCGTCACCGGCGGGGCGCGTGGCATAGGTCTTGGCATCGCGGAACGGCTCGCCGCGGATGGCGCCCGGATCGCGCTGGCGGATCTCAACGCCGACCAGCTGTCCGAGGCCGCCGGAAACTTCGACGATGGCACCGTGATCACCATTGCGGCGGATGTCACCGACCGCCAGCAGGTCATCGACGCCATCGACCGCACGGCAGAAGAGCTGGGTGGGTTCGACATCATGATCAACAATGCGGGCATCGCGCAGGTGCAGCCCATCACCGACATCACCGAGGCCGAGATGGACAAGGTCTTCGCGGTCAACGTCAAGGGTGTGCTCTGGGGCATCCAGGCCGCCGCCGCGCGCTTCAGGAAGGATGGCACGAAAGGCAAGATCATCTCCGCCGCCTCGATCGCGGCGCATGAGGGCTATCCGATGCTGGGGGCCTATTGCTCGACCAAATTCGCCGTGCGGGCGCTGACCCAGGTCGCGGCCAAGGAATTCGCCGCCGATGGCATCACTGTCAACGCCTATTGCCCCGGCGTCGTCGGCACCGACATGTGGGTCGAGATCGACGAACGCTTTGCCGAGGTCACCGGCGCGGAAAAAGGCGCGACCTTCAAGGCGTTTGTCGGATCCATCGCCCTGGGCCGCGCGCAGACGCCGCGCGACGTCGCGAGCCTCGTGTCCTATCTCGCCGGCCCCGACAGCGACTACATGACCGGCCAGTCGATCGTGATCGACGGCGGCATGGTCTACCGCTGACCCATCTAAAAAAGGAAGCCCCATGAAAACAGCACGTTGGCATGGCGTGAAGGACATTCGCGTCGAAGATATCCCGGAACCGAAACCCGGCAAGGGCGAGGTCAAGATCAAGGTCGCCTGGGCCGGAATCTGCGGCAGCGACTTGCACGAGTATCTTGCCGGTCCGATCTTCGTGCCCGTTGATGAGGACCATCCCCTGAGCCACGACAAGGCGCCGATCACCATGGGCCACGAGTATTGCGGCACCGTCTCGGAACTGGGCGAGGGCGTCACGGATGTCGCGGTCGGCGACCGCGTCGCGATCGAACCGATCTTCGCCTGCGGTACGTGCCCGGCCTGCCTCGAAGGCAAGTACAATCTCTGCGACACGCTCGGCTTCGTCGGCCTGTCCGGCGGGCACGGCGGTTTTGCGGCCTACAGCGTGGTCCCGGCGCGTATGGTTCACAAGATGCCGGACCAGCTGTCGATGGAACAGGGCGCATTGGTAGAGCCCGCTGCCGTGGCCTTGCACGCCGTCCGTCTGTCCAGGATCAAGGCCGGTGACACCGCGGCGGTCTTCGGCGCGGGGCCGATCGGACTTCTTGTCGTGGAGTCGCTTCGGGTGGCCGGTGCCTCCGAGATCCACGTTGTCGAACCCTCCGAAGTCCGTCGCCGCAAAGCACTCGACCTCGGCGCGACCTCTGCGATCGACCCGACGACGCAAGACGCCGTCGCGGCCATCCGCGCGGCGACCGGCGGCGTTCACGTGGCCTTCGAGGTCACCGGCGTGCCGCAGGTCCTGCCCAACTGCATCGACGCCACGCGCCACGAAGGCCAGGTGCTGGTGGTCTCGATCTGGGAAAGCGAGGCGTCCTTCCAACCCAACTCTGTCGTGCTCAAGGAACGTCAGCTTCAGGGGACCATCGCATATCGCAACGTGTACCCCGCGGTCATGGCGCTGATGACCCAAGGATACTTCAGCGCCGATCAAATGGTCACCAAGCGCATCCCGCTGGACAAGATCGTCGCCGAAGGGTTCGAAGCGCTGGTTGCGGAAAAGTCCCAGGTGAAGATACTGGTCGAGGCGCCAGACTGACACCCTGCCGGACCGCGCCGGCCGCCTGCCCCTCTCGGCGGCCGGTCGCAAGAGAGACGCGGCAGGACTAGTCTCAGAGGTCCTGCCGTCGCCCTGCGGCAGAGGCGCAATATCCATGAATTGCAAAGGCGAGCGTGGTCCCGTGTCCGCGGTGCCGGATCCGGCGGCGCCGACGCGGTCGCCGTGGCGCGGGCAGCTTGACTCGCGCCCGACGTCTCCGCCGCGGCAGCGCTCGCTGTCTTCAACCTGGAACGTAGGGTTGAACCGGCGCGTCCTGCGCCTCCAGCAGCGCCTTGAACTCGGGCAGGCCCAATGTGGCAACCGTTTCGTGGTTGGGGCCCAATATCTCGTAGATCATCCCGTCTGTGCCGCGGTTGCTGAACCAGGCGATGCAATCCTCATCGCCGCCGCCTTCGGTATGCGGCGCGCCGCCTGCCGGCTTTTCGACAAAGCTCCCTGTGGGACGTATCTCGCGGATTTCGCCGTCCTCCGAATAGATGCGCAACTCACCCTGGATGACGAAGGTGCTGTAGTCGGCGTGGTGACGGTGCAGCACAATGCGCTCGTTGGCGGCGAATTTCAGCAGCAGGTCGACAATCCGGGCATCCGGATCGACTTTCAGGATGTGATACCAGACGTGGTCGAACCCGGCGAGCGTGTACCACTTGATGTTGGACTGATCGAAACCTCCCGCATGCGTTTCGGCCGATGCCTCCTGCGGCCCCAAGGCGATGGCCGCCGCGGCTGTCCCAACACCGGCGAGCCCCTCGCGTCGGGTCATTGTCGTCTTTTTCATTATGGCCTCCCAAACAAAGCTTGCGCCTGTAACATCTCACATCGCAGCTTTCGTTACTTGCCATTTGGTGCCATTTTTCAGAAGGAGGTGGCGCGATGAGGGGGTACACACGCGCAAGCGCGTTGGGACCGATCGCCGATTTCGTGGAAACCCGCGGCGGTTCGATCAACCGGATCTTTCAGCGCGCGGATCTGCCGGTAACCCTGCTGAACAGCCCCGACCAGCCGCTGCCATTGAAAGATCAGTTCAACGTTCTCAGCGAAGCGGGACGCGAGATCGGAGACCCCTTCTTCGGCGCCGCGCTCGGGCGCCTGGTCAGCATGGAGAAACTGAGCGCTTTTGGCAGATGGGTCTCGGGCGCCTCGACGCTGGAAGGTGCGATCGACCGGTCTAACCGGGGTCTCAACAAGTATCTCCAGACCGGCACCGTTCTCGAATTCGGTGTGCTCGGACAGACCGCGCGCTGGTCGATCGAATTTCTGGATTCCGGGGCCGATGGCAGATTTCAGAATGAGCTTCTCGGCGTCAGCTATCTGATTGATGGCGTGCGGCACTACGCGGGTCGCACATGGCGTCCGGCACTGATCCGTTCGACCTGCGTTGGTCCCAAGCAGGCCGGCGCCCTGGAAAAGGTCTTCCAGGCGCCCGTCATGCACGGCTGCAAGGTCACGGCGGTTGAATTCGATGCTTCGCTGCTTTCGGCGGTCGGCCGCCCGCGCGCTGCTCCGGAGACACGCCCGGACTCTCTTGTTCCGCCCGCCTCTGGGTACCGCGAGGAGGTCATGGCTCTCCTGGCGATCGCGCTGCTCGAAGGTCCGCCAAAGATCGACTGGATCGCGTCCAAACTGGATACAAGCCGCCGCTCTTTGCAGCGCTCGCTCGACGCGGAAGGGTGCAGTTATTCCATGTTGCTGGACGATCTGCTGAAGGACCGCGCCTTGACGCTGCTGGCGTCGACCGACCAGGATGTGACCGATATCGCCCTTCAGTTGGGGTACAGCGACGGCCCACATTTTTCCAGGGCCTTCCGGCGCTGGACGGGAACGGCGCCGTCGCGCTACCGATCCGCCAAGGCTGCACTTGGAGCGGGTTCGGAAGGAGTGTGAAAAGGGCACCTTAATTCTGTCTGAAATAAAAGATTTCAACGCGTTAACCGATGCAACTCGTTTCACGTCAGACGCAGAAGCCGCTAGTTCCTGAATATGCGCAAGGCGCTGGCGGCAGCGTCGAACAGATCGAGCAAGCGGGCATAGAGGTGCTCGCGCGCGACGAAAGGTCTGTCACTCCGTCCCAGAACCTCTGCCTCCACCGTGTCCAGCAGGCGGCGAAGGCGGCGGCTATGCACACCAAGGCGGCTTTGCACCGGATCGGCCAGCACGCCTGAAAAGGCGGCAACGGCAGAGCCTGTCATTACCAGCCCCACGACTGTCGCGCCGACCAGCCACGGAGAGGCAACCGCCGAAAACACGCCGTACCACATGCCGCCAAGCGTCTGACCGAGCGGGAAGGACGCGATGGCGGTGCTTCGGGCCATGGCGTCCGCGACGCTGGGCGCCATAGAGATCATGCCCGGCGTGAGCATTTGAAACACCAGGGCGCCGACAACGAGAACGCACAGCGTCGTGGTCATCTCAGCGACCGCGGATCGAACGCCCGCGTATTCGCCCAGAGCCTGTGAAATCCGCCAGACCAGGGCATCGTCCTGCACGGCGCTGTCCCGTGTTCGGAGCATCTCGCGAAACTCCGGCGCTGCAAAGACGGCGCGCGCCGGGGCCGATGGATCACGGTCCGCAGCCGCCGTGTCCAGAGGCACGTCCAGAAGGTCGGTCACGATGAGCATCTCGACCCGCCGCGCCACGGCGGTACGCAAGAGGATGCGCCGGCGGGACAGCCAATCTGCGAGTCCCCTCCGGCCCGCGCGCCGAAAGAGGTATGCGGCGATGCGGGTCAGCAGGAGGACCGGCGACAAGGCCACGTTGACAGGGGCGCGAAGCATATCCCATCCGAAGGCCGCGCGATGAAGCCGCAATGTGCCGGGCCAGGTGAAATGCCGTGCCACGAACCCGTCGATCATCGCCCGGCGGCAATCGAAGTACGCAAGGCGGAGCGGATTGCCGCTGCCCCCGGCGGACGGTGCGCCCTTCGATGATGAACCCATGACGGTGACCCGCTGCCTCCTGCTGAACCCCATTCGAACGGGCCGGGTTTTACCGGTCGCGCTTCGGGGGTTTGCTCCCCGCTACCAATCCCGACATTTCGTGTCGAGAGCGCGCGCACAAGGCGGCGCCTGCGCGCATTCTATCCGCTCGGCTGACGTCGCAACCAACTTTATTTTCTACCACATCTTGCCGCCGACTCCGTCGATACGCACCTCAGTATCGAAGGCGGATCCAATGCCTTCGCGGGGCGTTCTTCGTGGATTATCTTCGGTTGATTGGCGGCCTGGCCGGTCTGTTCTGCGGCAGCGCTGCGCTGGCGTGCGGAAGTTTCGGCATCGCCAGACGCAGGGCGATCCCGCGCTTGTCGACCGGCCTCAGCGTGATCGGTTGCGCCCGGGCGAAGATCGCGCCCGGAGACGCGGCGCTCCCGACGCAATTCGCCCTGCCGTTCACGGACACCCCAGTCACGGGACAACGCATGCTCCCTCACAGGCAACGTCCCGATTTCAACCTGGCCGCAATCCCACCCGATTCGGACAGCGCGCGCATGAGGCGGCGCCTGCGCCTGCAGATACACGTCTCCTCGATCATTGCTTGAATGGAGTGAGTCCAAAGCATGCCTCTCGACCTGATCGGTCTTGCACCCTACGCAACACTCTTACTGCTCTTGGCGATCTTCATCGCGTTCGCGTTGGAAATCCAACCGCCCGAAATTGTCGCATTCTGCGGCGCGGTCACGGCACTTGCGATAGGACTGGTCGGCCCGGATGACGTGCTGGCGTCGCTGGCCAATCCGGCACCGGCCACCATCGGGGCGATGTTCGTCCTCAGCGCGGCTCTGGTGCGGACCGGCGTTCTGGAATCCGTCAGCGGCATTCTCGGGCGCTATTCGTCGGACTATCCCGGACTGACGGTCGGCCTCTTCTTCGCCTCTGCTGCCATCGCCTCGGCCTTCATGAACAATACGCCGGTGGTCATGGTGCTGATTCCGGTCGTCATCACGCTGGCCCGCGAGATGAAGATCGCGGCATCGCATCTGCTGATCCCGCTGTCCTACATGGTGATCCTCGGTGGCACCTGTTCGCTTATCGGGACCTCCACGAACCTGCTTGTCGACGGGGTCGCGCGGGACCTGGGACTGCCGCCGTTCGGCATCTTCGAGATCGCGCCGCTGGGGATCGTCGTCACCCTGGCCGGAGCGGCCTTCCTGGCGCTTGCGGCCCCGCGCCTTCTTCCGGTTCGACAGACTGTCGGATCCAGTCTGCCCGAGAGGGACCAGCGCAGATGGCTGGTGGAGCTGTTCATTCCGGCCGATTCTCCCCTGATCGGCATGCCGCCCGGCAAGGTCGCGGCCTTTGGTGCAGGCGGGAGCCGTGTGGTCGATCTTGTCCGCGGAGATGTTTCTCTGCGCCAGGCGCTGGACGACACCGGTCTCCAAGCGGGCGACATCGTCGTGCTGGCCACGCGCGAAGCCGAGCTGATGGGCTTTCGGGACGGGACGGTGGCGGGCAAGGCGATCGCCGGCACCGAGCCGTCGACGGCCCGGCGCACCACCGTGGTCGAGGTCATGGTCGGTCCGAACACCCGCGCGCTTCACCGCATGATCGGCCGGCTGCATTGGCGACGGCGCTTTGGTGTCTATCCGATGGCACTGCACCGAGGCGGCACGGCGCGCGACATGCGCCTGTCGGTGATGCGTCTCGCGGTGGGCGACACACTGTTGCTGGACGGCACGCCCGACGACATCGCCCGGCTGGTGGACGAAGAGCACCTGATCATGCTGTCGCCGGTCGCGGCGCGGGCCTTTCGCCGGTCGCGGGCCCCAATCGCCATCGGCACCATCGCGGCGGTCGTCGGTCTGGCGGCATTGAACGTCGCGCCGATCCTGACGCTCGCCCTGGTCGGGGTGGCGATCGTGTTCCTGACAAAATGCATCGACGCGGACGAAGGGATCGGGGCCATCGACGGCCGCCTGCTTTTGCTGATCGTGTCGATGCTGACCCTGGGCCGCGCTCTCGAGCAATCCGGGGCGCTCACGCTGATCATCGACAGCATCGCGCCGCTGTTGGCGACCGTACGGCCGATCCTGGCGCTCCTGCTCGTGTATATGCTGACGTCGATCCTGACGGAGCTGGTGACCAACAATGCGGTCGCTGTCCTGATGGCACCGATCGCTGCGGGCGTTGCCTTGCAGCTTGGCCTGGACCCGCGCCCCTTCGTCGTCGCGGTGATGTTCGGCGCGAGCGCAAGCTTTGCAACGCCGATCGGGTACCAGACGAACACGCTCGTCTACAGCGCCGGCGGCTACCGGTTCCTCGACTTCATGAGGATCGGCGTGCCGATGAACATTCTGATCGGTGCAGTGACCGTGCTGGTCATCCCGTTGATCTGGCCGCTGGCAGGATAGCCCGATGTGTCCCGTCCCGCCCGGCCGGTCGGATCGCGTCACGGGGACATGGAACGCGACCTCGGGCGCGCGATGGCCAGAGGAAAGTCGCCGGTCCGAATTGCTCGGGTCGCCGGAGCAGGATCGCTTGGCTGCGGAGCACCCGGTTATCGTCTTGCGCCCTCCATGGGGACGGCATCCGCGAACCCGCCGACGCATACAGACGGCGCGGCCAGGGTCTTGGGCCAGGTCACAAGAAGGATCGCGCAGCCCGTGATCCCTTCCCTTGCGAACGTGTCGGCAAGTGTCCCGACCGTCGCCGCGACGTGGCGCTGCGTGGGCTTGGACACGTCCACCGCGATATCGACGGGGGCCGTAGCCGGCAGACCGCGGCCTGTCAGATCCTGCGCCAATCGGCCGGCATGGCGCGCCGCCATGTAGAACGCCGTGGTCGTGCCCGGCCCTGACAGCCGGGTGCTGTCGGGGAACGGATCGCTGAGGCTTCCGGTCCCGGTCGCCAGAACGAGCGTGTCCGACACATCGCGCTGCGTCAGGCTGCGCCCCAATGCGGCCCCGGCGGCGCAGGCGGCGGTCACGCCGGGCACGATCTCGATCTCGATGCCGGCCGCGCGGGCCGCATCCAGTTCCTCGGTCGCGCGCCCGAACACGCCGGGATCGCCGGATTTCAGGCGCACGACGCGGCGCCCCTTCTGCGCCTCGGCGACGATCACCCGGTTGATCCGGTCCTGCGGCCAGCTGTGGGCGCCCACATGCTTGCCCACGAACACCCGTTCGGCATCGCGGCGCGCCAGTTCCAGCACCTCGCCATCGACCAGCCGGTCGTAGAAGATCACGTCGGCCTCCTGAAGGCGCTGCACCGCGCGCAGGGTCAGCAGATCGCGGGCGCCCGGCCCCGCGCCGACCAGCGCGATGTGTCCGGCGGCCCCGGTCTGCGGCGGGCAGCCGGCTGCGATGGCATCCTTGATCTCGCGCGCGGCGTCGCGCTCCGCGCCGCGGGTCCAGAGGTCGTGGGGCGCGCCCTTGAAGACCCAGGCCCAAAGCGCGCGGCGCTGCGCGCGCGGGACGTGGCGCGCGACGGCCGGCCGCAAGCGCCCGGCCAGCGCGGCGAGACCGCCGAGGGACTGGGGCAGCATCTGCTCCAGCCGGGTCTTGATGTCGCGGGCAAGAACAGGCGCCGTGCCTTCGGTACCGATGGCCACGACGATCGGGTCGCGGTCGACGATGGCCGGCGTGGTGATGTCGCACAGGTCCGGCCGGTCCACGACATTGACCGGGCAGCGTGCGGCCCTCGCCAGCGCATGCACCGCCGCGTCGAACCCCGGGCAGCCGGTGGCGACAAAGGCCATGGTCGCGTCGTCGAACACCGCTGCCGGGAGCGTCGGCACATGCTGCGCCCGGCCCGCTCCGACAAGCGTCTGCAATTCGTCGTCGAGCGTCGCGGCCACCAGGACCAGCGTGGCATCGGTCTTGAGCAAGAGCCGCGCCTTTTGCGCCGCCTGTTCGCCGCCGCCGACGATGACGACACGGCGGTTGCTGGTGCGAATGAACATCGGGAACGCTTTCACGGCGCGGATCCTTTCAGGCTGCGAGGTGGCGGGGACGGTGCGACCAGAGCTCGGCGGCCAGCGCTGCCGGTGCCGGATGCCCCAGCGTGTCGAGGGCCAACGCGGCGGTGCCGATGACGATCTCCGTCTCGAAACCGGGCAGTTCGGCGCCCGACAGCGCCTGTGCCAGATCGGTTTCGGTGTCGGACAGCCTGCGGGGCACGTCGCAGCGGGCGGCAAGGCTTTGCTCCCATCGCGTGCCGTTCCGCAGACCGAAGACCGCGATGTCCTTCGCCGGATGGCGTTCGAATTCGCCGCCCCCGCCCTTGATGACGCTCAGCGCCTGCCAGCCCAGCCGCGCCGCGGCATCCGCCTGCAAGTCGCGGTAGGACGGATGGAACACGCCCTGCACGCTGGCGGCGGCGCCGGCGGGGTTCAGCATCCGGCAGACCGTATTGGCACATGACCGCAGGCCCAGCACGTCGCGCAGCGCCAGCAGCCGGAACAGCGCCGGATGCGCGTCCTCGAGTGGGAGATAGGCAATGTTGTCGCGCTCCAGCAGACGCGCCACCGCGTCCGGATCCGACGCGATGCCGATCCCGGCGGCGCGCAGGCCCTGCCGGACCTTCGGGTCGCTGCCGTTCCAGCCGTGCAGAAGCACCCGGTGCCCGGCCCGCGCCACCAGCTGTGCCGACAGCAGGAACCAGGGCGCGCCTCGCGTCCGACCCGCGCCATAGCTGGGCCAGTCCAGATCGACCGGCGGAAAAGCCGGACCGGCCGCCTGCGCCGCGGCGGCAAAGCCCGCGATCTCGTCCGCAGTTTCGCCTTTCATGCGCAGAAGCATCAGCAGCGCGCCTTCGGCCTGTGGTGCCGCGTCGCCCGCCAGCATGCGCTGCATGGCATCCCGCGCCTCGTCCTGCGTCAGGGATCGGGACCGGCCCGGGCCGCGGCCCAGCGTGCGGACGTGCTCGGCGAGGCTCATTCAGCGGCCTCCCGCGTGCGGACCTGCTGCAAGAGATCGGCAAGTTCGGGGCGGCACGAGCCGCAATTCGTTCCGGCGTTCAGGGCGGCACCGATGGCGTCGACCGTCATCAGCGACTGCGTCTCGATGGCTTCGATGATGGTGTTGATCCCGACGCCGAAACAGGAACAGAGCACCGGTCCGGGATTGGGCATATCGGCGAGCGGCCTGCCAAAGAGGGCATCCGCCGCGGCGGAGCCCGGCAGGGTGGCGAGGTAGTCGCGCATCACCGCCACCGGGCGCGGCGAGACGAAGATCGCGCCGATCACTTGGTCGTCGGCTTTCAGGACGATCCGCGCGGTGCCGCGGGCGGCGTTGATCACCGATGCGGTCTCGGCCTCCGGCGCCCGGAACAGGCGCCGCGCTTCGGCCGCCCAATCCGCAGGGGCCTGCGCCCCGGCCAGTTCGGCGCGGTAGCCTGCGGTCGTGCGGGCCAGCGCCCAGTAGTCCGACCGGAGGTCCATGGCATCGCGCGACACGGCAAAGCCGTACCAGGCCGCGTCGTGACGGGCGATGGCAACGACGCTGGCCTTGCTCTCCGGCTGGCCCGAAAGCGGGTCGGTGGCGGCGGCCACCAGCGTGTCGATCCGCGCCGACGGTGCGGTTTCGCCGGTCCAGTGCATCGGCGCGAACACCTGTCCGCGCTGCACGGCATCGGTGATGCGGGCCCGCAGGATACAGGCGCCGACCGGGCTGGTCACCCGCACGAGATCCGCCGCGTCGATGTCCAAAGCCTCGGCGTCGTCGGGGTGGATGTCCAGAAACGGCTCTGCCAAATGCGCCGACAGGCGCGGGCTCAGCGCCGTGCGCGTCATCGTGTGCCACTGGTCGCGCAGCCGGCCGGTGTTCAGCCGGAAGGGATAGCGCGGTCCGGTCTTCGCCGCGGGCGCGCGCCAGGAGACAGGGATGAGGCGTGCCTTGGCGTCGGGGTGGAAGAAAATCCCGTCCGCGAAGAACCGGTTGCCGGAGCGCGTGGCAGTGACCGGCCAGCGCTGCGGTTCCATGGCGGCGTAATCGCCGTCGCTGATGGCCGAAAGGCCCGAGATGTCGAAATCGCGCCCGAAGCCGCCGGCGATGCCCGAGAGGGTCGCGTGTTCGCGGAAGATCTCGGCCGGGCTGGCATAGTCGAAGGCCGCTCCAAAACCCATCCGGCACCCCACCTCGGCCAGGATATTCCAGTCGGCCCGCGCCTGACCCGGCGCCGGCAAAACGCTGCGCTGGCGGCTGATCGTGCGGTCGCAATTGGTGACCGTGCCATCCTTTTCCGCCCAGGCCGTCGCGGGCAGCAGCACGTCGGCCAGCCGCGCGGTGTCGGTCCGCGCCGTGATGTCGCTGACGACCGTAAAGGGACAGGCGGCGATGGCATCGCGCACGGCATCCGCCTCGGGCATCGAAACGGCGGGGTTGGTGTGGATGATCCAAAGTGCCTTGATTCGCCCGTCACCCACGGCGCGAAACATGTCCACCGCCTTCAGCCCCGGCGCATCGGGCACGCGCGGAGCGTTCCAGAAGGCGCGCACGGCGCTGCGATGATCGGCGTTTTCCAGGTCGAGGTGACAGGCCAGCATGTTGGCCAGCCCACCGACCTCGCGCCCGCCCATGGCGTTGGGCTGGCCCGTCACCGACAGCGGGCCGCAGCCGGGCTTGCCGATGCGACCCGTGGCCAGGTGACAGTTGAGGATGGCGTTGACCTTGTCCGATCCGGATGTGGACTGGTTCACCCCCTGGCTGAAGATCGTCACCACCCGCTCGGTCCGCATCCAGAGGCGGCAGAACGCCTCGACCTCGGCCGCATCCAGCCCGGTCGGGGCCAGGCCGTCGTTCAGCGCCGACCGCAGCGTGTCATCGAACCCCTGTGTGCGCGCGATGAACGCCTTGTCGATCGCCCCGCCCTCATAGAGCGTCGCGAACAGGCGGTTGAAGAGCGCGACATCGGCGCCTGGCGTCAGCGCAAGGTGCATGTCGGCGCCGTCGCAACTTGCCGTGCGGCGCGGATCGATCACCACGATCCGGGTGCCGCGGGCCTTCTTCGCGGCCAGCACCCGCTGGTGCAGGACCGGGTGGCACCAGGCAAGGTTCGATCCCACCAGCACCACCAGGTCGGCCTCTTCGATATCCTCGTAAGCGCCGGGCACGGTGTCGGTGCCGAAGGCGCGGCGATGCCCCGCCACGGTCGAGGCCATACAGAGCCGCGAGTTCGTGTCGATATTGGCCGAGCCGATGAACCCCTTCATCAGCTTGTTGGCGACGTAGTAATCCTCGGTCAGCATCTGGCCCGAGACGTAGAAGGCCACGCTGTCGGGCCCGTGCGTTGCGATGGTGTCGCGGAAGTGGTCCGCCACCAGTTGCAGCGCGTCGTCCCAGCCGGTCTCTTTCCCGTACACACGCGGCGCCAGCAGTCGGTTCTCCAGCCCCACGGTTTCGCCGAGGGCAGACCCCTTGGAACAGAGCCGCCCACGGTTTGCCGGATGCGCGGGATCGCCGCGCACCGCCAGCCCGCCCTGCCCGTCCGCTCGCAGAAGCACGCCGCAGCCGACCCCGCAATAGGGGCAGGTGGAGCGGACCTCTGGCGCGCCACCCCCGCCCATCACGCGGCACTCCGGGCGCGCAGTTTGGCGCCGTCTATGAGCACACGACCGTCCTCGATCCGCAAAGCGTGCGTCTGGATCTGCATGGCCTCGCCCCGGGCCTGCCCGGTGGTGAGGTCGAAGACCATGTTGTGCAGCGGGCAGGTCACGGACTGGCCGTGCACGATGCCTTCGGACAGCGGCCCGCCCTTGTGCGGGCAGCGGTCGGCGGCGGCAAAGACTTCCGTATCCCCGGTGCGGAAGAGCGCCACGCAGCCCTGTGCCGTCTTGATCCTGCGCGCGCCGCGCAGGGGGATGTCGTCGATGGCGCAAAGGTCGATCCAGCTCATTCCGCAGCCTCCAGCGTCAGATCCGCCACGGGCTGGAATGCCGGGGCGCGTTTGGCCTCTTCGGCCCAGGGGTCCTTGCGATAGATGGATTGCGACAGATCGAAGGCCGCGATCAGCCGCGCGCGTTCGTCAAGGTCGTCGACCACCCGCGCCTTGACCCAGTCGAGCCCGACCTTGGCGACCCACTTGTAGGGCCGGTCGAGGTATTTCGCGTTCTCGCGGTATAGCTGGATGAAGGCCACGGTGAGGTCGATGGCCTCCTGTTCGGTCGCTGCGTCGCCCAGCCGTTCGGTCTCTTTCACGTCCATGCCCGCGGCGCCGCCGACGCCGACCTGATAACCGCTGTCCACGCACACGATGCCCACGTCCTTGCAGGTCGCCTCGGCGCAGTTGCGCGGGCAGCCCGACACCGCCAGCTTGACCTTGTGCGGCGTCCACGACCCCCACAGGATTTGCTCGAGCTTCACGCCCAGCCCGGTGCTGTCCTGCGTGCCGAAGCGGCAGTGATCGGTGCCGACGCAGGTTTTCACCGTACGCAGACCCTTCGAATAGGCATGGCCCGACACAAGACCCGCTGCGTTGAGATCGGCCCAGATGCCGGGCAGATCCTCGCCCTTCACACCCAGCAGGTCGATGCGCTGCCCGCCGGTGACCTTGACCGTCGGCACGGCGTATTTCTCGGCGGCGTCCGCAATGGCGCGCAGCTCGGCGGGCGTGGTGATCCCGCCCCACATGCGAGGCACCACCGAAAAGGTGCCGTCCTTCTGGATGTTCGCGTGTTTACGTTCGTTGACGAACCGGCTTTGCGGATCGTCGCGATACTCCAGCGGCCAATCCGCCAACAGGTAGAAGTTCACCGCCGGGCGGCAGACATGGCAGCCGTTGCGGGTCTTCCAGCCCAGCTCCTGCCAGACGGCCTCCTGGCTTTTCAGTTCCTGCGCCTTGATCAGCCGCCGCACGTCCTCGTGGCTCAGGTCGCAGCAGCCGCAGATCGGCTGCGCGGCAGGCATCTGGAACGCGTCGCCCAGCGTGACCTGCAGAAGCTGTTCCACCAGCCCGGTGCAGGTCCCGCAGGAGGCGCTGGCCTTGGTCTGCGCGCGTACCGCGCCGAGGTCGGTCGCGCCCCCGGCGATGGCGTCGGTGATGGTGCCCTTGCAAATGCCGTTGCAGCCGCAAATCTCCGCCTCAGGCGGCAATGCTGCAACGGCTGACAGAGGGTCCGCGGAGGCGCCTCCCTGGTAGGCCGGACCAAAGATCAGCGTTTCGCGCATGTCGTCGATGTCGGTGCCGTCGCGAATGAGGCCGAAGAACCAGTTGCTGTCGGCTGTATCGCCGTACATCACCGCGCCGATCAGGCGGTGTCCCTCGATCACCAGCCGCTTGTAGATGCCGCGGCCCGGGTCGCGGAACACGATGTCCTCGCGCCCGTCGCCCTCGGCGAAATCACCGGCGCTGAAGAGGTCGCAGCCAGTGACCTTGAGCTTGGTCGACAACTGCTTCTGCACGAAGGTCGCGTGCGTGCCCAGCAGCGTCTGGGCCGCGACCTTGGCCTGATCGTAAAGCGGCGCCACTAGCCCGAAGACCGCGCCGTCGTGTTCGATGCATTCGCCCACCGACAGGATATCGGCGTTCGACGTGATCATCTGGCCGTCCACATGGATGCCGCGCCCGGTCGCAAGCCCGGCCTCCTTGGCCAGCGCGATGTTGGGCCGGATGCCCACGGCCATGACCAGCAGGTCGCAGGACAGTTCGGTGCCGTCGTCCAGCAGCAGCGCCCGGACCTTGCCGTTCTCGCCCAGGATTTCCTTGGAATTGGCGCCGCAGCGGATGTCGATGCCGCGGCTTTCCAGCGATTTGCGCAGCAGGAAACCCGCGCTTTCGTCAAGCTGCCTGTCCATCAGGTGGCCCATCAGATGCACCACAGTCACTTCCATGCCGCGCAGGCGCAGCCCGGCGGCGGCCTCTAGGCCCAGGAGACCCCCGCCGATCACCACGACCCGCGCACCGGGCGTCGCGGCGGCATCGATCATGCGGTTCGTGTCCTCCAGATCGCGATAGGCGATGACGCCGTCGAGGTCGTGGCCCGGCAATGGCACGATGAACGGGGTCGACCCGGTGGCGATCAGCAGCTTGTCATAGGGAACAACGCCTTTCTCGCCCTCGACCAACTTCGCATCGGCGTCGATGCTCAGGACCTTTTCGCCAAAGCGGCAGGTCACGCCGTGCTGCGCGTACCAGTCGTCGTCGTGGATCACGATCTCGCCGTAGGATTTTTCGCCCGACAGAACCGGCGACAGCATGATGCGGTTATAGTTGCCGCGTGGCTCTGCGTTGAACAGGGTGACGTCCCACTGTCCGGGCGCGGCTTCGAAGAGGTGTTCCAGCGCCCGGCCCGAAGCCATTCCGGCACCGATCACCACAAGTTTGCGCGTGCTCATCTTGGCTCCTTTCAGATGTACCAGGCGACGATGTGGGTCATCGCGCCGCCGCCGTAGGAGGGCAGTCCGACAAAAGCGCCGTAGCCGGCGGGCAGGCCCCCGGCGCCGCGCTGTACCACCGGCAGGCCGGTGCCCAGCACCTGGCCAACGGGGCCTTTCCAGGCTTCGGCCTTTGGCGCCTCGGCGCGGGTGCCGTCGCCGTCGTCGCGCCAAAGCGCGCCTTCGCGTTCGCAAACGCCGTCGATCAGAACGGCCTTGCCGCCCCGCTTCACGGCCCAGACCTCGAACCGCCGGGCGATGGGCGTGCCCAGCGCCGAGAGCAGTGTCAGCACGTAAGGCGTTCCGCCCGGCACCCGCACCGGCAGGCCGATGCCAGAGGTCAGCCCCGCCTTCCCGGCCGCCGAGGCGCGCACGAACTTGTAGCCCGAGCCAAGGTCGCGCATCAGGATCGGCGCATCCGCCGCCCAGACGCCGCCCGGCAGGCCCTGTCCGCGCGGGAAACAGGTGTGCTGCGAGACGAAGGCGAATTCCTCGGCGGCGCCGTAGTAGCCGTCGTCGAGCATCAGCAGCCCGTCGCGGTTCGCCGTCCAGACCTCGATCGCGCCGATCCGCTCCGCGTCGTCGCCGCAGAGCACGACCAGCACCGCCTTGAGCGTGTCGCCGTCAAAGACCGGCACCGCCACGGCAGCGCTGAGACCGGCCTCTTTCGCCACCTCGGTACGCTTGAAATACGACCCGTCGAAGCCCTTGAGCACCACCGGGCGCGCCTCGGCCCAGGCCTTGCCGGGCAAGCCTTCGCCCTTGGCAAAGCGGGTGCCCCGCGAGGCTTCTTCGAAGGCGCCGAGGCCATTCGTGTCGCCCGCGGCATAAACAAGCACGTCGTCCTTGGGCACCCAGACCTCGGCCACCTGGATGAAGGTGTCGGTAGGTGTGTCGATCTTTCCGTCCATCGGTTTCGTCTCCGCTGCGGGCGGCGGGCGCCCATGTGTCGGGGTCTATTCGGCGGCCAATGCCTTGGCCGCGGGCCGCTTGGGCTTGGCGCCGTGTTCGTATTCCTCGAGGAAATCCAGCACCTGCTGTCGGTAACGGTAGTAGTCGGGGTGTTCGAGCAGCGCCTTGCGGGTGCGCGGGCGCGGCAGATCGACGTTGAGGGTCTTGCCGATGGTCGCCTGCGGCCCGTTGGTCATCATCACCACGCGGTCGGCCAGCAGGATCGCCTCGTCGACATCGTGCGTCACGCAGATCGCGGTCACCTTGGTGCGCGACCAGACCTCCATCAGCACTTCCTGCAATTCCCAGCGGGTGAGGCTGTCGAGCATGCCGAAAGGTTCGTCGAGCAAGAGCAGCTTGGGCGAGAGCGCGAAGGCCCGAGCGATGCCGACCCGCTGCTGCATGCCGTTCGACAGATCCGTGGCGGGCTTGTCCATCGCATCGGCCAGACCGACCCGTTCAAGGTAGTATTCAACCACTTCCTGCCGTTCGCCCTGCGTTGCGCGCGGATAGACCTTGTCGACACCGATGGCGACGTTTTCCTTGGCGCTGAGCCAGGGAAAGAGGTTGGGCGACTGGAACACCACCGCACGCTCCGGATCGGCGCCTTCGACGTGCCGGCCGTCCAGCTTGATCGCGCCTTGGCTGATCTCGTTGAGCCCGGCCGCCATGGTCAGCACGGTGGACTTGCCGCAGCCCGAATGGCCGATCAGCGAAATGAATTCGCCGCGGTCGATCTTGAGGTCGAAATCCTCGACCACGGTCAGCGGTCCCTTCGGCGTCGGATAAACCTTGTGCAGCTGGCTGAAGTCGAGGAAGCGCTCGTCGATCAGGCCCTTCTGCGCCTCGGCCACCGCGGCGGGCGCGCCGTGGATCGGCGTGACCGCGGGCAAATGTCTTGTGCCTTCGACCTTGGCCTCGATGCCCACGTCCATCAGGTACTTCGTGACGTCGGCGCGCAGCCTCTTGAAGCTCTCGTCGGTGTTCATCTCCATGCGGTCGCGCGGGCGCGGGATGCTGACCTTGAACTCACGCCCCAGCGTGCCGTCGGGATTGAGCGCGACGATGCGGTCGGCGAGGATGATGGCCTCGTCCACATCGTTGGTGATCAGCACGCAGGTCTTCTTGTCGGCCTCCCAGATATGCTCGATCTCATCGGCCAGGTTGGCGCGGGTCAGCGCGTCCAGCGCGCTCAGCGGTTCATCCAGCAGCAGGACCTCGGGCGACATCGCCAGGGCGCGCGCGACGTTGACCCGCTGGCGCATCCCGCCCGACAGTTCCGCCGGACGGCGCGCCGCAGCATGGCCTAGTCCCACCATCTGGACGTAATGCGCCACCTTTTCGGCCTTTTCGGTCTTGGTGAGCTCGGGGAACACCGTATCGACCGCCAGTCGCACGTTGCCGGCCACCGAGAGCCAGGGCATCAGCGAATAGCTTTGGAAGATCACCCCGCGTTCCGGTCCCGGCCCGGTGACCGGCGCGCCCTTGAAGCGGACGCTGCCCTTGGTGGGTTTTTCCAGCCCGGCCATCAGGTTGATCAGCGTCGTCTTGCCGGTGCCGGAAAAGCCCAGCAGCACCAGGAATTCACCTTCGGCCACTTCGAGCGTGATGTCCTTCAGCACATGGGTCGCGTCGGTGCCGGTGCCGAAGCTCTGGCTGACGTTGTCCAGTTCGAGAATGCCCATATCGGTCTCCTTTCCCTGCCTCAGCGGTTGTTGGTGAAGGTGAAGAGTGATTGCAGCGCGTACATCACCCGGTCGAGCAGGAAGCCGATGATCCCGATGGTCAGAACCGCGACCATGATCCGGGCGAGGCTTGAGCTCGATCCGTTCTGGAACTCGTCCCAGACGAATTTCCCGAGCCCCGGGTTCTGCGCCAGCATCTCGGCGGCGATCAGAACCATCCAGCCCACACCGAGGCTCAGGCGCAGCCCGGTGAAGATCAGCGGCAGCGCCGAAGGCAGCACCAGCTTGGTGATCTTGGTCCAGGTGTTCATCTTGAGCACCTTGGAGACGTTGACGAGGTCGCGGTCGATGCTGGCCACGCCCAGGGCCGTGTTGATCAGCGTCGGCCAGAGCGAACACAGCGTCACGGTGATCGCGGAAATGATGAAGCTTTTCGCCAGCAGCCCGTCGTTGGACGCCGCCAGAGCGGAGACGATCATCGTCACGATGGGCAGCCAGGCCAGCGGCGATACGGGTTTGAAGATCTGGATCAGCGGGTTCAGCGCGGCATTCGCCGTGGGCGACAGGCCCGCCGCGATGCCCAGCGGCACGGCAACGACGGTGGCGATCAGGAAGCCGAAGAACACCGTCTGGATCGAGGTCCATATCTGCTGATAGTAGCTGGGCGCGCCCGTGTAGGCCCGCTCGACCGGTTCCTGACCGTTGGCGACGCGGCGCGCATTCAGCGTGTCGACCTGGTCCTGGAACCGGGCGCGGCTGGCCGCCTTGTCCTGTGCATCCTCGTGCAGGATGACCGCCTGTTCCCAGACCTGGGCCGGACCCGGAACCGCCCCGAGCGAGGTCTGCACACGCGGCGCGAGGGCGCCCCAGAGGACCAGGAAGACGACGATTGCCAGCAACGGCACCAGCAGCAGACGCCAGATATCCTTGAGCTGGGCCCTTGGATTGTCTCCGGCCATCGCCCTGAGGATCGGGGTCACCCAACTGAGGCCGAGAACCTGAAACCACTTGTCGGCGGCATTGATGCGGGTGAAAAGCCGGGCGCGCCGCGCTTCGCGGTCCGCGGCCTGGGCAAAGTTTGGATCGACTGTGGTCATGGAATGTCCTCGTGAGATCGGATTGGACGGGGCTGGTCGCAGGCGAGGTGAATCGGGAGCGCGCCGATGTGGCGCACCCCCTAAGGGGCTCAGCCTTCGACCTCGGTGCCGACAACGATCTGTTCGCCTTTCAGGCCGATCGGCAGGCTATCCAGGTAGGCGTTGGGCGTGCGGCCGTCGTAGGGGATGCCGTCGATGATATCCGCCGCCGGGGTCGGCGCCTTGTAGCCGTCACTGTCCCAGGGAAAATCCGCCTCGTTCGCCAGCCCCTCGTCCACCAGCAGGCGCGCCGCCTCGAGGTAGATCTCGGGCTTGTAGACGTCGCGCGCGACCTCGTCGTACCAGGCGTCCGACTTCGGCTCTGCGATCTGGCCCCAGCGGCGCATCTGCGTCAGGTACCACACCGCATCGGAGTAGAACGGATAGGTCGCGTTGTAGCGGAAGAAGACGTTGAAGTCGGGGATGTCGCGCTTGTCGCCCTTTTCGAACTCGAAGAAGCCGGTCATCGAGTTGGCGATCACCTCGTAATCCGCGCCGACATATTCGGGCCGGCTGAGGATTTCGACCGCCTCGGGCCGGTTGGCGTTGTCGTTCTCGTCAAGCCAGATCGCGGCGCGGATCAGCGCCTTGGTCATGGCGAGCGTGGTGTTCGGATACTGTTCGGCGAATTCTGCGGTGATGCCGAAGACCTTTTCGGGGTTGTTCTTCCACAGCTGGTAATCGGTGATGACCGGCACCCCGATGCCCTTGAACACCGCCTGCTGGTTCCAGGGCTCGCCGACGCAATAGCCGTCGATCGTTCCGGCCTCGAGCGTGGCGGGCATCTGCGGCGGCGGCGTCACGCTCAGGAAGACATCGGCACCGATCTGGCCGCTGATGTTCTCGGGGCTGTAGTAGCCCGGATGAAGTCCGCCGGCGGCCAGCCAGTAACGCAGTTCGTAGTTGTGGGTCGACACCGGAAACACCATGCCCATGTTGAAGGGCTTGCCGGCGTTCCGGAACTCCTCGACCACCGGCGCCAGCGCCTTGGCCGAGATCGGGTGCTGCGGGCGGCCATCGTCCAGCTTGGGAATATGCGGCAGCATCTTTTCCCAGACCTCGTTGGAGACGGTGATGCCGTTGCCGTTCAGGTCCATCGAAAAGGGCGTGACGATATGCGCCTCGGTGCCGAAACCGATGGTCGCGGCCAGCGGCTGACCGGCGAGCATATGCGCGCCGTCCAGTTGCCCGCCGATCACGCCGTCAAGCAGCACTTTCCAGTTCGCCTGCGCCTCGAGCGTCACAAAAAGTCCCTCGTCGAGGAAATATCCCTGCTCGTAGGCCACGGCCAGCGGGGCCATGTCGGTCAGCTTGATGAACCCGAGGGTCAGTTCATCCTTTTCCAGGTCCAGCATCTGGGCGAAGGCGGGGCCGGTCATCGCCGTGCAGGCCGCGAGGCCGGTCAGGAGCTTCTTCATGAGGTGTCCTTTCGGAATGCCCGGCAGACGTAGAGAAAACCGGACGAAAAACGCAAAAAAGGCCGATCACTGACCACCGGAATCCGGCGGAAAGCGAGCGACCTTGCTCAGGGTATTCCCTGTCATTGGGAAGAATTTCGTGCCGGCTCACGCCATTGCAAACCGGCCTCTTCGTGATGCGGCAACGCAGAAATTCACGCAAAAGAAAAATGAACGAAAGGCGGATTTCTTCGAGAGACACCGCCGGAAACGGCGAAAACTGCCTCTCTACTGGTCAGAATTCGTCGGTTAGATCAAAAATGCGCCCATCGAAAAACCTGTCCGGCAGCAGCGACAGGTTGCCTTGCGCAGAGGCCACCGGCGTATCGTGACGAATCGAACCCTCGACCTTCTCGGACGCACCGGGCAGGTCATTGCTGGTCATCGCCAGGTGGCGACGATGCAGATCCGCGCGGAAGACATGCGAGATAAGGTCGAGCCGACCCGAGATATCCTGCCCGTGTTCCGCCGCCAGGCGTGTGGCGATCCACTTCGCCTGACTGCGCCAGGGAAAGGTCGCGGCGCCGTGGAAGAATTCGACGAACCGCTCGACCGGGCGCAGCTCGCCGCGCGCCGACAGGATGAGGTTTCCGCTCAACGCCCGGTCGATCAGCTCCGACGGCACATCCAGGTAAAGGCGGCGGGACAACACCTCGCCGGCCGCGCTCCGACTTTCGGGCCGCGACAGCCAACGCCCGGCGCGAAAGACGGCCCGCATCAGCCGCGCGACCAGGTCGGGCTCTGTGTCGGCCCAGTCCCTGCGCACGGCCAACACCTTTTCCGGGGCGAACTGCCAGATGCTCTGTCCCGGCAACAAAAGCGCACCGACGCCCTGTTCGACGGACACGGACCCCCACGGCTCTCCGACACAGAACGCATCCACGTCGCCCGCCGCCAGCGCGCTGGCCATCAGCGGCGGCGGCACGGTGCGGATTTCGATGCCTTTCGCGCCCAGGGCGGTGCCCGCGCTCCAATACCGCAGCAATTCAACGTGCATCGAAAACGGAAAGGGCACGCCGAAGGTCAGCGGCCCGTCGCGGACGCGGTCCAACGCCTTTGCCGCCGCCACCGGATCGGCAAAATCGAACCCATGGCCGATGGCGCGCAGCTTGGCCTCGAGCCCCTTGCCGACGCCGATGACATTGCCGTTCACGGACAGCACCGACACGGCCGACAGCGCGGTCGTCACCCCGCCCAGCCCCATCGCCATGGCCACCGGCACCGGCGACAGCATGTGCGCCGCATCCACGCGGCCAAAGGCCAGCATGTCGCGCACCGACGACCAGGACGGTGCCGCGATCAGGTCGAGCGCGATGCCTTCCGCCTCGGCAAATCCCATCTCCTGCGCCATGATCAGCGGCGCCGCGTCCACCAGCGGCATGTAGGCGACGGGAAGGTTCACAGTCTTCATCCCAAGAGCCCCGAAGCCGTCACCAGCGCCTCGGCCACATCCGCGACGCGCCGGCCGTTGTCCATGGCGCTCTTGCGCAGCAGCGCATAGGCCGCGTCTTCATCAATGCCGCGGGCCTTCATCAAAAGCCCCTTGGCGCGGTCGATGACCTTGCGCTCTTCCAGCGCCCGCCGGGTCTCGGCCAGTTCGTTGCGCATCTGCCGGACCATGCCGAACCGGGCGATCGCCGTGTCCATCACCGGCTTCAGCCGTTTCGGCGAAAGCCCGTCGACGACATAGGCAGAGACACCGGCCTCGACCGCGGCCTGCGCGAGGCCGCCCGCCGCGCCGGACACGAACATGGCCACCGGCCGGTCCAGCGGCCCTGACGCGAGGGTCAGTTCCTCCATCATGTCACGGGTGGGATTGTCGATGTCGATCAGCACGATGTCGGGACTGTGCGCCGCGATCTTGCGGGCCAGTCCGCTGGCGTGACCGATCACATGGACGTCGCAGTCGCCGTTGGCGGTGAGCGCATCGATGATCCCGATCGCACGGTCGCGATCCTCCTCCACGACGACGACTGTCAGTTTGGCGCTCATACCGGATGGCATGTGCCAATCCACACAGCGGTGCAACGGCTATGCCGCAGACAGGGCCGGACCCCGACCGGAAATGCAGCACGAACGGGGACACTGCCCGGTTTTTCGGCACTTCGCCCGTGGAAAGCCGGCTGCATCACCCGACGCCCCCGGTTCAAGACAAGATCGACCGCACCGGGTTTGCGACCCCATGCAATGCAGGCGTTGCCAATTCTTGTACCTTGGGCGGACCGCCGCGGTGCCGGTCAGACCCTGCGGATCGTCCGCCCCGACGCCCTCAGCGGGCCCGAGAGGCGCGCGCGCGTTCCCGCGCGAGATCGACAAAGACCTTGAAGGCCGCCGGCGGATTGCGCCGGCTGGGATAGTACAGGCAAAGCGGCGCCAGCGGCGGTGTCCAGTCGTCCAGCACCCGCACGAGGCGCCCCGCCTCGATGTCCTGGCGCACATCCGATTCCATGAAAAAACCGATGCCGAGGCCCTCGAGCACGGCAATCCGGGCGAGGCTGGCTTCGTCCAGCGTGATCGGCCCCGCCACATCGACCTGCACCGGCTGACCGTCGGACTCGAACGGCCAGCGAAAGAGCGCGCCGTTCGGCAGGCGCGTCCGGATACAGGCATGCGCCAGCAGGTCGGAGGGCACTTTTGGCGTCTCCCGGCCGTCGAAATAACCGGGCGTCGCGACCACCGCGTAGCGCCGCCCGGGCCCCAGCGGGATGGCGATCATGTCGCTCGGCACGAGGGTCTGACTGCGCACCCCGAAATCGAAGCCCTCGGCCACGATGTCGACGAGGTTGCCCTCGGTCACGAGGTCGATCTGCACGCCCGGGAACCGCCGCAGGTATTCCAGCACCAGCGGCGTCAGGATCTCGCGGCCCGCCGTGGCAAAGGTGTTGATGCGCAGGACGCCGGTGGGCGTCTCCTGCTGCGACCGGACCGTGTCCAGCGCGCGGTGAATGTCCTTGAGCGCCGGGCTGACCTGGTTGACGAAGCGTTGCCCGGCTTCGGTCAGAGACACGCTGCGGGTCGTGCGGTTGAAAAGCCGCACGCCCAACTGCGCCTCGAGTTTCGAGACCGCGTTGCTGAGCGCACTTGTCGACATCCCCACATCAAGCGCGCCCGCGCGGAACGACCCCCGGCGGGCGATCGCCAGAACCGCGTCGAAATCGGACAGCTTATAGGTCGCCATTGTCCCCAAAACCAGAATGCCACATTCGGATTTATCCCGCTTATCCGCACGATGTCAAAACCCTACCTTCGCCTCACACAAAAGGAGACCCACTATGAGTATTGAACTTCCCAAGGTGATCGCCGCCTATTTTTCGGCCGACAAGACAGGCAATGCGCAGGCGATCTCGGACTGCTTCACCGAGGACGCCACCGTCCTCGACGAAGGCAATACCTACACCGGCCGCAACGCGATCCGGCAGTGGATGGCGAACGCCTCCACGCAATACACCTACACGGTCGAACCGTTCGACATCGCGCAAGACGGCGCGCGCACGGTCGTCACCAGCCATCTCGTCGGCAACTTCCCCGGCAGCCCTGTCGACCTGCGCTACTTCTTCGTCCTCCGTGGCAAAAAGATCGCCGAACTGGAGATCGTCCCGTGAGCGCCTTTCTGACCCTTGAGGGCAAGCGGGCCCTCGTCACCTCCGGCACACGCGGTGCCGGAGGCGCGACCGTGTCCCTGTTCAAGAAGCTCGGTGCCGATGTTCTGACGACGGCACGCACAAGACCACCGGAGATGCCCGAAGACCGGTTCATCGCGGCGGACCTGACGCGGCCCGAAGGCTGCGCCACAGTGGCCGAGGCCGTGCGCGAGAGGCTGGGCGGCGTCGACATCATCGTCCACATGCTCGGCGGGTCCTCGGCGCCCGCAGGCGGCTACAGGGCGCTGGACGACGACGAATGGCGGCGCGAGATCGACCTGAACCTGATGCCGGCAGTGCGCCTCGACCGCGCGCTCGTGCCGGAGATGGAGGCGCGGGGCAGCGGCGTGGTGATCCACGTCACATCCATCCAGCGCGCGCTGCCACTGCCCGAGGCGACGACGGCCTATGCCGCCGCCAAGGCGGCGCTGTCCACCTACAGCAAGAGCCTGTCGAAGCAGGTCTCGCCCAAGGGTGTGCGAGTCGTCCGCGTCTCTCCGGGCTGGATCGAGACCGAATCCTCGGTCGAGCTGGCAAAACGCCTTGCCGCAGAGCATGGGGTCGACGTCGACGCGGGCAAGCGCATGATCATGGAGTCGCTCGGCGGCGTGCCGATCGGCCGGCCTACCCGGCCGGAAGAGGTTGCGAACCTGATCGCATTTCTCGGCTCGGATCGCGCCGGCACGATCACCGGCACGGAATACGTGATCGACGGCGGCACGGTTCCGACCGTCTAGCACCGCTACGTCCCAGGCAGGCGGCCTGGCCTGGCTGGGACGGTTTGCCGCCGAACACCTCTCCGGGCAACCGCCGCTGCCGCAACCACATCGCTCGGACGGCGTTCTGGCGTGTGCGAAGCGTCGATGCGCACGTGTGAAGCCCGGCGAACGTCCAATCCGGCGGGTGGCCAACTTACGGGAAAAAGACGCAAGAGCGAGGGGGCGAAACCACGCCGCAGCAAGTTTCTGAGGCGCGGCTGTCAGGTTCGGACGGATCTGCGCGACGGGGGATACCGGCTGGCGGCAGGCGCGCGCCTTGGCGTTTCGGGCAACGTAGGTCGAGGCGGCAGCGCGCCGGTTTATTTCCGACAAAAACGCTCTTGAACTGGCGTGGGGATGCGATTACGCCATTTCCGACTTAACTACTCAAGAATGGATTCCCACCATGCGGATCAAGCCGATCCTGGCGTCCGGAAGCGTTGCCCTGGCCATTTGCGGCATGTCTGCGCAGGCTGAAACGACCTATCCCCTGACGATCGAGAACTGCGGTCAAAGCGTCACCTTCGAACAGGCGCCGCAGAAGGCCGTCGCCCTAGGTCAGAACAGCGCCGAGATCATGCTGCTTCTCGGGCTCGAAGACCGGATGGCGGCGACGGCCTTCTGGCCGAATTCCGTGCTGCCCGAATTGGCGGAAGCCAACAATTCAGTCGAGCTTCTGACGGTTGAATTCCCAACTCTTGAATCCGTGCTCTCGACGCAACCCGACTTCGTGGCGGCCATGCTCACGACACTGCTTGGGCCCGACAGCAAGGTCGCGCAGCGGTCGGATTTCGAAGTTCTCGGCATCCCGACCTACCTGTCGCCAAGCGCGTGTTCCACGACGCTCGATGCGGGCGACGCCTACGGCTCCCGCCGCGACCTCTGGACCATGGACCTGGTCTACAAAGAGATCGAGGACCTGTCGCGCATCTTCGACATCGCCGACCGCGGCACGGCGCTGATCGAGGATTTCAAATCGCGCGAGGCCGCCTTGCGCGCGCGTTTCCCGGAGGACGAGGATCTGACGTTCCTGTTCTGGTTCTCCAGCCCTTCGCCCGCCGATGACGCCTACCTGGGCGGCGGCTTCGGCGCCTCGGGCTACATCGCCGATCTGCTTGGCGGCAAGAACGCCATCCAGACCGAGGCCGAATGGCCGACGGTCGGGTGGGAAGGCATCATGGCAGCCGACCCCACGGTCTTTGTCGTGAGCCAGGTCGACCGCAATCGCTGGGCGCTGGACACTGCAGAGAACAAGATCGCCTTTCTGACCTCGGACCCGACCGTCAGCCAGATGGAAGCGGTGCGCGAAGGCCGCATCGTGGTGATGAGCGGCGCGGCGATGAACACCAGCGTCCGCACACTTTACGGCGCTGAAGCCTTGGCCGAACAGCTGAAAGAGCTGGATCTGCCGTGATGACCTCGGAGACCGGGGAACGCGGATCGGGCTGGCTTTTTCCGTTCCTGTGCCTGTCGGCGGCCGTTCTCGCCTTCGCGGTCGCTTCGGCGGCTGCGATCGGCGATTACAACATCGCCCTGCCCACGGTCTTTCTGTCGATCACGAACGAGCTTGGCCTGACTGGCGCCGAGGTTCCCCCCGTCGAGCAGAGCGTGGTGTGGAACCTGCGTCTCAGCCGCGCGCTGGTGGCGGCGCTCGCCGGGGCGGGGCTGGCGATCTGCGGCGCGATCCTACAGGCGCTGCTGCGCAACGCCCTGGCCGAACCGTTTGTCCTGGGCGTCTCGGCGGGGGCCTCGACCGGAGCGGTCTGCGTGATCGTGCTCGGCATCGGCGCCGGAGGCCTGTCGCTGTCCCTGGGCGCCTTCGCCGGGGCGTTCGCCGCCTTTGCGCTGGTGGCGCTGCTGTCCAACGGCGYGACAAGCGGGCCGAACCACACGATCCTCGCCGGTGTCGCGGCTTCGCAGCTTTTCAACGCGCTGACCTCCTACATCGTGACCACGTCGGGCAATGCTCAACAGGCGCGGGATGTGATGTTCTGGCTTCTCGGCAGTTTCGGCGGCGTGCGCTGGCCGGATTTCCAGCTGCTGCTCGCTGTTGTTGTCCTCAGTCTCGTTATCTGCATCTGGATGGCGCGATCGCTCGACGCCTTCACCTTCGGAGACGAGGATGCGGCGGCGCTCGGCGTGCCCGTCGGGCGCATCCGGCTGGTTCTGTTCGGGGTGACGGCCGTCCTGACCGCGACGATCGTCAGCATGGTCGGCGCCATCGGCTTTGTCGGGCTCGTGGTCCCGCATGCCGCGCGCTACATCGTCGGACCTCTGCACCTGCGGCTTCTCCCGGCCTGCGCCATGACCGGTGCGGTCTTCATGGTGATCGCCGATATCGCGTCGCGCGTGATCGTCGCGCAGCAGACGGTCCCCATCGGGGTGGTCACGGCGCTGGTCGGCGTGCCCTTCTTCGCGATCATCCTCTACCGGGCAAGGCCGCAAACATGAGTGTCGTGGCCGAGAACCTTGTCTGGGGCGTGAAACGCAGAACCATCGTGGCGGATGTGTCGCTGACGGTCGCGTCGGGTGAAACCCTGGGTCTGATCGGCCCCAACGGATCCGGCAAGTCCTCCCTGTTGCGGCTGCTGGCCGGGCTGCGGTCTCCGCTGTCGGGGCGCGTCGAGATCAATGGACAGGACATCGCGCAGGTGTCTCGCAAAGCCTTGTCCCGGCAGGTCGCCTTCGTACAGCAAAGCGCGGCCACCGACACCAATGTCACCGTGGCGGATGTCGTGTGCCTCGGGCGGACCCCGCACCGCTCGGCGCTTGCGGGCTGGTCCGAGGGCGACGAGGCGGCGGTCAACCGGGCGCTCGACCGCGTGGACATGGCATCGCGGCGGAAACAGGCTTGGCAGACATTGTCGGGGGGCGAACGCCAGAGGGTGCATATCGCCCGCGCGCTGGCGCAGTCCCCGCAAGTGATGTTCCTGGACGAGCCGACGAACCATCTCGACATTCACCACCAGATCGAAATCCTGCGCATGGTCCGGGACCTCGACGTGACCAGTGTCATCGCGCTGCATGACCTCAACCTTGCCGCCATGTTCTGCGACCGGATCGTGGTGCTCGAAGCCGGGGCCCTCCGCGCCAGCGGCACACCGGAAGAGGTATTGACGCAAGACACTCTGCGGGAGGTGTTCCGCGTCACGGCCCATGTCAGTGGCGCATCGGCGAACGGTCGGCCGCATATCCGGTTCATATCCGATTGACCGGGCCGGGAGACATGCGCATTGAGCCCCCCCGGCGACACGGCGGGTGTGACCGCCATTCTGAAGTGCGATGCGCCGGTCCGGGCCCGCAAGTTAGTCCCGAACGGGGAAAACGCGGAAATCCGTCTTTGCGAACGTCTGCGACACCTAACGGCCTTTATGCCGCCTTGTCGCTTTCTTCCGCCACGCCGTCGAAGTCCATATAGAACGTCGTTCCGACACCAAGCTCGCTCTCATATCTGAGTTCCGCGTCGTGATGGTTCATGATCTGTCTGCTGATATTGAGACCAAGCCCCGTGCCCCCGACCTTGCGGATATCCGAAGAGTCGATCTGGCTGAACTTGCCGAAGACACATTCTTCCGAGTTTTCGGGGATTCCCAATCCTTCATCGCGGACGGAAATACGAACGCGCTGCCCGACCACTTCCGAACACACGGTGACGACTCCGCCCTTGTCCGAGAACTTCAGGGCATTGGACAAAAGATTGTTGAGAACCTGAATCAACCGGTTCCGATCGCCTCTGATCCGGGCTCCACCGGCACGATCTATGACTTTCACGGGAATCCCGAGACGGCTCGCAAAGCCAGCGCTGGAATCCACCGCTTCATGCACCAGGGCATTTGCGCAAAGCGTTTCGAAATGAAACCTCATTTCCCCGGCCTCGATCTTCTGCACGTCCAGAAGATCTTCGATCAGGGCGGCAAGTCGTTGGGAGTTCTTCGCCGCGATCCCGATGATCGGCTTCATGTTGTCAGGCATGTCGCCCAGGGCGTTGTTCCTGACCAGTTCCAGGGATCCGATGATCGAGGTCAGCGGCGTCCTCAATTCGTGGCTCACCGTGGAAAGAAACTGGGATTTCACCTCCAGCGCAGCTTTCGTGCGGCGGTTTTCCTCTTCGATCAGCTTCATTTGTTCGATCCGCTCCTGGTAGCGGCGATAGAAGGTGATCGATATGTCGAAAATGAAGTAAAGGACGAAGATAAGCGTGAAGAATTCAAGCCATATGTTCGAGCTGAGCGGCGGGTTGTATCGGATCACGTCCACCAGGGCGATATAGAGAAAGGCAACTCCATAGATCGATATGCGCAGCAGGAGAATCCCGAGCATCTGGCTGTTGTACATTGCCGCAAATACCGACGCCGAAAACAGGAAAAACAAAGGCGTAAAATGTCCTCCGGACACCTGCTGGTTGGCGATTTGCGCGATAAAGAAGCTGATCGCCAGGGCGCTCAGGGCCGTGTTGACAAATATACCCTTGAGGATTTGACGCCCGACGGCCTTGTCTTGGCCGTCCCAATTCTTCGATTTGTGGGCCAGAAGGCCATCGAGGAGTTCTGTCACGACCACCAGCGCGTAGCCCATGAAGACGACGACCGGATCGAAGTAGAGCGCTGCCAGGACCGCCGCCGCGAGAAAGCTCGCCTGACGCTTCCAGACAAGCTGGTTGGCCAAGTGGATGTAGTCCTTGATCCGTTGTTCACGACCGGTAGGGTCGAACCAACCTTTCCAGGTCTTCAGAAATGTTTTCGCGGCCTGCATTCAAGCACCTACTGCTGAGCTCACAAAGATCATGCACGCTCATTTTGTCGAAAGTAGGCTGAAAATCTGTTTTTACGCGAGATTTCCTCCGCACACCTCAACCCAAAGGTGAACGGCGTTTCTCCCGGACAAAAGCCGATTCAGCACGGCCATTCTGACCGATACCTTGTGCAACCTGCCACATTACCGCCGCGCTCAGGCCGCGTCGGTCCCGCCCTTCCGGCAGGCGGGAAAGACGCCCGACAAGTCCGGAAACGCGATGCTGGAATTCGGAATCCATCCGATCGGACCGAAAACCGGCGTCCGCGCCAGAACTGCGGCGCGTTGCTCGCGCACCCGCGCGGTGAGAAGCTGGATCGGCTTGCTCAGCCCGGGATAGGTTCGCGGCTCCAGCATGGCGCCATAGCCCAGATAGCGCCTGTAGAACGGGACGTGTTCAGACCGAACCGGTGCCAGGGCGATATCCACATCGTAGAAGATCGTGGCCAGAAACGGGATACGCAGAACCAGGAAATGCAACTGAATATTGTCCTTCCGGACCGCAGGATCGATGACAAACCGCGTCGGATCCAGGATCGTTTTCCCGCTTGCAAGCTCGTCCAGAAGTTCTGGAAACACTTCCAGGGTCGGCGATATCGGTGATAATTTGGATATCAGGTGCAAACGCACGGACGCCACGAGTTTATCGTCGAAATCGACCGCGACGTGAATGCAGTTCGCTGTTTCGTCGAAACGATCTGTCATCATGCCGCTATCGTCATGAGGAATCGTATTCTCGGAACGATAGGATCTGTAGCGCAGGCGATACACCTGATCGAGGTAGACCTTTTCCGTCACGACCCTGTATCGAGCCCGCTCCAATGTCTTGATCGCTTGCAAGTTCATAATCGATCCTTCCGCCCGCGCGCGACTAGGGTTTAGGACGACACACCACAAGATCGCTGTAGCCACGATAAACCGGCTGCTGCTTCAGGATTTCGAAACCGGCCTTTTTGACGGCAACTGCGAATTCCTCTTCGGTATGCGTCCAGTACTCACCCTTTTTTTGCGATTCGTAGATTGCCGCGTTCTGCTTGGCGATTTCTCGGCCGCGCCAAAATATCTTGAGCGCACCGATAGGACCCTGAGCCTTCAGGATTGAGAGAAAGAGATATCGACGCCAGTCCGAAACGGCCATGTAGCGGCCCAGATCCACAAGATAAAGGACTCCGCCGGGGCGAAGGAGATCATGCAGGTCCTTGAGCCTCTGCGCGGGGTTCGGCATCGCATACAGCGCATGCACGCATACGATCAGGTCGGCTTTGTCGACGACCGAAAGCTTCTCGAGCGACACATTCTGGAATTCGATATTTTTGTGCCCGGCCAGCTTGCGTTTCGCCAGGCCCATCATCCCGGGATCGGGTTCGATGAAGCGAATCGCACTCTTCGGAAAGGCCTTCGCGGCGATGGCGGTATAGTTGCCGGTACCGCCGCCTATGTCGTAGACGAGCCGAGGTTCTTGGACCGACGACAGAAACGTCTCAAAGCCCGACATCAACGCTTTATACTCAGGGTTGTGAAGAGCCAGCAAGTCGTAGGCCGTCGCGTAGGCCGCCCAATCCGTGGAACCTGTTTGGCCAGCCGGCCCAGAGCATTCCAGAGTCACTGGCGCCACCTTTTCCTACGTAGCGTATGCCATCCTCATACGCACAGCCTCGCCCATCACTCGGAAAACTTTCAATCGAACAACATCCATTGATAACCGAACGTTACCGGGCGATGCTAACTTTGCAAGGCCTTTCAAGGACAATGCAAACATTTTTCAGAACATTGTCGTTTCTCTCGCAACAGCTGCGCGCCCGATGATCAGAGCGGTGCTGGCAGCGCGGCAATGGCGACCGTCGACGGCCTCGCCTACGGTTTTGCCACAACATTTGTCCACAGGCGACCCTCAACCTCAAGTTGTTGTTAACTTTTGTCTCTCACAACAGTTTTCGGAATGATCCAAATTGGCTAGGATCAGGGGGCAAATCGTGGGAAAAAGCATCGTCGCGAGATGACATTTTGGCACCGGCAGACCCGGCACTTCAAACAAGGAGGCCAGTGTCTCCGACTCGACAAAAAGCAGCCGCAATTTTGGTTGAAGGTAAGAGAATCGCTGAAACACGGCATCTCGTGAGGTTTAAATGGACGTTTCTCCTAATTTCAGGACGCTGAACGAACTCGACTTCGTCGCTTACTTTCTTGGCATGGTCACGTACCACAACGTCAACGCCGCCCCTGCCGAAGCGGCCTGCGCCGGTGTCGCGCCTCACAAAGACGCATGGGTGTACCGAAACCCTTACCGCAGGTCCGGTACCGCATCGGATCGCGCGCGCATCTGCCATTCGACAGGTGCGACGAATACGGCGCCTCTTATTCGGGCAGAGTGATTTTTCGCTCGCATCACGAGGAATGGCTGACTCCGGTCGTGCCGAGACAACTGCGCCAATACCATCACGGCGTCACTAAGGCGGTGCGAGCACCCAAATCAGCGCCCGAAACCCCCTGAAAACCCAGACAGACAGGCTTGAATATGAATCAAGAGTTCTACTCCTCTTTCGAGAAGATCAAACTGCGCTTCATCGGGTTGCTCAAGGAACAAACAGATCAGATCAGCAAAGCGTCCGTCAGCATTCGGCAGACCCCGCCCAACCATTCGGACCTGATAGTCATTCGGGATATTGCACACAGAATCGCCGGAACGGCCGGCACGCTCGGCTTTCATACGCTCGGCCAACAGGCGGGAAAGACCGAAGACCTGATCCGCAGACGGGATGCGCTTGGTTCAAAGATAGACGATGACGTCATGAAGGCGGTCGCACATCTTCTCGAGGTTTGCGAGAGCTGCCAGGCCGACTACGCGGTACAAGACGTTCGCAGGAATTGAGGCGTATATCACCGATAGCGAAAAATTGCTTCTGTGACGGAAACGGCGTGGCCAGCACGCATGATTTCTGAAACAACGGCGTGGCCAGCACGCATGATTTCTGAAACGTCGCCGTTTCCCAGCCGTAAAGACACTAGATCACTCAGTTTTCGAGAGTCCCTGTTTACTTGCCACCTGTTTTATACAGTTCGTTCGAAAACAGGTTCATGATCTCGTTCCGCGTGATATTTTCCCTCAGCCGCTGTTTACCGGTATCGCGATGATCGCCTTCGGTCAGGGCCGTGATTTTCTCACGCGCCGTCACGAGCCGATGGGCCAATTTTATCCTCACGCCAATCTGCAGAATGTCGAACGGTTTGGTTATATAGTCGGTGGCTCCGGCTCCAAGCGCCTGGCGCATGCTTTCTTCGTCTCGAAGCGAGGTCAGCATCAGGATTGGCGTCGCGTTGTACGCCGTTGTCGCTCGAACCCTGCGACAGAGATCGATTCCCGTCAGACCCGGCATTGCAATATCGAAGATGAAGCAATCGAAGCGCGGAGACGCCTCTTCGATGGCGGTCAAAGCGTCGTGACTCGACGCAGAACAAACGACTTCACGCATCCCTTCATTCGCCAGAATGATCGGAAGCATTTCCAAGATACAAGGATCGTCATCGACAACGAGTATTTTCAACTTGACCCCCAGGTCTCAGCCAAATTGCTGATTAAACCGCTGACATCGGAATATGGCGAAAGTTCGCCGGAACGCGCACGCAAATCTGACTTAACCTTGTTCGGAATATGCCACCTGATCAGACGCCACGAGTCTCTAACCGTTGGCCTGAAAATCGCTTCCTCCGACCAGAGGGGCACGTCGACCACCTCCCCCGGTTCATCCAGACTTATCGCGTATGGGATTCTCCGAAAGTGCCGGGCACCGGCATTTGCGCTGGCGTTCCCGCTGACACGCCGTGCGCAGCCCGGGCACGGCCGTCAGAAATTGCTGAAAACCCATCCGAATCATCGAAAGGCGCCGGGCGCCGTACCCTTGGTACCTCTGGCAAGATACAGGAAAGCGCCCGGTTGAATTTGGCGGCACGCCGCCCTTTTCAGTGCCAATCTTTCACCTTCCACAGTACAGAAAGATGTCTCGCCGGATGAAACTCTATCTCGGCATCCTCTCCGGTGGAGTGTTCTGGGTCAGCCTCTCGAAAATCCGAAGAACCTTTTCGGCGAGCGTGACGGGATCGAAGGGCTTTGTAATGACACTGTTGGCCCCCAGCGACTCCAACCTGACGATATCCTCATGTTGCGCATGGGCCGTCATGAAAATGGCCGGAGTTGTCTCGAATCCCTCCAGCTCTCGAAGTTTTTGCAACAGGACGCCACCGTTCATTTCTGGCATTGCGACATCAAGAAGAAACGCATCGACCTTTTCGGACGAGGCAAACTCAAGCGCCCTTGCCGGCGACGAAAACTGAAACAGCTGAATCCGGTCCGAAAGCGAAAGAGATATCTTCGTGATTTCGAGGATGCTGAGATCATCCTCGACATGAAGAATCCGCAGTGTCTGAGTCATTGGCGCACCACATGTCTGACAATCCATTTCAAGGAACAGAAAGCGTGACCACTCAAACGGAAACTGTCTACCGGGCCTCAGGCTCCGACGCTGCTCATCTTGTCAGATTGACGAAGATTTACGCGTGTTCGCATGACCTTGATCAGGCGGTTGAAATTCGGCCGCGAGGCGGTGAGAAGATGGAGCGGTTCGCTCGAGGTCAGTTCGACCCGACGCGTGTATCCCGGCACCGCCTTCGACAGCCTGCGATCAAAGCATTCTGACACGCCACGTTCGATCTTGTCCACCGAACTCACGTTCGCGCCGTCGGCTGCACACAGGAACAGCCCTTCGCCGACATGCGTCATGAAGGCGCTGTCGATCCCGGTGAATTCCTTGACTGACGTGTTGAGGGCACCGATGAACCTGATGAAGTTGGCCGGGTCGATGCGACCGAAGTGATCCTCGATATCCTCGACCTTGATGGCAAAGACCTCGATGGCACAGGTTTCCACCCGGGTGATGCGTTCCAGGTAGTTCTTGAACACGAACATCGGAAGAACCCCGTCCCGCTCGAGCGACAGGCTTTCCTGGTCGATCAGGGTGTCGATCTTCCTCAGGAAGGAACCGGGGTATTGTTCGGACGAACCCGCTTTCGGCATCGGATCGATGACCAGCGGATCCCCATGCTCCTTCGCACGGGTGGCGGCCAGACGTTGCGCGATGTTGATACGGGCGATGACCTCGAAATATTCGAACGGCTTCGTGATGTAGTCCGAAGCGCCGTTCTGGAACGCCGCCCGGATCGACGACCGCTCTGCCAGCCGCGTGATCATCAGGATCGGCGTGTAGCGATAGCGTGTGGTCTTCCGGATCTCGGCGCAGATTTCGATACCGCTCTTTCCCGGCATCGAGATGTCGAGCAGGAAGCAGTCGAAATGTTCGAGCTTGTTGCGAATATGAAGCTCCCCGGCATCGGCAGAGGTGACGCAGGTCAGGTCTGTGTACCCGGCTTCAGAGAGGCAGTCGCGCAGCAAATCGATTGCGATCGGATCGTCGTCAATGATGAGTATTTTCATAGGTGCAAGCTTTCCCGCCATCGTTTGCCCGGTTGGGCTTTTCTCTTTCTGTCTCGAACTGAGAACAACACCTAACGACTGGTTTTGCTCGAGTGGTTTCGAGGCTTATCTTTCTCCCTAAGGTTGAACAACGGCAAAAAAACGGCTTTTCCCTGCCCAATTCAAGAAAATCACCACCTTCGGTACGCGATTCCCTCCGGGAAAAGCCTCGCGACTGGCTTGTGCTGCCCGAACCGCCACGCGGCGCCACCGCGGCATGGCACCGTCGGGACGTCGCTCCCGAAAACTCTGCGGCAGCGGGATCTGGCCTTGCAAAGCGCATATGGCATGTACATCACGTCCACGCCCGAACACCGTGTGTCATATGCGGCATCTAGAGCCGCGCAAGTGCGTTTTTCGGAGGAAAGTGGCAGCCCGTAGGGGAATCGAACCCCTCTTTCCAGGTTGAAAACCTGGCGTCCTAACCGATAGACGAACGGGCCAAACCTTGGCGTGTGGCGGTTCTAGGGAAAGGCCGGGCGCTTCGCAAGCGGAAATTTCGGAAATCTTGCCGCGGCGCGCCAAGTTCTTCTGACGCTGTCCAATTACCAGCGTGACACGAAGATTTCCGTTCTGTCGCAGCAGCTTGGTGCGGCCGGCGCGGCTCTAGCCATGGCTGGGGGCGGCATCATCGAGGCGCAGTTGCACGGACCGCCGGCCGCTCCATTCGTTGATCTCGAGCCGTCCGGCCAGATGGAATCGCCTGCCGCCGTGATCGCGCAGCGACGGTCCCAGCGGGCCGTCCATGGCGCCGAAGGCAATCGCATCGAGCCGCGCGCCCAGGCCGTCGCCGAACCCGACCTTGAGATGCCCGGTGCCGACCTCCTTGACAAAGCCGATCTGCACGTCGGGAAAGACAAATCGCGGGGCCGGTGCGCCAGCGCCGAAGGGGCCGGCGGCGGCGATCTGGTCGATAAGCTCGATGGTGGCGGCGCCCGGCATCAGAATCCCGTCGAGCGCGAGGTCGGCGGGCCCGCCCTGCCCCGCGCCTTGCCTTGCCAGGAGTTCCGTCAGGCGCGCCATCGCCGCGTCCAGCCGGTCGCGGGCCACGGTCAGACCGGCGGCCATCTTGTGCCCGCCGCCCTTGATCAGCAGCCCTTCGGCGGCCAGCCGCTGGATCGCCGCGCCAAGATCGATGCCGCTCACCGACCGGCCCGAGCCCTTGCCCTCGTCGCCGTCGAGGCCGATCACGATGGCGGGGCGGTTGGCCTGCTCCTTGAGGCGCGAGGCGACGATGCCGACGACCCCCGGGTGCCAGCCCTCGCCCGCCGCCCAGACCAGCGGCGCGTCGAGCCCGCGCGCCTCGGCCTGCGCAAGCGCCGCGGCGCGCACCTCGCCCTCGATCTCGCGCCGCTCGGTATTCAACTGGTCGAGCCGTTCGGCCATGGCCTGCGCCTCCACCGGGTTGCGGCAGGACAACAGGCGCGCCCCCAGGTCGGCGCGGCCAATGCGCCCGCCGGCATTGACCCGTGGCCCCAGGACAAATCCCAGGTGGTAGGCCGTCGGTGCGGTGTCGAGCCGGGCGATGTCCGACAAAGCCACCAGACCGGGCCGGCCCCGCTGCGCCATCACGCGCAATCCCTGCCGCACCAGTGCCCGGTTGACCCCGCGCAGCGGCGCCACGTCGGCCACGGTGGCCAGCGCCACAAGGTCGAGCATCGACATGAGGTCCGGCCCGTTGCCGCCCGCTTCGCGCATCTGGCGCCCGGCCTCGACCAGCGCCAGAAACACCACCCCGGCGGCGCAAAGATGGCCCAGGTCGCCGTTCTCGTCCTGCCGGTTGGGGTTCACCACGGCCAGCGCCGCGGGCAGCGTCTCACCGCCCAGGTGATGATCGAGAATGATCACGTCCGCGCCTTTCGCCGCCGCCACCGGCCCGTGTGACAGCGTCCCGCAGTCGACGCAGACGATCAGGTCGTGGCGCGCGGCGAGCTCGGCCATGGCGGCATCGTTGGGGCCGTAGCCTTCGTCGATCCGGTCGGGCACATAGAGTGTGGCCTGCTGCCCCTGCTGGTGCAGCCAGTCGAGCAGCAGCGCCGCAGAGGCGCCGCCATCGACGTCATAATCGGCAAAGATCGCGATCCGTTCCCGCGCGCCAGCGGCCCGCACCAGCCGCGCCGCCGCCGCCTCCATGTCGCGCAGGGATCGCGGATCGGGCAGCAGGTCGCGCAGGGTCGGTTCCAGGTAAGCCAGCGCCGCCTCGTTGGCCACGCCCAGCCGCGCCAGTGTCTGGCACAGCGCCGGCGGCAGCATGGTCTGCTGCGCCATCGCCTCGGCGGCGCGCGCCCGGTCCGGCGCCGGGCCGATCCAGCGCCGTCCGGTCAGCGATGTCTCGACCCCCAGAAAACTCACGCCGGTCCCGTTCAGGAGCGCGCGGCTCCCCCTTCATCTTGCCAAAAAACTCCCGCCGGAGGCTCCGGCGCCCGACGCCCGTGCTGCGTCAGGCCGCGGGCTTGGTCGGGTTACGGTAGTTCATGCGCCGCACCGATCCGGTCTTCGACCGCATCAGGATCGTCTCTGTGGTCAAATACCCGACCTCACGCTTGATCCCCGGCAGCAGCGATCCGCTGGTCACGCCAGTGGCGGCAAAGATGACGTGGTCCGTCACCATGTCGTCGCGGGCATAGACCTTGTCGAGGTCGGTGATCCCGGCCTTGGCGGCGCGGCCTTTCTCGTCCTCGTTGCGGAACAGCAGCCGGCCGTAGATCTGCCCGCCCATGCATTTCAGCGCCGACGCGGCCAGCACCCCCTCGGGCGCGCCGCCCGATCCCATGTACATGTCGATGCCGGTAATCCCGGTCTCGGCGCAGTGCATGACGCCCGCAACGTCGCCGTCGGTGATCAGCTTGATCGCCGCACCGGTCGACCGCACCTCTTCGATCATGTCCTCGTGGCGCGGACGTTCGAGGATGCAGACGGTGATGTCCCCCGCCCCGCAGCCCTTGGCCTTGGCCAGCGCCTTCACCCGCTCTGCCGGGCTCATGTCCAGCGTCACCACGCCCTGCGGATAGCCCGGGCCGATGGCCAGCTTGTCCATGTAGACGTCGGGCGCGTGCAGCATCGACCCGCGCGGCCCCATGGAGATCACGGTAAGCGCGTTGGGCATGTCCTTGGCGGTCAGCGTGGTGCCTTCGAGCGGATCGAGCGCGATGTCCACGCCGGGGCCGTTGCCGGTGCCGACCTCTTCGCCGATATAGAGCATCGGCGCCTCGTCGCGCTCGCCCTCTCCGATGACCACGACCCCGGCGATGTCCAGCTTGTTGAGCTGCTCGCGCATGGCGTTGACCGCGGCCTGGTCCGCGGCCTTTTCGTCGCCGCGTCCGATCAGCTTGGCCGAGGCGATAGCGGCGGCTTCGGAGACCCGGGCGAGCCCCAGGGACAGCATGCGGTCGTTGAAATCCTTGGTCGCGGGCATGAAGATCGTCCTCGTGATGAAAATGTCCTCGTTCGTGTAGCCCAGCGGCATCCCGGTTCACAAGGGCGCTGCTGTGAAATAGGCGGCCGGGCGCGCCGAAGCGGCAGCGGTCCCGACGCCGGACCGGTCAGACTTCCTCGATCCGGAGGACCACCGGGTCGCTGGCCAGAACGCCGGTGTCCGCCATCGCCTCGAGCGCGCGGTCCAGCGCGTCGCGGGCGGATTTGTGCGTCACGATCAACACCGGGGCGGCGCCTTCGGAATGGCCGTACTGGCGCATCCGGTCGATGGAAATGCCGACCTCGCCCAAGACCGTGGCGATCTTGGCCAGGGCGCCGGGTTTGTCGACCAGCGACATGCGCAGGTAGAAGGGCGCGGGTGTGGCGGATTTCGCCGCCGTGGCGGCGCGCAGGGAGCTGGCGGGCTGGCCGAAGGTCGACAGCCGCGTGCCGCGGGCGATGTCCATCACGTCGCCCATCACGGCGCTGGCGGTCGGGCCTTCGCCGGCCCCGGCGCCGCGCATCACGATCTGGCCCACCTGGTCGCCTTCGATCACCACCATGTTGGTGCCGCCGTCCAGCTGCCCCAGCGGCGAGGTCGCGGGAACGAGACAGGGCGCCATGCGCTGCTCGAGCCCCCGCCCGGTCATCCGGCTGACGCCCAGCAACTTGATCTTGAAGCCCATGTCCGACGCCTGGCGGATATCGTCGATGCTGATCTTGCCGATCCCTTCCAGCTCGACCGAGTCGAAGGCGACCTGCGTGCCATAGGCGATCGCCGCCAGCAGCGACAGCTTGTGACCGGCGTCGATGCCGCCCACGTCCAGCTCCGGATCGGCCTCGAGATAGCCCAGCCCGTCCGCTTCGGCGAAGGCCTCGTCATAGGTCAGCCCGGCGGATTCCATCCGCGTGAGGATATAGTTGCAGGTGCCGTTCATCACGCCCATGACGCGGGTGATCTCGTTGCCCGCAAGCCCTTCGGTCAGTGCCTTGATGACCGGAATGCCGCCCGCGACCGCCGCTTCGAAGCGCAGGACGCGGCCCTGTTCCTCGGCCAGTTCCGCCAGCGCCTGGCCGTTGTGGGCGAGCATCGCCTTGTTGGCCGTGACCACGTCCTTGCCCGCGCGCAGGGCCGCTTCGGTCGCGGCCTTGGCGGGGCCGTCGCTGCCGCCCATGAGCTCGACGAAGACGTCGATGTCGTCGCGCCCCGCAAGCTGCACCGGATCGTCTTCCCAGGCGTAGTCGCTGAGCGACACGCCCCGGTCGGCATCGCGGTGCCGCGCCGAGACCGCCGAGATGGTCACAGGCCGGCCGGTGCGTTCGGCCAGCAGCGCGGCCTTTTGCCGGACGATCTTGACGACGCCCGCGCCGACGGTGCCGAGGCCTGCAATTCCAAGGCGCAACGGGTCAGACATGTTCGGGGCTCCTGCGCAGAATGATGTTGCGCGGGTTCGTAGCCGGTTCGGCGGGGACGTGCAACGGCGCTCAGCCGGGACGCCGCACCCCGCGTTCGATGCGCGCCGCCGTGGCCGCGTCGATCACCGGCCCGCGCAGCCGCGCCGCCCGCGCCCGCAGTGACG
>NZ_QPMK01000070.1 GCF_003344785.1 Thalassococcus profundi | reverse complement strand
CGGCTAACTCCGTGCCAGCAGCCGCGGTAATACGGAGGATGCGAGCGTTATCCGGATTTATTGGGTTTAAAGGGAGCGCAGACGGGTCGTTAAGTCAGCTGTGAAAGTTTGGGGCTCAACCTTAAAATTGCAGTTGAAACTGGAGACCTTGAGTACGGTTGAGGCAGGCGGAATTCGTGGTGTAGCGGTGAAATGCTTAGATATCACGAAGAACTCCGATTGCGAAGGCAGCTCACTGGAGCGCAACTGACGCTGAAGCTCGAAAGTGCGGGTATCGAACAGGATTAGATACCCTGGTAGTCCGCACGGTAAACGATGGATGCCCGCTGTTGGCCTGAATAGGTCAGCGGCCAAGCGAAAGCCATAAGCATCCCACCTGGGGAGTACGCCGGCAACGGTGAAACTCAAAGGAATTGACGGGGGCCCGCACAAGCGGAGGAACATGTGGTTTAATTCGATGATACGCGAGGAACCTTACCCGGGCTTGAATTGCAGAGGAAGGATTTGGAGACAATGACGCCCTTCGGGGCCTCTGTGAAGGTGCTGCATGGTTGTCGTCAGCTCGTGCCGTGAGGTGTCGGCTTAAGTGCCATAACGAGCGCAACCCCTCTCCTTAGTTGCCATCAGGTTAAGCTGGGCACTCTGGGGACACTGCCACCGTAAGG
>NZ_QPMK01000069.1 GCF_003344785.1 Thalassococcus profundi | reverse complement strand
TATTTCTGCATTGATTCCAAACCGATAGAGGTATGCCGTTTGTCCAGAGGATTGCGTTGCAAGATGAAAGGAACAGACGTGACAAACTCTCCGGCATTTGGCTATTGTGCCACTCAGAAGATATACTATTATGGATTTAAACTCCACGCAGTCTGTGGGTTAAGTGGAGTTATCCACTCGTATGATTTGAGTCCAGCTAATGTTCATGACATTCATTTTCTTAAAGATGTTAAGTTTCAATTTCATGACTGTTGCATCCTAGGTGATCGTGCTTACCTCAGTGCAGAACTACAGCAAGACCTGTTTTCTTCTGTAGGCATTAAGTTGGAAGTTCCATATCGTCTGAATATGAAGAATTGGAGACCAACATTCAAGCCTTATGCAAAGGCGAGAAAGAGAATCGAGACCAATTTCTCTCAACTTTGTGATCACTTCATGCTCTTCAGAAATTACGCAAAGCAAACACCAGGACTGTTTACCCGAATCATCGGGAAAATTAGCGCATTCACAGTCTTGCAATATATAAATTATGTAAACAATAGACCGATTGGCAGGGTTAAATATGCGCTAAACTAATTCCGCCAACAGGTTATGTATACCTATTAATGATTTGCAATATGTTTTCGGATGTTAATACCAATCTTTCTTTTTAGATTCTACCGTTTT
>NZ_QPMK01000068.1 GCF_003344785.1 Thalassococcus profundi | reverse complement strand
TATCAGGCAAATGGTAATGGTACAACTGTAGGTAACCAGGGTTACTATTCTAAGTATCGTTCTCAGCGTGGACAGATTGATGCAAGCCTCTTATTGACCGGTAATCATACTTTCGGTGATTTTTCGGTAGGTGCAACCTTGGGTTGGAACTTGAACCAGAGAAACTATGATACTGTAGGTGGTTATAATGAGCAGTTGGAAATTCCTGGATGGAATTCCTTGGATAATACCATTTCCAATTCTCTTACTGATGCAACCTCATGGAAAAGAAGATTGATTGGACTTTTGGGACAGGTAGAGCTTGGTTATAAGGATTGGGCCTTCCTGAACCTTTCTGCCCGTAACGACTGGTCTTCTACACTTCCTGTTGGTAATAACAGTTTCTTCTATGGCGGTGCCAATGTATCTGTACTTCTGAACCAGGCTATTCCTGCATTGAAGAATATCAAGCAGATCGACTTGTTGAAGGTTCGTGCAGCTATAGGTCAGACTGGTAATGATGCTGATGTATATATGACTAATTCATATTACCGTCCATTCCAGTCTTATTATACATATTTGCCAATTTCTGGTGTGTTAGGTCTGACAGAGTATAACCGCTTGCTAAATACAAACTTGAAACCAGAGATTACAACTGAGTATGAACTTGGTTTGAGCGGTACATTCTT
>NZ_QPMK01000067.1 GCF_003344785.1 Thalassococcus profundi | reverse complement strand
AAACCATACTGCTGCTCACAGATGCTCACTTCTCCTCTTAGCCTAGCTTCCACTACTCTTTCCCACAACTTCATTGTATGACTCATCAGCTTAATACCTCTATAGTTTCCACAGTTCTGTACATCTCCCTTGTTCTTAAAGATCGGCACCAAAACACTTCTCCTCCATTCCTCAGGCATCCTCTCACTCTCCAAAACCTTGTTGAACAACCTAGTTAAAAACTCTACTGCCATCTCTCCTAGACACTTCCATACCTCCACTGGTATGTCATCAGGACCAACCGCTTTTCCTCTCTTCATCCTTTTCAAAGCTCTCCTAACTTCACCTTTGCTAATCCTTTCTACTTCCTTCTCAACATTATTTGCCTCTACTACTCTGCTCTCTCTGTCATTTTCTTTGTTCACCTCTTCATCATAATACTCCTTCCATCTTTCCATCACCCTCTTGTCCCCTGTCAACACATTTCCTTCTCTATCTTTAATCACTCTAACTTGCTGCACATCCTTTCCATCTCTATCCCTCTGCCTCGCCAGCCGATATACATCTCTTTCACCTTCCGCACTATCTAACCTTGCATACATGTCCTCATAAGCTTTCTGTTTGGCCTTTGCTACCTCTATCTTGGCCTCACGCTGCATCTCCCTATATTCCTGTCTACTTTCCTCAGTC
>NZ_QPMK01000066.1 GCF_003344785.1 Thalassococcus profundi | reverse complement strand
AATTCGGCCAAAACTTCGCCTTAGCGTAGGATTCGGCCCCATCCATCCGGCATCAGACCCCATTCAGGGTGATTTTGAGGTCTTTGGAACCGTCTCGGCGCCTCTCAATCCCCGAACGGCCAACGGTGATGTAAGTATGGTTTTCCTTGGATAAACTTCCGAAAAGCTGCCATAGGATCATGGCTGTACTTTGGAGAATCCCTGGATGCGCCTGTTTGCGGCTTCCTTTGCAGCGTTGATCGCTGCGTCTGGCACCGCTTCGGCACAGTCCGTTCTTGAGCGTGTACTCGAACAGATCGACGGTGCATCCAACCTCGCTCGGATCAACGGAACGTATGCGAACATTGCTGAGAGCACTCTGCTAAGCGAAACTAGGTCGAGAAATATCGTGGAGGATGTGTCCTCAGATTTCACCACAGCAGATCCGGGAACGATAGTCGCAACTATATCGGATGGGAACGGGAACTCTTACGACATTCCCCGGAGTGCCTTTCCGGATACAGGCCAAATTCCCCTGATGGCCGCAGCCACAGGCCTGACAGACCATCTCATCCTGCATTCGGATGGGCGCATAGACCCGGTCGATGCAAACTATAGTCCAGACACTTATTCGTTGGTTGGTATCAACGGGGTTTTAATTGATCAGGTCATTGACCAGGACACTACGAGTATCAATGGGTTAGTGTATCTGGAGTTGAATGTGACAAGCAT
>NZ_QPMK01000065.1 GCF_003344785.1 Thalassococcus profundi | reverse complement strand
TCGTGGAGCATTTGCACACACAGTTTAAGCTCTTGAGTAGTGGAGCATTTTACTTTAAGCTCATGAGCAATGGCGCCTGTTGGTCTTACGTGGTGGTCTCTGTAACTCTCTAGAGTTCGCGGGACTTTGCACGGCCTTTGTGAGTCACAAGCCCAGAGATCGGGGCGGTAAACTCGGGTTGGATTTACGCACAGGGTTGGCCAACAGGAACTCTCTAGAGTTCACGGAGCTCACAAGGCGACCTTTGAGGGTACCAAATCCATGGTTGCCAGTCCATCAATGAGTAGGTTTAAGCCCTTCCTCATGAGTACGTACCGGAATCGAACCACAAATCTGGAGGGTCTTAAGCATGGTGGGCCCATCTAGAGCGCGCACTGCCGCCCTTATTTTCTTCGTCTGCAAGGTCGGGCCCATACACAGGAGGGCATTTTCCTCCGTTCCCCGTGGCGCTGCCGGGAAGCTATACAGACGGCATGGGGGTTACGCTGACTGGCCATTGGAGGACTTTTGGCCCTTAGGCTTTGAGTCGACTTGTGGCCCTGTTGGGGCATAAAAAATGGGTAAAGATTGAAGCAAGAAGGAAGGGAAGAAAGAAAGAAAATCGGAAAAGAGAAGGAGCAAGACAGTTTTTGATGAGCTTTGCGCAGAGCCGCGCAGGCAATATCCATTGCGCGACTCCGCGCAGGCAATATCCATTGCGCGACTCCGCGCA
>NZ_QPMK01000064.1 GCF_003344785.1 Thalassococcus profundi | reverse complement strand
GGCTCCTACCAATACGCTGGTTACACCTTTCTGCTGCAATATCCAGACAAGTGCCATTTCGGCGAGTGTTTCGTCTCTTTCTCCTGCTTCTGCGTTCCATTTCTTGAGCTGTTCCAGCAGTTCTGGAGTTAGAGCAGAGTGTTTCAGAAAATGCTCTTTTGCCATACGGCTGTCTGCAGGTATTCCGTTGAGATATCGGTCGGTGAGAAGTCCTTGTGCCAGAGGTGAGAACGAGATGAAACCGATGCCGTTTTCTGCACAATAATCTAAGGTTCCATTCTCTTGTGGCGCATGGTCGAGCATGTTGAGTCTGTCCTGAAAAATGAGCAGCGGACAGTCGCGCTCCTTCAGATATTGGTCGGCAAACTTCAGGGCTTCCAGTGGCCAGCGGCTGATGCCGAGATAAAGAGCTTTGCCTTGCTTCACGATGTCTACCATGGCTTGAAGGGTTTCTTCGAGCGGTGTGTTCGGATCGTAGCGGTGGCTGTAGAAGAGGTCAACATACTCGAGATTCATTCTCTTGAGACTCTGATTCAGACTGGCCATCAGATACTTACGGGAACCCCAGTTGCCGTAAGGACCTTCCCACATATCATAACCTGCTTTGGTTGAGATAAAGAGTTCATCGCGATAGGGTTTGAAATCATCTTTCATCAGTCTGCCCATCGTTTCCTCTGCACTTCCGTATGGAGGTCCATAGTTGTTAGCCAGGTCGAAGT
>NZ_QPMK01000063.1 GCF_003344785.1 Thalassococcus profundi | reverse complement strand
TACTGGTTTTTGTTTGAGATTTGCCAGAAAAATCTCATTGTAGTGGTTGTCTGAGGAGAGCCAGAAAACTCAGATTGGGTTTTTGGATTGTGTAAGCCCAAGTTCTAAAAGACACAATTGTGAAGGTTTTAGGTGAACCTGTGAAACCTATTTCATAGTGCATGCTAGTATCCCCTGTGTGAGGATATTAGGAGTGGATTAGCTTTGTGTGGCTGTTGGCTAACAGTTGGTGAACACACAAAGTGAACCACTATATATCGTGGTGTTGTGGATTAGTTTATTATCTTCATTCAGTTTTGTGCTTGATTTTAAATTCATTATTTAGCTTTGTGGATGAATGCTGTAACTTTATTTTCAAGCTTTGTGGATGAATGTTGTAACTTTATTTTCACGCAAGTGTGGTGAATGTTGTAATAACTTAGGATTTATTTTCTGCTAAGTTATTCTTGCTTTCTTGCTTTCCACATTATTTTTGGCACTTAGTCAGTTCTAGAAATAAGGTTGTCCTACCTCAAACCTTTTGGTTTTTGGTGTAAGGTTGTCCTTAGATCTGAGAGAGTATCATACTTGCATTTTATTATTTCTGCATTATATTGATTATTCCGCTATTTTATTTTTATTTGGCATTGCCCTATTCACCCCCCCTCTAGGGCGTATAGCTTGGCCCTTTCAAGTGGTATCAAAGCCTAATAGCTCGTTCTTATTGCTTATTATTTGGATTA
>NZ_QPMK01000062.1 GCF_003344785.1 Thalassococcus profundi | reverse complement strand
GGAGAACCCAAAGGTGGCGGTGTCGCTGAGGCTCGATCCGGAGATCGTGGCTCGGTTCAAGGCGTCCGGTCCGGGGTGGCAAACCCGGATGAACGACGCACTCCGGGAAGCTGCGGGGCTTTGAAGGTGCAGAATGCGGCCATTCTGTCCGGACCATGTCCGGCTCTGGGGTTTCGAAAGGGGCTGGTCCCTTCGGTTGGGAGTTTCGAAAGAGGGGCGCAGCAACCCTCTTCGCCGGAGAGCCATAAACAGACCCCATCGGGGGGGTGTTTATGGCTAGTAGGTTATGAATAAACGATAATTTGCCATTTTGTTATTCGATTATCCTATCATGAACAGGGATTTTCGAAAGTCCGGATTTTGGATTTTCATGTGGGTCGGCGATCTTTGGGGGTATGAGCACCGAACCCCTGAACATTCGCCCCGAAGATCTCACCGGTGGGAACCCCCGCGCCGCTTCCGTGCGGCTGGAGGGAAAGTCCCTGTCCCAGGCTTATGGCCAGAGACGCCATGATTTCCGGATTGGCCCTCAGCCCAAATACGTGGATCCTGCTCGGAAAAGCTTGAACAGGCCCCTGATGGAACCCCGCCCTGTCTCGCAGATCAGGGATGAGGTTCTGGCGCTCCGGACAGCCCGTGGGGCCAAAAGAGCCATGAAGAGCAACGCGGCTGTGGTCACTGCGGGGATCGTGACCTTCGGGACGGAAGCCCAGGAGATGTTCCTGGCGCTCAC
>NZ_QPMK01000061.1 GCF_003344785.1 Thalassococcus profundi | reverse complement strand
CCAGGAGGTAGACTGGACCCCTGAGAGGGTCCGGGCATTCGACAGCGCCAAGAAAGCCCTGGCGGGGGCTGCCATGTTGGCCCACCCTTCTCCGGCTGCCCCTGTCGCCCTTACTACCGATGCCTCAGACTATGCTGTGGGTGCGGTCTGCGAGCAATGGGTGGACGGGGCCTGGCAGCACCTTGCCTTTTTCAGCAGGAAGCTTCGAGACGCGGAGAGGAAGTATAGCACATTTGACAGGGAGCTTTTGGCCCTGTTTCTCTCCACCCGCCATTTTAGGTTCCTGTTGGAAGGCCGTGAGTTCACCGCTTTTGTGGACCATAAGCCTCTCACCTATGCCATGGCCAAAACCACAGAACCGTGGTCGGCACGGCAGCAGCGTCAGCTGTCGGCCATATCTGAATTTACAACTGACATTCAGCATGTGGCTGGCAAGGACAACCGAGTGGCCGACTGTCTTTCCCGGGTGCACGTCAGCTCCGTGCATTTGGGTGTGGACTATGCTGCTATGGCTGCTGCCCAGGTTTTGGACCAGGACGTCCAGGCGTACCGGACAGCGGTGTCTGGGTTACGTTTGGAGGATGTGAAATCTCAGGATTGCGGTGCCTCCCTCCTGTGTGACGTCTCCACAGGCCAGCCCCGCCCTATGGTTCCAAGAGATTGGCGCCGGCGTGTTTTTGAGGCTGTTCACTCGCTGTCACACCCCGGGGTGAAGGCCTCGGTTAAGCTGGTGGGGGCTAAGTTTGTGTGGCCAGGCCTC
>NZ_QPMK01000007.1 GCF_003344785.1 Thalassococcus profundi | reverse complement strand
GAGCGCGCGCAAGCCTTCGGCCACCTCGCCACGGCGCAGGGCGAACGCAGCCTTGCCGTGGGTGAGAACGCCGACGCGCAGAGCGACCTCTCCACCGCCATCGGCAACGAGGCCATCGCCAACGGCACCGATGCACTGGCCATCGGCGACACCTCCGTGGCCACCGGGCCGTCGACAACCGCGGTTGGCGGCGAATCCGTCGCGAACGGSCCCGGCACCACCGCGCTTGGCTGGCAGGCCAATGCRGCAGCGCCGTTCTCCAACGCGCTTGGGCACCAGTCCACTGCGAACGGCGAGCAGGCCATCGCCATCGGCGAGGACAGCACGGCCAACGGGATCGGCTCGATYGCCATCGGCGGCAACAACGACRCYGACGGCGACGGCGTGCCGGACCAGGGTCAGGGYGCCACGACCGAYGGGGCGGATGCCATCGCCATGGGCGCCGGCGCCTCGGCCACCGGCCCGTCGACGACCTCCATCGGCGGCGAAGCGGTCACGAACGGCCCCGGCAGCACGGCCATCGGCTGGCAGTCCGCAGCCACCGCCGAACGCGCGCAGGCCTTCGGTCACCTCGCAACCGCGCAGGGGGTCCGCTCGCTCGCCATCGGTGAGAACGCGGACGCSCAAAGCGACCTGTCGACCGCCATCGGCAACGAGGCCATCGCCAACGGCACCGATGCTCTGGCCATCGGCGACACCGCTTCGGCCACCGGCCCCTCGACCACTTCCGTGGGCGGCGAGTCGGTGACCAACGGTCCGGGCAGCACGGCCATCGGCTGGCAGTCCGCTGCCACAGCAGAGCGCGCGCAGGCCTTCGGGCACCTCGCAACGGCACAGGGGGTCCGCTCGATGGCCATCGGTGAGAACGCGGACGCGCAAAGCGATCTCTCCACCGCCATCGGCAACGAGGCCATCGCCAACGGCACCGACGCGCTCGCCATCGGCGACACCGCCTCGGCCACCGGGCCCTCGACCACTTCCGTCGGCGGCGAGTCGGTGACCAACGGTCCGGGCAGCACGGCCATCGGCTGGCAGTCCGCTGCCACCGCAGAGCGCGCACAGGCTTTCGGTCACCTTGCCACGGCGCAGGGGGTCCGCAGCCTTGCCGTGGGTGAAAATGCCGATGCGCAGTCGGACAACGCGACCGCCATCGGCAACGAAGCCATTGCCAACGGTATCGACGCCATCGCCCTCGGTGACACCTCCGTCGCCGAAGGTCCGTCGACCACCGCCCTGGGCGGCGAGTCGGTGGCCATGGGTCCGGGCGCCACGGCGGTCGGCTGGCAGTCGATGGCCACGGCGGAACGGGCACAGGCCTTTGGCCATCTTGCCAGCGCCACGGGCATCCGCTCCACGGCGGTCGGTGAGGGGGCAACGGCATCGGGCAACCGGTCGCTGTCCTTCGGCAACCTCGCCTCGGCCACCGCGGCCAACTCCGTGGCCATCGGCAACGGCGCCACGGCCACCCGCGCGAACCAGGTCTCGGTCGGCAACGCCCAGAACACCTATACCTTCGCGGGGATCGGATCGGCGGAAAGCGAAGCGGCCCAGACCGGCGGTGTGGGCTTCGTGACCTCCGACGCGGACGGCAACCTGGCGGTGAACTACGGTGCATCCGGCACGCTGGGCGCTCTGGACCGGGGCGTCGCCGCGAACCAGGCCGCGATCAGCCGGAACGAGGACGCGATCAGCGAGAACCGCGACCGCATCCAGTCCAACAAGGAAGGTATCGCCATGGCGATGGCCCTGTCGACGCCCTACGTTCCGGCCGACAAGACCTTTGCCGTGTCGTCCAGCCTGGGCGCCTTCGAAGGCTCCAGCGCCATGGCCGTCAGCATGGGGTACCGGATCAACGGGAACACGCAGCTTGACGCCGGTGTCACATACGGGTTTGATCGCCAGCAAGTTGGCGGTCGGATCGGTGTCACCTACGCATGGTAATAAAAAATCTTGTAAATTCGAAGGCGCCGCAATCCCTGATTGCGGCGCTTTTCCTCACCTTCGCCGGGCTTGTCCCGGCGCAGGCCCAGCAGGCCGCAACGGTCGAGCGCAGCTTTGCCACAGCGCTGATCCGCGATGTCCTGACGGCGGTGAACCATGGCAACTGGACCGGCAATTACACCGTTCTTCGCGACTATTCCGCGTCGGATTTCGCCGCGGCCAACGATCCGACGCGCCTTGCGGGGCTCTTCACCCCGGTGCGCGAAGCCGGGATCGACATGCTGCCGATCCTGGTGACCGAACCGGAAATCCTCAGCGCCCAGACCACGGCGGGCGATACGCAGATGCGGCTCACGGGATATTTCCCGACGACGCCGCAGCACATCAGTTTCGACATGGTCTTCGTGCGCGAGAACCGGCGCTGGCTGCTGCTCGATATCTCCGTCGGCCAGTTCGACCCGATCGAGCGCCCCGCCCCTGCCCCCGCTGAGGCGCCGGCCTCCGGTTCCGGCGACTGACGCCATTCCCGCGCGCGGCCTTCACAGTGCCTTGTGCCCTGGCCACGCTTTACGATAACCTCTTGGTATTGCACCCATGAGGACGCCGCCATTGGCCCAAGACGACCCCCGCCCGCTCACCCTGCGCGATGTCTCCGAAGCCTCGGGCGTGTCCGAAATGACCGTCAGCCGCGTCTTGCGCAACCGCGGCGACGTTTCAGCCGGGACCCGTGAAAAGGTGCTCGAAGCGGCCAAGGCGCTTGGCTACGTCCCCAACAAGATCGCCGGCGCCCTGGCCAGCCAGCGGGTGAACCTCGTGGCGGTGATCATCCCGTCCCTGCGCAACATGGTGTTTCCCGAGGTGATGACCGGCATCAGCCGGGTGCTCGAGGAAACCGAGTTGCAGCCGGTGGTCGGCGTCACCGACTACCTGCCCGAAAAGGAAGAGCGGGTTCTTTACGAGATGCTGTCCTGGCGGCCCTCTGGCGTGATCATCGCGGGGCTGGAGCACACCGACGCTTCGCGCGCCATGCTCAAGGCCAGCGGCATCCCGGTGGTAGAGATCATGGACGTGGACGGCACGCCGATCGACACCGCGGTCGGCATCTCGCACCGCCGCGCGGGCCGCGAGATGGCCAAGGCGATCCTCAAGGCCGGATATCAGCGCATCGGCTTCATGGGCACCAAGATGCCGCTCGACCACCGCGCGCGCAAACGCTTCGAAGGGTTCACCGAACTGCTGGCCAAGTCCGGTGTCGAGATGGCGGATCAGGAATTCTATTCCGGCGGCTCGGCGCTCAAAAAGGGCCGCGACATGACCCGCGAGATGCTCGAGCGCACCGAGGATCTGGATTTCCTCTACTACTCCAACGACATGATCGGCGCGGGTGGGCTTCTATACCTGCTCGAGGCCGGGATCGACGTGCCCGGGCGCGTAGGTCTCGCCGGGTTCAACGGGGTCGAACTGTTGCAGGGCCTGCCCCGACAGCTCTGCACCATGGATGCCTGCCGCGACGAGATCGGCACAAAGGCCGCGCAGATCATCGCGCAGCGTGTCTTTGACCCCGCGGCCGAATACGAGCGGGTGGTCGAGATGACGCCGACCATCAGCTACGGCGACACGCTGAAGCGGCGGTAAGGCGGGTCTCTGGCCTGCATCAACCGCTTGCGCCGGGCGTCGCAGGGTCTAGGCTGCGCCGCATGATCCCCCGTCTCGACAATCGCGCCGCCCGGCGGCTGTTTCTCGACCGACACGCCCTTGGCGAACCGCCGACAGGCGCCGCGAAGGGGGCGGCGCTGACCGGGCTGATCGAACGGCTGGGGTTCGTGCAGCTGGACAGCATCAACACGCTGGAACGCGCGCATCACATGATCCTGTTCGCGCGGCGCCAAAGCTACCGGCCCGCCTACCTGGATCGGCCGCTGGAACGGGAGCGCAGCCTGTTCGAACACTGGACCCACGACGCCGCGATCATCCCGACGTCTCTGCGCCCCCATTGGCAGGTGAAATTCGCGCGGGATGCGGAAAAGCTGCGGGCGACCTACCGCAACTGGAGCCGTGACGGGTTCGAGGCCCGGATGGAGACGGTGCTGGACCGCATCCGCGACCACGGCCCGGTGTGTTCCGCCGAGGTCGGCACGGACGAGCGCAAGGGCTCGGGCGGCTGGTGGGACTGGCATCCGTCCAAGACCGCGCTCGAATACCTCTGGCGCGCGGGCACCCTGTCGATCTGCCACCGAGAGAATTTCCGCAAGTACTACGACCTGTCGGAACGGGTTTTTCCCGATTTCGCCGAGGCCCCCGTGCCCGACACGCAGGCGACGCTCGACTGGCTCTGCGGCGCGGCGCTAGACCGGCTGGGCTTTGCCACCTCGGGCGAACTGGCGGCGTTCTGGGACATCGCCACGCCGGCCGAGGCGAAGGACTGGACGCGGCGCGGCCTCGCCTCGGGCGCGCTGATCGAGGTGGAGGTCGCCGGTGTCGACGGCACACGGCGGCAGGTGGCCCGCCCCGATGTGCTCGCCGCCGCCGAGGCTGCACCGGAACCGCCCAAGCGGATGCGCGTGCTCAGCCCCTTCGATCCGGCGCTGCGGGACCGCAAGCGCGCCGAGCGGCTGTTCGGGTTCCACTACCGGATCGAGGTCTTCGTGCCCGCGCCGAAGCGCCGCTATGGCTATTACGTGTTTCCGCTGCTCGAAGGCGACCGGCTGGTGGGCCGCGTGGACATGAAGGCCGACCGCCGCGCCGGTGTGCTGAACGTGACGGCGCTCTGGCCGGAACCGCGCGTGCGCTGGACCGACGCCCGGCAGGCGCGTCTCGAGGCGGAACTGGCGCGGCTCTGCCGCTTTGCCGGGCTTGAGAGCGTTACCTGGGCACCGGGATGGCTGCGCCTGGACGCCCTGCCCTAGCCGCGGCCGGGCGGATTTCTCCAATGTCATTGGCATGATACATTCTTCCCCTAGGGTGCCGCGAGGTTATCCACAGGCAGGTCCATGTCCCTTCACCACGCCGCCCTGCGCCTCACCGGCGCGCTGGTTCTACGCGACGGCGCACTGCAACAGCGGTCCGTGGCGATACGGCGTGGGCTGATCTCCAAGGGTCCGCTGCCCGAGGTCGACCTGAGCGGTTACCTGATCCTGCCCGGCATCATCGACCTGATGGGCGCCCCGGTCGGCCCGCGCGCCGCCGGCGGACCCGACCTGCAGACCGCGCTGGCCGCCACCGACCGCGAGATCGCCGCCCACGGCATCACCACCGCCTGCCTGAGCCAGGGCTGGAGCTGGGCCGGAGAGCTGCACAGCCCGACCTTTGCCGAGGCGATGCTGGCGGCGCTGGAGGCCTACCGCCCAAGGGCGCTCACCAGCCTGCAGGTGCAACTGCGGTGCGAAACCCACACGGTCGATACCGCCGACCGGCTGCTTGCACTGGCGCGGCGGCATGCGCTGGCCAGCGTGCTGTTCCAGAACACGCTCGAAACGCGCGGCCCCGAACCGCACCAGCGCGCCAATACGGCGGCGCAGCAGGCCCGCTCGGTGCCGCGCTACCTGTGCCGCCTGGCCGAAGCCTTCGACACGCTGGGCACGGTCTATGGCAGTCACGGCGACCCAGACGGCGAAACCCGCGAGACCTTTTCGATGATCGGCGCCAAGCTCTGCGTTGCGCCGCGCAAGCGCAGCGCGGCGGCCCTTGCGCGCGCCGTGGGCGACCCCGTGGCCCTGCCCGCCTCTGCCCTGCTGCAGCCGCCCGGTTTGATGGACACCGGCTTGGCCGCCGACCTGGTGCGCGCCGGTCTGTGCGACGCGCTGGTGTCGGACGGCACGCTGCACGGGCTGGCCGCCGCCGCGTTCCGCCTCTCCGACAGCGGTGTGCTCGACCTGCCGCGCGCCTGGGCGCTGATTTCGCAACGCCCGGCCGAGATTCTGCGCCTCGCGGATCGCGGTGTCATCGACTACGGGCGCCGCGCCGACCTGACGGTGATCAACGCTGAGACCCGGACGGTCGAGGCGACGATCTGCGGCGGGCGCATCACCTACCTTGCGGGCGAAGCGGCGCAGCGATTTCTGGGCCTGCACCGAGATATCGCCATCGCCGCGGAATAAAATCCGCGCCGTCACCATCCTGTCATACCCGAACGGTAACCAGCCCCTGCGAGTGAGCGCAGCAGGGTCGGCTGATTTCGGCCTTTCGGTATTCCTGTCCCCGCAGACCGAAATTCATTTCCATAGCGAAAGGGGGCGGCCCGGGCCGCCCCCTTTATTCGTTCCGTCTCGGACGATCAGTTCAGTGCCTGGTCGGTGATTTCATGCGTATAGGCACCTTCGGGCATCTCGGTGATCATGCCGCCTTCCATGGTGATCTCGGCCGACCGCTGAAACGCCGCTTCGTCGAGCGTGCCGTCGGACCCCGCGGTGAGCTTGGCGATCTCGCCCATCATCCGCTTCTGGTGCTTTTCCGTCTGCGCCCCGGTCGAATCGTTCTCGAGCACGATTTCCGCCGCCTCGTCGGGGTTTTCCTCGGCATATTTCCAGCCTTTCATCGAGGCGCGGACAAAGCGCACGAGCTTGTCGACCATCTCGGGGTCCGCGAGGTTCTCTTCGGTGGTGTAGAGCCCGTCCTCGAGAGTGGAGATGCCCTCGTCCTCGTATTTGAATACCACCAGGTCCTCGGGCGTCAGGCCCGCGTCAATCACCTGCCAGTATTCGTTGTAGGTCATGGTGGTCGCGCACTCGACCTGCTTTTGCAGCAGCGGATCGACGTTGAAGTTGATCTTCTGGATCGTCACGCCGCCCTCGGATCCGTCGGTCGGGATCCCCAGCTTGCCCATCCATGAAAACAGCGGGATCTCGTTGCCGAAGAACCATGTGCCGAGGGTATGGCCCGGGAAATCCTCTGGCGATTCGATGCCGTGCTCCTTGAGGCAGGTCAGCATCAGGCCCGAGCTGGCGAAGGGCTGCGCGATGTTGACGATGGGCGCGCCCTTTTCGCGCGCGGCCAGCGCCGAGGGCAGCCAGTCGACCATCACGTCGGCACCGCCGCCCAGCAGCACCTGCACGGGCGCGATGTCGGGGCCACCCGGCTTGATCGTGACGTTGAGGTCCTCTTCTTCATAGAACCCCTTGTCGGCGGCCACGTAGTATCCCGCGAACTGCGCCTGCGTCACCCATTTGAGCTGCAGCGTCAGGTCGTCGGCGGCCTGCGCCATCCCTGCCGTCAGGCCCAGTGCCGTCCCCACGGCGGCCAATGTCTTCAGTGTCATTGTAGTCTCCCTTGTTGGTTGTCTTTTTGGTTATCTGTCAGCCCCGCCCCCGTTGCGACGGGTGCCAGAACGTCACCGCCTTCTCGAGCAGTGCAACACCCCCATAGAAGGCCGATCCGGCGATCGCGGCAACGACGATTTCAGCCCAGACGAGATCGAGCGCAAGCTGACCCACCGAGGTCGAGATGCGAAACCCCATGCCGCGGATCGGAGAGCCGAAAAATTCGGCAACGATGGCCCCGATCAGCGCCAGCGTCGTGGCGATCTTCAGCCCGTTGAAGATGAAGGGCATCGCCGCCGGCAGCCGCAATTTCAGCAGCGTCGTCCAGTAGCTCGCCGCATAGGTGCGCATCAGGTCGCGCTGCATTGCACTTGCGGCCTGCAGGCCCTCGACCGTGTTCACGAGGATCGGAAAGAACACCATGACCACGACGATGGCGGCCTTGGACTGCCAGTCGAAGCCGAACCACATGACCATGATCGGGGCGAGCCCGATGATCGGCAGGGCGGCAACGAAGTTGCCCACCGGCAAAAGGCCACGGCGGAGGAAATCGAACCGGTCCGCGGCCAGCGCCACGGCGAAGGCGGCGAGGCCGCCGAGGACGTAGCCGGTCAGCGCGCCCTTGATCGCGGTCTGGACGAAATCCTCCCACAGGAGGCCGGTCGAGGCGGCAAAGCGCGCGGCGATGTCGCTGGGCGCCGGCAGCAGTACCGGGCTGATGTCGAAGCCGCGCACCGCGCATTCCCAAAGCGCCAGAAGCGTGAGACCGAAGGTCACCGGGATCAGCAGCCCGCCCCGCCCCTGCCGGGCAAGCCAGATGTTGAGCGCCCAGCCCGCGGCCCAGATCAGCAGCCCTGCCAGGATCCAGCTCATGCCATGCCCATCCGCTTCAGCACAAGCCGCTGCACTGCGCCGATGGTGCCCACCATCACCGCCGCCAGCACCGCCGCCATGATCAACGCCGACCAGATCTGGATGGTCTGTCCGTAATAACTTCCCGCCAGCAGCCGCGCGCCCAGCCCCGCGACGGCGCCAGTGGGCAATTCGCCGACGATGGCGCCGACAAGCGATGCCGCCATGGCGATCTTCATCGAGGTGAAGAGATAGGGCATCGACGAGGGCAGCCGCAGCTTGAGGAATTCCTGCGCGGCGCCGGCATTCCAGGTGCGCATCTGGTCCAGCTGCATCGCGTCGGGCGACCGCAGACCCTTGACCATGCCCACCACCACCGGAAAGAACGACAGGTACATGGAGATCATCGCCTTGGGCAGCAGTCCCGACAGGCCCATGGCATTGAGCACCACGATGATCATCGGCGCGATGGCCAGGATCGGCACGGTCTGGCTGGCGATGACCCAGGGCATGACGCTCTTGTCCATCACCCGGTTGTAGACGATCCCGATGGCCAGCGCGAAGCCCAGCGCCGTGCCCAGGGCAAAGCCCAGCAGGGTAGCGCTCAGCGTGATCCAGCTGTGGTAGACGAGGCTGCGTTTCGACGTGACCTTCTTGTCGATCACCGTGTCGTAGAGCTCGACCGCCACCTGGTGCGGCGCGGGCAGCTTCGGTTTCTCCTGGCTCCACGTCGCGGCCACCAGTTCGGTGACGCTCAATTCCTGATCCCCGCGCGCCGCCACGTCCCGTGCCCAGGGCGCATTGAGCCAGATTGCCGCCGCGTACCAGATCGCAAAGATCGCGGCGACGATGGTAAGGACGGGGATCAGGCTCTGGCGCACCGGCCCACCCCCTTCATCTTGCCGAATAAACTCATCTCCGACGCCGCCCCACGCGCCGCCGCCCGATCATTCCTCATAGGCATGCCCCGCGCGCAAACCCTCGCGCACCCGATGCGCGACCTCGAGGAATTCCGGCGTGTCGCGGATGTCGAGGGGCCGCTCCCTGGGCAGCGGGCTTTCGATCACGTCGGTGATCCGCCCCGGACGCGGCGACATCACCACGATCCGAGTCGACAGATAAACCGCCTCGGGGATCGAATGGGTGACGAAACAGATTGTCTTTTCCGTTCGTCTCCACAACGCCAGAAGCTGCTCGTTGAGGTGATCGCGCACGATCTCGTCCAGCGCGCCAAAGGGTTCGTCCATCAGCAGGATGTCCGCGTCGAAGGCCAGCGCCCGCGCGATGCTCGCCCGCTGCTGCATCCCACCCGAGAGCTGCCAGGGAAATTTCTTCTCGAAGCCGGAGAGCTCCACCAGGTCGAGAACACGCTTCACCCGCGTGTCTTGATCGGCCTTGGAATAGCCCATGATCTCGAGTGGAAGGCGGATATTGCCGCCGATGGTGCGCCACGGATAAAGCCCCGCCGCCTGGAAAACATAACCATAGGCCCGCGCCCTGCGCGCCTCTTCCGGGCTGACCCCGTTGACCGTCACCGTCCCGGCGGTCGGCTGTTCCAGGTCCGCCATGACCCGCAGGAAGGTGGTCTTGCCGCAGCCCGAGGGGCCGATGAAACTGACGAAATCGCCCTTGCCGACCTCGAGGTTCACGTCCCGCAGCGCGTGCACCGGGCCGTCGTTGGTCTCGAAGGTGAGATCGAGACTTTTTGCATATATCACATTAATTGCCAGACACCTTCTCTTGAAAAGTCATCCGAGCAGTTAGGTCGCCCTCAACAAACAACCAATCCGGTGCGTTGCCTCCCAATATCTCGATTATAAATTTTCTATTTTCGCGAATTTGCTTATCTTCCTGGTATCGAGACTCCCAATTTTCACCTGCCTCGAGAAATCGGCGTAAAGCAAAGAAGTACTTTCTCAATGCTACCGATCTATGGAAAAGCTCCTCAAGATAGTGTTCTGAGAACCTATATCTTGAAACACTATAACATTCTGCATTATCTGCATCTCGAACGAATGTAGCCTTTGATGCAGTCCAACTTTTAACTCCAAGGTGATTACGCACTACATCAATGGAGCCATGTGCAACCAAGTTTCTTACATAAAAAATTTCATCAACGGCGTAACTTAAATAATCCATGGAAAGATAACCATCCGAGTAGATTGGAATTCTACGCAGATCTGGAATAACCTCAATAATTTCCACGCAGAACGCAATCTTATGACGCCATTTCTTTGGAAATCGCTTACTTCGCGATCTGGAAAGCTCTGGGTGCTTTCTTGCAACTTCTGCAATGAACTGGTCGATTTCAAAATCTAAATTCGAGACTTCAGCCAAGTACAAACCGATCGAAGCATAGCTCTCTGCTTTCTCTTGAAAAGTCTCGGCAGGACCAAACGTGAGCATCACACCCCCGTCGCCGGGATGCCCGTCCGCTCCACGGGGCGCGGCGCGGTGAGTTCCTTCCAGGACGACAACGCCTTGCTGACCGGACCTGAGGGCTCGCGCTTGACGAACTGGCCGTGGCCGACCTCGTGGTGCATCTCGCCGTCGCGCACCGCCACCTGACCACGGGTCAGGGTGAAGCGCGGCAGGCCCTTGACATGCTTGCCCTCGAAGACGTTGTAGTCGATGGCCGACTGCTGCTTGCTGGCGGTGATGGTCTTTTCCTTCTCCGGGTCCAGCACGACGATATCCGCATCCGCCCCCACCAGGATCGCGCCCTTCTTCGGATAGACGTTGAGGATCTTGGCGATGTTGGTCGAGGTCACGGCGACGAATTCCTGCGGCGTCAGCCGGCCGGTCCCCACACCATAGGTCCAGAGCATCGGGATGCGGTCCTCGAGCCCGCCGGTGCCGTTGGGGATCTTGGTGAAATCGCCCACGCCAAAGCGTTTCTGGTCGGTGGTGAAGGCGCAGTGATCCGTGGCCACCACGGACAGCGATCCCGACTGCAGGCCGGCCCAAAGGCTGTCCTGGTGCTGCTTGTTGCGGAAGGGCGGCGACATCACCCGGCGCGCGGCGTGGTCCCAATCGGCGTTGAAATACTCGCTCTCGTCCAGCGTCAGGTGCTGGATCAGCGGCTCGCCCCAGACCCGCTTGCCCTGCTGGCGGGCGCGGCGAATGGCTTCGTGCGCCTCTTCGCAGGAGGTGTGGACGACATACAATGGCACGCCGGCCATGTCGGCGAGCATGATCGCGCGGTTCGTAGCCTCGCCCTCCACTTGTGTAGGCCGGGAATAGGCATGCGCCTCGGGGCCGGTGTTGCCCTGCGCCAGCAGCTTGGTCGAAAGCTCCGCCACCACGTCGCCGTTTTCGGCATGAACCAGCGGGATCGCGCCCAGTTCGGCGCAGCGGTTGAACGAGGCGAAGAGCTCGTCGTCGTTCACCATCAGCGCGCCCTTGTAGGCGAGGAAATGCTTGAAGGTGTTGATGCCGCGTTCCTTGACGACCTGTTCCATCTCGTTGAAGACCTGCTCGCTCCACCAGGTGATCGCCATGTGAAAGGAATAGTCGCAGGCGGCGCGGGTCGATTTGTTGTCCCACATCTGCAGTCCGTCGAGCAGACCCTGACCGGGGCTGGGCAGGCAGAAGTCCACCACCATCGTGGTCCCGCCAGCCAGTGCGGCGCGCGTGCCGCTTTCGAAATCATCGCTGGAATAGGTGCCCATGAACGGCATCTCGAGATGCACATGCGGGTCGATCCCGCCCGGCATGACGTAGCAGCCGGTGGCGTCCAGCACCTCGTCGCCCGTGAGGTCCGGCCCGATCTCGACGATCTTGCCGCCGTCGATCAGCACGTCGGCTTTGTAGGTCAGGTCGGCGGTGACGATGGTGCCGTTCTTGATGACTTTGGTCATGGCTGTCTCCCTGTCGTTCGTTTTATTGCGCCAGGCAAACCGGCGCGCCATCGGCGCTCAGCACCGGTTCCGCCGGGCCGCCGCTGGCGGGCACCACGGACTGGCAGCCGTTGGCATCGACCACCAGCTTGGCACCCACGGCATCGGTCACCACCATCGACCCGTCGGGCTGCAAACCGTCGGAATTGCCGCCGCCGCGCCCGAGATTGAACCCGCCGCACCCCGCCAGCAGCAGGACCAGCGCCAAAGCGATCCTCACGAGGCGATCTCCGCCGTCTCGACCACCGCATGCAGCAGCACATCCGCCCCTGCCGTGGCCCATTCCCGTGAAATCTCCTCGGCCTCGTTGTGGCTGAGACCGTCGACGCAGGGGCACATGACCATGGCCGTGGGCGCCACCTGGTTGATCCAGCAGGCATCGTGCCCGGCGCCCGAGATGATGTCCATGTGGCTGTAGCCCAGCCGTTCTGCCGCCGCGCGCACGGCGGCGACGCAGCCTTCGTCGAAGGCCACGGGATCGAAACCGCCGACCTTTTCAAAGGCGATCTCGAGCCCCATGTCGTCGGCGATCTTCTGGCCGTCGCTGCGCAGACGCGCCTCCATATCCTGGATCACGCTCAGATCGGGCGAACGGAAATCGACGGTGAAGACGACCTTTCCCGGGATCACGTTGCGCGAATTCGGGTAGACGTCGATATGACCCGCCGCGCCCACCGCGTGGGGTTTGTGCGACCAGGCGATCTCGTCGACCTTTTCCAGCACCCGTGCCATGCCCAGACCCGCATTGCGGCGCATCGGCATCGGAGTGGACCCGGTGTGACTGTCCTTGCCGATGATCGTCACCTGCGTCCAGCTCAGACCTTGGCCGTGGGTGACGACGCCGATCTGCTTGCCTTCGGCTTCTAGGATCGGGCCCTGTTCGATGTGCAGTTCGAAAAACGCGTGCATCTTCCGCGCGCCCACCGGTTCCTCGCCGCGCCAGCCGATGCGGTCCAGCTCGTCACCGAAGCGCAGGCCCTTGGCATCGGTGCGGTCCTCGGCCCAGTCCTGCTGGTGAACACCAGCAAAAACCCCCGACGACAGCATCGCGGGGGCGAACCGCGTGCCCTCCTCGTTGGTCCAGTTGGTGACCACGATCGGGTGTTTGGTCTCGATCCCCAGGTCATTGAGAGTGCGGATGATCTCGAGCCCGCCCAGCACGCCCAGCACGCCGTCGTACTTGCCGCCCGTTGGCTGGGTGTCGAGATGGCTGCCCACGTAGACCGGGTGCGCCTCGGGGTCGGTGCCGGGACGGGTCGCGAACATGTTGCCCATGGTGTCGAGCCCCATGGTGCAGCCCGCCGCCTCGCACCAGCCCTGGAACAGTGCGCGGCCCTCGGCATCGGCATCGGTCAGGGTCTGGCGGTTGTTGCCGCCCGCGACGCCTGGGCCGATCCTGGCCATCTCCATCAGGCTGTCCCACAGCCGGTCGCCGTCGATGCGCAGGTTTTCGCCCTGTGCTGCCACCCGTGCTGCCATGCCATCCCCCTGCAGAAGTCGCGGTCGCGGTGTTATCTGTTGCGCCCGCGGCGCTTGTTTTTTACCATTTGGTCAAGGCACGATTGCAACGCCTCCCGAGACTGTCAAGGTTTGACATTGGGCCAAGTATGCAATCGCAAGGTGCCGCTCATTTCCTGCCCGCCGCGGCATCAAGACCGGAGAGGCCGATGCCGCAACCCGCTTCCGAAACGATACCGAAAAAGCCCAGCCGCATACAACTGCGCAATCGCCGCATCATCCTCGACGCGGCGCTGGACGTCTTTTCGCAGCACGGATTCCGCGGTGCCACGCTGGACCAGATCGCCGAGGCGTCGGGCCTGTCCAAGCCCAACATCCTTTATTACTTCGACGGCAAGGAAGCGATCCATGTGGAGCTTCTGAACGCGCTGATGGCCGAATGGCTGGCGCCGCTGACCGATCTCGACCCGGACGGCGATCCGCTGGAGGAGTTGCTGGGCTACATCCGCCGCAAGATGGAGATGAGCCAGGCCTATCCGCGCGAAAGCCGTTTGTTTGCCGGAGAGATCATCCAGGGCGCGCCGCGCATGGGGCCACACCTGAGTGCCGGGCTGAAACCCCTGTTCGACGAGAAATGCGCGCTGATCCAGGGCTGGATGGACGCGGGCCGGCTGGCGCCGATGGACCCCGGGCACCTGATATTCTCGATCTGGGCGATGACCCAGCACTACGCCGATTTCGACGCGCAGGTCTGCGTGCTGATGCCGGACGAGGCCCGCGCCAGGGACGGCGCGACGCGGCATGTGGAACAGATGTTCCGAAAGGTTCTCACGCCCTGAGCCTCAAACGAGCGGCCGTATCTCGGAACCAGGCACCTGGCCCGAGGTCGCCCGGCAGCCAGCGGGATGCCGCTCCGACCTCTCCGCTCTGCGCTTTTTACTTGCACCATCCGGACGACCACGATGCTCAACACCAGACCCAGCCAAAGCGGCAGCCCGTCTTGCCAGAGGCGAGCAGTTGTTGGGTGGCGCACCTTCGATGCGACGGGCTGGCTGCCGCTGCCCGGCGGCCGCGAGCGGCCTTGACTCCGGGCGGTGAAACAGACCTGACATCGCCCGGCAGCAAGCGGGCCGGGTCCCCCCTACTCCGCCGCCTTCACCGCACCGGGATTGTTCGGATGCGTCGTCCAGTTGGCATACTCCGCCGCGACCTTGCGCCCGGTGCGCGGGTCCACCGCCCCGGCGGGCATCTGCTCCATGGTGATGCAGTCCTCGACCGGGCAGACGTTGACGCACAGGTTGCAGGCCACACATTCGTCGTCCTTGACCTCGAACACCCGCTCCGGCGACATCGAGATCGCCTGGTGCGAGGTGTCCTCGCAGGCGGCGAAACAGCGGCCGCAGGAAATGCAGAGGTCCTGGTTGATCCGCGCCTTGGCCACGTAGTTGAGGTTCAGATGCTGCCAGTCGCTCAGATTCGGCACGGCGCGGCCCACCAGTTCGGATGTCGCGGCCATGCCCTTCTTGTCCATGTAGTCCGACAGGCCCGAAATCATCTCCTGCACGATCTTGAAGCCGTAGGTCATCGCCGCGGTGCAGACCTGCACGTTGCCCGCGCCCAGCGCCATGAACTCCGCCGCGTCGCGCCAGGTGGTGACGCCGCCGATGCCGCTGATCGGCAGATGCGCCAATTCGGGCGTTCGGGCGATCTCGGCCACCATGTTGAGCGCGATGGGCTTCACCGCCGGGCCGCAATAGCCGCCATGCGCACCCTTGCCGTCGATGGTCGGCTCGGGTGCGAAGAGGTCCAGATCCACGCTCGTGATCGAGTTGATCGTGTTGATCAGCGACACCGCATCGGCACCACCGGCCAACGCCGCCGCGGCGGGTTTCTTGATGTCGGTGATGTTGGGCGTAAGCTTCACGATGCAGGGCATCCGGGTGTTTTGCTTCACCCAGCGCGTCACCATCTCGATGTACTCGGGCACTTGCCCCACCGCCGACCCCATGCCGCGTTCGGACATTCCGTGCGGGCAGCCGAAGTTGAGCTCGACCCCGTCGGCGCCGGTTTCCTCGACCAGCGGCAGGATCGCCTTCCACGCCTCTTCCTCGCAGGGCACCATCAGCGACACCACCATGGCACGGTCGGGATAGTCGCGCTTGACCGCCTTGATCTCGCGCAGGTTCACCTCGAGCGGGCGGTCGGTGATCAGTTCGATGTTGTTGAGCCCCAGCAGGCGGCGGTCGGCGCCCCAGATCGCGCCGTAGCGCGGGCCGTTGACGTTGACGATGGGCGGGCCGGCCTCGCCGAGGGTCTTCCAGACCACGCCGCCCCACCCTGCCTCAAAGGCGCGGCGGACGTTGTATTCCTTGTCCGTGGGCGGCGCCGAGGCCAGCCAGAACGGGTTGGGGCTCTTGATGCCCACAAAGTCGGTGGTCAGATCGGCCATTTCAATCCTCCTCGGGCGACAGATGTGCCGCATAGTCCGCCAGCAGGTCCTGGTAAACCTCGACCGGCGGCATGGTCTCAAAGCTGTGCTCTGCCGGGGTCGCGACCCAGGGCAGTTTCTCGGATGTGCAGGTTTCGATGAAGGGCACGAAGCCGCGGGCGTCGTCCAGCAGAACCGCGCGGACATTCACGATGGCGTCGACGCCCGCGACACGGGTGAAAACCCAGCTCAGGCAGTCCGGGCAGTGATGGTGATGCAGGTCCGGCCCGCGCAAGCCGCCCAGCTGCGTCTGTCCTTTCGTCACCTCGAAGCCGTCGGCGGGCACGATCAGCGTTGTGGAAAAGGGCGCACCGGTCATCCGCTTGCAGCCCGCGCAATGGCAGGCCGAGGTCATCATCGGCTGGCCCGTGATGCGGAACCGCAACCCGCCGCAGCGGCAGCCGCCCTCTGCGGACAGAGCATGGCGCGGGTACACGGCCTCGCTCATGTGGCCAGCGCTGCGTGTATGTCCTCCGCCGCGTCGCGCCCTTGGGCCACGGCGGTCACGGTCAGGTCTTCGCCGCCCGCCGCACAGTCGCCCCCGGCCCAGACCCCGTCGAGCGAGGTGCGCCCGGCCCCCGTCACCGCGATCTTGCCGCCGGCAAGGTCAGGCAGGTCGGCGCCGGTCAGGCTCTGACCGATGGCCTTGAAGACCTGGTCGGCGGCCAGCCGAAAGGTCTGGCCGGTGGGTTGAAGCGCGTCGTCGGTGTATTCGAACTCGATCTCGCGCACCGATCCGTTGCCATGCACCGCCACCGGCGAGGCGTTGCAGATGATCCGCACGCCCTTCGACGCGGCCAGCTCCTGTTCGTAGCGGCTGGCGTTCATCCGGGCGCGGCCGCGGCGGTAGACGATGGTGACGTTGAGCGCACCCAGCAGCTTCGACTGCACCGCCGCGTCCACCGCCGTCATGCCGCCGCCGATCACCACCACGTCACGGCCCACCGGCAGGGCACTCAGGTCCGGCGTCTGGCGCAGGTCGGCGATGAAGCCCACCGCGTCCAGCACGCCGTCCTTCTCCGCCCCCGGCGCCGAAAGCGCGTTCACGCCGCCCAGGCCGATGCCGAGGAACACCGCGTCATGGTCGGCGCGCAACTCCTCCAGCGTGATGTCGCGACCCACGGCCTTGCCGGTCTGCATCTGGATGCCACCGATCTGCATCAGCCAGTCGACCTCGCGCGCCGCGAAATCCTCGGTCGATTTGTAGGCGGCGATGCCGTATTCGTTGAGGCCGCCAGGTTTTTCGCGGGCATCGAAGACCACCACGTCGTGACCCTTCATCGCCAGCCGGTGCGCACAGGCCAGGCCCGCTGGCCCCGCCCCCACCACGGCGATCTTGCGGCCCGTCGGATCTGCGCGGCGGAACGGATGCACGCCCTTGGCCATCAGCCCGTCGGTGGCATAGCGCTGCAGGCGCCCGATCTCGACCGGCTTGCCCTCGGCCATCTCGCGCACGCAGGACTCTTCGCAGAGCGTCTCCGTCGGGCAGACCCGCGCGCACATCCCGCCCAGGATGTTCTGGCTCAGGATCGTCTTGGCCGCAGCATCCGGCGTGCCGGTGGCGATCTGCCGGATGAAGAGCGGAATGTCGATGTCAGTTGGACAGGCGGTGATGCAGGGCGCGTCATGGCAGAAATAGCAGCGATCCGCCGCCACCACCGCCTCGTGGTCCGTCAGGGGCGCGTGCAGGTCGGTGAATCCGGCCGCCAGCTCGTCGGCATTGAGCCGTCCCGCGATCACGCCCTCGGCCAAGGCTTTTGCATCCATCCGGCAACTCCCGTCTCTGTTGTCACGGAAAAGCTGTCACAGGATAATTTTTTTATCAACTGGTAAAATTTAGGTGGTTTGCAAACGGTCAGCCATGCATGTGGCGAAGCCCGGCTATTCCGAGCTGTCGGCGGTCTATGCTGCAGGTGCAGCATACCTTGATCGGCAAGGGAGGGCAGACATGAGCCCCGAAGATCAAAGGATTGAAACGATGGCAGATATCAGCACACACACGGCATATTCCGATGCTCCGGCACGCGGCTGGACCCAGACGATCATCTCCGCTCCGATGGCGGCGCTGCGCTCTGTCGGCCGCTTCTTCGTCCTGCTGGCCGAGACCAACAGCCGGGTGAAAGCGATCGAACACCTGAACACCTTGAGCGACGCGCAACTCGCCGAGCGCGGCATCAAAAAGCGCGAAGACATCGCGCGTCACGTCTTCCGAGACCTGTTCTACGTCTGAGACCACGCCGGTCGCCATACACACAGAAATCAGACCGCCCTCTCGCCTCCGTGCGACGAGGGCGGTTAGCTGTCCGGCCCCAGGGTCCGCTCCGAAGAGAGTGCGGGAAGAATGGTCCGGGCTGGCACTGACAAAAAAGGCCGCGTCCCTCGAGACGCGGCCTTTGTCGTTCTTGGTGGGCTGCCCGAACCTTAGTTCTGGGCGTAGAATTCGATGACGAGGTTCGGTTCCATCTGCACCGCGAAGGGCACGTCCGACAGACCCGGCATGCGCACGAAGGTCGCGGTCATCTTGGAGTGGTCGACCTCGAGGTAATCGGGCACGTCGCGCTCGGGCAGTTGCACGGCTTCGAGCACCGACACCAGTTGCTTGGACTTCTCGCGGACCTCGATCACGTCGCCTTCCTTCACACGGTAGGACGGGATGTTGACGCGCTTGCCGTTGACCAGGACGTGGCCGTGGTTGACGAACTGGCGCGCGGCAAAGACGGTCGGCACGAATTTCGCGCGGTAGACCACGGCGTCGAGGCGGCGCTCGAGCAGGCCGATGAGAAGCTCGCCGGTGTCGCCGCGCAGACGCTCGGCCTCGGCAAAGATGCGGCGAAACTGCTTTTCGGTCAGGTCGCCGTAATGGCCCTTGAGCTTCTGCTTGGCACGCAGCTGCAGACCGAAGTCCGACAGCTTGCCCTTCCGGCGCTGGCCGTGCTGGCCGGGGCCGTATTCGCGGCGGTTGACCGGGGATTTCGGACGACCCCAGATGTTTTCGCCCATCCGGCGGTCGAGTTTGTACTTGGCAGAGGTGCGTTTGGTCACCGTCTGATCTCCTTCGTTCAGGTTTCGAAGGGCGTTGTCCTCTCCCTGGATGTCGCCAGGTCGACAGGCATCCCCTTGCGGGGGCCACCAACACCAATGAGCGCGCCGGATACGGCAGGTCGGCGCCGGTGTCAACGGCCTCTGTTCGCCTGCGCGCGCGACGCTGCAGACGGGCCCGCGTAAACCCGCCCTTAAGCCCTGTGGGCGATTGTGGCGCCGGGATGGCGAAGGACACAGACTCATGACAGACCGCAGAGTCCAGATCGGGCCGGCCGATGCACTGTCCGCAGCGGTGGACACGCGCGACCGCAACACGATCGCCATGGTCACGGAGGCGATCCGCCATCGGCAGGTGTTGATGGCCTACCAGCCCGTGGTCCAGTCGGCGCGGCCGGACCGGGTCGCCTTTCACGAGGCGCTGATTCGCGTCATGGACGACACCGGGCGGATCATCCCCGCCAAGGAATTCATCGCCACGGTCGAAGAGACCGAAACCGGCCGCCTGCTGGACTGCATCGCGCTCGACAAGGGGCTGGGCGCCCTTGCCCGCGTGCCCTGGCTGCGGCTTTCGGTCAACATGTCGGCGCGCTCAATCGGATACCGCAAGTGGCGGCGCATCCTGTCACGCGGGCTCGACCGCGATCCGACCGTGGCGGAACGGCTGATCCTGGAAATCACCGAAAGCTCCGCCATGCTGGTGCCGGACCTCGTGGCAAGCTTCATGCAGGATGTGCAGGCGCGCGGCGTGTCCTTCGCGCTGGACGACTTCGGCGCCGGCTACACGGCCTTCCGCCATTTCAAGGACTTTCACTTCGACATCCTCAAGATCGACGGTCAGTTCATCCGCGGCATCGCATGCGATCCCGACAACCAGGTGATCACCGCCGCGCTGCTGTCCATCGCACAACAGTTCGACATGTTCACCGTCGCGGAATTCGTCGAAAACGCCTCCGATGCCGCCTACCTGGCCGGCCTTGGGGTGGACTGCATGCAGGGCTACTATTTCGGCGCGCCGACAGTACAGCCGCCCTGGCAGGACAGCGCCGGCGACGCGCGCAGCGCCTGACCCGCGCGCCCGGTAGCCGCGGGCCGTTTCATCCTTTATCACTGCCAGGCAACCCCCGGGGGTTGTGAGTCGCGTCAGCGGCGATCATGCTCGGGATAAAGGCATAGTCTGGAGGACCATAATGACCAATGTTGTAATCGCATCCGCCGCCCGCACGGCCGTTGGCAGCTTTAGCGGCTCATTCGCCAACACCCCCGCGCATGACCTCGGCGCCGCCGTGCTCGAAGCGCTCGTGGCCCGCGCCGGGATCGAGAAATCCGAGGTGAACGAGACGATCCTGGGTCAGGTCCTGACCGCCGCCCAGGGCCAGAACCCGGCGCGGCAGGCGCATATCAACGCTGGTCTGCCGCAGGAATCCGCCGCCTGGGGCATCAACCAGGTCTGCGGCTCGGGCCTGCGCGCCGTGGCGCTTGGCGCGCAGCACATCCAGCTGGGCGATGCCGACATCATCTGCGCCGGCGGTCAGGAGAACATGACGCTGTCGCCCCATGCCGCGCACCTGCGCGCCGGGCACAAGATGGGCGACATGAAGTATATCGACACGATGATCCGCGACGGTCTCTGGGACGCCTTCAACGGCTATCACATGGGCCAGACCGCCGAGAACGTCGCCGAAAAGTGGCAGATCAGCCGCGAGATGCAGGACGAGTTCGCCGTCGCCAGCCAGAACAAGGCCGAGGCCGCGCAGAAGGCCGGCAAGTTCGATGACGAGGTCATCCCCTTCACCGTCAAGACCCGCAAGGGCGACATCGTCGTCGACAAGGACGAATACATCCGCCACGGCGCGACGCTCGAAGGCATGCAGAAGCTGCGCCCCGCCTTCACCAAGGACGGATCGGTGACCGCCGCCAACGCGAGCGGGCTCAACGACGGCGCCGCGGGCGTCCTGCTGATGAGCGCCGAGAATGCCGAGAAGCGCGGCATCGAGCCGCTGGCGCGCATCGTCTCCTACGCCACCGCGGGCCTCGATCCGGCCATCATGGGCGTCGGCCCGATCCACGCGAGCCGCAAGGCGCTGGAAAAGGCCGGGTGGAAGCCCGAGGACCTTGACCTTGTCGAAGCCAACGAAGCCTTTGCCGCGCAGGCCTGCGCCGTGAACCAGGACATGGGCTGGGATCCGGCCATCGTGAACGTCAACGGCGGCGCCATCGCCATCGGCCACCCGATCGGCGCATCGGGCGCGCGGGTTCTGAACACGCTGCTCTTCGAGATGAAGCGCCGCGACGCCAAGAAGGGCCTCGCAACCCTTTGCATCGGCGGCGGCATGGGCGTCGCCATGTGCGTCGAACGCACGTAAAAGCGGATCGGAACGGGCCCTTCGGGGCCCGTTTCCCCATCCCATGACCCGACTTCCTCAGAATCCCGACCAGATCGTCTTTTCCGGCGGCGGCCTGCGCTGCTTCTGGCAGGGCGGCTTCCTGACCCGGCTGGGCCAGGACCGGACCTGGCGCCCGAAGCGCGTCACCGGCGTCAGCGGCGGTGCGCTGGCCGGGGCCGCGTGGCTGGCCGGCAAGGGACAGGCGCTGCTGGACGAGATGTGCAGCCGGTTCGAGAAACGCGACACCAATATGGACCTCTTCGACGCCGACGAGGATGGTATCACGCCGCATCAGCGCATCTATTGCGACGTGGTGGCGACGGTGATGGACGAGGCCGCGACGGCGAGGGTCGCCGACGGCCCGCAGTTCCAGATCCTGATCGCGCATCCGCCCGACACCGGTGCGCCGACCCTGACCGGCACCGCGCTGGCCGCGGCCTACGAGGCAGAGCTCAATGTGATGAACGCGCCGCATTTCGGATGGGCCGAAAAGATGGGTCTGACCGCGCATCTGGTAGACGCCAACCAGGCGGCGCGCGAGGGGCAGCTGGTGGATCTCATCAACGCGGCCGCCGTCATACCGCCGGTGTTCGAACCGCCGCTCTGGAACGGGCGCCGCGTGGTGGACGGCGGCATGGCCGACCAGGCGCCGATGCCCGACCCCGACGAGGGCCAGACGGTGATCCTGCTCACGCGGGAGTACAAGCGGATCCCGGACACACCGGGCCGCATCTACGTCTCGCCCGGCAAGGAAACGCCTGCGGACAAGATCGACTTTACCGATCCGCAGAAACTGCGCGACACCTGGGACCTGGGGGCCCGCGATGCGGAAAGATATTTGCGCAATGGTTGAGTAATATTGTTGCGCATCAACTCTCGAAAAGATAACGAATTTACCCAAGACGCCTGAAAACGGAGGATATCATGGCAAGAGTTGCACTCGTCACCGGGGGGAGCCGCGGAATCGGCGAAGCCATTTCGAAAGCGCTGAAAGCGGAGGGTTACGAGGTCGCCGCCACCTACGCCGGCAACGACGAGGCCGCGGCCAAGTTCACCGAGGCCACGGGCATCAAGACCTACAAGTGGAACGTCGCCGACTACGAGTCGAGCAAGGAGGGCATCGCCAAGGTCGAGGCGGATCTAGGCCCCATCGACGTGGTGGTGGCCAATGCCGGCATTACCCGCGACGCGCCGTTCCATAAAATGACGCCCGAGCAGTGGAAAGAGGTGATCGACACCAACCTGACCGGCGTCTTCAACACCGTGCACCCGGTCTGGCCCGGCATGCGCGAACGCAAGTTCGGTCGGATCATCGTGATCAGCTCGATCAACGGTCAGAAGGGGCAGTTCGCGCAGGTCAATTACGCGGCGACGAAGGCGGGCGACCTCGGCATCGTGAAATCGCTGGCCCAGGAAGGCGCGCGCGCCGGGATCACCGCCAACGCGGTCTGCCCGGGCTACATCGCCACCGAGATGGTGATGGCCGTGCCGGAAAAGGTGCGCGAGTCGATCATCGGCCAGATCCCCGCAGGCCGCCTGGGCGAACCGGATGAGATCGCGCGCTGCGTGGCGTTCCTGGCCTCGGACGACGCCGGGTTCATCAACGGCTCGACCATCTCGGCCAACGGCGCGCAGTTCTTCGTCTGACCGGCTCTTCCGCCCTTGCGGGCGTCCTCGCTTACAAACGCCCCGGTCCACCCGGGGCGTTTTCGTGCGCGGCTGCACAATATCGGCGCGGCGCTGACAGTTTCCTTGCAAATCCGCGCGACTATATTCGGTGCAATGAACAGGAGGACACCATGATCAAGGACATCAACGGGCTGCACCATGTCACGTCTCTGGCGAGCGGTGCGCAAAGCAACAACGATTTCTTCACCAAGACGCTGGGTTTGCGCCGGGTCAAGAAGACCGTAAATTTCGACGCGCCGGATGTGTATCACCTCTATTACGGCGACGAGGTCGGCACCCCCGGCACCGTCATGACCTACTTTCCCTTTCCCAATGCCGCGCCGGGCCGCAAGGGCACCGGAGAAGTCGGCACCACCGCCTTTTCGGTGCCGAAGGGCAGCCTGACCTTCTGGCAGGAGCGCTTGGGCAAGCACGGCGTCACCGGGCTCGAGACCGAGACGCGGTTCGGCGAGAAACGCCTGCGCTTTGCCGGGCCGGACGGCGACGGCTTTGCCCTGGTTGAGACCGGGGACGACGGCCGCGCCCCCTGGACCGGCAACGGTGTCGGCGCGGACCAGGCGATCCGCGGCTTCCACTCCGCCGACATGCGGCTGCGCGACACCGGCGGTAGCGCCGAGCTGCTGCGCTTCATGGGCTACGAGGAACTGGACCGCGCAGAGGGTGTGACCCGGTTTCATGTGCCGGACGGCAACGAGGCTAACGTAATCGACCTCGTGCAGGTCGAGGCACCCCGGTCTGACCAGGGCGCGGGGTCGGTGCACCACATCGCCTTTTCCGTCGACAACCGGGAAAAGCAGCTGGCGGTGCGGAAGGCGCTGACCGACACGGGCTACCAAGTCACGCCCGTGATCGACCGGGACTATTTCTGGGCGATCTATTTCCGCAGCCCCGGCGGCGTGCTCTTCGAGGTCGCGACCAACGAGCCCGGCTTCGACCGGGACGAGGACACCGCGCATCTGGGCGAGGCGCTGAAACTGCCGAGCCAGCACGAACACCTGCGACCGCGTCTGGAAAACGGCGGGCTGGAGCCGATCCATGACTGACTACGTCACGGCCGAGACCAGGGGCGCCGAGGGCGCGCCCCTGGTGCTGACCTTCCACGGCACCGGCGGCGACGAGCGGCAGTTCCATGACGCGGCGTCGAGCCTGGTGCCAGGCGCGCATGTGATCTCTCCGCGCGGGGACGTGTCCGAGAACGGCATGAACCGGTATTTCCGCCGCACCGGCGAGGGCGTCTACGACATGGAGGACCTTGCCCGCCGCACGGCGGCCATGGCGGCGTTCGTCGCCGAGGCGAAGGCGCGGACGGGGGCGGCGCGGGTGATTGCGCTCGGCTATTCCAACGGCGCCAATATCTCCGCCTCGGTGGCGCTGGTGCGCCCGGAGCTTTTCACCGATCTCGCCCTGCTGCATCCGCTGATTCCCTGGCGGCCCGAACCGCAGCCGGGCTTGTCGTCGGCCCGTGTGCTGATCACCGCAGGCCGGCGCGATCCGATCTGCCCGCCGCAGCTGACGCAGGATTTCGTGGACTATCTGAAAGCGCAGGGGGCGGATGTGCAGGATGTCTGGCATCCGGGCGGGCACGATATCGCGCCCGCAGAGATCGACGCCCTCAGGGATTTCCTGTCGGAAATGTCCTGAAACTGCGCCTGTTTGGCCCGGGCCGGAAAGGCGCCGGGCCGGGTCGCATCAGTGCATCGTCTGCGCCGACAGGCGCGTGATCTCTTCCTTGATGCGCAGCTTTTGCTTCTTCAGTTCGGCGACGTGCAGATCGTCCACTCCCGGCGCGCGCTGCGCCTGTTCGACCTCGGTCGAAAGGGATTGATGCTTTCTCTTCAGTTCCTGCAGGTGCGAACTCAAGCTCATGTGGACCTCCTATGGATGGGTTGGGATTTCAGTGCAGCATAGAATTCTCATTCTGTCACGCTGCAGTCGCATCATACCGTTACCAAAGCGTTACCTTGCCTGTTGAACGGGCAGGGTCAGCGAGGCATCGCCAATGCTGCGCCATCGCGCAGAATTACCTTAATATCAGGGTTGTAAGCTTCGAAATCCCCCTTATGTGCGGCGCCTTCGTGCAGGACCAAGGGGGCATGGAGCCGAAACGCAGCGTTTCCCTGGCGGCGCGCCTGCACAATGACCAGTTTCGGGTCGCGATCCGCGCGTGGCGCCAAAGGCAGAACGCGGACCGAGTGCAGGTGCGCCTGGAATGCGGTCAGAAGCTCCGGCAGACGCTCGGCGCGCTGGATCATCGTCACGGTGCCGCGCGGATCAGTGCGGCGCGCGGCGACCGCCACCCAGTCGGCCATGGGGCGGTCGGTGGCAAGCCCGGTCTCGCGGCCCGCATCCCCGGCGGCCACCCGCGACCCGGCGCTGAAATAGGGCGGATTTGCCAGCACGTGCATAAACTGCCGTTGCCGCAGGTCGGAGGGCAGATCGCTCAGGTCGGCGCAGGTGACGTCTGCCGCGATGTCGTTCAGCGCCGCGTTGCGTCGGGCAAGATCGGCATAGCCCGGCTGAACCTCGACACCGCAGACCTGCACGCCCGGCACTCGCACCGCCAGCGCCAGCATCGCCGGTCCCGCGCCGCAGCCCAATTCGAGCACGCTGTCGCCCGTGCTGGCGGGAACGGCGGCGGCCAGAAGGATCGGATCGACCCCGGCGCGGTAGCCGTCGCGGGGCTGCCAGAGCTTGAGACGACCGCCGAGGAAATCGTCGCAACTGAGCGCATCCCCGGAAAAGGGCTCAGTCCTCAAACCGCACCCCGTTCATGCGCAGGATGCGTTTGGCGTCGTCCAGATCGGCGCTGCGCACCATCAGCCGCCGCGGCAAAATGCCGATGCTGCCTTCGAGGACGCTCATGTTTACGTCCAATTCAAAGGTGGGTATACCCTCGTCCTCAAGAATGGTGCGGGCGAGCGGGATCAGTGTGATGTCATTGGTGCGCAAAAGCTCTTCCATGACGGATAGATAAGGACGCCGCGCGCCGCTGTCGAGCCGCGCCGAGGGAGAATGATGAGCTTGGACACCCCCGTCGCAAAGCCGCATGACCGGCTCGCCGCCACGCTGGACGCGGACCTTGCAGAGGTGAACGCGCTGATCCGCGCGCGCATGGCTTCGAAACACGCGCCGCGCATCCCCGAGGTCACGGCGCATCTGGTCGATGCGGGCGGCAAGCGCCTGCGCCCGATGCTGACGCTGGCCGCCGCCCGGATGTGCGGCTATGGCGGGCCGTACCATGTGCACCTGGCCGCGACGGTGGAATTCATCCACACCGCGACGCTGCTGCACGACGACGTGGTCGACGAAAGCGCGCAGCGGCGCGGGCGGCCCACGGCGAACCTTCTGTGGGACAACAAGTCGAGCGTGCTGGTGGGCGACTACCTCTTTGCCCGCGCGTTCCAGCTGATGACCGAGACCGGCAATTTGCGGGTGCTGAACATCCTCTCCGACGCCGCCGCCACGATTGCAGAGGGCGAGGTGCTGCAACTGACAGCCGCGCAGAACCTGGCCACGACCGAGGCGATCTACCTGCAGGTGGTGCGGGGCAAGACGGCGGCGCTGTTTTCGGCGGCGACCGAGGTGGGCGGCGTCATCGCGGGCGCGGACGATGCGCAGGTGCAGGCGCTTTTCGATTATGGCGACGCGCTGGGGATTGCTTTCCAGATCGTCGACGACCTGCTGGACTACCAGGGCGACGCCAAGGCCACGGGCAAGAACGTCGGCGACGATTTCCGCGAGCGAAAGCTGACCCTGCCGGTGATCAAGGCGGTGGCGATGGCCGATGCCGAGGAACGCGCCTTCTGGTCGCGGACCATCGAAAAGGGCGACCAGCGCGATGGCGACCTCGACCATGCGCTGGACCTCTTGCACCGGCACGGAACGCTCGACGCCACGCGGACAGAGGCGCTGACCTGGGCCGAAAAGGCCAAGGCCGCGATCCTGACCCTACCCGAAAGCGACCTGCGCGACATGCTGGCGGACCTGTCGGATTACGTGGTGGCGCGAATCAACTGACCTTGGGGCTGGCGCTGGTGCGGGTGGCGACAACCCACCAGCCGGGATGCCGGGCGGCGATTTCCTGCGCCGCGGTTTTCGCCGCCACTTCGTCCGGATAGATGCCGAAACATGTGGCGCCAGAACCGCTCATACGCGACAGCTCTGCATCTTTCAGTGCCGCCAACGCGTCGCGGATCGCGGGCGCGATGCCGCAGGCGGGCTCTTGCAGATCGTTGCGCTGATCCAGAAGCCAGCGCAGGAAAGCGCCGCGGTCGGGCCATGCGCCGCAGACGTCCATCGCCGGATTGTCGCGGCGGTCCATGGCGCGGAAGACGTCCGGCGTCGCCACATGCGCACCGGGATTGACGAGCACGAGGTCCAGCGCCGGAACGTCCGGGACGGGGGACAGGCGCTCTCCGACCCCTTGCATCCGTTGCGGCGCGCCCGACAGGCAGACGGGCACGTCGGCGCCAAGCGACAGCGCGACATCGGCCCCTGCCCCCCTGCCCGCAATCGCGCGCAGGACCGCCGCCGCGTCAGACGATCCGCCGCCGATCCCCGCGCCATGCGGCAGGTTTTTCTCCAAAGCGATATGCCCGCACCACGCCGCCGCCTCTGCCGCGCGCCAGACCAGGTTGCGCGCATCGGTGGGAACGCCGGTGGCGAACGGACCAGAGAGGTCGATCCGCATCGCAGGACCTGGCGTCAGGGTCAGGCGGTCGCCGACATCGGCAAAGACCACGAGGGAATCGAGCAGATGATAGCCGTCGGCACGCTGGCCGGTGACGTGCAGGGTCAGGTTCAGCTTGGCCGGGGCGAAGGCCTCAGTTGCTGCCATTGGCCACGGCGAGGGGCGGCGCGCCTTCGTCTTTCAGCACAGTATCCAGCCCGACCTCGAGCTTGCGCCGGATGCGCTCCGGGTCGGCGTCTTCCGACACGTCCTCGAGATCGACGAAGGACAGCGCCCGGCGCCACTGGAATTCCGCCTCGAGCTTGCGTCCAACGGCCCAGTAGACGTCGCCGAGGTGATCGTTGACCACCGGGTCCACCGGCATCAGCTCGGCCGCCCGTTCCATGTGGCCGACCGCCTCGTCGTAGCGGCCCAGACGGTAGAGCACCCAGCCCAGGCTGTCGACGATATAGCCGCTGTCGGGGCGCGCGGCGGCGGCGCGTTCGATCATCTCCAGCGCCTCGTCCAGCTGCTCCTGCCGTTCGACCAGCGAATAGCCAAGGTAGTTCAGCACCTGCGGCTGATCCGGGTTGAGCTCCAGCGCCGCGCGGAAATCCGCCTCGGACTCTTCCCAGTTGCCGAGCCGTTCGTGACAGATGCCGCGTGCATAGTAGAGGAACCACTGCGACGGCGCGGGCTCGGAAAAGGTGTCGAGCGCGCGGGTATAGGCCTCGATCGCATCCTGGAACCGATCCTGCTGGCGCAGGGTGTCGCCCAGCGTCGACTGCACGACAGGCAGGTCGCCGTGGGTGCGGGTCAGCTGTTCCAGCACCTCGATCGCGGCATCGGTCTTCTCATCGGCCCGCAGGGCCCCGGCGCGCCCCAGTTCGGCGGCGTGAAAGGACGGGTCGTCGCGGCTCACGGTCTTGTAGGTCTGCACGGCCAGGTCGTGCTGACCAAGCTGCTCCAGCAGTTCCGCCGTCAGCAGGATCGCGTCGGTATGATCAGGCCGCAGGTATTGCGCGACGCGGGCATAGAGCAGGGTAAAGTCGTCGTTGCCTTCGTTGCTGAGCGCGCCGGCGAGGGTATAGAAGACCTCGGCCAGGCCGTCGCGCGCGCTGCGGATATGGGTGAAGGACAGCCGTTCCCCGGCTGCGAGATCGGCGCGCATCTGCGAAAGACCCGGATCGGTATCGGCGCCGAAGGCGTCGTCGATCAAGGCCACGGCTTCCTCGTTGCGCTCCAGCTGGCTGAGGATCTCGGCCCGCGCCATGACACCACGGCGGGTCAGTTGCATACCGCCCGCCACCTGCGCGGCAAAGAGCGCCTCGGCACCCTCGAAATCGCCGACCGAAGCGAGCGCGAGAGCCTTGTGATAGCTGGCGAAGGGCCCCAGCCCATCGGATTGCGCCATCTCGTCGAACTGCACGATGGCGGCGCTCATATCACCGCGGCCCAGTTCGGCCCAGGCCTTGGTCAGCCCGTCCACGAGCGGCCCCGCGCCGCGGTCCTCGGAAAGCTGGCTCAGGATGCCGGTATAGTCTTCCTTGGCGCCCAACTCGGCCACGCGGACCATCTGACCGGCCTGGCTGCGCTGGCCCTTTTCGGCCAGCTTTTCGGCCAGGGCGATGGCGCGCTCCATGTCGCCCAGCGCCAGGTTGGACAGGATGCCCAGTTCGAGCAGTTCGGCGTTTTCCGGATCATAGATGATGGCGCGGCCGTAATGCTCGGCCGCCGCCTTGAAATCGCCGGTCATGCTGGCGTGGCGCGCGGCCAGGTAGTCGCCCGCAAGTCCCGGAGCCTGTGCCAAGGCCGGACCGCCCAGAACCAGCGCCAAAGCGGTACCGCGCAACAGTGTCTTTGCCCAATCGCCCAATTCCCGTGCCTCCTGCCTGATCACGATTGGCAGAGCGTATCCTTTGCACGGTAAGGGTGCAATCCATGGCGCAAGCGAAGGCTTGCCGGGTGTAGAAACGATTCTGTGAGCGCCGAAAGCGCGGGCGTTCGGGGCGGGTGATCACGTCAAAGTCGCGGGGTACCCTGTCCGAAAACGGGCCCGGAGCGCCGGACGGGCGGACCGTTCCAGCCGTCGGCCGATCTATCGGCTCCTCTTCGTGCCGGACCGGTCCCGCCCCGCTTGCCTTACATGTTGGGGTAATTCGGCCCGTCGCCGCCCTGCGGCACCGTCCAGTTGATGTTCTGGCTCGGGTCCTTGATGTCGCAGGTCTTGCAATGCACGCAGTTCTGGAAGTTGATCACGAACTTCGCATCCTTGCCCTCTTCCTGCACGAATTCATAGACCCCCGCCGGGCAGTAGCGCGCCGAGGGGCCGGCGTATTTCGGCAGGTTCACGCTCACCGGGACGCTGTCGTCCTTGAGCTTGAGATGCGCGGGCTGGCTTTCCTCGTGGTTGGTAAAGCTGAAGGCCACGTTGGTCAGCCGGTCAAAGCTCAGCTTGCCGTCGGGTTTCGGGTAGTCGATGGCCTTGAACTTCTTGGCCTCGCCCGTCGCCTCGGCGTCGGACTTGCCGTGACCCATGGTGCCAAGCGGCGACAGGCCGAAGGTGTTCGCCCACATGTCCATGCCGCCCAGGGTCAGCGATGCCAGAAGCCCGCGCTTGGACCACATCGGCTTTACGTTGCGCACTTTCCAGAGATCCTTGCCGATGGCGCCGGTGCGGACTTCGGTCTCGTAATCCGACAGCTCGTCCGACGCACGACCCGCCTTGAGCGCCGCATGCGCTGCCTCTGCGGCGGCCTTGCCCGACAGCATGGCGTTGTGGTTGCCCTTGATGCGCGGGACGTTGACCATGCCCACCGAACAGCCCAGCAGCGCAACGCCCGGGGCCACCATCTTGGGCATCGACTGGAACCCGCCTTCGGAGATCGCACGGGCGCCGTAGGCGACGCGCTTGCCGCCTTTCAGCAGCTCCGCGACCATCGGGTGATGCTTGAACCGCTGGAATTCCATGTAGGGAAAGAGGTGCGGGTTCTCGTAGTTGAGATGCACCACGAAGCCCACGTAGACCTGGTTGTTCTCCAGGTGATAGATGAACGACCCGCCGCCCGCGTTCTTGCCCAGCGGCCAGCCCATGGTGTGGGTGACCGTGCCTTCGCGGTGCTTCTCGGGGTCGATTTCCCAGATTTCCTTCATGCCAAGGCCGTATTTCTGCGGCTCCTTGCCCTTGGCGAGGTCGTACTTGGCGATGACTTCCTTGGAAAGCGAGCCGCGCACGCCTTCGGACAGGAAGACGTACTTGCCATGCAACTCCATCCCCGGCTCGGTGTTGGGGCCGTAGCTGCCATCGGGTTCGAGCCCGAAGACGCCTGCGACGACGCCCTTGACCTCGCCATTGTCGCCGTAGACCAGTTCGGAACAGGACATGCCCGGAAAAATCTCGACACCCAGTGCCTCAGCCTGCTCGGCCATCCAGCGGCAGACATTGCCCATCGACACGATGTAATTGCCGTGGTTCGACATCAGCGGCGGCATCGGGAAGTTCGGCACGCGCAGCTTGCCCGCCTCGCCCAGCATGTAGAAATTGTCCTCGCGGACCGGCACGTTCAGCGGCGCGCCTTTCTCCTTCCAGTCGGGGATCAGCGCATCGAGGCCCACCGGGTCCAGAACCGCGCCCGACAGGATATGCGCGCCGACCTCAGAGCCCTTTTCCAGCACGACCACGTTCAGATCGGCGTCCAGTTGCTTGAGGCGGATCGCGGCAGACAGGCCCGCGGGTCCCGCCCCGACGATCACCACGTCATATTCCATCGCTTCGCGTTCGATATCGGCCATGTCTGGCGGCTCCCCTGTTGCTGTCCGGCGTGACCCCGGCGAAAACTTTACCGAATGGAGCTAAACCAGCCCCCCGCTCAATTCAATCGGAACACGACGTAAAACCGCGCGAACGCGACGATTGCACCGGGTCGCCAGCCGGATCGGCCCGCGTCCGAAGCGTCCGGCGCGGACCGCGGCGGACCCTTGCCCCAGGGGCGCGCGGGCGGGCGGTCATGGACGGCCGACGGAGGCGGCGGCGGGCCGCGCGCGCCCGGATTCCCGCTTGCATTCGGACGCTGGCAATGCTCACTTGAGCGTGAGTTCTGACAAACGACACCGCCATTCCGAAAAGGGATGTGCGGTTCAATTTTTTGGGTGACCCATGGAAAAGATCCTGATGACCCGGGCGGGCAACGACGCGCTTCAGGCCGAGTTGAAACAGCTCAAATCCGTCGAGCGTCCGGCCGTGATCCAGGCGATCGCGGAGGCGCGCGAACTGGGCGATCTGAAGGAAAACGCGGAGTACCACTCGGCGCGCGAAAAGCAGGGATTCATCGAGGGCCGGATCAAGGAACTCGAGGGCGTGCTGGGCCTTGCCGAGGTGATCGACCCGAAGACGCTGAAGGGCCCCATCAAGTTCGGCGCCACGGTCACGTTGGTCGACGAGGACACCGACGAGGAAAAGGTCTGGCAGATCGTCGGAGAGCACGAGGCCAACATCGAAAAGGGCCTGCTCAACATAAAATCGCCGATCGCCCGGGCGTTGATCGGCAAGGAAGAGGGCGACAGCGTCGAAGTGCGCACGCCCGGGGGTGACAAGTCCTACGAAGTGCTCAAGATCGCCTATGTCTGAGTAAGACGGGAACGGGACAATGTCCGAAAAATCCGAATCGCGCTCAACACCGCTGGGTCTTTACGATCGCCGCGACGGATCGCAGGTGTCCGGAATCGAGATCACCGCCGCGGCGCTGAGCGTCGTCTGGTTGCTGCTGGCGGGCGGGTACTTTCTGTTCGCGGGCGGCGAAGGCACCGACGGCATTCGCTTCCTGCTGACGCTGATGACCCTGTTCCTGCCGGTGGCGATGATCTGGGTCGCCGCGACGGCGACCCGCGCCACCCGCGTGATGCGCGAGGAAAGCGCGCGGCTGCAATCCGCCATCGACGCCATCCGCCACGCCTACGTCTCGCAGGCACAGGCGGCGTCGGGCAAACCCGCTGGGCCGGACCAGACGATCTCGAAAAAGCTCGACGACATCGCGGCGGCGCAGAAGAAGACCGAAACCGCGCTGGCGATGTTCGTCTCGACCCGCAACACGCCGCCCGCGGTGGCCGCGGCAGGCCCCGGCGACCGGGCCGCCGGGGGGCAGGCGGCGCTGGCGCTGGGAACGCCCGCCGACACGCTCGATCCGCCGCTGTCGAACGCCGATCTGATCCGGGCGCTGAACTTTCCTGAAACCGCGCAGGACGAGGCCGGGTTCGCCGCACTGCGCCGGGCACTGCGCGACCGCCCATCGGCGCAGCTGGTTCAGGCGGCGCAGGACGTGCTGACCCTGCTCAGTCAGGACGGCATCTACATGGACGACTTGCGCCCCGACGCCGCCCGCACCGATGTCTGGCGCCGTTTCGCCGAGGGCGACCGCGGCCGGGCCATCGCGCCGCTGGGCGGCATCCGCGACAGGTCCTCGCTGGCGCTGACGGCGGCGCGGATGAAGCAGGATCCGATCTTCCGCGACGCGGCGCATCACTTCCTGCGGCTCTTCGACCGGACTTTCGCGCGCTTCGCGCCACTGGCCAGCGATGCCGAGGTGTCGGAGTTCGCCAACACGCGGACATCGCGGGCCTTCATGCTGCTGGGGCGGGTGGCCGGAACCTTCGACTGAACCGGACATCCGCGCGGTGCGCGGATTCGAGTGGCGCCGTCCATTGGGCTTGCACAATGGCGCGTCAAGACTGCGCTCTCGTGCTCTCTGAAGGTTTATCGGCAAGATGAAGGCGGATCAGAGTCCGAAGCTGCCGAAGGGGATGTAGCGGACCGGATCGCCGGGGCGGATGTGGCGGGCGTCGTCGCCGATCTCAACGAGGCCCTCGGCCCAGCTGAGGCCGGAGATGCGCCCCGACCCTTCGGAGCGGAAAACCTCGGCGCGGCCCTGCCGGATGCGGGCGCGCAGGTATTCGCGGCGGCCGGGTTTCTTGCGTTTCTCGAAGGCGGCGGGCAGGTCGAAGCCCTGCGGCGCGGTCCAGCCGGCGCCGGCCAGCAGGCCCATGGCGGGCCGCGCGAAGATCAGCGTGCAGACCAATGCCGCCACCGGGTTGCCCGGCAGGCCGAAGACCGGGGTGCCGTGCCAGAGACCGAGGGCTAGCGGACGGCCCGGTTTCAGGGCGATGCGCCATTCCTGCATGGCCCCAGCCTGCCGTAGAAGGGCCGAGACGTGGTCCTCGTCTCCCGCCGACGCGCCGCCCGAGGTCAGGATCACGTCGGCTGTTTCGGCCGCATCGTCGAAAGCCGCGCGCAGCCGGTCGCGATCGTCGGGGACGCGACCCAGATCGACGGGCGCGTAGCCCCAGCGAGCGATCATCGGCAGCAGCATCGGGCGGTTGGCGTCGAAGATCCGGCCGTCGCCCGCGGTGTCTCCCGGCTCGACCAGCTCGTCACCGGTGGAGATTACCGCGACGCGCAGGCGGCGGTAGACCGGCAGGTCGCCATGCCCCACGGCGGCGGCGAGCGCGAGGTCCGCCGGGGTCAGGATCCGTCCTGCTGCCAGAGCGGTGTCGCCGGTTTTCACATCCTCCCCGGCCTTGCGGGTGTTGGCGCCGGGTTTGAGCCCGCCGCGGAAGGCGATTTCACCGGTGCCGAGGGTCACATCCTCGTCCAGCACCACCGTGTCCACGCCTTCCGGCAGGTCGGCCCCGGTCAGGACGCGCAGCGCATGGCCAAGGGGGACGATGCCGCCGTAGGGCTTCCCGGCGACGGCACGGCCCTCGGCGAGCGGCAGGCGCACGTCGCCTGTGCCGATTGCGGCATGGGCGAAGCCGTAGCCGTCCACTGCGGTGTTGGGGTGCGGCGGGTTGGCGCGGCGCGCCACCACATCCGCCGCCAGCACGCGTCCCCCCGCCTGCATCAGCGGCACGGTTTCGGTGCCGACGACCACCGACAGCCGGTCGCGCAGCAGCGCCAACGCCGCGTCGACGGGGGTCCAGTCCACCCCGGCGGGCAGGGCGAAACAGTCGTTGCGCAGGGGCGGTGGCGCGAGGGGCGCCGGATCCGGCGTCTGCGCGGCGGCACGCGTGGGATCGGCAAGCTGCTTCAACCGGGCCTCCTGTCCCGTGCCGAGAATCCAGGCCTCTTCCGACGCCTCGGCGGGAAGGCCGGTCATCATGTCCTGGAGCTCTGCCACGGGCAGGCGCGAGAGGGCCAGCGACAGGAGGCGCACCTGCATGGCGTCGCGGATCGTACCGGCCTCCGCGTCGGCGAGCGCCCGCTTCACCGCGGCCTCGATGATACCGGGCCAGATCTCGGCCAGGACGACGGGGGCCGCCTGCCAGTCGTCGAAGGGCCAGACCGCGACGCCCGAACGCTGGCGCAGGCGGTGCAACACGGGCAGGCCCATGAGGATCTGCCCGCCCACCGTCGGCGGAAACGCCAGTTGGAAGCAGGAGGAGGACGCCTTGGCCACGAGGTCGCAGCGGCGGCGTTCGGCCACGGTCTCGTAGCGGATGCCTTCCTTGCGGTAGGGCACACCCGGCCAGCGGTCCCTGTGCGGCTTGCCCCACATCGGCCCCGGCCCGTCGAAACAGGCGTTGATCGCCTCGGCCACGTCATAACGGTTGTTGGCGCCGTCAGGCGCATCCTCGATCCGCGCCGCGAGCCAGGCCCAGAGGGCAAAGGGGTCGTCCTGCCCGGTCACGGCGCGGGCGAAACCTTTCGGGTAGCCGAAGGGGAAGTCGAAGCCGATCAGCGTGCGGCGGCCCGCTGTTCGCTCAGCCTCGATGAGGTCACCCAGAAGCGCCTCGGCCTCCTGCCGCGACCGGCAGTAGAGCGGATCGTCGGACACGCCGCCGCGCGCGATGCCGATCCAGATCGAATCCTTCGTGGGACGCGCCGGGCCGCGTTTGCCCGCCGACCAATCGACCATCACGAAGGTGTCGAAGCCGGTCACAGCCCGACCTCCTCCAGGATGAAATCGGCAATTGCTGCGGTGTCGTTCAGGTCGAAGACGCGGCGGTCGCTGTCCACGGGGCTGTCGGCGGCGATGGCGCGGATGGTCGGGTCGCCGGGCGCGATCAGCGGGTTGCCGGTTTCGGCGCGGAAGGCTTCGACCTTGGGGTGACGGTCGCGCTTGTAGCCTTCGACCAGCACCAGATCGACGGGTGCCAGCTGCGCCAGAAGCGTCTCCAACGTCGGTTCCTCGGCGCCGCGCAGCTCGGTCATCAGCGCGGTGCGGTTGCGCGAGCTGAGCAGCACCTGGCTCGCGCCCGCGACGCGGTGGCGGTGGCTGTCCTTGCCGGGGTGATCGACGTCGAAGCTGTGATGCGCGTGCTTGACGGTGCTTACGGTCAGGCCGCGGCCGGTGATCTCGGTCACCAGACGCTCCATCAGGCCGGTCTTGCCAGCGTTCTTCCAGCCGGTCACGCCGTAAAGCCTCATCGCGCCAGGGCCTCCGCTGCTGCCAGGTCGTCCGGCGTGTTGACGTTGAAGAAGGGATCAAAGCCGTCGCTTGGAAACACCGCCTCGCGTCCGCCGTGGCGGTCGGTCCAGAGCACGACCTTTTTCAATCCCTCGCCCAGGGCCGCGCGCAGGTCGTCGCGCAGGCACACGGGCCAGAGGCCGAAGGTCGGGTGGCGGATGAGGCCCGAACGCGATTTGCTCTTGGTCTGCGCGTCGCCTTCGGTCGCGGCCAGCACCAGCGGGTGCGCCTGGCCCTCGGAGGCCGACAGCAGCCGCGCCACCAGCTCCGCGGGAAAGAACGGCGTGTCGGCAGCGACGGTGACGATGCAGCGCGCCCCCTGCCCCGCCGCCCAGTCGAGCCCGGCCAGAACCCCCGCCAGCGGACCGGGGAAGCCGCCCACACTGTCGGGCAGCACCGGCAGGTCCAGCGGCGCAAACCGCGATGCCTCGCCGTTGGCATTGAGCGCCATCGCGGTCACCTGCGGCGCCAGCCGGTCGATCACATGCGCCAGCAGCGGTTTGCCAGCGACGGCGATCAGACCCTTGTCGCCGCCGCCCATGCGGGTGGCCAGCCCCCCGGCGAGGATGACGCCCGGCAGCGGGGTCACGGTTTCCTCCGGTCGTGCTTGTATGCGTCGGGCATCAGCTCGCGCATGGGCACCGCGCGGAACTCGTCTCCGTGCGGGATCGCGATCAGCGCGTCCGGCGCATAGTCCAGCATCAGCTCGCGGCAGGACCCGCAGGGCGGGATCACCCGGCCATGGCGGTTGACGGCGGCGCAGAAGAGGATGCGGTCGTCGGGATCGGCGGCCATGGCCATGCCGATGGCCACCGGCTCGGCGCAGATGCTGGCGCGCGGCAGGGTGCTGTCGAGGTTCATGCCGATGTAGCGCGCCCCGGCTGCGGTGAGCACGACGGAGGCGACCGAATGCCAATCACCGCGAATGCGCGCGGCGATGAAGCGGCGGGCCTCTGCGATGGCTTCGGCCTGCAGGGCGTCGGGGCGCATCGGCAGGGTCATGCGCCGCCTTTCCGGCCGGACTTGCGCGCTTCTTCGGGGACGGAGTCGGGGTCGATGTCACGCACCAGCCGGTCGTCGCCCGAGAGGCAGACGAAGCGCTTGCCGCGCATGCGGCCGATGCAGGTCAGGCCCACCTGGCGCGCGATCTCGACCCCCCAGGCGGTGAAACCCGAGCGCGAGGCCAGAACCGGGATGCCCATGAGCGCGGTCTTGATGACCATCTCGGAGGTCAGCCGCCCGGTAGTGTAAAGGATCTTGTCCTCCGCCCCGACGCCATGATGCAGCATCCATCCGGCGATCTTGTCGACGGCGTTGTGCCGGCCCACGTCCTCCATGTAGACGAGCGGGCGGTCCTGCTGGCAGAGCACCGTGCCGTGAATGGCCCCGGCCTCGAGATAGAGCGACGGGGTGGTGTTGATCGTCCTGGCCAGCGCGTAGAGCCACGAGGTGCGCAGCACGGTCTGCGGCAGGCGCACCTTGTCCAGCCCCTCCATCATGTCACCGAAGACGGTGCCCACGGCGCAGCCGCTGGTGCGGGTCTTCTTGCGGACCTTCTCTTCGTAGGTGGTCTGGCTGGCGGTGCGCACCACGACCACCTCGAGATCCTCGTCATAGTCGATGCCGGTGATCTCTTCACCGTCGCGCAGCATGCCCTGGTTGCGCAGGAACCCGAGCGCCAGGTACTCGGGGTAATCCCCGATGGTCATGGCCGTCACGACCTCCTGGCTGTTGAGGAAGATCGTCAGCGGCCGTTCCTCGACCACCGACAGCGACACCTCGGCGCCGGTGTGGTCGCGGCCCGTCACGGCCCGCGTCAAGCGCGGCGCGGCGGGGTCCGGGGCGATGAGGTAACCGGCGTGATCGGGGGTCGGCGGCGATTGCATATTCTGCGTCCAGTGAGTAGCCAGTGCGGGTCGGAACAGGGGACAGTCATGGCGGGGACCCAAGCAATGTCAAGCTACTGGCGGGGTCTGCGCGACGGGCTGCCCTTCCTGATCATGGTCTTCCCCTTTGGCATGCTTTTCGGCGTGGTCGCAACCGAATCGGGTCTCAGCATCAGCGAAGCGGTCAGCTTTTCCGTGGTGGTCATCGCGGGGGCCGCGCAGTTCACGGCGCTGCAACTCCTGAACGAAGGCGCGCCGACGCTGGTGGCGCTGGCCTCGGCACTGGCGGTGAATATGCGGATGGCGATGTATTCGGCGTCGCTCACGCCGCACCTCGGGCCGGCGCCGCTCTGGCAGCGGGTGTTCATCTCGTATTTCCTGGTGGACCAGACCTATGCCGGGTCGATCCTCGAATTCGACCGCCGCCCGCGCATGACCCTGTCCGAAAAGGTCGGCTACTTCTTCGGCCTCGCCACGCCGATCTGCCCGCCGTGGTATTTCGCCACCTGGCTGGGCGCGGTGCTGGGATCGGCCATACCGACCGAGTTGGGGCTCGACTTTGCCGTGCCGATCGCCTTCCTCGCGATGATCGCGCCGATGCTGCGCACCCCGGCGCACAAGGTGGCGGCGGCGACGGCAGTGGGGCTGGCGCTGGCTTTCGCCTGGCTGCCCTACAACCTGGGCCTGATCGTCGGCGGGGTCGGCGGCATGATGGCGGGCGCGCGGACCGAGTTGATGCTCGAGCGGAGGGCGCGGACATGATCGACGATACGGCACTCTGGATCGTCATCGCCGGCCTCGGCGTCGGCAGCTTCGTGATGCGCTTCGTCTTTCTCGGCCTGGTCGGCAACAAGCCTCTGCCCGACTGGCTGCTGCGGCACCTGCGCTATACTGCCGTCGCGGTGTTGCCGGCGCTGGTGGCGCCGCTGGTGCTATGGCCCGGCGCAACGGACGGGCAGCCGGATCCGACGCGGCTGGCGGCGGCGGCGGTGACCTTCGGCGTGGGGTATTTCAGCAAGAACGTGATCCTGGCGATGGTCTGCGGCGCGGTGACGCTGATCGGGCTGGGCTACGCGCTGCCCTGACCGCTCAGCCGCGCGACGCTGCCGGCTCGAACGCCTCGATCGCTTTCCGCTTGTCGTCGGAATCGGTCTCGAACAGCTTGGTCTCCGTCACGCCCGGAAGCTGTCCGAACTGGTCCGACAGGTTCTTCGGAAACCAGGTCCCCGAGATGCTCTCGAACCCCGGCAGCTGGCGCAGGATCGCCGCGGTACTGGCGGTGCAGCGCGATTGCGCCACCGGACCGTTCGTCGTGACGAGTTGCAAGGCCTTTTCAGCCACCTCGGGCGACACTTCGATACGCTGGATCACCACGTGGAAGGTTTCGCGCGCGTGGGCGCGGGCGTAGAAGTCCTCGATCCGCGGCGTGATGCCGTAAAGCACGTCGCCGCGTTCGGGCACCGCCGAATGGCGCACCGACCCCGCTGGGTCGAAGACCACGCGCTGCGAGCCGTTGACCATCAGGCTGGTGTGCGCGCCCGCGCCGGAGCGATTGTTGATCATCGTGAAGAGCGTCAGCGCCGGGGGGCCGTCGTGGCGATAGGCGGCGCGGCTCACCTCCTCGGGCGTCGCGTCGTTGGGGCTGGTGTCCGAAGCACAGCCCGCAAGCAGGCTCAGCGCGAGGCCCGCCGCCAGTCCGAAAGCCAGGCGCGTCATGGAATTCCTTTCGGACCCAACCGGTCTTAGGCGTTGAACATCGCCAGAAGCAGCACCGCAACGATGATGACCGCCACCGTCTTGATGGTGAAGTTGATGAAGCCCGCGAAGGTCTTTTCCTGGACCGAGATATCCATCTCGCCGTGCTTGTGTTCTGCCATGATCCGGTTCCCTTGGATGTGCTTTTCGGGGGTGGATAGCGTATAATTCCGGCCCTGTCACCACGTCACAAAGCCGCATTTCGACGCGGCCCCGCGGGGTCAGGCGCTCCCCAGCCCGGCGGCGAGGCGAAAGCCGATGCGCCGCGGCTCGGCGCGGTCGGCGATCCGCGGCAGCGCCCGCAAGGTGACGCCCAGCTGGGTCACGTGCTGGATCAGCTGGGTGCGGATCCCCTGTTCGTCGACGCCGTAGAAGGTCACGATATCCGGGTCGAAATAGCCCATGCCCTCGATCCGCAGCACGCCCGCCTGCCCGCCGGTGAATCCCATGGCGATCTCCTGTTCGGCATCGAGCTGCGATTCGAAATCGCGGATGTAGAGCACCAGGCGTTCATAGGCCCATTCGGCGGCGGATTTCGACGCGACGGGCTTGCGGGTCACCGCCTCGGGCAGCGTCTCGGGCGCGCAATCGGCGTCGCTGTCGCAATGCACGTCGATCTTGCGCGGCAGGGCGTCGGCTTCATGCACTTCGGCGAGGGTGGCGATCTCGTCGGTCATTTCGGTCCTTTCAGAGTGGCAGCGCGGTGCTGTCCTTGATCTCTTCCATAACGAAACTGGCCGAGATGTCCGAGAGCGGAACCTGCGCGATCACGCGCTTGTAAAACGCGTCGTAGGCGGGGACGTCCGCGACCCGCACGCGCAACAGGTAGTCGAGGTCGCCGGTCATGCGATAGGCGGCCATGACCTCGGGCATGGCGCGCACGACCTTCTGGAACCGGTCCATCCACGCCGCGTCATGGGACCCGGTGCGCACCTGCACGATGACGTGCAACGGGCAGCCGACCTTGGCCGCATCGAGCAGCGCAACGCGGCGGGTGATGATCCCCGCCTCTTCCATGATCCGGATGCGGCGCCAGCAGGCGTTCCGAGACAGACCGACGGCGGTCGAAACCTCGTCGACGCTCTGGCTGGCATCCTTTTGCAGGCGCGAGAGGATCTTGCGATCCATTTCATCCATCTTTTCGTTCATGTCGGGATTTTATCCCAATATTTTGCGAATGGGTAGGGAGATTTGGGATCGCTGCCCGGGTGATCCCTGCGACAAGGCGCCAACCCGAAAGGAGAATTCCATGACCGCCCTGTCGACCCCGCTGAAACGCCTGTTCCACGATCATCCCGCCTCGGTAAATGAAAGCTACGCACAGCACATGCAGTTTGCCCTGGGCTTTGCCTTTTGGCTGACGGTGGCGGCGGGTGCAGCGCTGGTACACGCGCTGATCCCGGCCCTGTGCCAGACCACGGCCAGCCGCATCCTGTCCCGCCTGCACGGCCGCATCGCCCGCCGCCACGCGCATTAGGGTCAGGACCCATTATTCCTGCACCGTCAGTTTGGCAGATTTTCTGTCCTGCAACGAGCAATGCTGCCGAAATAGTGGTTCTATTTTAATGCATTGAGAGGCAGCAGAACGGAAAAACCGCCAAATCCTTCGGACGCCTCGAAATGCACGCTTTCAGCCACTCGGCCCGCTTGACAAGGCAGCCAGCCCTCCCCGCGCGTGCCAAACATCTGAAATCGCGCATTTTGAGGCGCTGACGGTGCAGGAGCAATGGATCCTGACCCTAAGCTCAATCTTCGCGGAAGGCCTGGTTCAGCTGGTCGGTCAGCGGCTTGGTGAGGTAGCTCAGGACGGTGCGGTCGGTGGTGGTGAGGTAGGCCTCCACCGGCATGCCGGGCACCAGCGCCAGATCGCCCAGCCGCGCCAGTTCCATCTCGGACACGGCGACGTCCACCCAGTAGAAGCTCTGCCCCGTCACCTCGTCCACCGAGGTCGTCGCCGACACGTCGCGCACAGAGCCCGCGAGTTCCGGCGTGCTGCGCTGGTTGAAGGCGGGAAAGCGAACCTTGGCGGGCTGGCCGGGATAGACCTGGTCGATCGAGGCAGGGTCGATGCGCGTCCGCAGGCCGAACCCTTCGTCCAGCGGCACGACCCTGAGGATGGTGCCGCCGGGCGGGATGACACCGCCGATGGTGGTGTATTGCAATTCATGGATGCGCCCGCTGCTGGGCGCGCGGATCGCCACGCGGTCGAGCTGTTTCTGCGTGGTCTGGATCTGCTGGCGCAACTCCTGGATCGTGGTGGTGATCTCGCGCAGCTGCGTCACGACCTCTTCCTTGGTCTGGCGCTGGCCCTGCAGCATCTCGAGCTCGGTATCCCGGATCGAGTTCTGGATGCGCGCCAGTTCCGACTGATGCTCGGCGATCTGGCCCAGCAGATCCGCCTGCGACCGTTGCAGCGCCAGAAGCTGGCTGGCTCGCGCCAGGCCTTTCTCGGTGAGCGTCTTCAGCGCCGTCAGTTCGTCGTCCACGAGCGTCAGTTGCTGGCGCTTGGCCTCGATCAGCGCGTTGACGCCTGTCGTCTGGTTCTCGAACTGCCGGATCTTCTCGGTCAGCTGCTCCTTGCGCCCCGCCTCGAGCTCCTGCCGCGCCAGGAACACCTCGCGCTGGCCGGACTGGTGCAGGGCGTGATCGACGTCGCCGATCAGCGGGTCCGGGTCGGCAAAGGCGATGGTGGCATCCTCGCGCTGCTCGGCGACAAGCCGATCCCGGGTCGCCAGTGCTTCGGACAGGCGTGTGCGGTAGATCGACAGGTTCGCCAGCAGCGTGGTGTCGTCGAGCCGCACGAGCACTTCGCCGCGGTCCACGAAATCGCCGTCGCTCACGCGCAGATCGTCGATAATACCGCCATCGAGATGCTGCACCGACTTCGGACGCCCCGTGACCTCGACGCTGCCGATGGCGATCACCGCGCCGCTGATCTCGGTCGTGGCGGCCCAGAAGCTGCCGCCGCCCAAGAGCGCCACGGTGGCGAGCATGCCGAGGATGCCGGGCCATTTCATGCCGGTGCGCAGATCGGGTCCCTGGTTCGGTTGTGTCCCCATGGCTCAGACCTCTTCCTTTCGGCGGCCCGCCGGGGGGCGCACGGATTTCTGCAACACGTCCTCTTTCGGGCCGAATTCCGCGACACGACCCGAGTGCAGTACCAGCACCTTGTTGACCGCGGCGATGGCCGAGGGCCGGTGCGCCATGACGACGACAGTACTGCCCTGTTCGCGCAGGGTCAGGATCGCCTGCGACAGCGCGTCGTCCCCGGCGGCGTCGAGGTTGGAATTGGGCTCGTCCAGGATCACGTATCGCGGCGTGCCGTAGACCGCGCGTGCCAGGCCGATACGCTGCAACTGCCCGCCCGAAAGCGGCGCGCTGTCGTGGCCCAGCGCCGTGGCATAGCCGTCGGGCAGTTGCAGGATCATCTCGTGCACGCCGGCGATCCGGGCGGCGTCGATCACCGCGGCGTCGTCGGCTTCGGGATCGAAGCGGGCGATGTTGTCGCGGATCGTGCCGGCGATGAGCTCCAGCCGTTGCGGCAGGTAGCCCAGGTGCCGTCCCAGCGCCGCGTCGGACCATTGCGACAAGGTGGCCCCGTCGAGCCGCACCTCTCCGTGGTCGGGCCGCAGCGCGCCCACGAGGATGCGCGCCAGCGTCGACTTGCCGGAGGCCGAGGGGCCGATCACGCCCACCGCGTCGCCGGGCTGGAGCCGGAAGGACACCTGGTCGAGGATCGGCGGGCGTTCCCCGGCGCGCGCGCCGGGGACGAACTTCGTGATCGCGGCCACGGTCATGTGCCCCTGCGGCGCGGGCAGGTCGATCACCGGCCGCGGTTCGGGAGCCGCGTCGAAGACCTGGTGCAGCCGGGCATGTGCCTCGCGCACGCGCACGACGTTGCGCCATTGGCCCAGCACCACGTCCACCGGCGCCAGCGCCCGGCCCGCGATGATCGACGCGGCGACGATCATCCCCGGAGAGATCTCCTGTTGCAGGGCAAGGTAGCCGCCCAGCCCCAGCAGCGAGGATTGCAGCAGCAGGCGAAACGACTTGGAGGTGGCGACGAAGCCTTCGGACCGGTCGCCGCCCAGCTGGCCGACGGCCAGCCCATCGCGGTGCATGGCGCTCCAGCGCGCGGTGACGCGGTCGGCCATGCCCAGCGGCACGATGGCCTCGGCGTTGCGGCGGTTCTGGTCGACGAAAAAGCTTTCGGCGCCGTCCATGCGCATCGACTGGGCATGATGCTTGCGCGTCATCCACTGGTTCAGCAGGGCCAGCACGGTGACCACGCCCAGACCGGCCAGCGCCAGCCAGCCCAGCCAGACATGGATCACGAAGACCACGGCGAGGTAGAGCGGGATCCACGGCAGATCGAACAGGCCCAGCATCGCCGGGCCGGGCAGGAAACCGCGGACCACGGCCAGATCGTTCAGGGGCCGGGCAAGTGTTGGCGTCTCCTGCAGAGCCGAGCGCACCCAGAGGTCATGCGCGGCCGGGCCCACGTCCTGGTCGAGCCGATACGCCGCGCGCGACAGCAGCCGCGTGCGCAGGAAATCGTAGATGCCGAGGAAGACGAACAGCACGACGACGATGGCATAGAGCGCCTGCAGCGTCGCAACCGACCCCGAGGACAGCACCCGGTCGTAGACCTGCAGCATGAAGATCGGGCCGGTCAGCATCAGGATGTTGACCGCCGCGCTGAAAAGCCCGACGCCGACAAAGCTGCGCCGCAGGCGCGTCAGCGCCTGGGCGTAGATCGTTCCGCCCTCGCGGGATGCGGTGTTCCTGGCCATCCGGGTCGGCTCCTGAACTGGTGCGGTCCTTAGTAGAACGTGAACTGGTCTTCATCCAGTGCCGCAAGACGGGTGCCGGCGAGGAATATCTGGTCGCCGCCGCCCAGGTCGAGCAGCACGCCGCCCCCGGTCTGGCTGGCATTGGCCATCAGATCCGCGAAGCTGTCGATGCCCTCGACGCTCAGCCGCAGCTCGTCGCCGGGGATGATCGAGTTGCGCCGCGCGCGCGCCGTCTCGAAGCCGTAGATGACGTCCGACCCGTCCCCGGTCTCGAACCGGAAGCTGTCGCGCCCCGAGCCGCCGAAGATCCGGTCGTTGCCGCGCCCGCCCGCGATCACGTCGTCGCCCGATCCGGCAAAGATCGTGTCCCGCCCGGCGCCGCCCAGCAGCGTGTCGTTGCCCTGCCCGCCCGACACAAGGTCGTTGCCCCGGCCGCCGTCGACGTAATCGTCGCCGCGCGAGGCAAAGAGGAAGTCGCGTCCGGCACCCGCCAGGATCAGGTCGTCGCCGCCGCGCCCGAACAGGAAATCGCTGCCGCCCCCGCCGGTTTCGACCCGGTCGAAGGGGTTGTCGACCGTGACCGTGACTGTCGCCTCTGCGGTGTCGGCGCCGTCGCTCACCGTGTAGGTGAACCGGTCGGTGCCGTTGTGGTCGAAATCGGCAAGATAGGTCACCACGCCATCCTCGAAACTGACCGTGCCGTGATCGGCCTCTCCCACCGCGATCACCTGCAGCGTGTCGCCCGCATCCGCGTCGCTGTCATTGGCCAGCAGTGCCGACTGGTCGATCTGCAGGATGTTCGGAACGGTGATGTCGAAGGCATCGTCGGCGGCCACCGGCGCGCTGTTGCGCAGGTCGAAATCCAGCGCAAAGACGTCCGACACCGTATCGGTCCCGTCGCTGGCCAGCAGCTCGATCTCGATACGCCCGTCCGGTCCGACCCCGTCGCGCGACGCAGTTCCGGCAAAGCTGCTGCCGTCGAAGCTCAGCCAGCCCGGCAGCGCGCTGCCATCGGCAAGACGCGCCGCGAATTGCAGCGGCTCTTCGTCGGGATCGGCGAAGTTGCCCAGCGGCGCCGTGACCACGAATGGCGTTCCGGTGCTCAGTTTCAGACCAGTGTCGCCGGTGTCGATATCCGGCAGCGGCGTGACCAGGACCGGCGCATCGGGGGTGCCCGCGACGCTGAGGGTGAAATCGTCGGAAATCACCGCCTGCCCGTCCGAGATTTCGAGCCGCAGCTCAACATCGCCGAAGAAATCCTGCGGTGCCTGGCCGGTCAGCGTCAGCGTCTCCGTGTCGAAGGCAATCCAGTCCGGCAACGACAGGCCATCCGCCTGTTTCAACGCAAAGCTCAGCGCGTCGCCGTCGATATCCGAATAAAGCCCCTGCTGAAGCTGGACGGCGAACGGCGTGTCCTCGGTCGCGGAGCGGTCGGACAGCGGCGCCGACAACGTGGGCGCGTCGTTGACCGGCGCGATCACCAGGTCGAAGCTTCGCGTCGCGCTCAGCTGGCCGTCCCCGGCGCTGATCTGCAGAGCCACGGTGCCGAAGAAATGCGCCGGAGGCGTGCCGGTCAGGCGCAGCGTGTCGGCATCGAAGCTCAGCCAATCCGGCAATGCCGTGCCGCCGGCCCGGGCCACCGTCAGGGTCAGCGCATCGCCATCGGGATCGGTGATTGCGTCGACCGGGATCGCAAGGTCGAAGGCGGCGTCCTCGTCGCCGGTCAGCGGACCGAAGGCGGCGATGGCGGGCGCTCGGTTGGCGACCTCGAGGTCGATCAGCAGCACCGCCTGATCTGTCAGCGTGCCGTCACTGACCTCGTAGCCCATGGCGATCTGCCCGCCCAGCCGCGGATCGCGCGTCAGGGTGACGGTCTCGCCCTCCAGCACCGCGTCGAACCCGTCGCCACCGGTCACCGAGGTCACCACCAGAGCATCGCCATCCGGATCGCTGTCGTTGGCCAGAAGGTCCGCGACATTCACCGTCACCACAAGATCGGTGCCGATATCGATGAAGTCGTTCTGCGCGCGCGGCGCATCCGGCGCAGGCGCGATGGTAAGGGTGACCGGGGCCACCGTCTCGACCGTGCCGTCGAAAGCCGCGACTTCGAGCGCCACGTCGCCGTTGAAATCTGCCGGCGGGGTGCCGGTGAGCGCCAGCGTTGCGGGATCGAAGGCCAGCCAGTCTGGCAAGGCCGCGCCGCCCGCGCCGCGCAGGTCGATGGTCAGGGTGTCGCCGTCCACATCGATGAAGGCCGCGGCGTCGAGCGTGATCGCCAGGGCCGCGTCCTCCGTGCCTTGCAGGGCGATCGGCGCGATCCCAGGCGCGTCGTTGACCGGCGCGATGGTCAGGGTCAGGGACTCCACCGTCTCGACCATGCCGTCGAAGGCGAAGAGCTCCAGCGCGACATTCCCGTTGAAATCCTTCGGTGGCATGCCCGAGAGCGTCAGGGTCGAGAGATCGAAGGCCAGCCAGGCCGGCAGTGCCGATGCACCCGCGCCGCGCAGGCCGACCTGCAGCGGATCGCCGTCCACGTCCGAGAAGATCGCCGGGTCGAGCGTCGCGGCAAAGGCCGTGTCCTCGGTGCCTGCGAGCGTTACGGCGGCGATCTCCGGCGCGTCGTTGACCGCGGCGAAGGTCACCGTCACCCGTGCCGTGTCGCTGCGGCCTGTGCTGTCCGCCACCGTATAGTCGAACCGCGCGAGGCCGTTGTGATTGGCATCGGGCGTGATCACCACCTGCCCCAGCGCATCGATCTCGACGCTGAGCCCCAGCATGTTGTCAAAGCCGGTGATCGTGAGCGCCTGCAGGTCGGGTTCCACGTCGTTGTCCAGCAGTGTGCCGGGGAAGACGGTCAGCACCGTGTCCTCGGTGCCCGACAACGTGTCGTCGGATGCGCGCGGATCGTCGGGGACCGGGATCAGGTCGATGATGATCTGCCCCAGCACCGGCATCCCGCCACCGTCGGTGACGGTGTAGGTGAGCGTTTCCTCCTCGAAATTGTCGGGCCGCGGCGTGAAGAGCCAGTTGCCGTTCGCCAGCTGCGTCGCGCCGTTGACCGACAGCAGCGTCAGCGTGTCACCATCGGGGTCGACATCGTTGGCCAGAAGGTCGGCGGCGCTGATCTCGAGCGGCTGGTCCTCGTCAGTGACCAGGCGGTCGAGCACCGGCTGCGGCAGGTCGTTTTCCGGACTGAGGGTGATGTTGACGAAGCCCTCTGACGTCGCGCCCCGCGCGTCTGTGACCACGTAGCGGAACCCGGCATTGCCGAAGTAGTCGGCGCGCGGGGTGAAGGTGGCGATGGTACCGTCGAGCGTGACGCTGCCGTTCTCGGGGTCGTACACGCGTGTGACGGTGAAGGTGTCGCCCTCGATATCCGTATCGTTGGCGATGATCTGCGCCATGTCCACGGTCATCAGCGTGTCTTCTGTGCCCGCGATCACCGGATCGTCCGACAGGCGCGGACCGTCGTTGACCGGCGCCACGTCAAGCACGACCTGCCCGGTGCCGGTGGCCCGGCCATCGGTCACGCGGTAGGTAAAGACGATCTCTCCGTTCACATCCTCGTCCGGCACGAACTGGATCTCGCCGCCGGGCAGCAGGAAACTGCGGGCGCCCGGTGCGGTCGAGTCGATGCCGACGAAGGTGAAGGGATCGCCGTCGGGGTCGATATCGTTGGCCAGCAGGTCGGCGATGGCAATGGTGAGCGGTTCGTCCTCGACCGCGGCGAAGCGGTCGGTGACGGCATCGGGCGCGCGGTTGGTCGACACCACGGTGATCTCCACCCGGCCGGTATCCTCGCCATCCGCGCCGTCGCTGACCACGTAGTCGAACCCGGCGGGACCGTCGTAATTCGCGGTCGGCGTGAAGGTGATCTGACCGTTCTCGAAGGTGACGGTTCCGTTCGACGGATTCGAGACCGACAGCACGGTGAGCGGATCTCCGTCCACGTCGATGTCGTTCGCGGTGAGCGTCGCGGGGTCGATGACCAGCGCCGTGTCCTCGTTGACCGTCAGCCGGTCGGCGACCGCCTCGGGCGGATCGTTGACCGGCAGCACCTCGATCACCACCTGGCCCTCGCCGGTGCCCTGGGCATCGTCGGTGATGACGTAGCCGACCGTGTAGGTGCCGTTCCAGCCTTCGTCCGGCGTGAAGACCACCGATGCGCCCTCGTTGCCATCGGCGGCAACGGTGATCGTCTGCACGTAGGTATCCGTGCCGTTGGTCAGCGTCACGTCGAGCATGAGGTCGGCACGGATGTTGAACGGCACGTCGCCGCTGATGACGCCGGTGTCGCGGTCGATGGAGAGCCAGAAGGGCACGTCGCTGCCGTCGGTCATCGACAGCAGGTACACCCCGTCCGCGAGCGTGGGCAGCCCATCGGCGGTGATGCCGGGGCGGACCGGGCCGGGCTCGGGCGTTTCATCCGGAATGGCATCTGCGGCGCCCGGCGCGATCTCGTCCGCCAGCGCGCGCCAGCTGAGCGTGCGGTCGAGGAAGGACAGGAAATCCACCGTCGCGTCGACCACGTCGGTGACGGCGTTGCCGATCACCTCGATCGTGTCCTCGAAGAGGTCGAAGGCGTAGTCGCCGAAGTTGCCGTCGAAGCGCACCAGATCGGTGCCGCTGCCGCCCACATAGGTGTCGGCGCCGTCGCTGTCGTGGAATGTGTCCTGCCCGCCGTTGCCGACCAGCCGGTTGTCGGCGTCGTTGCCCCAGAAGGTCTCTGCCCCGGCGCCGCCGATGGCGTTCTCGATCACCGTGCCTTCGGCCAGCGTCAGGTTGCCGAACAGACCGCCGATGTTCGAGAACGACGGCACCAATGCATCGCGCGTGGTTTCTACCAGCGAGATCAGCGTGTTGTCGTCGTAGCCCGAGAGGTCCAGCGTGTCGATCCCGCCGCCGTCCACCAGCGTCGAGGCGGTGGCGTTGGCCCAGTCGGACCAGGTCGCCCAGATGTCGCTGACGTCCGAGGTGACGGTGGTGTTGAAGCCCCAGACCGTGTCGTCGGTAAAGGCGTTGGCGACGCCGAAGCCCTGGCCCGCATAGAGGTCGTCCAGCGCCATCCAGTCCACCGCCATCGGCGATTGCAGCAGCGCGAGGTCGGCCACCACGTGGAAGTTCTCGGTCTGCGCGAAATACGACATCATCGACGACTGCCAGCTGTCGTTGTCGAATTCGCGGTCGGCGCCGAAGTCGCCCACCAGGTTGTAGAATCCCTGGTGCCCCAGGCCCAGCGCATGGCCGATCTCGTGGAAGATCGTTTGCAGCGTGTAGTCGTTGTAGGTCGAGGTGCCGCCGGACCAGTCCGGCTGGATGTTGATGAGCGAGTAATCCACCACCCCGCCGGTGGTCAGCACCGTCTGGGCGTTGGCCCCGTCGCGGTTGTCGCCGAAGAAGATGTCGGTGACGGCGCGATCGGTCTCGGTGGTCTCTTCGAAGTCGATGCCCAGCGTCGCCTCGAGCAGCTTGAACGCCTCGCGCACCAGTTCCGCACGTTCGACGGTGATTCCGTCGGCGTCCTCGTCGTAGCCGGTCAGGTTGTAAAGGATCACGCCGTCATTGGGATCGGTGCCGGCATCGGTCAGGTTATGCGCGCGGTCGCTGCCGGTCCAGAAGCCGCCGGTGAGGAAATCCGTAAGCGCATCGAGATCGCCGAAATCGGTGCCGGTGGCCGGGGCAATCGCGCCGCCCAGCCCGTCATCTGTGGGCGCGCCGTTCTCCAGAATGAAGGTGGCGCCGCAGCACGGGCAATGGATGTCGGCCTCGTGCGGCTGCGGAGCCTGGTCGGTTTCAAAGCCGAAGGCCGCGATCTTGGCCTCGAGCTCGAGCATGGCAAGCCCCATGGCGCCCGACGTATCGGCGCCACTGGTGCCGCCGGAACCGCCGCTGCCGCCGTCCATCTCGGACGGGTCGATCAGGCGCAGGGACCCGCGGGTGATCGTCGTCATGGTGCCGGGGTTCATCCCGACGATGCGGATGGCGTCGCCATCCTCGTCGAAATCGTTTGCGAGGATTTCGGCAAAGGGAATGGCGATGGAGCCGTCTTCGAGGATCTCGTAGGCATCGTCCACCGCTTCGGGCGTCTCGGGCGTGTTGAGCACGTTGACGACGATCTCGGCCGGATCCTCGGACACGCCGCCCTTCTCGTCGGCGGCAAGATACTGCACGACCACCTGGCCGTAGAAATCCTCGGGCGTCAGAAGCTGGAACCGGTCGGATTGCAGATTGGTGCCGAAGCCGTCCGCGACCGTCAGGTCATAGGTGGCATCGACCGGCAATTCGGTCAGCACACTGTAGCTGAGGCCCGCGTCCGCCACCTCGACCCGCACCGGCGGGGTGCCGACGAAGACCGGCGGCGGCGTGCCCTCGAAGCTGAACTCGGCGGCGTCGAAGCTCAGCCAGTCGGACAGCGGCGCACCGCTTTCGTTGCGCGCCTCGAGCGTCGCATCGGCTCGGATGGGTAGGGCATAGAGCCCCTGCGCGGCAAAGAACGGGTCGTTGGCGAAGAGCGCGTTGACCTCGGCCGGGATCTCGGCCTGCGGGTCGATCAGCACCTCGATGGCAAAGCCGCGGCGGCCGAAGGCCAGCGTGCCGTCGGGCAGTACCTCGGGCTCCGGTTCGAACCGCAGTTGCAGGCGCAGCGGGTCGGTGTCGTCCAGCGGCGCGTCTGTGACCTTGGTCAGTTGCAACGTCTCGGCGTCGAACTCCAGCCAGCCGGGCAGCGGCTGGTTGCCCGCGGGCCGCAGGCTCCAGTCGCCCGCCCCCAGGTCGAAGAGCGCCACCGGGGGCTGCACCGTCACGCCCGCGGCCAGGTCGGCATCGGTGGCGAGGGTGACCGGCGTCACATGGGTGCTGCCGTCCGCCGGATTGGTGAGGGTCACCGTCACGTCCAGCGGATCGGTTTGCCCGTCCGGCAGCGCGCCGGTGAAGGTCAGCGTCGCCGCGTCGAAGACCAGGCCCTCGGGCAGGTCGCCGCCATCCGCCAGCGCCGCCGTCGCGGTCACGCCGGGGTCGAGCCGGGCGAGGTCGAAACCGTAGGACACGTCGACGGGGCTGCGGGTCTCGTAATCGCCGTCGATGACGCCGAGGATCTTGACGCTCTCGAAGAAGATCACGTCGCCTTCTGGGTCAAGGTCGTTGCCGAAGACCTCGCCGGGGATGATCCAGCTGACCTCGTCTTCCAGCGCCAGCGCAATGTCGTCGCGCGGCACCGGGCCGTCGTTGCTGGGCAGGATTGTGACGTTGACGTAGCCCACGTCGAAGCCGCCGTTGCCATCGGCCACTTCATACTTGAACCCGGCCTGCCCGTTGTAATCGGCGCGCGGGGTGAAGGCGATCATGCCGTCGTCTGTCCAGGCGACGCGCCCGTTCTCGGCAAAGCGGTCGAGGCCCGAGATGAACAGCACCTCGTCCAGCGGATCGGTGTCGTCGGTGTCGTTGGCCAGCAGGTCAGCCGGGTCGATCACCAGCACCGTGTCCTCGTCGGTGACGAACGGCCCGTCGTCCCGCGCGACCGGCGGGTCGTTGAGCGGGATCACGGTGATCTGCACGTCGATGGTGCTGCGGGCGCCGCGGTCGTCCACGAGGTCGTAGGAGAACCCGGCCGCCCCGAGCGCATCGGGGGTGAAGGAAATGACGCCGCTCTCGGCATCATAAACCATGCCGCCGCCGAATTCGGAATGCACGCCTTCGAAGGTGAACCCGTCGTCCTCGACGTCGTAGTCGTTGGACATGAGGCTCGCGACGGTGATGTCGGTCGTCCGTTCCAGCCGGATGGTGTACTCGTCGTCGGCGCTGCGCGGGGCGTCGTTCACCGGCAGCAGATACAGCTCCACATCCGCCTGCCCGGTGGCGCCATCTGGATCGGCCAGCGTGTAGCGGAACCCGGCAAAGCCGAAATGATCCGCGCGCGGGTCGAAATTCACATGCGTCCCGTCCAGCCAGACGATGCCGTGGGTTGCGGCCTCGGTATAGGGCAGGTCTTTGAGGCTCGGCGTTTCGGGATAGAGTTCCGACCCGTCGTCCGCCAGCAGCGGGGTGACCGCGACGATGGTGAGCGGATCGCCGTCCACGTCGAAATCGTTGCCCAGCAAGTCCGCGTAGGAAATCCGCAGCACCGTGTCTTCGGTGCCCGCATAGACGCCATCCGCGGCGCCCACCGGCGCGTCGTTGACCGGGGCCACGTTGACCTCGACCCGGGCGCTGCTCTGGCGGCCGAACCGGTCTTCGAGGATGTAATCGAAGAAGGCGTCGCCGTTGAAATCCTGGTCTCCGGTGAAGGAGATCAGCCCCTCGGGCGTGATCGCCACCGTGCCGTTCACCGCATTCTCGACTCCGATCAGGCGGATCCCGTCCACCTCGTCGGCATCGTTCTGGATCAGGAACGCGGGGTCGATCAGCGCTTCCTCGTCCTCGATCGCGAGGCGGTAGATGTCGTCGGCGGCGTTGAACCGGCCCAGCCGTTGCAGCGCCTCGATCTGGCTGCGGTCCCAGACGGTCCCGTCGGCAAAGACGACCTCTTCGATCCCGGCCTCGGGCGACAGGAAATGGTCGGTGACGCGCAGCGTGTCGATAAGGAAACCTTCGTCGCGCTCGAGTTCCAGCAGCAGGTCGTCGCCGTCGCGGATGACCGACAGGTCCTTGGGTGCAATGTCGTCCTCGAGCAGCACGCGGTCGGTGTCGGTGGCGGCGCCTGCCTCGATCACCAGGTCGGTGCCGCTGTCGTAGCCGAAGACATAGCCATCGGACCCGGCGCCGCCGGAAACCGTGTCGTCGCCCCAGTTGCCGTCGAAGGTCTCGTCGCCCGCGCCGCCGGTGATGGTGTCGGACCAGACCGAGCCCAGCACGCCCTCGATCCCCGCATAGCTGTCGCCCAGCGCTTCGCCTGCCGTGCCGGTGCCGGTTGCGAGGTCGACGCCCACGCCTTCGTCGGCCATGGAGAAATCGACGATGTCGTAACCGCCGCGCCCTTCGATATCATCCGCGCCGCGACCACCGCGAAGGATGTTGTCGGCAGCGTCGCCCGCGATGGTGTCGTCGTGGAACGATCCCTGCATGATCTCGATGCCGTCGAAGGTGTCGCCGGTGGCATCGCCGCCGCCGGCGCTGCCGTCGGCCATGTCGATCCGCACGCCGGTGACCGACAGGGTGTAGTCGGCCACGTCGATGCCCGCGCCGCCGATCATCGCGTCGGCCCCGCGTCCGCCCGACAGCGTGTCGTCGCCGTCGCCGCCGGTCAGCGTGTCGTCGCCACGCCCGCCGTCGAGCCGGTTGTCGCCCGCGTCGCCGGCCAAGCTGTCGGCCTCGTCCGAACCGAAGAGGTGTTCGATGCCGTTCAGCACGTCGCCCGTTGCATCGCCGCCCGACGCGGTGCCGTCGGCCAGCGACACGGTCACACCCGCAGCCGAACCGCGATAGTCGGCGGTATCCGCGCCGTCGCCGCCGTCGATGCTGTCCGCACCCGCGCCGCCCACCAGCGTGTCGTTGCCCGTCTCGCCCAGCAGCGTGTCGTCGCCATCGCGGCCTTCGATCAGGTCGCGCCCGGCGCGACCTACGATCCGGTTGTCGGCCAGACCGCCTTGCAGCGTGTCGTTCCAGTCGGTGCCGATCAGACCCTCGACCCCGGTGATGAGGTCGCCCTGGGCGAACCCGCCCTGCCCGATACGCGCAGCCAGATCGACGCGCACCGCGACGTTCGAGCCTTCATAGGTCACGGTGTCGAAGCCGGCGCCGCCCTCGATGCTGTCGGCGTCGTCACCGCCGTCGATCAGGTCGTCGCCGTCGCCAGCAAGGATCGTGTCCTCGCCCGCGCCGCCCCGAACCGTGTCGGACCCGGCGCCGCTTTCGATGATGTCGGCGCCCGCGAGGCCCTCGACGGTCTCATTGAGCGCGTTGCCGATCAGCAGATCGTCCTGCGGCGTGCCGGTCAGCAGCCGGGCATAGCTGCCCTCGACGATGGCGGTGATCGTGGTGGTGTCCTCGACGCCTTCGGTGTCGGTGATGCGGTAGACCAGTTCCACCGGTCCGGAATAGCCCGCGGGCACATCCAGAACGATGAACCCGTCCCGCACCGTCGCGGTGCCGACGGAGGCGGAGTCGACACCGACAAAGGAAATGGACTTCGGCCCGTCCGGGTCGTCATCCACGTCGAAATCGTTGGCGAGGATGTCCGCGATGCGCACCACCAGCGGCACGTCGAGCGGCGTGCTCGCGACGGAATCCGGCACCGCGCTCGGCTGGTCGTTCACAGCGATGATGGTGATGTCGACATAGCCTTCGGTGGTGCCGTCGGCATTGTCGGTGACGTAGTAATAGAACCCGTTCTCGCGCGTCTCGTTCAGCGCCGGAGTATAGACGAAATCGCCGTTCTCGTCGCGCTCGAGGCTGCCGGTGAAGGGGTCGAAGAACTGCTCTGCGAAATCCGGCAGGCGCCAGCCCGAGATCTCCAGCGGATCGCGGTCGATATCGGTGTCGTTGGCCAGCAGAAGCGCGGCCGGAATGGTGATCGGCACGTCCTCGTAGACCAGAATCTCGTCGGGCACGGCCACCGGCGGCGCGTCGCCCACGTTATCGAAGAAGAGCGTGACCGTGGCATCGTCGACCAGCCCCTGCGGGTCCGACACCAGGTAGCTGAAGGTCGTCTCGCCCCAGAAATCCTGGTCCGGGGTGAAGACGACATTGCCGCCCACGATCTCGATCACCCCGTCGCCGGGGTTCGACACGTTCTCGAAGCTCAGCGCCTGGCTTTCGACGTCGCTGTCGTTCTTCATCAGCTCGGCGATGGGGATCACCAGCGCCACGTCCTCGGTGCCGCGCAGCACGGTCGAGAAGGCCGCGGAGCGATAGCTGTCGTCGCGCGCCACGGGCCGGTCGTTGACCGGGTTGACGACCACGTCGACCGTGCCGATGGCGCTGCCGCCCTCGCCGTCGCTCACCACGTAGTTGAACCGCCCGGTGCCGTTGAAGTTGGCATTGGGCTCGAACAGGATCGTGCCGTTGTCGAGCAGCGTCGCGTTGCCGCCGTAGTCGAAACCCGTGAGCGAAGTGATCGTCAACAGGTCATTGTCGCGGTCGATGTCGTTGCCCAGGAGGTCCGCGGCGGCGATGACGAAGGGGACATCCTCGTCGGTGGTCACGGTGTCGCGCACCGGTTCGGGGGCGTTGTTCACCGGATTTACGGTGACGAAGACCCGCGCGGTGTCGCTGGCGCCCGCCGCGTCCTCGACCGTGTAGTCGAAATAGGCCTGCCCGTAGAAATAGGCGCGCGGCGTGGCGAGGATGACGCCGTCCTCGGTGAGCGTCACGTCCATCGTGTCGCTGCTGCTGACGGAGGTGACGGTCAGCGGCTCGCCGTCGGGATCGCTGTCGTTGACCGCCAGAAGGCTGGCGACGATCTGGATCGGTACATCCTCGTCGGTGACGAACCCGCTGTTGTCGCGCGCATCGGGCGCGTCGTTGACCGGCGTGACCTCGACGGTGACGGTCGCCTCGGCGCGGCCGCCCTCGGGCGTGTTGGCGACATAGGTGAAGGTGTCTGTGCCGTTGAAATCGGCATCCGGCGTGTAGGTGATCTGGCCGTTGCTGGCGAGGCTCACGGTGCCGTTCTGCGCTCCGTAGGCCTGACTCACGATCATCCGGTCGCCGTCGAGGTCGTTGGACAGCAGCCGCACCGCGTCGATGGTCAGGAACCCGTCCTCGGCCACGGTGAGGCCGGTGTCGTCGCGCGCCTCGGCCACCGGCCGCACGCGCAGGTCGACGGTACCGGTGGTGATGCCGTTGCGCCCGTCGCTGAGGGTGTAGGTGAACTGCGTCGGACCATAGAAGTCGGCGTCGGGTGTGAAGACGATGTTGCCGTTCGCGTCGATCTCGGCAAAGCCGTCGTCGCCGCCCTGTACCGCGATGATCGACACCGGATCGCCATCGGCGTCGAAGTCGTTGCGCAGCAGGGTCGCCGCCACCAGCACCAGCGCCTCGCCGATGGTGGCGGTGAAATAGCCGTCATCGGTCGCCACAGGGGCATTGTTATCCAGGAGCGTGAGGAGCGTTGCAGGGGTCCAGGTCACCCCGTCGGAAAAGGCGATCTGCTCCACCCCGGCATTGTCGGGGGCCAGCGCATCGGTGATCGTCAGGCTGTCATCCGGAGACGATGCAAAGCGCAGCACCACGGTATCGCTGCCCTTGAAGAGCCGCGCCACCGACACCTCGGTCGACACGAAATCCGGCAGCGACAGGCGGTCGGTGCCGAAAGCCTGCGTCGGCCCCTCGACGATCACATCGTCGCCGTGGCCGCGGCGGAAGGTGTAGCTGTCGGCGCCTTCGCCACCAGACAGGGTGTCGTCGCCGGAGGAACCGCCAAAGCTGTCGTTGCCGTCGAAGCCCAGCACCGGCTCGGCGCCGGGGCGCTGCGCAAAGGCAATCGCCTGCGCGCGCATCTCGGCGCGGTCCCATTCGGTTCCGTCGGCAAAGATCACCCGGTCGACGCCTTCGCGGTCGTCCGCCAGCGCGTTTTCCAGGATCACCCGGTCGCGGGTGCCGCTGAAGAACAGCACGAGGTCGAGGCTGTTGGCCCCGGCGCGCAGGGCGTATTCGAGGTCTTCGGGCGCGTAGTCGGTGAGCGTCAGAACGTCGTTGTCGTCATAGGCGCCGCTGTCGGCAAAGCGGTCGTCGCCGTCCCCGGCAGCAAAGGTATAGGCGTCATCGCCCTCGCGCCCGTCCACGAGGTCTGTGCCCGGCCCGCCTTGCAACGCATCGCCCAGGTCGCTGCCGACGATCACGTCGTCGCCGTCGCTGGACTGGCCCGACACCAGCGACGCCTGGATCGCGGCGATGGTGAAGATCGTGCCGTCATCCGTCAGTTCGATCTGCGACACGGGCAGCGCGCGGTAGGCGTTGTCGAGCCCGTTCAGGACGATGATCTGATCGGCGCTGTCGGCGAACCGGACGATCAGGTCGCGCCCGTCGATGCCGCGGCGTTCGAAAAGGAGTTCACTGGCCTCATAGCCGCTGACGACGATGCGGTTGGCGCTGCTGTAGATGTCCTCGACTACGTCGGCGCCGTCGCCGCGGGCAAAGACATAGGTGTCCGCGCCGTCCTCGCCCTGCAGAAGGTCATCGCCCTGCAGACCTTCGAGCGTGTCGGCCGCATCGGTGCCCACGACGCGGTCGTCGCCATCGGTCGGCCCGGCCACGTCGATCATGCCGGCGAAAGTGTCGCGCAGCCAGACAGTGCCGTCGTCGAAAGCGATCTCCTCGATCCCTTGTCCGGGATACGTGGACAGAGAGTCGCGGACCACGATGCGGCCGCCGTCGCCCGCGCCCGGCGCGCTGTCGGCGACCAGCAGGATCATGTCCTCGTCATGGCCGCGGCGCAGCGTGACGTCGGCGGGGTCGATGCCATGTAGCACCAGCCGGTCGACCTGGGCGCTTTCATAGGCGGAATCCACGATCCAGTCGGCACCGTCGCCGCGGGTGTAGATGTAGGTATCGGCGCCTGCGTCCCCTGCGAGGATGTCGTCGCCCGCCTTGCCTTCGATGGTGTCATTGCCGGTCGATCCTTCGAGATAGTCGGCGAAGGGCGTGACCTGTGCCGCGAGCAACTCGGTCGACAGCGCGCCCAGCGTCATCTCGGTGCCGTCGCCGAAGACGATCTTCTCGATCCCGACACCGGCATCTTCTGCCTCGAACGGATAGTCGGTCCCGGCCAGCATGCCGTGGATCAGGATGGACCCGGCATCCCCCGCGCCTTCGGCGCTTTCGGCGATGCGGAGGATCAGGCCCGCCGGCGTCACCTCGTAGGTGACATCGGACCGCAGGATGTCCGTCAGTTCGAGCACGTCCGTGGCGAGGTCGTAATCGCGTTCCTCGAGGATCTCGTCATGGCCGTCGCCACGGCTGTAGCGATAGGTGTCGGCCTCTGCATGCCCGGCCATCGTGTCGTTGCCAAGCCCGCCCTCCAGCACGAAGGACTGTCCCGGCGCCAGCAGGGCGTCGTCGCCATCGGTGGCCTGCGCATCCAGCAGCGTCTGGATTTCATCCGACATCAGGCTTTCGGAGCCGTCGGCAAAGACCAGCCGCTCGATCAGGTAGTTGTAGCCGCCGTCGGTGAAATAGGCGTCCTTGAGCGTGATCGATCCGGCCGCGATGCCGCGCGCCGCATCCGTGAGGATATCGATGCGCAGGTCGTAGCCGTCGCGCACCAGCGCGATGTCGCTACGCAAGAGATCCGGGAAGGTCAGAACGTCCTCGCCGGGCTGACCGGCAAAGGCATAGTTGTAGCCTGCGTCTTCGACCACGTCGAACCCGTCGCCGTTGCGGTAGACGTAGCTGTCGTTGGTGTTGGTGTCCGAAATGACGACATCGTCGCCCTTTTTCATGTCATAGACCTGCGGGCCGTCCAGATCCTCGATCACGTCATTGCCGTCGGTGCCAAGCTCGCGCCGGACCGCCGCTTCGATATCGCCCGCGGTCCAGACCGTACCGTTGTCGAAGGTGATCGCCCCAAGCCGGGATGAGAACGGAGTCGGGGCCGAATAACTGTCGACGAAGAAGCCGTCGATGAAGCGGATCACGCCGCCGTCGCCCGCGCCCTCCGTGCTTTCCAGGATCCGGATCAAAAGGTCGCCGCCATGCTGCACCAGCTTGACGTCTTCGGGCGCGATACCAATGAGTTCGAGCGTGTTCTCTTGCGTGGACAGGAACCGTTCGGACCCGGCGGTGACAAGGTCTTCGCCGTCGCCGCGTTCGTAGACAAAGGTGGTCTGCGCGGAGTCGGAAGTGATCAGGTCGTCGCCGCCCTGGCCTTCGATCGTGACCGGCGCCATGCCTTCGAGGGCGATCACGTCGTCGCCTTCGGTGGTCGCCGGCGGCGGCACCAGTGCAGCAAGGTCGCTTCCGTAGAAGGTGATGAACTCGGGGTCCGTGCCGCCGCTCTCGACCGTCACGGCGATCAGATCGAGCGCGTAGATCCCGCCCAGCCAGATCTCCATGGCATCGCTGCCATCGGGCGCGCGCGGCGCGACGTCGAGAATATATTCCTGTGCCTGCTTGCGCACCGAGATATCGGTGATCAGCACGTCCGCCAAGAACAGGTCGAGCGGCCCGCCATCGGGCAACGGCTCGCCATCCGGCGGCGGCAAGGGTTCGCCGTCGGGTGGCGGCGGCAGTTCTTCGTTGCCTATGGGGCCGGGACCGCCCGGAACGAACGGCGGTTCGGCGAAATAGCGCCCGGTCTCGGTGCCGCGGGTCAGGACGACCGGGCCGGACAGGGCGCGCGGATCGACCAGTTCGGCAGCCTCGGCCTCGGCCACGAGATCGTCCATGGAGACGATCACCCCGTCCGAGAATTCGATTTCCTGGATGGCCGTCGGTTCCCATTCGCCAACGGGGCTGACGATCCGCACGCTGTCATCGGGCGTGCCGAAGGTCAGCAGCAGGTCCGGCCCCTCGCCGTACTGGTTGACCGGAGAGGTGAAGGGCACCAGCCGCGCTTCGTATTCGGTCGAAGCGATACCACTCATCACCATGCGGTTCTGGTGCCCCATGCCGGGATCGAGCGAGACGAACACATCGTGCCCTCCACCGGCGGCATAGGTGAAGGTGATCTGTTGCGACCCGTCCGAGAAGATCGGCACGAGGTGAATTTCGTCGGCCGCGGTCGAGGCATGCGACGAGACATAGGGCGACACGTCGACGGTGATCTCGCCACCCGCGGGCGCCGGGAAGGTTTCGAACGCCGCTTCGATCTGTGCGCGGTTCCAGACAGTGCCGTCGCCGAAGGTGATGCTGTCGAGCCCCTCTTCGCCGTCGAGCAGATACATCCGGTCGTCGCTGCCGGTGATCCGCAGTTCCACCGGGCGGCTGTAGGTATAGACCGACTCCTGTCGCACCGGCACGATCAGCAGGCGTATGTCGCCAGGATCGATGTCGCGCAATTCAAGGTGGAAGCCGGGATAGTCATCGCCATAGACGGTTTCGACGCCGTCGCCGCGGCTGAAGGCGATGGTGTCCTCGCCGTCATCCGCTTCGATGTAGTCGTCGCCGCCGAAGCCTTCGAACAGCTCCGCCCCGGTGGTGCCGCGCAGCCAGTCATCGCCGGGCGTGCCGGTGGCGCCTTCAGCGGAGGGCGCGAGCGCGTCGAGCGTCGCACCGGTCCAGACCGTGCCGTCCTGGAACTCGATCCGGTCGACGCCGCCCAACGACGTGCGGCCCGAGCCCACGAGCGTGATGCTGTCGCTGCTGCCCGCGAAGGTCAGCACATAGCCCGCCTTGGCGTAGATGTCGCGCGACACGGTGACGTCCGCAGCCGCGTAATCCATGATCTGCAAGGTCGCGCGGCCGGAGCCGCTGGAGGGCAGGATCACGTCGTTGCCGTCGCCTTGACGGAACACGATGGTGTCGTCGCCCAAATCGCCCGAGATGGTGTCGTCGCCCAGGCCGGCCTCGATGGTCTCGGCGCTGCCGATGGCGGCGATGGCGTCGTCGCCGTCGCTGATCTGGCTTTCCAGCAGGTGCTGCACCAGCTGGTCGTAGGTCAGCGACTGGTCGTCGAAGGCGAAAGTCGAGATCATCCGCCAGTAGGTCCGCAGCCATTCGCCGTTCACGTAGGTGCTCGAGGTATGGCCGTCGTACCAGGCGTCGCGCAGGGTGATCCGGTCGTCCGTGCCGTCGAAGCGGATCACCAGGTCGGCAATGTCGGTGGGCGAGCGTTCGAACCGCGCCTCGGCAAAGTCGTAGCCTTCGATCCGCAGCGTGTTGAACTCGTTGCGGCCGGTGTCGCTCTGGATGATGTCGACGCCGCCGCCGCGCTGAAACACGTAGGTGTCGCTGCCAAGGCGACCTTCGATCACCTCGGACAGCGCAGTGCCGGTCAGGGTCTCGCCGGAGTTGGTGCCGGTGATCTCGCGCGGGTATGGGGGGACAAAGCCGCTGTCGGCGGCGGCACGCAGGGTGGTCTGGTTCCAGACGTTGCCGTTGCCGAACTCGACCCGGGTGATGTTGCCGGCGTAGGTCAGGAACAGGTCCGGCAGCAGGATCTCGTCACCGTCCGGCAGGCGCAGCACCAGGTCGTTGCTGTCTGCCGGGCGGAACGCCTTCACGTCTGCTGGCACATGATCCGGCAGGCGCAGCGTATTGCTGTCGTAGCGCGATCCGTCCTCGTCGATGATGTCGCGTCCGTCTCCGGCGCGGAAGATGTAGACGTCGTTGCCGCCGACGTCCTCGACCGTGTCGTCGCCGCCGCCCGGCTCGATCGTGTCGTTGCCCGCGGTGCCTGCGATGAACTCCGCAAAGTCGGTGCCCTTACCCACCACCTCGGCGATCAGCGCGTCGCGGGTGAGGATCGTGCCGTCCTCGAACCGCACGCTGTCGACGCCGTTGAGGTCCTCGTCGTAGCGCAGGGTGATCTCGTCCCCGGTGCCGGGGAAAGACAGCACCAGCTCGACCCGCGCGTCGAGCCCGAAGGCGGCCGACCCGTTGACCGGCAGGCTGACGCGCATGTCTTCGGGCGCGTAGCCGCGGATTTCCAGCGTATCGCTTCCCGCCGTGTCCGAAACGACGTCGCGCCCGTCGCCCAGCGTGAAGATGAAGAGGTCGTTCGCCGCCTCGCCGCGGATGTCGTCGTTGCCGGTGCCGCCTTCGATCGTGTCGGACACGACAGTTCCAAAGATCACGTCGTCGCCCGCTGTCTGCTGGGCGTCGATCACCGCGGCGAAAAGCTCCGCCCGGCCCCATTCGATGCCGTTGGCAAAGGCGATGACCGGCAACTGCGTCGCCGCCCGCGCGCCGACGAGGATGATCTGGTCGCCGGTTTCGGGGAAGGACAGCGTCAGGTCGTCGCCGTCGATCCGGGTCACCCGCACCACCACGTCCGCACTGGTCAGGTCGTCGAGCACGATCCGCGCGTCGCCCACGTTCGCGGGAAGTTCGATCCGGTCGATACCGTCGCCGGCGCGGAACGTCACCTGCGTGTCGCTGTCCATGATTACGCCGTCGAACCCGGCGCCGGGAGTGATGGCATAATCCTGCGGCAGCACGGTCGCGTCGATGACGTCCATGCCGGTGTTCTGCTTGTCGGCCAGCGCCCGGAGCCGTGCATCCGCAAGGCTCAGCTCTGCGCCATCGTCGAAGGCGAAGGTCTCGATCCAGTCCCGGTCGTCCGAGGACACGCCGTCGAGGATCACCAGCGTCTCGCCGGTGCGGGTCAGGGTGATCAGAAGATCCGTGCCCACCTCGGTAAAGCGGATATCGGCCTGGGTCACGCCGGTGCCGAATTCGACGCGATCCACACCGCCGGTGTCGCGGGCGCTGTCGGCGCCGTCGCCAAAGCCGAAGCGGTAGACGTCGTCGCCGGTCTGGCCCTCCATCGCGTCGGACCCGGCGCCACCCGCCATCGTGTCGGCGCGCCCGGCAAAGCCGATCAGCTGGTTGTCGCCCGCGTCGCCGGCCAGCAGCCGGTCGCGGAAATCGTCGGTGGTCAGCACCGTGCCGTCGGCAAAGAGGAACTCCTCGATGCTGCGGCTGCCAAGCCCGCCGACGATGGTCAGCACGTCCTCGCCGTTGCCGAGGTCGATCAGCAGGTCGTCGCCGCTGCGCCGCACGATCAGCGTGTCGGCGCGCACCGTTTCGCCAAAGACCACGCGGTCGACGATTCCGGCGCTGTCGCTGCGTTCCTCGATGATGTCGAGGTCGTAACCCGCGCCAAAGGCATAGGTGTCGCCCAGATTGCCGCCGCGCAGGATGTCGTCGCCCTGGCGTCCATCGAGCACGTTTTCCTGGTCCGGCAGTCCGTCGATGACGTTGTCGCCGCGATTGCCGCCCTCGATGCTCAGAAGCTCTTCGACATCCGAGATGGCAATCTCGGTGCCGTCGTAGAACTTGAACCGCTCCACCCCCTTGGTCAGGGAGGCGAACTGGTCGCGGATACGAAGCGTGTCGGTCCGGTCGACGATCGAGATCACCAGGTCGTTGCCATCCTTGGTATAGAGGATGTTCTCACGGGTGATGTCGCCGCCGAATTCCACCGTGTCGGCGGTGATATTGGGCACGAAGCGACGGTTTTCCCAGGCCGCGCGCTCCTGCGTATCGGCGATGGTGTCGTTTCCATAGCCCGCGTCGAAGACATAGGTGTCGCCGCCGTCGCGGCCCACCAGCAGGTCGTCGCCGGCCCTGCCGTCCAGTTTCTCGCTCAGGTTCGAGCCGGTGATGGTCTCGTCGCCCGAGGTGCCGACGAGGTCGATATCCTCGGCGTTGAGGTCGGTGAAGACCATGATCCGGTCCGAGAATACCAGCTCTTCCGTGGCGTGCTTCTGCTTGCCGTCGCGGACATACTGGTCTTTCAGGATCAGCCGCTCGCCGGTGTCGATCACGGTCACGATCAGGTCGAGATCGGTACGGTCGAAGCGCACCTCGTCGCTGGCGATGCCGCGCAGCTCGACCCGGTCGACGGTCTTTTCGTCCCCGAAGGACAGGATCGTATCGGTGCCGTAGCCGCGTTCGTAGATGAAGGTGTCGCCGCCGCCCTGGCCCACCAGCAGGTCGTCGCCCGCGCCGCCGTCGATCACGTCGCCGACCTGGAAGCCGTAGATCGTGTCGTCGCCGGTGGTACGGGCGATATCGACGTAATGCTGCAAGAGCTTGGTCCAGGACCAGACCGTGCCGTCGCCGAAAGTCAGCTCCTCGATCAGGTTCACGTAGCCGACTAAGGGCACGGATTTCAGGTAGTCGGTCAGCGTGACCGCATCTTCGGTACCCTTGATCCGCAGGGTCAGCGTGTCGCCCGCCCCGTCGCGTTCGAAGTCGAAGTCCGTCCAGCGCAGGTCGTCAATGAAGTTCAGGTAATCGTCCGGTGCGCCGAAGAGCTTGAGGCTGTAATCGTCGTCGAGGATGACGTCGTGGCCGTAGTCGCGGCCAAAGACATAGCTGTCCGATCCTTCGAGACCGGTCAGGAAATCGTCACCGCCGCGCCCGTTCAGGATGTTGTCGTTGAGCATCCCGTAGATGGCGTCGTCGCCCTCGGTGCCCGCTTCGTCCAGCACGCGGGCGGCGATCTCTTCGAAATCGAGCGCGTCGCCGTTGTCGAAGACGAAGCGTTCGATCAGGTAGGGCGAGGAATAGTCGATGGCGAGGCTGGGGTCGAAATCCCCCAGAATGCCGAGGTTGAGCCGCACGCCGCCGAACTGGTTCTCGACCTCCAGCGTGTCACCGGTCTCGTTCCCGTCCTCATCGAGGAAGGTGATCTGCAGGTGATCAGACGCGCCGTCGCGCTGCAGGCGGATGCTCTCGGGCGTTATGCCTTCGCCGAAGAAAATGAAGTCGAGCCCGCCCGCAACCGGACCGAACCCCGCCTGCGCCACGGTGGCGCCGAAATCCAGCGCCTCGCCGAAGACGTCCTGGCCGTCACCGGCGTTATAGAAATAGTAGTCGCCGCCCGCACCGCCGCGCAGCACGTCGTTACCCTTGCCGCCGCGCAGCACGTCACCCGAGCCCGATCCGATGACCACGTCGTTGGTCTCGAACTCGGTCGCCACCTCGATTGCCATCTGGAACCGGCTCCAGAGCACGCCATCGGCAAAGACGATGGAATCGACCCCCGATTCCACACGCTTGCCGCTGGTGGTGATCGGGTTCAGCTCGCCCAGGAACTGGTCCTTGAGGCGGATCGTGTCGCCGCGCCCCTCGACGGTGAGCAGCATGTCCTGGCCGTCACGCACCGCCGTCACCTCGGAGGACAGCACCCCGGCAAAGCGCAGCGTGTCGGTCTTGCCCACATCCACATCGTCGATGATGTCGTGGCCGCTGGGCAGGCTGCTGACGAGGTAGATGTCCTCGCCGTTGCCACCCCTGTAGGTCTGGTCGCCCGCGGTCATGTGGAAGTAATCCACGCCGTTCGTACCCAGGACCTCTGTCGCCGTGGCGTCGTGCTGACGCAGGCGGCTCTGGTCGATGGACAGCGCGTAAAGCACGCTGGGCAGGTCGAGGTCCGTCGGGATGGTCTCGAAGGCCGGCAGCAGCATCTGCATGAGGAACGCCTGGTCGACGGTGACCGACGATCCGCCGGAATTGGTCGCGGCGGGCTGGTAGTCGGGCCAGATCTGCAACAGGATCGCGTTCCAGTCGGCCAGGTAGTCGCGCGCGGCGTCGTAGCCCGCGGGAATGGTTTCGAAGATCGCCTCGAAGAACGGCGTCAGTTCGCGGTCAGACGTGCCGCGCCACTGGTTGAGCTCGGGCGTGTATTCCAGATCGCGGGCAAAGGGTGACAATCCGCCCTGCAGGGCCAGCTGCGCGGCAATGGCGCGGGAGCTGTCGATATACTGGGCCACCAGCGGGTCGAGCAGTTCGATCATCGCCGCGATGGCGCTTTCATAACCGCCCGGCAGCGTCTCGGTGGTGTCGAAGGTCGGGCTGATCGTGTAGTCGATCACCCCGCCCGCGTCGATCCGGGCCGACAGCATCTGCGGCTGGAAATCCACCCCCACCAGCGACGTGGCATAGTGCATCTGGCCGGGTGTCATCACCTCGACGCGGAAGGCGCTGTCGTCGGTCGATCCGACCTCGTCCAGCGTGTCGAAATCGACCTCGTAGTTGCGCAGGTTGAATTCGCGCGCGGTACCGTATTTGTCCTGCAATTCGAGAGCCCGGTCGAGGTTGCGCGCCCAGACCACGAAGGTGCCGTCGGCGTCGGTCACTTCGACGGTGTAATCGACCACCGTGTTGTCGATCATGTTGAAGCCGATGCGCTCGACCTCGATACCGGCGTAACGGTTGAAGTCATGCGCCTCGACGCGCCACTCCTGCCCCAGCGGCTTGGGGCTGTTGATCACGTCGTCCAGCGTCGGCGCGGCGATGGGCTGGCCGCCCGCATCGGTGATCGCGGCACCGCTGGCAAGCCGCCAGCTGCCGTCCGGGTTCTCGACGCCCCAGTCGTAGATGACCATGCGCCCGTCGATGCGTTCGCCCAGGTAGGGACGCTCGGTCCGGAATTCCAGCGGGGCCGAACGGCTGGAGGGCGAGAAGAACTGTTCGAGCTGCCAGGCACCGGTGTCGGCGGACTGCGCCATCACGTCCTCGAGCGTCGCGCGGGCAATCTCAGCGCCCTGCGCATCCAGCACCGGCGCGCCGCTTTCCAATTGCCAGAAACCGCCTGCCGCATCCTCGGCATAGATCGCGCGGTCGAGGATGGTCTGCGCGCCCTCCGCATCGGTTTCAACCAGCACCGGCATCAGTTCGCGGCTGTTAGGCAGCGTAAAGGACCAGTTGCCGATGACCGGCGCCGCCTGCTCGACCAGGGTCTTGAGCTTGGGCGTGGTCATCTGTGCCACGGTGTCCACGACCAGCCGACCGAATTCGAAATCGTTGGCCATGGCGATTTCCAGGTCGACCACCTGGCCGAAGCCGCGCGCGTCGACGCGGTCTTCACTTTCGCCGGCGGCCCAGGCGGGCCGCTCGGTTTCGCCGTTGTAGATCGTGTTGACCTCGTCGGTGTCGAAGATCGCGTCATAGGCGCGGAACACGTCGCCATTGGCAAAGGTCACTTCGCCCGAGGCATCGAGGTAGACGCCGGTGGGGTCCATCACGTCAAGGTTGTCGGTGTCGAGCGAGATGCTGACGATGCCCAGGTCGTCCAGCGAGAACAGCTCGCCTTCGTCTGTTTCGCGGTCCTGATCCAGATCGCGCCAGACCTGCAGGTCGGCCCAGATCGCGTCGGCGGCGTCGATCACCCCGTCGCCGTTGCCGTCATGGCCCGACAGCTCGCCAAAGCCCGACTGGCCCGGCCCGCCGAACATCTCGTTCACGTCGTCGATGCGGTTGTTGCCGTTCTCGTCCACCACCAGGAACCCGTCGTCGGGCCGCACCCAGCCCGACTGTTCGGCAAAGCCGTCGCCGTCGAAGTCGAAGAAGCCTTTCGACATCTGCAGCGAGATGAACTCCAGCCCGTCGCCATCGAGGTCGAGCACCAGCGGGTCGTTGTCCTCGCGCCACTGGAACGCCTTGGTCCAGAGGTCGGCGGCGGATTTCAGCGTCAGCAACCGGTCGATCATCGGCAGCACGCGCAGCAGCCCGCCAATGGCCGGCACCGGGATCAGCGCCAGCAGATCCAGAAGCGGGTTGGCGTTCTTGAACAGCATGCCCAGATCGCCGGCACGGGACGCATCGGTGGCGCCGCCGGCGAAGACGAGGTCGAAGATGGTGGTGGCGTTGGCGAAATCCTCTTCCGCGCCTTCGCGGAAACCGGCGCTCCAGAAGGTGGCCCGCGACTGGTAGTCGAGGAACATCATCGAGCCCTTGATGCTGGGCGCGATCTCTCCGGTCTTGAGACGCTCTGCGGTGTCGGGGATCTGGTCGGCGCCGAACAGGTCTTCGAAAAGGTTGAAGACGTGCAGCGTGCCGTCGTCGAACTGCATGTAGCCGATGAAGGGCATGAAATAGTCGAAATAGAGCGGGCTGTCCCAAAGCGCGAGACCCGTGACCGGCACCACGGCGTTGATCACCGCGGCGGGCGTCCAGGTCAGCGGCAGGTCGTTGGTGCCGCCCACCAGCGGCACGCCGAAGAACCGCAGCCGGTCCGAGCTTGACGGATCCATCATCACCGTGCCCGGCCACCACCAGATCAGGTCGGCCTCGTCCTTGGATTCGGCGTCGAGGGGCCCGTAGAAATTCTGATCCGTGTAGCCGTCGCCGTTGCGGGTGTCGCCCCAGATCAGCGCACCGCGGCTGGCGACAAAGATCACATCCTGATCCTGTCCGCCGATGAATTCGCCGCCGGTGCCCGACCGAACGATGATCCAGTCGTTTCCGCGTCCGCCATCGAAGGTGACGCCGGAATGGCTGCGCGCCATGAGGATATCGTCGCCGTCGCCGCCGCGTGCATCCCCGAAGCCGCTGTGGATCAGGATGTCGTCACCGCCCCGCCCGTCAAGCGGCGCGAGGTCCATGCCGAACATCAGTTCGGCGCCGTCGCCGCCGGTCAGGCCAGCCGGCAGGCGCACGTCGATGGTGCTGGCCGCCTGGGCAAAACCGAAGGGGTCGATGGTCGGGATCTCGTCGCCGATGGACCCGAGGTAGTCGATCAGCGACCACACGGTCTGGTTGGTCTCGTCAGTGGCGACCAGGTTGAAATCGGGCAGGATCGCATCGGCAATGTCCTGACCGATCTTCTGCAGCAGTTCGGCCCCGTTCTTGATGGCATCGTAAACGCCATAGGCGGCCCAGCCGGCAGCAACGAGACCTGCGCCCACCGGCCCCGCCACCAGTCCTGCCGCCGCGATGGACGCCGCGGCGATGGCGCCCCAGGTGACGGCGGACACGCCGAAATCGACCGACGCCTTGACGAAATCGCTCCAGTCGCCTTCGGAAAAGCCTTTCTTGATCGCATCGTAGGCGACGTTCAGGAATTCGACCGCATCGCCCAGAAAGCCGCCGCCGACGCCGACCTTCACCTCGGCCTGCGACTGGCGCATCGCCTCGACCGCCTTTTCGCCGAACTGCTTGAAATCCGGCAGCACCGGGTTGCCGTTCGCGTCCTTCGGCAGGAACGGCACCAGCCCCTTGATCGCCTCGATGTTGGCCTCGATCCGCGACCGGTTTTGCTCCGGAGTCCCTGCCTGGTCGCCGTTTTCGACAATCGGCTTGTGGGAAATCGCCTCGTTGCGCTCGGCATCCGTCAGATTGCCGAGCGCCGCGGTCTTGAGATCCGCAAGGTTGCTGACCATGACCGACGTGGTCTGGTTCTTGCTGCCAGGGTTGTCGAGCCGGTCGTTGAGCTTTTGCCCCTGCTCCGGCGAAATGATGCCCAGATCGACCAGCGCATCGGTCACGCTCTTGGCGAATTCGGTGCGGGCCTGGTTGTTGTTGGCGTTGCCGTCGCTGGTATTGAACCCATCCGGGCGCGCATCGGTGACACTGGTGTCGAATTTGTCCGGGCCGTCATAGGACGGGTCGAATTTCTGGTTCGCCTCGGCCGCCTTGACCTGCGCGGGATCGTTCGGGTCGATATTGTCCGGATCGAAGCTGTCGGGGTCGATGCGGCGCTCGTCATAGGCGTCTTCGATGGCATCCGGGTCGAAGTTCGGTTCGCCCACGTCGGCGCCGGGGACGTTGCCCTTGTTCACGTCGGCCATGAAGTCGTGCAGGTTCCGGATCGCCGCGATCTGACCGGGCGACAGGTTGGAAAGATCGCTTGTCCCGTTGATGATCCGGTTCAGTTCGGTTTCGTAGAACTTGCTGTAGCTCGGGTGAAACCCGTTCACTCCGACGGCGGGATCGGGATGCGTGGCAAAGCCCAGCCCCGCATTCTTCAGCGCCTCGATCTGGGCGGGCGTCAGACTGTCGCGAAACGCGTCGCGCGTGTTGGCATCCTGGAACAGCAGAATCTTGTTGCCGTTCATGTCCCGCCCGATGCCTGCTGCGTCCAGCGCCTCTCCAAGCCGGTTGCCGGGGTTGTAGAAGCTTTGCGGCGCAATGTGCTGCAAGCGCACGCCAAACGTCTTGGCGCTGGCGATGATGGACCCGATTTGACTGTCTTGGTTAATACCGACCATCTGAAAATACTTTCTGAAATTCGGGCCCGTGATCGCTATGGATCGAGAAGCTTGCACTGGTTGAGATCGAAGGAAACGGCATGGCCCTCAGCGATCAGGCGCTGCGCCGCCGCGTCGCTGGCGAACTGGGTCTGGTCGATCATCGGATCGAACCAGAGGTCCGGCGGGCCAGCGGCATCGCTATTCACAAAGACATCCCTGCCGGCCAGGGACATCGGCAGTTTATACGTCGTATCGGGGCGGTTCGGATAAAGCGGCTTGCACCGGGGCGTGGCATCACGGATCACCGTGTCCTTGGCATTGGGAAATTCCAGAAGAAAGACTTCGCGCCGGAATTCGGTCGTGCCGTCCTGCATGTAGACCGGCACGCGGTGCAATCCGCCACGACCCAGATCGAGTTCGGCAAGGAGTCCGGCCAGCCCGCCAGACACGAACAGCATGGAATTCAAACGGAATATTTCGTGACGTTCCAAGAGGACCTGAACGTCGGCATCCTCCAGGGTCTTGCCCGTGTTCATGAACCACAAACCGCCGGGGATGCCGCTTTCGCCCAGCGGCTCTGCGGCGTGGTAGCGGTTGTTCGCACGATGGATGTCGTTCACGTCCCAGGGCTCTGACGAGCCCGGCGCCAGCAGGCGCAGCGGCAGCACGTCGTGAAACGGGCCGAGCATCGGGCGCATCGACCAGATCGGGGCCAGCGGCGTGTTGCTCGGGTCCGAAAGATTGTTCATGGGCGATGTCAAAGTCACAAGTCCAATGCGGTTCGGGTCGCGTCAGGCGACGCGGCAACGGATTACTTCGAATGGCATGTCGAGATTGGCGGCCCGCAGTCCCGCGGCCAACCGGTCGCTGAGCACGGTGCCTGCCGAAAGTAAACGTTCGCGCCAGGCGTCGGGACCGGCCAGGCAGTCGCGCGAAAAGGCCAGCGTGTCGTCCTTCGGACAGATCGGCGGGACATAGATATGTTCGCCCGGCTTTTCGGTGCCGCAATTCGAAGCTTCGATCTCTGTGCTGTCCACGGAACGGAAATGCGCGGCCTGGTTGCCGAAATTCCAGGAATAGAACTCGTCGCGCGAGGTTGCGAAGCCGTTGGTGTCCTCGACCGCGATCGGGCGCAGTTTGCCCGCGCCATGGTCGAACCTCCGCACAACCTCTGCGGTCTTTGGACCGACGATGAAGAACCGGTTCTGGATCAAATTCAATTCGCCCAGAGGTTTCGCCTTGGCCTTGGTCGGACGCACGGATTTGCGCACCGCGGCATCGGACACCACGTCGCCCTGCCAGTTGAGTGCCGCCGCGACACTCTCGTCGGCGGCCAGTCCTTCGGGATCGGCCGAGGCGTAGAAGCGTGAGTTGTTCATGGTTTCCAGCTTGCCGAGCCGGACGTGCTGCGTCATTGGATCGTCTCGCCCGGCGGGGTGGCGGACGCACCCATCTTCTTGAGCACCTCGGCGTCGACGATACGGCCGATCAGCGGATGCAGGCGCAGGTCGCCGTCCTTGACCACCTGCTTGAAATTCGCGAGCACGCGCGTCGTGGCAGCCTGATCGGGTGCGATCACGTCGAGCAACCAATTGATATCGCCGGAATTCCACTCATCGGCCTTGAGACGGATCGGAAACACGCCAGAGCGGATCTGTTCGCGGATCTTGGTATCGACCTCGTCCGACACGCTTGCCCAGATCGCCATGCCGGTGACATCGGCCTGGGTCGTCTCGGGGTCCGACGGATAAGCCAGCGCCACGCGGTCGCGCAGCAGCGGTTCGAGCACGAGGTGTTGCAGGTCGGCGATGGTCTGGTGGCGATAGCGCGACAGGGCCATCATCGCCATGGCGATCTTGCCGAAGTTCTCGCGCACCTGGGCACGCAGACCGGCGAGCTTTTCGAGCGTCTCCGGATCGGGCTGATCGGCCCGTGCGGATTTGGCGCTGGACGCCGAACGCCCACCTTCATTCGACATCACCGGATTCCCCCGTCTTCTTGGTGTTCTTTCCCCGAAAACTACCAAGGATTCGCGCCGCGGCAAGCGACAATTCGCCTATAAGGCGATTTTCTGATGCTGTGTCGCATCAGGTGGCCTTGACCGTTTCCGATCCGGAACTAGGACCACAAGACCGGCTATAAATGACAGCCGGGACTGCGCGGTCCGCGCCGCAATCGGAGCCGGGCAAAACCACGGACATCTCCGGCCTGCCGCTGGTCTGTGCGGCCCTCCGAACGCCTAGGGTCAGGACCCATCACTCCTGCACCGTCAGTTTGGCAGATTTTCTGTCCTGCAACGAGCAATGCTGCCGGAATAGTGGTTCTATTTTAAAGCATTGAGAGGCAGCAGGGCGGAAAAACCGCCAAATCCTTCGGACGCCTCGAAATGCACACTTTCAGCCGCTCGGCCCGCTTGCCAAGGCAGTCAGCCTTCCCGGCGCGTGCCAAACATCTGAAATCGCGCATTTCGAGGCGCTGACGGTGCAGGAGTAATGGGGCCTGACCCTAGACCGCCTGAAAGGCCCAGGCGCCGTCCTCGCGCAGATGTCGGGTGGCCCGCCCTTCGTGCCAGAGGTGCAGGCAATGCGCCATCGCCTCGACCAGGGCGAGGCCGTATTCCGCCTCTCCGATCCTGCGCTTGAACAGCGGCGCAAAGCAGTCGCCCGCGGCCTTCGGTTCGGACAGATGCGCCTCGAGCCGCGCGAGCGCGCCGTGGTGATTTTGGATCAGCTGCCGCATCCGCGCAGGTAGGCCCGCGAAGGGCAGTTTGTGCCCGCCGAGCACCAGGTGACCGTCGCGGGCCAGGGCACCCAGCCGCTCGCAGGCTTCGAGCCAGTCGGCCACCGGGTCGGCCTCGGGTTCTGTGGCGTAGACGCCGATGTTGGACGAGATCGACGGCAGCATCTGGTCGCCCGCCAGCACGAGGTCGTCGTCGCGGCTCCAGAGGGTCGCGTGTTCCGGCGCGTGGCCGTTACCGATATGCACGTCCCAGTCGCGCCCGCCGAGTCTCAGCACGTCGCCCTGCCGGATACGGGTGAAGCCCAGCGGCATGGGATGCACCACGTCGGCAAAGTTGAAGGGCCGTTCCGCCAGCCGTTTTTCGAGAATCTCCGGCGCCATGCCGCAACGCCGCCAGTAAAGCGCCGTCTCGTCGGTCGGACGCTCCTGTTTGTCGAGCGTCAGCATCCGCGCGAAGAGCCAGGCGGTGCGGGTCGTCAGAAGCTCCGCGCCCTGCGACTGGAACCAGCCGGCAAGGCCCATATGGTCTGGGTGGTGGTGCGTCACCAGCACCCGCCGCACCGGTTTGTCGCCCAGAGGCCCGGCCAGCAGGCTGTCCCAGATCGCGCGGGTCCGGCGCGAATTGAACCCGGTGTCCACCACCGTCCAGCCGTCGCCGTCGTCCAGCGCGAAGACGTTGACGTGGTCGAGCTTCATCGGCAGCGGCAGGCGCATCCAGAGCACGCCCGGCGCCACTTCGGCGGCGGCACCCTCGGCCGGCGGTTCGGCCCAGGGGTACCGGATCGCGCCGCCTTCGCCGTCCATCACGCGGCCAGGTCTTCGGGGCTGAGCGCGAAGAGGTCGCCGGACCCCGCGCGCGCATGCGCGAAGAGCCCCCTGTGCTCGGGCAGCAGGCGGGAAATGTAGAACCGTGCCAGCCGGGCCCGCGCGCCGCCGGTATCGGCCATCGCCGCCCGCAGGTGGTAGTAGCCGCCCAAAACGCGCGCAAACCCCTTGAGGAAGGGCACCGACCCGGCAAAACGGTCGGTCAGGTCCTTTTGGGCCACCAGCCATTCGACGGTCTCGCGCAGCGTCTCGGCGGCCTGCCAGACCGGTTCGGCCAGGTCCGGCAGCTCGGATTTCGCCGCCTCGGCAAAGGTTTCGATCTCGTCCAGCAGATCGAAGGCCGCCTCGCCGCCGTCCATCATCTTGCGCGCGACAAGGTCCATCGACTGGATACCGTTGGTGCCCTCGTAGATCGCCGTGACGCGCACGTCGCGGCAGTATTGCGCCGCGCCGGTTTCCTCGATGAAGCCCATGCCGCCATGCACCTGCACGCCAAGGTCGGCGACCGCGATGCCGGTGTCGGTGCCGAAGGCCTTGGTCACCGGGGTCAGCAAGGCGGCGCGCGCCGCCCAGTCCGCATCCCCGGTGGCGGTGGCCATGTCGATGGCGACGGCATTGGCCAGCGCGATGGCACGGGCGGCGAAGACCTCGGCCTTCATCGTCGCCAGCATCCGGCGCACGTCCGCATGATCGACGATGGTGCCGGTGCCGTCCTCGACCGAGGTGCGGCCCTGTTTGCGGTCCATCGCGTAGGCCAGCGCGTGCTGATAGGCGCCTTCGGCGACGCCGATGCCCTGCCCGCCGACACCCAGCCGCGCATTGTTCATCATCGTGAACATGCATTTCATGCCGTCATGTTCGCCGCCGACCAGCCAGCCCTTGGCGCCGGCGTATTCCATCACCGCGGTGGGCGAGCCGTGCAGCCCCATCTTGTGCTCGAGGCTGACCACGCGGAGGTCGTTGGCGACGCCCGGCGTCCCGTCCTCCTTTGGAAGGTATTTCGGCACCAGGAAGAGCGAGATGCCCTTGGTCCCCGGCACCCCGTCCGGCAGCCGCGCGAGGACCAGGTGGCAGACGTTCTCGGTAAAGTCGTTGTCGCCCCAGGAGATGTAGATCTTCTGCCCGGTGATGCTGTAGCTGCCGTCGTTGTTGGGTTCGGCCTTGGTGCGCAGCGCGCCCACGTCCGACCCGGCCTGCGGTTCGGTCAGGTTCATCGTGCCGGCCCATGCGCCCGAGATCAGCTTGGGCAGGTAGGTCTGCTTGATCGCGTCGCTGGCGTGATGCTCCAGTGCCTCGATCTGGCCCTGGGTCATCAGCGGGTTGAGCTGCAGAGACAGACAGGCGGCGCTCATCATCTCGTTCACCGCCGTGGTCACCGTCATCGGCAGGCCCATGCCGCCGTATTCGGGATCGGCGGCGATGGCGACCCAGCCGCCTTCGGCGATGGCCTTGTGTCCCTCGGCAAAGCCCGGAGAGGTGCGGACAACGCCGTTTTCCAGACGCGCCGGGTTCAGATCGCCGGGGCGTTGCAGCGGCGCCAGTATCTCTTCGCACATCTTGCCGGCCTCGGTGAGGATCGCGTCGACCATGTCCGGCGTCGCCTCGGCAAAGCGGTCGGTGTCGGTCACGGTCTTGAAATCCACCACGTGATCGAAAAGAAAGCGGTAATCGGAAATCGGCGCCCTGTACGGCATGTCTGTCTCCACTGCGGATGGCTTGGCAATCGCGTCTCAACGGCCTATCACGACCGCACCCTTGGATCAGGTTTAGCCGCGAGGCTTGGCGCATCAACCAAAACGCCGCGTCACGGGAGCAGCGGGACAGGATCATGCAGACCGCGCCAACAGAGCGTCTGGACACGACCGAAGCCGGTCTGACCGCCGCCGCCGATCACCTGGCCGCCGGGCGCCTCGTCGCCTTTCCCACCGAAACCGTCTACGGCCTGGGTGCCGATGCGCGCAACGATCATGCGGTCGCCGCCATCTTCGAGGCCAAGGGCCGCCCCAGTTTCAACCCGCTGATCGTGCATGTCGCGGCGCGCGACGCGGCAGAGGGTCTGGTGCGCTGGTCCGACGCGGCAGAGGCGCTGGCGCAGGCGTTCTGGCCCGGGCCGCTGACACTGGTGCTGCCGCTGCGCGAAGCCTCGAAGGTTTCGCGGCTGGTGACCGCCGGGATGGACAGCCTTGCCGTGCGGATGCCCGCCGATCCGGTGGCGCGCGGCCTGCTTTCGGCCTTTGGCGGGCCGGTGGCGGCACCCTCGGCCAACCGCTCCGGCCAGATCAGCCCGACGCGGCCCGAGCATGTGCTGGCCGGTCTCGAGGGCCGCGTCGCCGCCATTCTCGCCGCCGGACGCTGCGCCATGGGGCTCGAATCGACCATCCTCGGGCTGACCGGCACACCAACGCTGCTGCGCCCCGGCGGCATCACCCGCGAAGCGCTCGAAGAGGTGCTGGGCCGCAGGATCGCCCTGCGCCGGGACACCGACGCGGTGTCGGCCCCGGGACAGATCGCCTCGCATTACGCGCCCGCCGCACGGGTGCGCCTGAATGCGACGCATTGGAAGACCGGCGAGGCGCGACTGGGCTTCGGCGCGGTGGCCTGCGACCTGAACCTCTCGCAAAGTGGCGACCCGGTCGAGGCCGCCGCCAACCTCTTCGAATACCTGCACCGCCTGGACGCGGCCGGGGCCGAGGTGATCGCGGTCTCGCCGATTCCGCACCGCGGCCTGGGCGTCGCGATCAACGACCGCCTCAGCCGCGCCGCTGCCCCCCGGCCCTAGAAGCAAGGGACCCAGAGGCACGGCAATGCTCAAAGCCCGGACGACCCGAATGCCTGCGAATATTCTGCGAACAGGCGTGGTCTGGGCAGACTTGAAATAGCAGCGACGCAGGTTCCTCGACCGCGGCCCGTCGCGGCTATGGACCTTCGGGCAAGCGTTCAGGCCCGCCCGCCTTCGGACGACAGGGCCACCGCCGACACGCCCAGCGTCGCCAGCGCCGCTTCCCACTTGCGGTCGTCATCGGTGCGGAACACCAGGTCGGGCGTCGCGTCGCAGACCAGCCAGCCGTTCTCGGCCAGTTCCGCCTCGAGCTGCCCCGGCCCCCAGCCCGCATAACCCAGCATCATCAGCCGTTGGGCGGGTCCCTGCCCGCGGGCGATGTCCTCGAGAACGTCGAGCGTCGCGGTCATGTGAAACCGCGCATCCACCTCGAGCGTGGTCATCACCGATTCGTACTCGGGCGAATGCAGCACGAAGCCGCGCCCCATCTCGACCGGGCCGCCGAAATGCACCTGCTGGCCCGCGAGGTCGATCTCGCTCTCGATCTGCAACTGGTCCAGCAGCATTTCCATGCTGACGTCACCCGACGGCTTGTTGACGATCAGCCCCATCGCGCCCTCGTCGGAATGCGCGCAAAGATAGACCACCGCATGGGCAAAGCGCGGATCGCCCATGCCCGGCATGGCGATCAGCATGCGCCCGGTCAGATCGGTGCCCTGGGGCGTCGCTTGTGTGTCGGCATCTGTCATCTGCGGACCAGCATGGCCCTCCCCCGGCCCATGCGCAAGGGCGGCGCCGCGGCGCTGCCAAAAAGACGCGCACACGCGCGCATCGCTGCTTCGTGACTTGGCAAGGGACGGCGCGATGCGGCAAGACAGCCCCATGATGCATGCACTTCGTCTCGCCCTGACCGTCCTGGTGGCATTCGCCTGCGCCTCGCCCCTGGCCGCGCAGGACACGCCCATCCTGAAGGCAGAGTTGCGCCCGGGCTGGCGCATGGCCGGTGGCGACCACATGGCGGCGCTGCACCTGACGCTGGCGCCGGGGTGGAAGACCTACTGGCGCGCGCCGGGCGATGCGGGCATCCCGCCGCTTTTCGACTGGGCCGGATCGCGCAACGTGCAGTCCGTGGCCATCAGCTGGCCGACGCCCAGGGTCTTCTACCAAAGCGGCATGCGGTCGGTGGGGTATTCCCCCGAGGTGGTCCTGCCGCTGCGCATCGCCGCCGGCAGTCCCGGCGCCGACATCCGCCTTCGGGGCACCGTCGACCTCGGCGTCTGCAAGGACATCTGCGTGCCACAGTCGCTGGCGCTCGACGCGGTGTTGCCCGCCGCCACGACCCGTGTCGACCCGCTGATCGCCGCCGCGATGGCCGACAGGCCCTTCTCCGCCGCAGAGGCCGGTGTCCGCTCGGTCAAGTGCAGCATCGGCCAGTCCAAGGACGGCATGACCCTGCGCGCCGAGATCGACATGCCGACGCGCGGCCAAGTGCATACTGTGGTCGAAACCGCCAATCCGCAGGTCTGGGTGGCAGAACCCGTGACCTCCCAAGCGGAAGGCCGCATCGTCACGGAGACCCGCCTCGCGCACATGGACGGCCGCGCCTTTGCCCTCGACCGCTCCGGCCTACGCATCACCGTGCTGGGCGACGGCCAGGCCGTCGACATCCACGGCTGCGACCGCTGAGAGACTTTGGCGCGCCTGATTTCTCGCGGCATCGACCTGCGCCCGGTTTGCCTTCCTCAACGAAGGGCGCGAGGTCAATCACTGGTGAACCGTCGCCCCCCGATTTATCCTTCATCTTGCCACCCGCAAGTTTTGCCTTGCAAAACTCGCGGTAAAATCTCCGGGGAGTGTGAGGGGCTGGCCCCTCACTCCGACGCGTCAGCCCGCGCGCCGCCGGGCCAGCAGAACCGCCAGCGCCGCCACCACGTAGCCCACCAGCGCCACCACGACCGCGCCCAAGACAAAGAGCATCAGCGCCGCCGGCAAAGGCTCCAGGCCCGGCCAGGCCAAGGGCGCCGGCAGGCCACCGGTCACCGCCACCCAGCCCAGCGTTGCCGCCAGCCAGCCGCCCAGCGCCAGCGCCAGAGCCGTGATCCAGCCGCGCAGGCGTGGCTCGCGAAACCGCAGCGCCGTGCGCAGGGCGGCGACCTGCCGGGCGATGTCCTGCTGCACGGCGATCAGCGACGGCACCACCAGCAGCACCAGCACCATGCCGAAGCCCAGCCCATAGACCAGCGTGACGACCGTGGGTTTCAGGAACTGCGCATCCTGCGACCGCTCGTAAAGCAGTGGCGCAAGGCCGAGGACGGTGGTCAAGGTGGTCAGCAACACCGGTCGCAGCCGGTCCGCCGCCCCGTCGATGATCGCGGGCACCACGCCGCGGGTCCGGGCGTGTTCGTCGATCTGCGTCACCAGCACGATGGAATCGTTGATGATGATGCCGGTCATGCCCAGGAGCCCCACCACCGTGAACATGCTCAGCGGCACGTCCCAGAGCGCGTGGCCGTAGATCGTGCCGACAAGGCCAAAAGGAATGATCGCCATCACCACCAAGGGCCGGGTCCAGCTGGCAAAGACCCAGGCCAGCACGAGGTAGATGCCCAGCAGCACCAGGATCAGCCCGTTGAGCGCATCCGACAGGAACGAATCCTCCTGCTCGCTGAGCCCCGACAGCCGGTAGTTCACCTGCCGCTCGGCGGCGATACCGGGCAGGATCTCCTGCTCCAGCGCCTGCATGACCTCGGTGGCGCGGGCCGGGTCGTCCTCGGAAATGTCGCCGGTCACGGAAATCAGCCGGATGCCGTTTTCGCGCCGCACCGTGGAAAAGCCGGTGCGCTGGCTGACGCTGACGATATCCGCCAGCGGCACGTATTCCCCGGCCTCGGTGCGCAGCATCATCCGTTCGAGGAAATCCGCCGTCAACTCGCCTTCGGGCAGTTCGACCCGGATCGCGGCGGAGCGCGGCCCGTCGGGATAGGTCGCGGCCTCGATCCCGCCCAGACGGTTGCGCAGCACCGCGCCCAGATCATCGATGCCGAAGCCCAGCGCCGCGCCCTGCGGGGTCAGTTCGAGGATCAGCTCTTCCTTGTCATAGGCCAGGTTGTCCTCGACCGCCGACACTTCGGGATAGGGCAGCAGCGCGGTCTTGAGGTCCTCGGACGCGGCCTTGAGCACCTCGGCGCTGGCGCCGTAGAACTGCACGTCGAGCGCGTCGCCGCCGGGGCCGGAGCGCCAGCCGCGAAAGCTTACGGTCTCGGCCATCGGATGGCGTTCGACCCGGTCCTGCAGATCGCCGACGAAGGCGAAGGAGGAATAGGGCCGAAGGTCCGCCTCGATCAGTTCGATGGAGATGCCGCCCAGCTGGTCGGCATCCTTGCCGTCCGTTCCGGCCAGCCCCCGGCCCGCGTTACCGCCGATCTCGGCCATCACGTAGGCAAGCGGGTTCAGGCCGTAGCGCTCTTCGTATTCGGCGCCCAGCGCTTCGGTGGCGCGCTGCATTTCGCGCATCTGCTCCAGCGCGTCGGCACGGGTTGCCCCCGGCGCCATTGCGAAATTGCCGGTGACGCTGGCCTGTTCCGGCGCGTTGAAGAAGCGCCACTGCACCTGGCCCGAAATCAGCAATGCGACCTGGCTGGCCAGCAGCACCACGACCCCGGCCAGCACCACGTAGCGGGCGGCGATGACCCCGGCCATCAGCGGCCGGAACAGCGTCTCGCGCAGCCAGACGAAGCCACGGTTCACGACCCGCGAGGGCGCGTCGTACCAATGCGCCTTGGCCGACCGGCCCACCGCGTGGGACATGTGGTTGGGCAGGATCAGGAAACACTCCACGAGGCTCGCCAGCAGAACCACGATCACGGTGAAGGGAATGTCCTTGATGAGGTCCCCGAAACGTCCGCCGATGATGACGAGGCCCCAGAAGGCGATCACTGTGGTAAGCGTGGCGCAGAACACCGGCAGCGCCATGCGGCGGGCGGCGGTTTCGGCGGCGTTCACCGGGTCCATGCCGCGCTGCGCCAGGTGGTCGGCATGTTCGCCCACGACGATGGCATCGTCCACCACGATCCCCAGCGTGATGATCAGCGCGAAGAGCGAAATCATATTGAGCGTGATGCCGAAGGCATACATCAGCGCAAGCGCCGCCAGCATCGCCACCGGGATACCCGCCGCCACCCAGAAGGCGGTCCGCGCGTTGAGGAACAGGAACAGCAGCACCAGCACAAGGCCAAGGCCCGTCAGCCCGTTGTCCAGCAGGATGTCGAGCCGCCCGCTGATCGCCTCGGCCCGGGTGCGGATCAGGTCGATCTCGACGCCTTCGGGCAGCCCGGCCTCGAAGTCGCGGGCGACCTCTTCGACCGTGCGCTGGATGCCGATGGCATCGCCGCGGTCGCTGCGGTCGACGCGGATCGAAATGGCGCGGTTCTCGCCGACGAAGTAGCTGCGTTCGCGGGTCACGCCCTCGACCCGGAGCGTCGCGACATCGCCCACGGTCAGCGCCGATCCGTCGGCATTGGTGCGCAGGACGATGCGTGCGATCTGGTCGGGCGCGCGCTTTTCGACGCCGGTGCGGACACGGGTGTTGGCGCCCGAGACGTCGCCCGCCGGATCGGTGTCGACCTCGGCGGCGATTGCATCGGCGATTTCGCGCAGGCTGATGTCGTAGCGAATGAGGTTGGCGCTCGGGACCTCGATCAGCGTCTGCGGCGCGGCCAGCCCCTGGATCGTCGTGCGGGTGACGCCCTGGGCGAAGAGACGCACCACGAATTCATCGGCAAAGCGCGCCAGCTGGGCCGGGTCGACCGGCCCGGTGATGACCACATCGGTCACCCGGTCGCGCCAACCGCCGCGGCTGACGTTCGGCTCTTCCGCTTCCTCGGGCAGGTTGGTCACGCCGTCGATGGCCGATTGCACATCCGCCGCCGCGCGGCTCATGTCCCAGTTCGGCTCGAACTCCAGCGATATGCTGGCGCGGCCCTCGGTTGATCGCGCCTCGCTTTCGTCGACGCCCTCGACCGCCAGCAGTACCGGTTCCAGCACCTGCACGATGGCGGCGTCCACGTCCTCCGCGCCCGCGCCCTCCCAGACGACGCTGACGTTGACGTCATCCACGATCACGTCCGGGAAGAACTGTGCCCGCATGTTGGGGGCCGACATGAGGCCCGCCGCCACGAGGATCACCAGCAGCAGGTTGGCGAGCGTCCGGTGCCGGGTGAAATAGCTCAGGATGCCGCCCGCGGTCGGGGAAAGGTCGCGCGCCATGCGTCAGCCCCCGATGCGCGCTTCGATGCGCTGCACGACGTCGGCGGGCACCGACGGCTGGCCCAGCTGCGCAAGGATGCGGGATTTCGCTTCGGCGGGCATCCGCTCGCTGGCCTCGACAAAGGCCACCAGACGCTGGCGGCGCTCGTCGCTCAGCTCCAGCATGTCCGGGGGCGCTTGTGCCGCCTGCGGCGTCGTGCGCAGCGGGCGCACCTTGATGCCCGCGCCCAGAAGCGGCGTGCGTTCGGCCACGACCGACAGGCCTGCAACGGCGTCACCCGCGACCAGCACGTCGTCGCCCTGCCGGCGCAGCAGCTCGACCGCGACGGTTTCCAGCCGCTCGTCGTCGTTCAGCACCAGAACCTCTCCCGAGGGAGAAAGCGCGGTGGCGGGCAGGCGCGCGACGTTTTCGAGCGGCGTTTCCTCGATCTCGACGGAGACGAAATCGCCGGGCCTAAAACCCGGAGCCGCGTCGAGCCGCGCAAAGAGCAAGCGCCCGGTCTGGCCTTCGCCGACCGCGGCACCCGCGCGGTTGAGGGTGCCGGTGGCCGTGAGGTCGGTGCCGAAAACGTCCAGCACCGCCGTGACCGGGGCGGCGCGCAGCTGTCCATCCGCGTCGAGCAGCCGCGCGTAGCTTTGAGTCGAGACGCGGAAGGCGACCTCGAGCGAACTGGGGTCGATCAGCCGGGCCAACTGTTCGTTGGCCGACACCAGCCGGCCCTCGATCACGCTGACCTCGGCCAGCGTGCCGTCGAAACTGGCGCGGATCACCGTGTCGTCGAGCCGCCGCTGCGCCTCGTCGCGGGCGATGCGGGCGCGGGCGAGCGTAGTGGCGGCTTGATCCACCCGCGCCTCGGCCTGAGCCAGCGCCTGCCGGCTGGCCAGCACCGCCTGCCGCGCGGCCGACGCCGCGAGTTCCGCCGTCTCGACCGCCGCGGCGGTTCCGACGCCACGGTCGACGAGGTCCTGCTGCCGGGTCAGGGCGCGATTGCGCAGGTCGGCCTGGTCGCGGGCGGCGGCGAGTTCATCGCTGGCCAGCGCCACGGCACGCTCCGCCTCGCGGGCCTCGGCCTCGGCATCGGCGATGTCGCTTTCTGCCCGGTCCAGCACGGCCTGCGTGTCGGCGGGGTCGATCCGCACCAGCACCTGGCCCTCGGTCACCTGCCCGCCCTCTTCGAAGCCGTCGGCCAGTTCGATGACGCGTCCAGTCAGAGCGGTCCGGATTTCCAGCTCGCGGCGGCTTTGCACCGTGCCGTAGGCGCTCAGCACCGGTGTCACGGTGGAAGGCTGCGCTTCGACCACGTTGACGGCAAAGACCCGTTCGCGGGCCGGTGCAGGCTCCGGCGTGTCGGCCAGCCGCGTCTGTACGGCGCCCTGCACCAGCAGGCCCGCGTAGACCAGCAGCCCAAGCGTCAGCGCCGCCAGCACCAGACCGGTCAAGGATTGCCTGAGAAACCGCATTCACAGCCCTTCGTTAGCGCCCGAACCGGGCCTCGCGGTAATGTAACCGCGCCCGGGGTATTTCCAAATTACAGCTCTGTTACGCGCGGGCCCGCTATTTCCGTCGCTGATGTTCGTCGAGACGCGGAAAAATCTCGACGAAGTTGCAGGGCCGGTGGCGGTAGTCCAGTTGCAGCGACAGGATCTCGTCCCAGGCGTCCTTGCAGGCGCCGGGGCTGCCGGGCAGCGCGAAAAGGTAGGTGCCCTGCGCCACGCCGCCGGTGGCGCGGCTTTGCACGGCGCTGGTGCCGATCTTCTGCATGGAGACCATGGTGAAGACGGTGCCGAAGGCGTCGATTTCCTTTTCGTAGACGTCGCGATGCGCTTCGACGGTGACATCGCGGCCCGTGAGCCCGGTGCCGCCGGTCGAGATCACCACGTCGATCTCCGGATCGGCGCACCAGGCGCGCAGCTTCTCGGAAATGGCGTCGCGGTCGTCCCGGACGATGTCGCGCGCGGCGAGGGTATGGCCCGCATCCGTCAGCCGCTGCACCAGCACGTCGCCCGACCGGTCCTGGCTCAGGTCACGGGTGTCGCTGACCGTCAGCACGGCGATGCGGACGGGCAGGAAATCGCGGGTCTCGTCGATGCGGCTCATGTCTGTCCTTTCAGCCGCGCCTGCACGTCCAGCAGGTCGGCCCATGTGTCGCGCTTGGCGATCGGCGTGCGCAAAAGGTAGGCGGGGTGCAGCATCGGCATGGCGGGACGGCCAAAGGCCTCGGTCCAGGTGCCGCGCAGGCGCGTGATGCCGCGTTTGCCAAGGCAGGCCTGGGCGCTGATGTTGCCCATGAGGATGAGTATATCGGGCGCCGCCAGCGCCACGTGCCGTTCGAGGAACGGCAGCATCATCGCGATCTCGTCGGGCTTGGGGTCGCGGTTCTGCGGCGGACGCCAGGGCAGGACGTTGGTGATGTAGACCGACCCGTCGCGGGTCAGGTCGATGGCCGCCAGCATCCGGTCCAGAAGCTGCCCGGCGCGGCCGACGAAGGGCTTGCCCTGGATGTCCTCGTCGCGGCCCGGTGCCTCGCCGATGACCATGACACGCGCGCCCGGCGTGCCGTCGGCGAAGACGAGGTTGCGCGCGCCGCGGCGCAGGTCGCAATGCTCAAAGGCGTCCAGCGCGGCCTTCAGCGCCTCGAGGTCTGCGGCATCGCGCGCGGCGGCGCGGGCCACGGCCACCGGGTCGACCTGTTCGGGCACCGGCGCGGCAGAGACCGCGGCGGCCTTGACCGCTACCTGTGCCACGGCTTCCGCGGCCGCCTCGAAGCGGTTCACCGGCGTTTCGCCGATGGCCTCGTCGGCGCCCAGTTCGACCTGCCAGTCGAGCGCGGCCCGGAGGGCATGCCAGTCCATGTGCGAATCCATGCCGCGATGTTAGCCCGCCGCGCGATCCGCCGAAAGCGGGCGCGGCAGGCCAAGTGTCACAGGCTGCCGCGCATGTGCCAAAGTTCGGGGAAGAGCTCGACCTCGAGCATCCGGCGCAGGTAGGCGACGCCGCTGGTGCCGCCGGTGCCGCGCTTCAGCCCGATGATGCGTTCCACCGTGGTGACGTGGTTGAAACGCCAGCGGCGGAAGTAATCCTCGAGATCCACCAGCTTTTCCGCCAGTTCGTAAAGCGACCAGTGCGCCTCGGGATCGCGGTAGACCTGCATCCAGGCCTGCATCACGTCCTCCTGCGCCTGATGCGGGGCGTCGAGGCGATAGGCCTCTGGCGCGAAGCGGGTGCCAAGCCCGTCGGCCAGCGCATCCAGCGCGACGTGATACAGCGACTTGCGCGACAGCTCTTGCGTCAGCATCGCGTGCAGGTCGGGACGGTGTTCGTGGACCTTCATCATCGCGCGGTTGCGGTTGCCCAACACGAATTCGATCAGACGGTACTGGTAGGACTGGAAACCAGAGGACGCGCCGAGGTCGTCGCGGAAGCGGGTGTATTCGCTGGGCGTCATGGTGCGCAGCACGTCCCAGGCGCTGTTGAGCTGGTCGTAGATCCGCGCCACTCGCGTGAGCATCTTGAAGGTGGCGGGAAACTGCCCCTGCCCAAGTGCGGTACGTGCGGCATCGAGTTCGAAAAGCGCCAGCCGCATCCAGAGCTCTGACGTCTGGTGCTGGATGATGAACAGCATCTCGTCATGGGCGTCGCTCAACCGGTGCTGCGCGCCGAGGATCGGGTCGAGTGCGAGGTAATCGACATAGCTCATGTCGCGGGCAAAGGATTCCTTGGCGCCGTCGTCCTCGGGATCGTATCCGCTCATCCTCGCCCCCGCCTGTCGGATCAGTCCGGCAGAACCGCCGTCGCCTCGATCTCGACCTTCGCTTCGTCCTCGACCAGGGCGCTCACGACCACCATGGTCATCGCCGGGAAATGATAGCCCATGACGCTGCGATAAGCGCGGCCCACTTCGGCCTGATGGGCGAGGTACTCGGCCTTGTCGGTGACGAACCACGTGAGCCGCGTGATGTGTTCGGCCTTGCCGCCCGCCGCCTCGACCACATCGAGGATGTTGCGCAACGCCTGGGTCATCTGACCGATGAAATCCGTGGCCTCGAACACCTGCTCCGCGGTCCAGCCGATCTGGCCGCCGACGCACAGGAACCGCCCCGTGGCGAGAACGCCGTTGGCATAGCCTTTGGCCGGTTTCCAGCCCTCTGGGTGAATGATCATCGTGCTCACGCTTGCTCCTCCGCGTAGTCTTTCAGCACGGCGCGCACCCGGTCGGGCCAGGGCCGTGCCGCCATTTCATCGAGCGCCACCATCACCAGCGTGCCGCGCACCGTCATCCGCGCCTCGCCCTTGCAGGAGGCAGCGATCACCACCTCGGCGCTGGCGCGGCCCACCCGGCCCGTGACCAGCGTCCAGTCGAGACGGTCGTCGAGGCGCGAGGGCGCGTGAAATTCGGCCGCAATGCGCCCCATCGGCACGCCCATGCGTTCGGTCACGTGCATCTGTCCGAAGCTCCAGCCCACCACCTCGTCGAAGAACTGTTCGACCACGACATTCACCATCTCGAAGTAGCGCGGATAGAAGACGATGCCCGCCGGGTCGCAATGCTGGAACATCACGGTGCTGCGCTGTGCATAGATGGCCATCGTCGCGGTCCTTCGGTGGTCTGCCCGCTGCATGACGCGTCGCGGGCACCATCACTTTCGGCAGTCTGACAATAAATTTCAAGCCTAAAGTTTTATGCTTGAAATTTCTCCGGCAGAGTGCATCATCTTCCTGTCACCACCCCGCACGGAGGATCGCCATGAAGACCGTCTGCCTGGGAGGAGGGCCCGCCGGCCTCTACTTCGCCATCAGCCTGAAATTGCGCAACCCCGACGACGAGGTTCTGGTGATCGAGCGCAACCGCGCCGACGACACCTTCGGCTGGGGCGTGGTGCTGTCGGACGAGACGCTGGACAACCTCGCGCAGAACGATCCGAAAAGCGCCGAGGCGATCCGCGGGCATTTCGCCTATTGGGACGACATCAAGGTCGTCAAGGAAGATGTCGCCATTACCTCGACCGGGCACGGCTTCTGCGGCCTGGGGCGCAAGACCATGCTGCTGCTGCTACAGGAGCGCTGCCGCGAGTTGGGCGTCGAGTTGCGGTTCGAGACCGAGGTGGACGACGTCGACGCGCTGCGCCGCGAGTACGATCTGGTCGTGGCCGCCGACGGGGTGAATTCCAAGACCCGCGCCGCCTATGCGGATGCCTTCAAGCCCGAGATCGACACCCGCGCCTGCAAGTTCGTCTGGCTTGGCACGCAAGCGAAGTTCGACGACGCCTTCACCTTCATCTTCAAGAAGACCGATGCTGGCTGGATCTGGGCGCACGCCTACCAGTTCGATGCCGACACCGCGACCTTCATCGTCGAATGCAGCGAAGAGACCTGGCGCGGGCTGGGCTTAGACAACATGGACCAGCCCGCGATGATCGCCGAATGCGAACGCATCTTTGCCGCGCATCTGGACGGCAACGCGCTGATTTCCAACATGAAACACCTGCGCGGGTCGGCCTGGCTCAACTTCAACCGGGTGCTTTGCGAAACCTGGCACCACGAGAATGTCGTGCTCCTGGGCGACGCCTCGGCCACGGCGCATTTCTCGATCGGGTCAGGCACCAAGCTGGCGCTGGAATCGGCCATCGCGCTGGCGGAGCTGGTGAGCAATGAGCCGACGCTGCAAGGCGCTTTCGAGAAATACCAGGACGAACGCCGTCTCGACGTGCTGCGGCTGCAATCGGCGGCGCGCAATTCGACCGAGTGGTTCGAGGAGGTGGAGCGTTACCTGCACCTCGACCCGGTGCAATTCAACTACTCCCTGCTGACCCGGTCGCAACGGATCAGCCACGAGAACCTGCGCCTGCGCGACCCGGATTGGCTGCGCGAGGCGGAGACCTGGTTCCAGACCCAAGCGGGCGCCAACGGCGTGCACCGCGCGCCGATGTTCGCGCCCTACCGGCTGCGCGACATGGCGTTGCAGAACCGCGTCGTGGTCTCGCCCATGGCGCAGTACAAGGCCGTCGACGGCTGCCCGACCGACTGGCATTTTGCCCATTACGCGGAACGCGCCAAGGGCGGCGCGGGGCTTGTTTACATCGAGATGACCTGCGTGTCGCCCAAAGGCCGGATCACGCCCGGGTGCCCGGGGATCTACGCGCCCGAGCACGAGGCGGCGTGGAAGCGGCTGACCGACTTTGTCCATGCGGAAACCGAGGCCAAGCTCTGCATGCAGATCGGCCACTCGGGGCGCAAGGGCTCGACCCAGCTGGGGTGGGACGAGATGGACGCGCCGCTGCCCTCGGGCAATTGGCAGACCGTATCCGCCTCGGACCTGCCCTGGGCCGAGGGGCACGCCGCCCCTCGCGCGCTCGACCGCGCCGGGATGGACGAGATCCGGGATCAGTTCGTGGCAGCGGCAGAGATGGCCGACCGTGCCGGGTTCGACATGATCGAGCTGCACGCCGCCCACGGCTACCTGCTGTCGTCCTTCATCTCGCCGCTGTCGAACACGCGCGAGGATGCCTATGGCGGCAGCCTCGAGAACCGGATGCGCTATCCGCTCGAGGTCTTCCGCGCCATGCGCGCCGTCTGGCCCGAGGCAAAGCCGATGTCGGTGCGCATCTCGGCCACCGACTGGGTCGGCGACCGTGGCGTCGGCGGCGAAGAGGCGGTGGAGATCGCGCAGATGTTCCGCGACGCGGGTGTCGATATCGTCGACGTCTCTGCCGGTCAGACCAGCATCGAGGCCAAGCCCGTCTATGGCCGCATGTTCCAGACGCCGTTTTCCGACCGCATCCGCAACGAGGCGGGGATTCCGACCATGGCCGTCGGCAATATCTACGAGCCCGATCACGTCAATTCGATCCTGATGGCCGGACGCGCCGATCTCGTGTGCCTCGCCCGTCCGCACCTTGCCGACCCGTATTGGACGCTGCATGCGGCGGCGGCGCTTGGCGACGAGCAGACGGCCTGGCCCCTGCCCTACCTGCCCGGCCGAGACCAGATGCGCCGTCTTGCCGAACGCGGCGAAGGCGTGGGGCTGCGGGTATGACCGACCTCTCGGGCAAACGCGCGCTGGTGACCGGGGGCGGCACGGGGCTTGGCGCCGAACTTGCCCTGACGCTGGCGCAGGCCGGTGCCGAGGTGTGGATCGCCGGGCGGCGTATGGGGCCGCTGGAGGCGGTGGCGGCGCGCCACGATAGCATTCACCGGGTGAGCGCCGATGTGACCGACGAGGCGCAGGTCGACGCGATGTTCGAAACCGCGGGGCCCTGCCACATCGTGATCGCCAATGCGGGCGCATCCGAGTCGGTGCCTTTCGCCAAGACCTCGCTGGACAGCTGGAACCGGATGCTGTCGGTGAACCTCACCGGCGCGTTCCTGACGCTGCGCAACGGCGCGCGGCAGATGCAGGGGCGCGACTGGGGACGGCTCATCGCCGTGGCCTCGACCGCCGGGCTCAAGGGCTATGGCTATGTCGCCGGATATACCGCCGCCAAGCACGGCGTTGTCGGCATGGTGAAAAGCGCCGCACTGGATTTCGCGCGCAGCGGGATCACGGTGAACGCTTTGTGCCCGGGGTTCCTCGAGACGGAGATGACCGATGCCTCCGTCGCCAACATCGCGGAAAAGACCGGGATGAGCGCCGAGGAGGCGCGCAAGAGCCTCGAAAAGATGAGCCCGCAGCGGCGATTGATCCAGCCTTCGGAAGTCAGCGCCGCCGCGCTCTGGCTCTGCGCGCCGGGGTCCGAGGGGATCACCGGTCAAGCGATCGCCATCGCGGGCGGAGAGGTCTGAGGAACACCCCGAGAGCGATGCGCCGGGCCTGCGGTATCGACTGATTCCGAAGACCGCACGTTCCGAAACAAGCGCAACGCGCGACGGGCCCGCGGCAGCCAGCGGGATGCCGCTCCGAGGAGTCCGCTATCGCGCTTTATCCCAGCCAAATTCGGATGGTTTTTCAGCTTCGGGCCAAGCCCAACCAAAGCGGCAGCCCGGGGGGCTGGCTGCCGCTGGCCCGGCGGCCGCAAGCGGCCTTGACTCCGGGCCGGGTTCAAATTGGCCGTTCCGAAAACGGGATCAGGTCCTTTTTGCCGGTCGAGACCCTCGCCAATATCGCAAATTGTCGGAGTGGCCATCACGAGTAACCGTGAGGCTGGATTGAAACGACTCCGCCGCTCAGGCCCGCTTGGCCACCGTCACCTTGGAAAATCCGGCCATGTTGGCATAGCCGCCGACGATGGCCTTGCGGTCGTCGAAACTCAGCACCTTGTCGATGTTCTTGAACCCTGCTGGCGCGCGCTTTTCCACCTCGTCGATGACCCGCTCCGGCCCGCCGACGCGGTTGGTGCGCACGACCTCGGCGGTCTTGGGCAGGCGATCCTTTTCATAGGTCCAGAGCGCCGCGCGCGGATGTTCGGACCGCGCCAAAGCGTCCGACAGGCAGCGCGCGTCGAGGATGGCCTGGCTCGCGCCGTTCGACCCCACCGGGTACATCGGATGCGCCGCATCCCCCAGCAGGGTCACGCGCCCGAAGGTCCAGCGCGGCAGCGGGTCGCGGTCGGCCATGGGGTACTCGAAAATCGTGGGCGTCGCGCGCACCAGCCCGCCGATGTCCATGCCCGGTACATGGAAACGCAGCGCGTGCGGCAGCACCTCGGCCAGCGACACCTGCCGCGACCAGTTGTCGGGCGGCGGCGGAGAGATCGCCGGATCCTTGATCCGCACGTTCACCACCCAGTTGGTCAGCTGCTTGCCTTTCACGGGCGGCGCGATGGGATAGAGCACGAACTTGCCGCCCAGGCCGCCGCCGATGGCCATGCTCTCGCCATCCTCCCAGACCGGCCAGTCGGCGGCGCCGCGCCACATGACCACGCCTTGCCAGGACGGCGCGCCCTCGTTCGGGTAGAACACCCGGCGCCCGGCGGAATGGATGCCGTCGGCGCAGATCAGCACGTCGCCGCGGTCGCTCTGGCCCGCCTCGCCGGCGACGCTGTCGGTGAAATGCGCGGTGACCCCCGCCTCGTCCTGCACGAAACCGGCCATCCGGCGCCCGGTGCGGATCGCGTCGGTGCCCAGCCGCTCGACCACCGCGTCGTGCAGCACCTTCTGCAACCGCCCGCGATGGATCGAGAATTGCGGCACCTCGTGACCCGCATGCATGCCACGCAACTCGGACCAGACCTCCTGTCCCTGCTTGGTGAGGTAACTCAGCTTGCGCGTCCGCACGCCCACGGCGTCCAGTGCCGGCAGCAACCCCAGGTCCGACAGTTCCCGGATGGCATGGGGCAGGACGTTGATGCCGACGCCGACCTCGCGCACTTCGCGGGCGGCCTCGTACATTTGCACCGGCACGCCGCGGGCGTGCAGCATCAGCGCCGTGGTCAGCCCGCCGATGCCCGCCCCTGCGATCAGGACGCGCATGTCACGCCTCCTCTTCGGGGGGCAGGAAATCCACCTCGTGCTTGGCGGAGATCGCGACCACATCCGCCGGGTTCGCCTCTGGCCCCAGGTTGTGCAGCGCCCAGAAGAGGTCGTAGATCCGCCGGGTCGGCGCCACCCAGAACAGGCATTTGATCGTCGTGTCGGTCTTGTTGAAGATGCCGTGCGGGATGCCCATCGGCAGGCGGATCGTGTCGCCCGGTTCCGCGTAGGTCTCGACCCCGTTCAAGAGCAGGTCGAACCGCCCTTCGAGTACGTAGATGAATTCGTCCTGCGTCGGATGGATGTGCGGCGGCACGAAGGTGCCCTTGGGCAGGGTCGCGTGCCAGGCCATGGAATTCTCGGACCGGGACTTGGGCACGTAGGTCTGGCCGAGGATGTTCCAGCTGATCTCCTCGATGCCGGAGTTGGATTTGGTGACGCCGGGGATCATGCTGCGGCTCCTTTTGCTGCGGCGGTAGGGTCAGACATGCAGGAAACGGTCCTTCACGTCGGGGGTTGCGAGGATCTCTGCGGTGGTGCCGGTCCAGACCACGCGGCCTTTCTCGATGACCACGTGACGATCCGCGAATGTCGTCAGCGCATCGACGTTCTTGTCGATCACCAGGATCGCCTCGCCCTCGTCCTTGAGACGGCGCAGGCAGGTCCAGATATCGGCGCGGATGAGCGGGGCAAGGCCCTCGGTCGCCTCGTCCAGCACCATGAGCCGCGGGTTGGTCATCAGCGCCCGGCCGATGGCCAGCATCTGCTGTTCGCCGCCCGAGAGCTGGTTGCCCATGTTGCGGCGGCGCTCCTTGAGACGGGGAAAGAGCTCGTAGATCCGGGCGATGTCCCATTTGCCGGGCTTTGCGGTGGCGCGCAGGTTTTCCTCGACGTTGAGCGTGGGAAAGATCTGTCGCCCTTCGGGCACATAGCCAAGGCCGGCCCGCGCAACGAGATGTGGCGCCGCGCCGGTAAGGTCGGCGCCGTCGACCACCACGCGGCCCGCCCGCGGCGGCAGCAGGCCGAAGATCGACTTGATCGTCGTGGTCTTGCCCATGCCGTTGCGGCCCAGCAGCGTGACCACTTCGCCATCACCGACGCTGAGGTCGATGCCGAAGAGGATACGGCTGTCGCCATAGGCGGCCTCTAGACCCGTGACATCCAGCATCAGGCGGCCTCCCCGTGTTCGTCGCCCAGGTAGGCGGCGCGCACGGCGGGATCGTTGCGCACGTCCTCGGGCGCGCCCGAGGCGATGATCTGCCCGTAGACCAGAACCGACACCCGGTCGGCCAGCTTGAAGACCGCGTCCATGTCATGCTCGATCAGCACCATGGTCAGCCGCCCCTTGAAGCGGCGCAGACGGTCGACGAAGGCATCCGCATCCTCGCCCCCCACGCCCGCCAGCGGTTCGTCGAGCAACAGCACCTTGGGATCGGTGGCAAGCGCGATGGCCAGCTCCAGCCGCCGATGCTCGCCGTGGCTGAGCGAGCGGGCCAGCACATGCGCCCGGTCGTCCAGCCCCGCCTCGGCCAGGGCCCGCATGGCCGCGTCGTTCAGCGCCGCCTCGGTCGCCACCGGGGCGAAGAAGCGGAAACTCGATCCCTTGCGCGCCTGCACCGCGAGCGCGACGTTTTCCAGCGCCGTGAACCCCGGCAGGACCGAGGTGATCTGGAACGACCGCGCGAGGCCCAGCCGCACCCGGCCCGGCATCGGCATCCGCGTGATGTCGCGCCCGCCCAGGTTGACCGTGCCGCTGTCGCTGGCAAGCTGGCCGGAGAGCTGCGAGATCAGTGTCGTCTTGCCCGCGCCGTTGGGGCCGATGATGGCGTGCAGTTCTCCGGGCGCGACCTCCAGCGACACGTCGTCGGTGACTTTCAGGGCGCCGAAGCTCTTGTTCAGATTGCGGACGGTCAGGCCGGTCATGATTTTCCCCGCATCAGGCCGGTCTTCTCCAGCAGCCCGGTCAGGCCGCGCGGCGAGAAGAGCACCATAAGGACGAGAAAGAGGCCGAAGAACAGCTTCCAGTGTTCGGACAGCGCGCCGAGGCCCTCTTCGAGCGTCAGCGCCGCCACCGCCCCGGCGATGGGGCCGGCCAGCGTGCCGACACCGCCCAGCACGACCATCACGATCAGCTCGCCCGAGCGATGCCAGGACATGAAGGCCGGGGACACGAACTGCGCCTGGTTGGCGAGGATCACGCCTGCAATCGACGTGATGCAGCCCGAGATGATGAAGGCCGTCAGCTGGTAGCGGAAAGGGGCAAAGCCCACCGCCTCCATCCGCACGGGGTTCTCGCGGATGCCGGTCAGCACCCGGCCGAAGCGCGAATTGACGATCCGGTGGCAGAGCGCGAAAAGCCCGATCAGCAGCGCCAGCGTGACATAGTAGAGCGCACCGTCGCGGCCGGTGAGGTCGAAGCCGAAGAGCGACGACCGCTGCGTCAGGCCATAGCCGTCGTCGCCGCCATAGGCCGAAAGCGAGATGAAGAAGAAGAAGGCCATCTGCCCGAAGGCCAGCGTGATCATGATGAAATAGACCCCGCGCGTGCGCAGCGAGATCGCGCCGGTGACAAGTGCGAAAAGCGCCGAGACCGCGATGCCGGCGAGGATCTGCAGGCTCAGGTCGTGGATGCCGTAGCTCGACAGGATCGCGACCGCGTAGGTGCCGAAGCCGAGGTAGGCGGCGTGACCGAAGGACACCATCGCGCCGTAACCCAGGATCAGGTCCAGCGCCATGGCGGCGATGGCGTAGGCCAGAAAGCGCGTGCCGATCAGGATCCAGAACGGGTCGTCCAACGCGGCTGCCAGCGGCGGCATCAGCGCGAAAAGGACAAAGAGGCAGGCCGCCGCCTTGACCCGTCCGGCGATGCGGCGCGGGGCGCGGCCCGCGGCGGGGGCTGTCAGCGTCTCGGTCATGCGCGGCTCCCGAAAAGGCCCGCGGGTTTGGCAAAGAGGATCACCGCCATCAGGATGTAAACCAGCATCGGCGCCAGCATCCGGCCCACCTGCGACGCGGCCGACGGGTCCAGCACCTCGCGCAGCAGGATCGGGCCGAAGACGCCGCCCAGCGTGTCCACCACCGCGACCAGCAGCGCGCCCAGGAAGGCGCCCTTGATCGAGCCGATGCCGCCGATGACGACCACGACGAAGGTGAGGATCAGAACGCTCTCACCCATGCCGGTGTCCACCGACAGCACCGGGGCCACCAGCGCGCCGGCAAGGCAGGCCAGCACAGCGCCGAGGGTGAAGACGATGGCGAACAGCCGGTTGATGTCGACGCCGAGGGCGGAAACCGTGCTCCGGTTCGTGGCGCCCGCGCGCAGCAGCATGCCGACGCGGGTGTAGTTGACCATCACGAAGAGGCCCAGCGCCACGGCAAGACCCGCGACAATCACCGCGATCCGATAGACCGGGTATTGCAGCGGCCCCATCAGCGGCACCGATCCAGACAGGATGTCGGGCATCGGCACCGACAGCGGCGATGTGCCCCAGATCATCTTGACCGCCTCGTTGGCCATGATCACCAGCCCGAAGGTGGCCAGCACCTGGTCGAGATGCGAGCGCGCGTAAAGCCGTCGCATCACAAGGAATTCGATCACCAGCCCCACCGCGACGGCCGCGGGCAGCATCAGCAGGAGACCCCACCAGAAGCTGCCCGTGACCGCCGCGAAGGTGGCGATGAGGTAGGCGCCCACCATGTAGAGGACGCCATGCGCGAGGTTGATCACGTCCATGATGCCGAAGACCAGCGTCAGCCCCGCCGCGATCAGGAACAGCAGCACGCCAAGCTGCACGCCGTTCAGAAGCTGGAGGATGAAGAGGTTCATCATGGCCGGGTCTCTCCCTCGCGCGTCAGGGTCTTACATGCCGCACTGGTCGGCGTAGTTGTCGACGTAATCGTCGAAGATCTTCTCGCGGATCGAGGTGCCGTAATAGCCGTCGTCGCGCTTGACCGCTTCGACGAGGTAGAAGTCCTGCACCGGGAAGTTGTTCTTGCCGAACGAGAAATCGCCGCGCGGACTGTCGAAATCCGCTTCCTTGATCGCCGCCAGCAGCGCGTCGCGGTCGGTGAGGTCGCCGTTCACCTTGCGCACCGCGCTGTCGATCAGCTGCGCCGCGTCATAGGCCTGCATCGCGTAGGTGCCGGGCACGGAGTCGTATTTCTCGATATAGGCGGTGACGAACTTTTCGTTCGCCTCGTTCTCCAGATCCGGCGCCCAGTTGGCCCCGCCCAGCAGGCCAAGGGCCGCGTCTTGCGTCGCCGGCAGCGTGGTTTCGTCCACGGTGAAGGCCGACAGGAACGGGATGGTGGTGAGGCCGGCCTGCGCGTATTGCTTGACCAGGTTCACGCCCATGCCGCCGGGCATGAAGGTAAAGACCGCATCGGGCTGGAACGCCGCGATCTGCGCCAGTTCGGACGAGAAATCGAGCTGCCCGAGTTCGGTGAATACCTCGCCCGCCGTGCCGCCGGTGTAGGAATGCTTGAACCCGGCAAGGCTGTCCTGCCCGGCCTGGTAGTTCGGCGCCATCAGGAACACGTTGGTATAGCCCTGGCTTTCCGCGTAGGCCCCCATGACCTCGTGATTCTGGTCGTTCTGGTAGGAGGTGGTGAAGAAGTTCGGCGTGCAGCCTTCTCCCGCGAGCGTCGAAGTACCGGCGTTGGTCGAGATCAGCACGGTACCGGTGCTGGTCACCGGCTGGTGGATCGCCATGAGGATGTTGGAAAAGATCGGGCCGACGACGAAATCGACGTTGTCGCGCTGCACCAGTTCGCGGGCGCGGTCGGCGGCAAGGTCCGGGCGGCCTTCATCGTCCACGACGATGATCTCGGTCTCCATCCCGCCCAGCTCGCCGACCTGATCGGCGTAGAGCATGAAGCCGTCGCGCGCCTGCACGCCCAACGCGGCAGGCGGACCGGAGAGGGTGTAGACGAGGCCGATCTTCAGCACGTCGTCTTCGGCAGAGGCGGGCACGTCCTGCGCCAGCGCCGGGGCGGCCAGCCCGAGGGCCAGCAAGGTAGAGGTGAGCAATGTGGTCTTGTGGGTCATGGTGAACTCCCGTTGGTGATGTCTGTCGCGGCTTTGCCGTCTCTGTTCTTGTCGCGTTTCCGTCGCTCCGGTTCCGCGCGGCCCGTGCATTGAGCGCCGGGGCGGCGGGCGGATGCAAGTCTTTTCCCTAGTCCCCCGGCACCGGATCGAGTGCGGCGCGCATCAGCGGGCTGCCCGCGCGCATCAACCCGTCTATCACGTTGAAATGATGGCGGTCCGGCTCAACCACCGCGAGCGTCGGCGCCCCCAGACCGTGCCAGATGTTGGCGATCAGCTCGGTCTGGCGGATGAATTCCTGCCGCTCTCCGCCTCCGACCCAGGCGGTCAGGCGGATGCCGGGCAGCGGCTGTTTCAGCGCCGGGCTGGCGGCTTCGGCGCTGGCCCTGTCGAGACGGAGTGCGGCGTTGCGCGCGGTGCGCATCAGGGGCCGCAGATCATGCAGGCCCGAGATGCTGACCACATGGGCCAGCCGCGAGCGGACATCCTCGGGCAGCGGGCTGTCCTCGCACATCATCGCGGTCACCAGATGCCCGCCCGCGGAATGGCCCGACAGGACGATGGGCCCATCCACCTGCGCGGCGGCTGCGGTGATCGCGGCGCCGATCTGTTCGGTGATCTGCGAGATGCTCACCTCGGGGCATAGGTCGTAGGACGGCATCGCCACGGCAAAGCCCGCCGCCAGCGGCCCCGCCGCCAGGTGCGACCAGTAGGATTTGTCGAGCGCCATCCAGTAGCCGCCATGCACGAAGACCAAGAGCCCGCGCGGCGCGCCCTGCGGCAGGAAAAGGTCATAGACTTCCCGCGCGCGGTCGCCGTAGCTCTGATCGAGCCGGGCATCGGCTGCGTCGCGGAACGCCTGCGCCGGGGCCACCCAGGGCGCGGGGTAGTCGGTCCCGCCGGGGATGTTGCGCCCGTTTTCATAGGCGTCGTCCCAATCAGTCACATCGTGCAGAATCGCGTGCATCGTCTCGGCCAAATCCCTGTGCCAAAGGCCCCTGAACCGCGTCTTGCAAGCGCTCCAAGCCTTGATTTCTCCCTCATCGTTACGCGGCTCAAAATATATTTCAAGCTCAAACTTTTTTTGCTTGAAATAAAAATGACGCCTGCCTAGCGTTGAGGCAGATGCCCGTGATCGCGGAGAATGACGTGACGCAGACGAAGCCCGACAGCCCCCTGCCAGAGACCGAAACGCCGCGCGATGCGGCGTCCAAGGAACGGCTGCGCATGTGGCTGCGGATGCTGAAAAGCACCCGCCGGGTCGAGGCGGCTCTGCGTGACCGGCTGCGCCGCGAATTCGGATCGACCCTGCCGCGCTTCGACGTCATGGCGGCGCTCGCGCGCTATGACGACGGGCTGAAGATGAGCGCGCTGTCCGGCGTGCTGCGGGTGTCGAACGGCAACGTCACCGGCATCGTCGACCGGCTGGTCGAAGAGGGGCTGGTGGTGCGCGTCCAGGTGCCGGGCGACCGCCGCGCGTCGCTGGTGCGGCTCACGCGCAAGGGCCGCGAGGCGTTCGCCCGGCAGGCCGAAGCGCACGAGACCTGGATCAGCGAATTGCTGGGCGACGTGAGCCTCGACGAGGCGCGCATGTTCTCGGACCGCTTCGACGCCATCATCAAGACCGACACCGATCCGGAGCAGACCGCATGACCGACGCACCCGAGCATTTCCTTTGCGACATCCGGGAGGGCATCGCCGTGGTCCGGCTGGATCGCCCCGACCGAAAGAATCCGCTGACCTTCGACAGCTACGCCGCCCTGCGCGACTGGTTCCGCGCCCTGCGCGACAACGATCAGGTCAAGGCCGTGGTATTCGCCTCGAACGGCGGCAACTTCTCCTCGGGCGGGGACGTGCACGACATCATCGGCCCGCTGACCCGCATGTCGATGAAGGAACTGCTGGCCTTCACCCGCATGACCGGCGATCTGGTCAAGGCGATGCTGAACTGCGGCAAGCCGGTGATCACCGCCGCCGACGGCGTCTGCGTCGGCGCGGGCGCGATCATCGCGATGGCCTCGGACCTGCGGATGGCCACGCCAGAGGCGAAATGCGCCTTCCTTTTCACCCGCGTCGGTCTCGCGGGTTGCGACATGGGCGCCTGCGCGATGCTGCCGCGGATCATCGGCCAGGGCCGCGCCAACGAGCTGCTCTATACCGGCCGGGTCATGCGCGCCGAGGAAGGCGAACGCTGGGGATTCTGGAACCGGCTGGTTCCGGCAGAGACGTTGGAGGACGAGGCCGTCGCCTGGGCGTCCGAGATCGCCGAGGGTCCGAACTTCGGCCACATGATGACCAAGACGATGCTGCAGCAGGAATGGGCGATGACGCTCGATCAGGCGATCGAGGCCGAGGCGCAGGCGCAGGCGATCTGCATGCAGACCGCCGATTTCACCCGCGCCTATGACGCCTTCGTCGCCAAACAGAAACCTGTGTTCGAGGGCGATTGATGGCGGACCGTTCCTTTCTCGACTGGCCGTTCCTCGCGCCCGAGCACAAGGCCCACGCGTTGGCTTTGGATGACTGGGCCGGTGGGTTGGGCCCCGTCGACCACCACGACACCGACGCCGCCTGCCGCGATCTGGTGGCGCGGCTGGGCGCCGATGGCTGGCTGAAGCCCACCGCCGTCGATCCCGCCGATCCGCAGCCACTGGACGTGCGCACCCTGTGCCTGTCGCGCGAAACGCTGGCGCGGCACGACGGGCTGGCGGATTTCGCCTTTGCCATGCAGGGGCTGGGGACCGGGGCGCTGTCGCTGTTCGGCTCGGCCCGTCAGCAGACCGACTGGCTGCCGCTGACGCGCACCGGCAAGGCCATCGCCGCCTTTGCCCTGACCGAACCGCAGTCGGGATCGGATGTCGCCAATTCCACCATGACCGCGCGGGACGACGGCGATTCCTGGGTGCTCGACGGCGAAAAGACCTGGATCTCCAACGGCGGCATCGCCGATCTCTACACCGTCTTCGCCCGCACCGGCGAAGGCCCGGGCGCCAAGGGCCTGTCGGCCTTCGTCGTGCCCGCCGACACGCCCGGCCTGCACATCGCCGAACGGCTGGAGACCATCGCGCCGCACCCGTTGGCGCGGCTGCGTTTCGACGGTGCGCGGCTGCCCAAGGACGTGCTGATCGGCGCGCCCGGCCAGGGCTTCAAGATCGCCATGTCGGTGCTGGACGTCTTCCGCACCACCGTCGCCGCCGCGGCCCTGGGCTTTGCCCGCCGCGCGCTGGACGAGGCGCTGGTGCGTGTCCGCGACCGCTCGGTGCAGGGCAAGCCGCTGGCCGAGTTGCAGATGGTGCAGGCGCATATCGCCGAGATGGCACTCCGCGTCGATGCCGCTGCCCTGCTGGTCTACCGCGCCGCCTGGACCAAGGACAGCGGCGCGCCACGGGTCACCCGCGAAGCGGCGATGGCCAAGCTCTATGCCACCGACGAGGCGCAGAAGGTCATCGACGCCGCCGTCCAGCTGCATGGCGGCGACGGCGTGAGGTCCGGCGAGACGGTCGAGCGGCTCTACCGCGACATCCGCGCGCTGCGCATCTACGAGGGCGCATCGGACGTGCAGAAAGTCATCATCGCCCGCGCCAGCCTCGACGCGATGACCTGAGCCACCTCGCCGCCGCGCCCCTCACCCGGGCGCGGCGGTGTCACTTTGCAGCCCCGGCAAACGGGGCGCCAACACGGGAGCAAGACCATGACGGATCTGGAAAAAGGCATCACCGAGAACGGCACCGGCCAGCACGGCACGGTCTGGAACATCCTCGGGCAGACCTACTATCCCAAAGCGATCTGCGAATCGACCTTCGCCTTCGAGACCAATTCCGAACCGGGCCAGTTCGTGCCCGTGCACATCCATCCGACGCAGGACGAATTCATCCTTGTGCAGGAGGGCGAATTGGACCTGAAGCTGGACGGCGTCTGGACCAAGGCCCGCGCGGGCGATCTGGTGCGGATGCCGCGCGGCATCCCGCACGGCTATTTCAACAAGTCCGACAAGCCCTGCCGGGCGCTCTTTTGGGTGTCGCCGATGGGCCAGCTGCGCGATCTCTTCGAAGCGCTGCACGACCAGACCGACATTCCCCGCATCGTCGAGCTGTCGGCCCGGCACGAGGTCGAATTCCTGCCCGAAGAGGCCAACGCATGACACCCCTCGGCCCTTCTGCGCATGTGGACACCTTCGCGCGGGACAACCTGCCGCCACCCGAGCAGTGGCCGGACCTGCGGCTCGATGGCTTCGACTACCCCGAGCGGATCAATGCCGGGGTGGAGCTGACCGACGCCATGGTCGAACGCGGCTTCGGCGACCGCACGGCGCTGATCGGCAACGGCCGGCGGCGCACCTACAAGGAGCTGACCGACTGGACCAACCGGCTGGCACACGCGATGGTGTCGGATCTGGGCGTCAAGCCCGGCAACCGGGTTCTGATCCGGTCGGCCAACAACCCGGCGATGGTCGCGGTTTGGCTCGCGGCCACCAAGGCGGGCGCCGTGGTCGTGAACACCATGCCGATGCTGCGCGCCGGTGAGTTGACCAAGATCGTCGACAAGGCGGAAATCCAGTTCGCCTTCTGCGACACGCGGCTGATGGACGAGATGGCCACCTGCGCCAAGACCAGCGGCTTCCTCAAGACCGTTGTGGGCTTCGACGGCACGTCGAACCACGATGCCGAGCTTGACCGGCTGGCGCTGGAAAAGCCCGTGCTGTTCGAAGCGGTTCCGACGGCCCGCGACGACGTGGCGCTTCTGGGCTTCACCTCGGGCACCACAGGGTCGCCCAAGGCGACGATTCATTTCCACCGCGACATTCTCATCATCGCGGACGGCTATGCGAAAGAGGTGCTGGGCGTGACCCCCGAGGATGTCTTCGTCGGCTCTCCGCCGCTGGCCTTCACCTTCGGGCTGGGCGGCCTTGCGGTGTTTCCGCTGCGCTTCGGTGCCGCGGCGACCCTGCTCGAGAATGCCTCGCCGCCCAACATGATCGAGATCATCCAGAAATTCAAAGCCACCGTCTGTTTCACCGCCCCCACCGCCTATCGCGTGATGCTGCGGGCCATGGACGAGGGCGCGGACCTGTCGTCCCTGCGCGCGGCGGTCTCGGCGGGCGAGACGCTGCCCGCGCCGGTCTATGACGAGTGGCAGCAAAAGACCGGCAAGCCCATGCTCGACGGGATCGGCGCCACCGAGATGCTGCACATCTTCGTCACCAACCGCTTCGACGATCACCGCCCCGCCTGCACCGGCAAGCCGGTCACCGGCTACGAGGCCAGGGTGATCGACGATGCCGGCGCCGAGGTACCGCGCGGCACGGTGGGGCGGCTGGCGGTGCGCGGGCCCACGGGCTGCCGCTACCTCGCCGACGACCGGCAGACGGGCTACGTGCTCGATGGCTGGAACATCACCGGCGACGCCTTTTCCATGGACGAGGACGGCTACCTGCATTTCGCCGCGCGCAACGACGACATGATCGTGTCCTCGGGCTACAACATCGCCGGCCCCGAGGTGGAGGCGGCGCTGCTGTCGCACGACGCGGTGGCGGAATGCGCGGTGGTCGGCCAGCCCGACGCCGAACGCGGCAGCATCGTCGAGGCGCATGTGGTGCTGGGCGAGGGCCACACCGGTGACGCGGCGATGGTCAAGGCGCTGCAGGATCACGTCAAGGCAGTGATCGCGCCGTTCAAATATCCAAGGTCGGTGAAGTTTCTCGATGCCCTGCCCAAGACCGAATCCGGCAAGATCCAGCGGTTCCGTCTGAAATCCGGCGCCTGACCGCGCCCCTGTCCGGATCGCGGCAAACCCGCTTGCCGCCCCCGGCCCTGCTTCCTATAACCGCGGCGTCCCCAACAGGAGCCCGCCCATGCGTTTCGATCAGCGTCACCTTCTGGGGATCGAACCCCTGCGCCCGGACGAGATCACCACGCTGCTGGACCTGTCGGACAAGTACGTGACCCTGAACCGCCAGCGCGAGAAACGCTCGGGCATCCTGTCGGGGCTCACGCAGATCAACATGTTCTTCGAAAACTCGACCCGCACCCAGGCCAGTTTCGAACTGGCGGGCAAGCGGCTGGGCGCGGATGTGATGAACATGGCGATGCAGGCCAGCTCGATCAAGAAGGGCGAGACGCTGATCGACACGGCGATGAGTCTCAACGCCATGCACCCCGACCTGCTGGTGGTACGGCATCCGCAATCAGGCGCGGTGGATCTGCTGTCGCAAAAGGTCAACTGCGCGGTGCTGAACGCCGGTGACGGGCGCCACGAACATCCCACCCAGGCGCTGCTCGACGCGCTGACGATCCGCCGCGCCAAGGGCCGCCTGCACCGGCTGTCGGTCGCGATCTGCGGCGACATCGCCCATTCGCGCGTCGCGCGGTCGAACATCCTGCTGCTGGGCAAGATGGAGAACCGCGTGCGCCTGATCGGTCCGCCGACGCTGATGCCCGCGGGGATCGACCAGTTCGGCGTCGAGGTCTTCGACGACATGCGCGAAGGGCTGCGCGACGTCGACGTGGTGATGATGCTGCGGCTGCAGAAGGAACGCATGGACGGCGGATTTATCCCGTCCGAGCGGGAGTATTACCACCGCTTCGGACTGGATGCGGAGAAACTGGGCTTTGCCAAGGACGACGCCATCGTCATGCATCCCGGCCCGATGAATCGCGGGGTCGAGATCGACGGCACCCTGGCCGACGACATCAACCGCTCGGTGATCCAGGAACAGGTGGAAATGGGCGTTGCCGTGCGCATGGCGGCGATGGACCTTTTGGCGCGCAACCTGCGGGCCCGGCCGAAAGAGGTGATGGTGTGACCCGGATGGACATCTCGGAATTCGACGCGGGCATCACCCGGGTCTTTCAACTGGACCTGCCGCCCGAGGCGGTCGAGCGCTACACCGCGCAGGCCGGGACCGGCGAATGGCCGCTGCAATACGGGCTGGGCGCCAAGCGCCTGCGTGCGGCTTTCGTGGAGGTGGTGGCGATCCGCGACCTGGGCGACATGCCTTTGTCCACCTATCTTGCAGAAGGCTACGGCCTGACCGGGCAGGATTTCCGCGATGACAGGGCACGGCTCGATGCGCTGCGCGGGCATGTGGTGATCCTAACCAGCGCCGCCTTCGACCGCACCGCGCAGACGCTCAACATCCAGTCGCCGCTGCGCTGGGTCGGCAGCTACGCGGATGAGACCAAGGCACCCATCGGCCGCCCGCTGCGCAGCGCCTCTGCAGAGGGTGCGCTGGAAGGCGGCGCCCCCGGCGGGCCGGTGTCCAAGGGCAGTTCGACGACGCTCAAGCTCATCCTCGCGGCGCTGGTCGTCATCGTGCTGGCGGTGCTGGCCTTTGCCCTGGGGGGCGGCGCATGACCGACACGCTAATCTTCAACGCCCGCCTGATCGACCCCGAGGCCGGCGAGGTCCGCCCCGGCGCGCTGCTACTCTCGGGCGGTCGCATCGCCGAGGTCTTCGACACGCCGGAACCCGAGGTCGGCACCGACCGGGTGCCCGCGCCCGCGCGCCTTGACGCGGGCGGCGCCTTCGTCGCGCCGGGTATCGTCGATATCGGCGTGAAAGTCTGCGAACCGGGCGAACGGCACAAGGAGAGCTTCCGCTCCGCGGGCCTTGCCGCGGCGGCGGGCGGGGTCACCACCATGGTCACCCGGCCCGACACGCTGCCCGCCATCGACACGCCCGAGGCGCTCGAGTTCATCCGCCGCCGCGCCAACGAGGCCGCCCCCGTCAACGTCCTGCCCATGGCGGCGCTGACCAAGGGCCGCGAAGGCCGCGAGATGACCGAGATCGGGTTCCTGATGGACGCGGGCGCGGTGGCCTTTACCGATTGCGACCACGTCGTGACCGACACCAAGGTGCTGAGCCGCGCGATGACCTACGCCCGGTCCCTAGGGGCGCTGGTGATGATGCATCCGCAGGACCCGGGCCTGTCGGCGGGTGCGGCGGTGACCAGCGGCAAGTTTGCCTCCCTGCGCGGCCTGCCGGGCGTCACGCCGATGGCCGAGCGCATGGGGCTCGACCGCGACATCGCGCTCGTGGAAATGACCGGCGTGCGCTACCACGCCGACCAGATCACCACCGCGCGCGCCCTGCCCGCGCTGGAAAGGGCCAAGCGCAACGGCTTCGACGTGACCGCGGGCATCTCGATGCATCACCTGACGCTGAACGAGTTGGACGTGGCCGACTACCGCACCTTCTTCAAGGTCAAGCCGCCGCTGCGGTCCGAGGACGACCGGCAGGCGGTGCTCGAGGCGCTGCGCACGGGTCTCATCGACATCGTCGGGTCGTTCCACACCCCGCAGGACGAGGAAAGCAAGCGTTTGCCCTATGAGGAGGCCGCCTCGGGTGCCGTGGGGCTCGAGACGATGCTGCCGGTGCTGCTGCGGCTGGTGCATTCCGGCGATCTGGACCTGCCGACCCTGTTCCGCGCGATGACGCTGAACCCCGCGCGGCGGCTGGGCCTGGATTGTGGCCGTTTGAGCACCGGCGCACCCGCCGACCTCGTGCTTTTCGACGCGGACAAACCGCTGATCCTCGACCGGTTCAAGCTGGAGTCGAAATCCAAGAACACACCCTTTGACGGCGCGCGCTTGCAAGGCAAGGTGCTGGGCACCTGGGTCGGCGGGCAGCGCGTCTTCGGCTAGGCCCACGGCGCGACCGTTAGGCCGCGCCGTGGGATCTTGTCCTACGCCTTGGCCGCGGCGGCCTTGGCGCCTGGCGCATCCGGCCAGGCGGTGGGATCGGTGTCGAGATCGGGGAACTTCGCCGGGTCGAAGACCGGCTTCGCCACACCCGCCGCCAGCTGCGCCCGGAAGTCGCCGATCACGCGCATGGCGATCGGGAAGAGCATCATCAGCGCCAGCAGGTTCACCACGGCGAGGATGCCCATCATCGGGTCGGAGAACGAGAACACCGCCGTCGCGCCCGGCGCGACCGCGCCAAGGAACACGATCCCCATGATCGCCAGCCGCAGGACCAGCACCGCCATCGGGTTTTCGGTCATGAAGGTCAGGGCGTTTTCGCCCAGGTAGTAGTTGTACATGATCGACGAGAAAGCGAATAGCAGGATCGCCACGGTCAGGAAATACTGCGTCCAGCCGCCCAGATGCTCCACCAGGCTTTGCTGCGTCAGCGCCACGCCGTCGATGCCCTCGGCCCCGGGCTGATAGACATCTGCCAGCAGGATCACGAAGGCCGTGCAGGAGCAGATCAGGATCGTGTCGATGAAGACCGAAAAGCTCTGGGTGATGCCTTGGCTCACCGGATGCTTTACATAGGCCGTCGCCGCGACGTTGGGGGCAGAGCCGAGGCCCGCCTCGTTGGAGAAGAGGCCGCGCCGCAGGCCCTGGGCGATGGCCGCCCCGATGCCGCCAGACACCGCTTCGCGCAGGCCGAAGGCGTTGGCGACGATGTCCCAGATCACGGCGGGCAGCGAGAAGATGTTCAGAACGATCACGATCAGCGCCATGGCGATATAGCCGATGGCCATGATCGGGATGATCACGTCCGCCGCCTTGGCGATGCGGTGTATGCCGCCGAAGACGATCACCCCGGTCAGCGCCGACAGTGCGAGGCCCGTCCAGAGCCGCGGGATCTCCATCGAGTCGAGTGCCGCCCCGGCCACGGTGTTGCCCTGGAAGGCGTTGAAGCCGATGGCGAAGGACGCGATCAGGCAGACGGCGTAGATCGACGCGAGCCAGCGGTAGTTCTCGCCCAGCCCGCTGACGATGGCGCGCGCGGGGCCGCCGCGGTAGTCGCCGTTCTCATCGGTGCGCTTGTAGACCTGCGCCAGCGTCGCCTCGACCAGCGCGGTACACATGCCAATGAGCGCGATCATCCACATCCAGAACACCGCGCCCGGACCGCCCGCGGTGATGGCCACGGCGACCCCGGCGATGTTGCCGCCGCCGACGCGCCCACCCACCGAGATGAACAGCGCCTCGCGCGCGCTGATCTTGGTGGGATCGTTGTCTTCGTCGGTGCCGCGCAGGACGTTGAACATGCGCTTGAAGAAGCGGAACTGGATGAAACCGCTGGCCGCAGTAAAGAAGACGCCCAGCACGACGAGGAATGGAACGAGCGCCCACCCCCATGTCAAGTCATTGATGACGCCGAAAATTGTGTCCAGAAAGCCCATCGGTCCGTCCCCGCTGTTGTTTTCCGAAAGCCTGCGGCGAATGATTGGGACTTTCAAGCTTGGATGCCGCCTCCGGTAGATTTCCGGCAGCCAGCCCCGGAACATTGCGCAGTTTCATGGCGGTGCACAGGCTGTCCGACGGACGGCGCGACGGCTCTCCGCGCCCAACTGGCAACATCCTGCGACGGTAACATGAGCGCCGACGCACAAAAGTTTGATCCGGCGGGAAGTTCGGCTACACAAAGTCAACCGACGCCTGCAAGGACCCCGCCCATGCCGCCAATGACCACTCCGCAAGAGCTGCTGCTGCTCTGGGCGCTGATCGGCTACCTTCTGGGGTCCATCCCCTTCGGCGTGATCCTGACGAAGATCATGGGGTTGGGCGATCTGCGCAGCATCGGGTCGGGCAACATCGGCGCCACCAACGTGCTGCGCACCGGCAACAAGTCGGCCGCCGCGGGGACGCTGCTACTGGACGGCGCCAAGGGCGCAGTGGCCGTTCTGCTGGCTCGCGCCTTTGCAGGAGAGGACGCGGCGCAGGTCGCGGCGCTGACGTCGTTCCTGGGCCATTGCTACCCGGTCTGGCTGCGTTTCAAGGGGGGCAAGGGTGTCGCCACCTTTCTCGGCATCATGCTGGCTCTGATCTGGCCGGTCGGCCTTTTGTGCTGCGCCACCTGGATCGCGGGCGTGGCGCTGACCCGGATTTCGAGCTTCGGCGCGCTTCTGGCGGCGTCGTTCTCGACGATCTGGATGTTTCTCACTGCACATACGGACGCCTTTGTCCTCGGCGTCCTGCTGACGCTGCTGGTGTTCTGGCGCCACCGCGAGAACATCTGGCGGCTCAAGGCCGGGACCGAACCCAGGATCGGCGAAAAGCGCTAGGCGGCGTCGAGGAACGGTCCAATCTCGGCGGCAACGGCCGAGGGGTGGCTGATCGGCACCATGTGACCCGCGCCGGGGATCTCGACGTCGCGGGATTGCGGAATGCGCGCAAAAAGCGCGGTGTGGATCGGGCCCATGATCGGCATGCTCTTCGCGCCGCGCAGCATCAAGACCGGCATCTGCAAAGCTTCCAGACCGCCGGGTCGCAGCAGGATGCGACTGTCGTCCAGCAGGGCGGGCTGCGTCGCCGCGATCAGGGGCATCTGGCGAGTATATTGCGCGCGCTGCGCCTCGGTCAGGTCCTCCCAACCCTGCCCCGTGCCCCAGCTTGCGGTAAAGCGGCGCGCGGCTTCGGTCCAGTCGCCCGCGGCCATGGCGCGGGCCATCGGCGCGCCCCAGTCGCGGTAAGCGTCATAGGCGGCGGGGTCGGCGGCGCGGGCGGCGGCAAAGAGCACCGGTTCGATCAGCACCAGGGAGCGCACGTATTCGGGCCGCTCGAGCGCCAGCCGCAGCGCAACGGTCGCGCCGAAGGAATGACCGATGACATGGGTGGGACCGGTCAGGAGCGCGGCGGCATTGGCTGTCACCCGGTCATGCAGGTCGCCTTGCCCGTCCCAGTCGGCGCTGCGGCCGTGGCCGGGCATGTCCGGCGCCACCGCGTCCAGCCGGTCGCCGAGATGCGACATCACCGGTTTCCAGGCGCCGCCATGCGCCAGCGCGCAGTGCAGCAGGATCGCAGGCCCCGGCCCCTGCCCCAGCTTTCGGACATGTACGGCGCCCATCGAGGAGACGAAGGTCACAGCTCTCCGGCCAGGTGCCTGTCGAGATCGTCGAGCCGGTCGTGGCCCCAAAAGCGCTGGCCGCTGTCGACGATATAGAAGGGCGAGCCGAAGGCGCCGTTGGCCACAGCCTCTTCGAGGTTCTGGGCATAGGTCTCGGCCCCGCTCAAAAGCCCGCTGTCCGCCAACCCCGCGTCAAAGCCCGCCTCGGTCAGCGCGTCGCGGATCAGCTGGTCGTCGGCGATGTCCTTTTCCTCGGCCCAGCAGGCGCGCAGGAAGCTGTGCGTCAGCTTGCCCAGGTCGCCACCGCCCGCATTCTGCGCCGCGATGATCGCATAGCTCGACGGGGCGGGATTGGTGGGCCAGTGCGCCGGCTTCAGCGTCAGCGGCAGGCCGGTCTTCTTGCGCGCGCGTTCGAGTTCCTGGAACCGGTATTCCATGCGGCTCGGGTGCCGATCCTTGGGGGCGACGCCGCCGGTGCGGGCAAAAAGCGCAATCACGTCGAGCGGCTTGTAGGTGATATCCGCGCCATGTTTCGCGGCGATGTCTTCCAGACGCATCCCGGCGAGGTAGGTAAACGGCGAAAGTGTCGAGAAATAATAGTCGATATGTGCCATCCGGCCGCTCCTGCGCTGGTCTGCCTTTCCCCGATTGGTAAGGGCATGTTAAGCGAAGCGCAACGTCACGAATCTGTCATTGCAACAGCCGGAGCCGCCCGCGCATGCCCACCGTCATCGAGCCCAAGATCATTTCGGGCAACTCCAACCTGCGGCTGTCGCAGGCCATCGCCAAGCGCATGTCGCTCTATCGCGGCATGTCCGTGGGTCTTGTCGATGCCCGGGTCGAACGGTTCAACGATCAGGAAATCTTTGTCGAGGTGTTCGAGAACGTGCGCGGCGAAGACATGTTCATCCTCCAGTCGACGTCGAACCCCGCCAACGACAACCTGATGGAACTGCTCATCATGTCGGACGCGCTGCGCCGGTCGTCGGCCGCGCGCATCACCGCCGTAATCCCCTATTTCGGTTATGCCCGGCAGGACCGCCGCACCAAGGCGCGCACGCCGATCACGGCAAAGCTCGTGGCCAACATGATCGCCGAAGCGGGAATCGAGCGGGTCCTGACCATGGACCTGCACGCGGCGCAGATCCAGGGCTTCTTCGACATGCCGGTCGACAACCTCTATGCCTCGCCGATCTTCGCTCTGGACGTTCTGAACCAGTTCAAGGACATGAGCGACGTGATGGTGGTAAGTCCGGACGTGGGCGGCGTTGCCCGCGCGCGCGAGTTGGCCAAGCGCATAGGCGCGCCGCTGTCGATCGTCGACAAACGCCGGGAAAAGGCCGGCGAAGTGGCCGAGATGACCGTGATCGGCGAAGTCGCCGGCAAGCGCTGCATCATCGTCGACGACATCTGCGACACCGCCGGCACGCTGTGCAAGGCCGCGGAGGTCCTGATGGGTCACGGCGCCACGGAGGTGCATGCCTACATCACCCATGGTGTGCTTTCCGGCCCCGCGGTCGAGCGCATCACCAAATCGGTGATGAAGACGCTTGTCATCACCGACTCGATCCAGGCCACCGAGGCGGTGACATCGGCGCCGAACATCCGCATCGTGCCCACCGCACCGATGTTCGCGCAGGCGATCCTTAACATCTGGAACGGCACTTCGGTGTCGTCGCTGTTCGAAACGGACACGCTGGGTCCGATTTACGAAGGCATTCTCTGAGCCTCTCGGGCCGGGCAAACCCGATCGGATCACGCGCTGCCGTTCGACTGGCAGCGTGTCGGTAAGAGCCGCCGAGGCAAAGATCAGACGGCGTCCATCGCCTGCACCTGCGGGAAGAGCGGCGTCGTCTCGGCATCGATCTTCCGCGCCTCCTGCAACAGCTTTTCGCGCACCTCGCAGGCGCGGGCCCAAGCGGTGTTCGGGTCCTGGCAGGGCACGAGGAACAGCACGTGCTGGCCAAAGACGTCGTGATCCGAGACATAGGCGCCCCGGCTGTCGCGCTGTTCGTCCTCTTCGTCCATCTCGTCGAGAATAGCATGGTAGGCGTCGCGCAGCGGCTCGATATCCGCGTCGTGGCGCAGACGCAGCGTCACCTGCATCAACAGGAACGGCTCTTGCATGGTCCAGTTCTCAAAGGGTTCGTCGACGAAGTCGACCACCGGGACCACCAGCCGCTTGCCGGTCCAGACACGCAGCTGCACATAGGTGAAGTTGATCCGTTCGACCGAACAGAGGTAGTCGCGAAAGACGATCTTGTCGCCGATCCGGGCCGACTGGTTCATGGCGATCTGCAGCGACGCCATGATGTTCGACAGAATGTTGCGCGCGGCGAAGGCGGCGACCAGCGTGATCGTCCCCGCCGACGCCAGCAGCGACAGGCCCAGCGACTGCATCACGCTTGCCTCGTTCAGCACGATGCCCGCGCCGATGAAGACGATCAGAACGATCAGCAGGCGCCGCACGGCCGACACCTTGGTGGCCATGGCGCGGCGCTCTTCCTGGCCGTCGCCGATCTCGCTCAACTCGCCGCCGTCGAAGGACACCAGACGCGCCAGGATCGCATCTGCGACATTGACCACGAGCCAGAGGATCGCCGCCACGATGCCGAGGATCTCCAGCGGCGACAGGATCGTGTCGATCCGGCCGGAAAAGACGAACAATTTCTTGGTGACCAGTGACAGGGTGACGGTCATCACCAGCAGGATCAGCGGACCGCGGGCCGCGACGCGCAGGCTTTCCGGCGCGATTCGACGGTCGCGGTTGAACCCCTTCGACAAGACGCGATGGGTCAGCCACCCCATGAAGGCGGTGAGCATCAGCCCCAGCGGCAGCGCCACCACCTCCCACAGGCGCAGGCCCCAGACAGCCGATTCCCGCAGCGCCTGCGGCAGCATCAGCTCAAGCCGCGAGGGCCCGTAGGCATCGGCAAGCTGGGGCAGGTTGTCGACCGTCTGGCTCGACAGCACCCAGACCGGCGGGTCCTGCCCCGATTTGACGCGGTTGAGCCGGATCGGGATCGGCCGGTTGTCGAGATCGACGTACCATAGAAGCAGCGACCGGCGCGGCTTGCCCGCCATCGCCGCTTCGGAGGCCTGGCGGGAATCCAGACCGTCAGGCCGGTCCTGCAGGTCGTACCAGTCGATGACGATCTTGCGCTCGAGAAGGACCAGGAAATCCATCGCCAGCTGCGCGCCGCGGGTGCGTTGCTCGTTCTCGGGGATGGCCGAAAGGTCCAGCACCTGCGCCGCCGCGTGCCAGTCGCCCTCCCGCGCCTCGGCAAGGAAGCTTTCCAGGCTCGACCGCGGCGTCGTGCGGTCCACGTCGGCGGGCACCGGACCAAGCCCGCGATTCAGGTCTTCGACCTCGTACCAGCTCGCCGCATCGGCGGCCTGGCCATAGGCCGCTTGGCCCGCGCACAGGCAGACCAGGAGAAACGGGACAAATGCCGTTCGGATCAGGATGCGGAGCCGGTCCATCCGCTATGAAACCCGCCAAGGGTCCGCCGGGTTCCCGCGGGCATCGGCATCAGCGGCCTCAGTAGAGTTCCCAGTCATCCTCGCCCTGGACCTCGCCGATAGCGATCCAGGCCATGCGGACGCGGGCGACGCGGGTGTCGCCCCAGGTGCGGAACACCATGTCGAACCCCTTCAAGCCGATATTCTCGGCGGTGAGGTCGGCCCGGACATTGGCGTTGCTGTCCATGTCCCAAAGCGACAGCGACAGGTGCACGGAGGGGATGTCGCGATAGGCGGCGGAGAACTCTATCCACTTGCGACGCTCGCGCGATCCGGAACCGACCCACATGTCGCCGCCGCTGGCGAACTCGGAAAACAGCTCCACATTGCCCTGATCGACGCCAACCGTGGCTCCGCGTAATCTCTTCATACCTGCCTCTTGCCGTTTCTCCGGGCATAATCAGCGATTTGCGCCGAAATGGGAACGGGAAATCGGGACTTTCGAGGCGCCCAGCCCCACGCCCCCGCGATCACTCGCCCGCGATCAGCGCCGGGCTTTCTGGAAGGTCCAGCACCCCGACCGCCTCCAGACCGCCCAGAACCGCGTCGACCGCCACGGTGGCCAGTACGATACCCATGACCCGGCTGATGACATTGGCCCCGGTACCGCCGATGACCCGTTTGAGCCGCGCGGCCAGCAGCAGCAGGACAAGGGTGACCAGCAGCACCAGCAACAGCAGACCGGCGGTGACCATCTGGTCGGGGATGGAGTTCCGGTTGTTGTCCGTCAGCACCACGATGGCGAGCATCGCGCCGGGCGACGCGATCGACGGCATCGCCAGCGGGAAGACGGCGCCGGCCAGGTGGTCGCGTTCGGCCTCTTCGATCTCGCGCGCGGGTTTGGCATCGCCGAAGATCATGCTCATGGCGAAGAGGAAGAGGATGATGCCGCCCGCGATCTGAAAGGAGCCGAAGCGCAGCCCCAGCGCCTCGAGCACCAGTTGCCCGGCAACGAGGAAGAGCATCAGCACCACCGTCGCGACGGCCACGGCCCGCAGGGCAAAGCGCCAGTGCAGTGCCGCGGGGACGGTGGCCGTTGCGAAGTAAAAGACCGGCAGCGACCCCACCGGGTCGATCACGACGAACAGCGTGATCAGTTCGCGGATGATCGAAGGCCAGTCGAGTTCGGGCATCTGGGCGGTTCCTCGGATCGCGGGACTGTGTCCCCGATTTGAATGCAAAAGGCCCCGCGCTTGGCGAGGCCCCCTGCCGATTGCACTGGCTGCCGGATCAGAGGTTAGGCTGCTTCGGCGACAGGCCGATATGGGTGCCGACGGCGACCATGTCCGACAAAAGTTTCGCCGCGTCGTCGACGGGGCCGGGTTCGTTCTGGAAGGTCTCCTTGGCCTTGCCGTAGGCTTCCTGCGCCTCTTCGACCAAGGCTTCGTAGGTCTCCTGGTCCACGTCGGCGCGCGGCAGGGCGCGTTCGGCGAGGATGGTCACGCCCTCGCCGCCGATCTCGGCAAAACCGCCGGTGACGACGAATTCCTCGGTGCCCTTCTCGGTCTCGACGGTCATGACACCCGGACGCAGCGTGGTGATCAGCGGCGCGTGGTTGGGCATGGCCGTCAGGTCGCCATCGGCCCCGGGGATCCGCACGGACACGGCCTCGGCCGACATCAGGCGACGCTCGGGGCTCACCAGGTCGAATTGCATGGTTTCAGCCATGTGTCAGTCCTTTTGCTCGGGGTCCGCTCCTCGGCCCGTGCGGGCCTCCTCGCGAGGACAGCCCGCAGGGGCTGAAAGAGCGGCTCCGGTTTCCGATCAGGCGGCGTCGGCGGCCAAACGCTCGGCCTTGGCTTTCACGTCCTCGATGCCGCCCACCATGTAGAAGGCGCCTTCGGGCAGGTGGTCGTATTCGCCGGCCACAACCGCCTTGAAGGACGCGATCGTGTCTTCCAGCGGCACCTGGATGCCGTCGGAGCCGGTGAAGACCTTGGCGACGTCGAAGGGTTGCGACAGGAAGCGCTGGATCTTCCGGGCGCGGGACACTGTCAGCTTGTCGTCTTCGGATAGTTCGTCCATGCCGAGGATGGCGATGATGTCCTGAAGCGACTTGTAGCGCTGCAGGATCCCCTGCACGTCGCGCGCCACCTGGTAGTGCTCTTCGCCCACGATCTGCGGATCCATCAGGCGCGACGAGCTGTCGAGCGGGTCCACAGCCGGGTAGATGCCCAGTTCGGAAATCGCGCGCGACAGAACGGTCGTCGCGTCGAGGTGCGCAAAGGTGGTTGCGGGCGCGGGGTCGGTGAGGTCGTCCGCAGGAACGTAGACGGCCTGGATCGAGGTGATCGAACCGGCCTTGGTCGAGGTGATCCGCTCCTGCATCTGGCCCATGTCGGTAGCCAGCGTCGGCTGGTAGCCCACGGCCGAAGGAATACGGCCCAGAAGCGCCGACACCTCGGACCCCGCCTGCGTGAAGCGGAAGATGTTGTCCACGAAGAACAGAACGTCCGTTCCGGACTGGTCGCGGAACTGCTCGGCCAGGGTGAGGCCGGTCAGGGCAACGCGGGCACGCGCGCCCGGAGGCTCGTTCATCTGGCCGTAGACCAGCGCCACCTGCGATTCCGCCAGGTTGTCCGGCTTGATCACGTTGGATTCGATCATCTCGTGATAGAGGTCGTTGCCCTCGCGGGTCCGCTCACCCACACCGGCGAAGACCGAGAAGCCCGAGTGCACCTTGGCGATGTTGTTGATCAGTTCCATGATCAGAACCGTCTTGCCCACGCCGGCGCCGCCGAAGAGGCCGATCTTGCCGCCCTTGGCGTAAGGCGCCAGCAGGTCCACCACCTTGATGCCCGTGACGAGGATCTCGGATTCGGTCGACTGTTCGCTGAACGCCGGAGCCTGCGCGTGGATCGGGCGGTATTCGTCGGCATTGACCGGCCCGCCTTCGTCCACGGGCTCGCCGACGACGTTGAGAATGCGGCCCAGCGTGGCGTTGCCCACCGGCACCGAGATCGGGCCGTCGGTGTCGGTCACTTCCTGACCGCGCACGAGACCTTCGGTTGCGTCCATCGCGATACAGCGCACGGTGTTTTCACCGAGGTGCTGCGCCACTTCGAGGACCAGTTTGCGTCCGTGGTTGTCGGTGGTCAGTGCGTTCAGAATCGCCGGCAGGTGTTCGCCGAACTGCACGTCAACGACGGCGCCGATCACCTGGGTGATTTTGCCTTTTGCGTTTGCCATGTGTTGTCTCCGGTCCTTAGAGCGCTTCCGCGCCCGAAATGATTTCGATCAGCTCGTTCGTGATGACGGCCTGACGCGAACGGTTGTATTCGATCGTGAGGTCTTCGATCATGTCGCCCGCGTTGCGCGTGGCGTTGTCCATCGCCGACATCCGCGCGCCCTGTTCGGACGCGGCATTTTCCAGCAGAGCTGCAAAGATCTGCGTCGCCACGCCGCGCGGCAGCAGGTCGGCCAGGATCTCTTCCTCGCTGGGCTCGTAATCGTAGAGCGTGGTGGCCTCGTCGCCCTCTTCCGGGGCGTCGAAATCCGCCGGGATGATCTGCTGCGCCGTGGGGATCTGCGTCACCACGTTCTCGAACTCCGAATAGAAGATCGTGCAGACGTCGAATTCGCCCGCGTCGAACCGTTCGAGAATGCCGCGCGCGATGCCCTGCGCGTCGCCGTAGCCCACGCGCTTCACCTCGGTGAGGTCCACGTGCGCGATGAACCGGTCGCCCATGTCGCGGCGCAGGTTGTCGCGGCCCTTCTTGCCGACGGTCATGATCTTGACCGTCTTGCCGTTCGCTTCGAGCTTCTTGGCGTGCTGGCGGGCCAGCTTGGCGATGTTGGTGTTGAAACCGCCGCAGAGGCCGCGTTCCGCGGTCATGACGACCAGCAGGTGCACGTCTTCCTTGCCGGTTCCGGACAGCAGCTTCGGCGCCGTGTCGCTGTCGCCCACGGAGGCGGCCAGCGCCCCCATGACGGCGGCGAAGCGCTCGGCATAGGGACGTGCCTGTTCGGCGGCATCCTGTGCCCGCCGCAGTTTCGCGGCGGCCACCATCTGCATGGCCTTGGTGATCTTGCGGGTCGATTTGACCGACTCGATCCGGTTTTTCAGGTCCTTGAGACTCGGCATGTGCCTACCTCTCCCTTACGCGAAGTCGTTGGCGTATTCGTCCAGCGCGGCACGGATTCGGTCCTCGGCTTCGCCCTTGATCTTCGGATCCTCGACGGTGATGTAATCCAGCAGATCCTTGTGCTTGCCGCGCAGGTGGCTCAGCAGCCCCTGCTCGAACCGGCCGACGTCGCCGACGGCGATCTTGTCGAGATAGCCCTTGGTGCCCGCAAAGATCACGCAGACGATTTCCGCGTTGGTGAGCGGCGAATACTGCGGCTGTTTCATCAGCTCGGTCAGACGCGCGCCACGGTTAAGCAGGCGCTGGGTCGAGGCGTCGAGGTCGGAGCCGAACTGCGCGAAGGCCGCCATTTCACGGTACTGCGCCAGCTCCAGCTTGACCGGGCCCGCGACGGATTTCATCGCGTTGGTCTGGGCCGAAGAACCCACGCGCGACACCGACAGACCGGTGTTCACGGCCGGACGGATGCCCTGGTAGAACAGTTCCGTTTCCAGGAAGATCTGGCCGTCGGTGATCGAGATCACGTTGGTCGGAATGAACGCCGACACGTCGCCGCCCTGGGTCTCGATGATCGGCAGCGCCGTGAGCGAGCCGTTGCCGGCCTCGTCGCCCAGCTTCGCCGACCGCTCGAGCAGGCGCGAGTGCAGGTAGAAAACGTCGCCCGGGTAAGCTTCGCGGCCCGGCGGACGGCGCAGCAGCAGCGACATCTGGCGATAGGACACGGCCTGCTTGGACAGGTCATCGTAGACGATCAGCGCGTGACGGCCGTTGTCGCGGAAATGCTCTGCCATGGCGGTCGCGGTGTAGGGGGCGAGGTACTGCATCGGCGCGGGGTCCGACGCGGTCGCGGCGACGACGATGGAATAGTCGATGGCGCCGGTTTCCTCGAGCTTCTTCACCAGCTGCGCCACGGTCGACCGCTTCTGGCCGATGGCGACGTAGACGCAGTAAAGCTTCTTGCTCTCGTCGTCGCCCGCCGCGTCGTTGTAGCTTTTCTGGTTCAGGATGGTGTCGAGCGCCACGGCGGTCTTGCCGGTCTGACGGTCGCCGATGATCAGCTCGCGCTGGCCGCGGCCGATCGGGATCATGGCGTCCACGGACTTGAGGCCGGTGGCCATCGGTTCGTGCACGGACTTGCGCGGGATGATGCCCGGTGCCTTGACGTCGGCGACGCCGCGGGTGTCGGACTTGATCTCGCCCTTGCCATCGAGCGGGTTGCCGAGGCCGTCCACGACGCGGCCCAGCAGGCCGTCACCGATCGGCACGTCCACGATCGAGTTGGTGCGCTTGACGACGTCACCTTCCTTGATGTCGCGGTCGGAGCCGAAGATCACGACGCCGACGTTGTCGGTTTCGAGGTTCAGCGCCATGCCCTGGATGCCGCCGGGGAATTCGACCATCTCGCCGGCCTGGCAGTTGTCGAGGCCATAGACACGCGCGATACCGTCGCCGACGGAGAGCACGCGGCCCACCTCGGCAACTTCGGCGTCCTGCCCGAAGTTCTTGATCTGATCCTTCAGGATCGCAGAAATCTCGGCTGCTTGGATACCCATTTATCCGACCTCTTTCATTACATTCTGGAGGGAATTGAGCTTGGAGCGGATCGAGGTATCGATCATCTTCGAGCCCACCTTGACGACAAGACCGCCGATGAGTGCTTCATCGACGGACGCATTGATCTTCACGTCGCGGCCCATCTTGGCCTTGAGCGTTTCGGAGAGTTTCTTGGCCTGCGCGTCGGTCAGCGCCTTGGCGGATACGACGTCCGCGGTGACCTCGCCCTTTTCCTCGGCGATCATCTCCTGCAGCTGGGTCACCATCTGCGGGACCACGAACAGGCGGCGCTTCGATGCCATCAGCGCCAGGGCGTTCTGCAATGCCGGGATCAGGCTCATCTTCTTGGCGATGGCCTTGATCGCCTTGGCCTGTTCGTCGCGGGTCAGCACCGGCGACTTCAGCAGATCGCGCAGATCGGCGCTTTCGCCCAGGGCCGTGTGCAGATCGCTCAGATTGGTCTCGAGCTTGTCGAGCCGCTTGTTCTCTTTCGCGATCTCGAAGATCGCCGTGGCGTATCGCTGCGCGATGCCGGAGGAAATCGAAGCTGATTCAGACACGTCCACCCTTCCGATATTATGCCCCCGTCGGGCTGCTTGTTTCCAAGGTCCGCGGAGGCGTTTCCGTGCCCTCGGACGTCGCCCAAGGTATCAAAATCAGCGCGGATGTAGCAGACGCTCCCCCACCCCGCAACATGGTAAGATGTTTTTGGCATGCGCGGTGAGTCCTTATTTCAGGCACTTGGCAAAGCCTGCGGCGGTGCGGTCCCCGCCATAGCCGCAAGGCTTCACGGCGCCGTGAGCGGCGGCCGCACCTGCGCCTCGCGGCGATTCTGCAGGCTGCACCCCCGGGGCGCGGCAAAATGCCCTGCCCCATGCGCTGTCCAGGCGGGACGGGCGTCAGACCGGTTTGGCCACCTTGCCGGGGCTGGGGGTGAGCGCGCCCAGGGGGTTGCGGGCCCGCTTGGCCTCGCCCAGTCCCGCGCGGGTCGGCGGATAGCGCTTGGTTGCCAGCACCATCATCACGCCGCCCGCCATGATCGCGGGAATCGCCCGGCCCACCCGTTCCCAGAACGGCCCGGTGCGCATCCAGAAACGCCGGGTCGACGGCGGCTGGTAGAGGACCGAGACATGAGTGTCGGGGATGAAGTCGTGCTTCTTCAGCTGATCCTCGAGCTGGCCCAGCGAGTAAGGCCGCCCGTAGCCGAACGGCGTGCGATCCGAGCGCGCCCAGAGACCGGAGCGGTTCGGCACGATGAACAGCGCCTGCCCGCCCGGCCCCAGCACCCGGTAGGCTTCGTCCAGCAGGGCCGAGGGATTCTCGGAGGTTTCGAGCCCGTGCATCATCACCAGCCGGTCGACATGCCCGGTTTCGAGCGGCCAGAGCGCGTCCTCGCAGAGCACCGACACGTTGGGCAGGCCGGCGGGCCAGTGCATGACGCCCTGCGGCGCCGGCATCAGGCCGATGACCCGGCGCGCCTCGGGCAGGAATGGGCGCAACAGCGGAACGGCGAACCCGAAGCCCGCGACCGTGTGACCCTTGGTGTCCGGCCAGAACCGCCGCAATTCGTCGCGCACCACCTTCTGCGCCGCGCGGCCCAGGGCGCTGCGATAATAGAAGCTGCGCAGATCCTGTACATCCAGATGCATTGCGGCCCTCGTCCGGATCGTCCAAGCTGGGTCCAGTGTACCCTGACGAAACGGAATGACCATGCCCCTCGAACTCGTGACGCTCCCGGCCCTCAGCGACAACTACACCTTCCTTCTACACGACAGCGATATTGGCGAGACTGCGGTGATCGACGTCCCCGATGCCGACCCGATCGACGCCGAACTGACCGCCCGCGGCTGGACCCTGTCCGAGATCTGGCTCACCCATCATCACGACGATCACATTCAGGGTGTCGAGAAGCTGCTGTCGAAGCATCCCGCCCGCGTCACCGGGGCGCTCGCCGACAAGCACCGGCTGCCGCCGCTGGACCGGTCGGTGTCGGATGGCGACAGCTTCGACTTCGCCGGCCACGAGGTGCAGGTGATGGACGTCTCGGGCCACACCGTCGGGCATATCGCGCTTTACGTGCCGGATGCGCGGACCGTCTTCACCGCCGACAGCCTGATGGCCCTGGGCTGCGGACGGCTGTTCGAGGGCACGGCGGAACAGATGTGGGACAGCCTGTCGCGACTCGCGGCCCTGCCCGCCGACACCACCGTCTGCTCGGGCCACGAATACACCGCCGCCAACGCGAAATTCGCGCTCACTATTGATCCGGACAACGCAGCGCTTATTTCTCGTGCAGACGCCATTTCCCGCGCCCGCGACGAAAACCGCCCGACGGTGCCGTCGCTGCTTTCCGAGGAACTGGCCACCAACCCGTTCCTGCGCGCCTCGGATCAGCACGTAAAGGACGGGCTGGGACTGTCGCAATCGCCTGACGCCGCCGTCTTTGCCGAGATCCGGAAACGCAAGGACGCCTTCTGAGCCCGAAATCACGTCACGTTTCGAACACGCCTTCGTTTGTGACTGGGATTTTCACAGAAAAAACTTGAAGCGCGGTCACAATCGACCAAACTTTAACCACAAGAGTCCAGACTGGACCGCATGCACGGCCCGGCACAGATTAAGAAGGAGCACAACGTGCCTTCATTCTCGACCACACTTGAGCAGTCCATTCACGCGGCGCTGGCGCTGGCCAATTCGCGCTCGCACGAATTCGCCACGCTGGAGCATCTGCTGCTGGCGCTGGTAGACGAACCCGACGCCGCCCGTGTCATGAAAGCCTGCAATGTCGACACCGAGGAATTGCGCACCACTCTGGTGGAATTCATCGACGAGGACCTGTCGAACCTCGTGACCGACATCGAAGGCTCCGAAGCGGTGCCCACCGCCGCCTTCCAGCGCGTGATCCAGCGCGCCGCGATCCACGTGCAAAGCTCCGGCCGGACCGAAGTGACGGGCGCCAACGTGCTCGTGGCGATCTTTGCCGAGCGCGAGTCGAACGCCGCCTATTTCCTGCAGGAGCAGGACATGACGCGCTACGACGCGGTGAACTTCATCGCCCACGGCGTCGCCAAGAATCCCGCATACGGCGAAAGCCGCCCCGTCTCCGGCGCGCCCGAGATCGAGGAAGAGGCGCAGGCGACCGATCAGGCCGCCGCCGAAAAGAACGAATCCGCACTCGACAAGTATTGCGTCGATCTGAACGCGAAGTCGCGGAAGGGCGATGTCGATCCGCTGATCGGCCGCGAATCCGAGGTGGAGCGCTGCATTCAGGTTCTGTGCCGCCGCCGCAAGAACAACCCGCTGCTGGTGGGCGATCCGGGTGTCGGCAAGACCGCCATTGCAGAGGGCCTTGCCCGCAAGATCGTCACCGGCGAGGTGCCCGAGGTGCTGGCCGAGGCGACGATCTACTCGCTCGACATGGGCGCGCTGCTCGCCGGCACCCGCTACCGCGGCGACTTCGAGGAACGGCTCAAGGCCGTGGTCACCGAGCTCGAGGATCACCCCGACGCCGTTCTCTTCATCGACGAGATCCACACCGTGATCGGCGCCGGTGCGACCTCCGGCGGCGCGATGGACGCCTCTAACCTGCTGAAGCCCGCGCTGCAGGGCGGCAAGCTGCGCACCATGGGATCGACCACCTACAAGGAGTTCCGCCAGCACTTCGAAAAGGACCGCGCGCTCAGCCGCCGGTTCCAGAAGATCGACGTGAACGAACCGTCGGTGCCCGACACGATCAAGATCCTCAAGGGCCTCAAGGAGTACTTCGAGGAACATCACCGCGTGAAATATACCGCCGACGCGGTCAAGACCGCCGTCGAACTGTCGGCGCGCTACATCAACGACCGCAAGCTGCCCGACAAGGCGATCGACGTGATCGACGAGGCGGGCGCGGCGCAGCACCTGCTGCCCGACAGCAAGCGGCGCAAGACCATCGGCGCGAAAGAGATCGAGGATGTCGTGGCCAAGATCGCCCGCATCCCGCCGAAGAACGTGTCGAAGTCGGACGCCGAAGTGCTCAAGGATCTGGAGGCGTCGCTCAAGCGCGTGGTCTTCGGCCAGGACAACGCCATCACGGCGCTGTCCTCGGCGATCAAGCTGGCCCGCGCCGGCCTGCGCGAACCGGAAAAGCCCATCGGCAACTACCTCTTCGCCGGCCCCACCGGCGTCGGGAAAACCGAGGTGGCAAAGCAGCTGGCGGACACGCTGGGTGTGGAGCTGCTGCGCTTCGACATGTCGGAATACATGGAGAAACACGCGGTCAGCCGCCTGATCGGCGCGCCTCCGGGCTATGTCGGCTTCGACCAGGGCGGCCAGCTCACCGATGGCGTTGACCAGCACCCGCATTGCGTCCTGCTGCTGGACGAGATCGAGAAGGCGCACCCGGATGTCTACAACATCCTGCTGCAGGTCATGGACCACGGCACGCTGACCGATCACAACGGCCGCACGGTGGATTTCCGCAACGTGATCCTGATCATGACCTCGAACGCCGGGGCCGCGGAACAGGCGAAGGCCGCCATCGGCTTTGGCCGCGACCGCCGCGAGGGCGAGGATACCGCCGCGATCGAACGCACGTTCACGCCGGAATTCCGCAACCGTCTGGACGCAGTGATCAGCTTCGCGCCGCTGCCCAAGGATACGATCCTGCAGGTGGTGGAAAAGTTCGTGCTGCAGCTCGAGGCACAGCTGATGGACCGCAACGTGACCATCGAACTGACCAAGCCCGCCGCCGAATGGCTGGCGGACAAGGGCTACGACGACAAGATGGGCGCGCGTCCGCTGGGCCGCGTGATCCAGGAGCACATCAAGAAGCCGCTGGCCGAAGAGCTGCTTTTCGGCAAGCTCACCAAGGGCGGTGTCGTCAAGGTATCGGTCAAGGACGGGCAGCTCGTTCTCGACCTGCAAGGTCCCGAGAAACGCCGGATCTCCGGCAACAAGCCGCCCCTGCTGACCGCAGAGTGATGCGCCACGGCTGGCTTGCCGCTTTGGCCATGACCTCCGCCGCGCCCACCGCGGCGGAGGTTCCTTTTTTGGCGTTGCCGCTTGACTGCACGCTGGGCGAGACCTGCTTTATCGAGGATTATGTCGACGCCGATCCCACCTTCGCCCAGCACGACTACACCTGCGGGCTGAAGTCGCGCGACGGCCACCAGGGCACCGATATCGCGCTTCTGTCCCAGAACGAGATCGACCGCGGCGTGACCGTGCGCGCCGCCGCCGCGGGCACCGTGCAGGCCGTGCGCGACGGGGTGGCGGACGAACCCTACACCGCCGAGGTCGCCGCGCGCATCAAGGGCCAGGAATGCGGCAACGCCGTGCGCATCGCCCATGGCAACGGCTACCAGACGCTCTATTGCCACCTGAAACGCGGCAGCCTCAGCGTCACGCGCGGTGAGCGGGTCGAGGCGGGCGCGCCATTGGGTCAGGTCGGCATGAGCGGCCAGTCGAATTTCGCCCATCTCCACTTCACCCTTCTCAGGGACGCAGAGACCATCGACCCCTTCAACGCCGGCGCCAGCCAGACCTGCGGCGCCGACAGCGGCTCGCTCTGGCTGGAGACGCCGGATTACGCTCGCGCCGGGCTTTTCACCGCCGGGTTCTCGACCTCGGTGCCGCGTCTCACGCATGTGCAATCCGGCGCCGCCCGCCGCGAAACCGCGCGGCCGGACCACGACATCGTACTTTACGGATTTGCATTCCACTCCGAAGACGGCGACCAGATGGCCTTTTCCGCCAGCGGACCGGAGGGAGAGATCTTTTCCCAGACCCAGACCATCGAAGACGGCATGGCGCAGCTCTTCCGTGCCTCGGGCCGCCGCGCGCCCGACGGCGGCTGGCCGGCAGGGGGCTATACCGGCCATGTGACGCTGCTGCGCGACGGGGTGATCCTCGCCCGCCGCCACGCGACGATCCGGGTGGAGTGACCCGCGAGGACGCCCGTCAGGGCGGAAGAGCCTACCGCTACTTCTCGGTGAATTTCAGCTCGATCCGCCGGTTCTGCGCGCGTGCTTCGGCGGTGTTCGCCGGGTCCACCGGCTGGAATTCCCCGAACCCATTGGCCGCCAGCCGGCCGGGCGCGATGCCCAGACCGTCGATCATGTATTTGACCACCGACAGCGCCCGCGCCTGGCTCAGCTCCCAGTTGTCGGCAAAGCGGGCACCGGGGCGGATCGGGACGTCATCCGTGTGTCCGTCGACGCGTATCACCCAGTCGATGCCCTCGGGGATGTCATCCGCGACCGAGCGCAGGATGCCGGCCACCTTGGCCACTTCCTGCCGCCCCGTCGCCGACAGGTCCGCCTCGCCCGGCGGGAACAGCACTTCGGAGGAAAACACGAAGCGGTCGCCTTCGATCCGCACACCCTCCTGGTTGCCCAGCACGTCGCGCAGCCGTCCGAAGAACTCCGACCGGTAGCGTTGCAGGTCCTGCGTCTCGGCTTCCAGCCGTTTGCGCTCCGCTTCTTCCAACTGCCGCCGCCGCCGTTCCTCGGCCGCGACCTTTGCGAGCGCGGCGTTCAGGTCAGCCCCCAGCGACTGCAACTGCACCTGTGCCTCGGCATCGCTCTGGCGCGCCTCGTCCAGCAGACCTTGCAGCGCATTCAGCTGCCGGCGCAAAGCCGCGACCTGCTGGCTCAGCGCCTCGGTCCGGCGCGTCGCCTCGCTGGCGCGGTCGGTCTGCGTCTCGAGCTGCGACTGCGCCTCTGAAAGCAACGCGGCACGGGTTTCGGCCTGGGTCATCGCCTGTTCGGCGCTGCGTTCGGCGGCGCGTTGCGCGGCCAGCGCAGCGGCCAGTTTCTCGCGCGTTTCCTCGACCGAGGCCTCGGCGCCCATGCGCGCCGCCAGAGCCGAGGCAAGCTGTTCTTCCAGCGACCGCGTATCGTCGCCGCGCGCCGCGAGCTGCGCCTCGGCCTCGGCCAGCGACGCGCGCAGATCGGCGATCACTGCGTCCTTGTCTTCGGCCCCGCTCGACAATGTTTCGTTCTCGGCGCGCAGCGCGGCGATCCTCGCCTCCAGCCCCTCGGCCTCCTGCACCCGTGCCAGAGCCGCCGCCAGCCGCGCCTCCAGCGAGGTCAGCTCGGTCGTGGCCTCCTCGGCCTCGGCCAACTGCGCGCGGGCCGCCTCGGCCTCAGCCCGTGCGTCCTGCACCTCCTGCCGCAGTTCCGCCACATCCTGCGCCTGCGTTTCCTGCCGGTCGAGATCGGCTTGCGCGGCGTCCAGCCGGGCCTGCAGCGCCTCGGCGCGTTCTTCCCCGGCGAGGATCGCCGCCGCCAATTGCGCGTTCAGGTCGTCCTCGGCGGCGCGGGCGGCGGCCAGCAGCGTCAGCGTCTCTTCGGCCCGGGCGCGCTCTTCCTCCAGCGCCAGCGTCATCGCGGTCAGCTCCGCATCGGCGTTTTCCAGCCGCGCCCGCAAGGCCGCGGCCGCCTCGGCCTCGGCCAGCCGCTGCGCTTCTTCGTCGGACAGTTGCGCCGACAGGTCGTCGACCTGCGCGGTCAGCGCCGTCGCGCGATCCTCGGCCTCGGCATTCTGGCTTCGCAGGTCGGCCACCAGCGCCTCCAACGCGTCGCGGCGGGCGGCGGCGAGGCGTGCCGCCTCGGCCTGGGCATCGACCTCGTCGCGGGCAGTGGCCAGCGCGAGGTTCAGCGCCTCCTGTTCCGACAGCAGGTCTGCGCGCGTATCCTCGAGTTCGGCCACCTGCGCGCGGGCGGTGTCGCGTTCCGCCAGAAGCCCCGCGACCTGCTCTTCGAAAGAGGCGATACGGCCCTCGGCCTCGGCCAGTTCGGCCGCCTGCCGGTCACGGGTGCCGGTCAGGGCGGCGATGATGCCCTCCTGCTCTGCCAGCCGCGCATCGCGATCCTCGAGCGTGGCCTCCAGGGCGCCCAGCTGGTTCGACAGCGCGGTGTTGCGGCGCTGCTCCAGCCCCAGCGCCTGGGCCAGTGCGGCGATCTCGCCGGACAGGGTGTCGAGCTCGGTTTCCTGCCCGCTGATGGTTTCGCGCAGGACGAACTGCACCACCATGAAGATGGTCAGCACGAACATCAGCACCAGCAGCAGGCCGGTCATCGCGTCGACGAAGCCCGGCCAGATCGAGGACTGGAACCGCTGTCCCGTGCGCCGCGAGAGGGCCATGACCTAGTCCCCCTTGCCTTCCGCCTTAGGCTGCGGCCGCGGCACGCGCATGGTGCGCGGCTGGCCGCCGCCCGCCGTTTCGGCCCGTCGGCCCATCTGACCCAGCACGCGGCTGAGCGCCGAGAGGTCGGTGCGCAGCTCCGCCATGCTTTCCTGCCGTCCGGCGCTGATCTCTTCGAGGATGCGCAGCATCTGCACGTCGATCGACCGCAGCCGCATCCGGCTTTCCGCGTCCATGCCGCCGTCGCCGGCTTCGCGGCTCTGCAGCACCTCGATCAGCCGCTCCTGCCCCTCGGCGATCCGCGCCAGAGCCGTGCCGCTGGGGGCCGTGGCCTCCATCCGCTCGGTCATGCGTTCCAGCGAATCCGCCAGCTGGCCCAGCCGGTTCTCGACCTCGCCGCGGCTGTCCTCGGCCTGGGCGAACATTGCCTGCAGCGCGTCCATCTGGTCGCCCATCTGATCGAGCGCCATCGCCGCCGCGGACATGTCCGACCCGCCCTCGCCGTCGCCGCTGGAAAAGCCCAGCCGGGTGATCGAGCTCAGCCATTCCTCGAGTTCACGGTAGAAGCGGTTCTGTCCGTGCCCGGCGAACAGCTCCAGCAGACCGACGATCAGCGATCCTGCAAGGCCCAGCAGCGACGACGCGAAGGCCACGCCCATGCCGCCCAGCTGCGATTCCAGCCCGCCCATGAGGCGCGAGAACAGGTCCGCCCCGCTTTCGCCTTCCTGCGGAACCAGCGACCGGATCGTGTCCACCAGCGCCGGCACCGTGGTGGCAAGACCGTAGAAGGTGCCCAGAAGCCCGAGGAAGATCAGCAGCGACACGATGTAGCGGGTGATCTCGCGCGCCTCGTCGATGCGCTGCGCTACGGAGTCGAGGATCGAGCGGGTCGAGGTGGTGTTGATCTGCATCCGCTTGCCGCGCGACCGCAGCAGCGTCGCCAGCGGCGCCAGAAGCTGCGGTGGACGGCTCTGGTCGTCGCGGGTGCGGGTGGACGTGAACTCCTCGATCCAGCGCACCGAGATCATCAGCTGCGCCACCTGCCAGAAGGTCGCCACCACGCCAATCAGGAAGACCAGCACGATGAAGCCGTTGAGATAGGGATTGGCCTGGAACACCGGCAGCACCCGCGGCAGCGCCAGGAAGACGCCGACCGCCGACAGCACCAGCACCGCCACCATCATCAGGATCTGGCGGATCGGCTGCGAGAAATAGGGCTCGGCCTCGTGGTCCGGCTGATCCATGCGGACCGCTCCTGACGCGTTGTTGTCACCGTAAACTCGGGCGACTCTAGGCCGTCACCTCAACAAAGCCAAGCGGTTAAGCCGTGAGCGCCCGCACGCGGGACACCAACCATTGCAGCTCTGCATCGGGGATGCCGAGGCTGTCGAGATGCGCGGTGGTGTTGTAGAGATATTCGGTGTTGGGCCCGCGTCCGCCGACCGCCTTGGCGATGATCTGCGCCTGGTCCTCGAGGCCAAGCCCGGCGCAATACTGCACATGGTCAGCGTCGATCACGTAGGTCACCGCCTCGATGGTGCGTCCGTCCGCCAGGGTCACCGGCAGCAGCTTTTCGACGTAGGCCGAAGAGATCAGCTCGCGCTCGCGCAAATATTTCAGCACCGCATCGGCCTGATCGTCGCGGGCGCGCAGGGCCAGCCCCTCGCAGACGGCATCCGGCTGTTCGTCCAGCGCCAGCACCAGTCCCGGCTCGGCCTCCGTGCCGCGGTGATGGATCGAGCGCATGCAGAAACTGCGGGCATAGCCCGGCAGCCGCGCATGTTCCTGCGCCACCACCTCGAAGCCGGGGTTCCACAAAAGTGATCCGTATCCGAACACCCATAAAGCCATGCGTCTGGTCCTCTCTGTCGCGGCTCTGTAAACACCATCGCGCAGGCAGACGAAAGGGCGGGACGATGCTGAAGAAACTGATCCTCGTGATCGTGCTGGCGGCGCTTGGCTGGTCGGCCTTCTGGTATTGGCAGGCACAGGCGCTGCGGTCCGAGATCGACCGCGCCGTGGTGCAGGCCCGCGCCGAGGGCTGGCAGATCGCCTATGAAGATCTCGGCATCCGCGGCTTCCCCAACCGGCTCGACGTGACGCTGCAGGCGGTCGACGTGACCTCTCCGGACGGCGGCTTGCGCTGGCAGGCGCCATTCTTCCAGGTGTTCCAGCTGACCTACAAACCCGGTCACGTGATCGCCGTCTGGCCCGATGCGCATGCCGTGACCGTCGATGGCATCCGTTACGCCGTGGACGGGGCCGGTCAGCGCGCCAGCCTGGTCTTTACCGCCGCCGGCCGCATTCTGCGGGCCAATGCCGAGGCGCAATCGCTGACCGTGGCGCCCGAGGATGCGTCGCCGGTGACGCTCGACCAGCCGCGCGCGGCGCTCGAAGTGCTCGAGGGCGACGAGCTGGCCTACCGCCTCGCCGCCGGGGCCGCATCGCTGGGCACGACCGGGCAGGAAACGCCCGCCACGGACCTGCGGCTCGATCTCACCGCGCATCTCGACGCGCCCCTGCGGATCGACCAGCGCCGTCCACCGCGGCCCAATCGGTTCGAAATCCGCACGATTCGACAGACCCTGGACCCGATGACCGTGCAGATCAACGGCGATGTGGACGTGGACGGTTCCGGCCGGCTCGACGGCGCGCTCGACCTGCGCGCCGAGGACTGGCGGGCCTATCTCGACACGCAGGGCGCCGACGGCGGCGGCCCCGAAGAGGCGGTGCGCGGGCTGCTCGAAATGGTCTCGCTGGTGTCGGGCGGCGGCGACACGCTCGACCTGACGCTGCGCTTCGACGACGGCCAGATGTCAGTGGGGCTGATCCCGCTGGGGCCAGCACCGCGGCTGCGCCTGCCCTGAGGCCGGGCTTGCGGCGGGCCCCGATCCGCCCGACACTCCGGGTCCACGTGCCGCAAAGAGAGGTTCCATGTCCGACCCGCTTGGCCACCGCATCGCCGATCTGCGCGAGGACCTGATCGCGCTCACCCAGGCGCTGATCCGCATTCCGACGCTGAACCCGCCGGGCGCGGAGTATGCGGCGGTCTGCGATCTGCTGAAAACGCGGCTCGAAGCCTCGGGCTTTGCCTGCACGCTGATCCGCGCCACCGGCACGCCGGGCGATTCGGACCGCTACCCGCGCTGGAACCTCATCGCGCGGCGCGACGGCACGCGGCCGGGGCCCTGCGTGCATTTCAACTCGCATACGGATGTGGTCGAAGTCGGCCAAGGCTGGACCCGCGACCCGTTCGGGGCAGAGCTTGACGACGACCGCATCTATGGCCGCGGCGCCTGCGACATGAAGGGCGGTCTTGCCGCGTCGATCATCGCCGCCGAGGCGTTCCTGGGCCAGCACCCGGACTTTGCCGGGGCCATCGAAATCTCCGGCACGGCGGACGAGGAATCGGGCGGCTATGGCGGCGTTGCCTACCTTGCCGAACAGGGCTGGTTTTCTCCGCAGCGCGTGCAGCACGTGATCATCCCCGAACCGCTGAACAAGGACCGCATCTGCCTCGGCCACCGCGGCGGCTGGTGGGCCGAGATCGAGACCAGGGGCGAGATCGCGCACGGCTCCATGCCGTTCCTCGGGGATTGTGCCGTGCGCCACATGGGCGCTGTGCTGCAAGCCTTCGAAGAGCGGCTGTTCCCTGCCATGGCGGCGCGCACCACCGACATGCCGGTGGTGCCCGAGGGCGCGCGGCAGTCGACGATGAACATCAACGCTATCCACGGCGGCCAGCCCGAGAACCCGCCGGATTTCGACGGCCTGCCCGCGCATTGCGTGCCCGACAGCTGCCGCATCGTCATCGACCGGCGGTTCCTGATCGAAGAAGGCATCGACGCGGTGTCGTCCGAGGTCATCGCCCTGCTTGACGACCTCAAGGCGCGGCGGCCGAATTTCGACTACGAGATTCGCGAACTGAACCGCGTGCTGCCGTCGATGACCGACCGCGACGCGCCGATCGTGACCACCGTGGCGCAGGCCATCCGCGACACGCTCGGGCAGGAGGCGGCCTTTGTCGCCTCTCCCGGCAGCTACGACCAGAAACATATCGACCGCATCGGCAAGCTGAAAAACTGCATCGCCTACGGGCCGGGCATCCTTGAGCTGGCGCACAAGCCGGATGAATGGATCGGCGTCACCGACATGCTCGACAGCGCCCGCGTCATGGGGCGGACGCTTGAAACCTTGCTTCTAAACGATTGAGCGCGGTGTTCTTGGCACGCGCCGGAGCCTCCGGCGGGAGTTTATCGGCAAGATGAAGCCGGGGGCGCGACGCGATCCTCCTTCATCTTGCCAATAAATCTCCGGGGGTGTGGGGGCTGGCCCCCACTCCGGCGCTACCCGACCGCGATATTGTCGATCAGGCGCACCCCGGCCAGCCAAGCCGCGGCAAGCAGGCGTGCCGGCACCTCGGGTCTCTCCAGCAGCCGCAAGTCTTCGCAGGCACGCAGGTCGAGATATTCCACCTTGGTGAACCCTGCCCGCTCCAGCCGCGCTACGGCCTGAGAGCGCAGGTCGGACGCACAGCCGCCCGCCAGCAATCCCTCGGCCATCTCCTCCATCGCGCGGTGCAACTCCGGCGCCCAGACGCGGGCGCGGTCCGACAGCAACAGGTTGCGCGAGGACATGGCGAGGCCATCCTCTTCGCGGATAGTGGGACATGGCACGACCGTCACGCCCAGGTCGAGATCCCGCGCCAGCCGCGTCACAACCTGCACCTGCTGGTAATCCTTTTCACCGAAATAGGCGCGGTCGGCCCGCGTCTGCGTGAAAAGCTTGGTCACCACCGTCGCCACCCCGTCGAAATGCCCGGGCCGCATCGCACCGCACAGCACGTCCGTCAGGCCCGCCACCGAGACGGTCGTGGCAAAGCCCGGCGGATACATCGTCTCGCCATCGGGCACATAGACCGCATCGACGGCGAGCGGCGCCAGCTTGCGCGCATCCTCGGTTTCGGTGCGGGGATAGTTCGCGAGGTCTTCGGCCGAGTTGAACTGCTTGGGATTGACGAAGATCGTCACGATCACCCGGTCGCAGCCCGCTTTGGCCGCGCGCACCAGGCTCAGGTGGCCGTCGTGCAGCGCGCCCATGGTCGGCACAACGCCGACGCTTTCGCCCGCGGCCTTCCAGCCCGCGACGGCGGCGCGCAAGTCGGGCAGGCTGCGGAGGATCGGCACGCTCACGGCTTCTTCTCCGGTGAGGCGTCGCCGAACACATGCTCGGGCGCCGGAAAGCGGCGGGCCTTCACCTCTTCGGCATAGGCGGCGATGGCGGCGCGGGCATCGTCGCCCAGGTGCGCGTAGCGTTTCACGAACTTCGCCTTGAAGGCGGTGAAGAGCCCCAGCATGTCGTCGACCACGAGGATCTGCCCGTCGCAGCCCGCCGAGGCGCCGATGCCGATGGTGGGGATGGCGACCTCTGCGGTGGTCCGGTCGGCGAGGCTTTGCGGCACCTTCTCCAGCACCACCGCAAAGGCCCCGGCCTTGGCCACCGCCTGCGCATCGGCCAGAAGGGCTGTGCCCGCGTCGCCGCGGCCCTGCACCTTGTAGCCGCCCAGCGTGTTGATCGACTGCGGCGTGAGGCCTACGTGCGCCATCACCGGGACGCCGCGCGCCACCAGAAAGGCGATGGTCGCGGCCATGCTCCCCCCGCCTTCAAGCTTGACCGCGCCGGCCCCGGTCTCGGCCATGATCCGGGCGGCATTGCGAAACGCTTGTTCGGGACTTTCCTCGTAGGACCCGAAGGGCATGTCGACAACCATCATCGACGCCTTGAGCCCGCGCGCCACGGCGCGGCCGTGCAGGATCATCATCTCCATCGTCACGCCCAGGGTCGAGGGCAGGCCGTGCAGCACCATGCCGACGGAATCCCCGACCAGCACGAAGTCGCAGACCCCGTCCATCGCCTGCGCCATGGGCGTCGTGTAGGCGGTCAGGGACACGATCGGCACGCCGCCCTTGCGGGCACGGATGTCCTCGGGCAGCGGGGCGGTCTTGCGGGCGGTTGCGCTCATGGCAAAGGCTCCATCACGGCGGGCATTGCCGCGCGTCTACCAAGACCGCCGCCGCATCGCCAGCGATTTACCGTGCCGACCGCTTGAAAGACCGCGCGTTTCCGCGGACACTCGCCCCAAAGATCGCGACAGGAGAGCCACATGCGCCGCCCCTTCCTTTCCCTTGCCGCCGCGGCGGCCCTCGTTGCCGGGCCTGCCGCCGCGCAGCAAAGCGACCTCACCATCGCCCTGCAGTTGGAGCCGCCGCATCTTGATCCGACTTCGGCGGCGGCGGGGGCCATCGACTCGGTGCTTTATGCCAATGTCTTCGAGGGGCTGACCCGGTTCGGCGCCGATGGCGGGATCCTGCCCGGGCTCGCGGAACGCTGGGAGGTGAGCGACGACGGGCTGACCTACACCTTCGATCTGCGCGACGGCGTGACCTTCCACGATGGCACGGCGATGAATGCCGAGGACGTGAAATTCACGCTCGACCGCGCCCGGGCCGAGGACAGCGCCAATGCGCAGAAGGCGCTGTTCGAGGATATCGCCGAGGTGACGGCGCCGGATCCGCAGACGGTTCGGATCACGCTTTCGCAGCCCAACGGCGCCCTGCCCTTCAACCTCGCCTGGGGCGATGCTGTGATCGTGGCGCCGGAAAGCATCGACGCTATCAAGCAGGCGCCGGTGGGGACCGGTCCGTTCCGGTTCGAGGAATGGGTGCAGGGCGACCGCATCGAGCTTGCGCGCTATGCCGACTACTGGGGCGAGGCCCCGGCGCTGGAGGCCGCGACCTTCAAGTTCATCTCGGACCCGACGGCGGCCTTTGCCGCGATGATGGCGCAGGACATCGACGCCTTCGCGGGCTATCCCGCGCCCGAGAACCTGCCGCAGTTCGAAGCAGATCCGCGCTTCCAGGTGCTCGTCGGCTCGACCGAGGGCGAGACGATCCTGGCGATGAACAACGGCCAGCCGCCCTTCGACAACGCGCTGGTGCGGGCCGCCGTGGCCCATGCGATCAACCGCCAGGACATCATCGATGGCGCGATGTTCGGCCTTGGCACCCCCATCGGCACGCATTTCGCGCCGCACAATCCCGATTACCTCGACCTCATGGACTTCTCGCCCTTCGATCCCGAGAAGGCGCGGGCCCTGCTGGCCGAGGCGGGGTTTGCCGACGGCTTCACCACGACGCTGAAACTTCCGCCGCCCTCTTACGCCCGGCGCGGCGGAGAGATCGTGGGGGCACAGCTGCGCGCGGTGGGGATCGAGACCGAGATCACCAACCTGGAATGGGCGCAATGGCTTGAGGAAGTGTTTCGCGGCAAGGACTTCGGCCTGACCATCGTCAGCCACACCGAACCCGCCGACATCAACATCTACGCCCGGCCGGATTACTACTTCCAGTACGACAACCCCGACTTCCAGGCGCTGATGAAAGAGCTGTCGGCCACCTCCGACATGGCGGCGCGGACCGAGCTGCTGCACCAGGCGCAACGTATGATCGCCGAGGATCACGTCAACGCCTACCTTTTCCAGTTGGCCTTTCCCACCGTCGCGGATGCGCGGCTACGCGGTCTGTGGGAGAACCAGCCGACCCAGGCCACCGACCTGACCGGCGTGAGCTGGGCCGAGTGAGCCCCGGCGCGACGCAGGAACGGCCATGAAGATCAGACCGACGACAAAGGCCGACACAGGGCCGATCAGTGCCATGCTGGGCGCCTTGCGGGATGCCGGCAAGCGCATCCGCCCCTGCGATCCGGACTTCGTTCGTGCGACTTATGTTTCGAACCCCGAACTTGTCGCGAGCCAAGTGGCCGAGGACGACACCGGGCGCATCCTGGGGCTTCAGGTCTTGCTGCTGCCAGGGCCGGACGACCCCTTCGACGTGCCCGAAGGCTATGGCAACATCGGCACGCATGTGGCCCCCGATGCGGCACGGCAGGGGATCGGACGGCGGCTTTTCGCGGCGACATTGCAGGCGGCGCGCGCGGCGGCTCTTCCGGCGCTCGACGCCAATATCGCCGCCGACAACGACGACGGGCTCACCTATTACGAGGCGATGGGGTTCCGCACCGACCGCACCGGCGAGGGCCGCATCGTCAAGCGGCTGATCCTGTCCTGATGCGGCGGCGGCGCGCCAAATGCTGAGATATACGCTCACCCGTCTTGCGTCGCTCGCGATCTCGCTCCTCGTCGCCTCGGCGGTAATCTTCCTGGTGGTTGAGGTGGCCCCGGGCGATCCGGCCGCCTACATGCTGGGCCTCAACGCGCAGCCCGACACGGTGGCGGCGCTGCGCGCGGAACTTGGCCTCGACGTGTCGCGACCGGAGCGATACCTGGACTGGCTGGGCGGTATGCTCACCGGCGATTTCGGCGTGTCCTACACCTACCGCACGCCGGTGGCGCAGATGATTGCCGACCGGCTCTGGGTGTCGCTGCCGCTGGCGCTTTATGCGCTGACGCTGTCGACCTGCATCGCCTTTCCGGCGGGCCTGCTGGCCGCGTCGCGCCGGGGCAAGGCGGCGGATATCGGCGTGACGGCGGCGACGCAGCTGGGCGTGGCGGTGCCGAATTTCTGGTTCGCCATGCTGCTGGTGCTGCTCTTCGCCATCAACCTCGGCTGGTTCAGCGCCGGCGGCTTTCCGGGCTGGGACGACCCTCTGGCCGCACTAAAGGCGTTGACGCTGCCCGCCATTGCGCTGGCCCTGCCGCAGGCGGCGATCCTGACACGGGTGATGCGCTCGTCCCTGCTGGACACGCTGGGCGAGGATTACATACGTACCGCCCGCGCCAAGGGGCTGAGCCGCGGCCAGGTGCTTTGGCGCCACGCGCTGCGCAACGCGCTCATTCCGGTGCTGACCATCATCGGGCTGCAATTCTCCTTCCTGCTGGCGGGGGCGATCATCATCGAGCAGGTGTTCTTCCTGCCGGGTCTCGGGCGGCTGATCTTCCAGGCGATCTCGCAGCGCGATCTCATTGTCGTCGAGTCGGTGGTGATGCTGCTGGTTTTTGCCGTGATCACCGTGAACTTTGCCGTCGACCTTGCCTATGCGGCGGCCGATCCAAGGCTTCGGACGCGCAGATGAGCCGGACGCTGATCCTCGGCCTCGCGCTCACCGCGCTTTTCGTTGGCGCGGCGCTCTTGTCCTTCGTCTGGACGCCTTACGATGTCGAGACAATGAGCATCGCCCAGCGCCTGCGCCCGCCCGACGCGGACCACCTGCTGGGCACCGATCACTTCGGCCGCGATATCCTGAGCATGATCATGGTCGGTGCGCGCACCTCGATCGCCGTGGCGCTGGTCGCCGTGGGCATCGGCATGGGGCTGGGCGTGCCGCTGGGGCTCTGGGCCGCGGCGCGGCGCAGCGGCTGGCTGGACGAGGCGATCATGCGGTTCAACGACCTGGTCTTCGCCTTCCCGAGCCTTGTCATCGCAATCCTGATCACCGCCGTCTTCGGTCCCAGCGCGGTCAACGCGATCATCGCCATCGGCATCTTCAACATCCCGGTCTTCGCCCGGCTTGCGCGGGGGGCGGCGCTGCCGCTCTGGACCCGGGATTTCATCCTCGCCGCGCGGGTGGCGGGGAAATCCGGGCTGCGCATCAGCGCCGAACACATCCTGCCCAATCTCGCCAACCTGCTGATCGTGCAGGGCACCATCCAGTTCAGCCTCGGCATTCTTGCCGAAGCGGGGCTGAGCTACGTGGGCCTCGGCGCGCAGCCGCCGGTGCCATCCTGGGGCCGGATGCTGGCGGATGCGCAGACGATGGTGGCGCTCGCGCCGCATGTGGCGGTGGTGCCGGGGCTGGCCATCGTCGGCATGGTGCTGGGGCTGAACCTGCTGGGCGACGGTCTGCGCGACCTGCTGGACCCGAAACTGCGGGTGCTGCGGACATGAGCCTTCTGGACATCCATGCCCTCGACGTGGCGATCCACGGTACGCCGGTCCTGAGCGATGTCTGCCTGAGCATCGGCGCCGGAGAGATCGTCGCGCTGACCGGCGAGTCGGGTTCGGGCAAGTCGATGACGGCGCTCGCGACCATGGGCCTCTTGCCCGATGGCGCAGAGGCGCGCGGCGCGGTCATGCTGGACGGCACGGACCTTCTGACCCTGCCCGAAGCGCAACTCTGCGCCCATCGCGGGCAGAGCATGGGCATGGTGTTCCAGGAGCCGATGACCGCGCTCAACCCGGTGCAGAGCATCGGCGCGCAGGTGGCCGAGACCATCCGCATCCATACCGGCGCGACTCGCGCCGAGGCCAAGACCCGCGCCGCCGAGGTGCTGACCCGGGTCGGCCTGCCGCCCGACCGGTTTCCCCTGTACAGCTATCCGCATGCCCTGTCGGGCGGGCAAAGGCAGCGCGTCGGCATCGCCATGGCCATCGCCCTGCGCCCGAAGCTGCTCATCGCGGACGAGCCCACCACCGCGCTCGACGTCACCACGCAGGCGCAGATCCTGGACCTGCTGCGCGGGCTGGTGCAGGATTTCGACATGGGCCTGATGATGATCACCCACGACCTTGCCGTCGTGTCGCGCTTTGCCGATCGCATCGCGGTGATGCAGCGCGGCCGGATCGTCGAGCAGGGTCCGACGACCGAGGTCTTCGCCCGCCGCCGCCATGCCTATACCCGCAGCCTCTTCGCCGCCTCGCGGCACCGCGCCGACCTTGGCCCCGCCCGGCCCGGCGCGCCCCTTCTGACCGTCGAGAACGTGCGCCGCGACTACGCGCTGCCCCGAACGCGGCTTTTCGCGCCGCGCCGGCATCACCGCGCGCTTGCGGACGTGAGCTTTGCCATCCGCCGCGGCGAACGGGTCGGGCTGGTGGGCGAGTCGGGCTCGGGCAAATCCACACTGACCCGCGCCATTTTGGGGCTGGAGCCGGTGCAGGCCGGGCGCATCACGCTGGACGGAGCGCCGGTGGGCCCGGAGACGACCCGCCGGATGCAGGTGGTGTTCCAGGACCCCTACGCCAGCTTCAACCCGCGCCACCGCGTCGCGCGGCTGGTGGCGGAGCCGTTCCACGCCCTCGCGAACGCGCCGCGCGGTGCTGACCGCTCCCGGGCGGTGGCCGAGGCGCTGACCTCGGTGGGGCTGGAGCCGGAGGCGGCCGAGCGTTATATCCACGCCTTCTCCGGCGGCCAGCGCCAGCGTATCGCCATCGCCCGCGCGCTGATCACCCGGCCGGAACTGGTGATCTTCGACGAGGCGGTTTCGGCGCTGGATGTGCGGGTGCGGGCGCAGATCCTCGACCTGATCGCGGGTCTCACCCGGCAACACGGGCTGACCTATCTTTTCATCAGCCATGACCTCAGCGTCGTGCGGTCGGTCACCGACCGGGTGCTGGTGCTCAAGGACGGCCGGATCGTCGAGGAAGGCCCGACCGCGCAGGTGCTGGAGACACCACGCCACCCCTACACGCAAGCCCTGATCGCGGCGGCCCCGCGCCTGCCCGACCTGCCAGACGGAGAAGCCGATGCCGCGTCCCCTGCCCCATGACCCCGCCAAAGCGCGCCGATCCACGGGGGCACAGCATGTCTAAGCCGCTGATCTTCGTTATCCTGCTCTGCGCCGCCGCCGTGGCTGCGGGTCTGTTCGGCGCGCTGCACAACCAGCTGAGCTATTCCGTGGGGCCGGACTATTTCCACGGGTTCAAGTTCGCCCAGTTCGGCATCAACCCGGACATGCACAACCGCCTTGGCGCGGCGCTGGTGGGGTGGCGCGCCAGCTGGTGGATGGGGCCGCTCGTGGGCCTTCCGGCCTTTGCGCTGGGGCTGGCGACACTGCGCAGCCCCAGCCGCTACCTCGCTGCCGGGATCGGCGCCATCGCAGCGGTGCTGGTGATCACGCTGTTCTGCGCCATGGCCGGGCTGGCGGTGGGCCTGACCCTCGGCGGCGCAGGCTTCGTCGCGGACATGCCGGTGCCCGAGGGCGTGGCGGACCGCACCGGCTTCGTCCGCGCCGGGCTGATGCACGACGCGAGTTACATCGGCGGGGCGATCGGGGCGCTGGTGGCGCTTTACCTCATGGTCGCGGCGCGCCGGGCCGAGAAAAAACACGGGAGAGAGACATGAGACTGGACGGCAAGACCGCCATCGTCACCGGCGCCGGATCGGGCTTCGGCGCGGGCATCGCGCGGCGCTTTCTGGCCGAAGGCGCGCGGGTCATGGTGGCGGATATCAACGAAAAGGCTGCCATGGCCGTGGCCGAGGAGTTCGGCGGTCTGGGGCACCGGGTCGACGTGGCCGACGGCGCATCCGTCTCGGCGATGATCGAGCGCGCGACCGAACTGATGGGCTCCATCGACATCCTCGTGAACAACGCCGGGGTGACGCATCTGCCGGCGTTCATGGAGGAGGTGACGGAAGCGGATTTCGACCGGGTCTTCGCGGTGAACTGCAAGTCGGTCTACCTTGCCGCGCGGGCGCTGGTGCCGCAGATGAAGGCGACGGGCGCGGGCACGATCCTCAACATCGCTTCCACCGCCGGGGTGTCGCCGCGGCCCCGGCTCAACTGGTACAATGCGTCCAAGGGCTGGATGAACACTGCGACCCGGGCCATGGCGGTGGAGCTTGCGCCGTTCGGCATACGCGTCAACGCGCTCAACCCGGTGGCGGGGGAAACGCCGCTGCTGAAAAGCTTCATGGGCGAGGACACGCCGGAAATGCGGGCGAAGTTTCTCTCGACGATTCCGCTGGGCCGGTTTTCGACGCCCGAAGATCTGGCCAACGCGGCGCTCTACCTCTGTTCGGACGAGGCCAGCATGATCACCGGCGTCTGCATGGAAGTGGACGGCGGCCGTTGCATCTGACGCCGCGCAGACGCCCGCACGGGCGAATAAGCGCCCCCATGTGAAAGGACGGCCATGCGACCCGGACAGCGCAACCTCATCACCGACATTGCCGGCCTGCGGGTCGGCAACGCCGACGACGCGGCGCTGAAATCCGGCGTCACGGTGCTGACCGCCGATGTGCCCTTCACCTGCTCTGTCGCGGTGATGGGCGGCGCGCCGGGCACGCGCGAGACCGACCTGTTGGCACCCGACAAGACCGTGCCGGGCGTCGATGCGCTGGTGCTCTCTGGCGGCAGCGCCTTCGGCCTTGCGGCGGCGGACGGGGTCATGGCCGGGTTACGCGCCGCCGGGCGCGGCTTTGCCGTAGGGCCGGTGCGGGTGCCGCTGGCGCCTGCGGCGATCCTCTTCGACCTGCTGAACGGCGGCGACAAGGGATGGTCGGAAAACCCCTACCCGGCGCTCGGGCGCGCAGCCTACGACGCGGTGGCCGAAAATTTCGGGCTGGGCAGCACCGGCGCCGGGTCCGGTGCGCAGACGGCGATGCACAAGGGCGGGCTGGGGTCCGCCTCCCTGGTCCTCGCCGATGGCAGCACCGTGGGTGCGCTGGTCGCAGTGAACCCGCTGGGCAGCGTCACCACGCCGTCGGGGCGCCATTTCTGGGCCGCGCCCTTCGAGATAGGGGATGAGTTCGGCGGGCTGGGGCCGGATCCGACGCCGGGTCTGCAAGACCTGCCCGCCAGTCGCAAAAGCGCCGCCATGGCCGCGCAGGGCAACACCACCATCGCCATCGTCGCCACCGATGCGACGCTCGACAAGGCCGGATGCCAACGGCTTGCCGTCGCCTCCCATGACGGCATGGCCCGCGCCATCGTGCCGTCGCACACGCCTTTCGATGGCGACCTGGTCTTTGCGGTGTCCACCGGGGCGCGTGCCGCCAGCGACCCCGGTGCCTTGGGTCACGCCACGAGTGTCTGTCTCAGCCGCGCCATCGCCCGGGCCGTGTGGGAGGCGACGCCGGCCCCGGGCGATCTGCTGCCGACGGTGCGCACGGAATTGCAACTGTAGCACGGCGAGGGGCGCTGCCCCTCGCGCTCCCCGGAGGTTCAGGGGCAAGATGAAGCTTGGGATCAGCGTAGTCTTGGGGGGCGGTCGGGATCGCTGCCGGGCGCTTTGGGCGTGTGCTCCGGGGTGGCGGGCGGTTCGGGCAGGTCGAAGCGCAAGCCGACGCGAGCAAGCTGCGCGGTGGTGGGATCGCTGTCCTTGAGGAACACCACGTCGAGCGCACCTGCGTCGATGCCGGAGAAGACCAGCGCCTCGTTGACGGCACGGGCGAGCGTCGGTTCTGCCCCCGGAACGGTGCCTGTCAGTCCAAGCAGGTGGCCGCGGGCACCGTCGTCATAGATCACCCCGGCGAGGTAGGCCTTGCGCGCGAGGCCGGCCGCAAGGCCCAGCCTTGCGTCGAGCGCCGTCAGCAGCGCCTCGGGCAGGCCGCGCGGCGGGTGGAATTCCTGCGGCCGCGCCGCGGCCTCGGCCGGCGTGGCGTCTAGCGTCGCGGCGAGCCAGTCCACGGCCTCGTCGCCCATCAGGAAGGACGAGGGGGCGACGTCGAGGTTGAGGCCGAGCCCCAGCCCCTGCCCCGCGATCATCCCCACCAGGGTCCGGCCGGGCAGCGCGGCGAAGGGGGCGGTGGATTGCGCGAAGGCCCCCAGCCGTTCCTCGCGGTCGAAAACCAGCACGAAGGTTGCGCCATCGGCTTCGAAAAGCCGCGGGCTGATCTTTTCGCCCTCCGGCTCTTCGGTCAGCAGCAGGTACAGTTCCGCCGTTGCGATGCGCTCGTAGAAGCGCAGACGCGCAGCATCGTCCTCGGGGGCGGCCTGCATGGCGGCATGGGCCGTGTCCAGCGGGGTTTCATCCATCGGTCATCACCTCGTCGATGCGTCGCCGCAGGTCGGGCAGCAGATCGGTCTCGAACCACGGGTTGCGTTTGAGCCAAGCGGTATTGCGCCAGGACGGATGCGGCAAGGGGATCGTGCCGGGCAGATGGTCGCGCCAGCCATGTACGGTGTCGGTCACGCCCGCGCGGGTGCCGAGGTGGTATTTCTGCGCGTAGCCGCCGATCACCACTTTCAGCGGCACGTCGCGCAGCGCCTGCATCACCTGGTCGTGCCAGGTCCGGCGGCAGATCGGCGGCGGCGGCAGGTCCGATCCCTTGGCGTCGTAGCCCGGAAAGCAGAACGCCATCGGCACGATGGCCACGCGGGAGGTGTCGTAGAAGACCTCACGAGACAGACCCAGCCAGTCGCGCAGGCGGTCGCCCGAGGGGTCGTCGAAGGGCCTGCCCGACTTGTGCACCCGCATTCCGGGCGCCTGTCCCGCGATCAGCAGCCGCGCGCCGGGCCGAAACCAGACCACGGGGCGCGGGCTGTGCGCGGTTGCGGTGGCGGCGAAGCGGTCGGCGCAGAGCGTGCAGGCAGAGATGGCGGTCGGCAGGTCGGTCATGAGGGGCAGGATAGTACGCGGCAGGCCGAAGGGCAGCAGGTCATTTCGAAGTTTTTCGAATTATGACTTGCGCGACCAAAACATTTCGATAATTCTAGAAACATGAAAATGGATTCGACAGACGACCTCGCCCTCGAACTGGCCGCCTCGGCCTTCGCCGCCCTGGGCTCGGAGCAGCGCCTTGGCGTGTTGCGGGTGCTGGTCAAGGCGGGACCTGACGGTCTGAGCATCGGCGACCTGGGCAACCGTGCCGGTGTGACCGGATCGACGCTGACCCACCACCTCAAGATCCTGTCGCAGGCGGGACTGGTGCGGCAGGCGCGGCAGGGGCGCAGCATCATCTGCGCCGCCGTCGCCTATGACGAGGTACGCAAGCTGTCGGATTTCCTGCTCAGGAACTGCTGTTCGGACTGCGGTCCGCTGGCCCCGGAGGATCACGACCATGGCTGACATCACCACTGCCCCGCAGCGGCGCGGACCGCGGATCGACAAGGCCTGGATTGCCACGCTGGCGATCCTGCTGCTGGTGGCGGTTCTCGACTGGCCGCAGTTCGTGCCGACGGTGATCTTTGCCGCCGGCGCGCTCTGGCACACCGCGCCGTTCATCGTCTTTGCCGTTCTTGCGGTGGCCTGGCTCAAGGCCAGCGGGGCCGAGACGCTGCTGGCACGCGCTTTCGAGGGGCGGCAGAGCCGGATGATTTTCCTCGCCGCCCTGCTGGGCGGGCTGTCGCCTTTCTGTTCCTGCGAGGTCATCCCCTTCATCGCGGCCCTTCTGGCCGTGGGCGCGCCGCTGTCGGCGGTGATGGCCTTCTGGCTCGCCTCGCCGCTGATGGACCCGGCGATGTTCCTGATCACCTCCGGTACCCTGGGCTGGGATTTCGCCGTGGCCAAGACTTTGGCGGCGGTGGGCATCGGGCTCGCGGGTGGGTTCGGCACGATGGTCTTTGCCCAAAGCCCGGTGTTCCGCGACCCGCTGCGGGAACAGCCGCAGGTCGGAGGCTGCTGCGGGGTGAAGAAGCCGTTCTCGGGCGCGCCGGTCTGGCAGTTCTGGCAGCACGCCGAACGGCGCGAGACCTTCCGTGACACGGGCCTCACCAACGGCCTCTTCCTGCTGAAATGGCTGACGCTGGCCTATGTGATCGAGGCGGTGATGATCTACTACATCCCCGCGGACGCGATTGCCGGTTTCCTCGGCGGTGACGGTGTCGGGACAATCCTGCTTGGCGCGCTGATCGGGGCGCCCGCCTACCTCAACGGCTATGCGGCGGTGCCGCTGGTCGACGCGCTGCTGGCGCAGGGCATGGCACAAGGCGCGGCGATGAGCTTCGTGATCGCGGGCGGGGTCAGCTGCATCCCGGCGGCGGTGGCGGTCTGGGCGCTGGTCAAGCCGCGCGTCTTCGTGGCCTACCTGGGCTACGCGGTGGTCGGCGCGGTGCTCGCGGGGCTCGCTTGGGGCGCAGTGGCTTAGGCCAGCGCCTCGGGCACGATCAGCCGCGTCTCGTAGGCGATCAGCCGCGCGATGCGCTGAAGGTGGTCGCGGCGAAAGGCGATGCAGCCCTCGGTCGGGAACCCCTTGCGGCGCTGCTGGTGCAGGAATATGGCCGAGCCCCGACCCTTGACGGCGTAGGGCCAGTTCCAGTCGGTCAGGATCACCAGGTCATAGAGCGGGTCGGCGCGGCGCAGCGCTTCGTGGCTGTGCGGATAGGGCGCGCGGACCATCTGATTGTAGTCGATGTCGCCCATGTCGTCGGACCACAGGTCGCCCGGCCGGATCGGCAACGCCCAATCGGTCGGGCGCGCCAACCGGTCGGGGCGATAGAGCATCCCCACGATGCGGTGCACGCCCGCGGGCGTCGCACCGTCGCCTTCGCGCTTGTGACGAGAGACGCCGCCGCGGCCGATGGTGCAGGGCCAGAACTGCCCGGCAAAGCGCAGGCCCCGGCGGGTCAGCACCATGTCGGCGGGGCTCATGCCGCCTGCTCCCGCTCTAGTGACTGCATGGCCTCCGCCGCGATCTCGAAAGACCGCAGCCTCGCCGCGTGATCGTGGATCTGGCCGGTCAGGATCATCTCGTCGGGCTGATAGGCATCGGCGATCTGCGCCAGTTGCCGGGCCACGGTCTCGGGCGCCCCGGCGGCGGAGATGCGCAGCGCCTCGTCCAGACCGGCCATGGCCGACGCCGGTACGACCTCTTCGATCCGGTCCACCGGGTGCGGCAGCTTGCCCGGGCGGCCCAGCCGCAGATTGTAGAACGCCTGCTGCATCGTGGTCCTGAGCCGGAGCCCTTCGGCATCGGTGTCGGCGGCAAAGACATTCGCGGCAATCATCACATATGGCCTCTCCAGCCGGCCCGACGGCTGGAAGCGCTGGCGATAAACCGCGATGGCCTGCTCCAGCGCCGCGGGGGCGAAATGCGAGGCAAAGGCGTAGGGCAGCCCGAAATGCGCCGCCACCTGCGCGCCGTAGAGCGACGAGCCGAGGATCCAGACCGGCACCTGCGTGCCCTGACCCGGATGCGCCGCGACAGGGGCGTCAGGGGTCTCGGGGCCGAAATAGCCCAGCAACTCGGCCACATCCTCGGGGAAGCGGTCGCCGGCATCCTGCCGCAGGCGCAGCGCGCGCATCACCGCCATGTCGCCGCCGGGCGCCCGACCCAGGCCCAGATCGATTCGGTCCGGGTAGAGCGTGGCCAGCGTGCCGAACTGTTCTGCCACCGCCAGCGGCGCATGGTTTGGCAGCATGATACCGCCGGCGCCGATGCGCATCGCTCGGGTAAGGCCCGCCACATGGCCGATCAGCACCGAGGTGGCGGCGCTGGCGATGCCCGGCATGTTGTGATGCTCGGCCAGCCAATAGCGGTGATAGCCCCAGCCTTCGGCCTTTTGCGCAAGCTCTCCGGTGTTGCGCAGCGCCTGCGCGGTGTCGCTGCCTTCGGGGACGGGCGCGAGATCGAGAAGCGAATATTTCATCTGCCAAATCCTTTCCGTTCCTAGCTAAGCACCCTGCCCCGGGCCGCAAGTCCCCTTGGGGCGGTCCGTCGTTTAAAGCCCTGTCGCCGGAGGGAGATCTGCACGGTTTCTTAAGACACCGCGCGTACACCACGGGGCGCACCGACCGAAGAGCCCCCGAAGGAGATTTCGTGCCCAAGGACCTCACCTTTCACGCCCTCGCGGCCACGCGCCCGCTGTCCGGGCCGGACCCGCTGATGGCGTTTCTCAAGGACGCCCGGTCTACTGCCGTGACGTTGTCGGCGCGCGACGTGCAGCGTCTCGAATCCTACCGGCTGCAGATCCTGCTGGCGGCACAGAAGCAGTGGCAGGCGGACGACCGGCCGTTCCGCGTCACCGATATCTCTCCGGGCTTCGCCGCCGGTCTGGAACGTCTCGGACTGCCCGCGCACCAGTTCGACCCGCTCCACCCCGATACCGCCCCTTGCGCAAAGGACACGCCCCAATGACCACCAAGGTACTGGCCATCGACGATTCCCGCACCATCCGGAACCTTCTGCGCATGTCCCTGGAGAATGCCGGCTTCGAATTCCACACGGCAGTGGACGGTGTCGACGGCGTCGCGCGCTTTGCCGAGGTGCAGCCGGACGTGGTGATCACCGACATCAACATGCCCAACATGGACGGATATGGCGTGATCGAGACGCTGCGCAGCGGGCCGCGCAAGACCTCTGTCCCGATCCTGGTGCTGACCACCGAAAGCTCCGACGACCTCAAGACGCGGGCCCGCGACGCCGGCGCCACCGGCTGGATCGTGAAACCCTTCGACGACGCGTCGCTGGTGTCGGTGCTCCGCCGCCTGACCGGGAACGCGGCCTGAGATGTCGGGCGCACCCTCCATCCGCGACATGTTCTTCGAGGAATGCGAAGAGCTTCTCGAAGCACTGGTCGAAGGGCTTGCCGGTCTCGAAGCGTCGGGGCCCGACGCCGCCGAGAGTTTGGATACGGTCAACGCCGTGTTCCGCGCGGTTCATTCGATCAAGGGCGGCGCCGGGGCCTTCGGGCTGGATGCGCTTGTGGATTTCGCCCATACCTTCGAGACCGTGCTCGACAAGGTGCGGTCCGGATCGCTGACCGCCGATGCAGATCTCATGCGGCTGTTTCACCGTTCGGGCGATCAGCTGGCCAACCTGGTCGAAGCGGCGCGCGACGACGTCCCGGCCAATGCCGAAGCGGCAGGCGCGGTCCTGTCGGAATTGCAGAAATACCTCGGCGACGAGGATGCAGAAGAAGACTTCGTCTTCGAGGCCATGGGCTTGGACCTTGGTGAATCGGCGTCCGTCCTTACGCCCGATACATTCGAGATTTCCTTCGTCCCGAAGCGCGCGCTTTACGAAAACGGCCACGAGCCGCTTTTGCTCTTCGACGCGCTGGCAGAACTGGGCACGCTGGAGGTAACGGCCGACACGACAGGCATTCCCGCGTTCGACGGGTTCGATCCCACCGACGCCTATCTGGGCTGGACCTTGCGGCTTACCACGACGGAAAGCGAAACGCTGTTGCACGAAATCTTCGAATTCGTCGAAGCGCTATGCACGCTCGACATCACCAAGAGCAGCGCGGCGGCGCCAGCGCCAGAGCCGCCCGGCCTGATCGACCTTCCTGACCTTGGCGGACTTCCTGACCTGACCGAACTGCCCGACACCTCTGCACTGCCTGACCCTGACCCGATCGCCGCAGAGGCGCCGGCCGCCTCTGCCGGGAAGACCCATGAAAAGGAGGTGCGCGGTCCGAAACCCACGCTGCGCGTCGATCTCGACCGGGTCGACCGGCTGATCAACACCGTGGGAGAGCTGATCATCAACCAGGCGATGATTTCGCAGCGGATCGAAGAGCTCGACCTGCCGTCTGTCGCCCACGTGACCAATGAACTCGAAGCCTACAAGCTTTTGGCCCGTGACATCCAGGAAGGCGTCATGGCGATCCGCGCGCAACCGGTGAAACCACTGTTCCAACGCATGTCGCGGATCGTGCGCGAAGCCTCGGATGCCACCGGAAAGACCGCGCGCATCGTGACGCAGGGCGACTCCACCGAGGTCGACAAGACGGTGATCGAACGGCTGGCCGATCCGATGACCCACATGGTGCGCAACGCCGTGGATCACGGCCTGGAAGCGCCCGACGCGCGAATCGCCGCCGGCAAAGACCCCTGTGGCACCATCAGGCTGTCGGCGGCGCACCGCTCGGGCAGCGTCTTCATCGAGATCTCCGACGACGGCGCCGGGCTCAACCGCGAAAGGATCCTCGCAACGGCGATCGCCAAGAATCTGGTCCCGGCCGATGCGGAACTCACCGAGTCCGAGATCGACAACCTGCTGTTCCTGCCGGGCTTTTCGACGGCAAACGCGGTGTCGAACCTTTCGGGGCGCGGGGTCGGCATGGATGTAGTCAAGAACGCCGTGCAGGCGCTTGGCGGTCGCGTGTCGATCAGTTCACAGACGGGAAAAGGGTCGACCTTCTCCATCGTCCTGCCCCTGACGCTGGCGGTGCTCGACGGCTTCGTCATCTCGGTGGCGGATCAGACCATGGTCATCCCCATCGCCTCGATCCTCGAAACGGTGCGTCCGCAGGCGCGCGACCTGCACCGGATCGGCATCGACGATCAGGTCATCTCGATCCGTGGCAACTACGTGCCGGTGGTGGATGTCGCCGCCAACCTCGGGATTCGGCGTTCCGGCCCGGCCCCCTGCGGCATCCTTCTTCTGGTGGCCACCGATCCGCGTGGGATGAGCGCCCTGCGCGTCGATGCGATCCACGACCAGCGCCAGGTCGTGATCAAGAGCCTGGAAAGTAATTACGGCCGCATTCCGGGCGTTTCTGCGGCGACGATCCTCGGCGACGGCAAGATCGCCCTGATCCTCGACCCCGAGGAACTCGTGAACCTCAACATGGGCGCGCAGCCCAGCGCCGGACTGCCGCCCCCCGTGCAAAAGGAGCTTCGTCATGTCGACGGCACTTGACCCGACCGAAACGGAGGACACGCCGCCCTCCGCGATCTTCGAATTCGTGACTTTTTCCGCCGGCGGACAAAGCTACTGCCTCGAGATCACGCAGATCCGTGAAATCCGGCGCTGGACCACGGTGACCGCCTTGCCCCACACACCCGACGATGTGCTTGGCGTGATGAACCTGCGCGGCGCAGTCATTCCGATCTTCGACCTCGCCGCGCGCTTCGGGCTTGGCCAGACACCCACGAACGAACGCAACGTCGTCATCGTCGCGGCGGCAGAGGGCAATACCATCGGCCTTCTGGTGGAATCCGTCTCCGAGATCCTGTCGGTCGATACAGCCGAGATCCAGCCCACCCCCGACATCAAGTCCGAGGCGACGCGCAGCAGCATTCAGGGCGTGATCTCTTCCGGAGAGACGATGATCCGGGTCATCAACCTGACGGCCGTTCTCGACCAGCCCGCCGGAGTCGCCGCATGACGCTTGCCCCTCCGCCCTCTCCGCCCTCTCCGCCCGCGCAGGAGTTTTCCTTCGAAGATGGCGATTTCCGGCGCATCGCGGCCCTGGCTTTGGCAGAGTTCGGGCTCAGCCTGTCGGAGGCCAAGAAGCCGCTGGTCTATTCCCGCCTGGCACGGCGGCTCCGAAGCCGCGGCATCGCCTCCTTCGGGGCCTATATCGACATGCTCGAGGCCGGTTCGGACGAGGCTGAAAAGGTGCAACTGCTCTCGGCGCTCACCACCAATGTGACGCAATTCTTCCGCGAGGCGCATCACTTCGACCTGTTGCGGCAAGAGCTTCTGCCCGACCTGTTGGAACGTGCCCGGCAGGGAGGCCGCGTGCGTCTCTGGTCCGCCGGCTGCTCGACCGGACAAGAGCCGTATTCCCTTGCAATGACCCTGCTCGACCTGGAACCGAAGGCGGCCGCGTTCGATATCAAGATCCTCGCAACAGACATCGATCCGGCGGTCATGGAAAGGGCGCGGGCGGGCCAATACCGCAGCGACGAATTGACGGGCCTGACGCCGGATCATCTCCGGCGCTGGACCCGTCCCGTGCCGCCCGACGCCGCCGAGATCGGACCGGGTCCACGGTCCCTGGTGACCTTCAACACCCTCAACCTGATCGGTCCCTGGCCCGTGCGCGGCCCCTTCGACATCATCCTTTGCCGCAACGTGGCGATCTATTTCGACAAGCCGACGCAGGCGCGCCTCTGGTCCGGGTTCGAAGCGGTTCTCGCCACGGGGGGCGCCTTGCTGATCGGACATTCTGAGCGCCTGCCGGACACGATGCTCGGCCGGTTTTCCACCATTGGCGTGACCGCATATCGCCACACCGGCACCACGGCCAAAGCACCACTTCGGGAGGGCGCGCTATGAGTTTGAAGGATCAGCTCCGGGTCATGGTCGTCGACGACATGGCTACCAGCCGCGGGCTTATCACCCAGGCCCTGGACGACATCGGCCTGCGCAACTACGCCACCGAAAACGACGGCCGCGCCGCCTATCAACGGATTGCCGGCCAGCCCGTGCACCTCGTCCTGTCGGATTACAACATGCCAGGTCTCGACGGGTTGGGTCTGCTCAAAGCGCTGCGCCAGACCCCGGCAACGCAGAAAATCGGCTTCATCCTCGTAACCGGCAAACCGACACCGGAGCTGGTCGCGCAGGCAAAGACCCTGGGCCTCAACAACATGATCAAGAAACCCTTCACCTCGGACGCCATGCGCAAATGCATCGAAAGCGTGGTGGGCCGGCTGTGAGCGATGAGGTTCCTTTCGTCGCGCTGAGTTCGCGCAGCATCGCGGAGCGGACGAGCGCCGAACTCCACCTTCTGGCCGCCCATGTGCAAAAGGTGGAGCGGGCGATAGTCGAACTGCTTCAGCGCGAGGACCTCGCCCTGCGCAGTGCCACGATAAAGGAATTGCAGAAACTGGACACGATCAGCCAGTCATTATCCGCCCTGACCGCGTATCTGGACAGCGCCGCACCCGGCATGTGGGCCGAAGATGCGGTGGATACCCGCTTGCCTCTGTCCCGGGTTCCCCTGCGCGCCCTGGCCGAACGGCTCGCCGGCGGGTGCGGGGAACGTGCGGCGAAAGACATGCCCGAAACCGGCGTCTGTACCGTTTTCTGACGGCCGAACTGCGCCAAAAGGAGCCCTCCCATGCGACAGGTCAGCCTCGTCATCGCGGCGCAAAGCTTTGCCGTACGGACCCATTTCGCCCGCATGCTCGAGGGGTTCGAGGATTTTCACCTTGTTGCCGGGACACGCGACCTGATGGAGACCTTCGCCGTGGTCGAGGATCATCGGCCGCAATTGGTGATGATCGAACAGGGCCTGTCGCAGCAGCCGGAATTCGAGGTGATGCGGGCGCTGTTCGAAACTCTGGACATCCGCTGGATCCTCCTGGCCGCTCCGCGGGCACCCGGCGCCGAAGGACCCGACCGGCGCCGCAGCCTGATCCGCTCCGGACTGTTCGAAATCGACCAGAACATGCCGCGCGACCGGATCGCCGACACGATCCGCACGATCACGCGCATGTCCACCGCCCGGGCGCCGCGTGCGACGACCGGCGCGCCGGTTGCCGCCGAAATGGAACCGGGCAGCCCGATGGTGCTGATCGGCGCTTCGACCGGCGGCGTCGATGCCCTGCTGACCGTGTTGAGTGCATTTCCGGAGGCCTGTCCCGCGACGCTAATCGTGCAGCACACGGGCGCTGACTTCGGTCGCTCTCTGGTGCGCCTGCTGGACCGACAATGCCCGGCGCACGTGGTGCCGGCCACCGATACAGAGCGACCCAGGCCAGGCCAGATCGTGGTGGCCGCGGGACTGCGCGCGCATCTGACTCTGCGCCCGCGGCCGGGCGGCTCCGCACCCCGCTTGGCGTTGGACCCCGGTGCGCCGATCTGCGGCCATGTGCCCTCGGTGGATGCCTTGTTCCGGTCGGCGGTGCCACTGGGACCCCGGATCGCGGCAGCGCTGCTGACCGGTATGGGGTCGGACGGCGCCGACGGCTTGCTCGCCCTGCGCAGGGCTGGCGCGGCCACCATTGCGCAGGATGCGGTGACGTCGGTGGTCTACGGCATGCCACGGGCGGCGGCAGAGATCGGCGCGGCAGAGCAGATCCTGCCGCTGCCACAAATCGGACCGGCGCTGCTGGCGGCCTGCACCGCGCGGCAAGGGCAATTGGGGGCGATGCGGCAATGACACGACCGGCTGCCAGCGAACGCACGATCACCGTGCTTCAGGGCGACTTCGCCATCACCGACTCCCCCGACGAGGTGCTGAGCACGGTTCTGGGCTCCTGCGTGGCGGTCTGCCTCTTCGATCCCGTCCGGCGCATCGGCGGCATGAACCATTTCCTGCTGCCCAGCCGCGACGGCGCGGCCGGCGACGACATCCGGTATGGTGCCTACGCGATGGAACTGTTGGTTAACGGCCTGCTGCGGCAGGGCGCCGACCGCACGCGCCTGGCCGCCAAGGTCTTTGGCGGTGCGTCGATGAATGCACGCCTGCGCGACATCGGCGCGATGAACGGGGCCTTCGCGCTAAAGTTCCTCGCGGACGAAGGCATCCCCTGCCTGAGCCAGAGCCTTGGGGGCACGCTCGCGCGCCGCATTCGCTTCTGGCCCGTCACCGGTCAGGCGCGCCAGCTTCTGGTTCCCGACCAGGGCGAGCCCGCCGTCCCCCGGGAACGGCCCGCCGCGCCACCGCGCCCGGCCCCGGACGTCACGCTCTTCTGACCGCCTACCGCCACGGATGCCAAAAATTGGCGAGAAAGCTTTACCAATTCATGCAGGCGCGCTACCACTCTTGGGCCGCTCGGCACCTGAGCGGAGGAGGCCGCTCGGAGGAAGGCGGCGCAAAGGGAGGAAAACATGACGAAGACGAACGTATCGCGCCGCGGCGCGCTCATCGGGCTTGGGGCGGCAGGTCTTGCAGCACCCCATATCGCCTCGGCCCAGGCCAATGGCACGACCTGGAAGATCCAGACCTCGCATACCGGCGGTATCGGCCTGCAGACCTTCAAGGATTGGTGCGCCACCATCCAGGAAAAGACCGGCGGCGAGTTGAGCTTTCAGCCTTTCGGTGCCAATGACGTGGTCGGCGACTTCCAGCTTTACGACGCGGTCAAGAACGGTGTTCTGGATGCCGTGAACCCGTTCACCATCTACGCGCAAGGGATCATTCCCGCCGCGACCTTCATGACGTCCTATCCGCTGGGTCTGCGCAATCCGCACGAATTCGATGTGTTCTACTTCGGCCTCGGCGGGCTGGAGATCGCGCGCGAGCTTTACGCCGCGCAGGGCATGCATTTCGTCGGCCCCGTGCATCACGGCCCGAACATCATCCACTCCAAGGTGCCGATCCGGACGATCGACGATTTCCGCGGCCTCAAGATGCGCATGCCCGGCGGCATGGTCGCCGAGGTGTTCAGCGAGATCGGCGCCGAAACCACGGTTCTGCCCGGCTCCGAGATTTTCCCGGCGCTGGAAAAGGGCACGATCGACGCTGCCGATTACGTCGGCCCCGCGGTGAACTACGCGCTCGGCTTCAGCCAGGTCACCGACTACATCTCCATGGGCCCTCCGGGCTTCATGTCGCTCTACCAGCCGGTCGACCTCATGGACATCACCGTCGGCCAGCCGTCCTGGGACGCGCTGTCGGACGAGATGAAGCAGTTCGTCGAGATGGAGACGCAATGGTATTCCGCGCATCACCACGCGGAAATCCAGAAGGCCGACCAGGAAGCCTGGGCCAAGTTCGAAGCCGACGGCACCGAGGTCACGCGCCTGAGCCAGGACGACGTCGAACTGATGACCGAGGTCGCCGTGCCGATCTGGTTCGACTACGCCAACCGCGACCCGAACGCGGCGCGGATCTTCAAGATTCAGCTCGACTACATGATGTCCGGCTCGCTCGGCTACGTCACGGAAGAGCAGATCGAAGGCCTGACGCTGAACCTGTAAGACCGTGCCGGGACACCGGCCCCGGGCCCGCGCGCTGCGCGCGGGCCCTCTCTTGCGACCATCTTCAACCACATTGACGAGGGGGTGACATGCCCAGTCTCGATTTAACGCTGCCGCATTGGGCCTACTGGATCGGCTTGATCGTCTTTCCGCTGATCGCCATGGCGCTGGCACGGCGTCCGAAACCGGCCCGGCGCAGATATTCGCTGAGCCTGGGGTATTTCATCCTGGTGACCGGCGGCATGCTGGGGCTGCACCGGTTCTACGTGAAGAACCTTCTGGGGCTGCTGTTCATCCCGGTCTTCCTCGCCATCCTCTTCGCCAATGCCCAGAGCCAGGACGCCCGCTCTGCCGTGTCGGATGCCGACAACGTGGTGCGTCAGGCCGAACGGATCCTGAACCGCGAGGAAGAGCGTGTCGCGACGGCCGAAGCCGACCTGCCCGGGCTGCGCGCGGAGCTGGAAGAGGCCATCGCCACCGAAGAGGAAGGTTCCTTTGCCATCCGCCGCGCCGAACGCAACGTGGAACGCGCCGAGCAGCGTCTGGAGGAAGGCCGCGCACGCATCGCCGAGGCCAGTGCAGAGCTGGAAACCGCGCGGCCCCTGGCCGCCACCGCGCAGGGCGACTTCAGCTACTGGAACAACGTCGCCCGCTACGCGATCTACATCCTGCTCGCGGCGATGGCCGTGGACCTGTTCCTGATGCCGGGTCTCGTCCGGCGCGCCAACGCCCGCCTGCCCGAAAGCGAACAGGTCTCCGAAGCCGAGCTGGCGCTCAGGAAACTCGAAGAGTCCGAGCGCAAGGACGACGCTGACTGGGTGTCGGACGGCTGGACCGGCTGGATCGACCGCACGAATCTCTTTGCCGGCGAATTCGTCGCCTACTGGGCGGTGATCGCGGTCTTCGTCTACTACTTCGAGGTTGTCAGCCGCTATGTCTTTGGCAGCCCCACGAACTGGGCGCACGAGGCCATGTACCTGATGTTCGGTATGCAGTACCTGATCGCCGGGTCCTACGCGATGCTGACCGAAACCCACGTGCGGGTGGACATCTTCTATGCCCCGATGAAGCGCAGCAACAAGGCCTGGGTCGACCTGCTGACCTCGGTCTTCTTCTTCATCTTCGCGGGCACGCTGCTGGTCACCAGCTACATCTTCGCCCTCGACGCCAACGCGGTCGCCACAGGCAACGGGCTGATGTCGGACTGGGCGCGCGGCGACATCGGCTTCCTCGAGATGCTGGGCAATTGGAACATGGACCAGTGGACCGACCCCAACATCCGCTGGGGCGAAATCAGTTTCAACGAATGGGAGGTGCCCTTGTGGCCAATGAAATGGGTCATGGTGATCGGTGGCCTGCTGCTGGTGCTGCAAGGCATCTCGAAACTGGCGCAGGACATCCGCGCCGTGGCACGGGGGGCCTGATCCATGGGACTTGATATCGGAATTGGCCTGCTCACGCTGATCATGTTCGGCTCGCTGCTGGTGCTGCTGATGGCGGGCCTGCCGCTGGCCTTCGTCACCGGCGGCCTGGCCTGCGTGTTCCTGTTCATCCTGGGTGACGAACGGGCGCTCAACATCGTGCCCAGCCGGATCTTCCCGCTGATGACGAACTACCAGCTCTCGGCGATCCCGCTGTTCATCTTCATGGCCTCGATGCTCGAAAGGGCGGGGATCATCAACGAGATGTTCGACGTGATCTACAAGGTGCTGGGCGGCGTCAAAGGCGGGCTCGCGGCGGCGACGATCATCGCCTCGACGGTGCTCGCGGCCATGGTCGGCGTCATCGGCGCGGCCGTCGTGACCATGGGCATCATCGCCCTGCCCGCGATGCTGAAACGCGGCTACGATCCCAAGATCGCCATGGGCTCGATCATGGCCGGCGGCACGCTGGGCATCCTGATCCCGCCGTCGATCCTGGCCATCATCTACGCGGTTGTGGCCGAACAGTCGGTGGGCGAGCTTTTCATCGGCGCGGTCATTCCCGGCCTGCTGCTGTCGGGCATGTACATCGCCTACGTGGTGATCCGCAGCTACATCAATCCCAGGCTCGGCCCGCCGATCCCGGTCGAGGAGCGGATCTCCAATGCCGAAAAGGTCGCGCTCATGGGCAACATGTCGGCACCCATCGCGCTGATCGTGATCGTGCTGGGCGTGATCTTTACCGGTGTCGCCACACCCGTGGAGGCCGCGGGCATCGGCACCTTCGGGGCCTTCATCGTGGCGGCCATCCATCGCAAGCTCGACTGGCAGACCGTCCGCGAAGCCTCGCTGACCACGCTCAAGGCCAGCGCCATGGTGATCTGGATCATGTTCGGCGCCACGATCTTCGTCGGGCTGTATGTGCTCGAAGGCGGCCAGCAATTCGTGCAGGGCGCGCTCGAGGCGACCGGCTTCGGCCCTTGGGGCATCCTCATCATCATGCAGATCGTGCTGGTGGTGCTGGGCATGTTCCTCGACTGGGTCGGCATCCTGCTGCTCTGCGTGCCGATCTTCGTGCCGATCATCAAGGCGCTGGGGGCGGCGAGCTTCGGCTTCGACAACCCCGACGACCTGGTGCTGTGGTTCGGGGTCCTCTACCTCGTCAACATGCAGATGTCCTTCCTGTCGCCGCCCTTCGGCTATGCGCTTTTCTACCTGCGCGGCGTGGCCCCGGCAGAAATCCCGATGACCGACATCTTCAAGTCGGCCCTGCCGTTCCTCTTCCTGCAGATCGTGGGTCTGCTTTTGTGCATGTTCTTCCCCGAAATCATCACCTGGCTGCCCAACATCGTCTACGGATAGTGTCGGCAACCAGAGATGCAGAAGGGCCGCGCCATGCCAGCGCGGCCCTTTTCCGTGCAGGTCTCCTGCTTCATCTTGCCAATAAMCCTCCGGGGGGTCCGGGGGGCTGSCCCCCCGGTCCGAGGCTCACAACCGCTCGATCCGCTGGAACGCCTCGCGCAAAGCATCCGACCAGGCGTGGCTCATCCGGGCAAAGCCTTCGTCCTGCGCCTCGATCCGGCGGGTGCGGGCGATGCGGAAGGTGCCTTCCTCGATCACGGTGAAATCCAGCGGCATGCCGACGCTGAGATTTGAGCGCAGGGTCGAATCCATCGACAGGAGCACCGCCTTCTCCGCCTCGTCCAGCGAAGTCTCGACCGTGATCACCCGATCGAGGATCGGCTTGCCGTACTTGTGCTCTCCGATCTGCAGGTAGGGCGTATCCTCGGTCGCCTCGATGAAATTGCCCTCGGGATAGATCAGGAACATCCGCATCGGCCCGCCGCGGCGCTGGCCGGCGACGATCATCGACGCCGAGGCGCCCTGGTTCATGCGGTCCATCTTGGAGGACACTTCGAACGACACGTCCGACAGCATCGCCCCCACGGTCTCCGCAACCTTGAGCATGCTCGGCACCCGCAGGATAGAGCTTTCATCCTCGGGATCCTCGATCGCATCGTTCAACCGCGCGATCACCGTCTGCGTCACCGACAGGCTGCCGGCGGTCATGATCGCGATCACCCGTTCGCCCGGGTCCTCGAAGGTGAACATCTTGCGATAGGTCGAGATATTGTCGAGCCCGGCGTTGGTCCGGGTGTCAGACAGCATCACGATGCCCGCGTTCAGCAACAGCCCCACACAGTAGGTCATGGTTGTACCAATCGAAAAGCGAATCGCGCCCCATGCGTGACGGCCATCCGCGCATTTAACGCGCTGCATTCACCTGTGACAGAGAAAGCCGAAAATTACGTTACTGTTGCTGATGCTGGCTCTGGGTCTGCGACTTCACGGCCACGCTGACCTCGAGCGTTTCCTCCACGCCGCCCGCCAGCACCCCGCGGATGGGGGCGGCGTCCTGCGCGTCGAAGCCCGATCCCAGACGGATGTAGCGGTCGTCGGGACAGCATTCGTTGGCCGCGTCGAACCCGACCCAGCCCAGCCCCGGCACGTAAAGCTCAGCCCAGGCGTGGCTGGCTTCGTGCGCCTCCCCGTCCGAGGTGGAATGCAGGTAGCCGGTGACGTAGCGCGCCGGGATGTCGGCGGCATTGGCGACCGAGATCAGCGCGTGGGTATGGTCCTGGCAGACGCCCTTGCCCAGCGCCAGCGCCTCGGCGGCGGTTGTGGCCGGCTCGGTGAGACCCGGCGAATAGGCGATGGCCCCCGACACCGCACGCGCAAGCGCATGGGCGCGGTTGAGCGCGGTTTCCTCCTCCAGCCCCTCCAGCGCCTCGGCCGACAACGCCCGCAGGTCGGCATCCGCATCCGTCGTGTGGCTGCCGCGCAGGTAGGTGCCGGGCGGCACCGTTTCGCGGTAGTCGCGCAGCACGCCGAACAGGTCCGTCGTGTCGACCTCGCCGCGCACCTCGACCACCAGCTCGGTCACCGGCCCCTTGACCGAGATCGTCTCGATCAGGTCGCCCGCGCCGTCGCGGTAGACAGCGCCCTTGACCGCGCCTTCACTGAAGACCTCCCAGCTCAGCACCCTTTGGCTGGCGCAGTCGCTGGGGGTCAGCCGGTGCGTCTGCACCAGGCGCCGGACGGGCGTGTCGAAGTGATAGCGGCTGACGTGATGGACGCTCAGTCTCATTCCGGGTTTCCTTGCAGATAGGTGTCCTGGATGACCCCGGCGAGGCCCGCGTTCTGGGCCATGAAGCGCAGCAGGAATTCGTGCAGACCCTCGTCGAAGATGTCGCTCACCTGGCTTTCCACCAGTTCTGCCAGCATGGTCCGGGCGTGGCTCTGGGCCCTGGTCGCCCGGCCGTAGCCGCGGGTCAGGCAGTCCAAATGGTAATTCGCATCCTGCACGGAGGCGCGCAGCGAGCGGGGGAACTGCGGATTGAGGATCAGGAAATCGGCGATCTTGGCGGCGGTCAGCTCGCCCGTGTAGGTCCAGCCGAAGGCCCGGTGCGCCGACATCGACCGCAGCAGTGTCACCCATTGCGACTGGTCGAGACCCGAGCCCACGTAGGACACGTTGGGCAGCAGCACGTAGTATTTCACGTCGAGCAGGCGTGCCGTATTGTCGGCGCGTTCGATGCCGAAGCCGGTACCCATGAAGTGAAAGCCGTCGTTGCGCATCTGTGTCGCGTCGATCGACCCGCGGATCAGCGCACAGGACCGCATCGTCCATTCCGTGAGGTCTGACAGGGCCAGCTTGCTGCGCTCCATCCGGCGGAACTGGTTCAATTCCTGAAAAGCGGTGTTGATAGCGTCCCAGACCGGCGAGGTCAGCGCGGTGCGCACCACGCGGGCGTTTTCGCGCGCCGCGGCCATGCAGGCGAAAACCGACGACGGGTTCTCGGCATCGAAGAACAGGAAGGTCTCGATGTTCCGCTGCACGGGGTCGCCGTACTTTTCCTTGAAGTCCGGCAGCGATCCGTTCGATTGCAGGATCGCTTCCCAGTCGTTGCGGTAGCCGCCGCCGATGTCGGGCAGCAGCGCGTTGCGCCCGCCCACTTCGAGAAGCCGCGCGGTGGTTTCGGCCCGCTCGATGTAGCGGCCCAGCCAGAACAGATGCGATGCGGTGCGGCTCAGCATGTCCCAGTCACTCCGCCAGTACCCAGGTGTCCTTGACCCCGCCGCCCTGCGACGAGTTCACCACCAGGGATCCTTCCTTGAGCGCCACGCGCGTCAGGCCGCCGGGCACCAGTTCGATGCTTTCGCCCACCAGGCAATAGGGCCGCAGGTCGACGTGTCGCGGGGCGATGCCCTCTTCGACGAAGGTGGGGCAGGTCGAAAGCGCCAGCGTCGGCTGGGCGATGTAGTTCGCCGGGTCCTCGACGATCTTCTGGCGAAAGAGCTCGATCGTGCTCTTGTCGGCCTTGGGTCCGACCAGCATGCCGTAGCCGCCCGATCCGTGCACCTCCTTGACCACCAGTTCCGACAGGTGTTCGAGCACGTATTTGCAGTCGTCCGGCTTGGCGCATTGCCAGGTCGGCACGTTTTCAAGGATCGGCGCCTCGCCCAGGTAGAAGCGGATCATCTCGGGCACGAAGGTATAGACCGCCTTGTCGTCCGCGACGCCCGCGCCCGGGCAGGAGCAGATGTTCACCCCGCCCGAACGGTAGACCGACATCAGCCCCGGCACGCCCAGCATGGAATCGGGCCGGAAGCACAGCGGGTCGATGAAGGCATCGTCGAGGCGGCGGTAGATCACGTCGACCTTCTGCGGCCCCTTGGTGGTCTTCATCCAGACGAAATCACCTTCGACGAAGAGGTCCTGCCCCTCGACCAGCTCGACCCCCATAAGGTCGGCAAGGAAAGAATGTTCGTAATAGGCGGAGTTGAACTGCCCCGGCGTGAGGATCACCACCTTGGGTTCGCCCTCGCACTTGTCCGGCGCGACCGACGCCAGCGTCTTTTTCAGGAGTCGCGCGTAGCCGTCCACCGGGGCGATGCGGTTTTCAAGGAAAAGCTGCGGGAACATGCGCATCATGATCTCGCGATTCTGCAGCATGTAGCTGACGCCCGAGGGCGTGCGGCAGTTGTCCTCGAGCACGTAGAACTGGTCGCGCCCGGTGCGCACGAGGTCGATCCCGACGATATGCGAATAGACGCCGCGCGGCGGACGGAATCCGATGGCGGCCTTTTCGAAGGCGTCGTTGCGGGTGACGAGATGTTCAGGAATGCGGCCGGCCTTGATGATCTCGCCGCGGTCGTAGACATCCGCCAAGAAGGCGTTGAGCGCCGCGGCGCGCTGCCGGATTCCACGTTCGAGCTTGCGCCATTCCGGGCTGGTGAACACCCGCGGGAACATGTCGAAAGGGATCAGCCGTTCGGGATCGCCGCCTTCGCCGTAGACCGCGAAGGTGATGCCCACGCGGCGGAACAGGTTCTCCGCCTCGCTCTGTTTCAGCGTGCGCAGATCGTCCGGCATGGAACTGTGCCAGCGTTCGAGGCTCTGGTAGGCCTCGCGCACCTGGCTGCCGCTGCGCATTTCATCGAAAAAGCCGGGTTCGGCGTTGGTCATGTCTATGTCCCTCTTGTCGTTCACTAAATCACCCCGGCCCGCGCATGTAAAACCGAATGAGGGCGCGCCGCGCCGGCGGGCAGGAAAGTCGCCCAGAAAATGCGCAGCTTCGTTCTCCCTCCGCTTCTGACCCTGCGTCAATCGCAGGTTTTCGCCTGCTTTCGCGTCATTCACGCCCGCTTTTGCCCGATAATGCGGCAATTCCCTCGAATCTCGCGTGTTCGGCACGGTGTGATTATGGCGAGACCAGTATGTCTGGCTAAGCCTTAGGCGTCCTTGTCACAGGACACATTCGAAGGACAGGCGCGGCTGTCAGCCCAAGGCGGGCGCCGCGCTAACCGGCAACAATAATCGCCGCGGCCCGCGTCCGGACAGGCTATCCGCAGGGGATGTCCCCGAAGTGTCCGACGACAGGCCGCGCCACCACGGGATGAACGATACATGACGTCTAAATTTTCACTGACAAGCCTGGCTGCCGCCGCACTTGTGGCCGGCGCCGGAGCCGCCGCTGCCCAGGACTGCCCGATCAAGGTCGGCGTGCTGCATTCGCTGTCGGGCACGATGGCGATCTCGGAAACGACGCTCAAGGACACGATGGAAATGCTGGTCGCCCAGCAGAACGAGGCAGGCGGCGTGCTGGGCTGCGATCTCGAGGCGGTCGTGGTCGACCCGGCCTCGGACTGGCCGCTCTTTGCCGAAAAGGCGCGCGAACTTCTCACCGTGCACGAGGTTGACGTGATCTTCGGCAACTGGACCTCGGTGTCGCGCAAATCCGTGCTTCCGGTGATCGAGGAGTTGAACGGACTGCTCTTCTACCCGGTGCAGTACGAGGGCGAGGAATCCTCCAAGAACGTCTTCTACACAGGCGCCGCCCCCAACCAGCAGGCGATCCCGGCGACGGATTACTTCCTCGAGGAACTGGGCGTGGAGAAATTCGCGCTGCTGGGCACCGACTACGTGTATCCCCGCACCACCAACAACATCCTCGAATCCTACCTCAAGGACAACGGCATCGCCGAAGAGGACATCTTCGTGAACTACACGCCCTTCGGTCATTCCGACTGGGCGACGATCGTCGCTGACGTCGTGGCCCTGGGCGCCGACGGCAAGCAGGTCGGCGTGATCTCGACCATCAACGGCGACGCCAACATCGGCTTCTACAAGGAACTCGCCGCCGCCGGTGTTTCGGCAGACGACATTCCGGTCGTGGCCTTTTCCGTGGGCGAGGAAGAGCTGTCGGGCCTCGACACCTCGAACCTTGAGGGGCATCTCGCGGCCTGGAACTACTTCATGTCCGCCGACACGCCGGAAAACGCCGAATTCATCGAAGCTTGGCACGCCTTCATCGGCAACGAGGATCGCGTCACCAACGACCCCATGGAAGCGCATTACATCGGCTTCAACATGTGGGTGAACGCGGTCGAACAGGCCGGCACCGCCGAAGTCGACGCCGTGCGCGACGCGATGTACGGCCAGACCTTCCCGAACCTCACCGGCGGTACCGCCGAGATGCTGGTGAACCATCACCTGTCGAAGCCGGTGCTCATCGGCGAGATCCGCGCCGACGGCCAGTTCGACATCATCTCCCAGACCGAACCGGTGCCGGGCGATGCCTGGACCGACTTCCTGCCGGAATCCGCCGTGCTCACCTCGGATTGGAAAGAGCTGGGCTGCGGCATGTACAACACCGAAACCGAGACCTGCGTGCAGTTGACGTCCAACTACTGACACGCCCCCCGGCGGGCGCGCGCCTCCCTCGCGCGCCCGCCGGACCTGCCGACCTTTTCCAACTCCGCATCAAGGCCACGCCCATGCTTCGCGCGCTCCTGTTTGCCCTTGCGCTCTGTATCTGCCTGCCGTCCGCCCGAGCGCAGCAATCCGGCGGCGAGACGCTGCAATCGGTGCTGCAACGCCATGCCGAAGAGGTGGCCGACCCCGGACGCCGCAGCGTCGGCACGGTGATCGAGGATCTCGTGGCCTCCGGCCTGCCCGGCGTGTCGGAATTCCTCGAACGCTGGCAGAACAAGGGCGTCTTTGTCCGGGAAAGCGACGGGCTTTTCTTCTACGCGGAACCGCAGGGCAACGGCTACGCGCTCACCGACATCTCGACGCTGGAGCCCGCGGGCACCGCCTCCGACATGACCGAGATACGCCCCAATGGCGGCGTCCGCCGAGTGATCGGCGCGGCCCTGGTGCAGTTCCAGCTGTCGGACCCCGACCGCGCCCGCCGCGTGGCCGCCTTGGACGCCATCGAGCGCAGCCCCGATGCCGACCAGATCGACCCGCTGACCCAGTCCATCGAAAACGAACCGGACCCGGCGATCAAGCGCCGCAAGGAGCGACTGGCCGGCAACCTCGCCGCGCGTTTCGCCGACACGACCGAAGAGCGCGTGGCCGCGATCGAACGGCTGTCCTCGGAGCTCGACGTTCAGACCCGGTCGGTTCTGAACCTGGTCCTGGCCAGCACCGCCCGCGCGGCGCCCAGCCTGCCAGAAGACGCCAACATCGCCCGCGTCCTCACCCCCGGCACCGACATCACCGAAGCCGAGGCCTACGCGCGCCTCGTGGCCGCCGATCTCGCGCCGCCCGCGGCCTCGCCCGACCAGATCAAGGCGCTGCTGACCAGCAACATCGTCGACGGCCGCGTCGGCGGCGTGCCGGTCGGACAACTGAACACCGACGACGGCCGCGCCCGCGCCTATGCCGCGCTGATCGACGACGTGGACACGGATGTTCCGGCGCTGGTAACCAACGAGACGCGCGCCGCGGCGCTGTCCAATCATGTCTTCTTCGAGGAATATGCCGAGCCCGACCCCGCGATCACCGACGCCGCGCGCGCCGCGCTCGACGAGGTCGAGGCGCGGGTGGCGCGCAACCAGATGCTCGACATCTCGCTCGACGCGTTGAGCCTCGCCTCGATCTACTTCCTCGCCGCCATCGGCCTGGCCGTGACCTTCGGCGTCATGGGCGTCATCAACATGGCCCACGGCGAATTCATCATGATGGGCGCCTATACCGGCTACGTTGTGCAGCAGATCATCCCCGACTACACCGCCTCTCTGCTCGTCGCCCTGCCGCTGGCCTTTGCCGTGACCTTCGCCGCGGGCGTCGCGATGGAGCGGCTGGTGATCCGCCACCTCTACCACCGCCCGCTGGAGACCCTGCTGGCCACCTTCGGCATCTCCATCGCCCTGCAGCAGCTGGCCAAGAACATCTTCGGCACCCAGGCGCGGCCGCTGACCTCGCCGGGCTGGCTCGACGGGGCGTGGGTGATCAACGACGTGGTGCAGATCGCCAATATCCGCATCGCCATCTTCGTGCTGGCGCTGCTGTTCCTCGGCCTGATCCTCTTCATCCTCAACAAGACCCGGCTGGGTCTCGAGGTGCGGGCCGTGACCCAGAACCCCGGCATGGCGGCCTCCATGGGCATCAACCCCGGCCGCATCAACATGCTGACCTTCGGCATGGGATCGGGCATCGCCGGGATCGCCGGCGTGGCCATCGGCCTCTACGCCAAGGTGACCTCCGAGATGGGTGCCGATTACATCGTGCAAAGCTTCATGACCGTGGTCGTGGGCGGCGTCGGCAACGTCTGGGGCACGCTCGCGGGCGCCACGCTGATCGGCGGGCTGCAGAAGGGCATCGAGTGGTTCAACCCGTCGAACACCCTGGCGGCGCAGACCTACATGATCCTCTTCATCATCCTCTTCATCCAGTTCCGGCCCAAGGGCATCGTCGCCCTCAAGGGCCGCGCGGCGGGGGATTGACCATGCACATCCTGATTATCCCGACCCGCCACTTGCGCGCGCCGGATGCCTCCGGCGGGAGTTTTTGCGGCAAGATGAAGCAGGAGCGCCGCGCCCTTGCTTCATCTTGCCAAAAAACCTCCGGGGGAGTCCCGGCGCACGCCGGGACGGGGGCAGAGCCCCCCAGCCACGCCAGAGGCCGCGCATGACCCAAGGATTCCTCTCCAAAAACCCTTCCGTCCTGTGGTTCCTGGCTATCCTAGGCCTCTTCACGGTGGTCGTCACCGTGCTGGCCGAGGCGACCGGTATCGGCCTGCTGTCGACCTCCTTCATCAAGACCCTTGGCAAGACCCTGTGCCTTTGCCTGATCGCCGTAGCGATGGACGTGGTCTGGGGCTATTGCGGCATCCTGAGCTTGGGGCATTTCGCCTTCTTCGGCATCGGCGGCTATGCCATCGGCATGTGGCTGATGTACGCCCGGACCGAGATCATCGTGACCGAAAGCCTTGCCGCCGCGGCGATCCCGCCGACACCGTCCGAGATCGAAAACGCCATCGGCACGCAGATCTTCGGCGTCGTCGGCAGCTCGGACTTCCCGGCGCTCTGGGCCTTTTCCGACTCGCTCTTCCTGCAACTCCTGATGGTCGTTCTGGTCCCCGGCCTGCTGGCGCTGGTCTTCGGCTGGCTTGCATTCCGCAGCCGGGTCACCGGCGTGTACCTGTCGATCCTGACCCAGGCGATGACGCTGGCGCTGTCGCTCTACCTCTTCCAGAACGACTCCGGCCTGCGCGGCAACAATGGCCTCTCGGGCCTGCAGAACCTGCCGGGGCTCGAGGACACGCCGCAATCGGTCGTCTCCATCGGCTTTTTCTGGGCATCGGCGCTCGCGCTGGCCATGGGCTACGTGCTCTTTGCCTGGGTCGTGTCGGGGAAGATGGGCAGCGTCATCCGCGGCATCCGCGACAACGAAAGCCGGGTGCGGTTCCTGGGCTACCACGTGGAAAGCTACAAGCTCTTCGTCTTCACCCTCACCGCCATCGTCTCGGGCATCGCGGGCGCGCTCTACTATCCGCAAGCCGGCATCATCAATCCGGCCGAGATCGCCCCCATCGCGTCGATCTACCTTGCCGTCTGGGTCGCCATCGGCGGGCGCGGGCGGCTTTACGGCGCGGTGATCGGCGCGGCCTTCGTTTCGCTGCTGTCGTCGTGGTTCACCGGCGGCGGCGCGCCGTCGATTCCACTGGGCTTCTACACGATCAACTGGACCGACTGGTGGCTGGTGCTGCTGGGGCTGTCGTTCGTGCTGGTGACGCTCTTCGCGCCCAAGGGCATCGGCGGTCTCTTCGACTACATCACCATCAACCGCGCCCCGCAGCGCGTCGGCGACTTCGGTCCCGACAAGGGTGCACTGCGCCGAGAGGAAGGCCAGCAAGAGCCCGAGGAGCGGCGGCCATGAAGACCCTGCTCGAACTCTCCGGCGTCACCGTGTCCTTCGACGGCTTCCGCGCCATCAACAATCTCAGCTTCCAGATCGGAGAGCCGGAGCTGCGGGCCATCATCGGCCCCAACGGCGCCGGCAAGACCACCTTCATGGACATCATCACCGGCAAGACCCGTCCCGACGAGGGCCGCGTCGTCTATGGCGAGAAATCCGAATCGCTGCTGAAGATGTCCGAGAGCCAGATCGCCCGTTCCGGCATCGGTCGCAAGTTCCAGAAACCCACCGTGTTCGAGGCGCAGACCGTGCGCGAGAACCTCGCCATGGCACTGTCCAATCCGCGCGGTCCCTTCGACGTGCTTCTGTATCGCAAGACCGCGAAGGGTGCTGCGCGGATCGAGGAGATCGCAGAGGAGATCGGCCTGACCCATGAACTCGCGCGTCCCTCCGGCGAACTGAGCCATGGTCAGAAGCAATGGCTCGAGATCGGCATGCTGCTGGCGCAGGACCCGCGCCTGCTGCTGGTGGACGAACCGGCGGCCGGCATGACGCCCGCGGAGCGGGAACACACCACCGACCTGCTCAAGCGCGCCGCGCAAACCCGCGCCGTGGTGGTGGTCGAGCATGACATGGAATTCGTCCGCCGCCTGGGCTGCAAGGTCACCGTCCTGCACGAAGGATCGATGCTGGCCGAAGGATCGCTCGATCACGTGACCAAGAACCAGGACGTCATCGACGTCTACCTGGGGCGCTGAGGATGGACGCGCCGCGGTCCTTCAATTTCCTATCCGGGGCGCATGCCCCGGATCTCGCCCGACCCGGCCCCCGGGACGGGCGCGTTCCGCACCTACCCCCGGGCCGGGCGCGATCCTCCGTTGTGACAGACCCGAAAGCCACCGCATGCTGACCGTCGACTCCCTCACATTGCATTATGGCCAGAGCCAGATACTCCACGGCGTCTCGCTGAGCGCCGAACCCGGCAAGGTCACCGCCGTCATGGGCACCAATGGCGTCGGCAAGACCTCCCTGCTCAAGGCCATTGCCGGGCGGCACCCCTATTCCGGCGGCACGATATCGCTCGATGGCCAACGCCTCGACCATCTGAACGCCTACCAGGCCGCGCGCGCCGGTATCGCCTATGTGCCGCAGGGCCGCGAGGTCTTTCCGCTGATGACGGTGATGGAGAACCTCGAATCGGGGTTCGCCTGCCTGCCGAAAACCGAGCGCGGCGTGCCGGAGCACATCTGGGAACTGTTCCCGATCCTCAAGGAATTCACCCACCGCCGCGGCGGCGACCTGTCGGGCGGGCAGCAGCAGCAGCTGGCCATCGCCCGCGCCCTGATCGCCCGCCCGCGGGTGCTGCTGCTCGATGAGCCGACCGAGGGCATCCAGCCCAACATCATCCAGCAGATCGGCCGCGTGATCGCGCAATTGCGCGATCAGGGCGACATGGCGATCATTCTCGTGGAACAGTATTTCGACTTCACCTGGGGTCTGGCCGACAGCTTCGTCGCGATGACCCGCGGCGAAGTGTCGCTCTCGGGCCGCGCCGGCGAGGTCGACCGGACTGCGCTGCTCGACAAGGTGTCGATCTGACCGATCCCCGGAACGGCGCGGTAGGGTGGGTTTGCAACCCACCGTGACCGGCAAGACACCGGGCAGGGATCATGCTAAGGGGCTGCGGACCACGCCGGAGACGCCCATGCACCAGCCCCCCCTGCCCCTGACCCGCGACCTTGTGCTGATCGGTGGCGGCCACACCCATGCGCTGGTGCTGCGCAAATGGGGCATGAATCCTTTGCCCGGCGTGCAGGTGACTCTGGTCAATCCCGGCCCGACAGCCCCCTATTCGGGCATGCTTCCGGGCCATGTCGCCGGGCATTACAGCCGCGAGGCGCTGGACATCGATCTGGTGCGGCTGGCCCGCTTTGCCGGCGCCCGGCTGGTGCTGGGCGCGGCAGACGGCATCGACCTCGCCGCGCGCGAGGTGTCGGTGCCGGGCCGCCCGCCCATCGGCTTCGACGCCCTGTCGGTCGACATCGGCATAACAAGCGGCATGCCCGATTTGCCGGGCTTTGCCGACCACGCCATCCCGGCCAAACCGCTTGGCTCCTTCGCCAGCGCCTGGCAGCACTACCTGTCCGGCAGCGGCCCGGCACGGGTCGCCGTGATCGGCGGCGGCGTCGCCGGAGCCGAACTGAGCATGGCCATGGCTCACGCGCTTGCGCAGAAGCAGCGCCCGGCCACGGTGCATCTGGTCGAAATGGGCCGGGTCCTGTCTGACCTGGGCCCGGCATCGGCCCGGCGTTTGCGGCAGGCGCTGGTCGATCTGGGCGTGGCGCTGCACGAAGAGGCCGAGGTCACGGCCATCACCGCGGAGGGTGTCGCGCTGGACGGCGGTTCGGTCCTTCCCGCGGACTTCGTCACCGGCGCCGCCGGCGCGCGGCCCTATCCCTGGCTCGAAGAGACCGGGCTGACACTCGACCGCGGCTTCATCATCGTCGAAGACCGGCTGCGCAGTTCCGATCCATCGGTCTTCGCCGCCGGCGACTGCGCGCACATGGCCTTCGCTCCGCGCCCCAAGGCCGGCGTCTACGCGGTCCGGCAGGCGCCGGTGCTTTACGCGAACCTGCGCCGTACCCTCGCGGCGGGCAGCGGCGGTTTGCGCGCCTACCGGCCGCAGACGGATTACCTCAAGCTCATTTCCATGGGCGGCAAGACGGCGCTGGCCGATCGCTTCGGCCTGCCGATGTCCGGTCCGCTCATGTGGCGGTGGAAAGACCGGATCGACCGCGCCTTCATGGACAAGTTCGACACCTTGCCGCGCATGCCCGCGCCGGACCTGCCCTGGCCCCGCGCCGCCGGTCTGCGCACGGCCCTGGGACCGAAGCCGATGTGCGGCGGCTGCGGCGCCAAGGTCGGACGTGACGTGCTGGCAGCGTCCCTCACCGCCTTGCCGGCAAACAGACGCGGCGATATCACCCCCCTGCCCGGCGACGATGCGGCCCTGCTCACCACCGGCGGTGCCCGGCAGGTACTTACTACCGATCACCTGCGCGCCATGGTGGCCGATCCGGTGGTGATGACCCGCATCGCCGCCCATCACGCCTTGGGCGATATCTGGGCCATGGGGGCAACCCCGCAGGCCGCCACGGCGAACCTGATCCTGCCGCGCCTGTCAGAGACCCTGACCGCCCGCTTGATGGCCGAGATCCTGCAGACCGCAGATGAGGTGATGCAGGAGGCAGGCGCCGCCATCGTCGGCGGCCACAGCTCCGTCGGCACGGAACTGACCATCGGGTTCAGCCTCACCGGCCTCTGCGACCGGGCGCCGATCACCCTGGCAGGCGGCCGCCCCGGCGACACGCTGATCCTGACCAAGCCGCTGGGCAGCGGCGTGCTGATGGCGGCAGAGATGCAGGGGCTGGCGAAGGGAGACTGGGTGGCCGAGGCGCTGGACCTGATGACCCGGGGTCAGGCCCGGGCCGCCGCGATCCTCGTGCCCGTGGCCCATGCGATGACCGACGTGACCGGCTTCGGCCTTGCCGGTCACCTGCGTGGCCTCTGCGACGCTTCGAAGGTGGGCGCGCGTCTGGACCCGGGCGCCGTGCCGCTGATGTCCGGCGCCCGCGACCTTGCGGCGCGCGGCATCCGCTCGACGCTTTTCGCGCAGAACCGCGTAGCACTGCCCGGCTTGCCCGAGGCACCCGAGACCGACCTGCTGTTCGACCCCCAGACGTCCGGCGGCCTCCTGGCCGCCGTGCCTGCCGGGCGGGCACAGGGGCTCCTGGCCCAGCTCCGAGACGCCGGCGACACCGCCGCGGAGATTGGTCAGCTGACCGGCGACCCAGGCGTCATCGAAATCGCCTGAACCGCGGCCTCGATCCGTGCGGCAACACCGTCGAGCGCCCTGTCGGACAGGCTCTCGGCCTCGACCCGGGCCACGACTTGCGGGGCCATCGCCCGCATCGACTTGTCATAAGCCGGATCGTAGTGATCCGCAGCCAAAGCCGCCGTCAACTCGGGCTTGTCGCCGGCGTTTATCAGCGTGAACCAGCGCTCGACCGCGGCCCTCCCCCGGTGCTGCACCAGCGGGCGCAGCTTGTCGCGCAGCGATTCGCCGTCCGCCAGGATATCCGCATAGGCCTCGGCCAGGTACGCGGCGCGCGCGTCCAGTGGGGCGGCGACCTCGATCCACGGCGCGTCCTTCATGGCCGTCCAGACCGCGGGCGGAATGTTGCAGGTGCCGATCTTGCTCGATTCCGCCTCGACCAGCACCGGCCGCGCCGGATCGAGCGCGTGCAGCGCCTGCGCCAGCGATGACTCGAATGCCTTCTGGCTTGGCTGTCCGCCCGGCAAACCGCCCAGCAGCGAGCCGCGATGCCGCGCCAGCCCCTCGAGATCGACGATCTGCACCCCGCGGTCGCGCAGCCGGTGCAGCAGCGCGGTCTTTGCCGTCCCGGTGTAGCCGCCCAGTTGCACCAGCCGGTGCGGCAGGGGCCGATCGTAAAGCGCCGCCGTGACAAGCCGGCGGTAGGTCTTGTAACCGCCCTGAACGGTTTCGGAGCGCCAGCCGATCTGCGCCAGCATCCAGGCGAAGGACCCCGACCGCTGCCCGCCACGCCAGCAATAGACCAGCGGCCGCCAGCCGCCGTCATGATGCGCCAGCGGCCCTTCGATATGCGCCGCCGCATTGCGGAAGACCAGCGCCGCCCCCAGCTTGCGGGCGAGAAACGGGCTTTGCTGCTTGTAGATGGTGCCGACGCGCGCGCGCTCCTCGTTGTCGAGCACCGGCAGATTGATCGCACCGGGCACGCGATCCTCGGCGAATTCCGCCGGGCTGCGGACGTCGATCACGGTATCGAAACCGTGGTCCAGAACCTGCCCGAGCGTGCTGAAGACCTTTGTCATATTCGCGCTTTACCCTGCCCCGGCGCGCGTTGAAAGAGCCGAGCACACCGCACCTCCGCCGCGCCTGTGGCTTGCGGTTGCTCTGACGTGAATTTTTGGCTTTCCCCTCTGGACAAAGACCGCGCCCCTCGCCTAGAAGGCCTTCACCCGAACGGCACGCCCGTTCACCCGTGCCCGGGTAGCTCAGGGGTAGAGCAGTGGATTGAAAATCCTCGTGTCGGTGGTTCGATTCCGCCCCCGGGCACCACTTCAACTCAAAATTTCCAGAGACTTGAGCGGTGTCTCGCCGCCCCACATGTGAATCGCGCTGCGGCAGTTGGCTCTGACTTGATCGAACGAACCTTTGCCTGATGCGCTGATAGAAGGTGCCCTTGCCTCGTTTTGCTGGCCTTGATCTCCGAACGCTTTTGCCGTTGTCTTCCCCACAGACTTTCGGGTGCGCACGTCCCTGCCAAAGCGAGGCCCGGTGGTCTGCAGTCACACGTCGCGACGGAGACAAGAGCCAATGACGACCCTGCGACACGCCATGATGCTCGCGACTCTCGGACTCTTGGCGGCTTGCGACGCACACAATCGCACCAGCCCGGACGCCGGGCACATCGATTGCATGGCCAGGGCGATGTATTTCGAGTCGAACTGGTCCAGCCGCGACGGAATGATTGCCGTCGGCAGCGTGGTCATGAACCGGGTGGAGTCCTCGGAATTTCCCGGAAGCGTCTGTGGCGTCGTCGAACAGAAAGGCCAGTTCGCGCCCGGGGTTATGTCACGCAAGTTGCAGGGACCAGCTGTTCCACTGGTAAAAGAGGCAGCAGCCTCGGTCCTGCGCGGTGAACGGCATCCCCTGGTTGGAGATGCGCAGTTTTTCCACAGTGCCGGGTACAGCGCGCCCTACAACAACATGCACTATGTCCTGGCGACGGGCGGGAATGCCTTTTACGAAAAACGCAGACCGGAAGAGGTCACGCAGTCGGCTCCTCCCGCGCCACTTGAAGGACTCACCGGGACGTCGTCCTGACGCGCGGGTGTTTTTGAATTGCGTCGCGTAAGAACACGTTTTTCGCTGGGAGGCTTCCATGGACCAATCTGAACAGGAACTCGATCGACTTGACGCGCTGCTGAATGCGCTGCCAACCGAGAACATGCCCATGACGCTCAGCGAGCTTGACGGCTACATCGTCAGTGTTCTTGCCTGCCCAGAGCTGATCCCGCCCTCGGAGTGGTTGCCTCAGGTCTGGGGAGAGACGGGAGAGGCACAATTTCCTAACCAACATTCAGCGGAGGAGACCATCGGTGCAGTGATGGCGCATTACAATTCGGCCGTTCAGGCGCTTGCCGCCTCGCTTTGGGTCGAACCGATCTACGAGGTCGATCCCAATAGTGACGAAATCCTGTGGGAGCCTTGGGTCGATGGCTTCACGCGCGCCATGGGGCTGCGCCCGGATGCCTGGAGCCGACTGCTCGACCAGGCCGATGAAGAGACGCGCACGACGATGATCTTCCTGATGGCGCTTCAGGATATCTACACCGGCCAGAGCAAATTCACGGATGACGAGATCGACGAGATCGACCTTGAAGCACCCGATCTGATCCCGAACTGCGTCGCCACCATACTCCATCAGTCCCGCCCCGAGCTTTCCTCGCGGGAGCCCGCAAACTTCCCCGACCTACCTTTCAAGGCGGGCTCCCGGCCAGGGCGGAACGATCCATGCTCCTGCGGGTCGGGGCGCAAATACAAGAAATGCTGCGGTCGACACTGACCTTTGGGAGAGCTGCTCGCACCCGACCTGCCGCTCATGGACAGCGCGGCGAGTGACCTGTGTGGATGTCTCCCGCATAGCAAGTCGTAAATGATCCTGTGTACCTTTTCAGAAGCGGTCTTGTGTCTGGAGTGCCCCCACTGAAGTGGTCCACCAACTGGGATAGTTTTATCCCGATGTCAGGAGGACCAAGCGATGGCTGGAAAGCGAGACAAGCCCGAAGAGATTGTGCTGAAGCTGCGACAGGTTGAAGTGCTGCAAGGTCAAGGCAGCTCGATTGCCGATGCTGTGCGTCAGATCGGGGTGACGCAGCAGACCTATTACCGTTGGCGCAAAGAGTATGGCGGCATGAGCCGGGACCAGCTCAAGCGGCTGAAGCAGCTTGAGACCGAGAATACCCGGCTCAGGCGGGCGGTTTCGGATCTGACGCTGGACAAGATTATCCTGACCGAGGCCGCCCGGGGAAACTTCTGAGCCCCGCCCGCCGCCGTCGATGTATCGACCATGTGCGGCAGACCCTTGGCGTATCTGAGCGCCGGGCCTGCCGCACATTGGGTCAGCATCGCTCGACGCAGCG
>NZ_QPMK01000060.1 GCF_003344785.1 Thalassococcus profundi | reverse complement strand
AAAAATTAATTAGGGAAGCAAACAACTGAATTGGGCATTTTTCTTTTGCTCTTTATAGTTAATTAACCTCGTATCTTCTTGATTCTCAATTATTTTATGTATCTTTGTAGTAAAAAACAAGAAAGATATGGCATATAAAAAAGGACAAGATAGACGACAGAGGATTCTTTTCCCTGATTGCATTGACGAGTATGTAGAGGCTGACGCCCCTGTTCGCTTGTTTGATGCTTTTGTCGATAATCTCAAAATGGATGAACTGGGATTCGTCCGCAGTACTCCTGCAGAGACTGGTACTCCCGGATATGATCCTCGCGATCTCCTCAAACTCTATATTTATGGTTACTTCTATCAGGTACGTTCCTCTCGCAAACTTGCTCGTGAGTGCAAGTGTAACGTAGAGGTAATGTGGCTGCTCAACAAGCTGACTCCTGACTTTCGTACAATCTCCGATTTCCGCAAGGACAACAAGAAGGCTATTACTAAAGTTTTTAAAGAGTTCAACAAGTTTTGTATGGGACTGAAGCTCTTTTCTAAGTCGTACATCTCTATTGATGGAAGCAAGTTTAAGGCTGTAAATGCTAAAGACAACAACCTTACTCTAAGCAAACTCGATGACCGAATCAAGCGTCTTGATGAACATATTTCAATCTATATGGAAGAACTTGAAGCATACGATCATGAGGAAGGACGCAAGCTCTCTAAAGATGAGTTGCAACGTAAGCTTGATGTTTGCAAGGAACGCAAGGATCGTTATGAAGGATACCGTGATACACTT
>NZ_QPMK01000059.1 GCF_003344785.1 Thalassococcus profundi | reverse complement strand
TCACGGTTTGTCCATAACAAACACCATGTTCAAGCATAAGGGTGCCCATCAGTGCACGTGGCACCAGGACGCCCTAGGCAGGAGGTCGATGATCGACTTTGTAGTTGTTTCGTCTGACCTTCGGCCATATGTCTTGGACACTCGGGTAAAGAGAGGGGCGGAGCTGTCAACTGATCACCACCTGGTGGTGAGTTGGGTCCGATGGCGGGGAAGGAAGCTGGACAGACTCGGCAGGCCCAAACGTACAGTGAGGGTCTGTTGGGAACGTTTGGCTGAGTCCCCTGTCAGAGAGATCTTCAACTCCCACCTCCGGCAGAGCTTCAACCAGATCCCGAGGGAGGCTGGAGACATTGAGTCCGAGTGGACCATGTTCTCCACCTCCATTGTCGACGCGGCCGCTCGGAGCTGCGGCCGTAAGGTCTCTGGTGCCTGTCGAGGCGGCAATCCCCGCACCCGGTGGTGGACACCAGAGGTACGGGATGCCGTCAAGCTGAAGAAGGAGACCTATCGAGCCTGGTTGGCTCGTGGGACACCTGAGGCAGCAGACCGGTACCGGCAGGCCAAGCGAGCTGCGGCCCAGATGGTAGTGGAGGCAAAAACTCGGGTCTGGGAGGAGTTCGGTGAGACCATGGAGAAGGACTATCGGTCAGCGTCGAAGAAATTCTGGCAAACTGTCCGGCGCCTCAGGAGGGGGAAGCAATACCCTGCCAACACAGTTTACAGTGAAGGTGGGGATCTGCTGACTTCAACTGGGGATATTGTCGGGCGGTGGAAGGAATACTTCGCG
>NZ_QPMK01000058.1 GCF_003344785.1 Thalassococcus profundi | reverse complement strand
TGTCCCTGGGAGTGCGAACCCTGCAGGTTTGGAGGGTTGTATCGTAGTAGGCGGCCCATTCCACGGCTGCATCATTGAACGCTGGCTCGTAGCGGTCGTATTTCTTCACCCACTGCTTCATGTTGTCACTCTTGGCTATGCGAGTTGTTCCGCCGAAGTAAGAGAAGGCATCGGATATACCGCCGAAGAAGTTCTCCATGGAAGCGTTGTACATAGCCTTGGCAAATCCCAAGCCGCTGTATGGCAGGATACAGACCAAGACGACAACCTTGGTTAGCTCACCTGTCTTCGGGTCGGTAAGCCACAGGGCATCGCCGGCGAAGTCAATCTGCATCTCTTCCCCAGGAATATAGGTGTTATGGAAGCTGAGGTTGTGTGAGTACTGATACTTACGGATTGACTTCTTGAACTGGGTGTATCCATATCCGTCGGGATGCTCCTTCTTGTATGACTCGTGCAGGGCTTGAATGGTGAGGTAGCGGTTATGCGACAAGTCTGACACATATTCAGGCAACAGCCCGTCCAGCACCTGACGTTGGGAAGATGGGGCTGCTGTGGGTTTGGACAACTGGAGGAAAGATTCTATTTCCCCGTCACTCATGCGGCCTATCACGCCATAGGACAAACCTTGGGAATCCGCCAAGGTCTTGTAACGGTTCAGTACGCCACGTCCCATGTGTAGTTGCTCGCAAATGGTGCGTTGCGGTATTTTTGCCGCTAGCATTTGAAATGAACGTTTTAATTTGCTCATGTTTACATTACTTTGTGCCATATCTATACAGATTTAAAAATTCTTCTGCAAAGATAGG
>NZ_QPMK01000057.1 GCF_003344785.1 Thalassococcus profundi | reverse complement strand
CTCTACTATCAACCGGTCGGTGAAAGCGCTGAGAACCTGCGGTTCATGGAGATTATCGACAAGCAATTTCTGGAAACGCCTTGGTACGGTTTCCGCCAGATGGCCCGGTACATGAAGCGGATTGGGCATCGATGTGGTCGGCACCGAGTACGACGGTTGATGCGTTTGATGAGGCTTGTTCCGATCTACCAGGAGCCCAACACTAGCAAGAAGCACCCACAGCACAAGATCTGGCCATACCTGCTGCGTAACACGGTCATCGACAGGCCCAACCAGGTCTGGTGTGCAGACGTTACCTACATCCCTATGCGGCGGGGGTTCCTGTATCTCGTAGCGATCATGGATTGGTACAGCCGCAAAGTGCTAGCATGGCGGCTGTCAAACAGCATGGATGCGGACTTCTGCGTGGAAGCTTTGAAGGAGGCCATTGTCGAGCACGGCGCGCCAGAAATCTTCAATAGCGACCAGGGAAGTCAGTTCACAAGCGGTGCTTGGATTGATGTGCTGACAGATGCAAAGATCAAGATCAGCATGGATGGCAAGGGCGCATGGCGCGACAACCGCATGATCGAACGGCTATGGCGATCCCTGAAGTATAAATGCGTCTATCTGAATGCCTTTGAGACGGGATCAGAAATGCGCGCCGGGATCGGCAAATGGCTGACCTACTACAACTCCGAGCGCCCGCATTCGACCCACGGAATATTGACCCCCGATGAGGCCTATGCCAGCAAAACAGAACCAATGAGATTAGCAGCCTAAATCAATCCCTGATCCATCTTAAAAAGGCTGCAAGCTGGTCTAAAATGTAGGACCACCTCTG
>NZ_QPMK01000056.1 GCF_003344785.1 Thalassococcus profundi | reverse complement strand
GGATTCCGTCGCTGCCTGGTGCTTTCCCGCAAGACAGCGAGTCAATGGCCTTACTGAGTTCCTCGATGGTGGGTGGCGAGTCGAGTTCTTCCATGATGGGAAGTGGGGTGGTGTTCTCCATGGCTGTGTCGGTGACGACATTCTCTCTAGAGTATAGCTCCCCGTAGTGCTCAACCCATCTCTCCATCTGCCCGCCACGGTCCTTGATGATGTTGCCGGAGGTGGACTTGAGGGGTGCGATCTTGGTGACACTTGGTCCAAATGCTTTCTTCATCCCCTCGTACATGGCACGAGTGTTTCCGCAGTCTGCAGAGGTCTGGATGTCACTGCAGAGCTTCAGCCAGTAGTCGTTGGCGCACCTACGGGCAACCCTCTTGGCGTTGTTGCGGGCTTCTCTGTAGGCGGCCAGTGTTTTCTCACAGGGCTTCCTCTTGTACTTGACAAGCGCAGCACCCTTGGTGGCTAAAGCAGGCTCCATCTCTTCAATCCCAGCCTCGAACCAGTCCTCGTTCTTCCTGGCTCTCTTTCCGAAAGTGTCTGAGGCGGACTGGTATATGGCACCACGGATAAAGTCCCAGCGTGCTGTGGTGCTGTCTGTGGGGCAGTCTTCCAGGGTCTTGTTGATGACCTCGGCGAAGCATTCACGCAGCTCAGGCTTTGAAGTTCTGGCTGTGTCGATGCGAGGCCGGCCCTCCTGCTTGGAGCGGTGGGTCCGTCTGGGTCGGAGACGCACAATGCTGCCGACCAGGGAGTGATCGGTGTCGCAGTCGGAACTATGGTAACTACGCGTGAGGAGCACGGGGTTCAGCATGGGTCTTCTAGTGATGACGAGGTCCAGCTGGTG
>NZ_QPMK01000055.1 GCF_003344785.1 Thalassococcus profundi | reverse complement strand
GGTTTGGGAACCACAGGATCTCGTCTCTGCTCTTTGCAGATGATGTTGTCCTGTTGGCCCCATCAAGCCAGGACCTTCAGCGTGCACTGGGACGGTTTGCAGCCGAGTGTGAAGCGGCTGGGATGAGAATCAGCACCTCCAAGTCCGAGGCCATGGTTCTCAGTCGGAAAAGGGTGGCTTGCCCCCTTCGGGTTGGTGGAGAACTCTTGCCTCAAGTGGAGGAGTTCAAGTATCTTGGGGTCTTGTTCACGAGTGAGGGCAGGATGGAGCGGGAGGTCGATAGGCGGATTGGTGCAGCTTCTGCAGTGATGCGGTTGATGTACCGGTCTGTCGTGGTAAAGAAGGAGCTGAGCTGTAAGGCGAAGCTCTCGATCTACCGGTCGATCTACGTTCCTACTCTCACCTATGGTCATGAGCTTTGGGTCATGACCGAAAGGACAAGATCCCGGATACAGGCGGCCGAAATGAGTTTCCTTCGCAGGGTGGCTGGGCGCTCCCTTAGAGATAGGGTGAGGAGCTCGGTCACTCGGGAGGAGCTCAGAGTAGATCCGCTGCTCCTCCACATCGAGAGGAACCAGCTGAGGTGGCTCGGGCACCTGTTTCGGATGCCTCCTGGACGCCTCCCTGGGGAGGTGTTCCGGGCATGTCCCACCGGGAGGAGACCCCGGGGAAGACCTCGGACACGCTGGAGGGACTATGTCTCTCGGCTGGCCTGGGAACGCCTCGGTATTCCTCCGGAAGAGCTGGAGGAAGTGTCTGGGGAGAGGGAAGTCTGGGCATCTCTGCTTAGACTGCTGCCCCCGCGACCCGGTCCCGGATAAGCGGTAGAAGATGGATGGATGGATGGAT
>NZ_QPMK01000054.1 GCF_003344785.1 Thalassococcus profundi | reverse complement strand
CGCCGACGCCCCGCCGATCATCGAAGAAACGCCGCAGGGCGATCCGGCCCGGGAGTGGTGGAACGGGCTGACAGACCAGGAGCGGGAGAGCTGGGGCGATCGCGCAGGCCGGACGTTCGAGGCTGGAGGGCGCAAGATCACCCGGAACGAACGTGATCTGGCACGCGCAGCTTATGAGATGAGCTGCCAGCCCTAGGCTTTTTTCTGGCGACGCGAAATTCTCAATCTTAAGCCCCCCCTTTTCTAAACCCTAGTGCAAGATGAAACCTAAAAGGGCTGTGTGATGCAAAGTGGGCATAGAGGCGGCGAGGATGATCGCGATGCTGATTTCATCCATGACTTGATGAACCTTTTGGCTCGCATTTCACACGGCAGTGAGCTGGGGCTTATCATGGATGACATGCCTCGCGAGGATCTGCTTCGCCTGCTATCACAGGTGCATGCTGCAGCTCGGACCGCGATTGATCTTGTAAGTGGCCACCAAGGCTTCACTGATCTGGGCGGCAGTTTTGACCTACGTGATGTGATCTCTCGAGTAGCCGAAGCTGTGAGCGATGAAGTAGCTTGCCGAGTATCGGTGAATGTGCCGGGATTTCCAGTTCTGGCACATGGCGATTCAGAACCGCTGATGCGCATCCTACTGAACCTTTCAGACAATGCTCGCAACGCGGCGGGCGACATGGGTTCGGTCACACTCTCACTAACGCTCGCGTCTGACAAATCGGACGGGGTTAAGCCGATGATTGGCCGTCACCCGACCCTACCTTTAGTTATCCTGACAGTAACAGATACCGGCCCCGGCATCCCAGAAGCCATGCTGGGCCAGATCTGGGAACAGGGGTTTTCGACCAA
>NZ_QPMK01000053.1 GCF_003344785.1 Thalassococcus profundi | reverse complement strand
CAGATAAGACAGAAGTCATTATCTTTGGTCCACACACACAAAGGGAAAGCGTCAGCAGTCACCTCGAGTCACTTTCCCTAAAACCTAAAAATCAAGTTAGAAATCTAGGGGTAATAATGGACTCAGACTTGAACTTTAACAGCCACATTAAAGCAATAACATCAACAGCTTTTTACCATCTCAAAAACATTGCCAGAATCAAAGGTATTGTGTCTAAACCAGACTTAGAGAGACTCATCCATGCATTCATCTCTAGCAGACTAGATTACTGCAATGGTCTTCACACTGGACTTACTAAGCGAGCTGTAAAACAGCTGCAGTACATACAGAACGCTGCTGCTCGAGTCCTGACTAGGACCAGAAAGTACGACCATATTAGTCCGGTCCTCAGGTCTCTACACTGGCTTCCTGTCACTCAGAGGATAGAGTTTAAAGCAGCTCTGCTGGTGTTTAAGGCGCTCCATGGCTCAGCACCAAAGTACATCTCTGACATGTTAGTCCCATATGAACCATCTCGGACTCTGAGGACCTCAGGGACAGGTCTCCTGTTGGTGCCCAGGGTCAGGACCAAACACGGCGAGGGAGCGTTTCAGTTTTATGCAGCTAAAATCTGGAACAGTCTTCCAGACGAGGTGAGACAGGCCTCTACTCTGACAATGTTCAAGTCCAGGCTCAAAACAGCTCTGTTCAACACTGCATATAACAACTAAAAGTATTTTATCTGCACTTTTCTCTTTTAGTATTATTTTAATTAATTGAATGATTAATTTTATGTTCATTTTATTTTTTGCTTGTAATTTGTTTTTGTTTTTTGTTGTTGTTTGTTTATGTAAAGCACTTTGAGTTGCCCAGCGT
>NZ_QPMK01000052.1 GCF_003344785.1 Thalassococcus profundi | reverse complement strand
TACGGGCACGCCTTCCTCCTCTCCTTCCTCCTCTCCTTCTAGTGATTCGCATATTAGATTTGGAAAAAGTTTTACGTCGGATGCCCTTCCTGACACAACCCTCTCTATTTATCCGGGCTTGGGACCGGCACAAAAGTACACTGGTTTGTGTCCTCTTGTGGCTAGAGATGATCTCCTGTGGCTAGATTTGACTTCCTGTGACTAGATTAAATTACCATAAGCCAGGTGTAGTACTACGGGTGGAAAATAAATCAATTTTAATATCTGAACTTGTGAAGTGCTGTTAAGGTAATGGCTGTTATATGAGCTGCCCTTAGCTTTAAAATGTAATTGCGATTTAAAGGAAAATGTTAAGTAAAAACTGTATACAGTAATCACTTTTTGAGTCCAAACTTCAACTAATTTAAATGTACAATCACTGTCTCAGCTGTCTGTTTGTTATTATCTGTTTAATTCACGTATGTACACGTATTTAAGCTACATACAACTTAAGTGGAGTCAATTTCATTCAGTTCACAGTTCACAAAGGGGCCTCTTACAACACACACACACACTACATCACCACTCACCGTTAAATGTAAAAACAGCACACCACCGAAAATATCTATCGGAATAATTTGAGTTAATATTGGGGTATTCCCAGTTGTGTTTCCCACTGTAAGTAAGCACCGCTCCGCTCTGCCACGTCACGCTAGGCTAGGCTAGTCCGTTCAGCCCCTTAGTGATTATGAACGCGTTTTACCAAAGTCTGTCTTCTCAAATACAACACCAGCCAAATTGCAGTCCCACCAGTCAGACAGTAGTGCGGTGCACAGTTAAATTTGGCAGTTATGTAGATATAGATATATAATATAATATAAACTTAGCTTAGCTTATAACACCGTGTCT
>NZ_QPMK01000051.1 GCF_003344785.1 Thalassococcus profundi | reverse complement strand
GGATAGGAGGTAACGCAGTTACGTCCTAGTAGGTTAGACCTTACGGGGGCTATCCTCTCCGCGCGCGAAAGACACCAACCTGTCAGCGGCGAAGTAAAAACCGGCCAAAGGGCAGCGCAAAAGTAAACCACTTTTGTTGGGGGTGTGACGGGCGCATGCAGTGTTGACGGCCAATCAACCGCGCTAACTAAATAGCTGGCGGGTGAATGTATACTGATGACGGAACCACTCATTGTTCAAAGTTAAGTGCTAGCCTCCCTGTAAATTTGGGGAGGCCAGTTTTTTATAGCTAAAGCTTAGTGATGTGGCTTGGATTTTGGTCAGTCGTGGGATGGTAACTTCGATGCTGGCGAATGTATGATATCCGGGATAGTCTTACCTCACCCCCGCATGCGCGTGGGTTACCGCGCGCAGCACAGCGCCGTCGCCCAGGCAGGGGCGGCGGCGTTTTTCATTGTCTTGGGAAGGGGTGCAGGGTGTCAGAATGCCGTCTTGGGGCGTTCTATAATTTCAAGATGATACGATCGACCGTGAGCGAGTCGCTCCAGACAGAATTTTTAAAACTTGCTCAACACGAATTGCATGTGAGACAAAGGGGCGTGTGTGCCCTCTGGGGTGTTGTGTCGTAGTCTTCTTGGGGAAAGCCAAGCGACACATCCAAAGCTCTCGGTGCGGCAGCATCGAGAGCTTTGGACTGCGATCGTTCACCAGATCGCTACGATGAATATCGATACTCCAAATATGGCATATGAGGCCACGAGGTATGCCCACAACTGGTTATGGATGGGTGTTGGAGTGTGGCACTGCCAGCAGTGATGCGATCCAAATAGAAGCCGATGATCGCAATAGGAACACCTGAACGCCCCGAACACTCGTTGTCTTTTCAACACGTGAGAACTTTTCTTTGTGTG
>NZ_QPMK01000006.1 GCF_003344785.1 Thalassococcus profundi | reverse complement strand
ATGGGCCAGGGCAACGATTTCGTAACCAAATGCGATCTATCCTCGCTGAAACTGCTGGGCACCGTGGGCGAACCGATCAACCCCGAGGCCTGGARCTGGTACAACGACGTCGTGGGCCAGGGCCGCTGCCCCATCGTCGAYACCTGGTGGCAGACCGAAACCGGCGGGCACCTGCTGACGCCCCTGCCCGGCGCGCATGCGACCAAGCCGGGCGCGGCGATGAAGCCGTTCTTCGGCGTGCAGCCGGTGGTGCTCGACCCGCAGTCGGGCGAAGAAATCCACGCCAGCCCGACCGAGGGCGTGCTGGCGCTGAAGGACAGCTGGCCCGGACAGATGCGCACGGTCTGGGGCGATCACGAGCGGTTCGAGAAGACCTATTTCTCGGACTACAAGGGCTATTACTTCTCCGGCGACGGCTGCCGGCGCGATGCGGACGGCGATTACTGGATCACCGGCCGGGTCGACGACGTGATCAACGTGAGCGGYCACCGCATGGGCACGGCCGAGGTCGAATCCGCCCTCGTCGCCCACGCCAAGGTCGCCGAGGCGGCGGTGGTGGGCTACCCGCACCAGGTCAAGGGCCAGGGCATCTACTGCTACGTGACCCTGATGAACGGGGTCGAGCCTTCGGACGAGCTCACCAAGGARCTGCGCACCTGGGTGCGCCAGGAGATCGGCCCGATCGCCAGCCCGGACCTCATCCAGTGGGCCCCAGGCCTGCCGAAAACCCGCTCCGGCAAGATCATGCGCCGCATCCTGCGCAAGATCGCCGAAAACGACTACGGCTCCCTCGGCGACACCTCCACCCTCGCCGACCCCGATGTCGTCGACAACCTCATCGAAAACCGTATGAACACCTGACACCGACAGTCATGGTCAGTCGAAAGGCGGCGCGTCCAGCGCCGCCTTTCTGCGTTAACCACCTGGTTAACCACTTGACTCGAATGGCTTTGGCGAGGCTTCCTGCCGCGTGATAAACTCTTTCCATGGGGGTTTTTTCGGAAGGAGATGACAGATGCTCATATCAGGAATTCCAGCCTGGGCCGCGCCGCAAAGTACCGGCCATCCACAGGCGCTGCCTGCAACGCCCGCACCCGCAGCCAGCGACAGCCGCGTCGTCGCCCTGCCCGGCAGCAAGGAGGCGAGCCTGGGCCAAAGCGGCGACGGCAGCGCACAGGACGACGGCACGGCATCGCGCAAGGATCAAAAAGCCGCGCCGCCCACGATCATGCAGATCAAGATCGCGACAATGCTTCAGGAACAGGCCGAAGCACGGGCCGACGAGACGCCCGCCTAGCCACCGGACGCCGCATGATTCCCGGTCCCCGCATGGCCACCGGACCTTGCGAACCGACATGCCTTCGCCGATCGCGCGCCCGGCGTCGCCGCAGACCACAGCGCGCACCCGGCATCGAGAGTTTACCGGCGCCTGAACGCCTCCCCGACCTTCCCAACTCCCCGCGTTTCAGGCGGCAGATCACATGCCGCGACATGGTGCCACGCCATCGCTTTTCATGCCCAATCACATGGCCTATAAGCGGGCCAACCGAAAAAGGCCCGCACAGGGCAGCGGCACCGCAAATCGGGCGAGGATGGCATGACCAAGAACACCAAAGACGCAGACGTGGCCTTTATCCAGGCGCTGGCAGAGCTTCTGCGCGAAAATGACCTGACCGAGCTTCAGGTAAAGCGAGAATATGGCGAGGACGACAGCCTGAACGTGCGCGTCAGCCGGATGCAGCCGCAGGCCGCGCCCGCTGCCGCCCCGGCGATGCCGCAGCCCGCTGCCCCCGCTCCGGCCGCAGCCGCGGCCCCCGCGCCTGCGACGGGGGCCGACGCATTCGAAGACCCCGCCGCCCACCCCGGCGCCGTGACCTCGCCGATGGTCGGCACGGTCTACATGCAGGCCGAACCGGGCGCGCCCGCCTTCATCAAGGTCGGCGCCAGCGTCTCCGAAGGCGACACGCTGCTGATCGTCGAAGCGATGAAGACCATGAACCACATCCCTGCCCCGCGGTCGGGCACGGTCAAGCGCATCCTCGTCGAAGACGGCGCCCCGGTCGAATACGGCGCGCCTCTCGTGATCCTGGAATAAGGTCCGGGCATGTTTGACAAGATCCTGATCGCCAACCGCGGCGAAATCGCCCTCCGCGTCATCCGGGCCTGCCGCGAGATGGGCATCCAGAGCGTCGCCGTGCATTCCACCGCCGACAGCGACGCCATGCATGTGCGGATGGCCGACGAAACGATCTGCATCGGCCCGCCGTCCTCGACCGACAGCTACCTGTCCATCCCGTCGATCCTGGCCGCCTGCGAAGTCACCGGCGCCCAGGCGATCCACCCGGGCTATGGCTTCCTGTCGGAGAATGCCCGCTTCGTACAGGTGGTCGAGGATCACGACCTGACCTTCATCGGCCCCACCGCCGAGCATATCCGCGTCATGGGCGACAAGATCGCCGCGATCGAGACGATGAAGGAACTTGGCGTCCCCTGCGTCCCCGGATCGGGCGGCGGCGTGCCCGACCTCGACACCGCGCGCAAGCTGGGGGAGGAGATCGGCTACCCGGTCATCATCAAGGCCACCGCCGGCGGCGGCGGGCGCGGCATGAAGGTGGCGCAGAACGCGTCGGAGATGGAACGCGCCTTTCTCACCGCGCGGTCCGAGGCCAAGGCCGCCTTCGGCAACGACGAAGTCTATATCGAGAAATACCTGACCACGCCGCGGCACATCGAGATACAGGTGTTCGGTGACGGCAAGGGCCGCGCGGTGCACCTGGGGGAACGCGACTGTTCGCTGCAGCGCCGCCACCAGAAGGTCTTTGAAGAAGCCCCGGGCCCGGCGATCAACGCCGAGGAACGGGCGCGCATCGGCAAGGTCTGCGCCGACGCAGTGGCCGCGATCAACTATGCCGGCGCCGGCACCATCGAATTCCTCTACGAGAAGGGCGAGTTCTACTTCATCGAGATGAACACCCGGCTGCAGGTCGAACACCCGGTGACCGAAGGCATCTTCGGCGTCGATCTGGTGCGCGAGCAGATAAGGGTGGCTGCGGGACTCCCGATGTCCTTCACGCAGGAAGACCTCAAGATCAACGGCCACGCCATCGAGGTTCGAATCAACGCCGAGAAACTGCCGAACTTCTCGCCCAGCCCGGGCCGGATCACGCAGTATCACGCACCGGGCGGGCTTGGCGTTCGGATGGATTCCGCACTGTATGACGGTTACAAGATCCCGCCCTATTACGACAGCCTGATCGGCAAGCTGATCGTGCACGGCCGGGACCGGCCCGAAGCGCTGGCACGGCTGAACCGCGCCCTGGGCGAGCTGATCGTCGACGGCGTCGACACGACCATTCCGCTGTTCCACGCGCTCCTGCAGGAACCGGACATTCACAGGGGCGACTACAACATCCACTGGCTGGAGCACTGGCTGGAACAGGCCCTCAAGGCGGACTGAGCGGCGCCGCATGATCCAGGGGCCGCGCAAACATTTTCAGAAAATGTTTGCCAAGACTTTCGCCAAAAGTCTTGGGTCCGCCGGATGAGCATCACGCCTGATCTGTTGTTGCACGCCTATCGCTCGGGCATCTTTCCCATGGCCGAGCGGCAGGACGATCCGGAGATCTTCTGGGTCGATCCGCGCCGCCGCGGGATCCTGCCGCTGGACGGCTTCCACATCTCCCGCAGCCTGGCGCGGCGCCTGCGCCGCGACACCTTCCGGGTCACGCGCAACACCGCCTTCGACGGCGTCATGGCGGGGTGCGCCGACCGGGAAGAGACCTGGATCAACGACGAGATCCGCCAGCTCTACCGGGCGCTTTTCGACAGGGGAGCGGCCCATTCCATCGAGGTCTGGGAGGGCGACGCGCTGGTGGGCGGGGTCTACGGCGTCACGCTGGGCGCGGCCTATTGCGGCGAGTCGATGTTCTCGCGCCGCGCGGACGCGTCGAAGGTGGCCCTTGCCTGGCTGGTGGATCACCTCAACCGCTGCGGTTTCACGCTCTTCGACACGCAGTTCCTGACGCCGCACCTGGCGTCGCTTGGCGGGCAGGAGATCACCCGCGCCGCCTATCACCGCCTGCTGGCCGAAGCACTTGAAAAAGAGGCGGATTTCAACGCCGTGGCCCTACCCGAAACCGGTCAGGAGGTCATGCAGCGCAGCACCCAGACGTCGTAGCGCGGATGGTCCATGGGGTTGAGCGCCGGGGCGCTGGCGATCATCCAGCCGCGGAACACCGGATCGGCGACGCCGACCTCGCGCACGGTCAGGAACGCATAGGCATCCCCCGCCGGATCGCCCTCGGGATAGCGGCAATCGTCCAGAGTCACCTCGATCCGGCCGACGGCCTGCGATTGCCGGTCTCCGACCTCGATATCCGTGACCGTGCCGTTGAGCTTGTCGAGCGCGCGCAGCACCGCGCCGGAGCCATGGCTCACCGTTTCCTGCGCCTGGACGGGCCAGGCCAGCGAAAGGCACAGAAGCGTGGCGAACAGGGATCTCATGCGGGGCTTTCGTTTCCGGGGCCGGCGCGTCCGAGCATCACTCGGGCGACCAGGCCTCGTAATCGCCGCGGTCCTTGGGATCCTGGCGCCGGATCGACCCGGCGGGCGCATAGGCCAGTGCGGTGCCGGTCAGATTCTCCTGGTGCGGCTTTTCCCAGGTCTTGCGCGGCAGCGGGCGTTCGGTCGGCGGTTCCTGGTAGGTGTGGTGCAGCCAGCCGTGCCATTCCGGGCTGACGCGCGTCGCCTCGACCTCGCCGTTGAAGATCACCCAGCGGCGAGCGCCATCGCCGCTCTGGTAAAAGACGTTGCCCTGCGCATCTTCGCCGACCTTGTGGCCCTTGCGCCAGGTGTAGAGCTGCGTGTTCAGCGTCTGCCCGTTCCACCAGGTGACGGCGCGCAGCAGGTTGCTCAGAATACCCATGGACGACTCCCGTGATCCTTGGTCCTCTCTATGGCCCATCGCGGCGCAGAGGTCCAGTGCCGCGCCGCCGCACCGGGGACCCGGCGTCGGCGGAAACCGGCTTCAGGCCGGGGCCAGCGCGGTCAGCTCGATCTCGATCCGGTATTTCGGGTCGATGAGCGCGCATTGCACCATGGTCGCCGCTGGCGGCGCGTCACCGAAGGTGTCGCGCAGGATCGGCCAGCAGGCTTCGAATTCCGACGCGTCGGGCAGGTAGTAGGTCACCCGCACCGTGTCGGACAGGCTGGCACCTGCCTGCCGCAAGGCCGAGGCGATGGTGCCCAGGGCGTGGCGGCACTGGTCCTCGACCGTGTCGCCCTGCCCGACCGTGCCGGCCACGTGCACGAACCCGCCCGCCACGACGGCGCGGCAATAGCCGATCTTTTCCTCGAACGGGCTGCCCGATCCGATGCGCTTGATGGTCATGGGTTTTTTCTCCTTGCGGCGTCGCCGCCACTCAATGCCCAAGCCACGGCAGTGTCAACGCCATGCGCCCCCTTCCCCCGCCGCGGGCGATGCACTACTGCTGCGTGTCGGGCGCGCTGTTCTGGAGCCGAAGCCGAAATGAAACCCATCCGCCTGATGTCGGGCATCCTCACCGTCGGCTTCTGGACGCTGGCCAGCCGCGTTCTGGGCGTAGCCCGCGAGATCGTGATTCTTGCGCTGATCGGCCCCGGCCCGGTGATGGACGCCTTCGTCGCCGCCTTCCGCCTGCCCAACATGTTCCGCCGCTTCTTTGCCGAGGGCGCGTTCAACGCCGCCTTCGTGCCGATGTTCTCGAAAAAGCTCGAGGCGGATGACGATCCGCTGCGCTTTGCCCGCGACGCGATGAGCGGGCTGGCCTTCGTGCTGCTGGTGCTGACCGGCCTTGCGATGGTTTTCATGCCGGCGCTGGTGCTGGCCACCGCCGGGGGCTTTGCCGGGTCCGAGCGGTTCGACCTGACCGTGGGCTTCGGGCGCATTGTCTTTCCCTATATCCTCTTCGTGTCGCTGGCGGCGCTGTTTTCCGGCGCGTTGAACGCCGCCGGGCATTTCGCCGCCGCCGCGGCAGCGCCGGTTCTGCTCAACATCTTCGTGCTGATCGCCATGACAGCCGGCTATTACCTGGGCGGAGAGGTGGTGATCTGGCTGGTCTGGACGGTGCCGCTGGCGGGAATTGCGCAACTCGCACTGGTCTGGATCGCCGCGGACCGCGCCGGCATCCGGCTGCGCCCATCTCGGCCGCGCCTCACGCCGGACATGAAGCGGTTGACAGCAGTGGCGATCCCGGCGGCACTGGCCGGCGGGGTGATGCAGGTCAACCTTCTCGTGGGCCAGCAGGTCGCCTCCTATTTCGACAAGGCCGTGGGCTGGCTCTATGCCGCCGACCGGCTTTACCAGCTGCCGCTGGGGGTCGTCGGCATCGCCGTCGGCATCGTGCTGCTGCCGGACCTGTCACGGCGGCTCAAGGCCGAGGACAGCATCGGCGGACGGCAGGCGTTTTCCCGCGCCGGAGAGATTTCGCTGGCCCTGACCGTGCCCTGCGCCGTGGCGCTGGTGGTGGTGCCGCTGCCGATGGTGTCGGTGCTCTTCGAACGCGGCGCCACCGGCCCCGACGACAGCGCCGCGATTGCGCTCGCCGTCGCGCTTTACGGGCTGGGCCTGCCGGCTTTCGTGCTGCAGAAGGTGCTGCAACCGCTCTACTTCGCGCGCGAAGACACCCGCAGCCCGTTCCGCTATGCCCTCGTTGCCATGGTGGTCAACGCTGCGGTGGCCATCGGCCTGGCGCCGGTGATCGGCTGGATCGCACCGGCCATCGCCACGACGCTCGCGGGCTGGATCATGGTTGCGCAACTCGGCTTTGGCGCGCGCCGCTTTGGCGAGGTCGCGCGCTTCGACGACCGGTTCCGGCGGCGCGTCTGGCGCATTTGCCTGGCTTCGGCGATCATGGGTGCCGCGATGTGGGGAACCCTTTTGATACTTGGCCCGTTGTTCGGAGAGGCAGGGTGGCGCTATCTGGCGCTGCTCGTGCTTTTGGCCGTCGGTGCGGCCTCCTACGGCATCGTCGGCCAAGCCATGGGGGCCTTTCGTCTGTCCGAATTCAGAAACGCCCTGCGTAGGAAACCCAGAGACACATGACGCTCAAACCGCTCATCACCGCTGCCGAGGGCTTCCCGGCGCTTGAAAGACTTGCGGATTCCGCGCGGGACGAGCTGTTCCTGACCTTCCGCATCTTCGACCCGCGCACCAAGCTGCGCGACCCGGAGATCCGCGAACGCGGTCTCGATACCTGGGCGGACCTGCTGGCGCTGGTGGCGCGACGCGGCGTGAAATTGCGCCTGCTGGTTGCGGATTTCGACCCGCTTTTCACCTCGACGCTTCACCGCGCGGCCTGGACCAATGCTTCGGGCTTTGCCGACACGGCGCAGGGTGACGTGCAGATCCTCTGCGCCCCGCATGGGCAAGAGGCCGGATGGATCTGGAAGCTGCTGATGCGCGGCAAGATCACCCGCATGATACAGCGCCTGCGGGACGAGGAGCCGACGCGGCTCACTCCGGTGCAGCGGACTGTCCTAAAATCCGGGCCGATCCTGCGGCCGGTCACGATCCACCAGAAATGCGCCGTCGCCGACAGCGAACGCTGCATCATCGGCGGACTGGACGTGGACGAGCGGCGGTATGACACGCTGGGCCACGAATTGCCCCCCGAAGAGACCTGGCACGATCTGAGCATCGAGGTGGACGGCGATTTCGCCGCCGCGCTGCGCGCGCACCTGGCCGACACCTGGAACGCGGCGCTGAACTGCGGGGCCGCGTCGCTGGCCGACCGCGCGCTGCCGATCGACGTCTCGAAGCGACCGCAGTCCCCGGCCGACCTGCGGCTGGTGCGGACCTTTTCCGACGCCTGCCGCGGCGTCGGGCGGCTTGGCCCCAAGCCGCGCATCATCGAGCATGAAACCGTGCTCCTGCGCGAGATCGGCAAGGCCGAGCGCCACATCTATATCGAAACGCAATTCCTGCGGCATCCGCCCATTGTGCAGGCGCTGACCGAAGCCGCGCAGCGGTCGCCGGAGCTGCAACTGGTCGTCGTCCTGCCCGCGGCGCCCGACCGGGTGCTCTTCGACGGCCACGAAGGCTGGGACGCGCGGCACGCGCACAGGCTTCAGGTCGACGCGGTCGAGGCACTGCAAAAGGCTTACGGTGACCGCGTCGCCGTCATCGCGCCGGCACAGCCCAAGCCGGCACCCGAAGGCAATATCGCGATCCATGGCGCGGGCCCCATCTACGTGCATTCCAAGCTTACGCTGATCGACGACCGTTTCGGCATCATCGGATCGGCCAACCTCAACGGCCGGTCGCTGCGCTGGGACACCGAAGCCTCGATCGCGTTCCGCGACGGCGAGGTCATGCGCGACCTGCGTCACCGGCTGGCGCGGATGTGGCTGGCGGATCACCTGGACGGCAAGGATCCGACGCAGGCGGCGACATGGACCGAGGCGGCCGAGGCCAACCGCGGCCTCACCCCCGAAGAGCGGATCGGCTTTGTCGTGCCCTTCCCTCTGGAGCGGGGAAGGAAGTTCTCGCGTCGTATCCCGTTCGTGCCGTCGGACATCTTCTGACGCATGCCCGAAAGCCCCTCCGTGCGCAGCACCCACGTCATCCATACCGTGTCCTGCCATGCCGAAGGCGAAGTGGGTGACGTCATCACCGCCGGCGTTGACCTGCCGCCGGGCGCCACGCTTTGGGATCAGCGCAGCTGGATCGCAGAAGACGGCGTATTGCGGGATTTCATGCTGAACGAACCGCGCGGCGGCGTGTTTCGGCACGTCAACCTTTTGGTCCCGGCGACACACCCCGAGGCGCAGATGGGCTTCATCATCATGGAGCCGGAGCACACGCCGCCAATGTCCGGCTCGAACAGCATCTGCGTCGCGACGGTGCTGCTCGACACCGGCATCCTGCCGATGACTGAGCCGGTGACGCACCTCGTGCTCGAAGCGCCGGGCGGACTGGTGCGCCTGCGCGCCGACTGCCGGGACGGCAAGGCAGAGCGCATCCATGTGGAAAACCTGCCCGCCTTTGCCGGGCCGCTGGACCAGCGGCTCGAGGTCGAGGGACTGGGCACGCTCACCGTCGACATCGCCTGGGGCGGCGACAGCTTCGTGGTGGTCGATCCGGCGGGGCTGGAGCTCGACTTGGTGCCCGAGAATGCCGAGGCTCTGGCCCGGCTCGGCACCCGTATCGCCGATGCGGCGACCCGGCAGCTTGGCTTCACCCATCCGGACCTGCCGGACTGGCGGCACATCTCATTCTGCCTCTTTGCCGGCAAGCCCGAGCACAGGTCGGACGGCCTGCGCGTGCGGTCGGCGGTCAGCATCGCGCCCGGAAAGCTCGACCGCTCCCCCACCGGAACGGCCCTTTCGGCGCGCATGGCGCTGCTGCATGCGCGGGGAGAGATGGCCGTCGGCGACGTCCTGACCGCCGTGTCGGTGCTGGACACCGAGTTCCGCGGCACGATCCTGGGCGAAACCTCGGTCGGCGGGCTGCCCGCGATCCGGCCCGAGATCAGCGGCCGCGCCTGGATCACCGGCACCCATCAGCACATGCTGGACCCCGACGACCCGTTTCCGCGCGGCTACCGCCTGTCAGACACCTGGCCGATGCCCGGTCGCGATTAGTCCCGCCGCAGCCGCGCCAGGATGCGCGCCAGCCCGCCCGGCACCAGCAGCACCGACAGGCCGAACCCGACCGCAAAACCGGCGATATCCGCGACCCACTCCTGCCCGGAGCCGAAAAGCAGCGTGAAGACCAGTTGCAGCCCCAGCAGGATCCCGATGAGTGAAAACGCCCGGATCTGCTGCGCCCCCATCTCTCCGAGGCGGACCCAGAGCAGGTAGGTGAACCCGCCGATGAGGCCGTAGATCGGCGGAAACGCCCCGAGCAGCGGCGCGCCGTCCGGTACCACCAACCCGTAGACCAGCGCGCCGCCGATGCCGGAGCCCAGGAAGATCACCGCCGTGGCAAGGTTGCCCATGACCTCGCCCACCATCTTGCCCAAAGCCAGAAGCATCACCACGGCAAAGAGCGCATGGGTAAAGGTGGCATGCACGAAAGGATAGGTCACCAGGCGCATCAGGTGCTCGGGCGGCATCTGCCCGGTTTCCAGCATCCAGGCCAGAACCCGCCCGGAGAAAGCATAGTCCTGCACCGCCGCGAGCCGCCAGCCGATGGCCCCCGGCCCGCCGAGGATGCCGCGCGCGCCGAGGTTCAGCACAACCTCGACCGCGACGATCAGCAGGGACAGCGCCACCACCACCGGCGGCAGCGGGTTCAACGGGCTTTCGGTATGCGGATGGGTCATGGGGGCCCTTTGCTTGACGGCATTGAGCCCCATGGATAAGCCTGCCGCAGCCATAATTCCAGACGGAGAATTGCCATGTCCGAGGGGGTCCAAACCTCTCCTGCCTTCACGCCGCGGGTCTTCTCCGGCATCCAGCCCTCGGGCGGACTGACGCTGGGCAACTACCTGGGCGCGCTCAAGCGCTTTGTCGACAGCCAGGACCGAGGCATCCAGTCGATCTACTGCATGGTCGACCTGCACGCGATCACCGTCTGGCAGGACCCCGAAAAACTGTCGCGCGCCACCCGCGAGCTGTGCGCCGGTTTCATCGCCAGCGGCATCGACCCCGCGCGCTCGATCCTCTTCAACCAGTCCCAGGTGCCCGAACACGCGCAGATGGCCTGGGTGTTCAACTGCGTCGCCCGCATGGGCTGGATGAAGCGCATGACCCAGTTCAAGGACAAGGCCGGCAAGAACGCCGAGAACGCCTCGCTGGGGCTTTTCGCCTATCCCGCGCTCATGGCCGCCGACATCCTGTGCTACCACGCCACGCATGTCCCGGTGGGCGAGGACCAGAAACAGCACCTGGAGCTGACCCGCGACATCGCGACGAAGTTCAACCACGATTACGGCGTCGAATTCTTCCCGCTCACCGAACCGGTGATCGAGGGTGCGGCCACCCGCGTCATGTCCCTGCGGGATGGGTCAAAGAAGATGTCGAAAAGCGATCCCTCGGACATGAGCCGGATCAACATGACCGACGATGCCGACACCATCGCCTCAAAGATCCGCAAGGCCCGCACCGATCCCGACGCCCTGCCGTCCGAGGCCAAGGGGCTGGAGGACCGGCCCGAGGCGCGCAACCTCGTCAACATCTACGCGGCCTTGGCCGACATGACCGTCGCGCAGGTGCTGGCGGATGTGGGCGGCAAGCAATTCTCGGAGTTCAAGCCGATGCTGGCGGATCTGGCGGTCGAGAAGCTGTCGCCGATCTCGGGCGAAATGGCGCGGCTGATGGAGCAGCCCGACGAGATCGACGCGATCCTGCGCCGCGGCTCGGACCAGGCGCGCGCCATCGCCACGCCGATTCTCGAGCAGACCTACGACATCATGGGAATCGTGCGGTAACCTGCCGCCATTGCCGCTCTTCATCCGCGGCATACTTCTGGACGATCAGAGGTATGCCGCATGAAACGCCCCCCTTCAGAAACCCGCGTGCCCTCGGGCCGCCTGTCGCGCCTCACGCGCTTTGGCGCGATGACGACGGGCATCCTCGGTGCCGCCGCCGCCGAAGGCACCCGCCAGTTCGCGCGCGGCGAACGGCCCGAATGGCGCGGCCTGCTGCTGACCCCCGCCAATGCCACGCGGCTGACCGCGCAGCTGAGCCAGATGCGCGGCGCGGCGATGAAGATGGGCCAGCTGCTGTCGATGGAGGCGGGAGAATTTCTCGCGCCCGAGCTGTCGGACATCCTCGCCCGCCTGCGCGACGACGGCCACGTCATGCCCGGCGGGCAGCTGAAACAGTTGCTGGCGGCCAACTGGGGTGCGGACTTTCTGAAAAGGTTCGAGAAATTCGACGTCCGCCCCATCGCCGCCGCTTCCATCGGGCAGGTGCACCGGGCGCAAACGAAGGATGGTCGCGATCTGGCCATCAAGGTGCAATATCCCGGCGTGCGCCGCGCCATCGACAGCGACCTTGCCAACGTCGCGGCGCTGCTGCGCATGTCAGGCCTCGTCCCGCGCGGGCTGGACCTTGGTCCGTTCCTCGACGAAGCGCGCACGCAGCTTCACGAAGAAGCAGACTACCGCCGGGAAGGCCGGTATCTTTCCGCCTTTTACGACCTGCTGGCGGACCAGAGCCATTTCGCCGTGCCACGGCTGCATGACGACCTCACCACGACCGACATCCTGGCCATGGACTACCTGCCCGGCGATCCGATCGAAGACCTTGCCGAGGCCGATCAGGCCAGCCGCGACCGAGCGGTCATCCGGCTGCTGGAACTGGTCCTGCAGGAGCTTTTCGACTTCCGGCTGATGCAGACCGATCCCAACTTCGCCAATTACCGCGTCCAGCGTGACACCGGCCGCATCGTCCTGCTGGATTTCGGCGCCACGCGCGAAATCGCGCCCGAAACCGCCGCGCAGTTCCGTCGGCTGCTGCACGCCGCCCTGGGCCGCGACCGCGAGACCCTGCGCACCGCCGCGCGCGACATCGGCTACATCAGCGAAACGACCGCGCCGCATCACGAAGCCCTGCTGCTAGAGATGATGGAGATGGCCTTTGCGCCGCTCAATGTGCCGGGCATGTTCGATTTCGGTACTGCGACGCTGGTCCGCGACCTGCAGGAAAAGGGCGCGGCCTTCGCCGCCGACCGCAGCTTTGCCGACGTGCCGCCGCCCGAGACGCTGTTTCTCCATCGCAAGATCGGCGGGCTCTACCTTCTGGCGGCCAGGCTGCGCGCCCGGGTCGACATGCCAAGGCTCCTCGCGCCCTACCTGTAAAGAACTGTGCGGCAGCGCACGGTGCCTCTCTTGGATCGCCCCTTCGCGCGGCGACCTGTTGCGCCTATCTTGTCCCGGCACAGATCAAGGAGGCTCGAGATGAGCTACACCGCCCCCGCCGCCACCCAGATCGGCCACGTCCACCTGCGCGTGGCGGAGCTTGACCGCGCCGTCGCTTTCTACCGCGACGTGATCGGACTCGAGGTCGTCACGCAGGGCAAAGAGGCCGCGTTCCTGTCTGCCGGCGGGTATCATCATCACATCGCGCTCAACACCTGGGGCAGCAAGGGCGGCAAGCCGCCGCCGCCGGGCAGCACCGGGCTGTTTCACACCGCATTCATCTATCCGGACCGCCCGGCGCTGGCACGCGCCCTGCAAGCTGTGCTCGACGCCGGGGTGCAGCTGACCGGAGCAGCGGATCACGGCGTGTCCGAAGCGGTCTATTTCGACGATCCCGACGGCAACGGTGTGGAGCTTTACCGCGACCGCCCGCGCGCCGACTGGCCGCGCGATGCGGACGGTGGGGTGATCCTGTCGAACAGCCGCCTGGACCTCGAGGCGCTGCTGGCCGAGGCGTCCTGACCGTCTGGACCTCTGCGCCGCACCGGCCTAGTGTCGCGCGGCGATCAGAAAGGACATCCCATGGCCACCGGCAGCAACATCCGCACCTATTTCGACGGCCGTTGGCACGACGGCGATGTGCCCGTGATGCGCGGAGCGGATCACGGCGCCTGGCTGGGCAGCACGGTCTTCGACGGCGCGCGCTACGTGCATGGCCGCGCGCCGGACCTCGACCTGCATTGCGCGCGGGTCAACGCCTCGGCCAAGGCGTTGATGATCGCGCCCACGGTCACGACGGAGGACATGGTGCAGATCGTCCGCGAGGGCCTTTCGGCCTATGCTCCCGACGCCGCCGTCTACATCCGCCCGATGTACTGGGGAATCCACGGCGACGCGACGGCGATCGTGCCGCTGGCCGACGAGACCGGCTTTGCCATCTGCCTGGAAGAGATCCCGATGGCGCCCGAGAGCGCGTCGATGACCGTCACCCGCACGCGATTCCGCCGCCCGGTGATGGAGGATGCGGTGGTCAACGCCAAGGCCGGATGCCTGTACCCCAACAACGCCCGGATGCTGGCCGAAGCGCGGTCCAAGGGGTTCGCCAACGCGCTGGTGGCCGACGCCATGGGCAACGTCGCCGAAACCGCGACCTCGAACATCTTCATGGTCCGCGACGGCGTTGTCTTCACGCCCGTGCCCAACGGCACCTTCCTTGCCGGCATCACCCGCGCGCGCCACATCGCCAACCTGCGCGCCGACGGGGTCGAGGTGGTGGAAACTGTGCTGAGCTTCGACGATTTCCTCGCCGCGGACGAAGTCTTTGCCACCGGCAACATGAACAAGATCACGCCGGTGACCGCCTTCGACGAGACGCAGTATCAGGTCGGCCCCATGGCGCGCCGCGCCCGTTCGCTCTACTGGGATTGGGCGGCCAGCCAAGGCTGAGGCCCGCGGGACGGCGGGCGGGGCGTCTTTGCCTGCGGCAAAGCGCGGCGTCCCTCCGGCCCGGCTGCGGCAGTGCTGGACAGGTCCGGCGCGCTCGGCCATGATCCGTGCAACGGGAGGTCCAGATGCGCAAGTTTCTTGTTGTGCTCGATGACAGTCGCGAATGTCTCAACGCGATGCGGTTCGCCGCAATGCGCGCCGCCAAGACCGGCGGCGGGGTGGCGATCCTGTCGGTGATCCCGCCCGACGAGTTCAACCACTGGATCGGCGTCGGCGACATCATGCGCGAAGAGGCGCGCGAACGCATCGTCGCGCATTTCGAGGTCTTTGCGAAGTGGATGCGCGACAAGCAGGGGGTCGACCCGGAGTTGATCATCCGCGAGGGCGAGCCGGTCCCGCAGATCATCGAACAGGTGCGCGAGGACGCGGAGATCGGCGTCCTCGTGCTGGGCGCCGGCACCGACAAGAAGGGCCCCGGCCCGCTTGTCACGCAGCTCAGCCGGTCGTCCGGAAGCCTGCCCATTCCGATCACGATCGTGCCCGGAGACCTGTCCAAGGAACGTCTCGAGGCGATCACCTGAGACCCCGCTTTTGCGTGAAAATAAATAAATCACAATGACTTAACCGAAGAGGTGGAATTGACGCCGGTCGGCAGCAGCCCGACGCCAGATGGATGCGCAAATTTTGCAAGGGCAGGTTTGCGGAGCTGACAACATAAACAGTGTAAATGCGACCGCCGCGCCTGAGGACGGCCTATTTCCCGACATAATTCGATACAACTCTGGGTTCATCGACACACACCGGAGATGATCCATGACGATGCCCTTCATTCTCGACCGCGACCGGATGGTGACGCCGGCAGAACAATTCGCACCGTCGCGGGCCGCAGAGCCCGCCCCGTCGACCGCCGGCCTTGGCTGGTGCCTGCGCATCGGCGATACCCTCCCCGATTTCGAAGCCGACACGACCCATGGCCGCCTGCGCTACCGCGACTGGGCCGCGGGCCACTGGACGGTATTCTTCAGCCACCCCGCGGCCTTTACCGGCGTCTGCACCTCCGAGGTGCTGTCGCTGGCCGATGCGGAGGGCGACCTGGAAGAACGCGGCATCAAGGTGATGTCGATCTCGACATCGGCACTGGACGAACAGCGCGCCTGGTGCGCCGATATCGCCGCAAGCTTCGGGATCGACGTGCCGTTTCCGATGGCCGCCGACCCCTCGGGCGGATTGTCCGAAATCCTGGGCATGCTCGACGGCACCGGGCTCAGCCAGGCGCCGGTCCGCAAGACGTATATCGTCGACCCGGACATGCAGGTGCGGATGATCATGGAATATCCCCAGGCGGTGGGGCGCAGCACCGCGGAAATCCTGCGGGCCGTGGACGCGCTGCAGGCGCACGACCGCATCGGTGCGGCGACCCCCGCCGACTGGTGCCCGGGCGACGACTACATGCTGACGACGCGGCTGACGCAACGCCTGGATGCGCAGGAGACGCTCCGGTTCGTGCGGCCCGTCACCTCCTACCTGTCGCTGGTGTCGAAACGGATCGACCCGCGCCACGCCGGCCGCCCCGCACTCTACAGCGTCACCGCGACCGAGGAGGACACGCCCTGATCAGCCTCCACCATCGGCCCGAAACGGGCATCTGACAGGATCGGGACGGGCACCTCAGTCCCTCACAGCAGGTGCACCGACACATCCCGACCCGCCCCACGTGGTCGCCGCGCGCAGGCGCCCTCTCCGCTGCTCACCCTGTCCGGCACCACGTGTCGCGGCCGTATTTTCCGGCCGCACCCTCGCGCCAGCGCCGCCTGGCCCCCGCAACCCGCCGCTTGCCGAAAGGAGCCATCACCGCGCACCACCGCCAGACGGGACCCGGCAGCCTGACATCCCACAGCCGATCCCGTCGGCAGACTGCTGAGACATCGGCAGACAACACGGGCCCCGGGCGTTCATCCGCGCCCGGGGCCCGGCGTTCCAGCCGTTGCAACAACGCCGCACTCGCACCTCTGCCTCTGACAGCCGGCCCAAGCTCGGCCGTGTCGCAAAGCCGTCCCGAGTCAAAGGCTTGCATGGCATATCGGGGAAATCTGCGCCGTTTCCGGCCGCAGCCTGCCCCCCAAACGACGCGCGCCTGACCGCCAAACACGCCATTTTGTGATTGAATCCCGGTAGCAGTGCCCCATGGTCATGTCTAAGGTGCAGTCAATGCAAATATGCAATCCGTGGGGACGAGTGACATGAAAATCCGGATCGGCGTGCGGGCACGCGCCGCGCTGTTCACCCTCGCCTCTGCCGGTTTCGCCCTGCCCGTCGCGGCCGTGGAAAACGTCGTTGTGCAACTGGCGACACCGGACGAGGAACTGCGCGAGATCCTCAAGAACAATTCCGTCGTCAAGGCGGCGCAGGCCGAGGACCGCACCGCCGCGTCCGACATCTACGCCGCCGCCCTGGCCGAATACGGGCGGATGACCGAAACCCTCTATTCCGAAGGTTACTACAGCGGCGTGGTCGACGTGCTGGTGGACGGCCAGCAAGCCGCCGACATCCCCCTGTTGCGGGTGCCCGACCAGATCACCACCGTCACGCTGGTCATCGACCAGGGGCCGAAGTTCCGCTTTGGCCGGGCCGAGGTGCAGCCGCTCGCGCAGGGCACGGAACTGCCCGAAGATTTCAAGACCGGGCGCCGCGCCCGGGCCGGTCTGGTACGCGACGCGGTCGATGCGGCGGTTCTGGGCTGGCGCGACCTCGGGTTTGCCAAGACGCAGACCACCGATACGCAGGTGACTGCGCGCCACGCCCGCCGCGCGCTTGACGTCGACATCCGCCTGAACCCCGGCCCCCGCGTCCGCTTCGGCAAGCTGCTGGTGGACAGCAGCACCACGAATGTCCGGACCAGTTCGATCCGGCGCATCGCCGGGCTGCCTCGTGGCGAGTATTTCTCGCCCGACGCGGTGCAGGAAGCCGCCAACCGGCTGCGCCGCACCGGCACATTCGCCTCCGTCACCCTGACCGAGGGCGAAGTCGTGGGCCCCGACAACGTCATGGACATGACCGCCAATGTCGTCGACGAAAAGCCGCGCCGCATCGGGTTCGGCGCCGAGATCTCCTCGCTCGAAGGGCTGAAGCTGTCCACCTTCTGGCTGCACCGCAATTTCGTGGGCGGGGCCGAACGCTTCCGCGTCGATGCAGAGGTCGCCAATATCGGCACCACCGCCGGCGGCGGCATGGATTATTCGCTGGGCGCGCGGCTCGAAGTGCCGGCGATCTACGGCGCCGAGACGCTGGGCTTCGCCTTTGCCCGGATCAGCCGCGAGGACGAACCCACCTACCTGTCAGACACGTTCGAAACCGGCATCGGTGCCACCCGCCGCTTTAGCGAGAACCTCGAATTCGAGGCGGCAATCAGCTATCTTTACTCCGACACCGAGGACGACCTCGGCGAACGCGAGTTTTCGCTGCTGCAATTCCCCTTGGCGCTGACCTACGACAAGCGCGACAACGAGCTGAACCCCACGACCGGCTATTACGCCAAGGCTCAGCTGACCCCCTATGCGGGCCTCAGCGGCAGCCAGAGCGGCGCGCGCAGCTACATCGACCTGCGCGGCTACCTGAACGTCGGCGAAGACGCTGCGAACGTCTTTGCCGGGCGCTTCCAGATGGGGTCGATCTACGGCTCGGACCTCGACGAGACCAACCCCGAATTCCTGTTCTCCTCGGGCGGCGGCGGCACGGTTCGCGGCCAGCCCTACAAGTCGCTCGACGTCGATCTGGGCAACGGCAACAGCACCGGCGGGCGCAGCTTCGTCGGAATGTCGGCGGAATACCGTCGCGCGATCACCGAAAGCCTCGGGATCGTGGCCTTCGCCGACACCGGCTACATCGGTGCCGAAAGCACCTACGACGGGTCGGGCGAATGGCATTCCGGCGCGGGCCTCGGCCTGCGCTACAACACCGGCATCGGACCCATACGGTTCGACGTGGCGGGACCTGTCGGCGGCGGCGACACCGGCGACGGGGTGCAAATCTACATCGGGATCGGGCAAGCATTTTGAGACATCTGGCACGCGCACTGGTTTTTCTGCTCACGCTGAGCCTGGCGCCGCAAGCGGTGTTCGCACAATCCGAGGAAGAGGACCGCGGCTATCTGCAAGCGTTCCTTGAGGACAACCTGTCGGGCGCCGGGCGCCAGATCAGGATCGTCGGTTTCGAGGGCGCGCTGTCCTCGGTCGCCACGATCGAGGAACTGACCATCGCCGACGACGCGGGCATCTGGCTGACCCTGCGCGGGGTCGAGCTTGACTGGTCGCGTGCCGCCCTGCTGCGCGGCCGCGTCGAAGTCAACGCGCTCACTGCCGAAGAGGTGCTGCTGCCACGCCTGCCCTCTGCCGAAACCACCACCGAAGACCTGCCCGACCCCGAGGCGACCCCGTTCAGCCTGCCGGAACTTCCGGTGTCGATCCGTATCGACGAACTGTCCATCGACCGCGTCGAACTCGGCGCCGGGGTGATCGGTGTCGAGGCGGCGTTGAGTGCCACCGGTTCGGCCGAACTCGCGGGCGGCGAAGGCACCGCATCGCTGCAGGTGCAGCGGCTCGACGGCGCGGAGGGATCGCTGGATTTCACCGCGTCTTATGCCAATGAAACCCGGCAGCTGTCGCTTGACCTCGACCTGCAGGAAGAGCAAGGCGGACTGCTGTCGACGCTGCTGTCGATCCCCGACAGCCCGGCCATGGAGCTGACAGTCACCGGCGAAGGCCCGCTCGACGATTTCACCGCCGATCTCGCGCTGGCCACCGACGGCACCGACCGCCTCACCGGACAGGTCACGCTGGCCGCGCTGCAGGACGACGCGGGCCTCGGCTTCAACGCCAGCATCGACGGCGATGTCCGCCCGCTGATGCCCGAGGCGAACCGCGCCTTCTTCGGCCCCGAGCTCAGCCTCGCGGTGCAGGGCGAAAGCCGCGAAAGCGGCGAGCTGCGGCTCAACACGCTGGATCTGACCACCGAAGCGATGACGTTGGACGGGCAGATCCGCATCGGCGCAGACGGCTGGCCCGCGCTGATCGACGTGACCGGCCGGATCGCCCATGACGACGACACGCAGGTGGTGCTGCCCGTCGCCGGCGGCGACACCGAGGTGCAGGCGGTGGACCTGTCGGTGCAATACGATGCCAGCGAAGGTGACGCCTGGACCGCCGAAATCACGCTCGACGACCTGTCGCGACCGGACCTGTCGCTGGGCAGTGCCGCGCTGACCGGCAATGGCACGCTGACCCGCGGCACCGGCTCTGCCGTGGGCCGCGTCCAGGGCGGATTCGACATCGACGCCAGCCAACTGGCCTTTTCCGATCCGGGCCTGGCCTCGGGCGTCGGCGACGCGCTGACCGGCCGCATCACCTTCGACTGGCAGGAGGGCATGCCGCTCAACCTGCCGGAAATCCGCCTGTCCGGCGACGAATACGCACTTGACGGCACCATGTCGGTCGAGATCCCCGAGGACCGCGTCAGCCCCGTCGTGGTCGCCGACCTGCAGGTAAACGCCGACGACGTATCGCGCTTTTCCGCGCTTGCCGGGCAAGAGCTTGGCGGCGACGTGGACGTGCGGGTGATCGGCACCGTGGCGCCGCTCGACGGCAGCTTCGACGCGACGGTCAACGGCACTGCCAACGACCTCGTGACCGGCATCGCCGAGCTCGACGGCCTGCTGGACGGCCAGAGCACGCTGGCCATCGACGCCGCGCGCGACGAAACCGGCGTCAGCCTGCGCCAGTTCGACATCACCGCCCCCGGCGCCACGATCACCGCCGACGGACGATTGAATTCTACCGGCACCATCGCCGATTTCGACATCACCCTGCCGGAAACCGCGCTGGCCGTGCCGCAACTTCAGGGTCAGACCCGGCTGCGCGGCAATGTCCGGCAAACCGGCGGCAGCTATGCGCTCGACCTCGATGCCAATGCGCCCGGCGGCGTAGTCTTCGACGGCCAGGCCACGGTGCAGGTGATCGAGGGCGTGCTGGCCCAGGTCAGCGGTCGCGGCAGCCTCGCCGCCGATAATCTGTCGCTCTATTCGCAGTTGGCGCAGCGCGATCTGGCCGGCGGGCTGGACATCACCGGGTCGGGCACCTTCGACCCGCGCAGCCAGAACTTCGAGGCGGATATCGAGGGCAGCGCCAACAACCTGCGCGTGGACGTCGCCCAGGTGGACAACCTCATGCAGGGCCGCAGCACCTTCGACGTGGTGGCTGCCCGCGTCGGCGACCGCGTGGACCTCACCAGCCTGACCCTGACCACGCCGCGCATCACCGCAAGCGGCAACGGCATCCTGCGCGACGAGAACAGCAACGCCCGCTTCGACGTGGCGCTGGTCGATCTTGCGGACGTGCTGCCGGAATTGTCAGGCGCAGCGGAACTGGCCGGCACGGTGACCCAGAACGGCGACGCCTTCGAAATCGACATCGACGGCACCGGCCCCGGCCGCGCCGCCATCGACGCTCTGGCCACGGTCACCTACACCTACGACGGGCTTGAGAACATCGCCGCGGGCACTCTGGGACCGGTGTCGGGCAACGGCACGGTCAGCGCCGACGACCTGTCGGTCTATTCCGGCGTGGCGGGCCGCGACCTGGGCGGCGCCGTATCGGTCGAAGGCAACGGGTCCTTCGACCCCGAAACGCAATATTTCGAGGTGGACGTGTCCGGCACGTCCCGCGATCTGCGCACCGGCATCGAACAGGCCGACAACCTGCTCGCTGGCGTGACCACCTTCACGGTCGATGCGGGGCAGGACGCCGAAGGCCTTCTGGTCCGCAACCTGCGTGTCGAAAACCCGCAGCTGACCGCCAGCGGCGAAGGCATTCTGCGCGACCAGGCCAGTGCCGCGCGCTTCGACGTGGTGCTGGAGGATCTGGCCGACGCCCTGCCCCAGATGGCCGGCAGCGGCGGCGCGCGGCTTTCGGGCAGCATCGACCAGGCGGGCGACGATTTCGCCTTCGACATCACCGGCTCCGGCCCCGGCGGGCTGGCGGTCGATGCCGAAGGGACGGTGCGTTACGCCGACGACACGCTGGGCCGGATTTCCGGGCAGGGCACGCTCCGCGCCTCGGACCTGTCGGCGTTTTCCGGCGTTGCCGGCCGGTCGCTGGGCGGCTCCTTCGATTTCCAAGGCAACGGCGGCTTCAACCCCGCGGACGGCAGTTTCGACGTCGCACTCACCGGCAGCACCAACAACCTGCGCAGCGGCATCGCCGCGGTGGACCAGCTGACCGCAGGGCGCAGCACCGTGACTGTGGATGCGGCGCGCGGCGCCGACGGGCGGATCGTGGTGGAAACCTTCGACCTCGCCACCCCGCAGCTGACGGCCGATGCCAATGGCGCATTGTCGCCCAACGGTTCGGGCCAGCTGAGCTACAACGTGGTTCTGCGCAACCTCGGCCTCTTCGCCCCCGGCTTCGACGGGCAGGCGACGGCGCGCGGAACGGCGTCCTCTTCGGGTGGCGAATACCGGATCGATACAGCGCTGACCGGTCCCGGCGGCACCACCGCCGATGTGGCGGGCACCATCGCGCCGGATTTCAGCCGCGTGAACCTTTCCGCCAACGGTTCCGCCCCGCTGGCGCTGGTCAACCAGTTCACCGAACCGAACATCCTGTCGGGTACCGCGCAATTCAACCTGCGGGTCAACGGCGCGCCGGGCCTCGACGCGGTGTCGGGCACGGTGACCAGCTCCGGCGCGCAGATGGTGATCCAGGCGGCCCAGCTGACGCTCGAGAACATCAATGCGAACGTGAACCTGACCGGCGGGCGCGCGCAGATCGACCTGCAATCGGGCGTGTCCACGGGCGGGTCCCTGAGTGTCACCGGTCCCGTGACGTTGTCGGCGCCGTTCAACGGCGACTTGTCCATCGCGCTGAACAGCGTCGGGATCGTGCGGCCCGGTCTGATCGAAACCGAAGTGAACGGCGCGCTGACCCTGCGCGGTGCGCTCACCCGAGATGCGCGGCTTGCGGGCAATCTGGACTTCGAGACGATGGAGATCCGCATTCCCGACACCGGCTTGGGCGCCGCCGGGCTGGACTTCACCCTGACCCATGTCAACGAACCGGCGGACGTGCGCCGGACCCGCGAACGGGCCGGCCTGATCGAGAGCGAAGCGGGCACCAGCGGTCCCGGCATCAACTATCCTCTCGACATTGTGGTGAACGCCCCGTCGCGCATCTTCATCCGCGGGCGCGGGCTGGATGCAGAATTGGGCGGCACCCTGCGGCTGGGCGGCACCACGTCCAACATCATCCCGGCGGGCAGTTTCGAGCTGATCCGCGGACGGCTCGACATTCTGGGCCAGCGGCTCGACCTCGCACAGGCACGCATCCAGCTCGAAGGCGATTTCGACGCCTTCATCTTCGTGCGGGCCGAGACCACCCGTGCCGAGACGTCGATCGCCGTTGTCATCCAGGGACCGGTGTCCGACCCCGAGGTCAATATCACCTCAAGCCCCGATCGCCCCGAGGAAGAAGTGCTGGCACTGCTGCTGTTCGGGCGCGACGTGACCGAGATCTCGGCATTTCAGGCGGTGCGGATCGCGGCCGCCGTGAACACGCTCGTCGGCCGCGGCGGCACCGGGATCGTCGATCGCCTGCGCACGGGTATCGGGCTTGATGATTTCGACGTGCAGACTGCGGCCGACGGATCGACCGAATTGCGCTTTGGCAAGTACATCGGTGAGAACCTCTATACCGATGTCACGGTCAATTCCGAAGGCAGCACCGACGTGAACCTCAACCTCGACATCACGCCGCAGGTCACCGCCCGTGGAACGGTGGGAACCGACGGCAACACGAGCCTCGGCATCTTTTTCGAAAAGGACTACTGAGCGGCGGGCTCAGCCGCGCCCGTTGCGCAGCAGCTCGCCGCCGGTCAGCACCGGGGCCGCGTCGATTTTGCCGGCATCCAACATCCCGGCGACGCGTTCCAGCACCGTGACGATCATCGACTGTTCCCAGTCCGGCAGCGCCTCGAACTGCGCGACATACCGCTGTTGCAGCGCATCCGGGGCCACCTCGACCTTGGCCCGGCCCTTGTCGGTGATCTGCAGATCGGTCTGCCGGCGGTCGGCGCGGGATTTCTGCCGTGCGATCAATCCGTAGCCTTCAAGCTTGTTGAGCAGCACGGAGATCGTCGCCTGGCTGACCCCCATGCGGGTCGCGATCTCGGAAGGGGTGCTGTGATCGGTCTCGCCGATGATCTGGAGCACGCGCAGCTGCACTGCCGTCAGTCCCGCCTCTTGGGCAAGGTCACGTCCGTATAACTCTGTCGCGCGCAGGATACGCCGCAGGGCGACAAGGCTGTGATCGGTCCGGTCCATATCGTTCAGCGAGTCCGTGGTTTCGATGTCGCGACGGGTCTTGCCGATGGCAATGCTCGAAGCGACGCTCTGGCTTCTGGCGTTCTGTAACATGCAGTATAGCTAGTTTGCTTAGTCAAACTATTCAATATGCAACTTTAACGCCTTGCGCTGCGGCAGTCTGCCGCAGATTTTGCGCTATTATCGACCTGACGCCGCGGAACCATTCATTAAGACGCGCATTGTTACTTTGACTGTTGAAATTAAAAATGCGCTCGATTACTTAGTGCCTCAAAGCAAACCAAGCCAAGGTGACAAACGTGCAGACATTGCAAAGCGTGAAATCCGAAGGAACAGTGACCTTTCGAAAGCCCCTCCGCGAGGACGGCGCCCAGATCTGGGAACTGATCCGCGCCTGCAAGCCTCTCGACGAAAATTCCATGTATGCGAACCTGCTGCAAGCCGACCACTTCCGCGACACCTGCGTGGTGGCCGAACTCGATGGAGAAATCGTCGGATGGATTTCGGCCTACCTTCTGCCCAGCGATGCCGACACAGTGTTCGTCTGGCAGGTGGCCGTGTCCAGCGCCGCGCGCGGCATGGGCATGGGCACGCGGATGCTCGACGCGCTGATGCTGCGCGAAGAGTGTGTGGGTGTTCGTCGCATGCGCACCACGATCACGCTCGACAATGACGCCTCCTGGGGCCTGTTCCGCAAGTTTGCCGACCAGAAGGACGCGTTCCTGACGTCCGAAGCGCACTTTACGCGCGACACGCACTTCCAGGGCGAACACGCGACCGAGCACATGGTCAACATCACATTCCGTGAGGCCGCACAGTCGGCTGCCTGAGCGCAGACCGACGCCCTCACGTCCCTAAAAAAAGGATATCTCCCATGACGACTGAACATTCAGCCGACAAAACCGTATTCGAGCGCCGCGAATCCGAGGCGCGCAGCTACTGCCGCAACTTCGATACAGTCTTCGCCTCCGCTTCGGGGTCGCACATGACCGGCGAAGACGGAAAGACCTATATCGACTTCCTCGCGGGCTGCTCTTCGCTCAACTACGGGCACAACGACCCGGACATGAAACAGGCGCTGATCGACCACATCACCGCCGATGGCGTGGCCCACGGGCTCGACATGTACACAACGCAGAAAGCCGCGTTCCTGCAGGCCTACGAGGACATCATCCTCAAGCCGCGGAACATGGACTACAAGGTGATGATGACCGGTCCGACCGGCACCAACGCGGTCGAGGCGGCGATAAAACTGGCGCGCAAGGTCACCGGTCGCCGGAATGTCGTGTCCTTCACCAACGGCTTCCACGGCATGACCATGGGCGCGCTGGCACTGACCGGCAACGCCGGCAAGCGTGCGGGCGCGGGCAACTCCTGCGGCGGCCTTTGCGGCGTGACGCACCTGCCCTATGACGGCGCGTTCGGCGACGGCGTCGACACGCTCGAGCAGATCAAAATGATGGTGAACAACCCGTCCTCGGGCGTCGACAAGCCCGCGGCCTTCGTGTTCGAGCCGATCCAGGGCGAAGGCGGCCTGAACGCCGCCTCGAAGGAATGGATCGAGGGCATCGGCAAGCTGGCGAAAGAGATCGGCGCGCTGATCATCGTCGACGACATCCAGTCCGGCTGCGGTCGCTCGGGCACCTATTTCGCCTTCGAGGGCATGGATATCGAGCCCGACATGATCACCCAGGCGAAGTCGCTGTCGGGTTTCGGCCTGCCCTTCGCGGCGCTTCTTATTAAGCCCGAACACGATATCTGGAAGCCGGCCGAGCACAACGGCACCTTCCGCGGCAACACCCACGCCTTTGTCACCGGACGCGTGGCGCTGGAGAAGTTCTGGAAAACCGACGACTTCCAGAAGGAACTTCAGGAAAAGGCCGTGATGCTGACCGCCGGTCTGCAAGCGGTGGCCGATGCCGTTCCGGGGTCCCGTCTCAAGGGCCGCGGTCTGATGCAGGGCGTCGACGTGCTCTCGGGCGATCTGGCCGGCGACATCTGCGCGCGCTGCTTTGAAAAGGGCCTGATCATCGAGACCTCGGGCGCCCACGACGAGGTGGTCAAGGTGCTCGCCCCGCTGACAACGTCGACCGAAACCTTCCGCAAGGGCCTCTCCATCCTGCTCGAGGCCACGCAGGAAGCTGTCGACACCCACAAGATCGCTGCGGAGTAACGGATATGATTGTACGCGACGTGAACAAACTGAAAGGCACCGACCGGTCCGTCTCGGACGCCGATTGGACCTCCGTGCGGATGCTTCTGGCCGATGACGAGATGGGGTTTTCCTTCCACATCACCTATCTCAAGGCCGGGTCCGAGCATACGTTCCACTACAAGAACCACTTTGAGTCGGTCTACTGCATGTCCGGCAAGGGGTCGATCACCGACCTCGCCACCGGCGAGACGCACGAGATTTACCCGGGTGTGATGTACGCGCTGAACCTGCACGACAAGCACACGCTGCGCGCCGAGGAAGAACTGGTCATGGCCTGCTGTTTCAACCCGCCGGTCACCGGCAAGGAAGTGCACCGCGAAGATGGCTCCTATGCCGCTCCGGACGAGGCAGCCTAAGAGGATTTCATGCCCCTGAACTTCACCAATCACACGGTCGAAAAGATCGGCGGGACATCCATGTCCCGCCTGTCGGAATTGCTCGACCCGCTGTTCAAGGTCAATGACCCTGAATACGGGCGCATCTTCGTCGTTTCGGCCTTCGGAGGCATTACCAACCTGCTGCTGGAGCACAAGAAGTCGGGCGAGCCGGGCGTCTATGCGCATTTCGCCAACGGCACCGACGACCACGGCTGGCTGGCCGCCCTCAGCAAGGTGCAGAACGCCATGCGCGAGGCGCATGATGCTCTGCTCGACCATCCCGCCGACCGATCCGAGGCCAACGATTTCGTGCGCGACCGGATCGAGGGTGCGCGGTCCTGCCTGATCGACCTGCACCGCCTGTGTTCCTACGGTCATTTCCGCCTGTCGGCGCACATGGCCATCACCCGCGAGCTGCTCTCGGGCCTGGGCGAGGCTCATTCCGCCTATGTCACCATGCTGCTGCTGCGCCGTCACGGCGTCAACGCGCGTTTCGTGGACCTGTCGGGCTGGCGCGACGAACGCGAGATGAACCTGGAGGAACGGATCGAGGACGGGCTCGGCTCGGTCGATCTGTCCGAAGAAATGCCGATCGTCACCGGCTATGCGCAATGCGCCGAAGGCTTGATGAACAAGTACGACCGCGGCTATTCCGAGGTCACGTTCAGCCAGATCGCCGCGCAGAGCAAGGCGCGCGAGGCGATCATCCACAAGGAATTCCACCTCTCCTCCGCCGATCCCAAGCTGGTCGGCGCAGAGAATGTGCGCAAGCTCGGTCACACCAATTACGACGTGGCCGATCAGCTGTCGAACATGGGGATGGAGGCGATCCACCCCACCGCCGCCAAGGCCCTGCGCCAGAACGAGGTGCCCCTGCGCGTGACAAACGCCTTCGAGCCGGGGGACCCCGGCACGCTGATCGACGAGGCCGAGGCCGAGAAAGGCGTGGCCGAAATCGTCACCGGGCTCGAGATCTACGCGCTGGAGCTGTTCGAACAGGATATGGTCGGCGTGAAAGGCTACGACGCCAAGACGCTGGAGCGGCTGACCCGCCGCGACTGCCGTATCGTGTCCAAGACCTCTAACGCAAACACGATCACCCACTACGTCGAAGCGCCGCTCAACACGATCAAGCAGGTGGAATCGGACCTTTCCGAATTCTACCCGGGCGCCGAGATCAACGTGAAATCGGCCGCCATCGTGTCGGTGATCGGGCGCGACCTGCGCGGGCTGCATGTGCTGGAACGGGGCCTCGGCGCGCTGCGCGAAGCGGATGTGGACGTGATCAGCGCCCACCAGACCACGCGGACGGTGGATGCGCAATTCGTGGTCAGCCGCGCCGATCTGGACCGCAGCATCAAGGTGCTGCACGACACGTTCTTCCCGGTCAAGGGTAAGGACAAGCAGCTCGCCGCCTGACGCGACACAGGTCCGATGCTTCGTGACGGCCCCGCCCCGCGCGGGGCCGTCTTGCATCCAAGGGTGTCGCAGAGCGCGTTTTTCTCGAGAAAAACGGCCCGGAAAACACGTGTTTTCCGGCGACACTCCGCCAATGTGAACGCGTCCGATGTTTCGTCACTCCTGCTTCCGGCCGCTGAAATACCGGGCGGCCACCGGCATTATCGTTTGACAGCCCACCGCCGCGCTGCCCCAATCGGGTCACTCTGCCCGAAAGGCCTGCCATGCGCTCCACGCTTCTGCCCAACCCCCGCCGCGCCGAAGGGGGACTCTCGCTTACCGACATCCCCCTGCCGTGCGACGACGCCGCGCCGGTACAGCGGCTGTTGTCCCGCTGCCCCGCGGCACGTCCCACGCCGCTCACCCCCCTGCCCGATCTTGCCCGGACACTGGATCTGGCCGAGGTCTGGGCCAAGGACGAACGCGGGCGCATGGGGCTGGGGTCGTTCAAGGCCCTCGGCGCGGCGCATGTCATCGCATCCCAGGCCGTCGAAGCCCGCCCCGACGCGCCCGAAGGCGCGCTTGGCGACCGCACCTACGTCACCGCCTCCGCGGGCAATCACGGCCTGTCGGTCGCGGCCGGGGCGCGTGTCTTCGGCGCCCGCGCGATCGTGTACCTTTCGGACACTGTGCCCGACGCCTTCGCGCAGCGCCTGCAGGACAAAGGCGCCGAGGTTGTCCGCGCCGGCCGCACCTACGAAGACAGCATGGATGCCGCCGCCCAGGCCGCGCAGGACAACGGCTGGACGCTCCTGTCGGACAGTTCGTGGCCCGGCTACACGGACGCGCCGCGCATCCTGATGCAGGGCTACCTCGCGCTCATGGCCGAGGTGGCAGAGGCGCTGGACACCGACCCGACCCATGTTTTCGTGCAGGCCGGTGTCGGCGGGCTCGCCGCCGCCGTCGCCGCCGCGGCCCGGCGCAGCTGGGGCGAAAGCCCCCGCATCGTCGTGGTGGAACCCACCGCCGCCGCCTGCATCGCAGACTCGCTTCGCCACGGCACGCCGACGCGCGTCGCCGGGCCGGTGTCAACCATGGGCCGCCTCGACTGCAAGGAGCCGTCGTTCATCGCCCTGCGCGGACTCGCCCGGGATGCCGATTTCGTCCAGACCGTGTCCGATGCCGAGGTCGCCGGACACTTGCCGCGACTGGCCGACCTCGGGCTCGACACCACCCCCTCGGGCGGTGCGAGCCTCGCGGCGCTGCTGCTGAGCGGACCCTACCGCGACACGCTGGGCCTGGACGGGACCTCGCGCGTCCTCACCTTCGTCACCGAGGCCCCATGATCTTTCCGCCCGAGGAATTCGCCGCCCGCACCGCGAAAGCCCAGGCGATGATGGCAAAGCGCGGGCTGGCGGCGCTGCTGCTCACCACCGAACCCGATGTGCGCTATTTCACCGGCTTCCTCACCCGATTCTGGGAAAGCCCCACGCGCCCCTGGTTCCTGGTCGTTCCCGCCGCAGGCGATCCGGTCGCGGTCATCCCCGGCATCGGCGCCGCCCTCATGGCCCGCACCTGGATCACCGACATCCGCTGCTGGTCCGCGCCGGACCTTTCGGACGACGGCGTGACACTGCTGGCCGACACCCTGCGCGAGCTCGCGGGCGCTGGCGACATCGGCCTGCCCTCGGGCCACGAAACCCACCTGCGCATGCCGTTGGAAGACTACGCCCGCCTGGCGCAGCTGCTGGCCCCGCAACGGCTGACCGGCGACGGCGGCATCCTGCGCAGCCTGCGCCTGGTCAAGTCCGAGGCCGAGATCGCGCAGATCGCCGAAGCCTGCCGGATCGCCGCCCGCGCCTTTGCCCGCGTGCCCGAGATCGCCCGCCCCGGCGTGCCGCTCAGCCAAGTGTTCCGCCGCTTCCAGGTGCTGGCGCTGGAGGAAGGCGCCGACTGGGTGCCTTACCTCGCCGGTGCCGCGGCACACGGGGGCTATGCCGACGTCATCTCACCCGCCACCGACCGCCCGCTCGAAAGTGGCGATGTGCTGATGCTCGATACCGGCCTGACCCGGGGCGGCTATTTTTGCGACTTCGACCGCAACTACAGCATCGGCCCTGCATCGCCCGCCGTCCGCGACGCCCATGCCCGGCTGATCGAGGCGACGCAGGAAGGCTTCGACGCCGCCCGCCCAGGCGCCACGGCGGCGACGCTCTTCGAGGCGATGAACCGGATTGTGACCCTCGGCGGCGGCGGCAGCGGCGCCGGCGGGCGGCTGGGTCACGGGCTGGGCATGCAGCTGACCGAGGGGCCGTCCTTGATCCCCGCCGACACCACCGAACTGCGCCCGGGCATGGTGCTGACGCTGGAGCCGGGCATCGACCTCGCCCCCGGCAAGATGCTTGTGCACGAAGAGAACATCGTCATCACTGACGCCGGCGCAGCCTGGCTGTCGCCGCCGGCAGACCCCGACATCATGGAGATCGGCACATGAACATGCCCTACACGCTGATCCAGGCCGACGAGGCGCGGCTGGGCCTGATCGTCCTGCAGACCGACGAAAGCCTCGAACGGGACCTGCGCCAGCTCATTCCCGCCTCGGTGAACCTGCTGGTGAGCCGCGTGCCAAGCGGCGACGAGGTGACCGAAGAGACGTTGGGCCAAATGGCCCGCGACCTGCCCGCCTCGGCGGCGCTGTTGCCACAGATGCAACGCTACGCGGCGATCGGCTACGGTTGCACCTCGGGCGCCGCCGTGATCGGCCCCGCCCGGGTGGCGGACCTGGTGGGAGCCGCTGCGCCCACGGATCACGTCACCAACCCGCTGACCGCCCTGCTCGCCGCCTGTCAAAGACTGCAGATCACCCGGCTGGGCATCCTGTCGCCCTATACCGCAGAGGTGTCGGACCGCCTGCGCCGCGTGCTGTCAGAGAACTGCATCGACACGCCGGTCTTCGGCAGCTTCAACGAGGCGCGCGAGGAACGCGTCGTCCGCATCGCCCCGCAGTCCATTCGGGCCGCCTGCGAAACCCTCGCACCCAGGGGCGGCATCGACGCGCTTTTCCTGTCCTGCACCAACCTGCGCACCCTCGACCTCATCGAGGAACTCGAAGCCAGGACCGGTCTGCCGGTCCTGTCGAGCAACCAGGTGATCGCCTGGCACATGCTGCGCTTGGCCGGCATGACCGACGCCATGCCCGGCTTCGGTCGCCTCTTCCGCGACCATTGACGGCGCACCGTCCCATTCCTGAAGGTTCAGCCCTTCTTCGGTTCACAATAACCCTCGGAGAGCACGAGAGGCTGGCCTCTCGTAGCGCGCGGCACGCGCGCTTCCTCGCGCCGGCAGCCGAGGCTATTCCGCCGCCGTCCGTTCCAGCGCCAGTCCGCCGATCTCGGACAGGAGATCGACGATCCGCCCCACACCGTCACCATGGCGCAGGGCGGCAAAGACGAAGGGCCGCCCGGCGCGCATCCGCGTGGCGTCCCGCTCCATCACCTCGAGCGACGCGCCGACATGGGGCGCGAGATCGGTCTTGTTGATCACCAGGATGTCCGAGCGGGTTATCGCGGGTCCGCCCTTGCGCGGGATTTCCTCGCCCGCGGCAACGTCGATCACGTAGATCGTCACGTCGGCAAGCTCGGGCGAGAACGTGGCCGAGAGGTTATCGCCGCCGCTCTCGATCAGGATCAGGTCGAGGTCGGGAATCGCCGCGTTCAGCTCGGCAATGGCCGCGAGGTTGATCGAGGCATCCTCGCGGATCGCGGTGTGCGGGCAGCCGCCGGTTTCGACCCCGCGGATCCGTTCCAGCGGCAGCACCTGCATGCGCATCAGCGCCTCGGCATCCTCTTGCGTGTAAATGTCGTTGGTCACCACCGCCATCGACAGGCGGTGTCCCAGCGCGCGGCACAGTTCCGCCGTCAGCGTGGTCTTGCCCGCGCCAACCGGGCCGCCAAGGCCCACGCGCAAAGGTCCGTTGGGGGATGTCATGATCGTCTCCTCAGGATCGGAACAGCCGGGAATAAAGAGTTTCATGCCGCATGCTGGCAATATCCACCAGCGGGGCGAAACCGCCGAGGTCGTCGAGATCGGCCCGCAGGGCTGCGCCTGCAAGCTGCGCGCAGAGCGGCGCCAGAGCCGACACGATACGCTGCCCGTCGGTCTGGCCCAGCGGGACCAGCCGCACGCCGGCGCCGACGAGATTGGCGGCAAAGGCGTGCAGGTAGAGCCGGATCGCGGGGTCCGCCGGCAGGTCCAGCAGCGCCGCGGCACGGCCCGCGGCCACCGGGTAGGCCAGGTCCGGCAGGTCGACGCCCCAGACCTCGGCGACCGTGCGGGCAAAGGCCGCGCCCTGCAGCAGCGTTTCCAGCCGCCGCTCGGACGACGGCGAGAGCGCCAGCGCCAGATCCGACAGCGCTTCGGGATCGCCCTCCATCGACTGCGCCATCAGCACCGCGTCGGACCAGCCCGCGCCATGTCGCAAGACGGTCTCGACCCACGCCTGCAAGGCGGCGGCATCGCCGACGCCGCCTTCCTGCACCGCCGTCTCCAGCCCGTGCGAATAGGCGAAGGCCCCGACCGGAAAGGCCGGGGAGAAAAGCTGGTGCAGGGTCAGATGCGGATCAGTCATGGCTGTGCGCATGACCCTCGGGACCGTGACTGTGCGAATGGTCGTGGCCATGGGTGCGGCCGTGACCATAGGCGCCGCCCTCGGGGGTGAAAGGCTCGATCAACTCGATGACTTCGGCGCCGATGCGACGCAGCATGTCGGCGATGACGTGGTCGCGCTGGATCAGCAGGCGGTCCGATTCGATCTGGCAGGGGGTGTGGCGGTTGCCGATGTGCCAGGCGATGCGCGGAAGGTCGGTGCCGGTCACCTGCAAAAGCGGCTCGGGCGCCGCGACGATGGCGATTTCGCTGCCGTCCTCGGCAATGAGCACGCCGCCATGGTCCAGAGATGTGGTCTGCGGCAGGTCCGCCAGCAGGCGGCGGCCGTCTTCGAGCGTCAGGACCTTGCGGCGCAGGAACCGCGATTCGTAGTCGAGCACCGCCCGCCCGGCGGGTGCGGCATGCGCGTGGCCGTGGTAGCGGCGCGCGGTGAGGTCGGGGGCGCTCATGCGCGCCCCCGGACCGAAGTCAGCGGTAGTAGGCGTCGCGGAAAACGTGATGCACGATGTCCGCGCGGCGGATGCCCAGCGCGGCCAGTTGCGCGTCGCTCAGCGCTTCGAGCTTGCGCACGCGGCGGATGCGCGGGTTGTTCTCTGCGATTTTCTCCATGGTTGCAAAGAACCATGCGTTCAGTCGGGTGAAGACGCCCGCCTTGGGGTAGACGTCGGGATATGTTGCGGCATGTGCCATTTGAAGCCGTCCTTGTGCTTGCTTCGTCGTTGCTGTTGCACAGGAAGTAGGCAGTTTGTGAACGATCCAAAACCCCGAGTTCGGCAATGCCGCAATGCAGCATTTGCATGGCTGCAGGCGGGGTTTCGCCTGTCTCTACGCGATGTTGCGCGCGGGACGCCCGGCCGGGTGCATCGTGCGAAACTTGGCTGGAAACCATCGTCGTCATTTTCCCGTTTGCCTGAGCCAGAAAGTCATCCCGGAGTTCCTACCGTGATCCGCACTCAAAACAAGAAATACCGCTGCGCCATCGGCAGCACCTCGGCGGGACCGCAGGTGAGCAGTTCTCCGTCGGCGCGGACCTCGTAGGTTTCGGGGTCGACCTCCATCTTCGGGGTGGCGGTGTTCAGCACCAGGTCCGACTTTCCGATGCCGCGCGTGTTGCGCACCGCCAGCGTCTGCTTGGCCAGCCCCAGCGTGCCGCGAATGTCCGCTGAGAGCGCCGCTTCGGACACGAAGGTCACGGCGGAGTGTTCGACCGACCGGCCGTAGGCGCCGAACATGGGCCGAGAATAGACCGGCTGCGGCGTCGGGATCGAGGCGTTGGGATCGCCCATCTGCGCGCAGACGATGGTGCCGCCCATCAGCACCATCTCGGGCTTCACGCCGAAGAACGCCGGCGACCAGAGGCAGAGATCGGCGCGCTTGCCTTCAGCGATGCTGCCGATCTCGTGTGACAGCCCATGGGCGATGGCCGGGTTGATCGTGTATTTCGCGATGTAGCGGCGCACCCGCATGTTGTCGTTGTCGCCGGTTTCCTCGGGCAGCTTGCCGCGCTGCTTCTTCATCTTGTCGGCGGTCTGCCAGGTGCGGATGATGACCTCGCCCACCCGGCCCATGGCCTGGCTGTCGGACGCGATGATCGAGAACGCGCCCATGTCGTGCAGGATGTCCTCGGCGGCGATGGTCTCCTTGCGGATGCGGCTTTCGGCAAAGGCCACGTCCTCGGGGATCGACTTGTCGAGGTGGTGGCAGACCATGAGCATGTCGAGATGCTCTTCCAGCGTGTTGACCGTGTAGGGCCGCGTCGGGTTGGTGGACGAGGGCAGAACGTGCTCTTCCCCGCAGATCTTGATGATGTCGGGCGCGTGCCCGCCGCCCGCGCCCTCGGTGTGGAAGGCATGGATGGTGCGGCCCTTCATCGCCTTCACCGTGTTCTCGACAAACCCGGATTCATTCAGAGTGTCGGTGTGGATCATCACCTGCACGTCATAGTCGTCCGCCACGCCCAGGCAGCAGTCGATGGCGCCGGGCGTCGTACCCCAGTCCTCGTGCAGCTTGAGCGCGCAGGCGCCCGCCATGACCTGCTCGATCAACGCGCCGGGCAGCGAGGCATTGCCCTTGCCCGCGAAGGCCAGGTTCATCGGAAAGGCGTCGGCGGCCTGCAGCATCCGCCCGATGTGCCAGGGCCCGGGGGTGCAGGTGGTGGCCAGCGTGCCGTGGGCGGGACCGGTGCCACCGCCCAGCATGGTGGTCAGGCCCGAATGCAGCGCATCCTCGATCTGCTGCGGGCAGATGAAGTGGATGTGGCTGTCGAAGCCCCCGGCGGTGAGGATCCGCCCCTCGCCCGCGATCGCCTCGGTTCCGGGGCCGACGATGATGTCGACGCCGGGCTGGGTGTCCGGATTGCCGGCCTTGCCAATCTTGTGGATGCGGCCGTCGCGCAGGCCGATGTCGGCCTTGTAGATGCCGGTCGAATCCACGATCAGCGCGTTGGTGATGACGGTGTCGACGGCGCCGTCTGCGCGGGTGTGTTGCGACTGGCCCATGCCGTCGCGGATCACCTTGCCGCCGCCGAACTTGACCTCTTCACCGTAGACCGGGGCGTTCGTGCCCATCGCCTGCCCCACCCGCTCGGCGGTCAGGTCGGCCTCGACCTCGATGATGAGGTCGGTATCGGCCAGCCGCAGCTTGTCGCCCGTGGTGGGACCGAACATCGCCGCGTAATCGGCACGGGAAATGGTGGCGGGCATGGCGAAATCCTTACTTCAGTTTCAATCCGCGCTTGGCGAGGCGGCGGGCGTTGCTGCGGGTCTTGGCGCGCAGCGGCCGGATCGCCGAGGTCACGATCTGGTCGGGCCGTTCGCCACGCATCGCGGCAAAGGCCGCATTCATCGCCGACTGGGTCAGAGCGGCGGGCTTTTCATCCACCATCCGCGTTCGTTCCGATGCGGTGACGTTCCAGACCCCGGCCATGCCCCAGAGGCGCATGGCGATGACCGACTGTGCCTCGGCCAGGAGGTATCCCATCTGAAGTGATGCGCCCCAGAGGTCGAACGGGGTGACCATGGTTGTGCGTTTCATACCGTCGTCTCACCTTTGAAAATGCGGCCTGACCCGCGGAAACCGGTTGTCTGTCCCATGTCACGTCGGCGCGCCCGCGTCGAACGCGGCATCTACCGGCACCTGCGTGGCCGTGGCGAGCGCGTTGGTCTGCGCCGCCATGGCGATCACCGCCAGCATCTCGGTGTGCTGGGCGTCGGTCATGCCCTTGGCCCGCGCCGCGGCGGTGTGGGAATGGACGCAATAGCTGCATCCGTTTGTCACCGACACGGCGATGTAGAGCATCTCCTTGACCAGCGGATCGAGCGTCCCCGGCCCCATCACCACCTTGAGCCGGTCCCAGGTCGCCGCCAGCAGCGCCGGGTCGTGGGCCAGCGCGCGCCAGAAATTGTTGATGAAATCCGACCCGCGGGTAGCGCGGATGTCGTCGAAGACCGCCCGCGCTTCGGGCGTCAGATCGGCATCGGACAAAAGAGGCAGGGTCGCCATGGATCAGGCCTCCGACCCCGTTCGCGGCAGACGCTCCGGCATAGGCGGCGGGGCCGAGGGCGCGCGATGCGGTTTCGCGGTGCCGGGGCGCAGTTCGCTGATCTCGGCGCTGCGCCGGCGCAGCGTCACGGCTTTGGGCCGGGTCACCGGCGCCAGTCCGGCAAAGGTCAGATGGCTGCGCCAGGTGTGGTCCATGACGACCTTGGCCATGCGCAGCTGCTGTTCGATCATCCGCCCCGCCAGCGTGCAATAGGCTGCGGTCAGGTCGTAGGGTTTCACGCGCCAATTCATCTTCGTCTCCCTCTGTCTCTCGCAACGGCCCGCTCAGAGCGCGCCCATCACCGCCTGGTTGAACCCGTAGATCCTGCGCGCACCGGCCATGTCGACCAGCGTCACCTCGCGCCGCTGGCCCGGTTCGAACCGCACCGCGGTGCCCGCGGCGATGTCGAGCCGCTTGCCCCGCGCCGCGTCCCGGTCGAAGTCGAGCGCGGCGTTCGCCTCGGCAAAGTGGTAGTGGCTGCCGACCTGCACCGGGCGGTCGCCGGTGTTGGCCACCATGACCGTCACCGGTTCGCGCCCGGTGTTGAGCGTGAGATCGCCCGGCGCGGGAAAGAGCTCTCCGGGGATCATTTGCGGGCGCGCCCGCGCTGCCGCGCCACGGCAAGACCCCCGGCGAGAGCGATCACCGCCAGTCCGCCCGCCACCGCGAGCCAGGACGCCCCGTCATGCGGATGCAGATGCGCGCCGGGATGGGCCAGCGCCGGGCCCGCGGCCAGCAGGGTAGCGGTCAGAGGAAAGAAACGGGTCATCATCGGAGTCCTTTCAAAGTCAGCGGATCGGGTTGTGAACGGTGACAAGCTTGGTGCCGTCGGGAAAGGTCGCCTCGACCTGCACCTCGTGGATCATCTCGGGCACGCCCTCCATGCACTGGTCGCGGGTGACGACCTGCGCACCTGCCTGCATCATCTCGGAGACCGACCGCCCGTCGCGCGCGCCCTCGACCACCGCGTCGGTGATGAGCGCAATGGCCTCGGGGTGGTTGAGCTTCACGCCCCGCGCCAGACGCTTGCGGGCGATCTCGGCGGCCATGGCCACCATCAGCTTGTCTTTTTCGCGGGGGGTCAGTTGCATGTCAGAGCGTCCAGGGTCTGGGCAAGTCCGCGCCCGAGAGCAGGCGCAGGACCGGGATGAGGTGACGGCGCAGCTCGAACCCGTCGGGAGCCACGAGCCGCAGGAAGAGGATGGACCGGTCCGGGGCGCTGACGCCGGCGGTCCGCGGCAGGATCGCGCGCAGCGGGTCCAGATAGGTCTCGGCCCCCGGTGCCGCGAGCAGCACCGAGGCCATGGCATGCGCCCCGTCCGCGACGCCGCAGCGGGTGAGCGCCGCCGCCGCATCGCCGTCGAGCCGCAGGCGGTCGGCAAAGGCGAGCCGGCCATCCACGCGCAGGTCGATCCTGTCCCGGAACGACAGCCGGTGCACCACCTCGCCCATGGCCGCGCGGCCGAACAGCAGCGTTTCACAGGCCAGCACCCGCGCATCCGCCGTCATGCGGATGTCGAGGCGCCGGTCGAGCGCGGCGCCGTCGAACAAAATGGTCTCCTGCGGCAGCCATTCGATGCGCGCGCCCGCGCCGGCGGTCAGCACCGTGTGAACCTCGCCCGGCGCGCCGGGCTGGGCGCGATAGATGCGTTCCGCCGCCTGGGTGGTCAGCGACAGCGCCGCGCCGGTCTCTGCCTCTGCCGACAGCGCGAACCGGTCGCCGCCGGTGATGCCGCCCGCGGTGTTGAGCCAGACCGCCTGCAACGCGCCTGTCCCGTGCCGTGGAAACAGCAGCTTGCCCGATCCGGACTGCGACAGGTCGCGCAGGACCGAGGCCACTCCGCGCCGACCCACGCGCAGATGCCCGCATCCGCGGGCGCGGTTGCTGTCGGTCACGGCTGGGGCGCGGTCAAAGGGAATGGCGGTTCTCTCCTGGGCTGTCAAAGCGCATGCAAAGGGCCGGAGGCCCCGGGCAGATGCCAGCACACCCCGCGGGACAGAGACAAGCGCCGCGCTGAAATATCATGCGCCCGGCCCGTGTCACGGCGCATTCTGCCTGCTTTTTCAGCACCTGCCCCGTCATCCCGTCGCCGTCGGCTTCTCCGGCGCCGCCGGGGAATAGGCGCAGCGGTCGGGCTTCAGGTCGATGAGCGGCGTGGCGTTCAGGCAATCGAGCCCCCGCACCGTGACGCGCGGTCCGTCAACGCGGATCAGCCGCACATGCGCCGTGCCGATCGGATTGGGCCGCACCGGGGAGCGCAGGGCGAAGGTGCCGCGTGTCTCACCGTCGGATTTCGGGCTCTGCAGCACCAGGTCGCGCCGCGATTCGTGCAGCCAGTAAAGCACTTCGACCATCTCGTATGCCTCGATCCCGCGCAGCGCAGGGACCCATTCCGGCGCCAGGTGCAGCACGCACTCGGGTCCGTCGATGCGGCCCTGACGCGGACAAAGGTCGCGGGAGGTGAAGGGTGTTTCGATATGGCCTATGAAGCGGAGGACCGCATCGGCTGGCGGGGCAAGGTCGACCCGCTTTTCGCCCGCGCGCATATCGTCGGTGTCTGCCATCCGCTGCCCCCTGTGCCTTGAGACAGCCTAGCCGATCCATGGGCGTTGACCAGATCGCAGATTGCCCGTGCGGCAAGAGATCGCCGCCGGATCGCTAGCCTCAGCCCGCCTTTGCCACCAGCCCCGGCAGGGCGCTGAAATGGTCGAAGGCTGCGGCGGGCGCGATCTCTGTGACCCCGGTCTTGCGATAGCCATGGGTGTAGAGAAAGAAGGGCAGCCGGGCAGCTTGGGCGGTCTCTGCGTCGACCTCGCTGTCGCCCACGTAGAGGCACCGGTCGGTGTCCAACCGCCGCAGACACTCCAGAAGCGGCCCCGGATCGGGTTTGCGCACCGGCAGGCTGTCACCGCCGACCACGGCCGCGAACCGGTCGAGCAGGCCGAAATGCGCGAGCACGCTGCGGGCAGGGGCTTCGGGCTTGTTGGTGCAGATCGCGAGCGGATGGCCGGCCCCGGTCAGGGCCGCCAGCGCGCTCCTTACGCCAGGATAGACCTGCGTCAGCTCCACGGCGCCCTCGTACCGGTCGATGAACTCTTCAAGCAGTGCTCGATGCGCGCTGTCCGGAATGCCCCGCGCGGCGCGCATCCGCTCGATGAAGACGCCCGCCCCGCTGCCGATGAAACTGACGGTTTCGGCCAGGTCCAGCGGCGGCAGGTCGCGCGCCGCAAGCAGCGTATTGGCGATGCCGCGAATGTCCGGCGCGCTGTCGATCAGCGTGCCGTCGAGGTCGAAGACAACCGCAACCGACGCCACGCTCAGGCCACCGCGTCGCGGATCGCGCGCATGTTGGTGCCATAGGGCGCGGGATCGGCCACCGACCCGCCTCGGAACACCGCCGAGCCCGCGACCAGCACGTTCGCGCCCGCCGCAACCACCGCGGGCGCCGTGGACGGATCGACACCGCCGTCGATCTCGATATGCACGGGGCGGTCGCCGATCAGCGCGCGCAGGCGCCGGACCTGGTCGACCTGGCTGTGGATGAAGGATTGCCCGCCGAAACCGGGGTTCACGGTCATCACGCAAACCAGATCGCAGAGGCCCAGCAGCGGCGCCGCCGCCTCGACCGGCGTGCCGGGATTGAGCGCGAGGCCGGCCTTGCAGCCCGCCGCGCGGATCGCCTGCAGCGTGCGGTGCGTGTGCGGCCCGGCCTCGAGATGCGCGGTCAGCACATCCGCGCCGGCCTGGGCATAGGCGTCGATATAGGGATCGACCGGGGAGATCATCAGGTGCACGTCCATCACGGTCTTGATGTGCGGGCGGATCGCCTTGCAGAGCGCCGGGCCGAAGGTGAGGTTCGGCACGAAATGCCCGTCCATCACGTCGACATGGACCCAGTCCGCGCCCTGCGCCTCGATCGCCTGGATCTCCTGTCCGAAGTTGGCGAAATCGGCCGAGAGGATCGACGGGGCGATCTTGATGGAACGGTCAAAGGTCATGGCGCGGCTCCTTGCAGGTTCGACCTGCAAATCCGCGCTGCGGGCGGCGGTGTCAAGACGCACCACGCCAAGGGTGGTGGAAACGTCATGGCGGGAAGCGGTCTGGGGGGCCGTGGGTTGGAAACCCACCCTACGCTCGGAAGGTAAGCGAGGACGACGCGGCCTGCGTCCTCACCGAAAGATTTTCTCGCCCTGTTCGTCGATGACTTGCCGCGCCTTGCGCAGGGACGCCTCCACCGCATCCTCGCGGTCGCGCAGCAGGTCCGCCCGGATCAGTTCGTGCACCCTTGTCTCGCCGCCGCTGTCCAGTTCGATCCGGGCGCCGATCCGGTACTGGCCGTCGACCACGGCGGGCTCCGGGTAGATGCGGAAGCCTTTGTACTCGACGGGCTCGACCTGCGCGGCGGATGCCTCACCGCCGCCGCCGAAAAGTTTCTTGAGCCAGGACATCCCGCGCCCTTACTGGTCCAGGAACGACCGCAGCTTGCGCGACCGGCTCGGGTGCTTGAGCTTGCGCAACGCCTTGGCCTCGATCTGGCGGATGCGTTCGCGGGTGACGGAGAACTGCTGGCCCACCTCTTCGAGCGTGTGGTCGGTATTCATGCCGATGCCGAAGCGCATGCGCAGCACCCGTTCCTCGCGCGGGGTGAGGGACGACAGGACCCGTGTCGTGGTCTCTTTCAGGTTCTCCTGAATAGCCGAGTCGAGCGGCAGGACGGCGTTCTTGTCCTCGATGAAATCGCCGAGCTGGCTGTCTTCCTCGTCGCCGATGGGCGTCTCGAGGCTGATCGGCTCCTTGGCGATCTTCATCACCTTGCGGACCTTTTCGAGCGGCATCTGCAGCTTCTCGGCCAGTTCCTCCGGCGTCGGTTCGCGGCCGATTTCGTGGAGCATCTGGCGGCCGGTGCGCACCAGCTTGTTGATCGTCTCGATCATGTGGACCGGGATACGGATGGTCCGCGCCTGGTCGGCAATCGAGCGTGTGATCGCCTGACGGATCCACCATGTCGCATAGGTCGAGAACTTGTAGCCGCGGCGGTATTCGAATTTGTCGACGGCCTTCATCAGGCCGATGTTGCCTTCCTGGATGAGATCGAGGAATTGCAGCCCGCGGTTGGTGTATTTCTTGGCGATGGAGATCACCAGGCGCAGGTTCGCCTCGACCATTTCCTTCTTGGCCTGGCGCGCCTCTTTCTCGCCCTTCTGGACCTGCTGGACGATGCGGCGGAATTCGCTGATGTCGAGGCCCACATAGGTGCCGACCTGCGCCATGTCGCCGCGCAGCTCCTCGACCTTGTCGGCCGAGCGTTCGATGAACATCTGCCAGCCACGGCCCTGCTTTTCGGCCATCCGCTCCATCCAGTTGGGATCGAGCTCGCGGCCGCGGTATTCGTCGATGAACTCGCGCCGGTTGATGCGTGCCTGGTCGGCCAGCTTCACCATGGCGCTGTCGATCGACATGATGCGCTTGTTGATGCCGTACAACTGGTCGATCAGCGCCTCGATGCGGTTGTTGTGCAGGTGCAGTTCGTTCACCAGCTTCACGATCTCGCCGCGCAGCTTCTGGTATCGGCCCTCGTCCGCGTCCGAGAAAGATCCGTCCTCGTTCAGAGTCGCCGAGATCCGGCTGTCCTGCATCGCGGCCAGTTCTTCGTAATCGCGGGCGATGGTGTCCAAAGTCTCGAGAACCCGCGGCTTGAGCGCGGTTTCCATGGCGGCAAGGCTCATGTTCGCCTGCTCGTCCTCGTCCTCGTCTTCGTCCTTGCTGATCGGGTTGCCATCGGCGTCCAGTTCCTGCGACTCGTCACTTTCTGCCTTGGGCTTTTCCACCGGCGCGACGCCGTCGACGACCGGTGCGGCCAGTTCGCCGTCTTCGTCGAGCTGGTTGCCGAATGTGGTTTCAAGGTCGATCACGTCGCGCAGGAGAATGTCCTCGGACAGAAGTTCCTCGCGCCAGATCGTGATCGCCTGGAAGGTCAGCGGGCTTTCGCAAAGACCCGCGATCATGGTGTTGCGCCCGGCCTCGATCCGCTTGGCGATGGCGATCTCGCCTTCACGGCTCAGCAGTTCGACGGACCCCATCTCGCGCAGGTACATGCGCACCGGGTCGTCCGTGCGGTCGAGCTTTTCGCCCGAGCCGGAGGACAGTGCCACTTCCTTGTTGGAGGAGGTCTCCACGAGGTCGGTCGACCCCTTGTCCTCTTCCTCGGCCTCTTCGTCCTCTTCGGTGACCTGGATGCCCATTTCCGACAGCATCGACATCACGTCCTCGATCTGGTCCGAGGACACCTGATCGGGCGGCAGCACCTCGTTCAGCTGGTCGTAGGTGATGTAGCCACGCTCGCGTGCCTCGGCGATCATCTTCTTGACCGCCGCCTGGCTCATGTCCAGGGAGACTTCTTCGTCCTGCACGTCCTGCTTGGCGTCTTCGTTGTCTTTGGCTGCCATGTGGTGCTCCTGCAAGGGGCGATGATTCGGGTCTGATTCGAATAACTCGAATCAATAGCGCGATATACCGATTCGCACACCCGTCTACCCTGATTTCCTTACCAATTCCTCGTCCATAGCGGCTTATGAGCCAGATTTGGGCGATTCGATCTTCTCCAGAAGCGCGGCAAAGGCGCTGCGCTCGTCCTTGTCCATGCGGGCGCCGTTGGGCCCGGTGTCGTATTCCGCCGAATCCACCTGCTGCGCCCGTTCCGCCAGTGTCATGGCCTGCGCCGCCTGCGCCAGCCGCCACGTCAACGCTTCGTCCGCGAGGCCGTCGAGGTCTTCCGACGCCTCCGCGATCTCGGCCAAGAGACCGCGCCGGGCGTCCAGTTTCGCCAACTCCTCCGCCACCGTCTGGCGCGCAAGGTCCACGTCGCTGGGATTGCGCACACAGGGTGTTATGGCCACATGGCGCGCCGCGAAGAGGGATTCAAGGGCCTCGGCCCCTATTCTGTTCTCGGCCTCGGCGCGCAGGGCCGCGGGATCGGACCCGTCGCTGCGCAGCAGCAGGTCGCGCAACGCCGCGTGCACCGGGTCGGAACAGGTCATCACCTCGACTTGGGTGTCGAATTCCGCAATGATCTGCGGCGTCGACAGCAGCGCAGCGAGGATCACGGCCTCGCGCAGCCGGTCCTGCCCTTCGGCTCCGGCGGCGACCAGCAGCGACAGCTTTGCGCTGTCGGTGGCGGGCGGCGGCGCTTTCCAGTCGCGGCGCGACCGCGGGCCGGTGCCGGAGGGGCGCGCACGGAACAGCTGCCAGCGCAGGTCCTTGATTTCCTGGCCATAATGGCTGCGCAGGCTGGGGTCCTTGATCTGCAGGATCGTCTCGCGCAATGCCTTGTCCAGCGCCGCCTTGCGCTCGGGACTGTCAAAGACCTTGCCCTCGGTCTCGCGTTTCCAAAGCAGCTGCACCATCGGCAGGGCGCGGTGCAGCACCGCCTGTACGCCCTTGGCGCCCTCGGCCCGGATCAGGTCGTCGGGGTCCTTGCCCTCGGGCATGAGCGCAAAGCGCAGCGACTTTCCCGACTCCATCAGCGGCAGGGCGAGGTCGATCACCCGGTAGGCGGCGCGCAGCCCCGCCGCGTCGCCGTCGAGTGCCACGATCGGCTCGTCCGAGATGCGCCAGAGCAGTTGCAACTGGTTTTCCGTCACCGCCGTGCCCAAGGGCGCCACCGCCGCTCCGAACCCGGCCTCGACCAGCGCGATCACGTCCATGTAGCCCTCGGCGACGATCAGCGGCAAACCCTTACCGGCGGCCTCGCGCGCGGGGCCGTGGTTGTAGAGGTTGCGGCCCTTGTCGAACAGCTCGGTCTCGGGCGAATTGAGGTACTTGGCGTTGTCGTTGGGGTCCATTGCCCGGCCGCCGAAGGCAATGCAGCGTCCGCGGGCATCGCGGATCGGGAACATGATGCGGTTGCGGAAGACGTCGTAGGGCTTACCGCCCTTGGTGGACTCGCGCACGAGCCCTGCCGCCTGGATCAGCTCCGCCGGGACACCCTTGCCCTGCAGATGATCCCACAGGTTCTGCCAGCCGTCCGGCGCAAACCCGATGCCGAACCGCTCCTGCGTCGCCTCGCTCATGCCGCGCCGGGCCAGGTAGTCGCGCGCCGCCCCGCCCTGCCCGGTGCGCAGCTGCAGGCGGAAGAAGCCCGCCGCGGCCTCCATCACCTCGGCAAGCTCGGTGCGGCGGTCGGCCTTCTGCTGCGCCTGCGGGTCGCGCTTGGGCATCGGCATACCGGCTTCCTGCGCGAGGATTTCCACCGCCTCCATGAAGCCGACGTTCTCGGTCTCGCGCACGAAGGAGATCGCGTCGCCCTTGGCGTGGCAGCCGAAGCAGTAATAATAGCCCTTGCGATCATCGACGTGAAACGATGCGCTCTTTTCCTGGTGGAACGGGCACGGCGCCCACATGTCGCCCTTGCCCTGGTTGGACTTGCGGTTGTCCCACAGCACCTTGCGCCCCACGACCTGGCTCAGGCTCGTGCGGGTGCGCAATTCGTCCAGAAATCCCGGGGGCAGACTCATGCCGGTATTATCCCGTGCCCCCGAAGCAGAGTCCAGCGGGCGAGGCGTTCCGCCGCCAGCCAAACGCGCGGCGTTCGATCGAACGTGTCAGGATGCAGCCCACGCCGCGGCCCACACCCAAAAGGTGGCGGCTGCGACACACTGCGCGGGCGTGCCCGCACCGCTGGATCACGTTTGCAAAGTGCGGCTTACTGCGCGAGGCAGGCCTCCATCCAGCCCAGGCCGACGCCGCTGCCCAGCTGATCCTCCGGCAGTTCGTAAATCCATGCTGCGAGGTCAGGGACGACCGTGGCGTATTTCTCGGCCTCGCCGGAAAGCGATCCGGAGACATCCTGGATCGCCGCAGTCCTGTCGGCACCACCCGTGCGCGCCTCGACCACGGCCATCACGACGTTCCGCTGCACGTCGCATTCTGCCTCGGCGGTCTGCGCTGCAACGGGCGAAGCGACCGGTCCGGCGGCGACAAACGCGAGGGAAAGACAAAGGGCACGAAGGGACATCACGGGTCTCCTGGTCTGCGAACATCTGTCCCGGCACTAGCGCCCAAAGGCCGCGCTGTCACGCCCCCGACCGTGCGGCCAGCGATGACATTGCCGTGTCCAGCTCATGTACCAGCGTCCCGGCCATGGACCGGTACCCCAGGATGAGGAACCCTGTATCGTCCAGCCGCGTGACCGACACATGGCAATGCTGCAAGAGGCTGCGTGCGGTGCAGCCCGGCGCAAAGACCTCTGCCCGCAGGTCCAGCGGCACCAGCCGCGCCAGCACCGCCTCGCAGCCCGCGCCGCTCAGGTGCAGCGCCGCCCAGCCGTCCGACTGGTCGGTCACCGCCGCATGTCGCGCCAGTGCCGCATCGGGTTCCGGCCCCAGCAGAAACGCCTGCCGCCGCCCGGACCAGAGGATGCGCGCGCCATCCGCTTCGGCGCTGTGGCCCGGCTCCGGAAAACCCAGGCCATACGCCGTCTGCAAAGCCCCTGACAGCGCCGCCTCCTGTCCTGCAAACGGCGCGATCGAGGTGATACGCCCCGTATCCACCTCGCTCAGGGTCCAGCCGCCCCGGGTGATCGGCAGCAGCACGTCGCAGGGCGATCTGGCTTCAAGCTCACCCACGCAACCGCCCTCCCTCTGGATCGACGCGCACCGAGTCGGTGACGGTGCACAGCACCTCCGCCCCGCGCAGGTGGTCAACCATCTTCACCACTTCGCCCTGCCGCGCCCGTCCGTCGCGCAGGAACCCCAGCGCCAGCGGCGCGCCCAGCGTCGGCGAATACCCCGCCGAGGTCACATAGCCCTGTGCCGCCGCGCGCTCGGCCTTGTCGTCGGGCGCAAAGAGGAACGCCCCCGGCAGCAGCGCCGACCGGCCATCCTGCGGCGCAAGGCCCACCAGCTGTTCGCGCTCCGGGCCGACCAGGCCGGGCCGCGCCGCCATGGTCTTGCCGATGCACTCCTTGGCGGCGCTCACCATCCGGTCCATGCCAATGTCAAAGGCGGTGGTGCGCCCGTGAATCTCGGCATGGGTGATGTGCCCCTTTTCCAGACGCAGCACGTTCAGCGCCTCCATCCCGTAGGCGCCGCCGCCCATCGCCTCGGCCCGTGCCACCAGCAGGTCGAAGAGGCTGGCGCCATAGCGCGCCGGCACGGCGATCTCGTAGGCGTGTTCCCCCGAGAAGGAGATGCGGAACAGCCGTGCCGCGACGCCGCCCAGCCGCACCGGCCCGCAGGCCATGAACGGGAAGGACGCATCGTCGACCGGCGTTTCCAGCAGCCCGTTCAGCAGGTCGCGCGATTTCGGTCCCGCTACGGCGAACTGCGCCCAGCTTTCCGTGACCGAGATCATCGCGAGGTCCAGATGCGGCACAAGGCACTGATGCACGAACTCCAGATGTTTCATCACCGCCCCCGCTGCCGCGGTGGTGGTCGTGATGACGAAATGCCCTTCTCCCAGCCGCGCGCAGGTGCCGTCGTCCATGACATGCCCGTCCTCGCGCAGCATCAGCCCGTAGCGCACCCGCCCCGGTTTCAGCGTCGACATGCGGTTGGTGTAGACGAGATCGAGGAAGTCCGCCGCGTCCGGTCCCTGCAAGTCGATCTTGCCCAGGGTGCTGACGTCGCAGATGCCCACGTGATTGCGCACCATCCCGACCTCGCGGTCGCAGGACTGCCGCCACGTCGCCTCTCCGGCCTGCGGAAAATAGCTCGCGCGATACCAGAGCCCGGCCTCGATCATCGGCGCCCCCCGCGCCCGCGCCGCTGCATCCGAGGTTGTGCGCCGGCGCGGCGCAAAGCCCATCCCCTGCGCCCCCGCCCCCATAGCGGCGATGCTGACCGGCACGAAGGGCGGGCGAAAGGTGGTCGTGCCGGTCTCGGGAATGCCGCGCCCGGTGGCATCCGCCAGCACCGCAAGCGCCGCGACGTTCGACGACTTGCCCTGGTCCGGCGCCATGCCCTGCGTGGTGTAACGCTTCATATGCTCGACCGAGCGGAAATTCTCCTGCGCCGCCTGCACCACGTCCTTGACCGTCACGTCGTTCTGGAAATCGAGCCAGGCCCGGCCCCTGCCCGGCACCGCCCAAAGCGCCTTGATCCGGTAAGGCGCATCCTCGGCCTCGGGCAGGGCGGCGTCGGACGGCGTCCGCCCGAGGTCACGCGCCACAAGTGCCGCCGCCGCGGCCCCGGCAGACAGGCAGCCATGGGTCGAGAAGGCTCCGGCGCAGGCGCCTGCCGCCGTCATCCCCGGCACCATGCCGTCCCGCGGCACGAAGGCCGCGATGTCCTCGCGCCAGTCCGGCCGGCCGTTCATGTGGCACGCCAAGTGCAAGCTGGGGTTCCAGCCGCCCGACACGGCCAACGCATCGACGGCAATCGACTCCTCGCCGCGCGGTGTGCGGATGCGGATCGCCTCGACCCCGTCGCGCCCGCCCGCGCCGCGGCAGACCTGCGCGCCGGTGTAGACCGGGAAATCGCCCTGCACCTTCGCATCCGTCCGGCTGTCGATCACCGCCGCCACATGCACCCCCGCCGCCGCAAGATCGCGCGCGGTGCGATGGGCATCGTCAGTGTTGCCGAAGACAGCGACCCTGCGCCCCGGCACCACGCCCCAGCGGTGCAGGTAGGCGCGCATCGCGCCGGCCAGCAGGATGCCGGGCCGGTCGTTGCCCGCAAAGGCCACCGGCCGCTCCAGCGCCCCGGCGGCCAGGATCGACCGCTTCGCAACAATCCGCCAGAAACATTCCAGCGGCGCGCCCTCGGCGTCCGGAACGATCCGCTCCAGCGCCCCGAAGGTGCCCTGGTCATAGGCGCCGGTCACCGTCGTGCGGGTCATCACGCGCACCTTCGGATGCGCCGCAAGGTCGCGCTGCATCGCCGCCGCCCAGTCGGCACCGGGCTGACCATCCACCGTCTCGTCCTCGGACAAGAGCCGCCCGCCCAGCACCGTGCCCTCGTCGCAGAGGATCACGTCGAGCCCCGCCTCCGCCGCGCGGTGCGCCGCCATCATCCCGGTCGGGCCGCCGCCGATCACCAGCAGGTCGCAGAAAGCAAAGGCCTTCTCGTACCGGTCCGGGTTCGACTTTCCCGACAAGGCCCCCAGCCCCGCCGCGCGGCGGATTGCCGGTTCGTAGAGCTTTTCCCAGAAGGCGCGCGGCCACATGAAGGTCTTGTAATAGAACCCCGCCCCCAGGAACGGCGCCGCGAGGTCGTTGAGCGCCAACAGATCCCAGTCGAGCGAGGGCCAGCGGTTCTGGCTCCGGACCTGCAGCCCGTCGCGCAGCTCCACCATGGTCGCGCGGGCATTGGGCTCAGACGCCGCCCCCGCCCCCAGGGTCACCAGCGCGTTCGGCTCTTCCGATCCCGCCGTCAGCAACCCGCGCGGCCGGTGATACTTGAACGACCGGCCCAGCAGCTTCACGTCGTTGGCCACCAGAGCCGAGGCCAGGGTGTCCCCGGCGAACCCGGAATAGCGCCGCCCGTCGAAGGTGAAGGACAGCGCCCTGCCCCGGTCCACACGGCCGCGTCCATTAATCCGCATCGCGCATCTCCGCCGCCAGTTGGGCGCCCTCGACGGCGTGGCTCACCGTGTCGCGGGTCACCACGATCCAGGCGCCGCAGCCTGCCTCGTGCTGCCAGAGGTCGCGCGTCCGCCCCGCAGGATTGTCGCGCAGATGCAGGTAGGCGTCCCAGGCGTCCGTGCCGGCATCGGGCGCGGGCCGGTGCAGCCGCACCGCATCGCCGAGATAGGAAAACTCGCGCAGGTCCCGTTCTCCACAGATCGGACAGGGCAGCCTCATAGGCGCGCCCTACCGGTCATCTCGAAACGATCCGTCTTCATCTTGCCCCAAAACTCCCGCCGGAGGCTCCTGCCCCATCGACCCGCGTCAATGCAGGTTATGTTGCGCCCCGGTGCCCTCTTCATCCATCAGACCCACGCCGGTGCGGAATCGGTCGAGCCGGAACTTCGCCGCCGGCGCGTGGTGCCGGTCCTGCGCGATCAGATGCGCGAAGCTGAAGCCCGATCCCGGCACCGCCTTGAACCCGCCGTAACACCAGCCGCAATCGATATAGAGCCCGTCGATGCCGGTCTTGTCGATGATCGGCGATCCGTCCGGCGTCATGTCCATGATCCCGCCCCAGGACCGCAGCACGCGGGCCTTGCCGATCATCGGCATCAGCGTCATCGCGGCCTCCATGACGTGTTCCTTCATCGGCAAGTTGCCGCGGGCTGCGTAGGAGGCGTAGAAATCCAGGTCGCCGCCGAACACCAGCCCGCCTTTGTCGGACTGGCTGATGTAGAAATGCCCCATGCCGAAGCTCACCACGTGGTCGATGCAGGGCTTCAGCCCCTCGGTGACGAAGGCTTGCAGAACGTGGCTCTCGACGGGCAGGCGCATGCCCGCCATCGCCGCCACCTGCCCCGACCGCCCGGCGACGACGATGCCGACCTTCTTCGCGCGGATCGCCCCGCGGGTGGTCTGCACACCGGTGACCCGGCCGCCGGAGATGTCGATGCCGGTAACCTCGCAATTCTGGATCAGGTCGACGCCGCGCCGATCCGCCCCCCGCGCATAGCCCCAGGCCACCGCGTCGTGCCGCGCGGTACCGCCGCGCGGATGCAGCAGCCCGCCGTAGATCGGAAAGCGGGTGTTGTCGAAATCGAGGTAGGGCAGGTGTTTTCGCACTCCCGCGCGGTCCAGCAGCACCGCGTCGTCGCCCTGGTTGATCATCGCGTTGCCGCGCCGGGCGAAGGCGTCGCGCTGGCCGTCGGAGTGAAAGAGGTTGATCAGCCCGCGCTGCGAATGCATCACGTTGTAGTTGAGCTCGTCCTCCAGCCCCTCCCAAAGCTTCAGGGAATGGGAATAGAACTCGGAATTTCCCGGCAGGAAATAGTTGGCGCGCACGATGGTGGTGTTGCGCCCGACGTTGCCGCCGCCAAGGTAGCCTTTCTCAAGCACCGCGACGTTGCGCAGACCGTGTTCCTTGGCGAGGTAGTAGGCCGTCGACAGCCCATGCCCGCCACCGCCGATGATGACGATGTCATACTCGGATTTCGGCGCCGGATCGCGCCAGTGCGGGCCCCAGCCCCTATTACCTGTCAGCCCCTCGGTAAGAAGGCGCAGCGCGGAAAAACGCATCGAATGCTCCGTCCTGATGCCACAGACTAGTCGCCAGGAGGCGCGCCTTCCTTTGCCTTTTCCGACATTCCGCGTCGGAAACGGTCAGTCAGCGTAGGCGGCCCTGCGCTCGTCGCCGGTCAGCACATGCGGCACCGAGACCGGCGCGCCCGCGGCGTCGAAGAACGGGCTGTGCCGCGCCGTGCCGGCCATGTAGGCCCCCAGCCCGCGCTTGATCAGCCCGCCCAGCATGAACGCCAGTCCCTTGTCCTTGGTCGGCGCGCCCTGCCCGGACAGCGCAGATTTGACAAAGCCGTGCACCCGCACGGGGCCGAATATCGACGGATCGGCAAAGAGCGGTCGCCACATCCCCGCCAGCGGCATTCTCGAACTGCCCACCGTGTTGGCCAGAGGCGAGCCGCAGCAGGTGGCGTACCAGCGGTGCAGCCCCTTGGGAGACAGGCGCAGGCAACCGATGTGCTGCGCACCCGACGACATCTCGATGCGCGCGGGCAGCACCTGCACCAGCGACGACCCGCCGCCGGGTTCCAGCGCGCCCATCCGGTCCATGTGACGGGCAAAGGCGCGGCAGTCGCGGCAATAGCAGACCAGGTGGCAGACCTGCGCGGGTGCAGCATCGTGCAACAAGCCGGTGACTCCGCCGCAGCGGCAGGAAAAATGCGCGGTCCGGGTCATGGCGTCTCTCGCGGCCGGTTCTGGATCGAAATGCCGTCAGGATGTCAGAGCGGGCCGAAGTTGCAAGTCCCCCGGCCCGGTCATCGTCATTCGGCCATACGCAGCACCCGTTCGGTCAGTACATGGTCGACACCTTCGGGCGGGCAGCCGTTCATCTGCACGTTCGACGTGGTGTTGACGTCATTGCCCGCGATCATCGACACGCCCTTGATGCCGGTGGCCTGCGCGGCAAAGTCGATGTCCTTGAGTGCCACCACCTGGCTGCCGTGCACCGCGAGATCCGCAGCGACGCTGAAGCCACCGTAGGTCAGCAACACCGCCCCGCCGCCGGGCGCGCAGTTGTCATCGAGACCCAGCACCAGGCTCGAGGGCGAGTTGAACGCCTTGGGGTCGGTGTTGGTGCTGGCGATGATGACGCCGCGCAACTCGACCCCCTGGTTGAACTTGACCTTGCAATTGGTGACGAGGATGAAGTCTTCGTAGATGCCTGCCTGAAACGTGATCGACTGGTTGCCGCCGCAGGTCAGCGCCGTGTGCAGGCGGTCGGATTCGAAGCTGCCCGCATCGAATTTCCTGCCGGACAGCGCGATGCCGCCGGTCCCCGAGATCAGCCCGGGCGCATAGGTCGTGCCCCCCGCAAGCAGATCGGCGATGGCGTCGTCCATCCTGTCCAGCACGGTGAACGGATACCACGCCGCGCGCAGTGCCTCGGCCAGGCCCAGGTTCGACTCCATGCCCGATGCCGGCACCGACAGATCGGCGAGATCGGGCATCGACACGACCGATCCGGTTCTGAACAGCGAATTGCTGTTCAGGCTGACGTGGTCGTTGCCGTGCATGCAGAAATATTCGCCGAAGACGTTGTTGCTTTGCGTATCGACCACACGGCGGGCCATGAAGCCATTAAGGAAACACGGCGGCTCCCACATCCGGAAAACGGTGGAGGTTTCGACCTCGAACCCGGCGTAGCCGACCACATGCAGCATCAGGTTGTCGACGAAGTTGCCGCGCGCGGCGATTCGGCGGGCCGTCACCCGCACCGCGTCGCGGGCGTCGGCATCGGCGGTGAAGCTGGCGCTGTCCGTATCCCAGCGGCCAAATTCGATATCCTCGGCCCGGATCGCATCGCCGTGCAGGTCGACGGACAGGTTGGCCCGGGCGATCTCGATGGCGCGGGCCTTGGCGACCTGCGCCGAGGCGGTCACCCGCGACAGCAGCGCCGCGTGGGCCACTGCGTCGGTCGCGGTCTGCATCTTGGTCGCCTTGGCCGCCCGGTTGGAAAAGTCGATGGCCAGCCCGCCCATGATCAGGGTGATCATCAGGAAATAGATGGACAGGATCGTCAGGCTGCCGGTTTCATCGCGCAACCAGCGGCGCAGAATGGGCCGTCCCATCAGAATTCCGCCAGCTGCTGGTTGGCCACCACGACATCGCGGTCGCGGAAGATCGGGAAGCTGTTGATCGGCATCAGGTCGGTCACCGGCACCGTCAGCCGGGTGAAGATGATGCCATCGATCAGGGATGTCGTCACGGTGGCGCTGGCGCCGAAATTACCCAGCGCGGTCTTGATGAAGGCCTCGGCCGCATCTTCGGACCCGAGCCGTCCGGTGGCGTAGCTGCGGTTGGCGTCCTGCACGATGCGGTTGAACTCGGACTGCCGGTTGAACACCATCGACACGTCGATCACTAGAGAGAGGAACATCACGAAGACCGGCAGCCACAGGACCGCCTCGACGGTCTGGGAACCCTCCTCGTCGCGGGTGATGCGGCGGATAAAACGGGAAAGGCTTTTCATCGGGATGTCTCCTGGCAAGGCACGCGGCGTGAGGGCGCCGTTCCAGGAAGCTTTGCCATCAACTGTGGCGCGCCGGTGGCCGGATCCGGCCCGCGACGGCGAAGTCACGGCAAAACCGTGGACTTCACTTACGATTTTTCGCGATCTTTCGCGGATTTTGCCGCATCCGCGCCGAAGCGGCCGCCTCGGCGCGGCGCATGCGGGTCCGCGCGTTACAGTCCCTTGGCCCGGTAGCTTTGCGCGACCTTGCCGATGGCCACGAGGTAAGCGGCGGTGCGCAGGTCGGTGACGTCCTCGCGGCTATGCCAGATCTCGCGCATCGACTGGTAGGCGGCGCGCATCGTGTCGTCGAGGCCCGAGCGCACCAGTTCGAGTTCGCCTGCACCCTTGAGGTATTTTTCCTTGAATCCCGGGCTCAGCTGCCAGCCCAGCCCCTTGTCCGCGCTGAGCCTTTCCAGCTCGTCGACGACCAGCTGGTGGCGGGTTTCCTCCTGCCGCCGCTGCATCCGGCCGAAGCGGATGTGACTCAGGTTCTTGACCCATTCGAAATAGGACACGGTCACGCCGCCGGCGTTGGCGTACATGTCCGGAATGATCACCGTACCCTTTTCGCGCAGGATCTCGTCGGCACCGGCGGTGATCGGGCCGTTTGCGGCCTCGATGATCAACGGCGCCTCGATGCGCTTGGCGTTCGCCAGGTTGATCACCCCTTCGAGCGCCGCAGGGATCAGGATGTCGCAGGGCTTTTCCAGCACGCTGCCGCCGTCCTTCACATGGCTGGCCTCCGGGTATCCGGTGACGCCGCCGTGCTTGACGATCCAGCCGCGCACCGACTCCACGTCGATGCCGGAATCGTTGTAGAGCGCGCCGTCGCGTTCGATGATGCCGGTGATCACGCAGCCGTCTTCCTCTTGCAGGAACTTGGCCGCGTGGTAGCCGACGTTGCCGAGCCCCTGCACGATCACCCGTTTGCCGTCGAGCTTGCCCGAAAGGCCCGCGGCCTTCACGTCTTCGGGGTGGCGGAAGAATTCCTGCAGCGCGTATTGCACGCCGCGGCCCGTCGCTTCGGTCCGGCCCTGGATACCGCCGGCGTTGATCGGCTTGCCGGTCACGCAGGCCGCCGCATTGATGTCGGTGGTGTTCATCCGCCGGTACTGATCGGCGATCCAGGCCATCTCGCGTTCACCGGTGCCCATGTCGGGGGCGGGCACGTTCTGGCTGGGATGGATTAGGTCGCGCTTGGCCAGTTCATAGGCAAAGCGGCGGGTGATAAGCTCGAGTTCGTGCTCGTCATATTCGCGCGGGTCTATGCAAAGCCCGCCCTTGGACCCGCCGAAAGGCGCTTCGACCAGCGCGCATTTGTAGGTCATCAGAGCCGCCAGCGCCTCGACCTCGTCCTGGTTCACGGCCATCGAGTAGCGGATGCCGCCCTTGACCGGCTCCATATGTTCGGAATGCACCGAGCGGTAACCGGTGAAGGTCTGGATCTTGCCGCGCAGCCGCACCCCGAAGCGGACGGTATAGGTGGCGTTGCACACGCGGATCTTTTCTTCGAGCCCGGGGCTCAGGTCCATCAGCGCCACGGCCCGGTTGAACATCAGGTCCACGCTTTCGCGGAAGGTGGGTTCGTTGATCGGTGCTGCAGACATGATGGCGCTCCCTTTTTTTCTGAAACCGACGACTCGGTTGCTTGGAAAATGTGCAATCAGCGTATGACGACCCGGTAAAGATTGACCATGACTTATTTCCGGCCGCGCCCGCCCAACTTTTGACGCGGCGAATTTTCCGACTGTTCCGGCCCGGAGAACAATGATCGACCTCAGGACAATTAGCCCGAAATTCGATGATAATGCCCTGAAAAATCAAGGTAAACCGCCCAAATTTGGCCATTATACCCAAGCATAACCAGCCCATGTAACTGCGCGATGGTGGGGCGCGATCTTGGATGAGGGTCCAAGAGGAAGGTAATGGGATGTCAAATATGAAACCTGTACAAGAGGTCAGGCCGATCCCGCGCAACCGTGCTTCCGAAGCGTTGTTCGGACGGCGGCTGTCGCGGTTCGGACAGGACGAATCGGGCGCCATGTCCGAAGTGGCGATCGTCTCGTCCCTGCTGCTGATGGTGTTCGCCGGCATCGGCGTCGACCTGATCGGCAATGAACTTCAGCGTACCAAGCTGCAAAACACGCTCGACCGCGCCGTTCTGGCCGCCGCCGACCTGGAGCAGACGATCGACCCCACCGCGGTCGTGAACGACTACATGGACAAGATGAACCTGAACGGGTCCCTGTCCAACGTTTCGGTCTCCACCGGCCTGAACTACAAGGCCGTGCAGGGCGAGGCGACGGTCACGTCTCCGGCGAACTTCATGAAGACGCTGGGCGTCGAACAGCTTCAGGCGACCGCCCTGTCGGCCGCCGAAGAGCGGATCGCCAAGGTCGAGATCTCCATGGTCCTCGATATCTCGGGCTCGATGGACGACAACAACAAGATCGGAAACCTGCGCAACGCGGCGAACACCTTCATCGACACGGTGCTCGACGACGACACGCAGGACCTGATCTCGGTCTCGATGGTGCCCTATTCCGAGCATGTGAACGCCGGGCCTCTGCTGACCCAGCACATGCGCGTCAACTGGAAGCACGGCTACTCGCACTGCCTCGAGTTCCCGAACTCCGAATTCGACTCCGTCGCGCTGGACCTGAACCGCACCTACGAACAGATGCAGCACTTCCAGTGGAACTACTTCGGCAACAACGACCGCGATGACACCGTCTGCCCGCGCTATTCTTACGAGCGGATCACCCCGTTCAGTCAGGATGCGAACGAGCTCAAGCAGCAGGTCGCGCAGTTCCAGCCGCGTGCCGGTACGTCGATCTTCCTGGGCATGAAGTGGGGCACTGCCCTGCTCGACCCGTCGACCCGTACGATCGCCAACAGCCTGCAAAGCTCGGGCGACATGGACAGCGCCTTTGCCGGCCGTCCGGCGAACTACAACGACGTCGAGACGCTCAAGACCATCGTCCTGATGACCGACGGTCAGCATGACAAGTCCTACCGGATCCAGGACTGGGCCTACAACGAGCCGAGCGAGGTGGCGCACTGGGACCGCTACAACCTTTGGTACTACCTCGCGCGGAACGTGTCCTCGTACAACCGCAGTTATTTCTACGAGCAGAAATACAACGCCGAAACCGGCGACTGGCTTCTGGACAAGATCTGCGACGCGGCAAAGGAAAGCGGCATCGTGATCTGGACCATCGGATTTGAGGTCACCGACCACGGCGCCGGCGTCATGCAGAACTGCGCCTCCTCGCCCTCGCACTTCTTCCGTGTGCAGGGTGCCGAGATCCAGGATGCCTTTTATTCCATCGCCCGTGCGATCAACCAGTTGAGGCTGACCCAATGACCCGGAACATGCACACCAAACTGCGCCGCTTCTGGCTCAGCGAAGACGGGGCCCTGATGATCGTGCCCTTCGCCCTCTGGCTGCCGCTCTTCATCGGCATCGTCGTGTCGGGCATCGAACTGGGCGCCATCACCCTGCGGCACACCGTCCTCGAACGGGCGCTGGACCAGACCGTGCGGGACATCCGCCTGGGCACCGGCACGAACTACGATCACGCGTCGATCAAGGCGTCGATCTGCGAAAAGGCCGACATCCTCCCGGGCTGCGAAGACAACCTGCGTCTCGAGATGGTCAAGCTGAACATCCGCAACTGGCACGAGCCGCCCGCAGCGGTGGACTGCGTCGACCACTCCGAAACCGTGGCGCCGGTCCTGACCTTCGAATACGGCCGCGACAACGAGTTGATGTACTTGCGCGCCTGCTACAAGTACCGGCCCTTCTCTCCGGCCAGCGGCCTGGGATCCAGCCTGCGGACCGACAGCGAAGGTTATTCGGCCCTGATTTCCACCTCTGCCTTCGTGCAGGAACCGAGCTAAGGAGACGGACATGCTGAACAAGATCACCTCCCGCCTCCGCCGCTTCGGCCGGGACACCGACGGCTACGTCACCACAGAGGCGATGATCGTCCTGCCCGCGCTGCTCTGGCTCTTCGCCGCCTGCTGGGTCTACTTCGACCTGTCCCGCGAAAGCTCGGTGAACCAGAAGGCCAACTACACGATCGGCGACATGATCAGCCGGGAAACCGATCCGATCACGCCGGAATACATCGACAACACGTACAAGCTGCTCATGGCGATGAACGAATCGGACGCCGTGTCGACCGACATGCGCATCACCGTTGTGAAGTTCAACGCCAAGAACGGCAATTACCAGGTCGTCTGGTCCGAGGCACGGGGCAACCCGGAGCCGCTGGCCAACAACATGATGCGGCATTACGAAGACCGTCTGCCGATCATGGCCAACAACGACCAGGTGGTGATCGTGGAAACCTGGGACGACTACTGGGCCGACTTCCGCGGCGTGGGCATGGATTTCTTCGAGATCCGCACCTACTCCTTCACCCGCCCCCGCTTCGCGCCGCAGATCCTTTATGCGAGCTCCGAAGACGATGGCCAGGACAACGGCTGGGGCAACGGCGACCAGGACGCACCGGGCGGCTCGCTCTGCAACAACAACGCAGAGAACGCCACCGACTGCGCCAACGACAACGGCGAAGAGAACGTCGAGCCCAGCAAGAAGGGCAAGGGCAAGGCGTAACGCCTAGTCCGCCTGCCGCCGGGCGATCATCGCGGCGATCACATCCGCCACTGGGCGGGTCTGAGCGCCGGAGGTGACCCCGCCCACGGCAACCCGGCGTCCCAGCCGCCACCAAAGACCCGGCCGCCAGCATCCCGCTTGCGGCCGGTTCGTCGTCAGGGTGAAGCCATTGGACGGTTTCATCGCAAAGGCCCCTCGGTCGACCCGCACCACGTCGTCGATCCGCGCCAGCACCGCGCCCGAGGTGTCGCGCAGTTCGGTCTCGGTCAGTTCCAGCTCCAGCGCCGTCGCCTGCCGCATCAGCGCGGCCAGCACCAAGGCGCCCGCCCCAAGCGCCAGCAGGAATAGCTGCCAAACCAGGCTCGGCGGCGCCGCGAAGGCCATGTAGATCAGCAGCGCACCCAGAAAGACCAGCGCCCCCACCCCCAGCAGCCGCCGCGGGGCGGAGGCGGTGATCCGCGCGAGGATTTTCTCATCGGTCATGTGCGTGGCCCTTTCGCTGGCGATGCCGCGTCTTAGCGCCGCCGGCGCCGCCGGGAAACCGCTTTCCGCGCGTGCCTCTTCGCATAATGAGGCGGGACCGGACCTTTCCGGCCAATCGTTTCATCGCGGCAGGTCACGGAATGGACAGACGTCGTCTTCGAACGGCACATGCCGGCGGCGGAAAGACGTGCCGTCCAGTGCGGCCGGCCCGCTGATCCGATCCATGCGGAAATGTCTGAAATCGCAGCGCGCCGGGTCCCAGGCCACGAGATACCAAAGCGGCGGCAGGATCAGCATCGCCTGCGGTTCGACCTCGCGCGCCGTTTCTCGCCCTTTCGCATCGCGATAGTCGAAGCGGATCAGAAGGCGCTGCAGGAACGCGGTTTCAAAGGCGGGCAGCAGCTGCGGGTCGATCCGGCCCATGTCCGAAAGATCCTGCAGCGGCGACAGCTGGCCGATGTGAAGGCAATCCAGCACGGCGCGCAGATCCCTGACCTTGTCCGACGGCAGCGCGCGTTCGATCTTGGCCAGCCCGGCGTCGGCGAGATCCGAAAACGGCAGGTTGCCGGCGGCGCGCATCGCCGCGACGCTGATCAGGAGCGCGAAGACTTCGGGCACCGAAAGCCGTGCGGTGGTCTGCATGGACTGCGGATCAAGCTGCACGCCGCCGCCGCGACCGACATCGGAATGGATCACGAAGCCCTGGTCGCGCAGGGCGCCGATGTCGCGCAGAACCGTGCGGCGCGAGGCGCCCACCTCGCCGGCGAGATCGTCGATGGTGGTTGTGCCGTTGCGGCGCAGGCTGCGCACGATGGCGTCGTGTCTGGATCGGATGTTCATAGCCCAAGCCTAACATGAATGGTGTCATTTTTTGGCACCATTTCGGTCTAACCCGTCGTCATCGCAACCAATACGGAGAATAGACCAATGGAACGCACCGCAGTGAACCCCCGGGACTGGTCCCTGAAACTGGGCTACAATCAGGCCGAAGTGACCCGGGGCGCCGCGCGCCAGGTTGTCTGCGCCGGGCAGACTGCCGTGGATGGCACGGGCGCGCCCCAGCATCCGGGCGATATGCGCGGCCAGATCGGCCTCGCGCTGGACAACCTCGAGGCGGTGCTGACGGCCGCCGGCATGGGCCTTGGCGACGTGACCCGCCTCGGGGTCTATGCCACCGATGTGGACGAGGCGCTGAAGAATTTCGACCTTCTGGGCATGCGTTTCGGTCAGTACAACAGCGCCCCGCCGATGACTCTCCTTGGCGTGACGCGGCTGGCGATCCCCGGGCTGATGTTCGAGATCGAGGCGACGGCAGCGGTCTGATCCCCAATACCTCTCAGGAGGCGGCGGGCGGACGCACCTCGTAGCCGCGCTCCTCGGGTTCCTCGTCGATCAGTTCGTCGGGAAAGCCGGGGGCGGTGACCTTGAGCCCCGCCGCCTCTTCGAGCCGTTCGATGATGCGGTCGGTCTGGCCGCGCATCCCGTAACGGCGCGCGCCGTCCTGCATGATCTCGATCACCTTGGGTGACAGTTCCAGCGGCACCTGCGCGTCGTCGGCAAGGGCCTGGAAAAGCCCCAGGTCCTTGAGAATGAGGTCCATGGTGAAATCCACGTCCCGCGATCCCGACAGGATCAGCTGGCTTTCGGTTTCATGCACGAAGGATGTGCCCGACGAAATCCTGATCGCCTCGTAGGTCGTGGCCATATCGAGACCCTGCGCCTTCATCGTCACCAGAGCCTCGCAAAGCGTCAACAGGTTGGCGGTGGCAAGGTAGTTCGTCATCACCTTCAGCCGCGATGCCGTACCGACCGCGCCGGTGTGCAGCACCCGCCGTCCCAGCAACGTCAGAATCGGCAGCACCCGGTCAAAGGCGGCTCGGTCGCAGCCCGCGAAGATCGAGATGTTGCCGGTGGCCGCGCGGTGGCAGCCGCCCGAGACCGGGCAATCGATGGCGAGCGCGCCCCGGCCTGCAACCTCGGCCGCCTGCGCCTCGATCTGCGCTGGGTCGGTCGTCGACATCTCCATCCAGATCTTGCCCGGCCCCATCTCGGGCAGCATCGCATCCAGCACCGCGCGCGACGCGGCGGGGCTGGGCAGGCTGGTGATGACGACATCGGCGTCGCGCATCATCTGCGCAGGGTCCGCGCCGGCCTGCGCCCCGCGGGCGACGAAATCGGCGACCGGACCGGGATCGAGGTCGTGAACCACCAGATCCTGCCCGTTGCGCAGCAGGCTGCCCGCCAGTTTCGCGCCCACGGCGCCCAACCCGATGAAACCGATTTTCATGTCCGTCCCTCCCTCTGTCGGCACGACGCTGGCCCAAGGCGCCGCGACTGTCCGTTCCGGAACCGACATGCGACGCGACGGATGCTGCGCGCCGACAGGGTCCACCCTGCGGCAATCCGCGCAGGACAGAGTGACGCAAGGCGGGCGCAGAGTGGTGGCAATCGGGGCGTTTCGCCATAGTTTTTCCGGCAGGACAGCGCGTCGTGCACCGTTTCGTGTTACACGGACCAAGCGACGTACCGGGAAATCGCCGAGAGGAGCACAGGATGTTCGACGGAGCCTCAGCAGAGTTGCTGGCACGCTTTCAATTCGCCTTTACGGTGTCGTTCCACATCATCTTTCCGGCCTTTTCCATCGGGCTGGCCAGTTACCTGGCGGTTCTGAACGGCGCCTGGCTCTGGACCAAGGACCGGACCTACCTGAACCTCTTCAACTACTGGAAAAAGATCTTTGCCGTGGCCTTTGGCATGGGCGTGGTGTCGGGCATCGTCATGTCCTACCAGTTCGGCACCAACTGGTCGGTCTTCTCGGACAAGACCGGCCCGATCCTCGGCCCGCTCATGGCCTACGAGGTGCTGTCGGCCTTCTTCCTCGAGGCCGGGTTCCTCGGCATCATGCTTTTCGGCCGCGAACGGGTGGGCGACAAGCTGCACATGTTCGCAACCGCCCTGGTCGCCTTCGGCACGCTGATGTCGGCCACCTGGATTCTCTCGGTGAACAGCTGGATGCAGACCCCGGCGGGCTACTCCATCGCCGAGAACGGCCAGTTCGTGCCCGAGGACTGGTGGGCCATCGTGTTCAACCCGTCCTTCCCCTACCGGCTGGTGCACATGGTGCTGGCGGCCTACCTCACCACGGCATTCGTCGTCGGCGGCGTCGCGGCCATGCACCTGCTGCGCGAGCGCATGAACGCCGAGGCGCGGCGGATGTTCTCCATGGCGATGTGGATGGCGGTGATCGTCACCCCGATCCAGATCTTCGCCGGCGACCTGCACGGGCTCAACACGCTCGAACACCAGCCGCAGAAGGTCATGGCGATGGAGGGGCATTTCGACAGCCATCCGGACGGCGCGCCGCTGATCCTCTTCGGCATTCCCAACGAGGCCGAGAAGCGGATCGACTACGCCATCGAGATCCCCAAGCTCAGCTCGCTGATCCTCAAACACGACCTGAACGCGCCGCTGCCAGGGCTCGACACCATCCCCGACGACGAGGAACCGCCGGTTGCCATCGTGTTTTTCAGCTTCCGGGTGATGATCGCCGTGGGGTTCGCGATGCTGGCGGTCGGCCTCTGGAGCGCCTGGGCCCGATTCCGCGGGCAGCTTTACCATTCGCCATGGCTGCACCGGACGGTGATGATCATGGGGCCCAGCGGCTTCGTCGCGGTGCTGGCCGGATGGATCACGACCGAGGTCGGCCGCCAGCCCTTTACGGTCTACAACCTGCTGCGCACCTCGGACTCGCTTGCGCCCATCGACGCGCCCGCCGTCGCGGCCTCGCTGATCGCCTTCATCGTGGTCTACTTCTTCGTCTTCGGCGCGGGCACCTACTACATCCTGCGGATGATGAACAAGCGGCCCAGCAACGACCCGAAACTGGGCCTGCGCGAAGGGCCGAACCGCGCCGCCGGGATCACGCCGATCCAGCAGGTTTCGGCCGGTTCGGCCACCAGCCCCGGCGAATAAAGGAGAGTTGCAATGGTTTTCGATCTTGCCTTCATCTGGGCCGGGCTCATCGCCTTTGCCATCCTCACCTACGTCGTGCTCGACGGCTTCGATCTTGGCCTCGGCATCCTCTTTCCCTTTGCCGAGACGCACAAGGACCGCGACGTGATGATGAACTCCGTGGCCCCGGTCTGGGACGGCAACGAAACCTGGCTGGTGCTGGGCGGCGGCGGGCTTTTCGCGGTTTTTCCGCTGGCCTATGCAGTGGTCATGCCGGCGCTTTACATGCCGATCCTCATCATGCTGCTGGCGCTGGTCTTCCGCGGCGTGTCTTTCGAATACCGCTGGAAGACCACGCGCTGGCGCGGCGTCTGGGACATCGCGTTTTTCGGCGGATCGACCATCGCGGCGCTATGCCAGGGCATCGCCCTCGGTGCCATGGTGCAGGGGATCGAGATCGAGGGCCGCGCCTATGCCGGCGGCTGGTTCGACTGGCTGACCCCGTTCTCGCTGCTGACCGGCGTGGCGGTCGTGGTGGGCTATGCGCTATTGGGCGCCACCTGGCTGATCTACAAGACCGAAGGCCCGCTGCAAAAGCGCATGCAGGGCTATGCCAAGTGGCTGTGCATCGCGACGCTGGCGCTGATCGGGTTGGTGAGCCTGCTGACCCCGTTCCAGGACAGCGTCTATTTCGACCGCTGGTTCGCCCTGCCCGGCGTGTTCTGGTCGGTCATCATGCCCGCGATCATGCTGGCGCTGACCTATCTCTTCTTCACCGGCCTGCGCGATCACAAGGATCTGCAGCCGTTCCTGTCGGCGCTGGGATTCTTCGTCGCGGGATTTGTCGGCATCGGCATCAGCTTCTACCCGCACATGGTGCCGCCCGACCTCACCATCTGGGAGGCCGCGGCCCCAGACAGCAGCCTCGCCTTCGCGCTGGTGGGCGCGGTGGTGCTGATTCCGCTTATCCTGGGCTACACCGCCTATGCCTACTGGGTGTTCCGCGGCAAGATTGACCCTGACGAAGGATACCACTGATGCCCGACAGACCGCTCTGGCAGCGGCTGGCGTGGTTCGCCGCGATCTGGGTCCTCAGCGTTGGGCTGCTGGGGATCGTCGCCTACCTGATCCGCCTTGCCGTGCTCTGACAGCGGCGACGGATCAGCGGGGATGTCCTTGAGAAATCCGGCCGAGCTCCGCCCCGAAAGTCGTCGCACCATTCAAGTCTTTGGTTCCCCTCTGCCCTGCCGGTTTTGACGCATTCGCGCAGGGCATTGATAACGGTTGCCAACCGATTGCTTCACCAGCCGCCCCGCCTTGCGCCGACGAACTTGCCGGATCAGTATGAGTAATCCGCGTAAATCCGGGTCAGGTCGCCGCCCCAGTCGCCGCGGAATCGTTCGAGCAGTTCGTCGGCGGGAACCTTGCCGGTGTCGATGCTTTCGCGCAGCGCGTTGAGGAAATGCGTCTCGTCCGGCACCAGCCCACCCGCGCCGGTGCGCGCGCGCGCCCGCAACCCCTGGTCCGAGAGCGCCAGCACCTCGCGGGCCAGGTCGTGCATCCGGATGCCGTTCACCTCGGCCTGAAGACCGTCGACCGAAGCCGCGACCCGCAGCCCTTCGCGCGTCTCTGCATCCCAGCCCCTGACCAGGTCCCAGGCAGCGTCGAGCGGCCCCTGTTCATACATCAGCCCGACCCAGAAGGCCGGCAGCGCGCAAAGCCGCCGCCACGGCCCGCCATCGGCGCCGCGCATCTCGATGTATTTCTTCACCCGCGCCTCGGGAAACAGCGTCGTCAGATGATCGGCCCAGTCGCTCAGTGTCGGCTTTTCACCCGGCAGCGCCGGCAATTCGCCGCGCAGGAAATCGCGGAAGGACTGGCCCAATGCGTCGATGTACTTGCCGTCGCGGTAGACGAAATACATCGGCACATCGAGCGCGTATTCGGCCCAGCGTTCGAACCCGAAACCGTCTTCGAAGATGAAGGGCACCATGCCCGTGCGCGCCGGATCGAGATCGCGCCAGACCCGGCTGCGCCAGGACTTGTGGCCGTTCACCTTGCCTTCGAAAAACGGCGAATTGGCGAAAAGCGCGGTTGCCACCGGCTGCAGGGCGACGGCCACCCGCATCTTCTGCACCATGTCCGCCTCGGAGCCGAAATCGAGGTTGACCTGCACGGTGCAGGTCCGCCGCATCATCACCTTTCCCATGGTGCCGACCTTGCCCATGTAGGAATCCATGAGCTTGTAGCGGCCCTTGGGCATCAGCCCGACGTCCTCGTGGCTCCAGATCGGCGCGGCACCCAGGCCGATGAACCCGGCGCCGATGCGGTCGGCCACGTCGCGCACCTGCGCCAGGTGCTCGTTTACCTCGTCGCAGGTCTCATGGATCGTCTCAAGCGGCGCACCCGACAGTTCCAGCGCGCCGCCGGGTTCTAGGCTGATGTTGGCCAGCCCCTTGGTCAGACCGGTGAGCTTGCCGCCCTCCTCGACCGGGTCCCAGCCGTGCCCGTCGCGCAGCCCTTCCAGCATCGCCTTGATCGAGCAGCGGCCCTCGTAGGGCAGCGGCGCCAGCGTCTGCTTGTCATAGCCGAATTTCTCGTGCTCGGTTCCGATCCGCCAGTCGGCGCGCGGCTTGCAGCCCTGCGCCATGTATTCGGCCAGCTGGGAATGGTGTTCGATCGGCCCGCCGCCGGACTGGGGAATGGACATCGGGACAGGCTCCGTCTTGTCTTGCAACGAGGCCCAGCCATGGCCAGAAAAGCCAGGGCTGTCAATGCAGCCGAACGATGGAGTCGCGGGTCTCGGGCTTTTGCCAGATCACCACCGCCTTCGCGCCGGTCGCCTGCATCTGCCGCAGCATGTGTTCGGTCCGCAGCCCCGGCAGGGTGGCGAAGGCGTCGAAAAGCTGGTCGGCGCCCGCGGCGGTCAGCGGAATGTGCAGCGGCGGCTGGCCGGGTTGCTCCAGAACCCAGTGCGGCGGGGTGTCACGCCGGTCGAGCCGCAGCTGCGTCATCTCGCGCAGGTCCACCAGCCCGCCGTCCAGAGGCCCGAAATAGCCGATGCGCCCCTCGGTGATCTGCACCACGCCCGGCCCGCCGCCGCCCTGCCGGAACCGCGCGCGCTGGACGCCCGCGACGACCAGCGCCGCCCCCGCCAGCAGCACGGCATAGCCCACGTAATGCAACAGCCCGCCGCCGGTGAAGAATCCCCACCAGCCGCCCAGCGCCATCAGCCCCAGGCCGATCAGCGTCTCGCGCCAGCGCCACAGCGCGGCCTTGGCAGCGGGCCGGATCACGCCCAGTCCCCCAGCCGCAGCTGCCACAGCGTGAGCGCCGCGACCGCCGCGGTGTCGGCGCGCAAGATGCGCGGCCCGAGCTGCACCACATGCGACTGCGCCATGTCACGCAGGCGCGCGCGCTCAGCCTCGCTGAACCCGCCCTCGGGCCCGATCAGGATCGCCCAGGGACCGCCGGCGAGAACGCCCCCAAGGGCGGAAGAGCCGGCCTCGCCGTCCGCTTCGGCCTCGTCGCAGAACATCAGCTGCCGGTCCGCAGGCCAGCCCGCCAGCAACGTGCTCAGCTTTTGCAGCTCGCAGACCTCGGGCACGAAGGTGCCGCCGCATTGCTCTGCCGCCTCGACGGCATGCGCCTGCAGACGGTCCTGCCGGATACGTTCGGAATTGGTGAAGTCGGTCTGCACCGGCATGATGCGCGCCGCCCCCATCTCCACCGCCTTCTCCACGATAAAATCGGTGCGCGCCTTCTTGATCGGGGCGAACAGCAGCCACAGGTCCGGCGGCACCCGCAGCGGCGCGGTCCGGTCCTCGACCGTCAACAGGCCACCGCGCTTGCCCGCCTCCGTGACCCGCGCGCGCCATTCACCGTCACGCGAATTGAACAGCCGCACCTCGGCGCCAACCCCCTGGCGCATCACGCCAAAGAGATAATGCGCCTGCTCCCGCGTCAGGGGAACCGGTTGTGCCTCCCCCAGGGGGTGCTCTACAAAAAGGCGAAGAGGTCCAGCCATGAGGCGCACCATATGAGCCATCCCAAGACAACGCCAGAGGCCGCGGACAGCCCCGACAGCGGCCAGGTTGCCGACGCCGTCAAGGGCAACTGGGTCGACCGCCTGGCCCCTCCCGCGACACGGCCCTACCTGCGGCTCAGCCGCGCCGACCGGCCCATCGGCACCTGGCTGCTGCTGCTGCCCTGCTGGTGGGGTCTGACCCTGGCAATGCTGTCGGATGGCCGCGCCACATGGCACGACCTGTGGATCTTCGCGGGCTGCGGCATCGGCGCCTTCCTGATGCGCGGCGCGGGCTGCACCTGGAACGACATCACCGACCGCGACATCGACGGATCGGTGGCACGCACCGCCTCGCGGCCCATCCCCTCCGGCCAGGTCTCGGCGAAACAGGCGTTGGGCTGGGCGGTGGCGCAGTCGCTGGTGGCCTTCCTGATCCTCATCACCTTCAACCTCAACGCCATCCTGCTGGGCATCCTGTCGCTGCTGCCGGTGGCGGTCTATCCCTTCGCCAAGCGCTTTACCTGGTGGCCGCAGATCTTCCTCGGCCTCGCCTTCAACTGGGGCGCGCTGCTGGCCTGGACAGCCCATACCGGGGAACTGCAGCTGCCGGCGGTGCTGCTCTATCTCGCGGGCATGGCCTGGACGCTGTTCTACGACACGATCTACGCCCACCAGGACAAGGAGGACGACGCGCTGATCGGGGTGAAATCCACCGCCCGGCTCTTCGGCGACGACGCCACGCCCGCCTGGCTCGCGCGGTTCATGGTCGCCGCCGTGGCGCTGATGGGGCTGGCCATCGTCGCCGCCGCCCCAATCGGCGGAATTCCGGCACTGGCGCTGGCCGTCGCCGGGGCCTGCGCCATGGGCGTGCACATGCTGTGGCAGCTGCGCCGGCTCAAGCTCGACGACAACGACAGGCTGCTGTCACTGTTCCGCTCGAACCGCAACGCGGGCCTTCTGCCTGTGCTGTTTTTCGCCACAGCCCTGTTCGCCTGATTGCACGCCAAGCCCTTGCGGCGTATCAGACTGTACCCGTTGACTGATCCGGAGCGCCCATGCGCCTGTCGTCCCTGTTCATCACCGCCGGTGCCTTTCTCGGAGCCGCCGCGCTGTGCCTCGTCGCCGCCTATTTCTCGGTCAGGATGATCGAAGACAGCTCGGTGATCGGGGTCCGGGCAGAACTGGACCGCGAGGCAATGACCTGGGCCGAGGTGGACGCGAACGGTCTGCAGCTCTTCATGGCCGGCACCGCCCCCACCGAGGCCGACCGGTTCCGCGCGCTCACCGTCGCGGGCCGGGTGGTCGACGCCGCCCGGGTGATCGACCAGATCAATGTGGAGGACCGGAACAACGCCGAGCCCCCGCGCTTTTCCATCGAGATCCTGCGCAATGACGGTGGTGTGCAGCTGATCGGCCTGGTTCCGGCGGAGACCGATCGCGAACAGTTGATCGCCGATGTCACCGCTCTGGCCGGAGAGGATGCGCAGATCTCCGACCTTCTCGATGCCGCCGATTTCCCCGAACCCGAAGGCTGGTCGGATTCCCTGCGTTTCGCGCTCACGGCGCTGCGCAACCTGCCGCGCTCCAAGGTGTCGGTCGAGGCCGGGCGCGTTGCGGTCAAGGCGATGACCGAAAGCGACGGCGCCCGCCGCCGGCTCGAGGCGGACCTCGCCCGCCGCGCCCCCGACACGGTGCGTCTGGCGCTCGACCTGTCGGCACCGCGCCCGGTGATCACGCCCTTCACCACCCGCTTTGTCCTTGGCGAGAACGGCGCCCGGTTCGACGCCTGCTCGGCCGATACCGAAGAGGCCCGCGACCGCATCCTCGCCGCCGCCCGCGCCGCCGGGCTCGAGGGCAAGGCGACATGCACCATCGGCTTGGGCGTGCCCACCCGAAGCTGGGCCGAGGCGGTCGAGACCGGGATCGCCGCGCTGGCGGAACTGGGCGGGGAGTCGATTACCTTCTCGAATGCCGACGTGTCGCTGATCGCCACCATGGGCACCGACCAGGCGCTTTTCGACCGCGTGGTGGGCGAGCTTGAAAACGCCCTGCCCGAGGTCTTTGCCCTGCAGGCGCTGCTGCCGGAACCGCCCGAAGCCGATGCCAACGAGGGTCCGCCCGAATTCACCGCGACCCTGTCGCCCGAGGGCCAGGTGCAACTGCGCGGCCGGGTCAATTCCGAACTGACGCGCACCACGGCGGAAAGCTATGCCAAGGCGTCTTTCGGTTCCGAGTCGGTCTATACCGGCGCGCGGGTCGACGAGGACCTGCCTGCAAGCTGGGCCACCCGGGTGCTCGCCGCGCTGGAATCGCTGGCCAAGCTCGCCAACGGCACCGTCAAAGTCACCCCCGAGAGCGTGTCGGTCATGGGCAACACCGGCAACCAGAACGCCGGGGCCGAGATCGCGGGGCTGCTGGCCGACAAGCTGGGCGGAACCCAGAATTTCGACATCGCCGTGGTCTACCAGGAGAAGCTCGACCCGACGCTCGGCATCCCCTCGCCCGAGGAATGCGTCACCCAGATCCGCCAGATCATCGGCGATCGAAAGATCACCTTCGAACCCGGCTCGGCGACGCTGGACCTGTCGGCCAAGGACATCCTCGACGAGGTGGCGGAGCTGCTGAAGATCTGCGGCGACATCCCGCTCGAAGTGCAGGGCCACACCGACAGCCAGGGCCGCGAATCGATGAACCAGCAGCTGAGCCAGGACCGCGCCCAGTCGGTGGTCGACGCCCTGCGCGCCCGGCGTGTGCTGACCGCGTCCTACGCCGTGCGCGGCTACGGCGAAGCGCAGCCCATCGCGCCCAACGACACCGAGGAAGGCCGCGAGGCAAATCGCCGGATCGAGTTCAAATTGATCCCGTCAGACCCTGTTCCCGAGGAGGAAACCGCGCTAGAGGCTTCCGACGATCCGGCCGCTGCGCCGGAGGACGACGCCGCAGAGGACGCACCCGTTGAACAGAATTGAGTTTATCGTCGCCACAGCCATCATCCTCTTCGTGGCGTTCTGCATGGGCTGGTTCACCAACTGGCTGGTGCACCGGTTCCGCCGCGTCAGCCAGTCCGATGTCGACCAACTCGACCGGATGGCGCAGGAACTGCACGAGGCCGAGGAAACCCGCGACCAGGCGATCACCTATCTGCAGCAGCGCGAGGCCGAGTTGACCAACCAGCTGGCCCAGACCGAGGCAGAGCTTTCGGCCGCCATGGAAGGCCTGCGCGACGCCCGCCACGAGGCCGAGGAAATGCGCGCCTATGTGGAGCGCATCAGCGCGAACTGACCGGTCCGGGGCCGAGCTTCTGCCGCGCCCGGCAATCCGGAGACGCCCCGCGCCCGGCGCCGAATCGTCATAAAATCGCCGCGCCGCGCCGCCATGACCTTGATATGGATCACGGAACGCGACGTCCCGCTTTGCGAGGCTGGCCCGTCACTTCTATGATCCGCCACAGGCAGAAAGCGAGGACCCATGGCAGAGCAATCCGATCCGGTTCCGTCCCGCCTCGCGGCCATAGCGCCCGCGCTTCCCTTCTGGCTGTCGCTCGGGCTGGTGCCGCTGGTCTGGCTCGGCGCCCTGCAGGGCGGGCTCTGGGTGCTGCTGCCGATCGTGGCGACCTGGTACCTGTTCTCGGCCCTGGACGCGGTTTTGGGCCTGAACCTCGACAACCTCGATCCGCAGACCGGCGAGGACCAGCTTTTCTGGTACCGCCTCGTCACTCTAATCTGGGTGCCGCTGCAGGCGGTCTCGCTCTTTGGCCTGATCTGGTACGTAAGCCGCGCCGGGCACCTGAACGGCTGGGAAACCTTCGGCGTCTTCTTCGGCATCGGCGTCCTGACCGGAACGGTGGGCATCAACTACAGCCACGAACTCATGCACCAGAAGAACGCGCTGGAACGGTGGCTGGGCGACCTGCTTCTGGCGATGGTGCTCTACAGCCATTTCCGCTCGGAACACCTGCTGGTGCACCACCGCTATGTCGGCACGTCGCGCGACCCGGTGACGGCGCGCTACAACGAAGGCTTCCACCGCTTCTACCCGCGCGTCCTGCGGCAAAGCCTGGTCTCGGCCTTCAAGGCCGAGGCGGCGATGCAGGCGCGCCGGGGCCGGCCCTGGTATCACGCCGGCAATCCGTTCTGGCGCTACGCGGCGCTGCAGGCCGGGATGCTGGCAATCGCCGCGGCCCTGGGCGGCTGGATCGGCGTCGGGCTGTTCCTGCTGCAGGCCGGAGTGGCGATCTGGCAGTTGGAACTGGTGAACTACATCGAACACTACGGGCTGACCCGCAAGCACCTGGGCGACGGCAAGTACGAACACGTCAAGCCGCGGCATTCCTGGAACGCGGCGCAGAAGGCGTCGAACTGGCTGCTGATCAACCTGCAACGGCATTCGGATCATCACTACAAGCCCGACCGTCGGTTTCCGCTGCTGCAGACCTACGCCGAGGACGAGGCGCCGCAATTGCCCTACGGCTACCCGGTGATGACCATGGCCGCGATGATCCCGCCGCTCTGGCGCCGGGTGATGAACCCGCGCGTGCGGCAGTGGCGGGCGCGGCATTACCCCGAGATCACCGACTGGACGCCCTACAACCGCGCCAGCCTGCCGCCGCCGCGCTGACTCGCGCAGACGCCCGCACGGGCGGATAAGCTGCTCCTCAAGCCCGCGCGGGCTTTCCTCGCAGCGCCGGCAGCCCGACACCGGTGCTGTCGAACCCGCCATCCGCGGCCAGCACCTGCCCGGTGACGTAGGACGCCTTGTCGGAGCAGAGAAAGGTGATGACCTCGGCCAGCTCCCGTTCGGTGCCGTAACGGTTGAGCGGAATCGCATCGTGATAGGCGTCGATGATCTCTTGCGTATGCACCGCCATGGCCAGTTTCGTCCGCACCGGCCCCGGACAGACGCAGTTGGCGCGGATGCCGTATTCCCCCAGCTCCGCCGCCTGCTGTTTCGTCAGCTGGATCACCGCCGCTTTCGACGTCCCGTAGGCCACCCGCAGCGTCGAGGCGCGCAGCCCGCTGATCGACGCGATGTTGAGGATCGCACCCCGCGTCTCCTTCAACGCCGGCACCAGCGCCTGCGAACACAGGAACACCCCGTCGAGGTTGGTCGCCATGACCCGCCTCCAGGTTGCGAAGTCGGTCTGTTCGATCGGCCCGAACTCCGCCACGCCGGCATTGTTCACCAGCGCGTCGATCCGCCCGGCCCAGCCGGCCGCCGCCTCGGCCATCGCCGTCACCGCGTCAGGGTCCGACACGTCGCAATGGACGGCCCGCACGCTCTGCCGCTGACCCGCCTCGGCCTCCAGCGCCTCGGCATCCCGGTCGACCATGACCACACGCCAGCCCATCTCGAGGAAAAGATCGGCCGTGGCCAGACCGATCCCCCGCGCCGCTCCGGTCACCACCGCCGTTTTCTGATCCATCTCGTTCCCCTTCGGCCTCAGGGCCGCATCAACTCCGGCACATCCCCGGTCAGACCTGTCGCCTCGCGGATGAACGCCCGCCGCAGCGCCGGCGTCCCCTGCACCGCCCGCATGCCCAGATCGCGCAGGCCGCGCAACACCGCACTGTCGTTGGAAAAGAGCCGCGCGAAGACATCCGTCGCCACCGCCAGCGACGCCGTATCGAACCGTCGCCATTGTGCATAGCGTTCAAGCACGCCCAGGCTTGCGAAATCCTCGCCATGCCGTCGCGCCTGGTCCAGCACCTCGACCAGCGCCGCCACGTCGCGCAGCCCGGCATTGAGCCCTTGCCCCGCGATCGGGTGCACCGCATGCGCGGCGTCGCCGACCAGCGCGAGCCGCTCCGCCACGAAGGCATCGGCGAGGCTCAGCTCCAGCGGATAGGCAAAGCGCGCGCCGGCAAGGCCGATGTCTCCCAGGAAATCGCCGAACCGCGGCCGCAGCACCTGCAGATAGGCCGCGTCCGGCAGCGCGTTGATCTTTTCCGCCAGTTCGGTGCGTTCGCTCCAGACGATGGACGACCGGTTGCCCGCCAGCGGCAGGATCGCCAGCGGCCCGGAGGGCAGGAACAGCTGGTGCGCGATGCCGTGGTGCGGCAGCGCGTGGGCGATGGCGCAGACCAGAGCCGTCTGTCCGTAGCCGCGCCGCATCCGCCCGATCCCGGCCCGCGCCCGCGTGCCCGACCCGCGCCCGTCAGCGCCGATAATCAGCCGCCCCCGCAGCACAGCGCCCGAAGCCAGAGTCACCGACGCACCGCGCGCCGTCGTCTCCTGCGCCACGACCGTCTCGCCGCGCAGATGGGTGATGCGGTCCGCCGCAGCCATCGCCGACAGAAGGCCGCGCCGCAGGTGCCGGTCCTCGACCATGTAGCCCATCGGTCCTTCCTCGATCTCGGCATGGTCGAAATGCAGGCCAAGGAACACCGCGCCGTCACCCACCCGGCCGTCGGCGACCTTGATCTCGAGCATCGGCTGCGCATCGGCCTCCAGCGCCTGCCACAGTCCCAGCCGCGCCAGCATTCGCTGCGACGCCAGCGCCAGCGCATAGGACCGGCCGTCAAAGCCCGGCGCCTCCTGCGCACCCGCGGGCTGGGCATCGACCACGGTCACGGCACAACCCAGCTCCGCCAGCCCCAGCGCCAGCGCCGCCCCGTTCAGCCCGCCGCCCACGACGATGATATCGGTCTCTGTCTCCATGCCCCGCAATATGGCCGGTCGCATCCGATTGTCCATGCGGCGCATGCGCGTCCGGCCCGGCAAAGCCCCTTTCCCTGCCCCTGCTCTTTGCTCTAGCTTCGCCACACATCAAGAGGGCACCGACATGACCGACTGGACCGTTCAAACCGCCGCCGAACTCGGCCGGGCCATCGCCGCCGGGAAGGTCGATCCGGTGGACCTGACAGAGGCCTTCCTCGACAAGATCAAAGACCACCCCCTGTCCGACCGCATCTACGCCCGCACCACGCCCGACCGCGCCCGGGCCGAGGCGCTTGCCGCCGCCGCCCGTGCCCGCAGCGGCCAGCGCCGCTCGCCGCTCGACGGTGTACCGGTCAGCTGGAAGGATCTCTTCGACAGCGCCGGCGTGGCGACCGAGGCGGGCTCCGCGCTGCTCAGGGACCGCGTGCCCGAAACCGACGCGCCGGTCCTGCGCACCGCCACCGCCCTGGGCCTCGTCTGCCTCGGCAAGACCCACATGTCCGAACTCGCCTTCTCCGGCCTGGGCCTCAACCCGGTGACCGCCACCCCGCCCTGCATCAACGATGCCGACGCGGTGCCCGGCGGCTCCTCCTCGGGCGCCGCCGCCTCCGTCGCCTTCGGCCTCGCGGCGGCCGGGATCGGGTCCGACACCGGCGGGTCGGTGCGCATCCCCGCGGCCTGGAACGATCTCGTCGGGCTCAAGACCACCGCCGGGCGCATTCCGCTTACAGGCACCGTGCCGCTTGCCGCGAAATTCGACACCGTGGGCCCGCTCTGCCGCACGGTCGAGGATGCCGCCCTGCTCCTCGCGGCACTCGAAGGTGGCCGTGCAATCGACACCCGCGCCCCCGCCTCGCTCGAGGGCCGCCGCTTCGCCAACCTGCTGACGGTCGTCCAGGACGACATCCGCCCCGAACCCGCCGCCGCTCATGCCGCGGCCCTTAACCGCCTGCGCGCCGCGGGCGCCAGCGTTGCGGATATCGAGGTGCCCGAGATCACGGGCCCGATGGGCGACTCGGGCGTTCTCTACACCACCGAGGCCTGGGGCACCTGGGGAGAGACCATCGCGGCACAGCCGGACCTGATGTTCGCCCCGATCCGCGAACGCTTCGAAGGCGGCAAGGTGGTTTCGGGCGCCGACTACGTCGCCGCCTGGCGGCGACTCGATCGGGTCCGCGCCGCGTGGGCCGCCGCCACGGCGGGTTTCGATGCGGTGCTTTGCCCCACGGCTCCCAACCTGCCGCCCAAGGTCGACCGGCTGATGACCGAGAACGATTATTACGTGACCGAAAACCTGCTGACCCTGCGCAACACCCGCGTCGGCAACCTCATGGGGCTCGCGGCGATCACCCTGCCCACCGGCACGCCCTCCTGCGGGCTGCAACTCCTGGGCCGCCCCATGGGCGAAGAGCCGCTGCTGCGCCTCGCCCTCTCGGTCGAGGCCGCCCTGTCCGCCTGACCCGCGGCACCCGATCCGCCCGCCATCGCGTCCGCCTCCTCCCGGGCACACGAGAGCAGAGAGTGCGGCGCGCCAGTCCACCGCCCAAGGGCCGGAATCCACTGAACGGACCGGGCCGCACGCGCGCCGCAACAAGCGCGACCGTCACCGCATCTCGGTCGCCGCGTCCGCTCAGAAAGACTCGCCGCGTGCCGCGAAATTTCGCGGCCCCCGGCGCGCATTCACGGTCATCCATCAAGCCGCTCCCGCGCATCGCCGTCCCGAGCGAATCCGAGCGGCCCCGTGCTGAAGCATCGAAACCGGCGCCCCCTTCATCTTGCCGATAAACCTCCAGAGAGCACGAGAGACAGCGTCTCTCGTATCGCCCGGCACGGGCGATCCGGCAGCGCCTCCGCGCAAGCCCACCGGACGGCCTCTCCGGGATCACGCGCACCAGGCGGTCACCCCGCCACCTTGACACCCGCCGCGCCCCCCCGCATGAAGCGCGCAAGAAAACCGCGAAAGGGGCATTCCATGGCGTCCGAGAAAAAGGGCAACGCGATCGTCGAGACGATCAAGACGGTTGTCTATGCCCTGCTGATCGCCGGGGTCTTCCGCACGCTCTTCTTCCAGCCGTTCTGGATCCCCTCCGGCTCCATGAAGGACACGCTGCTGATCGGCGATTTCCTCTTCGTCAACAAGATGGCCTACGGCTATTCCTATGCCTCCTGCCCGTCGGTCTACCTGCCGCAGATCGGCATCGACATCGACGCCGCCGACATCTGCGGCTTTCTCGACGGCGACAATACCCGCATCCTGGGCGGCGAGCCGCAGCGCGGCGACGTGGTGGTCTTCCGCCACCCGATCACCGGGCGCGACTTCATCAAGCGCCTGATCGGCCTGCCGGGCGAAACCGTGCAGATGCGGGACGGCGTGCTGCACATCAACGGCGCCGCGGTCGAGCTGACCCCCAACGGCACCTTCGAAGAGACCTCCGAACCCCAGGGCCCGCAAGGTTCGCGCCCGCGCTGCGAAAACGGTCCCGTGGGCGACGGCGGCGCCTGCACGAAATCGCGCTTCACCGAAACCCTGCCCAACGGCGTGAGCCACGACATTCTCAACATCGCCAACCAGGGATCGGACAACACGCCCGTCTACACGGTGCCCGAAGGGCATTACTTCTTCATGGGCGACAACCGCGACAATTCCGCCGACAGCCGCGTGCCGTCGGTGACCGGCGGCGTCGGCTTCGTGCCATACGAGAACCTCGTGGGCCGCGCCGACCGCGTGGTGTTCTCCTCGGCTGGGGCCTCGATGCTGTTCTTCTGGACCTGGCGCGGCGACCGCTTCTTCGAAAAGATCGAGTGATGCTGCCGGCCTGCGCATCCATGGCCCGCCGATGAAGCTCTCTGCCGACCTCATCGCGCTCCAGGACAGGATCGGCCACCGCTTCGGCCGGCCCGAGCTGATCCTGCGCGCGGTCACCCATGCCTCCATGTCCGGCCCCAACCGCGACGACAACCAGCGGCTGGAATTCCTCGGCGACCGGGTGCTGGGCCTGGTGATGGCCGAGGCACTGCTCGCCGCCGATCGCAAGGCCGCCGAAGGCCAGCTCGCGCCGCGCTTCAACGCGCTGGTGCGCAAGGAAACCTGTGCCGAGGTGGCCCGCCAGATCGACCTTGGGGCGGCACTGAAACTCGGACGGTCCGAGATGCTGTCCGGCGGCCGCCGGAAAGAGGCGCTGCTGGGCGACGCGATGGAGGCGGTGATCGCCGCGATCTACCTCGACGCGGGTTTCGACGCCGCCAAGACGGTGATCCTGAAGCTTTGGGGCAAGCGCATCCACACCGTCGAGGACGACAGTCGCGACGCCAAGACATCGTTGCAGGAATGGGCCCAGGCGCGCGGGCAGACTCCGCCCAGCTATACCGAAACCGCCCGCACCGGCCCCGATCACGCGCCGGTCTTCACCATCCGCGCAGAGCTTGCCGACGGCACCGGCGCCGAGGCCACGGCGGGATCGAAACGCGCCGCCGAACAGGCCGCGGCACGGGCGCTGCTCGACCGGGTGACGGACCGTGACGGATAACCTGCGCGGCAGCGCCTTCATGGTGCTGGCGATGATCGGCTTCGGGATCGAGGACGCCTTTTTCAAAGCCGCCACCAATTCCGGCGGCACCAGTCCCGGCATGGGCACGCTGCAATACGGGCTGATGGCCATGCTGATCTACGCCGCCCTGCTGCGCGCCCGCGGTACGCCGCTCTGGCACCCGGCCTTTTTGCAGACCCGCCTGCTGATCCGCACCGGGTTCGAGCTTTGCGGGCGCATCTTCTTCGCCCTCAGCCTCGCCTACACGCCGCTCGCCACCACCACCGCGATCCTGCAGGCCGCGCCGCTGGTGGTCACGCTGGGTGCGGCGCTTGTCCTGCGCGAAAAGGTCGGACCGCGGCGCTGGATCGCCATGACCGTCGGCTTTGCAGGCGTGCTGCTGATCCTGCGGCCCACGGCAGATGGGCTCGAGGCCAATGCGATCTTCGCGATTCTCGGCATGATCGGCTTTGCCGGACGCGACCTCGCCACCCGCACCAGCCCGCCGCAGGTGCACGCGCACCAGCTGGGCATCCTCGGCTTCGCGGTGGTCACCGCCGCGGGCCTCGCCATCCTGGCTTTCGAGCCGCAGCCGCTCGCCCTGCCCACCGCCAGCGCCGCGTTCAAGATCACCGGCACCGCGATCTGCGGCGTGCTGGGCTACTCGGCGCTGACCCTCGCGATGCGCACCGGCGAGGTTTCGGTCGTGGCCCCGTTCCGCTACAGCCGGCTGCTGGTGGCGCTTGTCCTCGCGGTGCTGCTCTTTGGGGAAACGCCCGACGCGCTGACCCTGCTGGGCGCCGCGATCATCGTCGCCAGCGGCACCTACACGCTTCTGCGCCGCCCAGGCCCGCGGCCGCAATAGCCACCCGGTCGAAAACCGACACGATCCTGTCGCCCATGGGCGGTGGAAACACCGGCGAGTCGGCTACGGCCCGAACCACCACGCCGATCTGAAAGCCCTGCCCGATGTCCGAATTCCGCCCGTTCCAAGCCGAGCCCGACCAGACCCAGCGGCTGCAGGATACGCCGAACTGGATCTACCTGCTGCGCGAATTCGAAACCCTCTACCGACACGGGTCGGCCGGCGGCAGCAAGGCGATCCGCAGCCACCGCAAGCGGGTGCGCGAAACCCTGTCCTCGGTGATCGACGCCAACCCCGTGCTCGCCGCCCGCGCGCCCGAAGCCAAGCCGGTGACCGCGCACCTCGACCGCGCGCTCGACATCGGCGCGCGCGGCGCGCTCTGCGGCCTGTCCCGCGCGCTGGAGCGTGTGGCGCACCTGCTGACCTGGGAATACGGCTACGAAAAAGTGCCCAAGGCCCTGGCCCGCAAATACGCCTATTGCGAAGTGCTGGGTCCCAAGGGCCCGGTGATGGCCGAACGGCTGATCCTCGGGTTCGTGCTCTTCGCGCCCAACACCACCTATCCGCAGCACAGCCACAAGGAAATCGAGGAAAGCTACATCTCCCTCGCCGGCGCCTGGTCGGAAAACGATGCCGCCGTCTACGCGCCCGGCTCGCTGATCCTCAACCGGTCGGAACACGAACACCGCATCACCACCGGCCAGGTCGACCCCTGCCTGCTGGCCTATGCCTGGGTCGGCAATACCGACCGCCTCGCCGCCCCGGGGATGAAGCTCAGCTACCGCCGCCGCGCGACACCATAACCCCGAGGCACGGACGCGGCGGCTCCCGAACCGGAGGCCCCCGCAGACAAGCGTAAAACCAACGGCCCGTCAGAGGAACGGCAGCCGCCCGCCGCCCCTTCATCTTGCCGATAAACTCCAGAGAGCACGAGAGACAGCGTCTCTCGTATCCGCGCGCCCCGCGCGGATCGCCCTCCGCGACGACCCTCTGGCCCTTGGCCGCGATTTCGCCTATAGGCGCAGACTTGCAACCGCAGACAGGTTCCCAAGATGCCCACACGCGCCGGATTCGTCGCCCTGATCGGAGAGCCCAACGCGGGCAAGTCCACCCTGACCAACCGCATGGTCGGGGCCAAGGTGTCGATCGTCACCCACAAGGTCCAGACCACCCGCGCCCGCATCCGTGGCGTCGCGATGGCCGGCGAAGCGCAGATCGTCTTCGTCGACACGCCCGGCCTCTTCGCCCCCAAGCGCCGGCTCGACCGCGCCATGGTCGCCGCCGCCTGGTCAGGCGCCGCGGATGCCGATGTCGTCGTGCTGCTGATCGAAGCGCACCGTGGCGTCACCGAGGGCGTCAAGAACATTCTCGAAGGATTGGGCGACATCGCCAAGGGCCGCACCGTCGCGCTCGCCATCAACAAGATCGACCGCGTGAAGGCCGAGGCATTGCTGGCGCTCAGCCAGGAGATGAACGACGCCTTTCCCTTCGTGCGCACCTTCATGATCTCCGCCGAAAAGGGCCACGGTGTCGAGGACCTGCGCGACTGGCTGGCCGGAGAGCTGCCCGAAGGCCCTTGGCTCTATCCCGAGGACCAGATCGCCGACCTGCCGCTGCGCATGATCGCCGCCGAGATGACTCGCGAGAAACTGACCCTGCGCCTGCACCAGGAACTGCCCTACCAGCTGACGGTCGAGACCGAGAACTGGGAGGAACGCCCCGACGGCACCGCCCGCATCGACCAAGTGGTTTACGTGGCCCGCGACGGGCATAAGGGGATCCTGCTGGGCCACAAGGGCGAGACGATCAAAGCCGTCTCCAAGGCCTCGCGCGAAGAGCTCGAGGAATTTCTGGGCCGCAAGGTGCACCTGTTCCTGCAGGTCAAGGTCCGCGAGAAATGGCTCGAGGAATCAGAGCGCTATTCGGAAATGGGCCTGAACTTCAAGGACGGCAATGCCTGAACCGCGCCTCGCGGCGGGCTTCTGGGTGCAGGCCTACCTGCGCCGCCTGTCGCTTCATGACATCCCCGCCTTCGTCACCGCCCATGGAGACGACACGGCGGGCGCGGTGCTGGTCAAGCTCAACACGCTGGACGGAGCCGCCCGCGCCTTCACGCGGATGTTCGACCTGAGCACCGGCGACCGCGCCTGGACCGAACTTACGGCGGGTCCCGAAAACGATGTCGATGCCGCCATCGCCCGTCAGCGCGGCTTCGACCCGGATCTCTGGGTCATCGAGGTCGAGGATCGGCAGGGACGGCACCTGCTGGACGAGGACGGTCTGAGCTGATCCACCGGGCCAGCGCCACCATCCCCAGTCCGAAGAGCCAGAACACCAGCCCCAGCCCGAGGATCCAGAGCGCCACCATGTCCCAGCCGATCCGCGGCGGGTCGATGAAGAAATAGGGATGCCGCCCGTCGATCTCTCCGCGCACCAGCGCGTAGGCGAGGTAAAGCGCCGGCCAGCCCAGCCACCAGACCGCGTGGAGGCGACGCAGCCCGTCCTTCGGCGCACAGGCCCACCACCACAGGCCAACCGCCGCTGGCACGGCGGTGTGCATCCCCTGGTCAGTCCACCAGCGCAGGCCGGAAAGGTCCCGCGACAGGATGCCGTGATAGACCAGCGCCACGATCCCCATCCACAGCGTCAGCCCCGCCGCCCAGCCCGCCGGGACGCGCCAGCCCGCCGCCACCGCGGTCATCGTCGCGGCGGTCAGGGCATTGGTCAGAATGGTGAAATATCGCCCCGTGCGCCACAACTCCTGCCAGAGCGTCCAGTGCGGCCGCCGGTCGAGGCCGACCTGCACATGCATCACCAGTACCGCCCAGGTCAGCAGGGCGATCATTGCGGCACAGGTTCGGACGGACGCGGGCATGGCCGCTAGATGGGCCGTTCGCCACCCCGTCGCAACCCTGCCTCAGGGCGCCAAATGCCGCAGTCGAGCACAAGTGCGTCAGGTCACGCCCAAGGCGCCCAGCCGCCGGGCAGATTTCGGCCAAAGACATTCTCACGGTGCCATCGAAGGGTCTCCGGGTGCGGCGCACGGCCCGCATCGCCGTTTCGGCAGAGCGAGGCTTTCGCGGAGGGCAAGAAGGGGACCAGACCCGCGCGCACCGCTCCCGTCTGCCCGATCAAGCAGGCCCCCTACCGATCCGGCCCGATGCCGTCCTCGGGGTTCCACTCCACGCCATAGGCCTCTTTCATGTGGCGCTGGAAATAGTCGCGGAACGGGGCGAAGCCGGTGGCGATCTTGGCCACCTCCTCGCGGCGCAGGACCAGGACCTGCGTGTTCTCCAGCGCCCGCACCGTGCCGGTGCGCTGCATCTTGCCGAAGATCACCCGGTCGCCGAAGATCTCGCCGGGGCCGATGCGGCTGACGCGCTCCTCGCCGGTCTCCGGGTCGGCGATGCGCAACTCCACCGCGCCCGAGATCACCGAGTAGACTCCGTCGGACCGGTTGCCCGCCTCGAACACCCGGTCGCCGGCGCGGTAATGCACGTAGCGCGCGCCGTTGTTGTCTTCGGCGCGGATCTGCACGGTGCTGCGGGAAAAGCCGTCGATGAACCAGTTCAGAAGCACGGTGATCCGGGTCCGGAACCCCGGCAGGAACGACAGGTAATAGGCCCGCCACAAGAGCCAGGCCGGATAGCCCCGGAAGGTCATGCCCCAGACCTCGGCCACGCCGCGATGCGCGCCCAGCGACGCCAGCGCGCCTTGCGACGTGTACTCGAACGGCTGCAGCGGGCGGCAGGCGATGGCGGCCTCGATGTTCTGCGCCAGGCACCGCGCCTCGCGCACGGCGAACTGCGCGGTGGGCGGGGCGAAATCGCCGCGCTCGGTGGCGTCCTCCTTCATCGGGATCAGCGCGCAGTCGCCCAGGCTCCAGACATTCTCGGCCCCCTGCGCCTGCAGGTGACGGTTGACCGCGATCCGCCCGTGCCGGGTCTCGAGCGGCATCTCCTGAACCACCGGGGATGGCGTGTTGCCGATGGTGGCGACGATGGTGCGGGTGCCGATGATCTCTCCGGTCGTGGTTTCGAGCGACGTGCCGGTCGCGGATTTCACACCGGTGTTCAGCATCACTTCGAAGCCGCGATCCTCCAGCGTCTTCTGCGCATAGGTGGCCAGCGTCTCGGGCAGTTCCGCGAGCACCCGGCCCATGAATTCGATGAGGACGATCCGGATCTCGCTGCGCTTGATGTTGGGATAATCGCCCAGTGCGCGGTCGATCATCTCGCCCAGCTCGCCTGCCGTCTCGATCCCGGAGAACCCGGCGCCGACGATGCAGAAGGTCAGCGCCTCACGCTTGACCTCGGGCAAGGCGGTGATGTCGGCATGCTCCAGCCGTTCCAGCACATGCGCGCGCAGGCGGCGGGCGTCGTCCAGCGTCTTCATCGTCAGCGCGTGGTCCGCCAGCCCCGGCGTGCGCGTAAGGTCCACGCCCTGCCCCAGCGCCACGACGAGGTGATCGTAGGTCACCTCGGTCGGGCGGCGCTGCACGCCCTGGAACACCGTGACCACCTTTCGGTCCGTATCGACAGACGAAATCCGCGCCTTGCGCACCCGCACCCCGCGCAGGAGCTTGCGCAACGGCGACACGGCGTGCATCGCGGTGATCGACCCGGCGCCGACCTCGGGCAGGAGCGGCTGGAAAACGAAGTAGTTGGTGTTGTTGATGATTTCGATCTCGGCGCGGCCGCCCAGACGCTTGCGCAGCTCGCGGGCGGCGAACATGCCGCCAAATCCGCCGCCCAGGATCAGGATTTTCTGTGCCATCGCCGCCGCGCCTTTCGTGTCACTCCGGGCAACGCTAGCGCGGGCGCCGGCCGGTTCCAATGCGCAATAGCGCCAGAGCCGCGATCGGGCTTGCGCCAGACCCGCGCCAAGCCCAGTTTGACGCCATGGACTGGCGCGACACAGGCATCCTTCTGACCACCCGGCGGCATGGCGAAACCTCGGCCATTCTCGACGTGTTCACCGCCGAGCACGGGCGGCATGCGGGCATCCTGCGCGGCGGCACCTCGCGCAGGATCGCGCCCAGCCTGCAACCCGGCGCGCAGCTCGACCTCGCCTGGCGCGCCCGGCTCGAGGATCACCTGGGCACCTATACGGTCGAACCGCAGCGGTCGCGGGCCGCGCAGGCGATGTCCGACCGGCTGGCGCTGGCGGGGCTCAACGCGGTCACGGCGCTGCTGGCCTTCTGCCTGCCCGAACGCGAATCGCATCCCGCGCTCTACGCCCGCACGCACAACCTGCTCGACCTGCTGGACCAGCCCGACCTCTGGCCGCTGGCCTACCTGCGCTGGGAAATGGCGCTGCTCGACGAGATGGGCTTCGGCCTCGACCTTTCCGCCTGCGCCGCGACGGGGGGCAACGATCACCTGGTCTACGTCTCGCCGCGCACCGGCCGCGCGGTGTCGGCCTCGGGGGCCGGCGACTGGGCGCCGCGGCTGCTGCCGCTGCCGCCGGTGATGCTGGGCGAAGGCATGGGCGCCGATCACGAGGTGCTGACGGCGCTCGGCACCACCGGTCACTTCCTGAGCGCGCACCTGGCCGCGTCGCTGGGCGACAGGCCGCTGCCCGCCGCGCGGGCCTTGTTCGTGGAGCGTTTCGGCAGACGGGTCGACAGCGCCTAGCGCCGACGCCGGGTTACTCCGCCGCGACCTCTGTCAGCACGATCTCGCGCCCCGCGTCGTTCCAGAGCCGCATGGTCCCGTCCTCGACCTTGACCAGGGCCATCTCGGCCAGCGCCTCGAAATAGGCGGCCTCGGCGGCAAGGTCCGGACAGGCCATCTTGGTCGCGATGATCTCACCTGCTTCGAACCACGGGTAAGGCACCAGCTGCGCGCCGGAATAGGCGTTGCAGGGCGCGCGTCCGGCGATGCGGCCCGGTTCGGGAAAGGACAAGGTGGCGCGGGCGTCGAACCCATCGCCGTCGATGCTCTGCACCGCAAAGGTGCGTTCCCCGGCGCCGTAGGAGAACACCGTCTCGTCCGCGCTGCACGCCGCCAGAAGGCCGATTGAAAGAAGCAGGTCAATTCGCATGCAACGGTCCTAGCCCGCCTGCGTTTGTCCCACAAGAGACCTCGACACGAGACCGACCGCGCCATCTTCCCTGCGGCATCATTCCGCGCTAGGTAACCCCCATGATCTGGAACGTGCCCAATGTGCTCACCGCCCTGCGCCTGCTCGCCGCCCCCGGCGTGGCGGTCATGTTCCTGTTCTTCACCCGGCCCTATGCCGACTGGTTCGCGCTCACGCTCTTCGTCGGCGCGGCCATCACAGACTGGTTCGACGGCTACCTGGCGCGCGCCTGGGGCCAGCAAACCAAGATCGGCGCGATGCTCGACCCCATCGCCGACAAGGCGATGGTGGTGATCGCGCTCATGGTGATCGTCGGCTATTCCTCGATGTCGCCCTGGCTGGTGCTGCCCGCCACCTTCATCCTCTTCCGCGAGGTCTTTGTCTCGGGCCTGCGCGAATACCTCGGCGACACCGCCGGGACGCTCAAGGTCACGAACCTCGCGAAGTGGAAGACGACGCTGCAGATGATCGCCATCGCGGTGCTGTTCGCCCAGGGGGTCTTCGAACATTACCTCGGCATGTCGGTCTGGGGCATGGATTCCGCGATGATCGAGTCGATCCTGAACGGCGAGACCGAGGATCTGCACGGGCTGCGCTGGAAAGAGACCGGCATGGTCTGGGCCGGAAACGTCGGGATCGCGCTGCTTTGGATCGCCGCCGCGCTGACGCTGATGACCGGTTGGGACTACCTGACCAAGGCCGCGCCCTACCTCAAGGAGGATCGCTGATGGATGTGCTGTATTTCGCCTGGGTCCGCGAACGCATCGGCCTGCCCCGCGAACGGGTCGAGACTGACGCCGCCACCGTCTCGGATCTCGTGACCGAACTCAGCGCCCGCGAGGACCGATACGCCGCGGCCTTCGCCGACCTGTCGGCCCTGCGCGTCGCGGTCGACCAGGAACTGACCGATTTCGACGCGCCGCTGGCCGGCGCGCGCGAGGTGGCGTTCTTTCCGCCGATGACCGGAGGCTGAGCCATGCGCGTGGTCGTGCAGGAAGCGCCCTTCGACTTCGGCGCCGAGGCCGAGGCCTTCGCCAGCGCCCGCACCGACATGGGCGCGGTGGTGACCTTCACCGGCGTTGTGCGCGACCTCGCCGGCGACCGGCTCGACGCGATGGAGATCGAACACTATCCCGGCATGACGCAGAAGGCGCTGGAAGCCATCGCGGACGAGGCGATCCGGCGCTGGTCTCTGGGCGATGCGCTGGTCATCCATCGCTTTGGACGGCTCACTCCGGGTGAGCGCATCATGATGGTCGCCACCGCCGCGCCGCATCGCAAGGACGCTTTCGAGGCGGCGGAATTCCTCATGGACTACCTCAAGTCCCGCGCGCCGTTCTGGAAAAAAGAGCACGGTACCGACAGCGCCGGATGGGTCGCCGCAAAGGACGAGGACGAGGCAGCGCTCGATCGCTGGTAAGGCCCCGAACGCACGCTAAGCTTGCGCGACAGCACGCCGCACCCTATCACCTGTGCGGTAATCAGTCAGGTGTGCCATGCCGTTCCGCCCCGTCCAGCCAGAGAAACTGTCCGCCGCGGTGATCCGCCAGATCGAGAAGATGATCCTGCGCGGCATCCTGCGCCCCGGAGAACGTCTGCCAGCCGAACGCGAACTGGCCGAACGTCTCGGCGTATCGCGCCCCTCCTTGCGCGAAGCGGTGGCCGATCTGCAGACCCGCGGCCTGCTGACCAGCCGCGCCGGGGCCGGCATCTACGTGGCCGACGTGCTGGGCTCGGCCTTTTCCGAGGCGCTGGTGACGCTCTTCGCCGAACATGACGAGGCGGTCTTCGACTACCTCAGCTTCCGCCGCGACCTCGAAGGTCTCGCCGCCGACCGTGCGGCACGGCTGGCGTCGGAAACCGACCTCAAGGTCATCGGCGCGGTCTTCGCGCAGATGGAAGCCGCGCATCAGAAGCGCAATCCGGCAGACGAGGCGCAGCTCGACGCGGAATTCCACCTCTCGATCTTCGAGGCCAGCCACAACGTCATCATGCTGCACATGATGCGGTCGATGTACCAGTTGTTGCGCGAGGGCGTGTTCTACAACCGCTCGGTCATGTTCAAGCAGCGCACCACCCGCTCGGCCCTGCTGGACCAGCACCGGGCGATCAACGACGCGCTGCAGGCCCGCGATCCCGCCGCCGCCCGCGCCGCGGTCGAGGCGCATCTCGACTACGTCGAAATCGCCCTGCGCGCCGAGCGCAAGGCAGATGCCCACGAGGAAATCGCCCGTCAGCGCATGGAGCGGCTCAGCACCCGCGCCTGAGCCCGGTTCAGAACGGCGCCGGTGCGCGGAACTTCATCCCCGCCCCGCCCTCGGGATGGCGCAACCGCAGTTCCTGCGCATGCAGCATCATCCGCGGATACTCCGCCGCGCGGTCGGGCATATAAAGCGGATCGCCCAGGATCGGATGGCCCAGCGCCAGCATGTGCACACGCAGCTGATGGCTGCGCCCGGTCTGCGGCATCAGCATCACCCGGCTTTCGGTCTCGTCCGCCTTCATTACACGCCAGTCGGTGACCGCAGGACGCCCGGTCTCGTGATCGACTTTCTGCAAGGGCCGGTTCGGCCAGTCGACGCAGAGCGGCAGGTCCACGGTGCCGGTCTTCGGCACCAGACGCCCCGCGACGCGCGCCATGTAGATCTTCTTCACGCTGCGCTTCTCGAACTGCAGCCCCAGGTGCCGCTGCGCATGCGGGGTGAGCGCAAAGACCATGACACCCGAAGTGTCGCGGTCCAGCCGGTGCACCAGCAGCACCGTCGGGAAGGCCGCCTGCAATCGCGACAGCAGGCAATCCGCCAGATCCGGTCCCTTGCCCGGCACCGACAACAGCCCCGCGGGCTTTTGCACCACCAGAAGCTGCATGTCCTCGTGCAGGACATCGATCGGATCGTCGGGCGGGGCATAGGGCGTGCTCATCCCGCTCTCCTGTCAAATGCCGGGCGCAGGCGCAAGCGCACTTAAAGCCGCTTCACCAACCTCAACCCGCCGGGGGCGCGCAGCACGAAACCCGCCGCGTCGTAGACCGCCACCGCGCGGGCATTCTCTCCCTGGGTGCCGACGGCGACATAGGCGCACCCCAACCGCGTCGCGAGGTCCAGCACCCCGTCGATCAGGGCACGGCCCACACCCTGCCCGCGACAATCCTCCGCGACAAAGAGGTGGTGCAGGTCCATCCCGCGCGACCCGAACTGCGCCTGCGCCAGCGGAAACAGCAGCGCATGGCCCACCAGCCGTCCAGCCTCTTCCGCGACCAGCCCAAAGAGCCAGGGGCGCGGCCCGAACAGATCGCGCTGCAGATCCGCCACGCGCACCGTCGCAGTGTCGCCGTGATGCGCCGCCAATCCCCCGATCAGCCCCACCAGCCCGGCCAGGTCCCCGGCCCGCACATCCCGCACAACCGCCACAACGCGTACCCCCTTCTTCGGTTTACAATAACCCTCGGAGAGCACGAGAGGCAGAGCCTCTCGTATCGCCCGAAGGGCGATCCCGTCACCCCTTGGGACGCGCGCCGTCAGGGTCGTACATCGGCTTCACCGACACTTCCGCCACAATTCTGCTGCCGGCCACGTCAATCTCATAGGTCGAGGCCAGCACCTGCGCGGCACTTTCCCCGGCACAAGGCACATAGCCCAACCCGATGGCGCCGCCCAGGTGATGCCCGTAAGCGCCCGAACTCAGGTGCCCGACGATCTGCCCGTCCCGCAGGATCGGTTCGTTGTGATAGAGCAGCGGTTCGGGATCGGTCAGCCGGAACTGCACCAGCCGCCGCGCCGGCCCGGCTTCGCGCCTTGCCAGCACCGCGTCGCGGCCGATGAAATCGCAGCCCTTGCCCGTCTTGACGGCAAATCCCAGACCCGCCTCGAGCACGTGATCCTCGCAGGTGATGTCGTGGCCCATGTGCCGGAACGCCTTTTCCGCGCGCCCGCAATCCATCGCATGCAGCCCGCAGAGCGTCAGACCGTGATCCTGACCCGCCTCCCAGAGCGTCTCGAAAACATGTCCGGCCATGTCGGCGCTCAAGTAGATTTCCCAGCCCAGCTCGCCCACGTAGGACACCCGGTGCGCGCGGGCGAGGCCCAGGCCGATCTCGATCTCCTGTGCCGTGCCGAAAGGAAAGGCATCGCTCGAAAAATCATTTGGGCTGACCGCGCGCAGCAGGTCTCGCGACCGAGGCCCCATCACCGCCAGCACGCCCTCGGCAGACGTCACGTCGGTGATCACCGCCTGCGCGCCGTGGAGGTGCCGCCGTATCCAGGTCTCGTCCGCCAGCCGCGTCGCGGCGGGCGTGACCACCAGGAACGCGGTCTCGGACAGCCGCGTCACGGTCAGGTCGGCCTCGATCCCGCCACGGGCGTTCAAAAACTGCGTGTAGACGATCCGCCCCAGCGGCACGGCCACGTCGTTACCGCAGATCCGGTTCAGAAAGGCCTCGGCCTCGGGCCCCTCAACCCGCAGCTTGCCGAAGGACGACATGTCGTAGATGCCGACGCCGGTGCGCAGTGCGTGCAACTCGTCTCCGACGTTGTCGAAGAAGGTCTGCCGCCCCCAGCCATAGTCATAGGACCGCGCCTGGCCCTCGCGCGCGATCCAGTTGGCGCGCTCCCAGCCCGCCAACTCTCCAAAGACCGCACCCCGCGCGTCAAGCTGCTCGTGGAACGGCGACCGCCGCACGCCGCGCGCCGTGGCCTTCTGCCGGTAGGGATAGTGATCGGCGTAAAGCAGGCCCAGGGTTTCCGTCGCCCGCGCGGCCAGGTAGCGGCGGTTGCCCTGGAACGGCATCATCCGCGCGATGTCCACGTCACCGAGGTCGAAGGGCTTTTCGCCCCCGTCCATCCACTGCGCCAGCGCCATGCCCGCGCCGCCCGCCGATTGGATGCCGATGGAGTTGAACCCGGCAGCGACCCAGACATTCTCCCTCTCGGGGGCCTGGCCCAGGTGGTAGGCATCGTCGGGGGTGAAGCTTTCGGGCCCGTTGAAGAAGGTGTGGATCCCCGCCTCGGCCAGCGCCGGCATCCGCGTCACGGCCATCTCGAGGATCGGTTCGAAATGATCGAAATCCTCTGGCAGCTGGTCATACTCGAAGCTGTCGGGGATGCCCGCCAGGCCCCAGGGCTTGGCCAGGGGCTCGAAGGCGCCGAGCATCAGCTTGCCCGCGTCCTCCTTGTAATAGGCACATTCGTCCGGCACCCGCAGCACCGGCAGCGGTTGCAGCCCCGGGATCGGTTCCGAGACGATGTAGAAATGCTCGCAGGCCTGAAGCGGGACGTTGACGCCCAGCATCCGCCCCACCTCGCGGCCCCACATGCCGGCGCAGTTGACGACATGGTCGCAGGCGATGTGACCGCTGCTGTCGTCCTCGGCCGTCCAGTCCACGCCGGTGATCCGGCGCCCCTCGCGGGTCACGCCGGTGGCGCGCGTGTATTCCGCGATCCGCGCGCCGCGCATGCGCGCGCCCTTGGCGAGCGCACGGGCGATGTTACCCGGATCGCCCTGCCCGTCCTTCGGCAGATAGACACCGCCCCGCACGCCATCGGTGTTGAGATGCGGATATTTCGCGGCAATGTCGTCGATGCCGATCTCGTCGATCTCGACCCCAAAGGCGCGGGCCATGGCGGCGGAGCGGCGCAGCTCCTCGTGCCGTGCGGTGGTCAGCGCGACGGTGATCGACCCCACGCGCTTGAACCCCGTTGCGACGCCGGTCTCCTCTTCCAGCGCGCCATAAAGCTCCTGGCTGTACTTCGCCAGCCGCGTCATGTTGGCGGTGGCGCGCAGCTGCGCGATCAGACCCGCCGCGTGCCAGGTGGTGCCGCTGGTCAGCTGCTTCCGTTCCAGCAGCACCACGTCGGTCCAGCCGAGCTTTGTCAGGTGGTAGGCGACCGAACAGCCGATGATGCCGCCGCCGATGACGACGACGCGGGCCTGGGTGGGAAGGGTCATGGGGTGTCTTTCGAGAGGAATGCCTTCGGGGATGGTCGAGAGCCGGACGCCGGTGGCGTCGGGCCGATTGGGGGGCCAGCCCCCCAAACCCCCCGAAGTATTTTCGGGCAGATGAAGGCAGGGTCAGACGAGGTCATGCCCGGCATCCCGCAGGGCGCGGGCGATCGCGGCGATATGGGCGGGGCCGGTTTCGCAGCAGCCGCCGACGATGGTGGCGCCCTGTCCGACCCAGCCCATCACGTGACGGGCGTAGGTCGTGGGGTCCATGTCGCGGCGGGCGTCGAGGGCGGCCACCGTGGGGCGTGTCTTCAGGAAATCCTCGGTGATGCGGGTAAAGGCATTGGCATAGGCGCCGCAGGGCAGATCGGAGCGCATCAGCGCGTCGAGTGCTGCCGGCATCGCCTCGGGCGCCGAGCAGTTGGCCAGCACCGCGGCGGCGCCGTCGCGGGCGATGGCCACCACCTCTGCCACCGGTTCGCCCGACCGCAGGCGGCTGCCGTCGGTGTCGTCGACCGTCACCGCGAGCCAGATCGGCAGGTCCGATTGCCGTCCCGCGGCAAGCGCGGCGCGGGCATGATCCAGCGAGGCGATGGTTTCGAATAGCAGGATGTCGGCGCTGCCTTCCATCATCCGCACAATCTCGGCAAAGGCCGCGACGGCGGTGTCGTGATCGGGCAGCAGGTCGGGCCGGTAGCTGGCGCCGAGCGGTCCGATGGTGCCGGCAACACGGCCCGCGCCGTGGGCGTTGCGGGCGGTCACGGCTTCGGAGAGGGCGGCGGCCTGCAGGTCTTCGAACCGGTGCTCGAGCCCCACCGGTGCCAGCCGGTCGCGATGCACCGCGTAGGTGTTGGCCGAGGCGACGGTCGCGCCCGCCTCGAAATAGTCGCGGTGCAGCTGCGACACGAGGCCCGGATGGTCCAGCATGACCTGCGTGGACCAGAGCGGCGTCGGGCTGTCGCCCGCACGCTTGACCAGTTCCTGTCCCATGCCGCCGTCGAGCAGGGTGATGTCGCTCATGGATAGATCTCCGCGTATTTGGCCTTGTAGAGGGCCAGCATCTCGTCTTCGGTGACCCCGTCATCATAGGGCGGCGTGGAGAGCGGTTTGACCGCCGCGACCTCGATCAGCACAAGGTCGGTGATCCGGTCGGCCAGGTCGCCCCAGACCGCGCGCCAGCCTGAGATGCGGTCGAATCCGGCCTCCCCGCTGCCCACGATCCGCGCCGTACCGCGCACCCGCAGGCCCTTGCGCAGAAAGGGGTCGATGAAATTGACCTCGCAGGCCGGATTGGCACGCAGGTTGGCGACCGTGCCCGGCGAACGGATGTTGCCGAAACCCAGCGTGCCGTCGTCGAGCACCAGGAAGGTGCCCTTGGGTGAGACGCAAGGAAGGCCCTCGGCGTCAACCGTGGCGACGAAGCCCAGCGGAAACCGCGCGATCAGCTGGCGGGCGGCGACGTTCAACCTCATGCGCGCAGCCTTTCGTTCGCCCGATCCCAGAGCGCGCCCGCGGGCTGCACCAAGGCCGGGCATTTCCGCCCGAAGATCTCCACCTCCAGCGCCGTGCCAGGTGTCGCGAGATCCGCGCGCACCATGGCCAGCGCCACCGAGGCACCGACGCGGTAGCCCCAGGCACCGCTGGTGGTTTCGCCCACGAGCTCTCCGTTCTGCCAGATCGAGGACATGTAAGGGGCGTCGCAGTCGCCTGCGTCGATGGTGAGGGTGGTAAATTGCTTTGTCACACCCCGCTGTTTTTCCAGATCCAGCGCGGCCTTGCCGGTAAAGTCCTTGGACCAGTCGATGAACCGCCCGAGCCCGGCTTCGAGCAGGCTGTAGTCGGTCGACAGATCGCCCTTCCAGGCGCGATACCCCTTTTCGATGCGCAGGGCATTGAGCGCGAACATCCCGAACGGCGTGGCGCCGGCGCCCAGAACCGCGTCGTAAAGCGCGGGGCAGTCGGCATTGGCCGCGTGGATTTCCCAGCCCAGTTCCCCGGCAAAGCTGACACGCACCAGCGTACAGGGACGGCCCGCAACGGTGGCCGCCTGATGCGTGAGCCACGGCAGGCCCAGGTCGGCATCCGTGCCGAGCGCCGTCATCAGCGCGCGGCTTTTCGGGCCGGTAACGATCAGCGTCGAGATATCGGCGCTGCGGTCGGTAAGCGTGACACCCTCGGGCAGGCCATCCCGCAGCACGTCGCGGTCATGCCACTGCGCGGCTGCGGCGGTGATGAGGGTAAAGTGCTCGGGCCCGTGCCGCAGGATCGACATCTCCGTCAGGATGCGGCCGCAGGCGTCGGGGAAATAGGCAAGGCTCACGCGGCCCGGCGACGGCAGGCGTCCGGCGGTCAGGCGGTCGAGATGCGCCGCGGCCCCCGGACCCGTCAGCTCGAAACGCGAGAACCCCGGCAGGTCGAGCACACCGACGCCGTCGCGCACCGCCGCGCATTCCTCGGCCGCGCGCGGCTGCCACGGGCCGGAGCGCGCCCAGGTCTGGCTCGCCGCCTCGGACGTGTCGTCCCCGGGCTTCGCGAACCAGTTCGCACGTTCCCAGCCGTTGTAGGTGCCCATGACGCCGCCCAGCGCGCGCACCTTCGCATGGTTGGGCGACAGGCGCTTGTCGGCGCCCGCGGGCCAGCGGTGATGCGGGAAGTGCATGGCGTATTCGTGGCCGTAGGTCTCCATCGCCTTCTTGTTGCAATAGTCCTGGTCGGCGTAGTCGGTGTAGCGGCGCGGATCGACCGCCCACATGTCCCATTCGGTCTGACCCTCGGTGACCCATTCGGCCAGAACCTTGCCCGCGCCGCCCGACTGGGTGATGCCGAAGGTGAAGACGCAAGCCTCGAAGGCGTTGGGCACGCCGGGCATCGGGCCCAGCAGCGGCAGGCCGTCGGGGGCATAGGGAATGGGGCCGTTGATCACCCGGCCCACCCCGGCGGTGCCGAGGATCGGAACGCGGGCCATGGCATCCTCGATGTACCACTCCAGCCGGTCGAGGTCGTCGGGATAGAGCTGAAAGCTGAAATCCTCGGGCATCGGGTCGTCGCGGCTGATCCAATGCGCGCGGCAGTTGCGCTCGTAGGGGCCGAGGTTCAGGCCGTGCTTGTCCTGCCGCAGGTAGTAGGAGCTGTCGACGTCGCGCAAGAGCGGCACCTTGCGGCCCTGCTCTTTCGTCCAGGCCTCCAGTTCGGGGATTTCTTCGGTCAGGAAATACTGGTGGCTCATCACGGTCATCGGCACGGTGCGCCCGCCGAAGGGCTTGAACCATTCGCCGACGCGCTGCGCGTAGTAGCCGGCGGCGTTCACGATCTTTTCGCAGGCGATATCGCCCTTGTCGGTGTGCACGATCCATTCGCTGCCCCTGCGGCTGACACCGGTGGCGGGGCAGAAGCGTTCGATCCTGGCCCCGTGCATCCGTGCGCCCTTGGCCAGCGCCTGCGTCAGCTGCGCCGGGTCGATGTCGCCGTCGTCCGGGTCCCAGAGCGCGCCTGCCAGATCATGCGTTTCAACGAACGGATAGCGGTCCTTGATGTCGCCGACCTGCATCATCTCGAGGTCGAGTCCCTGGTAACGGCCCATGGCGCGGGCGCGTTCGAACTCCATCATCCTGTCGCGCGAATGACCCAGCCGAATCGAGCCGGTCACGTGGTAGTTCATCGGGTAGTCGACCTCTGCCGCCAAGCCCGCGAAGAGGCGCAGCGAATAGCGCTGCATGTTCATGATCGCCCAACTTGTCGAAAAGGACGGGCAGTTGCCCGCCGCATGCCAGGTGCTGCCCGCGGTCAGCTCGTTCTTTTCCAGCAGGACCACGTCCCACCCGGCCTTGGCGATGTGATAGGCGCAGGAAGCCCCCACCGCACCGCCGCCGATGATGACCACGCGGGCCGTTGTCGGGAAATCCGCCATGTCCGTTCTTCCTCAGTCCAGGACCAGACGCGCCGCGAGGCCGCCGAAGACCGCCGCCGCGATCCGGTTGGTGAAGCGTTGATGCCGCCGGAGCGCGGTGCCGAAAACCCCGGCGAGCGCGCCGTAGGCCGAGGTGATGATAAGGCCGGTGAAGATGAAGATCGCGCCCAGCACCGCCATCTGCGGCGCCACTGGCCCCAGACCGGGATCGGCGAATTGCGGCAGGAAGGCGAGGATGAAGAGCCCGACCTTGGGGTTGAGCAGGTTGGTGACGAAGCCGCGGCGCAAGGCCTGGCCCAGCGACCCGGCGCCGCCGGCATTGCCGGTATCGGGCTTTGCGGTCCAGGCGGCATAGGCCAGCCACAGAAGGTAGGCCGCACCGGCCCAACGTATGACCGTCAGCGCCTCGGGCATGGCGCGAAGGGCGGCGGCGACGCCCAGCACCGCCAGTGCCACGTGAAAGACCGACCCCAGCGCCACCCCCGCCGCCGCCGCGATTCCCGCTTTCGCACCGCCGCGAACGCCGCTGGCGGTGGCGAACATGACATCCGCGCCGGGCGTGAGATTCAGAAGGATGCCCGCCCCGGCAAAGGCCAAAAGCGTCGAAGGCGGCGGGGCAAGGAGTGTCTCGAGCATCGCCTAATCCTTCTGCGGCAGGCCGTCGGCCAGCGTGTAGTAATCGCCCTTCTCTCCGGTGAAGATGTGCTTCTCGAGCGTCAGGCCGGTCGGCCCGTCGAGCGCGCCCAGGGCAAAGCTCAGGGTGTCCTCGTCATGTGCCTGCCAGAACAGGAAGGCGCCGCAGGTCGGGCAAAGGCCGCGCCTGGCCGCGGGTGTGGCCTCGAACCAGCGGACCGGGCCGGAGATCGCGATGGCTTCTTCAGGCGCATAGGCCGAGGACCAGGCGAAACCGGACATCTTGCGGCAGGTGGTGCAGTGGCAGACAGAGACGCCCTGCACCGGGCCGGTGACCGTGAAGGTGATCTGCCCGCAGGCGCAACTGCCGTTCATATGCCTCTCCCCTGTGGAATTGTCGAACCTCCCAGCAGAACGCCGTAGAGGATGAAGCAGGCGGCCATGACGCGGCGCACCACGAGGTTGCCGACCGCGCCCAGCGCCGCGCGGCCCAGCCCCGCGCCCAGCGCCGTGTAGGTGCAGTAGCTGGCGGCCGTGATGCTGAGCGCGGTGGGCACGATCACCCACATCTGCTGCGCGATGGGCACGTCGGGCTGCACGAATTGCGAAAAGGCGGCGAGGTAGCCGGCGACGGATTTCGGATTGATCGTGGCAATCAGGAAGGCGCGGATGTAGATCGACCCGCCGGGCTGCTCTTCCGCCCGGATGGGCGTCCTCGCCCGCACCCAGTTGCGCAGGCCGGTCCAAATCAGGAATCCCGCGCCGACCAGTTTCGCGATGAAGAACGCCGTGGGGGACGCGGTCAGCAGCGCGGTGATGCCCGCCGCCGACAGGAACAGGAACAGCGTCGCCTGTGTGAGGATGCCGAGCACGCCCCAGAGCGACCGCACGAAACCGAGCGCCATGCCGTTCTGGATGCAGTTCACCGCGTTGGGCCCGGGCGAGGTCACGAACATCACCCAGAACAGCGCGAATATGCCCCAGGCCTCGATGCTCATCAGTAGACCGGCGGCGCGATGACCCAGATCGCCACGGCGGGCGCATCGTAGGGATTGATCCAGCGGAACGGCTCGCCGCGGATGCGGAAGCTGTCGCCGGGATGCAGGGTGAAGGCGCTGTCGCCGATCTCGAGGTCGAGCGTGCCGGAGACGAGGTAGCCGACCTCCTGCGTCGGTCGGGTGACCGTTTCGCCGATGCGCGAATGCGGCGCGAAGGTCGAATGCACCATCTCGAACTCATCCGTGAGGTCCGGCGACAGCAGTTCCTCGACCAGCCCCGCCGCCCCCGACCCGATGGGCCGCCGCGCGCCCCGTCGCACGATCCGCCCGACCTCTTCGGCGGGGGCCTGCGCCTGGCCGAAGAGCATCGACACCGACACGTCGAGCGCTGCCGCGATGTGGCGCAGGTCGGTGATCGAAGGTTCGGACAGGTCGCGCTCCACCTGGCTCAGCCAGCCCACGGACCGCCCCAACCGCCGCGCGAGCGCCGCCAGCGTCAGGCGCCGCGCCTTGCGCAGGGTGCGCAGGTCGGCACCAAGGGTGCTGGGGCTGGCGGGGGTGGCGTGCTGCAACGGAACACCTCGTGAAAAAATCGACCTTATTTTCACGATGAGGCGAGTCGCATGAAAAGGCCAGCGTTTTTTTCATGCGCGCCCCTGGCGTGGCGCGGGCGGCCCCGGCTCAGCCGATGCCGAAAAAGCTCGTCGCGCCGTTCCAGATCAGCCGCAGCGATACAAGGATCAGGATCGCGTCGAGCGCTTTCTTGAAGCCGGTGTCGCTCATCCGGATGAGCAGGACGCGACCGGCCACGGTGCCCAGAAAACCCGCCGCGATCATCGAGAGGGTGAAGATCGCCCAGGGGCCGAAGGCAAAGCCCAACACACCGAAAGCGAGGATCTTCAGCAGGTGTTGCAGGGTCATCAGCGTGGCGTGGGTGGCCACGTGCTCTTGCCGCGGTAGCGACAGCGATTTGCTGAAATTCGCCACGAACACCCCGGTCGCGCCGAAGAACATCGTCAGGAAGCTCGAGAACGCCCCGGTGAAGGACGGCCAGGCCGACAGCCACGCGGGCGGACGCAGCAGCACGCTGTAGATCACGAAGACGCCGACGCCGATCTGAACGAAGGCCGGCGGCAGGTTGACCGCGACCATCCCGCCAAGGCTCACGCCGATCAGCGTGCCGATGGCAAAGCTCAGCACCGGCGGCCAGTGCACATGCGTCACGAGCAGAAGCGCGCGGAAGAGGTTGGACCCCAGCTGGATCGCGCCGTGGACCGGGATCAGGGCGAGCGGCGGCATAAGGCTGGCCATGATCGCCAGAAGCAGCGCGCCGCCGCCGATGCCGAAGGCCACGGTGATGAAGGACGCGCCAAAGCTCGCGGCCAGCAATCCGAAGGTGACAATCGGGTCGAACCCGCCCATCATCGCGCTGAACTGGTCCCAGTTCATGCCCGGACCTTCGGACAAGGACAGAGAATGAAGAACACCTGCGACCTGCACGACGATTTCGGCCCGCAACTTGAAATCGTCCCCTTTGGCCTGCGTGCATACGGCGGGCGTACGGCCTTCTTCGGGCCGGTCGAGACGGTCAAGTGCTTCGAGGACAACAGCCGCATCCGCGAACTGTCACAGACGCCCGGAGAGGACCGCGTGCTGGTGGTCGACGCCGCCGGATCGCTGCGCCACGCGGTGATGGGCGACATGATCGCAGGCAACTTTGCCAAGAATGGCTGGGCCGGCGTGGTGATCTGGGGCGCCGTGCGCGACGTGGCCGAGCTTGCCAAGCTCGACATGGGGATCCTTGCGCTCGGACACATGATGCGCCCGTCGATCCGGCGCGACGGCGGCAGCATCGGTGTGCCGATCCGGCTGGGCGAGGCGCGCGTCGACCCCGGCGCGTTCCTTGTCTCGGACGAGGACGGCACGGTGATCTTTCCGCCCGGCGTCGCGTATCCGACCGCCTGACGTCCGGTCATGCGCCGCTCCAGACCTCGGGGTTCGCCATGTGGATCGGCGCCCCCGCGGCATAAGCGTTGATCTGGTCGTAAATGTCCGAAAACTGCATATCCAGCTCGTCCTCGGTGACGTAGCCGATATGCGGCGTGGCGATGACCGCGGGGTGCTGAACCAGAGGATCATTCGGGTCGGTGAGCGGTTCGACGTCGAAGACATCCAGCGCCAGCCGTCCGGGACGACCCTGCACCAGCGCCTCTTCCAAAGCGCCCGGCGCGACGAGGCCCGAGCGCGAGGTGTTGATGAAGGTCGCGGAGGGTTTCATCGCCAACAGGTCCTCGGCGGTGATGATCCCCCGGGTGGCCGGTTTCATCCGCACGTGAATGGACACGACATCCGACGTTGCGAAAAAGCTCTGGCGGTCCGGCGCCACGGTCTCTCCGGCGGCGGCGGCGCGCTGGCGGCCCTCGTCGGACCCCCACCAGTGCACCGTCATGCCGAAGGCACGCGCGTAGCCCGCGACCTGACCCGCGATCTTGCCATAGCCGTAAAGGCCCAGCCTGCGCCCCGCCAGCGTCTGGCCCGGCGCCAGTTGCCAGGTTCCGGCACGCAGGCTGGCCATCTGCTGCGGGATCTGCCGCGCGCTGGCGAGCATCAGTCCGAATGTCAGCTCGGCCGCGGCGATAGAGGGCTTGCCCGCCGACATGTTGGAGCTGAGCAGCACGCCGCGCGCGGTACAGGCGGCCAGGTCCACATGCGGATAAACCGACCGCTGGCTGATCAGCTTCAGCTTTGGCAGCCGGTCCAGCAGCGCCGCCGTGACAGGCGTGCGTTCGCGAAAGAGCACCAGCGCCTCGGCGCCCCGCAGCCGCTCTGCCAGGATGTCCAGGTCTTCGGTGTGGTCGTTCCAGACGGTGACGTCATGCGCGGCCAGCTTGGCAAAGCTTGGCAGGGTGCGCAGGGTGTCGAACCAGTCGTCGAGGATATGAACATTCATCGGGACTCCAGCGATGTGGCGGGCATGGGCATGCGCGGCGTGGGCACGAAGGGCGCCGAGGATAGGTCGCGCAGCGCGGCGTCGATCCGGGACCGGTCCGACAGGAGGCGGTTGAACTGCGCGTCGCAGCCAGAGATCGGTGTCGGATAGGCGGAAATTTCAGCCTGCACGGCGTGCCGCGCGGCGCGAAGGTGGATTTGGGCCTGGGTCAGCTCCGTCTCGTACTCAGGTCTCATGGCATATCTCCCAGAAGGTATACAATCGCATACCATTCCGGGGCGATCCAATCAATGCGCGGCTTTCGGGGGATGCGCCCGGCGCATGACCGGCGACAGGATGCGATCGTTGACAGGGACGTCCCAGACGGCGGTGCCGCCCGTCGCGGCCCAGTTTGCCACCAGTCCCGGAACCGCGGCAAGATCGTCCAGCGTCCGGCCCTGCGCGCCGAAACCGCGCGCGATCGCGGCGAGGTCCGTGCGGCCGAAAAACGCGCCCTCCTCGGGCAGACCCTCGGCGCGCAGCTTGTGGATTTCGGACCCGTAGGCGCCGTCGTTCAACACCACGATCAGGATGTTCAGATCGTGCCGCAGGGCGGTTTCAAGTTCCTGCACATGCATCAGCAGGCTGCCGTCGCCGTCGAACAGGACCACCCGGTCCTCGGGACAGGCGGCGGCCACGCCGAGGGCGAAGGACAGGCCGTTTCCGATGGCGCCGAATTCGCGGATCGTCAGGAACCGGTGCTGCGGCCGGCTGGGCATCTGCGCGGTATAGTACGAGCAATGCCCCGAGGAATTGACCAACTGCCAGTCCCGCGGCAGCGCCGCCTCGAGCGCGGCGACAACGTCACGCGGATCGTGCAGGTCGGGCGACTGCGGCTGCACGGACCCGTCGGCGGGGGCGGTGGCGATCCGGTCCGCCAAGGCCGCGCTGCGCCAGCCGTCGCGCCGCGCGACGGCCCCGGCCAGCGCCTCTGCCCCCAGCCGCGCATCGGCGCGCAGGTGCGCATCCGACGCGACCCGCCCCTGGCTGAGCGAGCGCGGGGAAACGTCCACCTGCAGAACCCGCGCCTGCGGCCAGAGCGCCCCGCCGTCGGCATTGTGCCGCGCCAGGGAACAGCCCACAGACACGATCAAATCCGCCTGCCCGAAGCAGTCCCGTGCCGTATCCGTCGAAAACCCGCCTGCGATGCCGATGCAGAACGGATCGTCGTGAAAGAGCCCGCGCGCGGGCAGAGTCGTGGCGAGAAGACCGCCGCAGCGTTCGGCCAGCGCGGCGCAAGCCGGTCCGGCGCCCGCCTCGACCGCGCCGAGCCCGGCCATGACGACGAGGCGCTCCGCCCCGTCGATCAGCGCCGCCGCGCGCGCAAGGTCGTTCGGATGCGGAGGGATCGGGGCAAGATCGGGCAACAGGTCGCGCGACGGGGCGAGCAGGTCTTCGGTCCCCTCCCATGTCTGGTTCTGCAGATCGAAGGGCATGCCGACCACCACCGGGCGCCGCTCCTGACGCGCCTGCAAAAAGGCGTCGCGCAGCACGGTCGGCATCCGCGCGGGCCAGTGTGCGGCGTGGTAGGCCGCTCCCGTGGCGGTGACGAAGGGGGCCTGGTCGATGGCCTGGTTGTACCAGGCCTGCCGCAGCGGCGCCTCTCCCGCCAGCACCACCAGCGGGATGCCCGCGCGCGCCGCGGCGGGAAGCGCCGTCATCAGCTGCGTCAGCCCCGGTCCGCAGGTCACCGTGGCAAAGCCGACACCGCCGGTCTTGCGGGCATGGGCCATGGCCGCGGCGACGGCGCAGTGTTCATGCCGGACGTGGATCATCGGGCAGCCCAGTGCGCCCAGCCGCACGGCGAAGTTCATGTTGGCATCGCCCAGAAGCGCAAAGCAGGTGCCGGGGCGTTCCTGCGCCGCCACCTGCGCCAGCCGGTCGTAGACCCGGATCACGCGCCGCCCCAGACCGAGGCGGGCACCAACACCTCGCCCCGTGCGATCAGACGCGCGGTGCGGGTGACGCCGGCGGAAACAAAGCTGAAACCCTCCGCTCCGGTCTCGTATTTCACCAGCACATCCAGCGTGCCCATCGGATGTTCCATCGTCACCACTGCGGGTGACGGGTCGATCGCGCGCACCATGCCCTCGGCCACGGTGCCCGGCGCCAGCGCACAGGCGGCCAGGCATTGCGATCCGGTCACGGCCACGGTGGGATGGGTGGTCCACGGCATGAAGTAGCGCACGGCGAAATGCGCGTCGCCCTGCGCGGGCGCGATCAGACCCAGCTTGGGCACCACGGATTTGGTCACGTCGCCAAACCCCATCAGCGCCCCGGCCTTGATGCGCAGTGCCTCCATTCGCGCGAAAAGCTCGGGCATGGCGTCGAGCGCCTCCTGCGTCTCGTAGCCGCCGATCCCGAGGTCGGCGGCGCGGGCGATCATCATCGGCATGGCCACGTCGACGCAGGATACCTCGATGCCGTCGATCACGTCCTTGGGCTGGCCGGTCGGGAACATCGCGCCGGTGCGCGATCCCACCACCTCCATGAAGTTCAGTGCCACCGGAGCGGCCGTGCCCGGCACGCCGTCAATGGCGAGATCGCCGTCATAGCGGACCTGCCCGCCCGGGGTCTGCACCTCGGCTTCGACCAGCGCACCGGTGTTGACCGCCCGGATGCGCACCGGCGTCACGTCGCCCGCAGGCGCGATCAGCCCCATCTCGATCGCCGCCGGGCCGACGCCCACCAGCATGTTGCCGCAGGTGGGACCGTAATCGACCAGCTCTTCCTCGACCGCGACCTGGGCGAAGAAATAGTCGATGTCGGCGGCGGGATCTTCGGAACGCGACAGCATCACCACCTTTGTGGTGACGGCGTTGCCCCCGCCCAGCCCGTCGATGTTGCGTGAATTGCCCGCGCCCACGACGCGGACCAGCACCCTGGACAGGGTCTCGCGATCCTCGGGCAGGTCGGCGCGATTGAAATACGGCCCCCGCGAGGTACCGCCGCGCAGGAAGTGATAGGGGATGGCGGTCTGGGTCATGTGGACTCCGATATCAGGGTGCAAAGCGTGTCGGCGAAGGCGCGGGTGCCCAGCGCGCCGCCCAGGTCCGAAGTGCGGGTCGCCGGGTCGCGCAGCGCGCGCGCCAGCGCGTCCTGCAGGCTGGCGGCCGGACCGGCGTGGCCGAGGTGGGCCAGCAGCATGGCCGCCGATCCGATCAGCGAGGCCGGATTGGCCACATCCTGCCCGGCAAGGTCCGGCGCCGATCCGTGCTGCGCCTGCGCCACGGCGTGCGTGTCGCCGTGGTTCAGCGATGCGGCAAGGCCCAGCCCGCCGGCCAGTTCGGCGGCAAGGTCGGACAGGATGTCGCCGAACATGTTGGTGGCGATCAGCACGTCGAAGGCACCGGGATCGCGCACCAGCAGCGCCGCCGCCGCATCGACCAGCACCTCGGTCGTCTCGATCTGCGGATAGTCGCGGGCGACGGCGCGGCAGCAGTCGAGAAACAGCCCGTCCGACAGGCGCATGACGTTGGCCTTGTGGATCAGCGCCACCTTGCCCCGCCCCTCTCGCGCCGCCAGCGCATAGCCTGCACGGGCGATGTTGCGGCTGTTCTCGGCGGTGATCCGGCGCATGGCAAGCGCCACGCCCGGCACCGGCATGACCTCTCCGCCGCCCTCGTGCATGTTGCGGTCGGCATAGAAGCCTTCGAGATTCTCGCGCACGACCACCAGGTCGACAGCCGCGCCGGTGGGGGTCGGCACTGCGGAATGGCTGCGCGCGGGCCGGATGTTGGCAAAAAGGCCCAGCTCGCGCCGCAGCACGCCCGACGGGTTGCGCCCGCCTTCGGCCACCGGCGGATAGGCGTTGTGCGACACCGGCCCCAGGATCACGCCATCGGCGGCGCGAGCCGCGTCGATCACCGCTTTCGCAATGGTGGTGCCGGCAGCGGCGAGCGCGGCAAAGCCGATCTCGGCCTCGGGCAGCGCGACCGCGACGCCGTGCGACGCGCAGACGGCGGCCACCGTGTCACGGGTGGCCGCCATGATCTCTGGCCCGATCCCGTCGCCGGGCAGACAGAGCAGCGTCAGCGTCATGTCAGCGGCCAGGGCAGCCGCACGAATTCCTGCAGAAGTCCCGGCGGGAAGTCGCGATTGAGCGTTCCGGCGATGAAACACATGCCCGCGATGCCCAGCCCCGACAGGATCAGCGTCCGGGCCCAGCCCAGCCCGGCGCGGAACCGGAAGAACGCCACCATGAAGAGCGCCAGCGCGATGATGAAGCCGAGGAGCGCGCTCAGCACGAGGAGTGCTCCGAACCACGCCAGCGTCGTCCAAAGCCCGTGCGGCGCCTCCGCATCCTCACCCCCGGTTTCACGGTCGGCAAAGACCGGATCGGTTTCGGGCGCACGCATCATCCGGATCAGCAGGATGCAGAGCGCGATGATGCCCACGGTCGCCACGGTCATCGGAAAGATCTTGTCCGAGGTGAGCCGCAGCATCCACGCGTTGATCCAGGCGGTGATCGAATAGGCCAGCATCAGCAGCAGGAACACCAGCGGCGCGCGCTTGCGCCCGGTGGCGACTTTGCCTTCGGGCAGGATCTGCTTGGCCTGACGCAGACCCACCATGATCGAGATCACGGTGACCAGCAGGATACCCAGCACGATGGGCGAGAAGATGTACTCCAGCCCGTCCATCCAGCCGCGGCGGAACCGGAAGCTGGCGATCTGGTGCGCCTGGTTGGCAAAATTCTCGGCCTGGTAGGACAGCACGAAGCCGATCAGGAAGGCCGGCCGGGACCAGTCGAAGCGGCGCAGGAAAATTCCCAGGATGCCGATGGACATGAGCGCCACGAGGTCGCCCAGCGACTGCCGCGACTGAAAGGCGGCAAAGGCGATCATCATGAACAGGAACGGCGCCAGCAGGGTGAAGCGGATCGTCGTCAGCCTGGCGATACCGCCCGACAGCGCGATGCACAGGCCCGCGCCGACGACGTTGGCCAGCGCCAGCGACCACACGATGGTGTAGGTGGTGCTGAGGTCGTTGGTGATGAGCTGCGGACCGGCGTCGATGCCCAGAAGCGCAAGGCCGCCCAGGAACACAGCCATCGACCCCGAACCGGGGATGCCGAAGATCAGCGTCGGCACCAGACCGCCGCCTTCCTTGGCATTGTTGGAGCTTTCCGGCCCGATCACGCCGCGCACGTCGCCCGAGCCGAACTTCGACTTGTCCTTGGTGCTTTGAACCGTGTGGCCATAGGCGATCCAGTCGACGACCGACCCGCCAAGTCCGGGGATCACGCCGACCAGCACGCCGATCACGGAACACCGCACGGACAACCAGATATTGGCGAACCAGTCGCGCACACCGCGCATCCAGCCCGCACCCAGTGACGCATTGCGCGCGATCGACCCGTCCTGGCGCAGCAGCGACACGATCTCGGGGATCGCAAAGATGCCAAGGCCCACGATCACCAGCGTCACGCCGTCGATGAGGTAGGGAATGTCGTAGGTGGCCATGCGCAGGCCGCCCCCGGCTGCCGCTTCTCCGATGGTTCCGAGCAGCAGGCCGAGACAGGCCGCGGCCAGGCCCTTGAGCGGCAGGCGCCCTGCGAGGATCGCCACCATCGAGAGGCCGAGGATGGTGATCATCAGCATCTCGGGCGTGCCGAAGGACAGCACCAGCGGACGCGCGACCAGGATGAAGAAGGTCAGGACTGTCGCGCCCAGCAGGCCGCCGAAAAGCGACGAGGCGAAGGCTGCCGACAGCGCCCGCGCGGCTTCGCCCTTGCGGGCCATGGGGAAGCCGTCCAGGACCGTGGCCTGGCTGGCCGAGGACCCGGGAATGCCCATCAGGACGCTTGCGAAGGTGTCCGAGGTCGGCACCACCGCCACCAGCCCGACCATCAGCGCCAGGCCCGACACCGGGTCCATGCCGAACATGAAGGGCAGCACCAGGCTGAGCCCCGCGATCCCGCCAAGGCCCGGGAACACCCCGACCGACAGGCCCAAAACCACGCCGATGATCAGGTACATGATCTGTGTCGGATGCAGGATCAGGGAAAAGGCTTCGCCCAGCGCCGGAAGCGCCGCCAGAAGGGTCTCCATCACAGAGCCTCCTTTCGGTCAGAGTTCGGAAAATCGAGAGGATCCGCGGCGGCCGGAAGCCGCCGCGGATCGTGTGGTCACGACCGGATCAGTCGAGAGACACGCCGTAGGCTTCGAGCAGCCAGTCCTTGACATAGGCCTTGGCCTCTGCCGGCACCTGGGTGCCCTGGCGCAGGGTCTCCTTGGCCGCGTCGCCGGTCATCTGCGGGTAGTCGCCCAAGGTGACTTCGCTCATCTCGGCAAAGTCCTCGCGCGCGATGATGTCCCGGAACGCCTGGGTGTAGGTGGCGATGGCGTCGTCGCTTGCGCCTTGGGGCAGGAACACCATCTTCTGCGCCGGGAAGCCGGCGACGAAGAAGGCCTTCCAAGCGTCCCAAGCCTCGCCCTCGGTCGAGCAGGCCGGCGTCGCCTCGCAGACTTCCTTGAAGCTCGGCATGTCCGGGAAGGTCGGGTCGCGAACGATGTTGCCGGCCTCGTCCAGCGCGCCCCAGCTCATCATCGGAACGGCGGAACCGCCTTCGACCAGCGGCGTCACGCCTTTGAGGTACGACGAAGAGGTCTGGTAGTCGATGTTGGCTTCGCCGCGCTCGAACATCAGGCGGCCGTCGCCGCGGCCCTCGATGCCGAAGACCGGCTCCACGTTCATGCCCAGCATCCGCCAGGCCAGCAGCGGCACGAGGTCGAGACGCGTGGCGCCCTGCGAGCCCCAGATGAAGTCGATGTCCTGCAGGCCGGTGGCATCCATGCCGTCCATCTGCTCGGCGATGTCCGGCGGCAGGTAGGCGACGCCGCCGGTGCCCGACGCCAGCACGACGTTCCAGTCGCCGTATTCGTAGCGCACCCGCGGATCGTCGAGAAGGTAGGGGAACTGCGTCGACCCCGAGGAGCCGAAGATCAGCGTGCCGTTGGTTTCCTCGAAGGTCTGATCCTGGAACCAGTTGGCGCCTTTGGTCGAACCGGCGCCGGGCATGTACTTGACCACCACGGTCGGATTGCCGGGCAGCGCTTCGCTCAGCAGCGGGGCATAGAAGTTGGCCCATTTGGCCGAACCGCCGGATTCCGAGAACGGGATCACGAATTCGACGGTCTCGCCGCTCAGGTCCATGCCGTGGCTGCCCGCCTGGGCCGGGGCCGCGGCGAGCGCGAAAGATGCGACAACGGCGGCAACGCCGAACGCTGCCAGCGGCGCGGGTTTGGAAATGTTCAGTTTCGTCAAGTCGGTCATGATGGTCCTCCCAAAAACGGCCGCCTCTCCCTGCGGCCAAAGTTCGAATCAGCGGGGCAGCCCCGCTTGATGACCGGTTGGTAACCTGCAAAACTTGCGTGAAGCTGACGCCTTTTCACAAAACGGTCAAAAACTGTGCGCATCGCCATCGTCGAGGACAATCAAAGCGTGGCCAAGGGGATCGCCTACAGGCTCGAGGATCGCGGTCATGCGACGGACCTCATCCATGACGGCATCGCCGCGGACGAGTTCCTGCGCGGCGACGGCAACGACCTGATCATCCTCGATATCAACCTGCCGGGGCTGGACGGGCTGGAAGTGCTGCGGGGGCTGCGGGCGCGCGGCGACGCCCGCCCGGTGCTGCTGCTGACCGCCAATGCCGAGGTCGAGGCGCGGGTGCGGGGGCTGGACGCGGGCGCCGACGACTACCTGTCGAAACCTTTTGACATGGACGAACTCGAGGCGCGCATTCGCGCCCTGCTGCGCCGTCCCGTCCAGAGCCTGCGCACCGCGCTCACCTTGGGCCCGCTGTCCTTCGACACCCAGGCGCGGCAGTTGTCGGCCGAGGGCGCGGTGCTCGACCTGCCGCGCCGGGAACTGGCCGTGATCGAAGTGCTGATCGCCGCCGCCGACCGGACGGTGCCGAAATCCGAGCTTTTCGCGCATGTCTACGGCACCGGCGCCGACCATGACGACAGCGCCATCGAGGCGCATGTCTCGCGCTTGCGCAAGCGCATCAAGCCCTACGGCATCGACATCCGCGCCCAGCGCGGGCTGGGCTACCGGCTGGTGCGAAGCGACGCGGACTGATGCTCAACTCGCTGCGTTTCCGGCTGTTCGCGATCATCCTCGGCCCGCTGCTTCTGATCGCCCTGGGCATCGGCATCTGGCGTCTCGCCAGCGCGCAGCAGACCGCGCAGGAGGTGTTCGACCGCAACCTGCTGGTCACGGCGCTGGCGGTCTCGCGCGACGTGGCCAGCCGCGACGGCGACGCGATTTCGGTCGAGACCGCGCAGCTCTTGTCGCGCTCGGCCGGGGAACCGGTGCGCTATCACGTCTACGCCCCCGACGGGGTCTTCGTGACCGGCTTCGCCTCGCCGCCGGTTCCGATCGATTTCGAATGGGACCGCAGCCAGACCTTCGCCTATTTCGACGCGGTATCGCGCGGGCGCGACGTGCGGGTGCTGCGGCTGCAATACGTGACCCAGATCGCCGGCTTTTCCGGCCCTTTCGTCGTCACCGTCTGGCAGGACAATGCCCAGCGTCAGGCCTTCGTGCAGGCCCAGGTACTGCGCGCGCTGGGGGTCATGGCCGCGCTGCTGGGGGCCACGGCCGTTGTGGTCTGGTTCGGCGTCCGCCTGGGTCTGAAACCGCTGCTGGACCTCGAAGACGCGATTTCCCGGCGCAGCCCCGCCGACCTCAGCCCGATCCGCCGCAGGGTGCCCGACGAGGTGCAGGGGCTGGTGACCCGGATCAACCGGCTCTTCGGCCAGGTCTCGGCGTCGATGGAGGCGCAATCGGCGTTCATTTCCGACGCCGCGCACCAGCTGCGCAATCCCATCGCCGGGCTTCGGGCGCTGGGGGATTCGATCCGCTCGGCCCGCAGCCTCGAATCGGCGCAGGAACGCGCCGCCGACCTGGTCGAAGCGGCCCGCGGCGCGGGCGTGCTTGCCGAGAGCCTGATGACCCTGGAACGCGCCCGCGCCGCCTCTGACCTCGCGCTGGCGTCGCAAGTGGATGTGGCGACGCTGACCCAAAGGCTGTTCGACCAGATGGCCGCAGAGCAGACGCGCGGCATTCGGATGACCGCAAGCATCGCGCCCGGTCCGGTGACGATGATGGCGGACGAGACGATGCTCCGCGAGGCGGTTCGCAACCTCGTGCACAATGCGCTTGTCCATGGCGGCCCGTCGCTGTCCGAGATCGTGCTGACGCTCGAGGTCACCGACACACAGGTTCTCATCACCGTCGCCGACGACGGACGCGGCGTCGCCCTCGAGGATTTCGCCAAGATCCGCGCCCGCTTCGGCCAGGCGGATGCCGGCAACGGCAGCGGTCTGGGCCTGACCATCGCCGAGGCCGTCGCCCAGTCTCACAAGGGACGGCTGGAGATTCTGCCGGTGGAGCGGGGCTTTGCCGTGGCGCTGCTGCTGCCGTTGCGCCCGCACGGCTGACACCGGGCCCCGGAATTCTCGAGATTTCCGGTCCGTTTTTCTCGAGAAAAACGACGTCGCGCCTCAGGGCTCGCGTTCGAACCGTCCCAGCATCAGCCGTGCTGCCAGCGGCGCGCAGGTGATCACGAGGAAAATCCGCACCAGGTGATGCACGATGACGAAGCCAAGGTCGGCCCCGGCGACGATGGCCAGAACCGTCATTTCCGCCTGGCCGCCGGGCGCGAAGGCCAGGAACGCCTCGCGCGGGGCCGAAAGCTCCAGCAGCACGACGATCTCGGTGAACGCCGCCGCCAGCGCCGCCAGCACCAGCACGAAAGCGACGCCCGACAGCACGTCCTTGCGAAACTCCGCCATCGTGATCCCGACGTATCCCACGCCGATCCCGATGCCGATCATGAACTGCGCGAAGAGAATGCTTTCCGCCGGGGGCCGGACATGGATGAAGCCCGCCAGCGACAGCGCCGCGGTGACGATCATCGGCCCGAGGATCGACGCACCAAACAGGCCGATCCGCTCCCCGCCCTTCCAGCCGATCAGCGCCGCCGCCACCATCAGCGCCATTTCCGACAGCGCCAGTTCGGCCGCCGGCGCGCCGATGGGATTGCTCAACTGCGCGCCCATGCCAAGGGTCAGGATCGCCGGCGCGATCGACACCACGATCAGCACCCGCGTCGCGTGGATCAGCGAAAGCGCCCTTGGATCGCCGCCCGCCTCGGTGCCGAAGATCACCATGTCCTGCAGACCGCCGGGCATGGCCGCATACCAGGCAGTCGCCTTGTCGAACCCGCAGATGCGGTGAAAGAACGGCACGCCGATCACCGCGATGATCGCGATATAGAGCGGGACCAGCGCGACAGAGGCCGCCATCTGCGGCAGCGTGCCCAGCAGTTGCGGCGTGACCGATGCGCCGACGGCGACGCCGAGGATGGTCCGGGCACCGACCGAAATCTGCCCGAACCCCCGAAGCCGCGCGCCCAGCATCGCCGCCAGCAGGCTGGCGCTCAGCGGCCCGAAGAGAAACGGCAGCGGCAGGTTCAGCGCCCAGAACACCAGCGTCCCCAGCCCGGCCAGCATAAGTGTCAGGATGCGCTGGCGCGTCGGGGTGGCGGGCGCGAGTAGGGACATGCGGAACTCCAGTATTGCATCCATATGTATACACGTGTATCCAATCACCACGCAAATCGCAAGGACCGCCATGAACGACGCCGCTTCGAAACTGGACCTGCCACCGGGACAGGATGCCTACCGCCAGATCGTGCGCGACATCCGCACCGGCACGCTGGCGCCCGGCGACCGCCTGACCGAAACCGACCTGGCCACGCGCTTCGGCATCTCGCGCACTCCGGTGCGCGAAGCGATCCGCCAGCTCGAGGCGGACGGCCTGGTGGTGCATACGCCGCGGCTGGGCGCCACGATCCGCACGCTGGATCATTCGGAGATCTCCGAGCTCTACGAGATGCGGGCCGTGCTCGAAAGCACCTCGGCCCGCTTTGCCGCCCGCGCCGCCTCTGCGGTCGAGCTCTTGGAAATCGCCGAGATCCACGCAACCATGAGCGCGGCACCGTCAGGCGACGACCTTTACCGGCTCAACCGCCAGTTTCACGCCGCCATCCTCGATGCCGCGCGCAACCGGTTCCTGCTTCGCGCGGTCGAAGCGGTGCAGAAGACCCTGCTGATCCTCGGCCGGTCGACCATGGAGCAACCCGACCGCGCCGAAGCGGCGCTGGCCGAACACCGCGACGTGCTGGCCGCCCTCGACGCCCGCGACGAGGACGCGGCCGAACGGGCCATGCGCCGGCACATCCAGAACGCCCACGCGGCGCGCCTGCGGCAGATCCGCGACGCCCGCCAACTGGAGCCCGGCACCGATGACCTCTGACACCCGCTACGACGTGATCGTCGTGGGCGGCGGCAATGCCGCCCTCTGCGCCGCGATCGAAGCCGCCGAGGCCGGCTGCCGCGTCATCCTGCTGGAAAGCGCGCCCAGGGCCTACCGCGGCGGCAATTCGCGCCACACCCGCAATTTCCGCTGTATGCACGACGGCCCGCTGTCGGTGCTGACCGACAGCTACGGCGAAGACGAGTATTTCGACGACCTCATGCGCGTCGTCAAAGGCAAGACCGACGAACACCTCGCCCGGCTCTGCATCCGCCGTTCCGAAGACTGCCTGCCGTGGATGGAGGCCCACGGCGTCCGCTTTCAGCCGTCGCTGTCGGGCACGCTGTCGCTCAGCCGCACCAACGCGTTCTTCCTCGGCGGTGGCAAGGCGCTGGTCAACGCCTATTACCGCACCGCCGAAGACCTGGGCGTCACCGTGCTCTACGACGCCGAGGTCACGCATCTGCATGCCGACGGCAACACCGTGACCGGCGTCGATGTGGCGCATGGGGGCGAGACGACGACGCTGCACGGTACCTCGGTGGTGGTCGCCTCGGGCGGCTTCCAGGCCGATCTCGACTGGCTGGCCCGCGCCTGGGGACCGTCGGCGCGCAATTTCCTCATCCGCGGCACGCCCTACAACCGCGGCGTGGTGCTGCGCGACATGCTGGACCAGGGCGCCGAAAGCGTCGGCGACCCGACCCAGTGCCACGCCGTCGCCATCGACGGACGCGCGCCGAAATTCGACGGCGGCATCGTCACGCGACTGGACTGCGTGCCCTTCTCCGTCGTGGTGAACAGGGACGGACAGCGGTTCTACGACGAGGGCGAGGATGTCTGGCCCAAGCGATACGCTATCTGGGGCCGGCTGGTCGCGGCGCAGCCCGACCAGGTGGGCTATGCGATCATCGACTCGAAATCCCTCGAGCTGTTCATGCCTTCGGTCTTTCCGCCGATCAAGGCCGACACGATCGAAGGACTGGCGCAACAGCTGGGCCTGCCGGGCCGGCAGCTGCGTGACACGATCGACGCCTTCAACGCCGCCTGCCCCGCCGATCCCGAGCAGCGGTTTCATCCGACCGAACTCGACGGCCTGGCCACCGACGGGCTGGACCCGCCCAAGACCAACTGGGCCCGCCCGATCACCGAACCGCCCTTCTACGGCTACGCGCTGCGCCCCGGCGTGACCTTCACCTATCTCGGGCTCAAGGTCGACGACACTGCCCGTGTGCGCTCGGCCGCCGGGCCCTACACCAACCTCTGGGCTGCCGGAGAGATCATGGCGGGCTCGATCCTGGGCCAGGGCTATCTGGCCGGGTTCGGCATGACCATCGGCACCGTCTTCGGACGCATCGCGGGACAGGAGGCCGCAGCCCATGCCCTATGACGACACCGACCTCACCCCGAAACTGGCCGAAGCCGCGCGGCAGGTCGAGATCTGCAACGCCTGTCGCTATTGCGAAGGCTATTGCGCGGTCTTCCCGGCGATGTTCAAGGAACGCGCTTTCGGCGCGGGCGACCTCACGCAGCTGGCCAACCTCTGCCACAACTGCCGCGGCTGCTATTACGCCTGCCAATACACGGAACCGCATGAATTCGCCCTGAACCTGCCCGCAGCCCTGGCCGAGGCACGGCACGAGACCTGGGAACGCTTCGCCTGGCCCGCAGCACCGGCGCGGCTGTTCCAGCGGTCCGGCGTGGCGCTGGCCACGGCGCTGGTGTTCGGTATCGCCGCCCTCTTCTGGGCCGCCGCGGCCCTGGCCCCCGCCAGCGGCGACGGCTTTTACGCGGTTCTGGCGCATGGCACCATGGTAGCGATCTTCCTGCCCGCCTTCCTGCTTCCGCTCGTGGCCATCTGCATCGGCCTGCGCCGCTACTGGACCGAGGTCGGCGGCCAGCGCATCACCCTTGCCCATCTCAGGGACGCCGGACGCAGCGCCGCCACGATGCGGAACCTCGCCGGCGGCCAGGGACAGGGCTGCAACTTCGAAGACGAGGACCGGTTCACCAACGCCCGCCGCCACGCCCACCAGGCCGTGATGTGGGGGTTTCTGCTCTGCTTCGCCTCCACCGCCAGTGGCACGGTGCTGCACTACGTGTTCGACATGCCCGCTCCCTACGGTCTCTTCAGCCTGCCGAAACTGCTGGGCGTGCCGGGTGGCCTCCTGCTGACCATCGGCACCGCCGCCCTGGTCCGGCTCAAGATCAAGGCCGACCCGGCGCTCGGCGCACCGGCGCTCTGGGGGGCGGAGATGGCGTTCGTCCTGCTGCTGGGGCTGACCGGCCTCACCGGCCTGATGCTCTACGCCGCGACCGGCACCACGTTCGTGGCGCCGCTGCTGGCGATCCACCTGGGCGCGGTCCTCACGTTCTTTCTCAGCACGCCCTATTCGAAAATGGCGCACGGCTTTTACCGCATGGCCGCGCTGATCCGGGATGCGCAGGTCAAACGCGGCTGAATCTTTGCTTTCGGACATCATGAAACGCATGTGCCATCAGCACGGAAAGCGCTCCCGCGTCTTGCGCTACGCGTTCCGCCCCAATTCACCTTCATCTTGCCGCCCGCAAGTTTCGCTTTGCAAAACTCGCGGTAAAATCTCCGAGGAGCTCGAGAGGCTGGCCCCTCGAACCCTTCGCTCACATAGGCCGCGGCTGTTGCACCGGCGCGCGCCCTGTGCCACTCACGGCCTTTCGATACGCTCAACACGACACGCTCAACACGAAGAGAGGACCCGCATGCCCGCTCTTTCCGCCCGACCCAACGCGCCCTTCGATCTTCGGCCCCTGGCCGCGATGCTCACCGACGAGGACGAACTGGCCCTGGTCAATCCCAATGCCAAATACCCGTTCGATCCGCTGGAATGGCAGGAGAAGTGGCTCGCCGATCCCGACGACGCCTCGTTCTACCTGCTAAACGGCTCCGGCCAAGAGGTCGGTTTCTTCGCCCTGCGCATCGGCATCGGGCCCGAGGTGCGGCACCTCACCTACGTCTTCCTCGACGAAAGCGCCCGCGGCGGTGCCGGCGAACAGGTGACCGCGCTGGTGGAACAGGCGGCGCGCGACCTGGGCGCCCTGACCGTCACGCTGAAATGCGACACCGACAACGAACCGGCGCTCAACGCCTACTTCTCCGCCGGTTACGAGGAACTCAGCCGGTCCGGCGACACCGCCACGATGCGCCGCGACCTCGACCGCTGAGGCGTCATTTGACCGTCAGAACGGCGCTGTCCGCCAGTGCCGACAACTTCTGCGATACGCTGCCCAGAAGCAGACCCTTAAGCGTGCCACGGCCGCGGCGCCCCAGGACCAGCAGGTCGGCGCCGACCTCCCTGGCGCGCGCGAGGATGGCTTCGGCGGGATCGCCCTGGCGTATCTCGCTCGACACCACCGTCGCGCCCGTGGCGCCGGCCTGGGCTTCGGCGGCGCTCAGCACCTCCTTGGCGGCGTCCTGTGTTTCCTCTTCGTTGACCGGGATGGTCACCGCCGCGGCCCCGACCGCGATCGCCGTGACCTGCACCTCGGGCACATGGATCAGATGCAGATCGGCGTCCGACTGCGCGGCCATTTCCGCCGCCGCGGCCACCGCGGCTGCCGCATGATCGGAGCCGTCGGCGGCGACCAGAATTGTCTTGAACATGTCCTGTCCTCCTTCTGCAGTTCAGGAGTACTTTAGCGGCTGTGTCCCGGCGCGCCTTGATCCGAATCAAGGAGGCGCCGAACAGCCATATTTTTCACGTAAGTCCGCAGCAGGGAGCGTTCAATGCCCGACCCAAGGCTCGAACAGATGAAGGCCGATGCCATGGATTTCTACGACCGCATGTTCAATTGGTGCGATCCGCAGAGCGCGATCGACACCTATGCCGGCGATGTCTATATCCAGCACAACCCGCATGTGGCGGACGGCAAACAGGCCTTCGTCGACTATTTCGAACGGATGGCGCGCGACTATCCCGGCAAGTCCGTGACCTTCAAACGCAGCGTGGCCGAAGGCGACCTCGTGGTCCTGCATTGTCACCAGGTCTGGCCCGGCTCGGACGATTATGCCGGGATCGACATCTTCCGCTTCGACGCCGCGGGCAAGATCGTCGAACACTGGGACGTGCTGCAAGTCATCGGCGGACCATCGGCCAATGAAAACGGACTCTTCTGACGGCGGCGGCTACCCCCGGACCGGCGCCTCGGGCGCGTCCGGGCTGCCGGTCTCTGCGGGCACGTCGAGCGTCGACCAGGTCTGGTCCTTCGGCGGCTCGGGCGTGGGCATGTCGCGGCCCCGGTGGATCGCCACCTTGGCGATGAAATTGGCCGAGATCGGCGCGGTCACGAACAGGAAGGCCATGATCAGGATTTCGTGCAACGACCCGTCATCGAAGGCAAAGGAGTGCAGCATGGACGCCAACAGCAGTGCGCCGACGCCCAGCGTGCTGGCCTTGGTGGGCGCGTGCATCCGCTTCATCGGGCTGTCGAGCTTGAGCAGGCCGAAGGACCCCACCAGCATGAACAGCGCGCCCATGAGCAGGCAGATGGCGATGAGGATTTCGGGGATCACAGTTCCGGTCATTCGATGATGTCCCCCCGCAGGATGAACCGCGCATAGGCCACGGTCGATACGAAGCCCAGCATGGCAAAGATCAGCGCCGCCTCGAAATAGATCTGCGTGCCTTGCGCGAGGCCCACCAGCACGATCATCCCGATGGCGTCGATCACCATGGTGTCGAGTGCCAGGATGCGATCGCCCGTGGTCGGGCCGATGACCAGGCGGATCATGGCGAGGATCTGCGCCAGCGCAACGGCGGCGAAGGCGATGACAAGGGCGAGGTCGTAAAGCCGGTCGGGGGCGATCATTCGAAAATCTCCTTGAGACGGCGTTCGTAGCGGTTCTTGATCTCGTCGCGCACCTCTTCAGGCGAGGCGGCGTCAAGCGCGTGGACCAGCAGGCAATGGCCCTCGTCGGACATGTCGGCCGTGACCGTGCCCGGGGTCAGGGTGATGGTGCCCGCGAGAATGGTGATCGCCTCGGGCGTGCGGATCTCCAGCGGGACCGTGACCCAATGCGTGCGCATCCCGGCGTTGCTGCGGGTCAGGACGATCCAGGCCACCTGCACGTTTGCGACCAGGATGTCCCAGAGCACCAGCAGCAGGTAGGAGATGAACTTGCCCGCCTTGATGCCGCGCGGCGCACCGGGCCAGTAGGCGGCGGTGCCCTGCGGGATCAGGAACCCCAGGATGATGCCGAAGACGACGGTTCCCAGCGTGAAACTGTTGTTGAGAAGGCACCAGCTGACGATCAGCAGGACCGTGAGAAAGGGATGCGGAAAGACCGAGCGTGCGGCGCGTTTCATGTCAGTTGCCTCCCTCGGCGGCAGGTTCGGAGGCGTCCGCCGAACCGGTGTCCCTATCGGAAGCGCCGGCGTCCGCCGCCTCTGCATCGGAGTCTCCGTACCCTGCCCCGGCTTCGCCGTCAGCGGGTTCGCCGTAGCCTGCGTCCTTTTCGTAATCGTCGAACTTGCCCTTGGCGTTGGACAGGTCCTTGCCCGGCGTGTTCAGCACCGTGTCGATATAGGGCTGCGGCGCGAAGAGCTGCGCGGTCGTGGTCTCCATGTAGCGCATGACCGGTCCGGCCAGCACAGTGTGCGCGACCAGCAGCGCGATCAACCCGCCGATGGCGGCAAGCTCCAGCACCGGGATGCGGCGCGCAGGGTCGTGCGCCTCGTGGGCGCCGCGGTTGTCTTCGGGGCTGGTCTCGTCCTCGGCCTCGCCCGCGACCTGGTGCGCCTTCCAGAACACCAGGCTGCCGGCGCGGGAAAAGCCCACGACGGCCACCAGGCTCGACCCCAGGATGACCGCCCAGGCCCACCAGACCAGCGGCGATGCGAAGCTGGCCTGCAGCACCAGCAGCTTGCCGATGAAACCCGACAGCGGCGGGAGGCCGGCCATGGCGATGGCCGCGACAAAGAACATGGCCGCGATCACTGCCCCACCCGTCACGGGCATCGCGGCGCTGAGGCCGACACCGGCCTCTCCGCGTCCGCTGCGCACCAGGTCGACGATCAGGAACAGCGCCGCCGTGGCCAGCGTCGAATGAATCACGTAGTACAGCGCGGCGCTGATGCCCGCCGGGGTAAAGAGCGCCACCGCCGTCATCAACATGCCCATCGACCCGATCACCGAAAAGGCCACCAGCCGGTCCAGCCGCTTTGCCCCCAGCACGCCGGTCATGCCGATCAGCAGGCCGATCAGCGCCACCGGCAGCAGCCAGGTGCCGAAAAGCCCGCCCGTGGTCTCGAGCTCGGGCGGAAACACCATCGTGTAGATGCGGATGATCGCATAGGCGCCGACCTTTGTCATGATGCCGAAAAGTGCGGCGACGGGTGCGGGCGCCTCGGAATAGCTCGACGGCAGCCAGAAGTGCAGCGGCGCCACAGCCGCCTTGATCGCGAAGACCATGAGCAGCAGCACCGCCGCGACGCGGATGCCGGTGCTGTTCGCCGGGTCGATCTCGGCCACGCGGACCGCAAGGTCGGCCATGTTGAGCGTCCCGGTCTCGGCATAGATGGCACCCAGCGCGAACAGGAACAGGGTCGAGCCCAGCAGGTTGTAGAGCACGTATTGCGTGCCCGCCCGCAGCCGCGCGTTGCCGCCGGCGTGGATCATCAGCCCGTAGGAGGCGATCAGCAGCACTTCGAAAAAGACGAAGAGGTTGAAGACGTCGCCGGTCAGGAACGCCCCCATGATGCCCATGAGCTGGAACTGGTAGAGCGCGTGAAAATGCTGCCCGCGTTTGTCCCACCCGGACCCGATGGCGTAAAGCAGCACCAGCACCGCCAGCACCGAGGTCAGCAGGATCATCATCGTCGACAGCCGGTCGGCGACCAGCACGATGCCGAAGGGCGCGGCCCAGTCGCCGAGCTGGTAGAGCCCGACGCTGCCGTCCGACACCTGCCAGGCGAGCCCCGCGCTGATCCCCAGCAGCGCCAGCGTGCCCGCGACCGAAAAGACCCGCGCAAGGTTGATGTGGAACCGCACCACCAGCACGATGAAGGCCGCCAGCATCGCGGGCAGGACGACGGGCGCGACGATCCAGTGGGTCATGGCGTGCCCTCCTCTTCGGGGGCATCGTTGACGTGGTCGTCATCGCTCCCGAGGTAGGCGCCGAGCGCGATCACCACCACCACGGCGGTCATGCCGAAGGAGATCACGATCGCCGTCAGCACCAGCGCCTGCGGTAGCGGATCGGTATAGCTGTCCACGCCCGCCCGCAGGATCGGCGGAGCGCCGACGGTCAACCGGCCGCTGGCGAACAGGAAGACGTTGACCGCGTAGGTCAGCAGCGAAGTGCCGATGATCACCGGAAAGGTCCGCAGCCGCAGCACCAGGTAGATCCCGGCAGCGGTCAATAGCCCGATGGCGGAGGCGACGAGAAATTCCATGCTCAGCCCTCCTTGCCGGGGTTCAGTGCGGTCGCGGTGGCCGCGGCGTCATCTTCGCGGCTGGGGTCGATGTCCATGGCGTATTCGGAGTCCTCCACATGCGCGCGACGGGCGAGCCGCGAAAAGCTCTCCAGCGACAGCATGACCGCGCCCAGCACCGCCAGGAACACGCCCAGATCGAAGGCCGCGGCGCTGGCAAGCTCGAACTCCTCCATCGGCGGGATGCGGAAATAACCGAAGGACGAGGTCAGGAACTCGTGGCCGGTGAACCAGGCCCCGATGCCGGTCAGACCCGCCACCAGCACGCCCGCGCCGATGATCCCGTGATAGGGATAGCGCTGGCGTTCCGTGGCCCAGGCAAAGCCGCTGGCCATGTACTGCATCACAACGGCGATGGCGGCGACGAGGCCCGCGATGAAGCCGCCGCCGGGTTCGTTGTGCCCGCGCAGGAAGATGTAGACCGCGACCATCAGCACCACGGGCATCATCACCCGCGTCAGCACCACCATCATCAACGGATGCCGGTCGCCCGCCAGCGGCTTGTCCGGCACGCGGTTCAGCAGACGCGCGCGCACCGGCCCGCCCAGCAGGGTTTCCGTCAGGGCAAAGATCACCAGCGCCGCGATGCCCAGAACGATGATCTCGCCATAGGTGTCGAAACCGCGGAAATCCACGAGGATCACGTTGACGACGTTGGTGCCGCCGCCGCCCTTGTAGGAGTTCTCGAGATGGTATTCGGAAATCGGCGTTGTCACCGCCTCGCGCAGCAGCAGGTGATAGCTGAAGACAAAGGTCGCCGCCCCGCCCGCCAGCGCGATGATCCCGTCGCGCAGCTTCTTGCCCAGGCTGCTTTCGCTGGGGGTCGTGTCGGGCAGGAAGTTCAAAGCCAGGAGCAGCAGGATGATCGTCACCACCTCGACCGAGATCTGCGTCATGGCGAGGTCCGGCGCGCTGAAGAAGGCAAAGCCCACGGACACCACCGTGCCGACGATGCCCATGAGGATCAGCGCCAGCAGGCGGTTGCGGTGCTTGATGACAAGGAAAGCGGTGGCAAGGATCAGCGCCAGCCAGCCCAGCGCCGCGATGATGTTCACCGGCGACGCGTCGCGCGCGGGTCCGGCATCGCTGCCGGTCAGCCAGGCATGGCTGCCCGCCGCGACGATGGTCAGCGCGAGGATGCCCGCATATTGCGTGAAGGCGCCGTTGTGCAGCGTCTGCGTCGTGTCGCGCGCCAGCCGCGCGAAGGCTTCGACAATGGCTTCGAAGATGGTCTTGGCCTCTGGCCGGGGTGCCGCGTCCCAGAGCTTCAGCAGCGGCGTGAAGAGCGCCAGCAGGACAAGGCCGCCCACCACCGCGATCACCGACATGAAGAGCGCTGGCGTGAAGCCGTGCCAGATCGCCAAGTAGGCGCCCGGCACCTCCTCGACGCCGCCAAGAACGGCGGCGGTCACGAATTTCACCGCCGGTTGCGCCAGGAGGGGCGCCACGCCGATCACGACGACGAGCACCGTCAGGAACGCGGGCGGCAGCCACATGCCTGCGGGCGGATCGTGCGGGTGGGCGGGATAGTCGTGGCGTTCCTCGCCCAGGAACACGTGCCCGATGTAGCGGAAGGAATAGGCGGCGGAGAAGACCGCGCCGAAGGTCGCCAGCGCCGGGACCAGCCATTCGGGGCCGAAGAGATAGGTGTGGGTGGTTTCCTCGAGCCACATCTCCTTGGACAGGAAGCCGTTGAAGAACGGGATGCCCGCCATCGACAGCGCCGCGATGGTGGCGATCACGAAGGTCACGGGCATCAGGTGCCGCAGCCCGCCCAGGCGGCGGATGTCGCGGGTATGCGCCTCGTGGTCGATGATCCCGGCGGACATGAAGAGCGCCGCCTTGAAGGTCGCGTGGTTGAGGATATGGAACACCGCCGCCATGGCGCCGAAGGCCGTGCCGGTGCCCAGCAGCATGGTGATGAGACCCAGGTGCGACACGGTGGAAAAGGCCAGCAGCGCCTTCAGGTCATGTTTGAAAAGGCCGATCACCGCGCCCAGCACCATGGTGACGAGGCCAGCGGTGGTGACGAGGTAGAACCATTCAGGCGTGCCCGACAGCACCGGCCACATGCGCGCCATGAGGAAAATCCCGGCCTTCACCATGGTCGCCGAATGCAGATAGGCCGACACCGGCGTCGGCGCGGCCATGGCGTGCGGCAGCCAGAAGTGGAACGGGAACTGCGCCGACTTGGTGAAACAGCCCAGAAGGATCAGCACCAGCGCCGGCACGTAAAGCGGATCGGCCTGGATTGCCTCGCGCTGGGTCAGGATCACGCTCAGGTCATAGGACCCGGCGATGTTGCCCAGGATCAGCATGCCGCCGATCATCGCGAGCCCGCCCATGCCGGTCACGGTGAGCGCCATGCGCGCGCCCTGACGGCCTTCGGGCAGGTGTTTCCAGTAGCCGATGAGCAGGAAGGACGACAGCGACGTCAGCTCCCAGAACACCAGCAGAACCAGGATGTTGTCCGACAGGACGATCCCCACCATCGCGCCCTGGAAGAGCAGCAGGTAGGTGAAGAACTCGCCCATGTTGTCGTTGCGCGACAGGTAGCTGCGCGCATAGGCGATGATCAGCAGGCCGATGCCCAGGATCAGGCAGGCAAAGAACGCCCCCAGCCCGTCCATCATCAGGTTCATGTTCATCCCCAGCCCCGGCAGCCAGTCGACGCGGGCCTGCACGACCTCTCCGTTCAAAAGCGCGGGCAGGTTCGAGAGCAGGCCGATCAGGGCGGTCAGGGTGACGGCGAAGGTGGTTCCGGCGCAGACCTTTCGCCCCGCACCGTTCAGCAGACCCGGCAGAAGCGCACCCAGAAACGGCAAGGCAACAACGAGGAAGAGCGACAATGGGACCTCCGGGTTCTGTCTGCATGTGCCGGGCGCGAAAGGCGGACCCCCTCGGACAGGGAGGCGAAGCTGCGGCTATGTCATAGGTTTAGCGGCCCCTGCTGGGATTGCAAACCGGTTCGGGAAATTGCGGTGCGGCGGTTTGGCCCTGCTTTTGCGACCGATGCACCTCTTGCGACGGGCGCAGAGGCTGGCATAGTGCGCGCCATGACCCAAGGCCCCAGATACCCCGAACTCATCCAGTCGCTGCCCTCTTCCGTGCCCTTCGTCGGCCCCGAAGTGCAGGAGCGCGAGCTTGGCCGACCCTTCCGCGCGCGCCTCGGCGCCAACGAGTCGGTCTTCGGCCCGTCGCCCTGGGCGGTGGCCGCGATGCAGGACGAGGCGGCGGAAATCTGGAAATACGCCGACGCCACCAACCACGACCTCAAGGCCGAATTGGCTTTGCGCATGGGCGTCACGCCGCAGAACGTGGTGCTTGGCGAAGGCATCGACGGCATCCTCGGCTACACGGTACGGTTGCTGGTCGCACCCGGTGACGCGGTGGTGACCTCGGACGGGGCCTACCCGACCTTCAACTACCATGTGCACGGCTACGGCGGCGTTCTGCACAAGGTACCGTTCCGCGACGATCACGAGGATATCGACGCACTTCTGGACAAGGCCCGCGAGGTCGAGGCGAAGCTCGTGTACCTGTCCAACCCCGACAACCCGATGGGCAGTTGGCACAGCGGTGAGGTGATCGAGAAGGCGCTCGACCGGATCCCCGACGGCACGCTTCTGGTGCTGGACGAGGCCTATATCGAATTCGCCCCGGACGGCACCGCGCCGCGGATCGACCCGGAAGACCCCCGCGTCGTGCGGATGCGGACCTTTTCAAAGGGTTACGGCCTTGCCGGTGCCCGCGTGGGTTATGCGGTGGGCGCCCAGCCGCTGATCCGGGCCTATGACAAGGTGCGCAACCATTTCGGCATGAATCGTGCCGCGCAGATCGGCGCGCTGGCCGCGCTGCAGGACGACACCTGGATCGAGGAGGTCGTGGGCCTTGTGGGCGCGGCCAAGGAACGGATCGGCACCATCGCCAAGGCCAGCGGCGTGACCGCCCTGCCCTCGGCGGCGAATTTCGTCGCCGTGGATCTGGGCCGCGACGGCGATTACGCCCGCGCCGTGCTCAAGGCGCTGATCGCCGAGGGCGTGTTCGTGCGCATGCCCTTCGTCGCACCGCAGGACCGCTGCATCCGCATCAGCGCCGGGACCCCCGCCGACCTCGATGTGCTGGCCGAGGTGCTGCCGGTTGCGCTGGAGACCGCGCAGCGCTGAAATTTGCCTTGGCAGACGGCTGCGGCGGGATATCCTTGCGACAGCCCGAGGAGCCTTGCCATGCGCGGAGACAACCGCCCCAGCGCCCCGAACTACACCTCAGCCGCCCTGACCATGGGCCTGGTGAACCTGCTCTGGATCTTCGCGGTGATCTGGACTGTCTTCGGCTTCGCGGCAACGGTGCTTTGCGCGCTGGGTCTCAACTGGATGATCGACCGGATCGCGGCGCGGCGCGGGTGACGCCCGAAATCGCCCGCGATGCAAGAAGCGCCGCCCGTTGCGCTTGCGCATTGGCGCAGATCCAACACTCTCTCGTGCTCTCCGGAGGTTTATCCGCAAGACGAAGATCAGCCCGGAGCGGCCTCGGCGATGACCTTGGCCGCCGCCGACAAGGCGCCGGGGCCGAACGGGATATTCTGCGCCGCCAGACCCGCCTCGACCGTGCCGAGAAGACCCAGCACCATATGCGCGTTGACGTGGCCCATGTGGCCGAAGCGGAAGAACCCCGTGCCGTTGGGATCGTCGGGTTCGGACATGCCAAGGCCGATGCCCAGGGTCACGCCCGCCTGCGATTCGGTCCAGGCGCGGAGCCTGGCGCCAAAGGGCGCGCCGAGGCGCAGCGCCGTGACCGCGTGGCTGCGGTGCGCCGGATCGGCGACGTTGAGCCGCAGCGGGCCGCTCGTCCCCCAGGCCTCGGCCGCGGCCCAGATGGCGCGGGCGAGCGTGGCGTGGCGGGTCCAGATCGCCTCCAACCCCTCGGCATGGATCAGATCGAGCGCGGCGCGCAGGCCCAGCAGGTGATGAGTCGGCGCGGTGCCGCAGGAATACTGGTAGAACGCCTGCGGATCGGCGCGCGGCGCCCAGTCCCAGTAGCGGCTGACGCGCGGCATGGCGGCGCGCTGCGCGGCCGCCCGGGCATTGAAGAAGACGAAGCCCAGACCCGGCGGCACCATCAGCCCCTTCTGCGAGCCGGTGAGGGTGACATCGGCACCCCAGGCGTCCATCTCGAACCGGTCGCAGACCAGCGACGCGATGCAATCGGCCATCAGCAGCGCCGGATGCCCGACCTCGTCCAGCGCCTGCCGCAACGCCGCGATGTCGTTGCGCAGCGATGACGAGGTATCGACATGCACCGCCAGCACCGCCTTGATCTTCTGGCCGGTATCGGCGCGCAGCGCGGCGGCGACCGCGTCGGGGTCGATCGGGGTCTGGCGGCCGAAATCCAGCATCTCGACCTCGATCCCCAGCCCCTCGGCCATCTCGCCCCAGCCGAATCCGAAGCGGCCGGTCGCGGGGATCAGCACCTTTTCGCCCGGGGCGACGGTGTTGGCCAGCGCCGCTTCCCAGGCGCCGTGACCGTTGGCGATGTAGATCGCCACGTCGCCGCTCGTCCGGGCCACGGCGCGCAGATCGGGGATCAGCCCCGCCACCATCTCGGGCAGCGCGCCTTCATAGATATTCGGCGACGCTGCGTGCATAGCATTCAGCACCGCGTCGGGCATCACGGAGGGACCTGGGATGGCAAGATAGGGACGGCCGTTGGCGAGGGACATTGAAAACTCCGGATAGCGGCCCGATATCCGGGCATTGCGTCGGACGGTACCCCCTTGGCGGACGGCGTCAATCCGCAGAAAGGCCATTCCGGCGAAGGACAGGTCGCGGCCTCGTCGCTTGCCAGCCGGACGGCTTGCGACTAAACCCCCGCGAGGAATGGATGGGGCGATGCTGAAAGCACTCTGGAGGCAGATCGACCGTGCGGAACGCCGCGTGCGGCGCTCGTTCGGCAAGGACATCGAAACGCCCGGCGGGCGGTTCTGGTCCAAGCTGCATTACCACGTCTTCGACCACGCCTTCCTGCGCGTGTTCTGGACCAATTTCTTCGAGGTCGCGCCGGGCGTCTACCGGTCGAACCAGCCCACCCATGCCCGGTTCGAGAAATACGCAGCCATGGGCATCAAGACCGTGATCAACCTGCGCGGCGAGGACAAGTTCTCCTTCTACCTGTTCGAAAAGGAAAGCGCCGAGGCGCTGGGGCTCACCCTGATCGACGCCAAGCTCTGGGCCCGCACCGCCGCGCCGCGCAAGCGGATCGTCGGCGTGATCGACGCGTTGCGCGCCGCCGAGCGGCCGATGATGTTCCACTGCAAATCCGGCGCCGACCGGGCCGGGTTCGTGTCGGCCATGTACCTGCTGATCTTCGAGAACCAGCCGGTCGCAGTCGCCAGGAAGCAGCTGGGGCTCAAGTACATCCACTTGAATTTCACCGCGACCGGGGTGCAGGGCTACATCCTTGATGTCTATGCCGCGCGAAATGCCCGCGATCCCATCGGGTTCGAGGAGTGGATCCGCTCAGAGTACGAGGGCGGCACCGTGCAGGCGGCCTTCGAGGCCCGGACCCCGCCCGACAAGGTGGTGTTTCCGGCATGAGCATCGCATCGCGCGACAGCATTCCCGATCCGCGCGGCCTCTTGGGCTGGCTCTGGCGCAACTACCTGCGCAAGCGCACCGGGCTGTTGCTGCTGGCGATGGTCTTCATGGCCATCGAAGGGTCGATGTTCGGCATGCTCAGCTACATGATGAAGCCGATGTTCGACCAGGTCCTGGTCGGCGGCAATGCCGGGGCGCTGGTCTGGGTGGCGGGGGCGATCTTTGGTATCTTCGCCTTCCGCGCGGTGGCAAGCGTGACGCAGAAGGTGCTGCTGACGCGGGTGTCGCAGCTGACGACGCAGGACATCCGGCAGGACCTTCTGGCGCATCTCATGCGGCTCGACGGCAGTTTCCACCAGGTCCACGCGCCGGGTCACCTGATGCAGCGGATCGAGGGCGACGTCGGCGCGGTCAACAAGGTCTGGCAGACGCTGATCACCGGCGCCGGGCGCGACGTGGTGGCGCTTTTCACCCTGTTCGGCGTGGCGATCAGCGTCGACTGGCGCTGGACCGCCGCGGCGCTGGTCGGCGTGCCGCTGCTGGTGGCGCCGGCGATGATCCTGCAGCGATTTGTCCGCGGCAACGCGCGGATCTCGCGCGATATTTCCGCGGGCCTGTCGACCCGGCTCAACGAGGTGTTCCACGGTATCGTGCCGGTGAAGCTCAACCAGCTGGAACGCTACCAGTACAAGCGTTACCGGACCATGACCCGCGACCGCAACCGGATCGACCTGCGCTCGGCCTTCGGCCAGGCGGCGATCCCCGGGCTCATCGACCTGATGTCGGGGGTCGGGTTCGTGGTCGTGCTGATCTACGGCGGGTCCGAGATCATCTCGGGCGAAAAGACCGTGGGCGACACCATGGCGTTCTTCACCGCCCTGGGCCTTGCGTTCGAGCCGCTGCGGCGGCTAGGCGCCTTCAGCGGTGTCTGGCAGGTGGCGGCGGCCAGCATCGAGCGGATCAAGGAACTGCTCGACATCACGCCCGAGCTGGTCGATCCCGCCGATCCCAAGCCCGCACCGGCCGGCGTGCCGCGGATCGCGCTGGAGGACGTCCGCCTGGACTACGGCGACACGCCGGTACTGCGCGGCGCGAGCTTTGTCGCCGAGGCCGGGCAGACCACGGCGCTCGTCGGCGCCTCGGGCGCGGGCAAGTCGACCGTGTTCAACGTGCTGACGCGGCTGGTGGACGTGCAATCGGGCCGGGTCACGCTGGACGGCACCGGCGTGGCCGAGATGACGCTGGCCGACCTGCGCGGGCTGTTCTCCGTGGTCTCGCAGGAGTCGCTGCTGTTCGACGAGACGCTCGAGGAAAACATCCTGCTGGGGCAGACCGACGTCGATCCCGAGCGGATGCAGGCGGCGCTCGATGCCGCGCATGTGAGCGACTTCCTGCCGCGCCTGCCCGAGGGCCTGAAAAGCCCGGTCGGCCCGCGCGGGTCGAACCTGTCGGGCGGTCAGCGCCAGCGCGTGGCCATCGCCCGCGCCATCCTGCGCGACACACCGGTGCTGCTGCTGGACGAGGCCACGAGTGCGCTCGACGCGCAGTCCGAGGCGGTGGTTCAGTCGGCGCTCGATACCCTGTCCGAAGGGCGCACGACCCTTGTCATCGCGCACCGGCTGGCGACGGTGCGGCGGGCGCACAAGATCGTTGTCATGGACAATGGCCGCGTCGTCGACGAAGGCACCCATGACGAACTCCTGGCCCGCGGCGGCGTCTATGCCGACCTGCACCGGCTGCAGTTTTCCGAGGACTGAGGCGCAACACGCGCCTGTAGGGTGGGTTTGCAACCCACCTGCCCTCAGCGCCTGTAGGCGCGCGCCAGCGTCTCGGGATCGGCCCCCATGTAATAGCGCAGCAGCGTCAGCAGGTTACGCCCCCCGCGGCGCAGCCAGCCCGCGCGCTCGTAGCGTGCCGCGGAGGTCAGCGCCGTGCACTCCAGACGCTTGGGTCGCGCCGGAAGCGCGCGGATCAGGGCCACGTCCTCCATCAGCGGAATGTCGGCGAACCCGCCCGCTGCCACCAGCCTGTCGCGGTCGATCAGCAGGCCCTGGTCGCCGTAAGGCAGACCGAAGACGGCGGAGCGCAGGTTCGCCCAGCCCGCCACCAGCCGGGGCATCAGCCCCTGCGCACGAAACGCGAGGCGGAAATGATAGGCGCCGGGGCGTTCCATGGCGCGGGCGGCATCCGCGCTCCAGCCCGGCGACAGCACGGTGTCGGCATGCAGCACCAGCAGCCAGTCGCCCTGCGCCGCCGCCACGCCGCGCCGCAGCTGTCCGCCGCGTGACGCCGGACCCGCGACCCAGACGGCCCCGGTTTCCTCGGCCACCCGGAACGTGCCGTCGGTCGATCCACCGTCGGTCACGATCACCTCGCGCACCAGCCCGGCCACCACGCCTTCGATCAGCGCCGCCAGGCAGGCCGGCAGTGCCGCTTCGGCGTCAAGCGTCGGAATGATAACGGAAATCGGCGCGCGCATGTGCGGTCTGGTCCTCGTCTCCTGGGGCCGCCCCTGTTGTGGATCGGCGGGCTTCCTATATGTCAGGGCAAGGCAGAAGGGGAACAGAAAATGTCGGAAACCGAAAGAAGCGTGTTGCGGATCGCCGGTCCGGACGCGGTGCATTTCTTGCAAGGGTTGGTGACCAACGACCTTGACCGCCTGCGCGACGGGGTCGTCTATGCGGCGATGCTGACGCCGCAAGGCAAGTACCGCGCGGATTTCTTCCTTGTCGCGGACGGCGACGAGGTGCTGCTGGATGTGGCGGCGTTTCAGGCCGATGACCTGATGAAAGCATTGAGCCTCTACAAGCTGCGCTCCAAGGTGACGATCGAGCGCACTGATATCGCGGTCGCCCGCGGCATCGGCCCGGCGCCCGAGGGCGCGCTAGCCGACCCGCGCGACCCGCGCATGGGCTGGCGCGGCTACACGGGCCAAGCCAGCGAAGAGGTCGACTGGGACGCGCAGCGCGTGGCGGCGGGCGTGCCGCTGGCGGGCGCCGAGTTGACGCCGGACAGTTTCATCCTCGAGATGGGCTTCGAACGGCTGTCGGGCTTGGATTTCCGCAAGGGCTGCTACGTCGGGCAGGAAGTGACCGCGCGGATGAAGCACAAGACCGAGCTGCGCAAGGGGCTGGCCGTCGTCGCCGTCGAGGGCGCCGCGCCGCCGGGCACCGAGATCACCGCCGGGGACAAGCCCGCGGGCACGCTGCACACGCAGGCGGGCGGCGCGGGGCTCGCCTACCTCCGGTTCGACCGCGCCCAGGGCGAAATGCGCGCCGGAGAGGCGCGGGTGATCCGGCAGGGATGACCCGCATTCTCGGACTGGAAGTGCTGGACAGCCGCCCCCTGCACGGCGGCGACCTGTCCGAAGTGCGGCTGATCACCCTGCCCGACCGTCAGGTGGTGGTGAAACGCGGGCGCGACGTGGCGACCGAAGCGCGGATGCTGCGCGCCATGGCCCGCGCAGGAGCACCCGTGCCCGAGGTGCTTGAGGTCGGCGACGATGTGCTGGTCCTGTCCTACCTGCCGGAGACGACGCCCGCGACGGACACCTGGCGGCGGCTGGGCGCCGATCTTGCGCGAATGCACGGGACGGTCGGCGGCCGGTATGGCTGGGATGAGGACCATGCGTTCGGTGCCGTGAGGATCGACAACACGCCCAACGGCGACTGGCCAGGCTTCTGGGCCGAACGGCGGCTGTTGTCCGGGATCGCGGACGTGCCCCAGGATCTTGCCGGGCGGCTGGAGCGGCTCGCCGCGCGTCTGCCCGGCCTGCTGCCGAAGACGCCCCCGGCGGCGCTGCTGCACGGCGATCTCTGGGCGGGGAACCTGCTGTTCACAGCTGAGCGTGGCTGGCTGATCGACCCGGCCTGCTACCATGGCGATGCCGAGGTCGACCTCGCTATGCTGCACCTTTTCGGACGGCCCGGCCCGGGGTTCGACGAGGGCTACGGCGCGCTGCGGCCGGGCTGGCAGGACCGCCGCCCGATCTACCAGCTCTGGCCGGCGCTGGTGCACCTGCGGCTCTTCGGGCAAGGTTATCGCGGCATGGTGGAGAGGTGTCTGGGCGCGATCGGCGCCTGACGCGACGGTGGGTTGCAAACCCACCCTACACGTGTCGCGGCCTCAGGCGCGTTCGGAATATTCCATCGTCTCGGTGTTGACGATGATGTCCTCGTCCTGGCCCACAAAGGGCGGCACCATGACCTTGACGCCGTTGTCCAGCACCGCAGGCTTGAAGCTGTTGGCGGCGGTCTGGCCTTTGACCACCGGCTCGGTCTCGACGACCTTGCAGGTCACCTTCTGCGGCAGGGTCGCGTTCAGCGCTTCGGCGTCGTGGAATTCGACCACGATGGTCATGCCGTCCTGCAGGAACGGGCGGCGTTCGCCGAGGATATCCGCCGGAAGCTCGACCTGATCGTAGGTTTCGGTGTCCATGAAGCTGAGCATGCCGTCGCTTTCGAAGAGAAACTGCATGTCCTTCTGTTCGAGTCGCACACGCTCGACCTTGTCGGCGGACCGGAAGCGTTCGTTCAGTTTCGACCCGTTCCGCAGGTTCTTCATTTCGACCTGCGCGAAAGCACCGCCTTTTCCGGGCTTTACGTGATCGACCTTGACCGCGGCCCAAAGGCCGCCGTTGTGCTCCAGAACGTTGCCGGGGCGTATCTCGTTACCGTTGATCTTGGGCATGTGTTGAAACCATGACAAAGGGTTGTTGTAAGCTTGCCCGAACCTATATCTGGAGTGCAGACCCGCTGCAAGACAACCAGATATCGTGCTGCAGGTGCAGCGAGCCATGCGTGTGCCGCAACCAAGCTATGCGTTAATGGGGTATTCGAATCGGGTGTAATAGGCCATAACCGCCTTCACGCCTGAAAACACAAGAGCAATAATCAAAGGACGAAACATGAGAGATTTCGTTGATGGAACAGCCTACAACAGCGAGCAGGGCAACCGTGCTCGCAAGCTGTTTGCCGCGGTGGTACTGGCTGCCCTGGACGACGCGATCGCCGACGACAAGAAGTACGGCAACGGCCCGGAACAGATCGCCCGCTGGGCGCGGTCTCGCGACGGTCGTGAAGTGCTATCCTGCGCCGGGATCGACCCGAACGAACGTGTGGTCTCGGGCCTGATGGAGTTCGTCTCCAAGGGTGTCCGCACGTCCGTTGCCTTGTCGCGCGAGGAAAGCGAGCGCCGCAACGCCGCATTGCAGGCCGAAGCCGCCTGATCACACAGATCGCAGATCGCAATTTGGCGCGCCCTACGGGGCGCGCTTTTTTGTCTCCCGCGTGCGGAAAGCTTTGGAGCGTAGCGACGCCGCAACGGCGCCGGTTTACTCCAGGTTCTGGCTGATCAGGGCGCGGTGAATCTCGCGGCGGACCAGCTTGCGCACATTGCGCGTGATCCGTTCGCCCAGGGCGCCCTGAAGCTCCTGGCGCACGATCTCTGCCACCATGTCGCGCAACATGTCTTCGTCGATCACCGCCGTGCCGCCGTCCGACGGTTCGGTCTCCGCCTCGGTCGCCGCGTCATGGGTGGTCTGTTCGTCCCGCGGCCGGTTGCGGTGCGACTGGAAGAAGGTGAGATCGGGCGCGGCCTCGACCTCTTCGGTGTCGCCATCGTAGTCCTGCCAGGCCAAAGCTTCTGCTCGGTCGCCGAGGAAATGCGACGCGCCATCCTGATGCGGCTCCGGTTCCGGCTCCCAGTCTTCGTCAGAACCGGAAATCAGCGCCTCGAGCTCGGCCACTTTCTGCTCGAGCGTGGACGCCTTGCGCTGGTCTTCGACCCTCGCTTCGGGCGCGGGATCGGTCGGGCTGTCCTCCGCCCCGGACAGGTCATCGGCGGCGACGTCCGTGTCCTCTGCCGCGGCTTCGGACTCGAGCTCTTCGACGGCATCCTGTGCCGCGTCGGCGTCCCGGGCTTCCGCCGCCTTGAAGGCGCGGAGGGCCTGTTCGACTTCCTGCCCCACCAAAAGCGACAGGGCATCGACGGTGTCGTCGTCGGTGTCGCCCTGCGCCGCGTCGGGCGCGTTGGCCGCGTCGCGGCGCGGTTCCTGACGGTCGGTGGCGGATTCCGTGTCCAGTCGGTCGGTCAGCAGGACCGGCGCCGTTCCGGTCGTGTCGTTCCGTTCAACATCGTCTTCTTCCGCGCGGTACCCTGGTTCCTCGGCCACGCGTTGCGCCGGGGTCAGCACCAACCGGTCCGGCGCCGCCGACGGCGGGCTGGATTTCGGGCGCACGTCTTCGGACACGAGCCTGCGAATTGAGGACAAGACATCCTCGATTTCCACGTTCTTCACGGGATCTGTCATTGTTGTTCCACTGTCGCCTCACGCGCAGGATAGCGCGCGGGACGATTCCTCACAACAGATGGAAATAATTCTATTCTTTTCCCAAGGCGCGCAGGACACGGTTGAGTTGCTGGCCCTGCTGCGACACCGCCGGTGCGTCCTTGACGAGGTTGTAATAGGCCGCCGGATCGTAGCGCTGCACGTTGAGGCCAAGATCCCGCGCGGTCAGACGTCCCATCGTCGCCAGCACCCGGTAGGCGGCGATGAATTCGTCCACATTGGCCGAAATCAGCGCCGCCCGCGCATCCAGCAGTTCCTGTTCGGCGTTCAGCACGTCCAGCGTGGTCCGTGCGCCCAGTGTCGCCTCTTCGCGGATGCCGCGGAAGGCCACGTCGGCCGCGCGGACCTGGTCGGCATTGGCGTCTTCGCTGGCCCGCGCGACATTGAGCTGGATCAGCGCATTCGTGACGTTCTGTTCGATCGTCAGCCGCACCACATGCAGGTTGCCGCGCTGTTCGTCGCGGTTGGCCATGGCCTGTCGGACCAGCGACGACAGCCGCCCGCCCTGGTAGATCGGGCCGGTCGACTCGATCCCGATGGAGCCGCCATGGGAAAAGGAATCGTTGTCGAAATCTTCGGTCACGCCCAGCCGCCCGGTCAGGCTAATGGTCGGCTTCATCGCCGCCTCGGCGCGGGCGATGCTGAGTTCCGCGACCCGCACGAGGTGCTGCGCCTGCAAAAGGTCGGGGTGTCCGCGCAGCGCGATGGCGACGGCAGAATTGCGATCCGGCGGCAGATCGGGGACCCGGCTGGGCTGCGACAGCGGACCCGGCGTCCGGCCGGTGGCGACGCGGTATTCCTCCTGCGCGGCCCGCAGCTCACCCTGCGCGGCGGCAAGGTTGGCCCGTGCCTGGGCAAGCCGTGCCTCGGCCAGCGAAACGTCAGTGCGGGTCACCTCGCCGACCTCGAACCGGTCCTGCGCGGCGCGCAGTTCCTGGGTGATCAGGCGCAGGTTGTTCTGGCGCAGGGCGACGGTTTCGGTGGCGCGACGCACCTCGAAGAAGGCCGTCACGGCACGCAGCAGGATCTGCTGCTCGATAGAGACAAGTCCCTGCCGCGTCGCCAGCACCGCTACCTTCGCACCGTCGATGGCCAGGCGGTTCTGCCCGAAATCGTACAGCGTCAGTTCGGCCACCAGCCCGACGCTGGCGGTGTTGGAGGCGCTGCGCGCCACGGCGCCCAGCGAATTCGACCCGCGGGAGGTGCCGAAGTCGCGGGTGATGTCGGCCGACCAGCTCAGCACCGGCCGCAGCGCGGAGACCGCCTGCGCCACATCCTCGTCGGCGGCGCGCAGCACGGCGCGGTTCTGCTCCAGCAGGCCGCTCGTGTTGTAGGCCCCCACCAGCGCATCGGCCAGAGTGTCCGCCTGCGCCGCCGGTGTCAAAGCCAGCACCGCGGCGACCGCGGCAAGTGTTCGTCTGATCGGTCGGATCGTCATGCCGCCTGTCCCCTGCCTGTGCTTCTGACGGCCCCCGCCCTAAAGTGCGAAGGCCCGTGCCTTTTCAAACCCCGGAATGACCGGTGCGCTCGCATTGAAGGAAAACCGCCAGGACATGCCGCCGTCAAGCTTGTAGCCGATACGAACCACGCCAAGTGTGCCTTCCATGAACAGGCAGGCCATGCGCCCGCCCTCTTTCAACTGGCCGATGATCGCCTCCGGCACCTCTTCCACGGCACCCTCGATGAGGATCGCGTCATAGGGTCCATGTTCGGGCGCGCCTTCGGACAGGGCGCCGCCGTGCAGGATCACGTTGTCGGCATGGTGTTCGGCCAGCAGGCTTTCCGCCTCGGACAGGCGCGCCTCGTCATCCTCGACCGCGACCACCGCTTCCGCGATATGCGCGATGACCGCCGAGGAATACCCCAGCCCGGCGCCCAGATCGAGCACCAGGTCGTCGTTGCCGAGCGCCAGCGCATCCAGCATCTTTGCAAAAGTCCGCGGCTCCAGGATCACGCGGTTGCCGCCGATGGCGATGTTTTCGCTCATGTAAGCCGCTTCCATGCGGTCGCGCGGAACGAAGGCTTCGCGCGGGACCGTCAGCATCGCGTCGATGATCGGGAACTTGGTGACATCGGCAGGGCGGACCTGCGTGTCGACCATCATCCGGCGGCGTTTGGCATAATCGGACATCTGCTAAACTCTTTCGTTCAGAAGCGATGCAACCGTAATGCCACAGTTGCCCTTGGGCGGCAATGTCCAAGGGTCAGAAATCGAGGGGCCGGGCTCTATCTGCCACGCCCGTATTAAGGGCCTGTCAGGTCTCGCTGGCCTGCTCGCGGCGGCGGTGCGTGGCAACGTCGTCCAGCAGCGCCACCACGATGACCACCACCGGGATCGCCACGATCCCGCCGATCGGCCCCCAGAACCAGATGCCGAAGACCAGCGCGAGGAAAACCAGCAACGGGTTCAGCGACACATGCCGCCCGACCATGGCCGGCGTGACGAACTGCGCCTCGATCATGTTCAGCACCATGAACCCGATCATCGGCCCAAGAACCGAGACACCGCTGAAGTTGATCAACCCGCTCAGCAGAAGGCTGAACGCCACCACCGCAGGCCCTACGTAGAGCACGTAATTCAGAAGAAACGCCGCCGCGCCCCAGACCAGGGGAAGCGGCAGGCCGATAATGCTGAGATACCCGGCAAGGGCGAGGCCCAGACCCGCATTCACCACCGAAATTGCCGCAAAGTATCGCGACACGAGGTACTCGGCAGTGCGAAACCGCTGCTGAATGCGCGCCGCGTCGTGGTTGCCGCCGATGCGGCGGGCGAGCTCGGAAAAGACGTCGAGTCGGGTCACCAGAAAAAAGTAGAAGGTCCCGGCGAAAATCAGCATCTGGGCCAGGATCACCGGCGCGAGAAACAGCGCGTCGGACACGGACGGCAGCGGCGATTCCTTCTCCGCGTCGACATCGCCATCGCCGCCCAGCGCCTGTTTCATCTCTTCATTGGCGGCGTCGATGCCCTGGATCAATCCCTGGAACTCGGCCAGAAGCGTCCGCAACTCGTAGCGGATGCGCGGAATTTCCTCGGTCACGCGCCAGATCAGCGGTTCGACCACGAATGCCAGAGCGCTCAGCACCGCAATGGTCACGATCAGAATGATCATCGCGCCAAAGCCGGCCGGGATCCCGATGCGGCGCACCAAGTCCATGATCGGCGACACGATGATACCGGTCACGATGCCAAGCGTGACCGGTGCGGCGATATCCTGCGCCACGTAGAGCATGGAGAGCGCCGCGAATACGCCCAACCCGATGATGGATGTGCGCACAGCGCGAGAGTCGGTTTTCACGGACGTACCTTCTGTGTCTGGAGTAATCCGCCGGATCGGCAGGCTGCTGGACCCGGCGCGCGCGGCAAGCTGTCAGTGACGGTCGGAGCGACGCGTTCCGCGCGTGCTGCGCCCGGCGTTGAGCCCAAGCAGAAACCCTTCGATCATCTGAACGATCGGCTCTGTCCCGGTTTTCGCCGCGGGGGTCGGCGGAAGCCGATACAGGCGACGGCCGACGAGCCAGGAAATACCGAGAAAAATCAAACCAATGCCAAAAAATCCACCGCCGAGAACCTGCGCCGCGAAGAGCGGATCGCGCAACTCGGACAGGACCATCCAGAAAGCGGACGTGAGAAAGCCGAGACCCACCAGAAGGAAGATCCCGGCAATGATGGACCACACAGTTGCGCGCGCCTTGCGTCTGACCGCGTCGCCCAGAGTGTAGAGAATCATCATTCAGCGGCGGCCCGAGAGCACGCCTGCGAGGAACCCGACACCGACAGCGATGGCCATAGCGGTACCGGGCTGACGGCGCACCGCATCGAACGCCTGATCTCTTGCATCGTTGGCGTAATCGACCGCATCATCGTAACGATCCGACGCCTCGGCCCGCATACGCTTGGCCCGCGCCCGTGCCGCTTCGACAGTTTCGTCCTTGCGGCGAACCCCGATGTCGGTGAGCATTTCCGTCAGCGAGGCCAGATCACTCTTCAGAGTCTTCACCTGATCATTCAGGGCATCGTAATCCGACGATCCGGTAACGGTCCCGTTGCTGGGTGTCTTCGCGGTTGTTGTCGTGTTCGCCATGATAAAATCCTCCATGGATGTCTTGCTTCTTTAACGCCGCGCCGCCGCGAAGGTTCCATGCAGCGCGCAAAGGCGGCCGAAATTCGGCCAGGCGCGTCGGAGCGACCCCCGGGCGGTCAGGAACCCTCTTGAAGCCCGCCCGCTGGAGGTCTAAAGACACGGGAAGCTCCGGCGGGTTGGCGGAGAGGTTACGCAGCGGATTGCAAATCCGTGTAGACCGGTTCGATTCCGGTACCCGCCTCCAAGCTTTTTCAAGGATTTGTTGTCTGCTGGATACTGCGTTTGTCGCGTTTTCTTGCGCAAAGCCGCTTCGCGTTTCCGTCGACGTGCGAGCTTTTGCAAACCCGACAACAGACACAACCGCGAAACGCGGACTCTTGCTCTCCAACCGGGACTCGGCTGCACTAACCTTTTCGCAGGACAGAACCCGAACTCACTCCGGCGGTGCCTCGCCATCGCCTTGACGCGGGAAGGTCGAGCGCCAGAGCGCGATGAATTCCCGCCGCTTGTGCTGATCCAGTCCCACCAGCAGCGACGGCGTGAGGGCGATGGGCCGAAAGCTGGTCTCCGGTGTCTCCGGCAGGCTCAGGGAGTCCATGGCCGCGTCTTCGGTCGTGACGATCAGATGCGCCGATCTCAGGGCCGCCCGACCGGCCTGAGACAGCATGTAGTCCAGAAACGCGCCCGCCAGGTTCGGCTCTGCCGCGTGGCGCGGGATCAGCGCGGCGCGCGACAGGACCAGCGTGTAATCGTCGGGTGCCACGGCGACGATGTCGGGATTTTCCTCGGCCCGGGCCAGCGCGTAGGACGCCAGCACGTTGTAGGCGATGAGATACGTGCCGTCGGCCACGCCGTCGATGATCTCGGCCGAGCAGCAGGTGGCGACCACACCGCTGCGTCCGAAGGCTTCGATCAGGCTGCCGAAGGTCGTGGCCTGCTGCGCATCGGCAAAGGCAAAGAGATAGCCCAGCCCCGAGGCCTCGATGTCATAGGTGGCGATGCGCCCGCGAAACCGGCTGTCTTCGGGGCGCAGGAGGTCGATCAGGTCGAACCGCGACCGCGGCACCTCGGCGGCGGCGATCAGCCGCCTGTTGTAGACGATGACCGCAAGCTCCCGGGTGATGCCGAAGACCTCGTCGCGCCAGTTGGCGACCTGCGGAAGGCCGGCGGTCGCGGTCGACCGGTGCGCCCGGGCGCAGCCATCGTTGGCCAGCTTGATCTGAAGGTCGACGGCCGAGCTGACCACCATGTCGGCGGCGCGATCCCCGCTCCGGCACTCCGCCAGGGTCACATCGAAGAGGTCGTTCGAGCCCCATTGCTCGTAGTCGATCCGCGGGCTGTCCGGGCGGGATGTGAAGAGCCGCAGCACGTTTTCGAAGCGGGCGATGTCGGTGGTTCCGCGCACCAGCAGACGCCGCGCGGCGTCGTCGGGGCCATAGGATGTCACCGCTTCGGGTGCCGGCTGGGCGGCCGCCGCACCGGCCAGCAGGACCGCACAGACCAGGCCGATGACCTTCATGCCTCTGCCTCCCGAAGTTTCGGCAGCGCGACGAAGACCTCGAAACCGCCGGAGTCGGGCCGGCGGAGCGTCAGCCGGCCGCCGTGGGCCTGGGCCACCGCACTGACGATGGACAGCCCCAGCCCCGCACTGGTCGAGGACACGCCGGAGCGTTTCGCAAAGCGCGAGCCCGCATCTGCCCACATCTCTTCCGCCATGCCGTCCCCCCGGTCACGCACGCCAAGGCCAAGCGCCGGGCCATCGTCGCGCACGAAGACGGTGATCGGCGGTTTGCCGTAGGAGACGGCATTGGTAATCAGATTCTTGCAGGCCTCGACCAGCGACAGCGCGTCGCCGTCGCAGCGCATCGGCGCTTCGGGCAGGTCGATCCGCACCACCTGTTCGGCACCGGACAGGGTCTGGTCGAACTGGGAAACCGCATCGCTGGCCACGGCCCGCAGGTCCACCGGAGCCAGCTCGACGCTGTCGGCGCGGTGAATGATCATCGCGTGGTTCAGCAGCTGGTCGGTCAGCCGGCTGAGGTTGCGGGACCGGTCGTGGATCTTTGTGACAAGCCGCAGCTGCTCTTCCGCATCGGTCGCCTCCCGCGCAAGTTCGGCCTGCGCCCGGAGCGCGGCTATCGGCGTGCGCAGCTGGTGCGAGGCATCGGCGATCAGCGTGCGCATGACCCGCACCTGCCGGTCGATCCGACCGATAAAGCGGTTCAGCGCCGCCACCAGGCTGGCGATTTCCTGAGGCACCTCCACATCGACCGGCGTCAGGTCGCGTACGGAGCGCGCGGCAAAATCGCGCTCGAGCCGCCGCAGGGGGCGCAAGGCGGACCTCACCGCCAGCACCGCGAGCCCGGAAATCACCAGCCCCACCAGAGCCAGCGCCAGCAGCGCGTTGCGGGTGATCTGCTGCGCCAGTTCCTGTCGCGCTTCGGTGGTCTGGCCGACGACGACATCCACCGCGCCGAGGAAGGACCGCTCCGCGATCTGGCGCCTGACATGGACGTAGCGGGCCGGTTCACCGGCGAAACTGTCGGTGAAGAACCCGCCATCGCCCTCGGGCAACGCCACGGTATCATAGCCGGTGACGCGCCGCCCCTGGTTGTCGAAGACCGCATAGACCACGCGATCCCGCGGGGCCAGCGACAGCAGTTCGAAGGCCGAGATCGGGATGTCGACGATCACCTCGCCGTCCCGCAACCTCAGCGATCCGGCGATCTGGCTGGCCGCGCCGACCAGAAGCCTGTCGTAGGATTGCTGCGCTGCGCTGCGGCCATAGGCATAGGCCGCCAGCGACACCGCCACGCCGCCGATCGCAAGCACCAGTGCCAGCGCCACGCCGAGCCGGAAACTCAGCGACCCGGTCAGCCGCATGCCGCGCCGCGCCTCAGCCGCCATCGACCATCTGGTAGCCAAGCCCGCGCAACGTCTTGATCGTGATCCGGCTGTCGCAAAGCTTTTTGCGCAGCCGGCCGACATAGAGTTCGACGGCGTTCGGGCCCACCTCTTCGTCCTTGAAAGAATACATGCCTTCCAGCAGCCTGTCCTTCGGCACAACGCGTTCGCGGTTGGCCAGCAGGATCTCCAGAAGGCTGAGCTCGCGCCGGGCCAGCGACAGCGGGCGGCCCTTGACTTCGACCGTCTGCCCGGCCGGATCGAACCTGATGTCCCCGAACTCGACGATCCCCGACCGGTCCGTGTCCTGCCGGCGCAGCATCGCCCGGACGCGGGCGTGCAGTTCGCGCAGATCGAACGGCTTGACCAGGTAGTCGTCCGCCCCCTTGTCGAGCGCCGCGACGCGGTCCTCGATGTCCGACCGCGCGGTCAGCATCAGGACCGGGGTCGGCTTGCCGCGATCGCGCAGGCTGGACAGGATGTCGGTGCCCAGCCCGTCGGGCAGGCCGATGTCGAGGATGATCACGTCGTAATCCTGCACGGCGAGTGCGCTTGCGGCCGTATCGACCGAATTCACGTGATCCACCGCATCGCCGCGATGCCCGAAGCTTGCGACAATGGCATCCGCGACATCGGCGGTATCTTCGACCAGAAGCAGACGCATGTCCCGCGCGGTCCTCCCCGTGCCAGCATCCGCCAATTCTGACGGGAATGCCAGTCGCCGTGATGCCGAAGGCGTTGGGCCCGCGCCGGGACGTTTCCCGACGGGCGGCGGGGGCGGGTCGGCACGCGGCACCGACTGGACCGGACCCCGCCGTCACGGCGGACGACCTCGCGCGCAGCGAACGCAGCGGCGCGACCTCGGCGGCCACGCGCACCGCCTCCGGACGCGCAACTGTGTCGTGCAGCCGAGCCGATGCGATCCGACCCTAGAAGCCCTGCGCCGCGCCGTCCTTTCTCGGGTCGGAACCCGCCGCATAGCCGCCCGCGTCCAGACGTTCGATCAGCTGTGCGCCACCGAAGCCGAAGGCGCTGTCCGGCGGCTCCACGGTGATGGTGTGGCCCAGGGCCGTCAGCCGGTCGCGCGTCGCCTCCGGCATGGCCGATTCGCAGGCGACCTCGGTGCCCACGACGAATCGCCAGCGCGGCGCGTCCACGGCGGTCTGCACGTCTTGCCCCCAAAGCTGCGTGCGCAAGGTCATCTGCACGTGGCCCTGCGCCTGCATCGGTCCGCCCATGACACCGAAACTCATCTTAGGCGCGCCGTTCTGCATCAGGAAGCCGGGGATGATCGTGTGGAACGGACGCTTGCCGGGTCCGACCTGGTTGGGGTGGCCGGGCTTCAGCGAGAAACCTGCACCGCGGTTCTGCAGGCTGATCCCGGTGTCCGGCACCACCACACCCGAACCGAAACCGGCGTAGTTCGACTGGATGAAGGACACCATCATGCCCGATGCATCCGCCGTGGTCAGGTAGACCGTGCCGCCGTTCTTCGGCGCGCCGGCCCCGTAGGCGCCGGCGCTGTCGGTGCTGATCAGTTTCGCGCGCTCGGCCAGGTAGCCTGTGTCGATCAGGTCCGCCGCGGTGACATCTGCCATGAAGCGCCCGTCGGCGACGTAGGCGTACATGTCCGCGAAGGCCAGCTTGATCGCCTCGATCTGCAGGTGCAGGGCGACCGGGTCGTCGGGATCGAGATCGCGCACGCCGGTCTGGGCCAGCATGCCAAGGGCCATCAGCGCCGCGATGCCCTGCCCGTTTGGCGGTATCTCGTGCAACTCGGTGTCGTCGAAGGCGGTCGAGATCGTGCCGCACCAGTCCGGCGCGTGCGCGGCGAGATCGGCCTCGGACAGGGCCGCGCCGTGTTCGCGGGCAAAGGCCGCGATCTTCTCGGCCAGCGGACCTTCGTAGAAGGCCTTTCCCTTCGTCTCGGCGATCATCTGCAGGCTGCGCGCATGATCGGGATTGCGGTACCGTTCTCCGGCCTTCGGCGCCCGCCCGCCGGGCATGAAGTTGGCGGCAAAGCCGGGCTGGCCCGAGAGCGCTTCGGCTCCTTTGGCCCAAAGCGCACCGATCACCGGCGACACGCTAAAGCCGTTCTCGGCATAGCCGATGGCCGGCGCCAGCACCGTGGGCAGGTCCAGTGTACCGAATTTGGCGTTCAGCTCGGCCCAGGCAGCGACGGCACCCGGCACGGTGACGCTTTCCCAGCCGCGGAAGGGGATCGAGTCGTGGCCCGCGAAGCGCTCCGGCGTCCAGCCGGCCGGGGCCGCGCCGGACGAGTTCAGACCATGAAGCTCTTTCCCGTCCCACAGGATGCAGAAGGCGTCGGACCCCAGGCCGTTGCCCGTCGGTTCCACGACCGTCAGCGTCGCCGCGGTCGCGATGGCCGCATCGACGGCATTGCCGCCCTTGGCCAGCATCGACAGACCGGCCTGGGCCGCGAGCGGATGCGAGGTGGAAACGAGGTTGTCGGCCAGAACGGGCGACCGCCGCGAGGCGTAGAGTGGATCGTGACGAAACGTCATCAAGCCGTGTCCTTCTGTAGTTTTCTTTGCTTGCGGCGCCTGAGGATGCCGCGCACTGCCCAGGCCACCGACGCCACCGCCGCGATCAGGAAGATCAGGCTTACGGGCCGCGTGACGAAGAGGCTCCAGTCGTTTTCGGTCATCAGCGCACGGCGCAGGTTGGTCTCGGCGATGGGGCCGAGGATCACGCCCAGCACCAGCGGTGCCAGCGGGTAGTCCAGCGCCTTGAGCCCGTAGCCCAGCAGGCCCACCGCTGCGAGCAGGTAGAGATCGGTGACCCGATTGTTGAGCGCGAAGGATCCCACGACGCAGCAGACCATGACCACCGGCACCACGACCCACTTCGGCACTTCGGCCACGCGCAGGAACAGGCGCATCGACAGCACGCAGATCACCAGCATCATCAGGCTGGACACCGCCATGGCGAGGAACATGCCGTAGACCAGGTCGGCATTGTCCATGATCAGCCGCGGACCGACGGAAATGCCGTGCACCATCAGCGACGCCATCAGGATCGCATCCACCGCCGAGCCGGGAATGCCGAGCGAAATGAGCGGGATCAGCCCGCCGCCCGCGGTGGCGGAGTTGCCGGCCTCGGAGGCGACGACGCCGTCTGCCGTGCCGGTGCCGAAACTGTCGGGATCCTTAGAGGACCGTTTGGCCTGATCGTAAGCCACGAGATTCGCGATCGACCCCCCGGCGCCGGGCAGGGCGCCGATGCCGACCCCGATCAGCGAGGATCGAATCAGGTTCACCGGGCGCATCAGCACCTCGCGCATGACCGCCCAGGTCTTGAACTCGATGGTGCCCGAAACCAGCTTTTCGCCGGTCTTGATCGCGCGGGCATCCTCGACTTCGGAGGCCAGCTGCGAGATGGCGAAGATGCCGATCAGCACGACGAGGAACGGCAGGCCGGCGGCCAGCAGCTCCAGCCCCATGTCAAAGCGCGGGCGGCCCATCATCGGATCGGTGCCGATGGTGGCGATGGCGAGGCCGATCAGCGCGGCGATCAGGCCCCGTTGCAGCGAGTCTCCGACGAGGCTTGCCACGATGGTCAAGGCGAAGACGATCAGGGAGAAATATTCCCACGGCCCCAGCCGTACCGCGAAGGTCGCCAGTGGCGGCGCCGCCACGATCAGCACCGCGGTCGAGATGAGCGTGCCGAAGAACGATGCCCAGACGCCCAGCGACAGCGCCCGGCCGGGTTCTCCGTTCCGGGCCATGGGGAAGGCGTCGAAGGTTGTGGCGACCGAGGACGGCGTGCCGGGGATGCCCAGCAACGCCGCCGAAATCAGCCCGCCGGTGTATCCTCCGACGTAGACCGACAGCATCACCGAGATGCCTTGCAGCGGGTCCATGGAAAAAGTGAGCGGCAGGGTCAGCACGATGGCCATTGTCACCGTGAATCCCGGGATCGCGGCGGCGATGATTCCGGCGATAGCGCCGAAGAACATCATTATGAGCGTGGTAAAGGACAGCACCTGCGCGGCGCCCAGCATGAAGGCGTCCATGACCTCAGAGCCCCCGTGGCAGGAAAACGTTGAAGACCTCGGCAAAAAGCCAGTTCAGGCCGAAGGAGAAGATCAGCGCGAGCAAAACGGCAATCCCTATCGTGACGCGCGTCTTGGGTGCATACGTCACCTGCAGTACGATCAGGAACAGGAAGGCCGCGACCGGATAGCCGATCACCGGAATGCCCGCGACAAAGACCGCAAGGCAGAGAAAGAGGAAGAGCACCAGCCGCCGTGCCTTCAGCCAGCCCATCGCCTCGGCGCCGAACCGACCGTAGGCGGCGGCGGGCAGCTTGCGCAGCGATCCGATGATGGCCGTGACCAGCAGCAGGATCAGGCAGGCATGGACCAGCATCGGAAAGGCGCCCGCCCCCAGCGCCTCGAAGCGAGAGGTCGGGATGGTGGTGGCCTCGATAAAAAGACCCACCGAGGCCGCGAGCAGCGCGACGTAGGAAAGGAGTCGGGCAATCTCGCCCGACTCCTGCGACGGCTTGAAGTCGTCGATCTGGCTCAAGGCGCGATGACCTCGGCAAGGCGGTCCACGGTGGCCGCGAGGTTCGACAGGTATTCGCTGTAGGCGTCGCGGCCGCGGAAGGCGACTTCGGCACCGGCATTGTTGATCTGCTCGATGAAGGCTTCGTCTTCCGAAAGCTCCATCAGTGCCGTTTCCATTGTCGCCTGCGCCTCTTCCGGGGCGCCTTTCGGCATGACGATGCCACGGGTGATCGACAGGTCCAGATCAGTGCCAAGTTCCATGAAAGTCGGCACGTCCGGGGTCTGCGGCATGCGTTCCGTCGCGCCGGTGGCGAGGAAGTTCAGATCGCCGTTCTCGGCGAATTGCAGCGACGAGGCGATGTCGCCGATGGCAAGGTCGAGGTTGCCGCCGACCAGCGCGCGGATGCGCTCGCCCGTGCCCTCGTAACCGACATAACGCCATTCGATGTCAAAGGCTTCGGCGATCATCGCCGCGTGCAGGTGCGGCACGCCGCCAAGGGTCACGCCGATGGTCAGGTCACCCGGATTCTCCTGCGCATATTCCACAAGGCCCTCCATCGTGTCGAAGGGCTGTCCCGATCCAGCGACGAGGTACTGCGGCGACGCGGTCATCAGCGCGATGGGATCGAAATCGTCCCAGGCCAGTTCGGTGAGCCCGGTCGCGGTGGCGGCCAGAAGGCCTTCGTGCACCTGGCTGATGGTGTAGCCGTCGGCGGCGCGGCGCGAGGCTTCGGTCAGGCCGACGGTGCCACCGACGCCGGGCATGTTTATCACCGGCATCTCTGCCCCGAGAAAGGGCGACACGTTGTTGGCCACAATCCGCATCAGCGTGTCGCTGCCGCCGCCCGGCGACCAGGGCACGATGAATTCGACCGGCTTGGCGGGATAGTCCTGGGCGATTGCGGGGCTCGTGAAGCTTGCGATGGCAAGGCCGACACCTGCGAAGGCACGTGTGAAAACGGTCATCTTGGGTCTCCTGAGTGGTGAAAAGAGCAGCACCGCACGCCGTGCGTACGGATTACTGCGCAGACTATACTTCGGCACGCCCTTCAGAAAATGATTTCTCTTTGGCTTTTTGTGAAGCACAGCTTTACTAAAACGCATGGACCTGCGTCAGCTTCAGACTCTCATCGCCGTGGCGGACACCGGCAGCTTTGCCGGTGCGGCATCGCGCATGAACCTCACACCATCGGCAATCGGACAGCAAATTCAATCGCTTGAGGGCGAATTCGGGGCCAGCCTTTTCGACCGCAGGACCCGCCCGCGGCGGCTGACCGCGAAGGGCGAGGAGCTGGTCCGTGCGGCGCGCACCGTCGTGCAGACCATGACCGAGGCGAAACTTGCGATTGCCGGCGGGCGCACGGCGGGACTGCTCAAATTCGGGGCGATCCGCACAGTTTCCATGCGTCTTGTGCCCGATGCCTTCGCCCGGATGCGCGGCCTTTACGGCGATCTCACCTTTCAGCTGACGGTCGGAATGTCGGAGTCGCTGATGGCGGATGTCGCTGCAGGTCACCTCGACGCCGCGCTTGTGGCGGAGCACGTGGGTGTGCCTTCGAGCCTGACCTGGAGCCCGGTCCTGCAGGAACCGCTAGTCATCGCGGCACCGCCCGACCAGGCCTTTCGCAGCGACACCTCGCTGTTGAAGGACCTGCCCTTCATCCGGTATCTCACCGATGTGCCGCTGGCCCGGCAGATCGAAACCGAGCTTTCGGGGTTATCCGTGGTACCCAAGGACATCGTCGTCGCCAACACCATGCCCGCGGTGGTCGGCATGGTCCAAGCCGGGTTGGGCGTGGCCATCGTGCCCCGCATCGCGCTGCTGCACATCCAGCCGGACAGCGTGCACCAACGTGCGTTCTGCGACGGCGCGGTCAGCCGGCGCTTGGGGCTTGTGCAAAGACAGGTATCGTCGCGGTCGGAGGTTCTGGCGCAATTGCGCGATGCCTTTTCAGCCATGGCGCGGGCCCACGGAGTGGCGGCGGAGCCGATGCCGGTTCTGGGCGCCGAGCACGCGCCTTGAGCCGGGCCGGCGGCAGGAAGACCGCGCTGCAGGACGGCGATTCGTCCCGTCGCACGCGGCCGGGCGGCCTGTCGGTTCGGCTGATCCTTGCCACTGTCCTGATACTGCTTTCGCTTGCCGTGCTCGAGACGGCGCGTTTCGGTGTCACCATCAGCCGGTTCGAGGTCGGGCAAACTCCGGTCGTCGCATACGCGAAACCGGATGCCGACGGGCCTTTGGTTGTCGTGGCACACGGGTTCGCGGGTTCGCAACAGATGATGCAGGGCTATGCGCTGCCGCTGGCGCGTGCGGGCTACCGGGTTTTTGCCTTCGACTTCGAGGGGCACGGCCGCCATCCCGTGCCGATGTCCGGCGACGTCTCTGCGATCGAGGGGACGACTCGGCTCCTCGTGCAGCAGACCGGGCAGGTCGTCGATGACGTGTCGAACGGCGCAGGACCGGTGGCGCTGGTCGGACATTCCATGGCGACTGATATCCTCGTGCGCGTGGCGGCGGAGCGCGACGACATCGGTCCGCTGGTCCTGATCTCGGCATTCTCGAACGCGGTCGGCCCCGCCGCCCCCGACGATCTGCTGCTGGTGACCGGTTCCTGGGAGCCACGGCTGCTCGACTTCGCGCTCGAGGCCGTTCGGATGGTCGACCCGGACGCCGGTCACGGCAACACGGTCGAGTCCGGCGGCGTGTCGCGGCGGTCGGTGGTGGCCCCCTACGCCGAGCACGTGTCGGTTCTGCATAGCCGCGCGGGCCGGGGCGAAGCCGTGGCCTGGCTGGATCGCGCCTATGGACGCGACTCAAATGTCACCATCCTGCCGACCGGCTGGGCCATTCTGGGACTGATGGCCGGGATCGTGCTGATCTTCCGGCCCGTCAGCCGGCTGCTGCCGCAGCGCGCCGGCCTGGCCCAATCGCTGACGCGGGGCCGGACGGCATTGATACTGGCGCTGCCCCTGCTGCTGGCACCGCTAATCGCCGTGACTCTAGACATCAGGACGCTGCCGGTTCTCGTGGCGGATTACCTCGCGCTGCACATGCTGATCTACGGCGCCTTGCAGCTTGCCATGCTGCGGTACTGGCGGGTGCCCGCAGGTCCGCTCAACTGGCCCGCCGTCGCCCTGCTGCTGGGGGCCTGCGCGATCTTCGGCATGGCACTGGACCGCTACGCCGCGAATTTCTGGCCGACGGCGGAGCGCGCCTGGATCATCTGCGCGATGATGATCGGCGCCATGCCCTACATGATCGCCGACGCCACCCTGACCTTTGGTCAGACCATCCTCGGGCGGGCGGTGACACGTGCGGCCTTCCTGCTGTCGCTTGGCATCGCCGTAGCGCTCGATTTCGAGGGGCTTTTCTTCCTGATCCTGATCGCGCCGGTGATGATCCTGTTCTACCTGGTGTTCGGCACCATGGGCCGCGACGCCGCGCGGCGCGCCGGACCGTTGGCATCCGGACTGGCCACGGGCCTGGTACTGGCCTGGGCGCTGGGTGTCAGTTTTCCGCTGTTCCAGGGGTAGCCGCACCGGCGCCGATAGGCCCTTCGAAATCGGTCGGCCGCGTGATAGCTGTCTTTGGCGATGTGCAAGCAGCGCGCTTTCGCGGCGGACCGGTTCGGACAGGGAGGCAGATCCGGCATGACTCAGAACGACCTTTTCGGGCGTGACCTTATCCAGCGCGACCGCGAATGGCACCCGCCGGCCTATGCGCCTGATTACAAGACCAGCGTCGCGCGGTCGCCGAAACTGGCGCTCCTGTCGCTGGGAAACACAGCCAGCGAGCTGACCGGCCCGACCTTCGGCCATGGCGATATCGACCCGGTCGACAGCGATCTGCTCCGCAACTACGCCTCGACCGGCGACCCCATCGGCGAGCGCATCATCGTGCATGGCCGTGTGCTCGATGAAAACGCCCGGCCGGTGCCGCATACGCTGGTCGAGATCTGGCAGGCCAATGCCGGCGGACGCTACAGGCACAGAAAGGACAGTTACCTGGCCCCCATCGACCCGAATTTCGGCGGCTGCGGCCGGACGCTGACCGACGCCGAGGGGCGCTATGCCTTTCGCACCGTGAAGCCCGGTGCCTATCCATGGCGCAACTGGGTCAACAACTGGCGTCCGGCGCATATCCACTTTTCGGTCTTCGGTACCGCCTTCGCGCAGCGGCTGATCACGCAGATGTATTTCGAGGGCGATCCGCTGATCGCGAAATGCCCCATCGTCAGGACCATTCCCGACCAGCGCGCCATCGACATGCTTGTTGCCGCGCTCGACCTCAATGCCAGCGTGCCGCTCGACAGCATCGCCTACAAGTTCGACATCGTGCTGCGCGGGCACCGCTCGACCTACTTCGAAAACCGGCCCGAGGGGAACTGACCATGGTCCAGCCGCTGCACTATCTCAAGGAATCCGCTTCGCAGACCGCGGGTCCCTACGTGCACATCGGTCTGGCTCCGGGGGCGGCGGGGTTCGACATCTACCATGCCGAACTGGGTCACGACATCATCGGCCCCAATGCGCAGGGCAACCGGATCACCGTCACCGGCAGCGTCTTCGACGGCACCGGGGCGCCGGTCAAGGACGTGCTGATCGAGGTCTGGCAGGCCAATGCCGCAGGCCACTACCCCGGCGCCGGAGAGGTCGAGGAGGGCTTTCGCGGCTGGGGCCGCGTGATCCCGGATTTCGACACCGGCGTGTTCCGCTTCGACACGGTGAAGCCCGGCGCCGTCACGGGCCGGGACGGACGCCGCATGGCGCCGCATCTCAGCCTCTGGCTGGTGGCGCGCGGCATCAACGTCGGGCTCAACACCCGGATGTATTTCGGCGACGAGGCAGAGGCCAACGCCGCCGACCCGGTGCTGGGCATGGTCGAACAGGCGCACCGCCGCGAAACGCTCATCGCCCGCGCCGAGGGCGGCACCTACCACTTCGACATCCGCCTGCAGGGCGATGACGAGACCGTATTCTTCGACATTTGAGGCCCACCATGACCAACCCTTGCATCATCTGCGTCGCGATCACCGGCTCCCTGCCCACGAAAGACAACAACCCAGCGGTGCCGATCACCGTGGCCGAACAGATCGAGAGCACGCACGAGGCTTTCGAAGCGGGCGCCAGCATCGCCCATTGCCACGTGCGCGACGACGCCGGAAAGCCGACCTCGGACCCCGAGCGTTTCGCGCGGTTGAAAGAGGGCATCGAGACGCATTGCCCCGGCATGATCGTTCAGTTGTCGACCGGCGGGCGGTCGGGCAGCGGCAGGGAACGCGGCGGCATGCTGCCGCTTTCGCCGGACATGGCATCGCTGTCCGTGGGGTCGAACAATTTCCCGACGCGGGTCTACGAGAACAGCCCCGACCTCGTGGACTGGCTGGCGTCCGAGATGATCGAACACGGGGTGAAACCCGAGATCGAAGCCTTCGACCTGAGCCACATCGTGCAGGCGACGCGGATGGCCGCGGACGGGCGGCTCAGGGGGCCGCTTTACGTGCAGTTCGTGATGGGCGTGAAGAACGCCATGCCCGCGGACGAGCCGATCTTCGATTTCTACATCGAGACCCTGAAGCGGCTTGCCCCCGACGCGCAATGGTGCGCCGCCGGCATCGGCGCGGCGCAGCTGACGCTGAACGAATGGTCGATCTCCAAGGGCGGGCATACGCGCACCGGGATGGAGGACAACGTGCGCCTGGACCGCGACACGCTGGCGCCGTCGAATGCCGCGCTGGTCCGGCGCGCGGTGGAGCTTTGCGATAAATACGAACGGCCCGTCGCGACCTGGCAACAGGCGCGCGATATCCTCGGGCTTCGGCAGGTGGCGACCGCCGCCTGATCCGCGCGCCTCGGGTTCGGAGGGGACGCGGCGCTTGGCGATCCCGGCGGCGCGAGGCGTGAAGTCGAAACCTGCGGTGCAGGACGCCCATCCCTTCGACTGCGCGCCCTTGGACCTGCGAACGAAAACGGCCCGGGACATCCCGGGCCGTTTCGCGTTTGGGCGTCGATCAGGCGATATCGACGGTGAACACCATGTCCTGGTAATCGCGATCGCCGCCGCCCACGAGGTCTTCGATCCCGATGCGCAGCGCGTCCGCTTCGGCGGTGGCGCCCGACAGGAAGTGCTCGACCCCGTCACTATTGAAGCCCGTCGAGGCGGAGTGGAAGATCTCCGCATCGACCCCCGCGCCATCGTCCATCAGCATCGGCCGCGCGCCCGAGGTGTCGAAAACCAGCGTGTCGCTGAGTTCCGCCGCAAGGTCGGCGCCGTTCTGGATCAGGAAGAACTGCAGCTGGCTGCCCGCGGCCACGTCGTCGATCTCGACGCTGGTGCCCGCCGCCGTCTTGCTGTTCTCGAAGAGGATCCGCACGTTCGAGATCGCGCCGCTGGCGTCGATCTCGTAGGCGCCCAGCGTATTGGCGAAGGCCGAGGTCGAGGCGCCCGCGGTGACCACGTAGTCGCGGCTGCCGTCGCCGGTGAGGTAGGCATCGAAGCCGATGCCGTCCACCTGCGCCGGATCGACGCTCTGGCCTTCGCGCAGGTCTTCGCCATCGCCCAACAGGGTGTCGAGGAAACGCGCGGTGACCTCGCTGGCGCCAGTCGCGACAGAGAGGAAGCTGCCTGCGGTCAGGTTGGCATCGACACCGGTCACGGCCCCGTTGAAGCTGACCGTGCCGGCGGTTGCGTTCTCGACGATCTGCGCATCTCCGAAAAGCGGCGCGTTGGTGAAGACGAAGGTGTCGCCATCGTCCACACCGTCGAAGGTGGCGCCATTGAATTCTTCGAGCCGGCCGGTCACGGGGCCATCGTCGACCGTCACCGTGCCGGGGAAGGTCGCCTCGGAGAAGGCCACCGCCGGAAGGGTCGGCGTCGGATTGGCCGGGCTCGAGCTGTCGGGCACGGTGGTCAGGTCATAGGCCACGGTGGTCCCGGACACCTCGTAAGCCGCGATCAGCTGGGCAAAGCCGGTGGGGCTGTCGGCGGGCGCCACGAAGGTCAGGGTCTCGGGGCTGACGTCGCCGTTGTCGCGGCCGTTGAAATAGGTCACGAATTCCGAATTCGCCGGGTCGGTGACGTCATAGACCATGATGCCGCCGTCACGCTCCAGACCGATGAAGGCGTAGGTGGTGCCGTTCAGCGTGCCGATGGTGACGGCCTCGGGCTCCACCCCCTTGTTGTCCGACCGGTTTTCGTCGGTGGTGCCCTCCTCGTCGTTGAACCCCAGCGGGTTCACGTTGGCGATGATCTGCGCGAAATCGTCGCCGCTGTCGAAGACCACGGCGCCGGTGTCGGCGTCGAAGATCGTGAAGCCGCGCGAGCCGTAGGAGTAGAGTTCGTCGATATCGCCGTCCCCGTCGGTGTCGCCGTCGATAGCCGAGATGTTGAGCCGTCCCATCTCTTCATCCGCCAGCAGACCGTCCGCCTGAAGCGCGGCCAGCAGCGCCGGATCGAGCAGGCCGTCCTCTGCGGCGTCCGACAGGCGCGTCTCGTCGCCGTCGAGGTCGCGGGCGTCGCCTTCGTTGGCGGTGACAAGGTAGGTGGTGCCGCCGACCGCGAAGGTGGCGATGGCATCGGGCATGCGCAGCCCCTGCACCGGACGGGCGGTGATGTTGATCGTCCCGTCGCGGTCGGAACTGTCGATGCCGTTGCCCGGCAGGCTGTGATCGACGGTGCCGAAGCTCTTGACGTCGAGGATTGTGTTGGTGGTCAGGTCCACCGTGGCATAGGCGTTGGCCTCTTGCAGGCTGACGTAGGCGCGGGTGCCTGCGGCGTTGGTGGCGATATACTCCGGCTCTACATCAAGCGCCGCGCCGCGGTCGCCGACGATGCGCGCCGCCGAGAGGTCGACATCGGCAAAGTCCAGCGTGTTTACGGTAGCGTTGAGCACGCCGTTCGACAGGTCGATGATCGACACGGACCCGGCGGGATCGGTGTCGGCGTCGATGGGCTCGCCCTCGTTGGCGACCAGAACACGGCTGCCGTCCGGGGTGAAGGACACGTTGTCAGGCAGGTTGCCGACCTCGACCCGGCCCAGGAATTGGCCGGTGGGGCTGAAGAAGGCGACGAAGCCGTTCGCGGCATCCTCTCCGGCGATGGCGGCGGCGACGATGCCGTTCTTGACCGCCACCGACTGTACACCATCGAACCCGGCAATCCCGGTCAGGTCGATGGAGCCAAGGAGCACGCCGGTGTCGGCGTTGAAGGCGTCGATGCGACCCTCTTCGCCGTTGGTGGTATAGACCACGCCGTTCTCAAAGGCGACGACCTCGGACCCGGCCTCGCCGACACCGCTGTCATAGACCTGCGCCTCGGTGATGGTGAGGTCGCCGCGGCTGATGTCCGCGATGCTGTCGATCAGCACCGTGTCGGGCCGGAAGCCGATATTCTGGATGCGCAGGTCGGCCTCGGGTCCTTCGTCGGCGGCGGTGAAAGCGGTGCCGTCATTGAAATTCGCATCGAGATATTCCGCGAGGGCGTCCTGCTCTGTGCCGTCGAAGGCAAAGGAGGCCGCGCCGGTGGTGGCCTCGTCATCGCTGCCGTCGCCATCCAGGTCGTAAAGGTCGACGCGGTTGGCCTCGGCGCCCTGCGGGAAGGGATAGCCGTCGCCGCCCCCGGCAAGGAAGTTCAGCGTCACGATGCGGAACGGCTGGTCGGCATCGCCCACCAGGACGCCGTCGCGGACCAGCTCTGCCACGACCGCGCCGCTGTCATCGACGATGGCGGCGTTCAGAACGCGCTCTCCCGCAGGCAGATCGGCATCGAAGGAGAATTGCAGCCCCGAGATCTGCGGGAAGCTGCCCGCCGCGTTCTCGACACCGGAAATCGCGTGCTCGAGCACCGCGACCATCTCGGCGCGGGTCACGGTGATCAGCGACAGGCCGTTGTTGAACGCAAGTGTCTTCTGGATGTCGGTCTGGCTGATGCCTCCCGCGGGCTTCACTACCACGCCGTCGCGCACTTCGGCGGTCGGCGTACGCTCCGCTTCGGTCTCGCCCGGGGGCACGATGGTCTGGCCGATGCTGGCGCGGATGCCGCCGCCGTTCTTGATCGACACCACCACGGTGTCGTCCACCGCCTTCGCCGCGGCCAGGTTGGCATCGGCGGTCAGGTTGCCGAGGTTGGTTTCCTGGGTCCGCACGCCGTCGGGATCGTCCGGCGCGAAAGTGCCCGAGCGGTTGCCGTTCAGGAACACGTCGGAGATGCCGAAGACGTTGGATTCGGTCTCGATGATCCGCGCGCCGATCTCGTCGGCGATCTGCTGCACCTCGGGATCGACCAGGCCCGCCGCGTTCAGGTCGGCGACGCCCTGCGCGTCGGTGGCATAGGCGCCGGAAACGGTGGCATCGTAGCTGTCGGCGACGATCTTGCCCTCTTCGTCGAAGTCGATGACGAGACGGCCCACGTATTTGTAGCTGCCGTCGGTGTTGACGATGGCGGTGGTGTCGCCGTTCGCGTCGGTGGCGAAGATCGGATAGGTGCCCTGGGTGCTGTCGCCGTCGCGGGCGCGGTCGTTTTCGTCGAAGAGCCGGGTGTTGGAGCCGCCGGCGATGATGATGTCGATGTCGGTCAGGCGGGTGGCCAGCTCCTGCTCGATGGCGATGCGCTGCATGTGCGAGGACAGGATCACCTTGTTGATCGTCGGATCGGCGGCGAGCACGGCATCCACCTCGGCCTGGATCACGGCGGCCAGCGCGTCAAGCTGCGCGGGCGTCGGCGTGTCGTCGAATTGCCCCGGCAGGATGCCCAGGTCGCCGGCGCTCGAGATTCGGTCCAGCGTCGGGGTGGTGGCGCCGATCACTGCGATCGTCTCGTCGCCCACCGTAATCACCGTGGAGGAGGTCACGGACCCGCCCTGCGGCGCCTGCCCGCCTTCGATCTCGAGCGGCGCGAGGTTGGCGTCGAGGCTGAAGTCGAGGTTGGCCGACAGGTAGGGAAAGTCGGTGCCGCCGAAATCCATGCCGAGGATGCTGCCTTCGGCCGATCCGTCGATCAGCCCCGCGAGCACGCCGGTGCCGAAGTCGAATTCGTGGTTGCCGAGAGCGATGGCCTGGAAGCCAAGCTCGTTCTGGATCTGGATGTCCGCAATCCCGGCAGAGCCGTAGACCGCCGCGGCGGCGTCGTAGAAGAGGCCGGGAATGAAGGCGTCGCCCGAGGACAGGGTCAAAGTGTTGTCCGGCAGGCCGTCTGCACCGATGTCCTGGGCCCGCAGCGCGTTCAGGACCGCCGACAGGTTCGGGGCGTCGAAGACCGCGGGCGACGAAGCCTCTTGGTCGGTGACGTGCAGAAGTTCCAGGGTGAAATTGGCCATGACGCGCTCTCTTTTTGCAATGGGTTCGGCCTTGCGGGCACGGGGCGGGCACCGGGTGGCCGCAGGCGGCCGCAAGGATGTCTCTGGCGCAGCTTGTCAGGCGATTTCGTAACGGAACCTGCACGAACTCATGAAGCTTTTGTAACGGCCCGCGCTGCGGCTCCTGACTCGGACGCATCGCGCAACCCGGGGAGTGCCATGGGCGCGACCGATCCGGAATTGCGCAGGCGGCGCGTCTCTGGCACGTAGCGGGCATGCGCAACTCCCGCCGTCGCCCGGCCACGCCGCTTGGCCGATCCCTCGACATCTACTACCGCGACGCCGACCGGACCCGGCGGATGGATGCGCTGCTGGCGCAGGTCGTGCCGCGCGGCGGGCTGGTCTTCGACATCGGCGCGCATCTGGGCGACCGCACCGCGAGTTGCCTGCGACTCGGCGCGTCGGTCGTGGCGCTGGAACCGCAGCCGCGCGTCTTCCGCGCCCTGCGCCTGCTGCACGGACGCGCCCGCGAGGCCGTGCTGCTGCCCTGGGCCGCAGGCGCCGCCGAGGGCGAGATCACCCTGCATCTCAACACGCGCAATCCTACCGTCGCCACCGTCGCTCCTGCCTTTATCGCGGCGGCCTCGGATGCGGAGGGCTGGCGGGGCGAACGGTGGGACGCGCAGGTTGCGGTTCCGGTCACCACGCTCGACGCGCTGATCGCCCGCCACGGCCTGCCGGATTTCGTCAAGATCGACGTCGAAGGCCACGAGGCGGCGGTGCTGGCGGGACTGGGCCGACCCGTGGCGGCCCTGTCCTTCGAGGTCACCACGATCCAGCGCGGCGTCGCGCATGACTGCATCGACCGGCTGCGCGCGCTCGCCCCGTACCGGTTCAACCTGAGCCTCGGGGAAAGCCATGCGCTTTCGGACGAGGACTGGACCGATGCCGACGGGATGCACCGCCGGCTCGATGCGCTGCCGCAAAGCGCCAATTCCGGCGATGTCTATGCGCAGCTGGCCTGAGACAGACGGTCAAGGACCCGCCCCGCGACCTTTGCCGTGTCCGCCCATGTCGGGAGCGCGCGCCCGGCCGCTGCCGCCGCATCGGCCATCCCGGCGCGGCGCGACGCATCTGTCAGCACCTCCGCCAGCGCCTCGGCAAAGCCGTCGGGATCGTCGGGCAACACCAGCAGACCGGCCGCGGGCGGAACGGTCTCCGGCACCGCCCCCGTCGCGCAGCTGACGATGGGAAGCCCGGCCAGCAGCGCCTCGTCAAACACGAGACCATAGCCTTCGTAGCGCGTGGCGAGCGCAAAGATCGTGGCTTGCCCGTAAACCGCCGACAACTCTTCGGCGGCCACGCGCCCCGCGATCCTGACACGCGCGCCAAGGCCCAGCTCGGCGACGCGCCGGTCCAGCAGCGCGGCATGGTCGGGATCGTGCGCCCCCCCGACGATCACCGCCCGCCAGTCCAGCGCCTTTATCTGCGACAGCGCCTCCAGAAGCGTGTCGTGCCCCTTGCGCGGATGCAGCAGGCCGACCGACAGGATCAGCGGCGGATCAATTGGCGCGCGGGTGAGCGGATACCGGTCGGTGCCGGGCCGGGCCACGGTAATGCGCGCGGCAGCGACACCGTAGTCGTCGCGCAGAATGCGGGCCGTGTGCGGGCTGGGCACCAGCACATGCGACACCAGCGCAAGGTTGTTCCGTTCTGTGCGGTACAGAAAATCCCGCCGCGCCGGGGCCAGACCGCTTTCAAGCGCCAGCGGATGATGCACCATGGCGACGGTCGGCACCTTCAGCCGCGACAGGGCCGCCGTGTCGATGGTGGCCGACAGGAAGCCGTCGAGGATCACCGGCGTGCCCGGGTCCAGTCCGTCCAGTTGCGCAATGAGGTCGGCCATATCCCCGGGCGTCGGGTCGGGAAAGGACGCGCCGATCCGCAGATGCGCCACCTCGCGCCCCTGCGCGCGCAGCGATTCCAGCAGCCGTCTTTCGTAGATGTAGCCGCCGGTGACAGTGTCGATGTCGCCGGGGATGGCAAAGGCGGCGGGGCGCAGGGTCATGCCACCTGCTCCGGCGCGTATAGCGTCAGGATCCGCCGCTCGACGGCGCCGACGGCCGCATAGCCCAGAGCGGACAGCGCCGAGACGAGGACAACCGCGCTCCAGAGCATATCGTAGTCCGACAGCGACGCCGAAAGCGCCATGAGGCTGCCAACACCCGCGCCGGTGGCCAGCCATTCGACCACCGTGACCGCCAGCACCGAGGCCGGTACTGCCATGCGCGCGGCGGCGAAGAAGGCGGGCAGCATCGCCGGAATACGCACGCGGATCAGGCGGGTCACGGGCCCGGCGGCATAGCTGTCCAGTACGTCCATGATCTGCCCCGGCGCCTGCCGCAGCCCGTGCAGGCAGGCGACAAAGGTCGGGAAGAACACCATGACCGCGACCAGCACGATGGTGCCCGTGGCGCCCCGGCCCAAGAGCAGCACCACCAGCGGCGCGGTGGTGACGATGGGCACCGACCGCAGCGCGATGGCCAGCGGCATCGCCGTGCCCGCCAGGATCGGCATGAGGACCAGCAGCATCGCCAGCCCCGCCCCGGCCAGAAGGCCCGCGATGTAGCCGGGCAGCAGAAACACCAGCGTTTCGCCCAAGGCGCCGGCCAGCGTGGCCCTGGTTTCGGCGGCATCATCCGCAAGGATCAGCGCCGCGAAGACATCCCCCGGCCCCTTTGCGAAGAAAGGGTTGAGATCGAAGACCCGGATCGCGCCCCACCATGCCAGTAGGGCCAGCACGGTCACGATTGCGCCGGTCTGTAGCGCGCTGCTGCGCGCGCCCGCCGGGGCCGGGGCGGCCAGGATCACCGGCGGCGGCGCCTTCAGAACCCGCCGCGCCAGCGCGCCGATGACGGCATAGGCCAGGATCGCGACACCGGTCGCGACGGTGGCAAGCGCCCAGGTCATCTCCACGTCCAGCGCCCGGATGGCACGAACGGTCAGCACGCCCATGCCGCGCTCCGCCCCGGTGAATTCGCCCACCATGGCCCCGAGGAAGGCGGCGGGCGCGGCGATCTGAAGGCCGGTGAAGAGATACGGCAATGCCGCCATGGCACGCACATGCACCAGCGCCGACACGCGCCCCCGCCCGTAGCTGCGCACGAGGTCGAACCAGGTCGCGGGCGCGGCGCGCAATCCGACCAGCAGGGGAATCAGCGTCGTGTAGTATACCGCCAGCGCCGCCAGGACGATCTGCGGGCCGTCGCCGGGACCGAAGAGCACCCGCAGGATCGGCCCGGTCGCCACCAGCGGCAGGCAGAAGACCAGGAGCGCCAGCCCCGCGACCACGCGTTCGGTCCGGGGCCAGACCGACGCGAGTGTCGCAAGGGCGATGGCCGCGAGGTTGCCGAAGACAAAGCCCAGCGCCGCGTTTCCCAGCGTCACAGCCAATGCGCGGGCCATCATGCGCCACTCTTCAGCCAGGTAGCGCAGCACCTCGCTCGGGCTGGCCAGGACGAAGGTGCCCGAAAGCTGCCGGCCGGCGAGTTCCCACAGCGCCAGAAGGATCGCGGTGCTGATCCACGGGGCGAACGAAACAGGTTTTTGCAGGATGGCCGGGCGCGCGGGCGCGGTCGTGACGGTCATTGCGCGGCCATCGGCGGCGGCGACCCGGCCCGGCTTTCGGACAGGGCGGCAAAGACCGCGTCGATGTGGCCGGCTCCTGCGTCGCTGCGCACCATGTCGGGGCTGCGCGGACGCGGCAGGGGAATGTCGATATCGGCGACGATCTGCGCCGGGCGCGGCGACAGGACGATGACCCGATCCGACAGCAGCACCGCCTCGCTCACCGAATGGGTGACAAGCACCGTCGTGGTCCGCTGCGCCTCCCAGATCCGCGGCAGATCCTGCGCCAGCTGCTGCCGGGTCAGTTCATCGACCGCCCCGAACGGCTCGTCCAGCAGCAGCAGGCCGGGTTTCGTGGCAAGCGCGCGGGCGATGGCCGCCCGTTGCCGCATGCCGCCGGACAGTTCCGCCGGCTTGGTGTCGCCGAACCCGTCGAGTCCCACCAGAGCGATCAGCGCCTCCACGGCGGCGACATCGACCGGGCGGCGGGCAAGACGCAGCGCCAGTTCGATGTTCCCGCGCACGCTGCGCCAGGGCAGCAGCGACGGGTCCTGGAAGGCGACCGACAGACCCGCGTGCCTCAGCGTCTCGGACGGCGGCGCGCCGCCGATGGTGACGGTGCCAAAGCTCGGCTCTTCCAGCCCGGCGATCATCCGCAGCAGCGTCGATTTCCCGCAGCCCGACGGACCGACCAGCGCCGTTGTCTGACCCGCGGCGAGGGTCAGGTCCAATGCCTGCACCGCTTCGGTGCCGCCGCCGAAGGTCTTGCCGAGGCCGGTGCAGACGATCTGCGCGGGCATGGCCGGATCAGGTGCCATGAACCTCTTCCAGGATCGACCGATCCCAAAGGTCCGGGGTGACGTCCCGCCCCAGCAGGCCCAGCGTTTCGATATTGGCGGCGACGGTCTCTTCGGTCCACCAGCCGAAGCCGTTGGCGTCGGTCAGTTCCGAGAACATCAGCGGCACCTGTCGTGCGGCCTGCAACTTCTGAGTCTCGAGGTCGAGACCTGCATCGGGATACATTTGCAGCGTCAGTTCCGCCGCCGCATCGGTGTCTTCGCGGTAGGCGTCCCAGCCGCGCACCTCTCCGCGCATCAGCGCCACAAGGTCGGCACGGCGGTTGGCGAGGCTGTCCTCGGTGGCGATGTAGGTCTGCGAATGCACCGCGTAGCCGAAATCCGCCATCAGCATCGTGACACTGTCGATCCCCTGCATGGCCATGGCGACGGGCAGGTCGGTTTCCCAGCAGAGCAGGCAGTCTACCTCGCCCGCGATCAGCGGCTGCGCCGAATATTGCGTCGGCACGATCTCGATCCCGTCGATGTCGACGTCGTTGAGCGCGCAGAGCGCCTGCAGCACCGGCGTGTTGGCCAGCGCCATGCCGATCCGCTTGCCCACCAGATCCGTGGGTTCATTGACCGGGTTGTCGGGCAGCGACGCGATCACGAAGGGGTTCTTCTGCATCGCGACGCCGAGGATCTTGAACGGCGCGCCTTCCTCCACCGCGGCGGCGGTGTAATCCGCCGCCGAGATACCGACCAGCGCCGTGCCCGAGACCACCGGCGGTTCCACCGGCGCGTTGGGGCCGCCCTGCGACAGCGCCACCTCGAGCCCCTCTTCGATCCACCAGCCGCGGTCCTGCGCGATGTAGCTGCCGGCGAATTGCGCCGAATGCAGCCACGAAAGCTGCAACGTCACCGGCGTCTGCGCGAAAAGCCGCCGGGGCGCGAGGCCGAGGGCAAGGGTTCCGGCCGCCGCGGCGCCGCCGCCGATCAGGGCGCGTCTGTTCATCGTCTTCTGCATGCGGGCATCCTTTCTGGTTTCCATAATGCTAGCTGCCCGTCGGGTCCGAACAAGGGCCCGCCGGCATCGCGTGTCTAGTCGGCCTTGCGCGGCGGCCTGTCGCGGCGCGCCCGGTCCCTGCGTTTGGGGTCGATGCGCAGGAAGATCACCCCGGGCAGCACCGCGACGATGAAGGTCAGGCCAAAGGCGACACTGGCCGCCAGCCCGCTGCTGGCCGAGGCGCCCGCCAGCGGCAGCAGGGCCGCTGCGGCGCCTTCCCGCAGCCCCCAGCCCGAGACCGAGATCGGGATCAGCATGGTAAAGAGGATCAGCGGCACCAGCGCCATCACCGCCCCCACCGACAGGTCGATCCCGACCGCGCGCGCGCAAAAGGCAAAGGCCGCGAGGTTGCACAGCGTCGTGCCGATCCCCAGCGCCACCTGGTAGGGCAGGATCCGCTTGTCCAGCATGGTCCGGTCCAGCAGCCGCCAGAGCCGTGCGGCGGCCTTGCCCAATACGCCGCGCAGCCGCGTCGCGGCCCAGAGCACCGCCGGCAGGGCGCAGCCCGCGGCCAGCGCCGCCGCCACGGGAATCGCCAGGGCGCGCGGCCAGTCCAGCCCGCCGGGCGCGGCAAAGGTGGCGAAGAATCCGACCGCCAGGGCCGCGAACATGACCACCTGGCCCGCCAGCCGCTCGATCACCACGGACTGGCCAGAAGCCATCAGACCGGCCTGCGCGCGGGCACGGTAGGCCCGGCCCGCATCGCCGATCATGCCTCCGGGCAGCGACTGGTTCACCACCTGCGCGAGGTAATATTCCCGCACCGCGTGGCCGGCGCCGAAAAAGATGCCTAGCTGCCGCGCCGTCACCTGCCAGCGCACCGCCGACAGCACCGTCTGCATCGTCAGGGCCAGCAGCGCCAGCAGCAACGGCCCCCAATCGGCATTGGCCAGCCGCCGCGCCGCATCCGGCCCGTCCGCCGCCTGCCAGAGCAGGGCCAGCAGCCCCAGCGCCATCGCCAGTTGCAAGGCGCGCCAGACCCATCCCGGGATGCGCCGGATCATGACCCGCCCTCCCCGTCCGCCTGGCCGGAGAAGGTCTCGAGGATCAGATCGCGCATACGGTCCATCCGGATCGGCGTGACATCCGGTTCGGGCAGCAGGCCCGGGCTCCAGCCCAGATCGGCGACCCGGCGCACCAGCGCCTCTGGGCCGATGACGTGGATCGGCACATCGGGCCGGCTGTCCTGCGCCACGAACTCGGCGGCCTGGTGGTCGCCCAGGACGATCATCAGCGGCGGGTCCGCGGCACGGCGCGCGGCATAGTCGAAGACGACGCTCAGCGCATAGTCGATGGCTTTGCGGTATTGCGCGCGGACCCGGTCGGGGTCGCGCCAGACCTCCGCCGGCGGATCGCCCGCCGCGGCCATCGGATCGAAGATCGTGCCGTCGCCGATGGATTCCCAGTCCACCAGCTCGGGCACCGGAACCCAGGGCGCATGCGACGTCCCCAGCGCCATCTGCACGAAGCGCGGCCCGTCGGATGCGGCGCCGAAGATCAGCCTGTCCATCGCCGCGAAGGTGAACTGGTCGGGCATGGTCACCCAGTTGAAGGGTTGCCCGCGATAGCCCAGGTCGGCAGCGGCGAGGATCGTGTCGAAGCCCATGACCGAGGATTCCGGCCAGTCGAGCGTGATCTGCGGCATGACCGCGGCAGTGTGGAACCCGGCCGCGCGCGCCAGATGGAAGAGTGTCATCCGCCCGCTGGCCAGCGCCGCGCCATAGCTGGTCTGGTTGTCGATCCAGAGCCCGTTGGCAAAGGTCGCATGGCTCAGCCAGCTTTGCCCGCCCCGCGTCGGCGCCTGCAGCAGCCCGGATCGCATCGCGAGGCCCAATTCGTCCAGCCGCGCCTCGGCGCGGGCGAGCGTCGGGCGGTGGGTTTCGGCATAAAGCGGCGTGTCGAGGCTGGTGCGCCCGTAGCTTTCGACGAAGACGACGATCACGTCGCGGTCGATCAGGTTCAGCAGTCCGGCCCGGTCGGCAAAGGGATCCTCCGCCGCGGCAGTGGCAAAGGCACGCAGGTCGGCCAGCGTGGCGCGTGTCTTTTCCACCCGCTCGACACCGACGCGGGCGGTAAAGGCCGCGCCCGGCACCTTGGCGGGCAGGTCGAAGCGGCCCATGTTCTGGCCGACATCCGCCACGGCGACCCCCGCCAGCAGCACCGCCGCCGCGCCCGCGACCCCGGCCTGCCCGCGGCTGCGCCCGACCCGCGCCCAGACGCCCGTCGCCCACCAGAGCGCGGCGGCGACCGCCACCGCGGCCATCACGGCGCTCACCGCGCCGAGCACGGCCAGACCGAGACCCGCCGCACCGATGGCAAGGCGCATCCCGGCCTCGATCAGCGGCAGGTCGGCCACCGGGTTGAAACCGCGCCCGAACGCGGTGAACATGGCGTAGTCGGCGGCCTTGAGCAGGGCGACCAGCATCAGGACCGCCACCAGCGCCGCGCGCAGCCACACCGACACGCGGCCCGGGCCGACGGCGATCAGCGCGCAGAGGATCACCGGAAGCTCCAGCGGAAACAGCAGCAGCGCATCCCAGGCCATCGCCGCCGGGTGATTGGGCTGGATCAGGACGAGGTGCAGCACCAGCGTCGCCAGGCCAAGGCGGACAACGGTGCCTCTCACCCGCGCCGCGCCCAAAGCCAGTTGATGTCGACAGCGAAGGACCAGGCCAGAGCCAGCAGAGCGGCAACACCCGACAGGATCGCCGCGATCGGCGGCAGGACCGGCGCCTGCAGCGCGATCAGCACCCCGATCTGGATCACGCAGACGGCTTTGCGGCTGAACCGCTCGGGCAACGGCCTGCGCATCCAGGGCAGGACCGCCCCGGCGGCAAGGAAGGCATAGCGCGGCAGGCCCAGGAACACGGCCCAGACGCCGATGCCGGTGCCCATCGCGGCGCAGACGGCCAGCACCAGCGCCAGCAGCGAATCGACCTCCACGTCGAAGCGCGCGCCGAAGTCGGAGGCGCGCTGCTGCCGCCGGGCAAGCCAGCCGTCGAACCCGTCGAGCGACAGGGCGAGCGCCGCGAGCGCAAACACCGGCCAGGAGGGCACTGCCCCGGCCAGTAGCGGCGCCAGCAGGGTGCAGGCGAGCCCGAGGCGGGCCAGCGTCAGGAGGTTGCACAGACCGAGTTCCGGATGCGGAAAACCGCGCTTCAGCGCGCGGAGCGCGATCCCGCTTCCCGCCAGGAACACCGACACGGCCAGAGCGGCACCGGCCGGCCCGCCCCCCGGCAGGACCAGCGCAAGCGCCAGCACACCCACCGCCCCGGAAAGCGCTCCGCGCAGGAACGCACCGATCGGTCCGGGGTGTGCGACCCGCAGGACCCATCGCCGTTTCGGGGGGGCAGTATCCGGATAAGTTGACGCCATTGTTGAAAGATCGGCTTAACGCGGTCACTGTCAAGGGACTGCGGCCCGGCACCGGGCATCTGCCGGGCGGTCGGGCGCGATTCATGCGAGAGGACGCCATGCCCGACACCCGTTCCACCTATCGCCCGCCCGCGCGCCTGTTGCACTGGAGCATGGCGGTGCTGATTCTCGCCACGATCCCGGTGGGCCTGCTGATGACTCAGGAGGGCCTCGCCCGAACACTGCAGAACAGCCTTTACATCTTTCACAAGAACGTGGGCGTGCTGCTGCTGATCCTGGTGCTGCTGCGCCTCGTCTACCGTGCGCGCCGGCAACCGCCGCCGCTGCCCGCCTCGGTGCCCGACTGGCAGCACCGGATCGCAGGGCTGTCGCATCTCGCGCTCTACGCGCTCCTGGTGATCATGCCTGTCGCGGGCTACATCCGTGTCCGCGCGGGCGGCTTCCCGATCGAGGCGCTGGACGCCATGGGGGTGCCAGGCTTCGTGCCGCGCTCCGATGCGCTGGCCGAGACGGCGCAGACGATCCACTACTTCGGCGGTCTGGCCCTCATGGCGCTGGTGGCGCTGCACATCGGCGCGGCGCTGCACCATGCGGTCATCCGCAAGGATGGGGTGTTCTCGCGGATTTGGCCGCCCTTCGGCGGCTGATCCGTAGCAGTTTCGGGGTCAGTCCGGACAGGCCAGCGAAATCCGGGCCGCGAGCGGCCGGTGGTCCGAGGCAATGCGGATGCCGGGGCCGTCCAGCACCTCGGTCCTGTCGATCCGCGCGCCCTGCCCGGCCAGGAATCTGTCCAGAGGCAGGATCGGCCGCCGCACCGGAAAGGTCGCCCGGGCCGGGCCGTCAAAGGCGGCGCCGAGAACCGCCCGGGACAGCGCCAGCCCGCCCCAGGGCCGCCACTCGTTGAGATCGCCGCAGATCACCGTCGGCCGGTCGTCCCGCCGAAAAACGTGCTGCCCGATGGTGCGCATCTGCACGATCCGCAGCGCTTGCGACAGCGACAGGTGCGTGGCGATCAGGCGAAACGCCCGCCCCTTCCCCGCGAGGTCGAGCACGACTGCGCCGCGGTGGCATTGTCCCGGCAGGTCCAGCACCGTCACCCGTTCGACCCGGATCGCCGGATGGACGAAGCAGACGACGCCGAGAAACCCGTGACTGTCCGCGCCCCAGCGGCCAGAGATCTCCTGTGCATGCCGCAAGCCGGTGCGACCCTCGATCCCGGCGATATCGAGGATGCCGCGATGCGGCGGGCACTCCTCGTCCGCCTCTTGCAGGACCAGCAGATCGGTGTCCGGACGCGCCACCTCCCGGCAGAGGACATCCACGGTGCGCGCCGGATCGACGACGCCGTCTTCACCGCGTCCGCGATGGATGTTCCAGCTGAGACAGTCGAAGCATGTGGTCGGTTTCGGCATTGGCCTCCTGCCGGTTCTTGATGTTGGGCGCGCGAGCGGCCCGATTTACCGGTCCTCGGCGGCGCAGGCATGCCGCGAGGATGGATGTAGGCCTGGCCGCGGACGCCGCAATGCAGCGGTGTCCCCCCGCGTCAATTCAACAAGAGACCGCCCGGCGACACCAGAAAGCCTTGCGCCCGTTCCCGGAACTGCGGAGCACTCTCACCGATCACCCTCGGCGCGGGACCGGCGTCACGTGTCGCGGAACCGGTTGCGCAGATTGTCCACCGCCGAGGCCAGCAATATCAGGTCGATGCCCACGGCGGTGAAGGTCGAACCGCGCGCGACATAGCCCCTGGCCGTGTCGGAATCCAGTTCCATGAGACCCACCGGCACACCGATGGCGCGCATCCGGTCGATGATGTCGTGGATCGCGGCGATCACATCGGGATGTCTCAGCTGGCCCGGCAGACCCATGCTGGCGCTGAGGTCGGACGGCCCGATGAACACCGCATCGACTCCCGGTGTCTGCGCGATGGCCTCGAGATTCTCCATGCCCTTGACCGTTTCAATCTGCACGATCAGGCACAGCTCATCCTCTGCCGTGGCGGCGTAATCCGCGACCTTGCCATAGCGGGTGGCACGGGTCATGCCCGCCATGCCGCGAATCCCTTTGGGACCGTAGCGCATGGCCCGGACGGCCTGCGCCGCGTCTTCGGGCGTCTCGACATAGGGCACCATCAGGGTCTGGGCGCCCATGTCCAGCAGCCGCTTGAACAGGGTCGCGTCGTTGCTGGCCGGGCGCACGATGGCAGAGACCTCGGGATTGGCGGCCAGCGCCTGCAGCGCGGGCAGGACGTCGATGGTCTCGATCGACGCATGCTCGCAATCGACCAGCACCCAGTCGAACCCGGCGCCGCCCAGAAGCTCCGGGACGTTGGGACCGCCGATGGTATTCCAGATGCCGACCTGGTGGCGGCCCGTCCCGAGGGCGGCCTTGAAGCGGTTGACGGGGTTTTTCATCCTGCGGTTCCTCTGACTTTCCGTGCCCTGGTGGTATCGGACGGCAGGCCGGCCCCACAAGAGGCAACGGCATCGGCTTGGAACACAGGCAGGAGCGGCGCGGCCCTGCGGGTCACAGGATCGCCTTGCCGTCCTGCCCGCCTCGTCCGCGGCGCGATGCGGGAGAATATTGCGCAAGGCACGCTCCCCGGCGCTGAGCCGGAGCGCGTGCTACGCAATCATTCGGCCCTGTCGCTCAGTTCTGCAGCGACCAGAGATAGGCCAGAAGGTCGCCGCGGTCTCCTTCGTCCTGGACGCCGCGGTACGACATCTTGTTGCCCGGCGCGTACTCGCGCGGGTTGGTGAGCCAGGCGTCGAGTTCCTCGGGCGTCCACTCCTGCCCCTGCAACTCCATCAGCGCGTCGCTGTAGCGGAATCCCTCGACCGACGCGGCAGGACGCCCGACGATGTTGACAAGGTGCGGACCGACGCGGTTCTGCTCCTGTTCGATGACGTGGCAGGCCTTGCACTGGTTGAAGACCCGCGCCCCGGCATCGGCATCGCCTTCGAGGAACGCCATCTGCGCCTCGGGCATGCCGCCCGAGCTGCCACCACCGGACTCGGCGCTGGCCTCTTCGGTTTCTGCGGCAGCCTCGCTTGAGCCGTCGCCTCCGGCATCGGCGCTGGCCTCTTCCGTCTCTGCGGCAGCCTCTCCAGACCCGTCGCTTCCGGCATCGGCGCTGGCCTCGTCGGTTTCCGCCGCCGCTTCGCCCGAACCGTCGCTCCCGGCGTCGGCTGCCTTTTCGGCGTCGCCGGACCCGTCGGACCCGCTTTCGGCCGTCTCGGTCTCGGCCGCCGGTTCAGCGCTTGTCGGCTCGCCTTCGCTTTCCGCGGCCTGCGCCGTTTCAGTCTCTGCCGCATCGCCTTCGCTGTCGGAGGACTCCGCGGTCTCGGCGTCGCCCGAACTCTCTTCCGGCTCCGAGGACTGCGCGGTTTCGGTTTCTCCCGCGCCTTCTTCGCCCTCGGAGGCCTGCGCGGTGTCCGTATCCGCCCCCTCTTCCGGCGGCTCGTCCGTCGACTCCGGCGCGGCGTTCGCCGTCTCGCTTTCGGTATTGCTTGCGTCGGAACTCTCGGCCTGCGCCGTTTCCGTTTCTTCGGGCGCGGACGCGTCTTCCTCGGCCTGCTCCGTCTCTGCGGATGCTTCGGCCATCTGTTGCGCGTCGCTTTCCTGGGTCGCCTCGGCCCGCTGCGGGTCCGGGACCATCACGGCGTTCCAACCGGCCGTGAGGATCAGAACCGCGCCGAAAACGGCGATGGCACCAAAGACGGCGCGATCAAATGGGTCCTTGTCGTTGAACATGATCAAACCTCGCTCTGTTGAGTGGGACACAACATGGACCGATTTGGCGTTCAGGAAAGGAGAAAGCCGCGATTGCCGCGCTCTCCGGCATGGGTCCGCCGGGCGGCCGCTCGCGCGGTCAGCCGTCCCGCGCCGGCCCCGCGAACACCTCTCCGTCCATGAGCTTGCGGGCGGTGCGCAGGATCGCCGTATCCGTGACCGCGCCGCGCATGTCCAGATGCGCCAGTACGGCAAGCCTGCCTGTCGGATGTTCGATGTCCATCCGGCGTTGCGCGCCTGTCCCTGGTGCGGCCAGCGCCTGTGCGGGCGTGCCGTCCAGCAGGCAGGCGGTCGCGACGCTGACCGCGCCCAGAACGCCGATGCTGCTGTGACAGCGGTGCGGAATGAAGGTTCGCGTGGCGATGGTGCCGCCCCGGCGCGGCGGGCTCACCAGCGTCATCTTGGGCACCGATTTCTGGCTCACATCGCCAAGGTTCATGCGCGGACCACAGGTCAGGCGCAGCCGTTCCAGCCTGTCCTTGAGGGCTGTATCGGCGTCCAACGTCTCGGGCGTCTCGTCGCCCGTCAGACCAAGGTCGCTCGCGGCGAGCACCACGCAGGGCATGCCGTTGTCGATCATCGTGACTTTCAGGCCGTCGACAACATCGGCCGCATGCCCCGTCGGCAGCAGCGCGCCGCAGGACGACCCCTCGGTATCGCGAAACGAGATCGGGACCGGCGCCGCGCCACCCGGAACGCCGTCGATGCGCGCGACGCCGTCATAGCGGACGCGGCCCTCCGGCGTCTCGACCGTCGCACGCGCAATCTGGCCGGAGTTCTGCATGTAGATCGTCACCGCGGTTTCTCCGTCCTGCGCCGCGACCAGCCCGCGCTCGATGGCAAAGGGCGCGACTCCGGCGAGGATGTTGCCGCAGTTCTGGGCGTCGCTGACCCGCGCGCGGTCGACGAACACCTGCAGGAACAGATAGTCGACGTCGACGCCCGGCCGGTCCGAGCGCCGGACCACCGCGACCTTGGAGGTCAGCGGATCGGCACCGCCCATCCCGTCGATCTGCCGCGGATCGGGCGTGCCCATGATTCGCAGGAGCAGCGCATCCCGCGCCGCCGGAGCCTCCGGCAGATCCGACGCGAGGAAGTATCCGCCCTTCGAGGTGCCACCCCGCATCCACATGCACCGGATGCCGCCGTTCACGTGCCGTACCCCGGTTCCGAGTGGTTCGCATTCCCGCTCACAGGTAGGTCAGCCCCTTGTCCCTGAGCCGCGCGCGCATGTCGTAGATGTCGAGCCCAAGTTCGCCGGCCGCAAGGCGCTTGCGCTTGTCCTCTTCGGCCGCCTCGCGCGCCCGGGCATTTTCCAGCACCGTTTCGGACTCGGCCCGGCGCACGACGCAGACGCCGTCGTCATCCGCGACGATCACGTCGCCCGGATCGACCAGGGTCCCGGCACAAACGATGGGCACGTTGACCGACCCCAGCGTCTCCTTGACCGTGCCCTGCGCGAAGACCGCCGCGGACCAGACCGGAAACCCCATGGCCGTGAGGTCGCGCACGTCCCGCACTCCCGCGTCGATCACCAGCCCCCGGCAGCCCCTCGAAAGCGCCGAGGTGGCCAGAAGGTCGCCGAAATATCCCGCGTTCGACGGGGACGTCGGCGACAGAACCAGGATATCGCCCGGGCGGATCTGTTCGATGGCCACATGCAGCATCCAGTTGTCGCAGGGCGGCGCCGAGATGGTGATGGCCGACCCGGCGATACGGGCACCGCCGAATATCGGGCGCAGATGAGCGCCCAGGAGCCCGGTGCGGCCCTGTGCTTCGTGCACCGTGGACACGCCGCAGGCGGCCAGCCCTTCGATGACGTCGGGCGCGGCCCGGTCGACCGTCTGGATCACCACATGCGCCATCACAGAGCATCCACCGTGCGCGGGAAGACCGATTGAAACGCCTCGGCATATTGCGCGGCCCGTCCCCCCGCCTGCCCGCCGGAGTTGCGGCGGAAGTGGTTGGCGCGGTTCTGCGCCACATTGGTGTAGTAGTCCCAGAGGTGATGCTGGCCCTGCATACACTCGATGGCGGCGCGTTTCTTGTCCCAGACCTCGGTGATGTCGAGAAACGTGTCGGGTTTCCAGCCCATCTGTTCTGTCTGGTGCGGCTCGAACAGGTAGAGCTGCGGCGCGCCCACAACCTGTGCGCCGGGGTCGTGGCCCCAGGCCTGTGCGATCATGCGGCAGGTCAGGACGAACTCGGTCGTTCGCATGTGATCGGTGTTGTAAGGGTCGTATTGCGAATGGGTCAGCATGAAGCGCGGCTGGACCGCGCGAATCAGGTCCACCATGCGCTCCTGCGCGCCCGTGCCCAGGTCCAGAGGATAGTCGCCAAGGTCGAAAAAGCGGATGTCGTGCACGTCCAGGGCCTGCGCCGCCGCCTCGGCTTCCTTGCGGCGCACGGATTTGACCTCGGCCAGCGTCTTGCCCTCTTTCCAAAGCCGCGCGCTTTCCCCTCTTTCGCCGTAGGACAGACAAGCCACGGTCACCGCGACACCCTGTTTCTGATGCAGCGCGATGGCGCCGCCGCAGCGCCAGACGAAGTCGGCCGCATGGGCCGAGATGACGAGGGCTGTGTCGGACGATGCCATGAAACTCTCCTGCCGGGTTTGGCGTCACGGTCCATATTTCCGGTGCCACCGGAAGTGCGAATGACGTGAGCCTCGGTATTTGTTTTCCACATCTCGTCTCCGGCTTAAAGCTCTGACGTATAGATCCGCCCGAGGATGCCGATGCGCCGATCAAAGCCATCGCCGGCAACCGGTCCGAACCTAGCATCATCGACAAAGGGTCGACGCGGGTATGTCACGATGGGCCACGGCCCGTGCACTGGCCCGGTATCGGGGCTGTGCAGGCCGATGTTCCGAGCTGCGGCCACCGGTACGCCGGCTGCGCTCGGCAGACCCGCCGGAAAATCATGCATTTTCTGAAACTTTATCGAACGCGCGCCGTGACTGCACCATCTCGCGTCAGGAAAACCGTGGCGGAGAAAGCCGTGGGGGCCGCCGATCTTTGGGGCGCTTTCGGTGATACGACGTCGAAAAGTCAATGATTTCAGGGAGTGGATAATGAATTCCGTAACACGACAGGTCACCAGGGGGCTCACGATCAGCCTGCTCGCCGTGGCCGTGACCGGCGCGCTGGCGTCGTCGCATCGCGAAGCGCCGGGCATCACCAAGTCGCCCAAGGTCGACGCCACCGATTTCTACATGTTCCGCAGTTACGAGCCCGGCCGCGACGGCTACGTGACGTTCATCGCCAACTACCAGCCCCTGCAGGCGCCCTACGGCGGTCCGAACTATTTCACCATGGATGCCGACGCGATCTATGAAATCCACATCGACAACAACGGCGACGCGGTCGAGGACATCACCTTCCAATTCGATTTCGAGAACCGCCTGGCGATGGACGGCGGCGGAATCGCGGTACCGGTCGGCGATCAGAACGTGGCCATCCCGCTAAAGGCCGCAGGGCCGATTTCGCGCGGTGACACGGGTGCGCTGAACGAGATCGAGACCTATACGCTCAACATGATCACCGGCGACCGCCGCACCGGCGACATCCAGGCGATCAACCGCATGGGCGCCGGTCCCAACTTCGGCAAGCCTGTGGATAATATCGGCACCAAGACCATCCCCGATTACGACGATTACGCCGAACGCTTCATGTACGAGATCGGCGTGCCCAACTGCTCCAATCCGGGCCGTGTCTTTGTCGGTCAGCGTGCCGAAGCCTTTGCCGTCAACCTCGGCGAGATCTTCGACCTGGTGAACCTCGTGCCGCTCGAAGGCTCGATTTCCCAGTCGCGCGACAACGACGACCTCGTGGGCAAGTTCAACGTGACCTCGCTGGCCATCGAAGTGCCGATCGAGTGCGTTACCGGAGACGGCAACGGCGTCATCGGCGCCTGGACCACCGCCAGCCTGCCGCAGGCCGAAATCGAAGACCCGTCGCCCACCTACGAGGCGACATCGGTCTATGGCGGCGCCTGGGTGCAGCAGTCGCGCCTGTCCAATCCGCTGGTCAACGAAGTGGTCATCGGCCTGCCCGACAAGGACCTCTTCAACGCAGCGGAGCCGACGCAGGACAGCGCCCTGGCCACCTACGTGACCAATCCGACGCTGCCGTTCCTGCTCGATGCGCTGTTCCGCGGCCCGCTGGGCGCCGACGGCAACATCGCGCCGTCGAACCTGCCGCGGCAGGACCTTGTCACCGCCTTCCTGACCGGCTTTCCGGGTCTGAACCAGATGGCGACGGTCACCCCGTCCGAGATGATGCGGCTCAACACTGCCGTACCGCCGACCCCGCGCGATCAGCAAAGCCCCTTCGGCGTCGTGGCCGAGGACCTTGCCGGGTTCCCGAATGGCCGCCGTCCGGGGGATGACACCGTCGACATCGCGCTGCGCGTGGTGATGGGCGCACTCTGCCACCCGGTGCCGCTGGGCGCCGAATTGTCCGGCGATCCGTCGATCGAGGACACCCAGGCGGACTTCATCAACCTCGGCCTCTGCGAGGAAGAGGATGCGCCCGTGGGCGATGCGCCCTTCACCGATGGCGCACCGATCTCGGCTGCGGAACTGGGCAACGCCTTTCCGTACCTGAACACGCCGCTCGCCGGCGCAGGCACCGGTAACTGAGGGGGAGGATCATGACCGCAATCAGAAAATCGACGGTCCAGAGCGGGCGCCTTGTTGCGCTGCTCGCCTCTGGCCTGCTGCTGGCCGCCTGCGACGGCGACGGCGGCGGTGGCGGCGGCGGCGATGGGGACGGCGATCCCCAGGGCATCGCATCGCTTGGGCAGGATTTCGTCAACGCGTTCAATCTTGCCGCCACCGACGAACCGGTGGACGCGCAGAGCGTGGACCTCGTGCTCACGCCCATGGCAGAGCCGTTCAACCCTTAACCCGTGCTGTGTTTAACGAGTGACCGCGGCCCCCGGAGCGATCCGGGGGCCGCTCTCGTTTGCGGCGTCCGCAGTCGGTGGCGGCGAATCGGGCGGGACAAGGCTGCGGCGGATCACGACGACCCCCTTGCCCGACAGGTCGTCGGTGCGCAGGATGCGGCTGCGCAGCGCCACGCGCGCCGCCCCGGATTCGGCCAGCACCTCGACGTCGAATATCCGCGAGGTAAAGCCGCTGTTCTCGGGGCGCAGCACATCCGCCTCAGCCAGCCCATCGCGCGTGACCTCCCCACGGCTGTCGCGCAGGCGCTGCACCCGCGCCGCCGCTGCGCGGTTGTTGAACATGGCGCGCAGCAGCAGCGGATCGGCGGTGTTGAGGTTGATCGTGCCCGGCACCGGCAGCGCGTCGGCGTAGGGCTCAAGCGCGCCCAGAACCTGCGGCGGAATACCGTAGGCCTCGAGGTCCTCAAGCCGCGCCACCGGTCCCGTGACCGACAGCACGCGGGAGATATCCCGCGCCGATTCGGGCGTCTGGCCGACCTCTGCCAACAGCCGTTCGAGAAAGATCGCCGGCGACAGCGTGCCCGCGGCCAGCAGGTTGATGTCGAACCGGGCCTGCGCATCCTTGACCGCGACGGAAAAGCGCCCCGTGGGCAGCACCGCCTCTTCCTGGATGACCAAGGCCCAAGGCTCGTTGAAGTGATCGGCTTCCGGCCCCGTGTCCAGGTCGCGGCGCAGGGCGTCAACCACCGAGGCTTCGGCCCCGAGCGCCAGCCACTCTGCCCGCGCCGCGTCGGCCTGAAGGGCCACGCGGTCGAGCGCCACGTCGCGGCTCGACAGCATCAGGAATACGACGCTCGATGCGATGGCGAGGATCACCAGCACGTTGACCAGCACGATGCCCGCCTCGTTGGAACGGACCGGCGGCGTCATCGGCGCACCGCCGAGGGCAGAGCCATCAGCCGCGTGACCTGCGCCGCGCCGCCGTCTTGCGAAAACGTCAGCGTCAGTTCGGCCGCAAGCGCCGCGTCACTGCTGCCCTCCCACGTCTCGTGCCAGGTTCGGCCCGCGTCCAGCACCCGCCAGTTCAGCGTCTCCACCCCGGTCAGCAGCACCTGGTCGAGCGGCGGCTCGCCGCCGCGCGGCAGGCTGCGGATCAGGCGGGTGTCGTCCAGAGCAACCGTCACCTCCTGCACAGCGTCCGCGCCCTCGGCCCGGACAAACCGCAGCGCCGTGTCGTCGAGCGTCAGGCCGGTCGGCTGCGCCTGCGCGAGGTCGCGCCGCAGAACCAGTAGCGCGCGATCGACCTGCGCCAGCCGCTCCAGCCGCCCATCGGTGCGGGCATTGACGTTCAGCACCGTGTCCAGCACCGCCAGCCCCGCCACGCCGATCACCGCAAAGATCGCCATGGCGACCAGAAGCTCGATCAGCGTGAGCCCGGCATCGCGCGGCAGCGGTGCCGCGCGGGTCATACAGACGTGGCTCCGATCAGGCTGAAATCGCCCGCGCCGACCTTGAGAACCGCAAGGCCGCGCTGGCACTGGCCCGAGGGCAGGAACCGGTAGGGGCCAAGGACGCCGGAGAACCCCTCCTCGCTCAAGAGTCCCGCGCGGGTCTGCGCGCCGCGCTGCGCCAGCACGCGCAGCAGGTCGGTGCCGTCGTAGGCAAGCCCCGCGATGATGCCGCCCGCCTGTCCAGCCGCCTCTGCAAAGGCGTCGCGGAAGGGGGCGAAGCGCAGCGGGTCCGGCGCGGCGAACCAGGCATCGCGAAAGGCGCGCTCGTCCTCTAGGTCCAGCGCCGCCCATTGCGCCGAGCCGATGAGCTGGATGCCCTGCCCCGCCAACGCCCCGGCAAAGGGGCGCAGGGTGGCATCTGCGGCGGGCAGGTAGACCGCATCGGGCATCCCGCCGCCCGCCGCCAGCGCGTCGGTCAGACCTCCGGCGGCGCTACGCACCAGCGGCGCGCGCAGTCGGATGCCCAGCGTCGGCGCGATGGCCTGCACGGCGGCCACGGACTGCGCGCCGAAATCGCCTGGCGGCACGACGATGGCCATGTCGCGCAGGTTGCGCTGCGCCGCCAGCGCCAGCACCGCCTGCGCCGAATGCGCCGGGGTCACGCCGAAGACAAAGAGGCTGCGGCTGGCCAGCGACGCGTCGTTCGACAGCGTCACTACCGGCACTCGCGACCCCACCGCGCGCGACACCGCCTGGGCCTGCGCACCGAAGACCGGGCCGACCAGCATCCGCGCGCCGCTGTCGACCGCGGTCCGGGCCGCCGTGACCGCGGTTTCAGGCGTGCTGCCCGCATCGAAGATGTCAATGCCGATGCCCGGCCCGCCGCCCAGCCGCGCCGCTTGGTCCAGCAGCGCGCCGAGGTTCGCCGAAGCGCCCGACAGCGGCAGCAGCAGCGCCGCCTGCCCCGGGCCGGGCGTCCCGCCGCCCGAGTTTCGCAGCGTCTCAACGGCGCCGCAGCCCGGCAGCACCGACACTGCGGCGCCCGCGGCGAGCCCGCCCAGAAGTCTGCGTCGCGCGGCGTTCGGCCTGTCAGGCTTTGGTTTGTGGTGCGTCTTGGTCATGTCTGCTCCTCACCCTTGCTTGCGCTGCCGGTTCTGCCGCCCGGTTCCCCTCCGTCATAGCCATGTGCCGGACCCGCGTCATCCCGCAAGCGCGTTCAGACCGACGATGGGGAGCAGGATCGCCAGCACCAGCAGCATAACGATCCCACCCATCACCAGCAGCACGGCGGGCTCCACCAGCGCCACGATGGTGGCCACCATCGCCTTGAGATCGCGTGCCAGATCCTCCGCACCCCGCTCCAGCGATTGGCCCAGCGTGCCGCCGGCTTCGCCGCTGGCGATCATCGCCACCAGCATCGGCGGCAGCAGCCCGGTCTCCTGCGCCGCGACCGACAGCGCCGCGCCATCGGTGACGCGCTCGGTGACACCGCGCATGGCGGCACGAAATTCGAGGTTCGGCACGGTATCCGACGCCGCACGCAAGGCATCCGCCAGCGGCACACCGCTTTGCACCAGCGTCGCCAGCGTGCCGGAAAACTGCGCGGCATTGATCCGCAGGACCATGCCGCGGCTCACCGGCGCGCGCAGCAGGGTCCGGTGAAAGGCGCGGCGCGGGCCGGGACGGCGCAGCACCAGAACGGCGGCCACTCCCAGACCGACCGCAACGGCCAGTGCCGCAAGACCGTATCGCGCGACAACGTCCGACACCGCGATCAGGCCCTTGGTGAGCGCCGGCAGGTCGGCACCGCGGCTGGTGAAGACCCGCACGATGTCGGGGACCACGAAGGTCAGCAGCGCCACGATCACCCCCAGCGACACCACCGCGAGCAGCGCCGGGTAGATCAGCGCCAGGTTCAGGCTCTGCCGGTTGCGCGCCTGTTCCTCGATGTGCAGGGCCAGGTGCTCCATCACCTGCGCCAGCCGCCCGGCGCTTTCGCCGGCGCGCACCGAGGCGCGGTAATACTGGCCGAAGGTGCCGGGATAGTCGTCCAGAGCGGCGGAAAAGCTACGCCCGTCCAGCACGGCGCTGCGCAGGTTCAAGAGCAGCGTCGCGGCACCTGACGACCGCGTCTGATCGGCAACGATGCGCAGGGCGTCCTCGATCCGCACCTGCGCGCCGATCAGGGTCGCCACCTGCCGGGTCACCAGCGCCAGCCGCTTCAGCGGCAGCTTCTGACGGCTCAGCGACAGGTCGCGCGACGCGCCCTTGGCGCGCGTCGGCTCGACCGCGATGGGCAGAAGGTTGCGCTGGCGCAGGCTCGCCCGCGCGGCGGCCTCGCTGCTGGCCTCGAGCAGGCCCTTGCTGCGCTTGCCGTCCGGGTCGACCGCCCGGTAGAGAAACGCCGCCATGCTCAGACTGCTCCGCCACTGTCGAGCGCATCTTCACGGACCACGCGCGCGACCTCTTCGGCGGTGGTCAGCCCGGCGCGCATCTTGGCGATGCCGTCCTGCAGGATGCCCGGCCCGCGCCGCCGCGCCGCCGCCAGCAAATCGGCTTCGGACGCACCGTCGTGGATCATCGCCTCGAGCTCCGCATCGCTTTTGATGATCTCGTAGATCGGCAATCGCCCGCGGTAGCCCTGCTGCCCGCAGGCGTCGCACCCGGCGGCGCGGAAGACCGGGGCGCCATCGGGCAAGGCGCGCGACAGCAGCGCCGATTCGGAGGCCGTCAGCGCATGCTCGGTCCGGCAGTCGGGACAGAGCCGCCGCACCAGCCGCTGCGCGATCAGCCCGCGGATCATCGGCGCCAGCAGGAACCGTTCGACCCCCATGTCGATGAGCCGGGACACGGCGCCGATGGCGGTGTTGGTGTGCAGCGTCGACAGCACGAGGTGCCCGGTCATCGCCGATTCCACCGCGATCCGCGCGGTTTCGCCGTCGCGGATCTCGCCCACCATGATGACGTCCGGATCCTGCCGCAGGATCGCCCGCAGCCCGCGCGCGAAGGTCAGGTCGGTCTTGGCATTGACCTGCATCTGGCCGACGCCGTCCATGGAATATTCGATCGGGTCCTCGACCGTCAGGATGTTGCGCTTGCGGTCGTTGAGGTGATGCAGCGCGGCATAAAGCGAGGTGGTCTTGCCCGACCCCGTGGGCCCGGTCACCAGCACCAGCCCCTCGGGGAAGGAAATGACATGCTCGAAAGCCGAAAGGTCGCGTTCGGACATGCCCAGATGCGCGATGCCAAGCTGGGTCTGGCCGCGGTCGAGCAGGCGCAGCACCACCCGTTCGCCGAATTGCGACGGCAAGGTCGAGATGCGGACGTCCAGTTCGTAGCCGCCCACCCGCAGCGACACCCGCCCGTCCTGCGGAATGCGCTTTTCGGCGATGTCGAGCTTGCCCATGACCTTGAGCCGGCTGGCCAGCAGCGGCGCCAGCGCGCGTTTCGGCTCGATAACGTCGCGCAGGACGCCGTCGACACGGAACCGCACGACGAGGCGCTTTTCCTCGACCTCGATATGCACGTCCGACGCGCCGTCCTTGACCGCCTCGAGCAGCAGCGCATTGATCAGGCGCACCACCGGCGCGTCGTCCTTCTGGTCGAGCAGATCGTCCACCGACGCCGCGGTTTCCGCCAGTGCCGAGAGGTCGGCATCGTCCTCGCCCGCCAGCTGCGCCGCTTGGGACGCGCTGTCGCGGTAGATCGTCGACAACGCCTCTTCGAAGGCGGCGCGTTCGACGCGTTCGAAGCCGATGCCGGTGGCAGCGACGCGCTGCGCCTCGGTCAGGGCCGCGAGCGGCGCGTCGGGCAGGTGCAGGCAGCGCAGCGCGCCGTCGCCGCGGGCCTGCAACAGCACGCCATGCGCCTTGGCGAACCCGTAGTCGAGCCGGGGTTGCGCGGATGCGGTCATGTCGCTTCCTCCAGCGTCATCCGGGCGGACACGCGCCCGGGCGCGGGCAGCCGGTCCAGCGACAGGACGGTGACACGGACGGCCGCCTGCGACTCCAGCGCCGCGATCCAGTCGATCACGGCAGCGAAGTCTGCCTCGGCCAGCGTGACCTGCAACGCTCCGTTTTCGGGCGCGAGGCGGGTGAGGTTCAGCCCCGCCGCATCGGCGCTTTGGGTCACGCGCAGCGGCAAGGGCCGGGTGTCGCGCGGCGCCGAATCTGCCGCGCGGGGCTGCTGCGCCTGGTCGGCCACGGACATCAGGGTGAGGTAGCGCTCCATATCCTGGGCAAGCTGCGCGCGCTCGGCCTGCACCGGCTGCCAGCCAAAGCGCCACAGCGACAGCGCGATCATCAGCGCGCCGCCGCCCAGCACCATCACCCGCTCGCGGCGGGACAGGGAAGAAAAACCGGTCATCCGTCTCCCCCCCCGCGCAGGACCAGTTCGGCCTGTGCGGCGCCCTCGGCCTGGGTGGCGGTGCCGGCGGTCACCGAAAGGCCCGCGCCGCGCAGCGCTTCCTCCATGCGCTGGATGTCCTCGAGCCGCGCGGCCTCGACCTGAAGGGTCAGCGCGCCGCTGCGGTCGGACCAGGACAGGCTGCGCACAGAGACGGGACGCCCCGCCGCCAGCAGCGCGTCCGCTGCGGTTTCGAACACCGGCAGCACGCCGCCTGTGCCGCTGCTGCCGGACCGCGCGAGGCTGGCCATCAGGAGTCGCGGATCGTCGTAGATTGTGGCTTCGGGGATGCGCTCGGCCAGCAGGCGCTGCGCCTCGATGCGCAGACCCTCCGCCAGCGCGCGCTGCGCCCGCAGGTCGGCATAGGCCAGCCCGAGATGCGCCAGCGCCGCCAGCGCTACGACCGCCGCCAGCGCCCGGAGCGGCCGCGCAAGGCCGCGGTCCGGCGCAAAGGCGCCTTGCCTCAGATCGGTGGCGAGGGTCGCCGCATCCGGTATCTCGGCACCCGCTTCGGCGTCGGACCAGCGCATGTCCGACGGCAGCGCGGCGCCGAAACTGGTCACCTCGGGTTCGCCCGCGTGGCGCCAGAGGTGGCTCAGAACCCCGATCTGCGCGGCGAAACCGGTGCCGTCCGACAGCCGCACCAGGGCGCGGTCGCCTTCGCGGCAGACCGCCCAGCGCATCGCGCCGGTCTCGGCCGCGGCGGGCACGGGCAGCGTCAGACATTCGGGCACGAGCTGCTGTCCATCCGCCGCGTCCCGCTCTGCAAGCAGGGCATCGCGGGAGATGACCGCAGCCAGAACCCCCGGACCGCCCGCCCCGTCGCAGAGCGCGAAATGCAGGCCGTCGATGGGCCCCGCCAGCCTGTCCTCGAGCGCGAAGGGCAGCGCCGCAAGGCGCTGACGGCTGCCGCGGATCGGCAGATCGAGGCGGAAGAGGCTGACCGCTTCGGCGGGCACGATGCGGATCCGGTCCGCCGCGGCTGGCCCCAGCGACGCCACCAGCCGATCCCGCGCCAGCGCCTGCGGCACGGGTCGAACCGGCGCGGGCGCGGCATCGACAACGGGATCAGAGGCCGCGAAAGCAGCCTGCGGCATCCTCATAACCCCCGATTTTTCCATCATTTTTCCCTTTGCAAAGGGCAATTCTGTGATATCGTCGACTGTGTGACATTGGTCGAAACTGCGGAGGTCTTGCTGGCAATCACGCAAGCCCGAGGATTAAGTTTCATGGCCCCGAAAAAACAGTCTGCCACGCCCCGCGATGCCGGGGTCACGCTGATCGAGATGATGGTCGTGCTGGTGATCATCGCCGTCATCGCCGCCATGGTCGTTCCCAACGTGATCGGCCGACCGGACGAGGCGCGGGTCACCGTCGCCGAGACCGACCTGCGGTCCATCGCCAGCGCGCTGGAACTCTACCGGCTCGACAATCGCACGTACCCCACGACCTCGCAAGGCTTGCAGGCCCTGGTCAGCCCGCCGTCGACCCCGCCGGTGCCCGAGAACTGGTCGCCCGACGGCTATCTCGAGGTCACGCCCGAAGACCCCTGGGGCAACGCGTATGTCTACCGGTCGCCGGGTCAGACCGGCGATTACGACCTGGTGAGCCTCGGCGCCGATGGCCGACCGGGCGGCGACAGCGTCAATGCCGATATTCCGCTGAACGCCCAGCGCGCCGCGTCGAACTGATGGCGCGGGCGGCCCATCCGCCGCGACCCGGCGACGCCGGGGTCACGCTGATCGAACTGCTGGTGGTGTTGGTGGTGGTCGGCGTGCTGGCCGGTGCCGCGGCCCTGACGGTCGGTCAGCCGGGCCAACGCCGCGACGCCGCACAGGAGGCAGCGCTTCTGGCCGCGCGGCTGGACATCGCGGCGGAACGCGCCGTGATCGACGGGCGCACGGCCCGGATGGACTGGCGCGAGGATGGCTATGCCTTTGCGCAATGGGACGGGTCCGACTGGCGCCCGCACGCGGTACAAGCCCTCGCCGACCATCACGTCCTGGCCAACGGCGTCATCCTGCGGCGCGATCCCGGCGCGCGGGCGGGTGCGTTCCGCATCACATCGGCGCTGGACGGTGGGGGCGAGGATGCGGCCGTCTTCGAACTCGCGACCGAGGGAGGCACTCTCGAGGTTCGCTTCGACGGATTCTCCGCCAGCGCGGAGACGCTGCCATGACCGCACGCACCGACTCCGGCTTTACCCTTATCGAAACACTGGTCGCCATGGCGATCCTCGCGGTGGGTAGCGTGACGCTCCTGACCGCGGTCGAGCGGCACGCCGCCCAGACGACCGCGCTCGAAGACCGGATCGCCGCGCGCTGGGTCGCCGAGAACGCCCTAAGCGCGCTCTCGCTGGGCCTGCCGCTCGATCCGGCCTGGCAACGGATGCTGGGCGCGGACTGGGACGTCGACGTGGCGCGCCGCCCCCTGCCCGACACCGGGCTCGACGAGGTCCGGGTCGCCGTCGCACGTGCCGGGGACGCGGGCGGGCTGGTGACGCTGACCGGCTACCTGGAGGGGACCCGATGAAAGCGCTCTATCTCTGGGCTGTGGTGCTCGTGGCTGTGGTCCTGGCGGCCTTTTCGCTGGCCGGTCCGGCCACGCAGCTGGGCTGGCACCTCGCGGGCCGCGTGACCGCGACGGCAGAGCCGCTGCGCGCCCCTGCCGGCGGCGACGCAGGTGCGGGCGCGACCGGCAGCGTGAACGCGATCCAGGCGCTGGCACCGTTCGGCAGCAGCGCCCCGGCCCCGGCGTCGCCGGACAGCGGCGACGTCAGCGACATCGCCGGGCTCGGCCTCACCCTGCGCGGCGTCCTCGTTGACAGCGACGCATCGCGGTCGCGTGCCTTCATCGCGCGGAACGGACGCACCTCGGCCTACCTGCTGGGCGACGATGTGGCCGAGGGCGTCCTGCTGACCGAGATCGCCGGGCAATACGTCATCCTGTCCCGCGGCGGCGCGCAACTGCGCCTGAGCTTTACCGACGCGGTGGCAGAGCCGGGGACCGAAGAGGTGGCCGCGCAGGACGCGGAAACCCTCGACCCGATGGCACGTCTGCGCGACTCGCTGGTCAAGGGACGCGGGTCGCTCGACTTGCGCGAGGCCCCGCCGCCCGAGGATATCGACGGCTATATCGACCTGTGGCGGGAACGCATCATCCGCAATCCCGATGCGGTGCTGGAAACGATTGGTTTGGAGCCCTCGGAGAACGGCTATACGATCACTGAAAATCCGAACATCGGGGTCACCTTGGCCGGTCTGCGAAGCGGCGATGTGGTCACCCGGGTCAATGGGCAGCAAGTCGGCGATCCGCAGCGCGACAGAATTCTGTATGACGAGGTGGCCGCATCCGGTTTCGCCCGTCTCGAAATAGTCCGGGAGGGGCGCACGATGATGATGTCCTTCCCGTTGCGGTAAAGGGGCCCGAATGCGCGGCGGCATCACGGCGACATTGCGGACGATCTGCCTGCTGGTCCTGACCTGGCTGGCCCTGCCCGCGTCGGCGCAGGCGCCGGGAGATGGGCCCTTCGTCATCAACCTGCGCAACACCGAGATCTCTGTCCTGGCCGAACAGGTGTCCGAAATCACCGGCCGCACGCTGGTTCTGGACCCGGCGCTGACCGGTGAGGTTACGGTGGTCTCGGCCCAGCCGTTGACGCAGGACGGGGTCTGGTCGCTCTTTCAGTCGATCCTGCGGGTCCGCGGCTTCGTCGCCGTTGAAAGCGGCGTCGTCTGGGAAGTGGTGACCGAAGCGCAAGCGCGGTCCAAGGGCGTCGCGCCGCGCGCCGGCACCCCCGGCAGTCAGGACGTGGTGACCCAGCTCCTGCCGCTCGACCGCCTGCCCGCCGAAGAGGCGGTGCGCGTGCTGCGCCCGCTGGTGGACGAGGCCGGATATATCGAGGCGCTGCCCGATCCCAACGCCATCATCATCACCGACACCGCGGCCAACGTCGCCCGCATCGCCGAGATCGCGCGCACCTTCGACGGGCCCACCGACCTGCGCACCGAAGTGGTGCGCTTTTCCTATGCCGAGGCGACGGCAGTCATTGCCGCCATCCGCGAGGTGCTGGGCAATTCCGGCACCGGCGCACGACTGTCGGTCGATCCCGGATCGAACACGCTTCTGGTGCGCGGCACCGAACGCGACATCAACCAGATCCGCGACCTGGCCCGCGATATGGACGTGCCGCCGCGCAACAACCCGCGCGAAGAGCTTCGGACCTATATCTACGGGCTGAAATACGGCGATGCCGAAGTCGTGGCGGAGATCGTCAGCAACACGCTGCAGGGCGGCGTCGACCTGACAAACCCGGTGGCCGAAGCAGTGGAGGAAGGCGCACCAGTGCCAACCGGCCCGGCGCCCGAAGTTTCCGTGCAGGCCTCGACCGCGACCAATTCCATCGTCATCCGCGGCACGTCCCGGCAGATCGAGGAAGTCTCGCAGCTGGTGGCCGCTCTGGACCAGCGCCGCGCGCAGGTGATGATCGAGGCGGCCATCGTCGAGGTGTCGGGCGAAATGGCCGCGCGGCTGGGCGTGCAGCTGGGTCTGGGAGACAACCTGCCCAACCGCGGCATCGCCGCCACGTCCTTCGGCAACGGCGGCGCGTCGCTGGGCAACGTGCTGGCAGCGCTCGGCGTGTCGCAGGCCAGCGGGCTCGCCACCGGCCTGACCGTGGGTGGCGCACAGGACAATTTCGGCATGCTCGTCCAGGCACTGTCGCAATCGACCTCGGCCAACCTGCTGTCGACCCCGTCGATCACCACCATGGACAACAAGTCGGCGACCATCGTGGTCGGCCAGAACGTGCCGTTCCGCACCGGCAGCTTTGCCACCGACGGCAACACGCTGACGCCCTTCACCACGATCGAGCGGCGCGATGTCGGAATCACCATGCAGGTGCTGCCGCGCGTGACCTCGAACGGCATCGTCCGGCTCGAGATCGCGCAGGAAGTGTCGTCGCTGGTCAATGCCAACGTGGCGGGTGCGGCGGATCTTATCACCAACCGCCGGGTCATCGAGACCACCGTGCAGGCGCAGGACGGCGGCACCGTGGTGCTGGGCGGACTGATCACCGACGACCAGCTGGAATCGGATTCCAAGGTGCCGGGCCTCGGCGACGTGCCGGTGCTGGGCGAGCTCTTCAAGTCGCGCAGCCGCGACCTGACGCGGCGGACGCTCTTTGTCTTCATGCGCCCGACGATCATCGACAGCGACCACAAGGCGCAGGCCGTGGCGCAACGCAAGTACCAGAAGCTGCGGCACGCCGATGCCGCCGAACCGCCGCGCAGCCTGCTCAAGGAACGCAAGGTCGAAAAGCTGCCGCTCGAAATCAACGGGCTGTATTGACCGGCGGCGCGATGCGACGGGCTATTCGTCTTTGCGGCTGCAGCCGGACGGATCGTTTTTCGGTGACCCGATTCCACCCGCACCGGCTCGGTCCCCCGCCGCCATGTCCTCGGCGCCGCGCCGAAGGTCGAAACGTCTTGGCAAAGTTGGACATCCGCCGCCCCGGCGCCCGACAGGTCGCGGGATGACAGACACCGCGCTGTTTTCGCTGTTGCTTATCCTCGTCGCACCGGTGGCCGGGTCATTCCTCGGTGTCGTGATCGACCGTCTGCCGCGCGGCATCAGCGTCGTCGCCCCACGCTCCGCCTGCCGGTCCTGCGGCACCATTCTGGGCGCGCGCGATCTCGTCCCGGTGCTGTCCTACCTCAGGCGCCGGGGCCGCTGCCGCACTTGCGGCGCGGCGATCCCGCCAGCTCTTCTTTACACCGAGATCGCCGCCACCGCGTCGGCGGTACTGGCGGTGATCGTTGGCGATACGCCCCTGCAAATGGCCCTGATCGCGCTCGTTCTCTGGCTGCTCTGGACGCTTGCCCTCATAGACCTGTTTCACTTCCGCCTGCCCGATCCCCTGACCGCGCCGCTGTTCCTGGCAGCCCTCGCCTACGCCTGGCTTTACGGCGATCCCGCACTGGCGCTCTCCGGAGCGGCCATCGGCGCGGGCAGCTTTCTTCTCTTGCGGCTGGTCTATTCCGCGCTGCGCCATCGCGAAGGGCTGGGGCTGGGGGATGTGAAGCTCATGGCGGGGCTCGGCGCGCTGGTGCCGCCCACCGATCTGCCGCTGCTGGTGCTGGTGGCGGCGCTGTCGGCGTTGGTCGCCGCGGCCCTTACACGCGGCGGCTGGACCGCGGACCGGCCGATACCGTTCGGCGTGGCGCTCTGCGCGGCAGGTGCGCTAGTGTGGCTGGCGCGGGTCGTCCTGCCCTGACCACGCGCCCGGTCAGGTGAACTTGCGAAACAGCTTGGTCTTGTCGAAGAGCTCCTCGAGCTCTTCCATCCGGTCGCGGGTGCTGTCCCATGTCAGGGTCTGGATCGCCGAGATCATGCTTTCCACCAGCAGCATCGTCGTCGTCGCAGAATCCCAGGCTGAAGGCACGATGATCTGGCTGGTCAGGCAGATGTCCGCCATGCGGTGCACCGGAGAGCGCCACTGATCCGTGAACAGCACGATCTTCGCGCCCCGTTCGCGGGCAAGCTCGGCCAGTTTCAGCGTATTGTTCTCGTAGCGCCGCACGTCGAAGACCACGAATACGTCGCCTTCGCCTGCGTTCAGCAGGTAATGCGGCCAGGTGTTCGAGGTCGACTGCACATGGGTCAGGTTCGGCCGGATCACCTGCATGTGCAGGAACAGGTATTCGGCCAGCGTATGCGTGACCCGTCCGCCCACGATATAAAGGTGCCGAGACCGGTCCGCGACCAGCGCGCAGGCGTCGTCGAAGGCCACCGGGTCGATATGCGCCATGGTGGTGCGGATGTTGTCGATCACCGCTTCGGTAAAGCGATTCAGGATATGTTCGGACGGCGCCGCCCCGGCCCAGGTCTCGTGCTTGGCGATGGGGCCCTTGGCGATGGCGCTCAGCTCTTCGCGCAGGTCGGCCTGGAAATCCGGGTAACCCTTGTAGCCCAGCTTCTGCACCATGCGCGCGACCGTAGGCACCGAGACATTGGCGCTCTTGGCCAGCGACGCCAGCGGTCCAAGCCCGGAGGCCGGGTAGTTTTCCAGCACCGACAGCGCCAGCTGCCGCTCGGCACGGGTGAGATCGTCCATCCGTTTCTGGATGCGCTCGGCGATCGTCTGGCTGCTGGTTCCCATCGGCGGCCCCACCTTTTGAGCAATTTATAACAGAACCGGACGCCCTGTGATATTCTTTTCACAATTGTGTTGACAGAAGGCCGCGCTGGCAAGACGCTTTGTGCATGGGGGTCATGATGAATCACCTTGAGACAGACGAAGAGACTGCCGTTGCCCTGCGCAACGCCGATGCCGTGTCGCCGCTGGTCTTCGTCTGCGAACATGCCAGCGCCCATATTCCGGAGCGATTCGGAACGCTGGGCCTGTCGGTCGAGGCACGCAAGAGCCACGCCGCCTGGGACCCCGGCGCCCTGGCGCTGGCCGAGCGGCTGGCCGACCGGTTCGGCGCGGTGCTGGTGGCGGCCTCGGTGTCGCGATTGGTGATCGACTGCAACCGCCCGCCCGAGGCGCCGGATGCCATGCCGGCGCGGAGCGAGATCTTCGACATTCCCGGCAACGCAAAGCTGGACAAGGCCGAGAGAGAGATCCGGTCGCAAAGCTATTACACGCCGTTCCACGCGGCGGTGGCCAAGGCCATCTCGGACCGCAGCGATCCGATCCTCGTCACTGTGCACAGCTTCACGCCGGTCTATCATGGCGCGGCTCGGACGGTGGAAATCGGCGTGCTGCACGACCGCGATGCGCGCCTGGCCGATGCGATGCTGGACGCCGCGGACCGCGCCGGCGCGCAAAACGTCCGCCGCAACGACCCCTACGGCCCCGAAGACGGCGTGACCCACACGCTGAAGAAGCACGCCCTGCCCGGCAAGCACCTGAACGTCATGCTCGAAGTACGCAACGACCTCATTGCAGACGCCGCCGCGCAGGACGACATGGCCAAGCGCCTGGGCGACTGGCTGGAAAGCGCGCTCTCCACCACGGGGGCCGCCGCATGCTGAGCCTCGTGAAACGCTACATCGCCTTTGTCGACGGCATGAATTACCGCATCGGGCGGGTCGTCATGTACGGGATCTTCGTGATGATGGCGATCCTGCTCTGGTCGTCGATCTCCAAGACCTTCTTCAACCCGGCGCTCTGGACGCTGGAGATGGCGCAGTTCGCCATGGTCGCCTATTACGTTCTTGGCGGGCCCTATTCGATCCAGATGGGGTCGAACGTGCGGATGGACCTGCTTTACGGAGAGTGGTCGGACCACCGCAAGGCGCAGGTCGACGCGATGACGGTGATCTTCCTCATCGTCTACCTGGTCTTCCTGCTCTGGGGTGGCTGGGAAAGCTTCATGTATTCCATCAGCTACGGCGGCGAGCGCAGCAATTCGGTCTGGCGCCCGTACCTCTGGCCGATCAAGGCGATCATGCTGGTGGGCATCTTCCTGATGCTGCTGCAGGCGATTTCCGAGTTCTTCAAGGACGTCCTGCGCATCCGCGGCCACGACATGGGAGCAAAGACCTGATGTCCTACGAGGTCATTGCCATCCTCATGTTCTCGTCGATGATGCTGATGCTGCTGACCGGCCAACGCGTCTTCGGCGCCATCGGCTTTGTCGCGGTGATCGCGGCCTTCTTCCTTTGGGGCGACCGCGGTGGGTTCGACCTTGGCTTTGCCGCGGCGATCAAGCTGATGAAATGGTATCCGCTGCTCACGCTGCCGATGTTCATCTTCATGGGCTACGTCCTGTCGGAATCGCGCATCGCCGACGATCTTTACAAGATGTTCCACGTCTGGATGGGCGGCCTGCCCGGCGGCCTCGCTATCGGCACCATCGGGCTGATGGTCCTGATCTCGGCCATGAACGGCCTGTCGGTCGCGGGCATGGCCATCGGCGCCACCATCGCGCTGCCGGAACTGCTGAAACGCGGCTACGACAAGCGCATGGTCACCGGCGTGATCCAGGCGGGATCGTCCCTGGGCATCCTCGTGCCGCCCTCGGTGGTGCTGGTGCTTTACGCGATGATCGCGCGGCAGCCGGTGGGGCAGCTGTGGCTGGCGGGTGTGCTGCCGGGGCTGATGATGGCGGCGATGTTCGTGATCTACATCGTCATCCGCTGCCGCATCACCCCGTCGCTGGGCCCGGTCCTGCCGGCCGAAGAACGCGCTATGCCGATGGGCGAGAAGATTCGGCTGCTGGGCGCGGGGCTGCTGCCGCTCTTCATCTTCTTCACCATGATGGTCCCCTTCGTGAACGGCTGGACCAGCCTCGTGGAAAGCTCGGCCATCGGCGCCATCGCCGCCTTCCTGGCCGCCGTGGTCAAGGGCCGCATGACCCGCGAGGTGTTCGAGACCTCGGTGCGCAAGACGCTGGGCATCACCTGCATGTTCATGTGGATCATCCTTGCCGCGCTCGCCTTCGGCGCGGTCTTCGACGGGCTGGGCGCGGTCAAGGCGATCGAGAGCCTGTTCACCGAAAAGCTGGGCCTCAGCCCCTGGATGATCCTGATCCTGATGCAGCTGAGCTTCATCCTGATGGGCACGTTCCTTGATGACACGGCGATGCTGGTCATCGTGGCCCCGCTCTACGTGCCGCTGGTGGGCGCGCTGGGGTTCGACCTGATATGGTACGGCGTGCTTTACACGATCACCACGCAGATCGCCTACATGACCCCGCCGTTCGGCTACAACCTGTTCCTGATGCGCGCCATGGCCCCGCCCGAGATCACTTTGCGGGACATTTATTCGTCCATCCTGCCCTTCGTCGGCGTGATGGTCGTGGCGCTGGCCATCATCATGGCCTTCCCCGAAATCGCGCTTTGGCTGCCGGGGTATGTCTATGGAAATTAACCAAGAAGAAGATCCCGCACACGGGGCATTTTCAAACGCATCCACAGAGAGGAAAAACCAATGACGACAAGACGCACGTTTCTTTCATCCGCTGGCCTTGGCGCCGCGGCCACGCTGGCAAGCCCCGCCATCGTCAAGGCGCAGGACGCGATCACCTGGCGGTTCCAGACCTACGCGGGCGGCGCGCTCGGTGAGCATGTGACCAAGCCGGTCATCGACTACATCAACGCCAATGCCAACGGCGAGCTGCAGGTCGAACTGTTCTATGCCGACCAGATCGTGCCCACCGGAGAGCTGTTCCAGGCGCTTCAGCGCGGCACCATCGACGGCGTGCATTCGGACGACGATTCCATGGCCTCGCCCACCCCGCTGCGCCAGTTCGGCGGGTATTTCCCCTTCGCCACCAAGCACATCCTCGACGTGCCGGTGCTCTTCAACCAGTACGGTCTCGCCGAGATCTGGGCAGAGGAATACGCCAAGGTCGGCGTCAAATGGCTGTCGGCGGCGGGCCAGGACCCGTGCAACTTCAACACCAAGAAGGAAATCACCTCGGTCGCGGACCTCGACGGGCTGAAGCTCTACACCTTCCCGACCGCGGGCCGCTTCCTGTCCAAGTTCGGCGTGGTCCCGGTGAACATCCCCTACGAGGATGCCGAGGTCGCGGTGCAGACCGGCGAGCTTGACGGCATGGCCTGGTCGGGCATCACCGAGGATTACACCGTCGGCTGGGCCGACGTGACCGACTATTTCCTGACCAACAACATCTCGGGCGCCTGGATCGGGTCGTGGTTCGTGAACCAGGAACGCTGGGAAGAGCTGCCCGATCACCTCAAGTCGGTGGTCATGGCGGCGACCGAAGCCGGCCACACCTACCGCAACCAGTGGTACTGGGGCGGCGAGGCCGCGCTGCGCGCCAACGGCGACAAGCTGGCGCTGCGGTCGGTCCCGGCCGCCGAATGGGCCGAGGTCGAGAACGCCGCCAAGGAGTTCTGGGAAGAGGTCGCGCAAGAAGGCGAGATCCAGCAGCGGATCGTCAACATCTTCAAGGAGTACAACGCCGTCATCAACCAAGCCGGCGCACCCTACAACTTCGAATAAGGCCCGTTTCCCGGACCTTGACCAGGGCGCCCCCGTTCCGGCGGGGGCGCTTCCCCACCAGAAAGGACTTGCCCCATGCCCGCCAACCTCAGTTTCGACGCGCTCAAGAAGGCCGTGGCCGCAGGCGAAATCGACACGGTCCTTGTCTGCATGGTCGACATGCAGGGCCGCCTGATGGGCAAACGCTTTCATGCGGTGAATTTCGTGGAGTCTTCCTTCGAGGAAACCCATTGCTGCAACTACCTTCTGGCCACCGACCTCGAGATGGCGACGCCGCCGGGCTACAAGGCGACCAGCTGGGAACGCGGCTATGGCGACTATGTCATGGCGCCCGACCTCTCGACCCTGCGCCGCGTGCCCTGGCTCGAGGGCACGGCGATGGTGCTTTGCGACATGCTGGACCACCACACGCACGAACCGGTGCCGCATTCGCCGCGCGCGATCCTCAAGGCCCAGATCGCCCGGCTGGAGGCGCTGGGATACGACGCGATGATGGCGACGGAGCTGGAGTTTTTCCTCTTCGAGAAAAGCTTTGACGAGATCCGCCGCGGCGGATTCCGCGACCTGACCCCGATCAGCGGCTACAACGAGGATTACCACATCCTCCAGACCACCAAGGAAGAGGCGGTGATGCGCCCGATCCGCAACCACCTTTTCGCCGCCGGTATCCCCATCGAAAACTCCAAGGGTGAGGCCGAGGCCGGGCAGGAAGAGCTCAACATCCGCTATGCCAGCGCGCTGGACTGCGCCGATCACCACACCATCGCCAAGAACGCCGTCAAGGAAATCGCCTGGCAGAACGGCCACGCCGCGAGCTTTCTGCCGAAGTGGAGCGCCGACCGGATCGGCAGTTCCAGCCACGTGCACCAGTCGCTCTGGAAGGACGGCAAGCCCGCGTTCTACGAGGCCGACGCCGATCTCGGCATGTCCGAGCTGATGAAGCACTACATGGCCGGGCTGATCGCCTATGCCCCCGATTACACCTATTTCCTGGCGCCCTACGTCAACAGCTACAAGCGCTTTGCCAAGGGCACCTTCGCGCCGACGAAAACCGTCTGGTCCGTGGACAACCGCACCGCGGGGTTCCGGCTGTGCGGCGAAGGCACCAAGGGCGTGCGCGTCGAATGCCGGATCGGCGGATCGGACCTCAACCCCTACCTCGCGCAGGCGGTGATGCTGGCCGCCGGGATCAAGGGGATCGAGGACAAGATGGCGCTGGCGTCCGCCACCAGCGGCGATATCTATGACGCTGCAGAGGCGAACGAAGTGCCGCGCACCCTGCGCGCCGCCACCGAGACCCTGCGCAATTCGACGTTCCTGCGCGAGGCGCTCGGCGACTTGGTGGTCGACCACTACACCCGCGCCGCCGAGTGGGAGCAGGAAGAGTTTGACCGCGCGGTGACCGACTGGGAAATCGCGCGCGGATTTGAAAGGGCCTGAACCATGATCCGCTGTATCTCCCCCATCGACGGGTCGGTCTTTGCCGAACGTCCCACCCTCTCCATGACCGAGGCGCAGGATGCCGTCGCGCGTGCCCGCGCCGCGCAGGCCGACTGGGCCGCGCGCCCGCTGGACGAACGCGTGGCGCTGGTCCGCGCCGGCGTCGCCAAGGTTGGCGAGATGAACGACGAGATCGTTCCCGAGCTTGCGCACCAGATGGGACGTCCGGTCCGTTACGGCGGCGAATTCGGCGGTTTCAACGAACGCGCCAGCTACATGGCCGACATCGCGGCCGAGGCGCTGGCCGAGATCGTGATCGAGGACAGCGACAGGTTCCGCCGGGTCATCAAGCGCGTGCCGCACGGGGTCGTGCTGGTGGTGGCGCCCTGGAACTACCCCTACATGACCGCGATCAACACCGTCGCGCCCGCGCTCATCGCGGGCAACGCGGTGATGCTCAAACATGCAAGCCAGACGCCGCTGGTGGGCGAACGCATGGCCGCCGCCTTTCACGCGGCGGGTGTGCCCGAGGACGTATTCCGGAACGTGTTCCTCGACCATGACACCACCTCGGACCTGATCGCCGCGCGGTCCTTCGGTTTCGTGAACTTCACCGGCTCCGTCCCCGGCGGCGAGGCGATGGAGCGCGCGGCGGCCGGCACCTTTACCGGCGTCGGGCTGGAGTTGGGCGGCAAGGATCCGGGCTATGTCTGCGACGACGCGGACCTCGATGCCGCCGCCGACACGCTGATCGACGGGGCGATGTTCAACTCGGGCCAGTGCTGCTGCGGGATCGAACGCATCTACGTGGCCGAAAAGCATTTCGACGCCTTCCTGGAAAAGGCGATCGGGATCGTCAGCGGCTACAAGCTCGGCAACCCGCTCGACCCCGACACCACCATCGGGCCGATGGCGCACGCCCGCTTTGCCGCCACGGTGCGAGAACAGATCGCCGAGGCCATCGAACAGGGTGCCACCGCGCATATCCCGACCTTCGACGCTGACGACGGCGGCGCCTACCTTTCGCCGCAGATCCTGACGAACGTCACCCACGACATGCGGGTGATGCGCGAGGAAAGCTTTGGCCCGGTGGTCGGCATCATGCCGGTGAAGGACGACGACGAGGCCATCGCGCTGATGAACGACAGCGATTTCGGCCTGACCGCCGCGGTCTGGACCCGCGATGCCGCGCGCGCCGAGGCCATCGCCGACCGGATCGAGACCGGCACCGTGTTCATGAACCGCGCCGATTACCTCGACCCCGGCCTGTGCTGGACCGGCTGCAAGGACACCGGGCGCGGCGGCGGGCTGTCGATCATCGGCTATCACAACCTCACACGCCCGAAATCCTACCATCTGAAAAAGGCCTGACCCCATGTCCCTGACCGCGAACTGGTCCTATCCCACCGCCGTCCGCTTTGGCGCGGGACGCATCTCCGAAATTGCCGATGCCTGCGCCGCCGCCGGGATCACCAAGCCCCTGCTCGTCACCGACCGCGGCCTTGCGAACATGGAGATCACCACCCGCACGCTCGACCTGCTGGAGGCCGCGGGCCTTGGCCGCGCGATGTTCTCGGACGTCGATCCCAATCCCAACGAGAAGAACGCCGAAGCGGGCGTGCGCGCCTTCAAGGACGGCGGGCATGACGGCGTCGTGGCCTTCGGCGGCGGCTCGGGCCTCGACCTGGGCAAGCTGGTGGCCTTTCTCGCCGGCCAGACGCGCCCCTTGTGGGATTTCGAGGATATCGGCGACTGGTGGACCCGCGCCGATGCCGATGCCATTGCCCCCATCGTGGCGGTACCGACGACCGCCGGCACCGGCTCCGAAGTGGGCCGCGCCAGCGTCATCACGAATTCCGAGACCGAAGAGAAGAAGATCATCTTCCACCCGAAATTCCTGCCCTCGGTGGTGATCTGCGACCCCGAAATGACTGTGGGCATGCCCGGCTTCATCACCGCGGGCACCGGACTGGATGCCTTTGCTCATTGCGTGGAGGCCTACTCCTCACCGCATTACCACCCCATGTCGCAGGGCATGGCGCTGGAAGGCATGCGGCTGGTCAAGGACTACCTGCCCCGCGCCTACGCCGACGGATCGGACATCGAGGCGCGCGCGCAGATGATGGCGGCGGCGGCGATGGGAGCCACGGCGTTCCAGAAGGGGCTGGGCGCGATCCATGCGCTGTCGCATCCCATCGGTGCCATATACCACACCCACCACGGCACCACGAACGCGGTCTGCATGCCCGCGGTCTTGCAGTTCAACCGACCAGCCATCGCCGAACGCTTCGACATGGCGGCGGCCTACTTGGGCATCTCCGGCGGGTTCGACGGCTTCTGCGCCTTCGTGGACGACTTCAACGCCAGCCTGGGCATTCCGAAGACGCTCACGGCGATGGGGGTCAAGAACATCGACATCGACCGCGTCGTGAAAGGGGCGCTGTCCGATCCCAGCACCGGCGGCAACCCGGTCGAGATGACCGAAGAGAACACGCGCGATCTGCTTATGCGGATCGTGTGATGGCCCTGTAAACCTGTGAGAATTATTGAAAAATATCAGTGTGTTTGACGTAATACTGTCATGGACCGCGGGCGAGGATGCGCCCGCCAATCAAACCAAAGAGGGAGAAATCACATGAAAACCAAACTCTTGTCGTCGGTCGTGATGATCGCCGCACTTGGCGCGCAAAGCGCACAGGCCGAAACGCTGCACCTGCTGACCTGGGGCGGCTACGCGCCCGAAGAGGTCATCGCGATGTTCGAGGAAGAAACCGGCCACACGGTCGAGGTCACGACGTCGAACAACGAGGAAATGATCGCCAAGCTGCGCGCCACCAACGGCGGCGGCTTCGATCTGGCGCAGCCGAGCCAGGACCGGATCACCAGCGCGCAGGAAGAATTCGGCATCTACAAGCCCATCGACATGTCGATGGTCAACGCCGACCTCTTCATCCCGTCGATGCTCGAAGCCACCGCGGGCAACACCACTTACGAGGGCGAGGTCTACGGCCTGCCGCATATCTGGGGCACCAGCGGGCTCGTGATCAACACCGCCGAAGCCGAGGGCGTGACCGACTACACCGACCTTTGCAACGAAGAGGTGGCGGGCAAGGTGTCCTACCGGCTCAAGCGTCCGACCCTGATCGGCTTTGCCTATGCTATGGGACTCGACCCCTTCGCGGCTTACGGCGACGAAGCGGCCTACCAGGAGATCCTCGACCAGGTCGAAGCGAAGCTGACCGAGTGCAAGCCCAACGTCAAAACCTACTGGGACGGCGGCGACGAGATCCAGAACCTGCTGCGCTCGGGCGAGGTCGTGGCCTCGATGGCCTGGGACACCGGCGGCTGGCAGCTCAATGCCGACAACCCCGACATCACCTTCGTCGCGCCCGACTCCGGCGCGCTGGGGTGGATCGACACCTTCGTGCTGCCCGCCCGTGGCCGCGCGGACGCGGCGGCCTATGACTGGATCAACTTCGTCATGCGCCCCGACATCGCCGCGATGATCACCAACAGCGCCGGCAACTTCACCGCCTCCGTCGGCGGCGACGAGGGCGTGAGCGCCGATCTCAAGGCCCGCTACCAGGCGAGCTTCGACCAGGCGGCGATCGACAACATCAAGTGGTATCCGCCGGTGCCCGCCGGTCTCGAGGCGCTCGAGGGCGCCACGCTCGACCGCGTGAACGCCGCGAACTGATCCGCTTTGACACGCATGGAAAGGGCACCGTCCGGTGCCCTTTCCCATCCCGCGAGGCATCCCGTGACCACCCACACCCCCGATCTGTCCTGCGTCGACCTCGTCAAGGATTTCGACAGCTTCCGCGCCGTGGATCACGTCAGCTTCGAGGTGCCGCAGGGATCGTTCTTTTCCATCCTCGGCCCCTCGGGCTGTGGCAAGACCACGCTCTTGCGCATGATCGCGGGGTTCCAGTCGCCGACTTCGGGCGATCTGCGGATCAAGGGCAGGTCGATGATCGGCGTGCCGCCCAACAAGCGGCCGGTGTCGATGGTCTTCCAGCACCTTGCGCTCTTTCCCACCATGAACATCGGCGACAACGTCGGTTTCGGCCTGCGCCAGCGCGGCGTCGCCAAACCCGAGATTACCCGCCGCGTCGAGGACATCCTCGCCCGCGTCGGCTTGCCCGGCGTCGCGCAGCGGCGCGTCGACCAGCTGTCGGGCGGGCAGAAACAGCGCGTCGCCATCGCCCGCTGCATGGTGCTCGAACCGGACGTGTTGCTGCTGGACGAACCGCTGGGCGCGCTCGACCTCAAGCTGCGCGAACACATGAAGATCGAGTTGAAGGCGTTGCAGGCCGAGTTCAACACCACCTTCGTCTACATCACCCACGACCAGTCCGAGGCGCTGGTGATGAGCGACAACATCGCGGTGATGAACCACGGCCGTTTCGAACAGGTCGGCCCGCCGCAAGAGGTCTACCACGACCCCCAGACCGCCTTCGTCGCGGGCTTCGTGGGCGAGGCGAACAAGATCGCCGCGACGGTTGCCGCCGTCAACGGCCCGAACCTCACCCTGCGCACCGAGGCCGGGACGGAGCTGAAAGCAACAGCGCCCGCCTCCGGTCTGCAATCCGGGCAGCGCGCCCAAGTCTTCCTGCGACCCGAAGCCATCGGGCTTTCGATGACGCCGGGCGACGCGGGCGAAGACAACGTAAGCCAAGGCACCGTCACCGCGGTTCTATTCAATGGCGCCAACAGTTCGGTCACGGTCGAGGACGCCTCGGGCCATGCCCTGAGCGTCGCCTTGCCGCAGACCGGCGGCTTTGCCGACCTGCGCCGCGGCAGCACGGTCTACACCCGCTGGCACCCCGACAAGGCGCGACTCTACGCGGCGGAGGGCTGAGCCATGGTGTCCGACGGCTCAAAACTTGGCTTCTACCTGCTGCTGGCGCCGATCCTGCTGTGGCTGGCGGTGCTCATCATCCTGCCGCATATCGGGCTTTTCGTCGTGTCGATCAGCGAACGGGTGGGCCCGCGCGAATACGAATACGGGATCGGCAACTACGTCACCTTCTTCGAGGAGCCGCTGTACTGGCGCACCTTCGCGCGCACCGCGATCATGTCCATCGCGGCCACGGCGCTGACGCTGATCCTGGGCTTTCCCATCGCCTATTACATCGCCAAGCTGACGCGCGGACGGACCAAGACCACGCTCTTTCTGATGTGCATGATCCCGTTCTGGGTGTCGGAACTGGTGCGCACCTTCGGCTGGATGATTCTTTTGCGCGAAACCGGCGTGATCTCGAACGCGCTGCAATATCTCGGGCTGGTCGATGGCCCGGTCGAGATGCTCTACAACGACGCGGCGATCATGGTCGGGCTGGTCTATACCTCGATCCTGTTCATGGTCGTGCCGCTGGTCACCACGCTCGACAGCCTCGACGACAGTCTGATCGAGGCGGGCTATGACCTGGGCGGCACCGGGGCGGCGATCCTGCGGGAAATCGTCATCCCCCATGCCATGCCCGGCATCGTCTCGGGCTGCATCGTCGTCTTCATGCTGTCCTTGGGCAACTACCTCACGCCGATCCTGCTGGGCGGCAAGGACAGCCTGTGGTTCACCGGCATGATCTACACGCAGTTCATCACCCGCTTCAACTGGGAGCTCGGCTCGGCCCTGGGCTTCCTGCTGCTGCTGCTGTCCTCGGCGGTGGTCTTCCTCGGGCTCAAGCTGTCGCGGCAGTCCCTTGCCGAAACCATGGGGCGCGCCTGATGATCCCGACGGTGCCGCAGCCCGCATTCGCCAAGTGGTGCTACCGCGCCTACGTGCTGGTGTTCTTCGTCTACCTCGCCCTGCCGCTGACCGTGGTCTGCGTCTTTGCCTTCAACGACAGCGTCTTTCCCTCACTGCCGTGGGAGGGCTTTACCTGGGCGTGGTTCTTCGGCACCGAGGATCCGTTCGTCGGCGTTTTCCACGAACGCGCGATCCTGCGGTCGATCGGCACCTCGGCCTTCATCGCGGCCTGGGTGGCGGGGCTTGCGGTGTTCACCGGCACCTGCAACGCCTTCCTCTTCGTGCGACACAGCTTTCGCGGCAAGGCGCTGCTCTATATCCTCATGCTGCTGCCGCTGATCATCCCCGGTGTGATCCTCGGCATCTCGATCCTGGTCTTCTCCAGCAGTATCGCCAACACGCTCGAAGACGCCACGGGCCTGTGGTTCGACGGTCTTCGGCCCGGTCTGATCCTCGTGATCCTCGGGCAGTATTCCTTCATCACCACCTTCGCGACGCTGGTGATCGCCGCGCGGCTGCAGAAATTCGATCCCAGCCTGGAAGAGGCCGCGCTCAATCTCGGCGCAACGCGTCTGGGGGCGGTCCGGCAGATTACCCTGCCGTTCCTGATGCCAGCGATCGTCGCCTCGGCGGTGGTGGCGGTGCTGATGAGTTTCGAGAATTTCAACACGACGCTCATGCTGGTCGGATCGGACTCGCCGCTGACCATCACCATGTTCGACAAGCTCAAGCAGGGATCGACCCCGGTGCTCAACGCCGTGTCGCTGCTGCTCATCGTGGCCTCGGCGGTGCTGGGGCTGCTTTCGCTGATGTTCCAGAAGCGCAAGGACTGAACCGCGCCCGGACGCGTCACCGGCATCCGGGGTGAAAATTGCGCCCCCTGCCCACTCACGGCACAGGGACCAAAGCAGAGGGCGCAGACCTCGCTAAAATTTCGAGGCATTCTTGTTCCGGACGGTCGAGTCTTGGGCCGGACCGTCCGGCGACGTGGCACGTCACACACGCTAAGCGGGCCGCCACGGGCCGCACACGCGCTGGAGGACACTGCAAACGTAGATTCTTGCCTTGAACCCGCCAATCCCCTGTTCAGGGGAGATTTTTTCCCTCTAATATTTGCAAGATTTGAACGCACGACTGAAAAGGAATTTTCAAAATGACGCCAGGTCGGGTGATCGTCGCAGCCTTGCTGCTCTGTCTGGCGTTCTGCGCCGCCGCGATCCTGTCTCTGCTCGGACGCCCCTATGCGCCGCTTCCTCCGGGCGCCGTTCCGGTGTCGGTCAACGGCGTGGACATCACCGGCGCCGACCTCATCGAGGAACCGGACAAGCTGCCCGACTACGCGGCGCAGCGTGCCTTTTTCGCCCGCCAGAGCGTCCTGGCCGCGGAACTCGACAAACCCGGCGCAGAGGTCGGCTACGCGCTGCCCGGCACGTCTGACACGGCGTCCGTGCCGGTGCGCCCGCGCAGCTTCGGCGATCTGCCAGCGCCGTTCTGGTTCCAGCTCGGCGTCGGCGGGCTGGCGCTGCTGATCGGCGCCTGGATCTTCGCGTTGCGGCCCCGGGACTGGGGCGCCCGGATGTTTGCCCTGACCGGCGTCTGCGTGCCGATCTTCGCCATCGCCGCCTCGGTCTATTCCACCCGGCAAATCGCGCTGCCCGGCGACACCTTCCGCCTGCTCTCCGGCGTCAACCATTTCGGCGCCGGCACCTTCGGGATCGGCCTCGTCGCTCTGTTCGCCATGTATCCGCGCCAGCTCTTCCGTCCGGTCTGGCTGCTGGTCCCAGCCGTCGGCTACGGCATCCTGATCGCCGTTGACCTCGCCCATGCGGCGCCGATCAAGGTGCTGGATTTCGTGGTCATGTCGCAGACGCTGATCGCGCTCGGGCTGGCCATCCTGCAGTGGGTCCTGTCCCGGCGCCAACCGGTCGACCGGGCGGGACTGCGCTGGCTGGTGCTGTCGGTGCTGATCGGCGTGAGCGCCTTCGTCGGCCTGAGCGTCGTGCCCGAAGCGCTGGGCCTGCGCGATTCGCCGCTGCTGCCGCAGGGCTATGCCTTCGGCTTCTTCCTCATTATGCACCTGGGCATCGCTCTGGGACTCCTGCGCTACCGGCTCTTCGACCTCGACCGCTACGCCTACGTAGTCTGGTTCTGGGTCGGTTCGGCGGCGCTCATCATCCTCTTCGACGCGGTGTTCCTGTGGCTGCTGAGCGGCCAGCCCTGGGTGTCGCTGAGCCTCGCCCTGCTTCTGGTCAGCTTCATCTACTTCCCGGCGCGCCAGCTGCTCCTGAACCGGATCATGGCAACCCGGTCTGTGACCCTCACCGACAATATCCCCGAGATCCTGCGCACCGCGCTGGCCCCGGCCCAGGCCGACCGGGAACAGGCCTGGACCGACCTTCTGAACGCGATCTGGTCGCCGCTCGTCATCGACCGCGCCGACCCGGCGCCGGCCTCTGCGACGCTGCGCGAACAGGGTCTCGCGCTGGCCTTGCCGCCGTCGCTGGACGTCGGCGCGCAAGAGATGCGCTATGCCGCGGCGGGGCGGCGGCTGTTCAATCCGCAGGACCGCAAGCTCGCGGATACGCTCTGCGGCCTGGCCGACATCATCCGCGAAAGCCGCGCCGCCTTTGAACAGGGCGTGACGACCGAACGCGACCGCATAAGCCGCGACGTGCACGACAACATCGGCGCGCAGATCCTCAGCGCCCTGCACACCGCCGAAACCGATCGCAAGAACGAGCTTCTGCGCGACACGCTGGCCGATCTGCGCAGCATCATCAACCAGGGTTTCCAGGGCACGTTCACCCTGCCCGAGGTGCTGGCCGACCTGCGCAGCGAAAGCGCCGACCGCCTGCTGTCGCACGGCATTACGCTCGATTGGGACCACGGCGACCCGCCGGACCGCAAAATGTCGTTGGCCGAAGCGAACGCCCTGCGCTCGGTCGTTCGCGAAGGCATGAGCAACGCGATCCGCCACGCCGATTGCTCTCACGTGACGGTGGTGGTGGACCTCGACGACACCGGCCTGAGGCTCGAAATCAGCGATGACGGTCGCGGCTTCGATCCGGCGCAAAGCGGGGCCGGCAACGGGCTTTCCAACATGCGCACGCGGCTTTCCTCGCTGGGCGGATCGATCCAGATCGGGCCGGCGCAGCCGATTGAAATATCCGGCAACGGCGTCGCCACCGCCACGCAGACCCGAAAGCGCGCCGGGACGCGCATTGCTCTGCGGATGCCGATCAGCGAAGGAACCGCGGTCGCCCCATGAAGTCGGTCTTGATCCTCGAAGACCTCTCGGAGACCCGGCGCTGGCTCAGCGCCGTCGTCGCCCGCGCCTTCCCGGGGGCCCGGGTGTCCGAAGCCGGAACGGTGGCCGCAGCGAAAGCGCTGATCGACCGCGAAGTCTTCGACCTTGCGCTCGTCGACCTCAACCTGCCCGACGGCGACGGGCTCACCGTCTTGCGTCACCTGCAACGCCGGGCGCCGCGCACGATGGCCATCGTGTCGACCATCATGGCGTCGGACAGCGCCATCGTCGCTGCACTGTCGGCGGGCGCCGACGGATACGTGCTGAAATCCGAGGATTCCGAGCTGATGGAGCGTCACCTGCATCAGCTGTCGAGCGGTATTCCCGCCCTTTCGCCGGCCATCGCCCGGCGGATCATGGACCATTTCCGCAACACCGGCCCCAGCTTCGAGCCGGCGCAGGATCTCACCGCCCGCGAAACCGACGTGCTTCGGCTCATCGCGCGCGGCATGCGCGTCTCCGAAGCGGCCGCCGCCATCGGCATCGCCGAGACGACCGTGGCCACGCATATCAAGACGATCTACCGCAAGCTCGGCATCTCGAGCCGGGCCGAGGCGGCGATCCAGGCCGCGCGCCTCGGTCTTCTGAACGAATGACCGTTCAGCCGCCGTAGCAGCCGGCCATGCGTCCGCGCAGCTGCACCAGCGCCAGCACAGTGTCGATGGTCGGCGTCGGCGTGTCGGTCAGACGCCCCAGCTCCTGCACCGATCCCACCAGTGCATCGATCTCCATCGGCCGGCCCTGGTCCAGGTCCTGCCACATCGAGGTCCGGTGTGCGCCCACCGCCGCCCCGCCGTCGATGCGCTTTTCGACGTCGATGGGGAATTTCACCCCCAGCTTTTCGGCGATCTCCTGCGCTTCGAGCATCATGCCGCGCGCCACCGCGCGGGTGCCGGGATCGGTGCAGAGCACGTCGAGCGTCGCGTGGGTCAGGGCCGAGATCGGGTTGAACGACAGGTTGCCCCAGAGCTTCACCCAGATCTCGTCGCGCAACCGCGGCCGCACCGGCGCCTTGAGCCCCGCCGCCCCCAGCGCCTTGGAAAGCGCCTGCGCACGCTCGGACTTCGACCCGTCGGGTTCGCCCAGCGAAAAGCGGTTGCCCTCGATATGCTTGATGACGCCCGGCTCGATCACCTCCGCCGCCGGGTAGACCACGCAGCCCAGCACCCGGTCGGGGCCAAAGCCGTCCCACTGCTTGTTGCCTGGATCGACCGACTGGAGCCGCGTGCCTTCCAGATCGCCGCCGATCTTGTGGAAATACCACCACGGCACGCCGTTCACGCCCGAAACGATGGTCGTTTCCGGACCGATCAGCGGCTGCATCTTGTCCACGACGCCGGGCACCGAATGAGCCTTGAGCGTGACGATGACGTAATCCTGCACGCCCAGCTCTGCCGGATCCTCGGACGCGGTCACCTCAACGGTGCTTTCGCCCTCTTCCTCGATCAGCTTCAGACCGTTGGCCTGCATCGCCGCCAGGTGCGGTCCGCGCGCGACAAGGCTCACGTCGGCCCCCGCCTGCGCCAGTTTCACGCCCATGTAGCCGCCGATGGCGCCCGCTCCGAATACGCAGATTTTCATGATGCCGTCCCCTCGGGCGCGGCCTTTTGCAGACCGGCACCCGCTCCTTCATCTTGCCATTAAACTCCCGCCGGAGGCTGCCCGACATTGGCGACAAGCGCAACGCCGGGCGGCCTGTCCCTCAGGCGGGTTCCGTGAGACCCAGCTTTTCCGCCAGACCGATGCGCTGCATTTTGCCCGTGGCGCCCTTGGGGATCTCGTCCAGGATGATGACCTTGCGCGGCACCTTGAAGTCCGCCATGCGCTCTGCCGCGAAGGCGCGGATGTCCTTCTCGGTCGCCTCGGCGCCCTCTTTCAGCACCACCGCCGCGGCGACTTCCTCGCCCAGCTTCGGATGCGGCATGGCGAAGGTCACCACCGTGTCGATGGCCGGATGGTCCAGCAGCACGCCATCAACCTCGAGCGGGCTGACCTTTTCGCCGCCGCGGTTGATGATCTCCTTGAGCCGCCCGGTCAGGTGCAGGAACCCGTCTTCGTCCAGCGCGCCCTGGTCGCCGGTGCGGAACCAGCGCTTGCCCTCGGCCTCGAAGAAGTTCTTCTCGTTGGCCTCGGGGTTACCCTCGTAGCCGGGCGTGACGTTGGCGCCCGAGATCACCACCTCGCCGGTGCCGTCCTTGAGCACGTTCTCGGATTCGTCGGCGATGCGCACCTCGGGTCCGGCGGGCAGGCCCACCGATCCGGGTTTCTGCGTCTCGAACGGGTTGCAGCACATCTGGTGTGCGGCCTCGGTCATGCCATAGGCTTCGATCACCGGCGCGCCGAAGGTCTCGTGCAATTGCGCCATGACCTGGGCGGGCAGGCTCGCCGAAGACGAGCGCAGGAAGCGCAAGGGCACCTCCTTGATGGTCTCTGCGTTGCGGCCGGCGCGGCTCAGGATCGCCTGGTGCATGGTCGGCACGGCGGTGTACCAGGTCGGCCGCGCCTCCTTCATCCAGGAAAAGAACGACAGCGCGTTGAAGCCGGGGCTGCACCAGATCGACGCGCCAGCCGCCAGCGACGCCGACACGGCGGCTACAAGGCCGTGGATGTGAAAGAGCGGCATCACGTTGAGGCAGCGGTCGTCGGATTTCAGACCCAGAGATGCGCCGATGTTCTGCGCCGAGGCGGCGACGTTGGATTGCAGCAGCGGCACGATCTTGGGCCGCGACGTGGTGCCCGAGGTATGCAGGATGAGCGCGACGTCATCTGCCTGCGGCTCCTCCGCCGCGGCTTCGGTACCGGTGTCGCCGTCGGCGCGCAGCGAAAACGACCCCGCCGGTGCATCGGACTGCGCCACCACGCGCAGCACCAAAAGGCCCTGCGCCTTGGCGGCGGCCAGCGCCGGGCCGTCCTCGTCCTCGGCCAGCAGGATCGCCTTGGCCTTCAGGTCCTCGAGGTAGAAGGCGAATTCATCCTCGCGGTAGGCCGGGTTCAGCGGCGCCGTGGTGGCGGCCTGCGCAACGCAGGCAAAGGCCGTGGCCATCTCCGGGCCGTTGGGCAGCACGATGGCCACCCGGTCGCTGCGGCCGACGCCGAAACGGCGCAGGTCAGTCCTGATCTCTTCCGACAGCGCACGCAGCCCGCCATAGCTCAGCCAGCTCTTGCCAGGAGCGCCGATCGCCGGGGCGTCCTTGGGATGTGCTGCCAGAAGCTCTTTGAGAGTGTGCTGCGCCATGGGTCTGTCCTTCTTGATTCATCTGCATTGTCCTACTCCGCTGGAGCGACGGTCTTTTTCCCGGACCGCCTGATATATTTAATCAGTGGCAGCACAAAGAAAAGCGCTGCGATGGCCATGAACGTCCCCGAGATGGGCCGTTCGACGAAGGCAAGCACGTTGCCCTGTTCCGCAATGAGGGTCTGGCGGAAGCTTTTTTCCATGAGGGGACCCAGCACCAGCGCCAGCACCAGCGGCGCCAGCGGGTAGTCCGCCTTGCGCAACAGGTAGCCCGCGACCCCGAACCCGGCAATGAGCCAGACGTCGTGCATTTTCTGGCTGGGGGCGTAACCGCCGACGATGCACAGCACCATGACCAGAGAGCAGAGCACGGTGAACGGCATCCGCAGCGCCCAGACGAACAGCGGGATCAGCGCGATGTTCACAAGTACCGCGGCCAGGTTCGCCGTGTAGAGCGACGAGATCAGGCCCCAGACGAAATCCGGCTGCTCGATGAACAGCATCGGACCCGGCACCAGCCCCCACATCACCATGCCGCCCAACAGCAGCGCGGTGGTCGGCGAGCCTGGAATGCCCAGCGTCAGCATCGGCAGCAAAGACCCGGTGGAAGCGGCGTTGTTGGCCGTCTCGGGCGCGGCGACGCCTTCGATCTCGCCCTTGCCGAAATTCTTGCCCTTCTTCGAGATGCTCTTGGCCACACCGTAGGACATGAGCGCCGCGGGCGTTGCCCCCGCCGCCGGAAGCATGCCCACGAAGAAGCCCAGGAACGATCCCAGCGACATGGTCTTCCACAGCCGGTTCATCTCGCGCAGGCCATGGCCCAGTTCGCGCATCGTGATCTTGGCCGCGGTGACTGTCGGTGCGGTCTTCGACGTCTCGATTGTGTAGAGCACCTCGCCGATGCCGTAGACACCGATGGCCAGCACGAGGAAGGAAATTCCCGAGTAGAACCCCGGCTGGTCGAAGAAAATCAGCCGCGGCTGCCCCGAGATCAGGTCGAGCCCCACGGTCGACAGCACGAGCCCGAGGCAGATCATCACGATGGTCTTGAGCACGTCATCGCCGCCCAGCCCCACGAAGGTGGTGAAGGCCATGAGCACCAGCGCGAATTCCTCGGCCGGACCGAAGGCCAGCGCGATATCCGCCAGCGGCACGGCGAAAAGGGTGAACAGGATGACCGAAATCGTGCCGCCGACGAAGGACGCCACGGCCGCCGCGATCAGCGCCAGCCCGGCCTTGCCCTGCTGCGCCATGGGCCTGCCGTCGAATGTGGTCGCCACGGCGGTCGAGGCGCCGGGGATGCCCAACAGGATCGACGACACCGCCCCGCCGTACATCGCCCCGTAATAGATCGCCGCCAGCAGAATGATCGCCGAGTTGGGCGGCACGATGAACGTCAGCGGCAGCACGATGGCGACGCCGTTGACCGACCCGAGCCCCGGCATGGCACCGATGAACAGACCGGCGGTCACGCCGATCAGCACGATCATCAGGTTGAGCGGCGACAGCGATGTGGCAAAGCCATCGGCAAGATGGGACAGAAGCTCCATGGCGCCGGCTCCTCAGAAGAACATTGCGTAAAGCGGGAAGAACAGCGGCTCGGTGATGCCCTTGGGCAGCAGGATCTTGATCGTCACCTCGAAAAAGAAGAACAGGAAGATCGGCGTGGCGATCACCAGGCTCAGGGTCAGGACCCAGCCATGGCGTCCGAAGATCTTGAGATACCAGAACAGGAACAGCGGGATCGCGATATAGGAACCGAGGATCGGCATCAGCGCGATGGTGACGACAAGCGCCGCGATCACCTCGAGCACGGGTCGCAGCATCGACATGTCGAAAAAGGTGCCCGCCCGCGCATTGGTCTTGAAACTGCGCAAGAAAATACCCGACGAAGCCAGCAGCATGATCGCCGACAGCCAGAACGGGAACCCGCCGCCGCCCGGGCCGCCGGTGGTGCCGTTCCAGCCGATCGGCAGTACGGTGGCATGCCACATGAAGTAGAGCGATAGCGCCATCAGGGCACCGGCGATCACGCGATCTGCGACGAGCATGAGAAGAAATGCCTTTCGTTTGACGGTCTGTGTGCCCGGGGCGGTCGCGCCGCCCCGGACGGATCAGGACAGGGCGATCAGGAGGATTCGCCCATCGCACTCAGCAGTTCGGCATGCTTTTCGCGTTCGGTCAGGAAGTACTGCTGCAGCTCGTCGCCGGTCAGGAAATCCCGGTCCAGCGCCTCGTCCGCAGTGTATTTCTGCCATTCCGGCAGCTCGTTCAGCTTGGAAAACATCTCGGTGTAATAGGCCACGGCCTCTTCGGGCATGTCCGGCGGCGCCACAAAGGACCGCTGCATCGCGTAGACCAGGTCATGGCCTAGCTCGGTCATGGTCGGCACGTCCGGGAAGGCCTCGATCCGCTCGGGCGTGAAGGCCGCAATGGGAACGGATTTGCCAGCGTTGTAGAAACCCATCTGCTCGGACGGGTTGTTCACGGTCGAATTGACATGGCCTCCGACCAGGTTCTTGGCCACGTCGCCGCCGCCTTCGAAGGGCACGTAGGTCATCGAGAGGCCGAATTCCTTTTCCAGCATCGCGGTGACAAGGCTGTCCTCGGCGCCGGTGCCGGTGCCGCCCATCTTCCAGTCCTTGCCGGCCTCTTTGACCGCCGCCACGTATTCCTCAAGGTTGGTGATGCCGCTGTCGGCGCTGACCCAGAGCACAAATGTGTCGATGGCCATGCGCGCGATCGGCGTGAATTCTTCGATATCGACGCCGATGTCGGTGCGCAGCGGCGTGGTGTAATAGCTGTTGAGCGTCGCCATGATCACATGCGGATCGCCGGACTTGTCCTTGAGGTAACGCAGCGCCTCGGCGCCGGACCCGCCGCCCTTGTTCACCGGCAGCATCGGCATGTTTGACAGGTTCTCTTTCTGGATCATCGACTGGAACAGCCGTGCCAAACGATCCGCACCGCCGCCTTGGCCGGCCATGATGACCATTTCCACGGGCTTCATCGGCTTCCAGCCTTCGGCCAAGGCCGCGCCGGTCGTTCCGGCCAGCAGCGCGGCGGATGCCGCCAGCGCCAACGTAACACGCCGTGTCAAAGTGTTTTTCATGTTAAGACCTCCCTGGTTGTGAATGCGAACCTCTGTTGCGGCTTATTCCGCTTTCCTCTCCTGGCTCTGGTTGAGACATACCTCTGCGCAATAAAATTTCATCTCAAATCAGGTAAGCGTGTTAATTATTGCCATCACAAATTAAGATTGTGTAATGTTGTAAACATGAGCAAAACTCTCGTCGGCCCGCAACTGCGCCAACTCCGCCAGCAAATGAACCATACCCAGGCCGAGATGGCCCGGCGCCTGGGCATCAGCGCGGCCTATGTAAACCTGTTGGAAAACAACCAGCGCAGCCTTTCGGTGCCGGTGCTGATGAAGCTGACCGAAGCCTATGGCGTCGACTGGCGGGCGCTGGTGCAGGACACCGACGCGGCACAGCTTGCGGACCTGCGGTCGATCATGCGCGACCCGGTCTTTGCCGGCGCCCGCCCCGATCTGACCGAATTGCGCGCCGCCATCGACCACGCGCCGCGACTGGTGGAACGTTTCCTGCAACTCTACCAGAATCACCGCGCGATGGTGGACCAGCTCAAACGCCTGCCTGGCACCGCAGGGAACCTGACGCTGACCACGCCGGAAACGGCCATCCACGATTTTTTCCGCAACCACGGCAACCATTTCGACGGACTGGAACGCGCCGCCGAGGCGCTGCGCGACCGGATCGGCGGCAGCGCCGACGACATGTATGCCTCGCTCAAGCGTCATCTGCGGGTCGAACACGGGGTGCAGGCCAACGTCCGCAGCCTGTCAGAAATGCCCGACATGCTGCGCGATTACGACGCTGGGGCGCGACGCATCTTCCTGTCCGAGGCGCTGGACCACACCAATCGCGTGTTCCAGCTGGCGCACATGATCGGACTGCTCGAAGCCGGCGACATCGTGGCAGACCTCGTCGCGCGCAGCGGTCTGGACGATGGCAAGGGCGGTGCAAGGCTGCGGGTTGAACTGACCAACTATTTTGCCGCGGCCATGCTGATGCCCTATGCTCCGCTGCTCGAGATGGCGCAGGCTTCGGCCTATGACATCGACCGAATCGCCGCCGCCTTCGGCGTGAGCTTCGAACAGGTCTGCCACCGCCTGACCACGCTGCAACGCGACGGCGCGCGCGGTGTGCCCTTCTTTTTCCTACGGGTGGACCGCGCCGGCAACGTCACCAAGCGCTTCAACGCCACCGGCTTCACCCTCGCCGAAGAGGGCGGCGCCTGCCCGGTCTGGGATCTCCACGGCGCGTTCCGGGTGCCAGGGCTGATCGTGCCGCAATTCGTCGAGCTGCCGGACGGCGGGCAGTTCTTCACCATCAGCCGCACCACCGACCGACCGGTCTTCAGCCGTCAGACCCAGGACCGGCGGCTGGTGGTGACCATCGGCTGCACCCGCGACCACGCGGACCAGATCGGCTATGCCCGACCCTACAACCTGACCGATCCGCAGCTTTACAGCCCCATCGGGCTCAACTGCCACGTCTGCCCGCGGCATTCCTGTTCGCAGCGCGCGCATCAGCCGCTGCACATGCACCTGCCGCTGGACGCCAACCGGCGCGGCCAGACGCGCTACGAAAGCTAGAACAAATGCCCCGACTTCGCCGCCTTGGTGGCGAGGTAATCGGCGTTGAACGGGTTTTCCCCGACCCGCAGCGGCACCCGTTCGGTCACGCCGATGCCGCAGCGCTGCATCATGTCGATCTTGGCCGGGTTGTTGGTCAGGAGCCGCACCGACCCGATGCGCATCTTCTCGAGGATCTGCGCCCCGAGCCGGAAGTCGCGTTCGTCATCCTCGAACCCCAGCCGGTGGTTGGCCTCGACCGTGTCGAACCCCTGATCCTGCAGCGCATAGGCGCGCATCTTGTTGGCGAGGCCAATGCCGCGCCCCTCCTGGTTGAGATAGAGGAGCACCCCCGCCCCTTCCTGCCCCATCTGCGCCAGCGCCGCGTTCAGCTGCGGGCCGCAGTCGCATTTCAGCGACCCCAGGAGGTCGCCGGTGAAGCACGCCGAATGCAGCCGCGCCAGCACCGGCGCGTCGCGGTCCGGGCGTCCGATCTCGATGGCATAATGCTCCTCGGCGCCATCGGCCGGCCGAAAAATGTGCAGCCGCGCGTTCTGCGCCGCGCGCAGCGGCACCTTTGCGGCGATCACATGATCGAGCTCGGCCAGTGTCATCAGGTGCGGCGCCGCCGCGACGGCGTCGATCCGCGTGAGACGGTGCAACTCGGCAAAGCCCGCGCCATCGGCAAGCGGCAGCACCAAGGCCGCGGGCAGGAGCCGCGCCGATTTCGCCAGCACCAGCGCCAGACGGTGCAACTCGGCCGACCCGTCGCGGTCGGTCGCCAGCGGCCCCTTCATCGGGGCGCTCAGGTCGTCTGCCGGATCGGCCAGGCTCTGCACCAGCGACAGCGGCGCATCGGCAGGCAGCCGCACCCGCGCCACGTCGCCGTCATAGGCGCGCGCCTTGAGCGTCGCCGCGCGACGGCCCGTCAGCGCCAGCACCGGGGCGCCCGCCGCCTGCACCGCCGCCAGCCGCGCAGCGCTCAGCGTCTCGGCTGCCAGCACCAGCGCCGCCTCTGCCGCCCCGTCCAGCACCACCGGCACACCCATGCGCAGATCGGCGCGGGCGCGGGCGAGCGTTTCGGACAGGTCGGGCGCAAAGGTCATGAACGGGCCTGATCAACTCGAATGGCGTGCAACAAATCCTCAGGGATTTGAAACATTTGCCCTCTGGATACACGAGGACGTGAGAGGTTTGCAGCAAATCTTGCCGGAGCGCCACTCTGGTCACACATGCCCTGAAACGGAAGGAGGACGCAAGATGGCGCAACTCAAGAACATTCTACTGGTCGATGACGACGACGACCTGCGCGAGGCGCTGGCCGAGCAGCTGATCATGACCGAGGATTTCGAGGTCTTCGAAGCCGAGAACGGCGCCGGAGCCATGGCGCGCGCCAAGGAGCAGATGTACGACCTGGTGATCCTTGACGTGGGCCTGCCCGACACCGACGGGCGCGAGCTGTGCCGACTGATGCGCAAGCAGGGCGTCAAGGCGCCGATCCTGATGCTCACCGGCCATGACAGCGACGCCGACACGATCCTGGGCCTCGATGCCGGTGCCAACGACTACGTCACCAAGCCGTTCAAGTTCCCCGTCCTGCTGGCCCGCATCCGCGCCCAGCTGCGCCAGCACGAACAGTCCGAGGACGCGGTGTTCAACCTTGGCCCCTACACGTTCAAGCCGTCGATGAAGATGCTCATCACCGAGGATGACAAGAAGATCCGGCTGACCGAAAAGGAAACGAACATCCTCAAGTTCCTCTACCGCAGCGCCGATGGCGTCGTCGCCCGCGACACGCTGCTGCACGAGGTCTGGGGCTACAACGCGGGTGTCACGACTCACACGCTGGAAACCCACATCTACCGCCTGCGTCAGAAGATCGAACCGGACCCGGCGAATGCCCGTCTTCTGGTGACGGAATCCGGCGGATATCGGCTTGTGTCCTAAGGTAGACCTTTTTTCGAACCCGGCGGGAACCTAAGTGAGGTCCACGGGTTTGATCCCGAACCCCGTTGCATGTGCGGGTCCCTCACATGCACCTCCCTGTTGGACTGGCCCGGGCATTGCCCGGGCCTTTTTTTGCGCCGGCCTCGGGACGCGGAGGCACGGACCGATTTTTCAAGTCTTCAGACGATCGAGAACCTCTTGGCAAAACCGATCCCGCGATTCGGCGTCATCCGAATGCGCGATCCAGGTCCCGTCCAGTTCCAGCGATCCGACCGGGACGATCTTGTCCGCGATCTCGGTCGGGGTCGTCGCATCAATGCGGCCTCCTGCCCAATCATGAAACGCCGATGAGTAGCGCACGGCCGCGCCGCCCGTCGACAGGTCGATTGTTCCCCCTTCCGCAAAAAACGTGAGACCGTCCCCCATCTCTTCCCCGATCAGTTCGAGCCGCGCTCCGAGGCGGTGCTTCAGGATGGCGACGAAGACGATCGCAGCCGAGAAGGTAAATTTATCCACCAACACGCCAACGCGGCGGCCCTCCGCGCCCTCCAGGATCGCGTCGATCAACGGCATGGTCCGGAGAAAATTGCCACCCGTGTTGCCGCGAACATCAATGACAAGGGGCGTGCAGGGGCGCGATCTTACGCGGCTTGCCGCTTCGGAGACCGCCGCCGAAAGGTCGGTTTCACCGGGATCAAAAAAGCTCGGAAGCACCAGGAGCAGGCCTCGGCTGCCAAACTCCCTGATCTCCAGAAAGGTCAAGGGAGACCAGGATGCGTCAGCTTTCCCATGCTCGTTGCGCGGATACAGAGCGGCGCCGCGAACCCTGTTTGCGGTATCGGGAACGATCTCACTGATCCGCCCGGCCTCATCGCGTATTTGGTATTCGATTGTGCCATTACCGGAAAACACGCCGAGGCGGATCAATGCGCTTGGCCAGACGAAAAGGATTGGTGCAATAACGCGCTTCCGTTGTCTAGTTCCCGCAAGGAATGTGTCTGCGGCGACTTCGATTTCGCTCACCGGGACGCCGTTGATGGATATCAGTTCGCTGCCAATCGCCGCGTCGAAAGCAGGCGGAGCGCTCAGCAGGCATACAGCGGTCCCGATGGTCACGAACCTGAGCGGCAGGACCGAAATGGCATTATTCGGGATCAGGCGGGTATGCCCGTTCCCCGGAAGGGCCAGAAATCGCATCAGGGAAAGCAGGAAGTCGTCCGTCGCGTTCGCGAGTGCATTCTGCCGGGCTTCGGCGATGTGACGATCCAGGACATCGCGCTCGATGGCTCGAAAGCTCGGGTCGGTCGGCAGGACCATTCGCTCTATCTTTTCCAGGTCGTCGATCAAGCTCATGAGACATGTGTAGAGATGCGAGATGTCCTGTCCAGAAACTGTGGCCCAGAGGGTCCGCGAAGCAGCCAATTCTTCATAGAAAAAGGGCCCGCATGATGCGGGCCCTTCTCGATCTACTGTGCGAGGGATTTACCCTTCCGCAGCTTCTTTCTGCTGCTCGGGCGACATCTCTTCGCCTGTCTCCTGGTTCACGACCTTCATCGACAGGCGCACCTTGCCGCGATCGTCGAAGCCCAGAAGCTTGACCTTCACGTCCTGGCCTTCCTTCAGCACGTCCGAAGGATGGTTCAGGCGGCGGTTCTCGATCTGGCTGACGTGCACCAGGCCGTCGCGCTTGCCGAAGAAGTTCACGAAGGCGCCGAAATCGACGATCTTCACGACCTTGCCGTCGTAGATCATGCCCTCTTCCGGCTCGGCCACGATGGACCAGATCATGTCATAGGCCTTCTTGATCGAATCGCCGTTGGGCGAGGCGATCTTGATGATGCCCTCGTCGTTGATATCGACCTTGGCGCCCGACACTTCGACGATCTCGCGGATGACCTTGCCGCCCGACCCGATGACTTCGCGTATCTTGTCGGTGGGCACCTGCATCGTCTCGATGCGCGGCGCGTGGACCGAGAATTCGGCCGCACCCGTGATCGCCTTGTTCATCTCGCCCAGGATATGCATGCGGCCGGCCTTGGCCTGTGCCAGCGCCTTTTCCATGATCTCCTGCGTGATCCCGGCGACCTTGATGTCCATCTGCAGCGAGGTGATGCCGTTCTCGGTGCCAGCGACCTTGAAGTCCATGTCGCCGAGATGATCCTCGTCGCCCAGGATGTCGGTCAGCACCGCGTAGGAACCGTCCTCTTCGAGGATCAGGCCCATGGCCACACCAGCCACCGCGGATTTCAGCGGCACACCCGCATCCATCATCGACAGCGACCCGCCGCAGACCGAAGCCATCGAGCTCGAGCCGTTGGATTCGGTGATCTCGGACACGACGCGGATGGTGTAGGGGAAATCGGTCGCCGCGGGCAGAACTGCCTGCAGCGCGCGCCAGGCGAGCTTGCCGTGGCCAATCTCGCGCCGTCCCGGAGGGCCGACGCGCCCGGCTTCACCGACCGAATACGGGGGGAAGTTGTAATGCAGCAGGAAGTTCGATTTGTAGGTGCCCTGCAGCGCGTCGATCATCTGTTCGTCGTCGCCGGTGCCCAACGTGGTGACCACGAGGCCCTGGGTTTCCCCGCGGGTAAACAGCGCCGATCCGTGGGTCCGCGGCAGGATTCCGGTTTCGCAAACGATGTCGCGCACTTCGTCTAGCGCGCGCCCGTCGATGCGCTTGCCGGTCTTCACGACGTCGCCGCGCAGCACCGAGGCTTCGAGCTTTTTCAGCGCGGAGCCGAGGTTTTCGTCGGCAAGCTGCTCTTCGCTCAGAGAACCCTTGATCGCCTGCTTGGCGTCAGAGACCGCAGTCGTGCGCTCCTGCTTGTCGGTGATCGCATAGGCGGCGCGGATCTTGTCCTCGCCGGCTGCCTTCACCGCATCATAGAGCGCGGAATAATCGGCAGGCTGGAAGTCGAAGGGCTCTTTCGCCGCTTCCTCGGCCAGCGACACGATCAGGTCCACGACCGGCTGGATTTGCTCGTGCGCGAATTTCACAGCGCCCAGCATTTCCTCTTCGGTCAGCTCATAGGCCTCGGACTCTACCATCATCACGGCGTCCTTGGTGCCCGCGACAACCAGGTCGAGCCGCTGCTCGGGGTTGTCCTTGAGCTTGTGCATGTCGTCGATTTCGGGGTTGAGGATGTATTCGCCATCCTCGTAGCCGACGCGGCAGCCGGCAATCGGGCCCATGAAGGGCGCGCCCGAAATGGTCAGCGCGGCCGAGGCGGCGATCATCGCCACCATGTCCGGGTCGTTCACGAGGTCATGCGACAGCACGGTGCACATCACCAGCACTTCGTTCTTGAAACCCGGCACGAACAGCGGGCGGATCGGACGGTCGATCAGGCGCGCGGTCAGCGTTTCCTTCTCGGTCGGACGCGCCTCGCGCTTGAAGAACCCGCCCGGCACCTTGCCGGCGGCATAGTATTTTTCCTGATAGTGCACGGTCAGCGGGAAAAAGTCCTGACCTTCCTTCGCCTTCTTGGCAAAGGTCACGTTGGCCATCACGGATGTCTCGCCCAGAGTGGCGATGACCGATCCGTCGGCCTGGCGGGCAACCTTGCCCGTTTCCAGTGTGAGCGTTTCCTCGCCCCACTGCATGGATTTCGTCGTAACGTTGAACATCTAGCGTATCCTGTAAGCGAGCACTCCCGGCCCTCCGGGTCTCGCGTTTAGCATGGCGGCCCCATTGCCGCCGACCCCTCTATCCTGTCATGCGCCGGGGTCAGGGCGTCACGTCTCAGATACGCGCGACATACAGGTCTTGCGCGTCAATTGCAAAGCGACGTTTGCGCATGCGCGGGAATAAGGCGCCAGGCGGTCGCCCGCCCCTTCGTTGACCCCCTGCCTGCGTAGCAAATCTGACACGCCGCAATGCCGCATAGTGCGGCGCCGCAGCATTACACTGGAAAATGCCGGCACCCGGGCCACATACAATCGTCGTTTGTAAGGGGTACACATGATGCGCAAAGCGGCAGATACGGTATCCTCGGCACGCCGTCCGGATCGGCGCGCCGTCGGCCTCAGCACCTTCCGGATCACGCTCATCGGTTTCGCGGCAGCGCTTGTCGGCGGCTTTCTGATCGAGCTCGGCGAATTCTCGGGTCTGTCCTCGGGGCAGGTCTTGCGCGACATCGCGGCATCATTCGATCTGCCGGTTCTGGCAGGGTCGGCAACGGTATTGTCCGTGATGCTGCTGGCCATGACCGCCGCCATCGCGGCCTTCACGGCGCGGCTCGTCCCGTCCGGACGCAGCGTTCTGGTCGTGCTTGCCGTGCTGTCCTTTGTCCTGGCGCTGGACGACCAGTTCCTGTGGCACGAGAGGGGCTTGCCCCGCGCCACTGGACTGCCGGAAGAGGCGTTTCTGGCGGTCTATGCCTGCTGGGGCGGCCTCGTGGTGTTCATGGCCTTGAAAGAACACGGGCTGGCGCCGCTCACCGGCCTGATCCCGGCAATCTTCTTCGTCGCCCTGTCCGTGGTCGCCGACCTCGAACTGTTGGGCGATTCGTCATACGCGACAGAGGATCTGCTGAAAATCGCCGGTTTTGCCGCTTGGGCGGCATTCTGGATCTCATTCTGCGCAGAGCGGATCAGGACGCCAGATCTGCGCCTCTGACCCCGCCACGTCGGGACCGGTGCGCGGCCAGCACAACCGACCGGTACCGCAAAACGCAACAATGCCCGCCGCAGGGGACGGGCATTGCAAAAAACCGTTCGCGCCAAGGTTCGGCGCGGCGGCAACGGCAGCGGCTTAACGGCGGATGCCGAGGCGCTTGATGAGGTCCTGGTAACGGGCCTCGTCCTTTGCCTTGGTGTAGTCCAGCAGCTTGCGGCGCTGTGCGACCATCTTGAGAAGGCCACGGCGGCCGTGGTTGTCCTTCTTGTGGGTCTTGAAATGCTCGGTCAGGGTCGTGATCCGCGAGGTCAGGATGGCGACCTGCACCTCGGGCGATCCGGTATCGCCGTCCTTGGTGGCGAATTCCTTGATCAGGCGGTTCTTTTCTTCGGCAGTGATCGACATCGGGGTCTCCTTCAAGTGTTGAGGGTGATGGCGCAAGCCGGGATGTCGTCCAGCAGGGCCCATGGAGGTGTCCGCATCGGAGCAAACCTTCTGCGGATGCGGGCGTATAAGGCGATTGCAGCGCGATGAAAAGCGAAAACTTCGGGCGCGGCCGGCCGTTGGGCGATCAGCCGGCGGTCAGCCCGGCCATGGCGCTTGCGCCGATCAGAACGATCTGGTCCGGCGACGGCATGTCCAGCGTCGGGAGGACGGCCATCACCGTGCCACCGACAAGGATCTGCGTCACCTCCGGATCGTCCGGGTCGCTGCGCAGTTCAAGCTCGGGACCCTCGTCGGTGTCGCTGTCGTCGAAAACCACGAGCAACTGATCCTCGGCCGCGTCGAAATCCATCAACTCTGCCGCCTCGGCCTCGGGGGAGAACCAGTCGCCAAACACGAAGCTGTCCGCACCGTTTCCGCCGGTGGCGATGTCGCCCTGTCCGATCACCAGCGTGTCGTCGCCATCTCCGCCGTTCAGGTAATCGCTTTCGTCCATATCCAGGACGGTCTCGGCATTGCGCAGGATACCGATCACCGTGTCGTCGTCCCAGCCGCCGAACAGCGTGTCGGTTCCGGCCCCGCCCCGGAGCGTATCGGCGCCTTCGCGCCCCATCAGACCGTCATCGCCCGCCCCGCCTAACAGCGCATCGTCGCCGAGGCCACCGTAGAGCGCATCCCGCCCGTCACCGCCGTCCAGCGTGTCGGCCCCGTCGTGCCCGTAGAGTTCGTCGTCGCCCGCATCCCCGTAAATCAGGTCGCCGCCGGCCTCGCCGTGCAGGGTGTCGTTGTCCGCACCGCCATGAACCGTGTCCGTGCCCGCGTCGCCCACCAGTTCGTCGTCACCTGCGTCCCCCCACAGTTCATCGTCGCCCGCGCCACCGCCCAGGAGGTCGGTCGCACCCGTGCCGAAGAGCATGCCACCCTCCGGACCCGTCTCTGCGATCAGGCCGCTTGCCGGGAAGTCGGCGGCGACGTTCGCCACGGCTTCGGGACTGAGCCCCGGATCGGGCAGGGTCGCGCCCTCGGCCACGGACGAATCCGGCGCGGCGTCGGCCTGTTCGTCGTCCTCGGCGTCGCGGGCCATCAAGTCGGGCGTGCTGACGACCGCGACCGATCCCAGCACCATCATACCCATCAAACCCGCCAGCCACAGCATGGACTCAACCCTCAAAAACGTGGCGAGTGTCGGTCAAGCCGTCGCCCCGATCAACGTCATTCGCTGTTCAGGGTTAACGGTTTGCCATCGTCCCCGGCGCGTAGCGCCCGGTCCATCGCTGCGGCAACACCGCGTAGGAGACGTAGAGCGGATGGCGCGGATGGCCCGCCTTGGTGAGGCCCAGGTGCCAGAGCTCAGCATCGCGGGCGGCAAAGCGTTCCGCGGCCCCGTCCAGGGCGCCGTGCACCCCCCAGGCGGCGATGGTGCGCCCGGCGCGCGCCAGAAGCTCAGCCAGCAGCGCGTCGTTCTCGGGACCGACCGGGTCGCTTGCCGCGCGCAGGTCGGCGGGCCGGGTGGCGCGCCAGGCAAAGAGGTTGCCGATCAAAAGCCCGCCATGCCCCATGGCCCGGGCCCGCCGTTCGCAGCGTTCGATGGTCGGATCGTTCGCCGTCTCGGTCGCGGTGGACGGGTTCAGCATGACGAAGAGCACCGGCGGCGCGGCGCTCCATTGTCGCTCGAGCACATAGCGGTACCTTTCGCAGGGGCTGTAGACCGCGCGCGAACGGGTCTCCCCGTCGACGTGCCGCCGTTCGATCATGCCTGCTTGAACACCCGGCTCGGGTGTAGCTCGCCCGCCTTGTACTGGCCCACGGCAACCGCGCGGCCCTGATAGGATGCCCAACATTCGTCGCCGTATTCCACGTCCGACGCGATGACCATGCCGGGATTGCCATTGCGCAGCCGGGCCGCGGCCTCTGCCGTGCAGGTCAGTTCCGGCAGATCGGCCAGCCCTTCTTCGAGCGGGCGCAGGAAGGCGTCGATTTCAGGCGTCTGGCCCAGTTCGTCCAGCTGCTCCAGCGTTACGCCATCGTCGGCCTCGAACGGGCCGGACCAGATGCGCCGCAGCTCGCGTACGTGGCCGTAGCACCCCAGCGCATTGCCGAGGTCGCGGGCGATGGAGCGGACATAGCCGCCCTTGCCGCAGATCATCTCGAGCGTCACATGATCGGCGTCGGGGCGGTCCACCAGCACCAGCTCCTCCACGAACAGCGGACGCGCGGCAATTTCCATCGCCTCGCCGTCGCGGGCGCGCTTGTAGGCGCGTTCGCCGTCGATCTTCACGGCCGAGAATTGCGGCGGCACCTGCTGGATGTCACCGACGAACCGGTGCAACGCCTCCTTGATCTCGTCATCCTCGGGGCGCAGATCGGAGCGGGCGATGACCTCGCCCTCGGTGTCGTCGGTGTTGGTCGCCTCGCCCAGCCGCACGGTAAAACGGTAGGCCTTCATCGCGTCGGTGACATAGGGCACGGTCTTGGTGGCCTCGCCCAGCGCGATGGCCAGAACGCCGGTCGCCTCGGGGTCCAGCGTACCCGCGTGCCCTGCCTTCTGCGCATCGAGCGCCCAGCGCACCTTGCCCACCACCTGGGTCGAGGAAATGCCCGCCGGCTTGTCCACCACCAGCCAGCCGGAAATATCGCGCCCCTTGCGCTTGCGTGCCATGATCGGACCTCTCGATGCCTCGGTAAGGCACGCGGGGTAGCGCGCGGCGCCGGGGCTGTCAATCGGCGGGCTGCAGGCGCCGCGCCGGGCCGCTTACGCCCGGCAGCTTCAGGTCCAACAGGCCCACCGCCTGGCAGAGCACCAGCGCGCCCCAGACCGCGGCGAGGTTGGCAATCGCCGCCGCCGCCGCGAGGATGCCCGGGTAGCCCATCAGCATCACCCCGACCCAGGCGAGCGGCACGTAGACCAGCGCGATGCGCGCCGCGCTCAGCCCCATCGACCAAAGTGCGCGGTCCCGCGCGTTCATCGCCGCGTTGGCGGTGATCAGGATGCCGTAACCGAAGAAGCTGACCGAGACGACGCGCAGGTACTGCGCCGCAAGCTCCGCCGCCGCCTGCCCGTCCGCCACCAGTTGCGCCAGCGGATCGGCAAAGGCCCAGAGCACCCCGCACAGCGCTGCACCGTACCCCGCGCAAAGCCAGAAGGTCAGCCGCACCGTCGCCTGCGCACGCTCGGGCGTCTCCGCGCCCCAAGCCTGACCCACAACCGGCCCGATCCCCGCCGACAGCGCCAGCATAGGTACGAAAACCAGCGACTGCACCCGCGTCGCGGCGCCGAAGCCCGCGACCGCGGTGTCGCCCACCACGGCCACCGCCGAGGTCACCAGCGCCATGCCCGCCGGGTTGATCGCGTTGGAGAGCGCCGCCGGGCCGCCCACATGGACGATCTTCCGCAGCGATCCGCCAAAGCCTTTCAGCGCGCCGAGGTTCAGGCACAGCCGGCCCGACCAGAACGCAAACATCGCCAGCCCCGCGAACCCGACGGTCCGCGCCAGCATCGTCGCCAGCCCGGCACCGTCGATGCCCATCTCCGGCACCGGCCCCAGCCGAAGATGAACAGCGGATCGAGCGCGATGTTCAGCACAGATTGCAGCAGCATCACCGTCGCCGCGATCTGGCTTTCGCCGCCTGCCCGGTAGACCGCGTTCAGCGCCATGCCCGCCACCATCGGCGGAAAACTCAGGCACCAATAGGGCACGTAGGCCAGAACCGCGTCGAGAACCGCGTCCCTGGCCCCCATCAGGCCGAAAAGCACCGGCGCCGTCAGCCAGAACAGCAGCGCCGTGGTCACCGCCAGAACGCTTGCGATCAGCAGCGAATGCAGCGCCAGCCGCGCGCTGGTGCTGTCGTCGCCACCGGTGCGGCCCAACGCCTGGCTCACCACCGCGCTGGTCCCGGCCCCAAGGCCGATCGACAGCGAGGTGAGCGCCACGATCACCGGGTAGATGAAGCCGATGGCAGTGAGCTCGGTTTCCCCGGCCCGCGCGAGGAACCAGGCATCGGCAAGGCCCACCGTCAGCACGCCGAGGATGCCGATGGTCATCGGTGCGCTGGTCCGGGCCAGCGCCCGCCAGACCGGCAGGCGATTAAGATCGAGTTTTGCGCTCACGGGCATCCTTTCCGATCAGCCGGGCAGCAAAAATGCCGGAAGAAATCCCCCGGCATCCATGCAATGCAGTTAACGGAATACGGAAATGGGGCACGACCGCGAAAAGGCCAGCCCGGACCGGTCTCAGTCCTCGATGCGGCGTGCCTCGTCGACCAGCATCACCGGAATGCCCTCGCGGATCGGGTAGGCCAGCTGCGCGCGCGGGCTGATCAGTTCCTGCCGTTCGGCATCGTAATCGAGCCGCGTCTGGGTCTGCGGGCAGATCAGCGCCTCGAGCATGCGGCGGTCGAAGGTGGGGGTGTCGGTCATTGCATCATACCTTCTTCGGACCCGCCGCGCAGCGCGTATTCGATCAGCGTGACCAATGTCTCGCGCCGGGTGCTGAGCGAGGGTGCTTCGAGCAGGGCCTGCTTGTCCTCGGGATCGAAGTCCAGCAGCATCGACAGCGAGTTGATGAGCAGCTCGTCGTCGGCCTCTTTCAGCGTGTCCCAGTCCGCCGACAGCTCGCGCGCGTGGAAATAGCGGTCGAGCAAGGCAAGGAACCGTTCGCGGTGAAAGCCGTGGTCCTCTTCGGCGGCGGCCTTGCGATCCGCTTCGAACCCGGACCAGCTGACCTCGCAGCGGCGATAGGGCGTGAACCCCTCGACCTCCTGACTGACGCGGAATCGCGACATGCCGGTGAGGGTGATCATGTAGCGTCCGTCCTCGGTCTCCGACACCTGGGTCACACGCCCGGCACAGCCGATGCGGTGCAGCCCGGCCTTGTCCCGGCCGGGCACCGCGTTGGGCTGAACCATCCCGATCAGGCGGGTGTCGGTCTTCAGCGCGTCGTCGAGCATCTGCAGGTAGCGCGGCTCGAACAGGTGCAGCGGAAGCCGCGACCGGGGCAACAGAAGCGCGCCGGGCAGCGGAAAGACCGGAATCACGTCCGGGAGGTCTGTCATGTATTTCATGACTGCTTAGCTAGCCCGGTCTCCGGGTCAGACAAACAGCATCGAACTCAATTTGCGACGTCCCTTGAGAACGATCGGATCATTGGGCTTGAGCGCGTCGAAAATCGTGAAAAGCTGGGATTTTGCGGCCCCGTCGTTCCACTCGCGGTCGCGGCGGAAAAGCTCCAGCAGGTGATCGACGGCGGCACCGTTGTCGCCCTTGGCGGCGAGCGCCAGCGCCAGGTCGAACCGCGCCTGATGGTTGTCGGGATCGGCCTCGACCGCGGCGGTCAGCTCGGCCACCGGACCGGCATTCTCGGCCTGCCGCGCCAACTGCAGCTGGGCGTGCGCCGCCTCAAGCTCGGGCGCCTTCGAGATCTCGACCGGGGCGCCGTTGAGGATCGCCTCGGCCTGGTCGATCTCGCCCATCGCCAGGTGCGCGCGGACCATGCCGCCATAAGCCGCGGCGTTCTTGTCGTCCTCGCCCAGGATCGCGGCGAAAATCTGCACGGCGTCGGCGGCAGCGCCCTGTTCGAGCATTTCCTCGGCCGCGGCCAGCGCCTCGTCCAGACCGCCGCCCTCTTCGGCGCCGCCGCCGCCCGCCTGGGCGATCAGCCGGTCGACGAAGGCCTTGATCTCGGATTGCGGCACCGCGCCCTGGAAGCCGTCCACCGGCTGGCCTTGCCAGAAGGCATAGACCGTGGGGATCGACTGGATCCGCAGCTGCGCCGCGATCTGCTGGGCTTCGTCGACGTTAACCTTGGCCATGCGGACCTTGCCGCCGGCGGCGTTGACCGCGTCCTCGAGCATCGGGCCCAAGGTCTTGCACGGCCCGCACCAGGGCGCCCAGAAATCGACGATGACCGGGACCTCACGGCTGGCCTCCACGACCTCGGCCATGAAGTCCATTTCGCGCACGTCCTTGACGTGTCCCCCTGCCGGAGCCTTGGTTCCTGCGCCCAGTTCGATCATGGTCTATCCCCTTCTGCCGCCGTGGCTGTTGCCCGGTTAGATGGCGCAAGGCACCCCGCGTTGCAAGGGGGGCGCCTGTGCCCGCGGCCTGCACAGGGTGGGTTTTCAACCCACCGCCGGGTCAGAGGTCGAAGGTCGCGAAGACCGGCGCGTGGTCGCTGGGCTGCTCCCAGCCGCGCACGGCGCGCAGGATCCGACTGCCCGAGGCCGCGCTGGAAATGTCCGGCGTGGCCCAGATGTGGTCGAGCCTGCGGCCCTTGTCCGCCGCGTCCCAGTCCGGGCTGCGGTACGACCACCAGGAATAAAGATTACCCTCGGGAATGTCCTGCCTTGTCACGTCGATCCAGCCGCCCGCCTCTTGCGCAGCGCCCAGGTGATCGACCTCGATGGGTGTGTGCGAGACGATCTTGAGCAGCTGCTTGTGGTTCCAGACGTCATCCTCGCGCGGAGCGATGTTGAGATCGCCGACAAGTATCGCGTTTTCGGGGCGGCTTTCACGGAACCAGTCGCGCATCTCGGTCAGGTAGTCGAGCTTCTGGCCGAACTTGTCGTTGACCGTCCGGTCGGGCTTGTCGCCGCCAGCCGGCACATAGAAATTGTGGATCACCGTGCCGTTCTCCAGCCGTGCCGCGACATGGCGGGCATGCCCCAGGCCCGCGAAGTCCATTTCGCCCAGGTCCTCCAGCGGCAGTTTCGAGAGGATGGCCACGCCGTTGTAGCCCTTCTGCCCGCGCGCCACGCAATGGGTGTAGCCAAGCTCTGCGAACTGCGCCAAGGGCATCTTGTCGACCGGGCTCTTGCACTCCTGCAGGCAGAGGATATCCGGCGCCTCCTCGGTCATCAGCCGTTCGACAAGGCCCGCGCGCAGGCGCACCGAGTTGATGTTCCATGTGGCGAGGGTAAAGGACATGCGATCTCTCTTTCCGTTGATCAGTTGCGCGGCGCCAGCGCATCGAGCGCTTCGCTCAGCGCCCGGACAAAGCCCGCCTCGTCCTCTATCTGCGGGATATGGCCGACATCCTCAAGCACCACGAGCCGCGCCTCGGGATGCAGGGCGGCCAGTTCCTCGCCCTGCGCCAGCGGCGTCACCGTGTCCCGATCTCCCCAGAGGTAGATCACCGGCACCTCGAGCGCCGTGTAGGACTCCGCGCGGGTGCTGAGCGCGTCGACGGGCGGCACCAGCAGGAAAGGCAGCCACTCGGCAAACGCCTCGGTGCTGCCCTGCCGCATCATCGGACGTTGCAGCACCTCGATCACCGCGTCGGTGGCGGCGTCATCGCGGTGAATGAGCGGCGTCAGCAGGGTGCGCGTCAGCAGCGGGTTGGTCGCGGTCAGCGCCACCAGCGCCTCGCGCAGCATCCTCGGACGCAGCCAGACCGGCAGGCTGGCGGGGTCTTCGTGGCTGCCGAGCCCCAGCGCGCCGTCCACGACCACGATCCCGGCAAAGCGTTCGGGCGCGCGCATCACCGCTTCCACCGCCGGACCGGCGCCGTAGGAATGGGCGACCACCAGCGGTGACACCTCCAGCGCCTCCGCCAGCGCGACGATCCGCTCTGCCTGCCGCATGCGGTCATAGGCGCCTGAGGGATCGCGCGCGGAAAACCCGAAGGGCGGCAGATCGAACCCGATGGCGCGATAGCCCTCCGCGCCGATCCGGTCGAGCACCGGACGCCAGAGCCCCGACCAGGCGCCCGTGCCATGTGCAAAGAGAACCGGTTGCCCGTCCTCGGGCCCGGCGGACTGCACGAAGATGCCCCCTGTCGACGTCTCCACCAGTTGCCCCTCGGGCGGCAACACGGCCTGAAGCGCCTGGTCCTCGCGCGTCAGCGCGGCGATGCGGAACCCGGCCACCAAGACGAGAGCCAAAACGAATAGGGCCCCTACGACCCGCGCAATCCAAACCATCGGACGACCTTCTACCAATACCTGCCGCAGCGGGGTTTAGATGATTTCGTCCTCGTCGAACAGCGGTGCGGCTTCAAGATGTTCTCCCATCCCCTGCGCCGCTGCCTCGGCATGGGCGATGCGGCGCGGCACGGCGATGTGAAAGAGCGCGTCGCCCTCGTTCACCACCGGCAGGTTGGTACGCCCGACGATGATCCCGGTCTCGGTCGCCTGGACCTCGGCATCGACAGTGCCGAACGGGTCCGAGATCACGCCCAGCACGGCACCCTTCTCGACGAAATCGCCGCTGGCCTTGAGCGTGCGCAGCAGCCCGCCCGACGGCGCGCGGGTCCAGCCCGAGCGTTCGCAGAAGACCGGAGCGCCCCTTGCCCGCGGCACGCCCTTGGCGCCGATCATGCCCAGGTGCGCCATCACCCGCAGGATGCCCGCCAGCCCCGCCCGCGCGGCGAACTCGTCGAAGCGCAGCCCCTCGCCCGCCTCGTAAAGCAGAAGGTCGACGCCGGCGGCACTGGCCGCCTCGCGCAGCGATCCGTCGCGGACCTTGGACATCAGCGTCACCGGTGCGGCAAAGGCATCGCCCAGCGCGCGCAGCCGCTCATTGCCGGGGGTCAGGCGGATCTGCGGCAGGTTGGTGCGGCCCTGCGCGGCCGAATGCAGGTCGATCCCGACGTCGCAGCGTTCGACGATCTCGGTGCGGAAGAGGTGCGCCAGCCGTCCCGCCAGCGATCCTTCCGAATGGCCGGGAAAGCAGCGGTTCAGGTCGCGCCGGTCCGGCAGGTAGCGGGACTGGTTGAGAAAACCGAAGGCGTTGACGATCGGCACCGCGATCAGCGTGCCCGACAGCCGCTGCACCGGCGCGGCGCGCAGCAGGCGGCGCACGATCTCGACGCCGATCACCTCGTCGCCGTGGATCATTGCCGAAACGAACATCACCGGGCCGGGCCGCTTGCCGTGCACGACCTCGGCGGAAAGCGTCACCGGCGTGTGGTCCGACAGGACCGACACCGGCAGGTCGATGCAGCGCCGGGATCCGGGCGGGATCGACCTGCCGCCGAGGACAAAGGGCTGTTGCATCGTGGTGTCTCCGGTCCTGGTCTCGGATCGGAGTGAATCCGAAGGCTGCCGGCTTGGCAAGGGGGGGCGCCTATTCCCGCGGGGCCGCGTAAAGCTGCCCGCGTTCCGCGACGGCGACCAGGCCCAGCGACAGCATTCCCAGTACCGTGAAGCCGGTGAACATCGGCACGATCGAGCCGTTGAAGAACCAGCCCGCCAACGCCCCCAGGAGACCGCCGCCCAAGGTCTGCACCGTGCCCAGAACCGCCGAGGCGGTGCCCGCCACATGGCCCAGCGGGTCCATGGCCAGCGCGTTGAAATTCGTCGGGATGAAGCCGAAGAAGCAGAACTGCGGGATCAGCAGGGCGATGAAGAGCCAGAACGGCGTCGCCCCGCCGTAAGCCACCGCCAGCGCAAGATGCACCGCGCCCAGCAGCACGAAGCCGGTGAGTGCCCCGTGGCTCAGACGCCGGGTGCCGAAGCGGGCGACCAGCCGCGAATTGGCAAAGCTGGACACGGCCATGAAACAGGCCACGAGCGAGAAATAGAGCGTGAAGGCCGGACCGATCTCGTAGACCTGCGTGTAGACCTGCTCGGCCTGTGCCACGAAGGAAAAGAGCACGCCGAAGAAGGCACCGGTCGCAAGAGTGTAGCCAAAGGCGAGGCGGTTGGTGAAAATCACCTTGAGCGCCTCCCAGACCCGGCGGCCGGTCAGCTCGCGCCGGTCGGCGGGATTCAGGGTTTCCGGCAGGCGCAGGAAGGCCCACACCGTGGCCAGCACACCGATCAGGCACATCACGCCCGCCAGCTCGCGCCAGTCGCCGAAGAACAGCACCGCCGACCCGAGGTTGGGCGCAAAGACCGGCATCACCATGAACACCATCATCACCAGCGACATGGTCGAGGCCATCTGCGCACCGCGGAACCGGTCGCGCACCACCGACAGGGCGACCACGCGCGTCGCGGCGGCCCCGATGCCCTGCACGACGCGCAGCGCAATCAGGATACCGAAGGTCGGTGCAAAGATCATCGCCAGCGCCGCGGCGACGTAGATGCCGAGGCCGGTGAACAGGACGCGCCGGCGCCCGAACCGGTCCGACAGCGGGCCGTAGATGACCTGCGCGCCGCCGAAGCCCAGCACGTAGGCGCTGATGATCCACTGCCGGCTGTTCTCGTCCGTCACGCCCAGCGCCTGACCGATATCCGACAGCGCCGGGATGTAAACGTCGATCGCGGCGGCGTTGAGCGCCATGAGCAGCGCGATCATCGCCACGAACTCCCAATGCGGCAGGTGCGCGGCGCGGTCGGTGCGCAGATCGGGATCGACGGCGGATGTCATGGCCATGAAACGGGTCTTTCGAATTGAGAACGGAACCGGGACCGACGCCCGCGGGTGCCGGTCCAAGCGCAGCAAATAGGCCTGCGCTCCGCCGCGTCTACACCAAACGGTTCACTTTTGCACCTGTTCCGCGCCTGCGGGTAGCGGCGTTGCGCCGGGCGCATGGCGGGCGGCGCCGGGTATCACCGCGGCGCGCGCGTCTCGACCGGCTGTCCGGCCTCGCGCCAGGCGGTGAACCCGCCGCGCAGGCTTGCGGTCTTGAGCCCCATGCGCTGCGCCGTCTCGGCCGCCAGCAGCGACCGCCAGCCCGAGGCGCAGTAGAAAACAAAGGTGCGGTCCTCGGCGAACCACGGCTTGTGGTAGGGGCTTTGCGGGTCGATCCAGAATTCCAGCATGCCGCGCGGCGCGTGTTTCGAGCCGGGCACCAGCCCCTCGCGTTCCAGCTCTCGGATGTCGCGGATGTCCACGAGGGTGATCTCCTCGCTGCCCAGAAGTTCCGCCGCCTCGGTGACGTTTACCGATGCGACCTGGCTTTCCGCCTCTGCCAGCATGTCCTTGTATCCCAGTACCATGCGATCCTCCGTGTTGCGCGCCGGTATCCTGCGGCAGCATGGATCAGAGCGTCAACCGGGGCGATCGGCGAGGATGTCCCGGGCTTGGCAACGAAACCTCAACTTCTTGAGGTCATTCCTCTGCGCATCCCGCTTCGCACCCGAGGTCTCATGCCCCGACTCATCCTGTCTATTGCGCTGTGTGTCCTGTGCAGCACTCCGGTCCAGGCCGGGCCGCTGGCGCTCTTTTCCGGCGCGGCACCGTTTCGCGACCGCACGGCCCTTGTCACCCCGGCGCGGACGCCTGATGCGAAAGCGCCGCGCCGCGCCGCCAGCCTGTTTGTCGGCAACGATGCCGCCGGTCTCTTCGCGCCGGTGTCTCGGGTCAGGCTCGACGCACCCGACGGGTCTGTCCTGACGAACGGCGGGACGCCCGTGGACCGTCTGCGCCACATCATCGGACAGGCCGAATCGCGGCGCGACGGCTACGACGCCGTGCAGCACGGGGCCACCCGCCGGCCTGCCAAACGTCCCACCGACATGACCATCGGCGAAATCGACGCCTGGATTCGCGCGACACCCGGCCAGCCGCATGCCATCGGGCGCTACCAGTTCATCCCCGCCACGTTGCGCCGGCTGGTGGCGACGCTGGACATCACCCACGACACGCGGTTCACCCCGCGGCTTCAGGACCGTCTGGCCGACGTGCTGCTGATCGAGGCCGGCTATCACGACGCGCGGACCGGAAAGATGCCGCGCCGGGCGTTCATGAACAATCTGGCGAAGATCTGGGCGGGCCTTCCGAATTCCTCGGGCCGGTCGCATTACCACGGCTACGCGGGCAACCGCGCGTCGATGACCTGGACGCGCTTCGACGCCGAGATGGCGCGGATTTTCCCGGGCTAGCCGCGGCGTGTCCTGGATTTTCCGAAGGGTCCGGACAGGATCAGGGCAGCGCGGGCAGTAATGCGTGGATGACCGGGCGCGTTTCGGGCGACGTTGGCGTCGATTGTCGTTTCCCGAAAGCGCCGGCCCTAACTTTTCAATAAGTCCGGAACGGTTTTCTTGAGAAAACCGCGCCCGTGTCGCAAGCTGCACCGGCTGTCATCCCGAAGCGAGGTCCAGATGCGCGTCACCCCGATCCTGCTGTCCCTGCTGCTGGCCGCCCCCGCGCTGGCGCAGGACCGACCGCCGCCCAAGCCGAACGATCCCGATGACTTCGTGCGGTACATCTTCGAAGTGAACGATTGCGTCCTGACCGAAGCGCAGCTCCTCAAGCTCTATACCGAAGCAGGCCACGGCATGATGGGCGCCAACAACGCCGTCATCGCGGTGTCTGAACGCCGCGATGTCGAGGTCATCAACCGCGCGCCCTTCACCTACCGCTTCGTCGGATCGCCCTACTGCGACTTCTGACGCGAACGCCCCGGCACCTTTCGGCACCGGGGCGCGGATACGGTCACACTGACCCAGATCACTGCGGCAGCTTCGCCATCCGCAGGTAAGGCAGCACGGTGTCGAACTGGCCGAACTTGGTCTTGGCATCCTCTTCGCTCACCGTCGCCGGGATCACCACGTCCTGGCCGACCTGCCAGTTGGCGGGCGTGGCCACCGTGTGCTTCGCCGCCGTCTGCAACCCGTCCAGCGCGCGCAGCACCTCGGCAAAGTTGCGGCCGACGTTCATCGGGTAGGTCATGCTGAGCTTCAGCGTCTTGTCCGGCGCGATGATGAAGACCGACCGCACCGTGGCGCTGTCGTTGGGCGTGCGGCCGTCGGGCAGGTAGGCCTCGGCGGGCAGCATGTCGAAGGCTTTGGACACCGCCAGTCCGTCATCGGCGATGATCGGGAACCCCGCCTTGGCGCCGCCGACCTTCTCGATGTCGGCCTTCCATTTCTTGTGATCCTCGACCCCGTCGACGCTGACGCCGATCACCTTGGTGCCGCGCTTTTCCCATTCGTCCGCCAACTGCGCCACGGCGCCGAATTCGGTGGTGCAGACCGGGGTGAAGTCCTTGGGATGCGAGAACAGGATCGCCCAGCTGTCGCCGATCCAGTCGTGCAGGCTGAAGCTGCCCTGGTCGGTCTCGACGGTCAGGTCGGGGATGGTGTCGTTGATGCGCAGGGCCATGTCGGGTCCTCCTTTGCTTTGTGTCTTTGCACATAGGTAAGAGGTCTCGATGCGCTTTGCATCCCCTTGCGGCGCCGCGGGGCCGGTGCCATATTTGATCAAATTCCGGCGCAGCGCCGGAGGCACCCAGACACATCGGAGGCTTCAGATGATCGAGAAACGCCAATTCTACATCAACGGCGCATGGGTGGACCCCATCGACGGCACCGACCACCAGGTGATCGATCCCTCGACCGAAGACGCCTGCGCGGTGATCTCGCTGGGCGGCCAGGCCGACACCGATGCCGCCGTCGCCGCCGCCAGGGCCGCCCTGCCCGGCTGGATGGCCACGCCGCCCGCCGAACGCATCGCGCTGGTCGAAAAACTGCTCGAGGTCTACAAGACCCGCGCAGAGGACCTCGCCCAGGCCATGAGCCTCGAGATGGGTGCACCCATCGACATGGCACTGTCCTCGCAGGCGGGTGCCGGGTCCTGGCACCTCGAAGGCTTCATCGAGGCGGCCAAGGCGTTCCAGTTCGACCATCCGCTCAACGACCACACGCCCGAGGACCGCATCATCCACGAAGCGGTGGGGGTCGCGGCACTGATCACGCCGTGGAACTGGCCGATGAACCAGGTCACGCTCAAGGTCGGCGCAGCCGCCGTCGCGGGCTGCACCATGGTGCTGAAACCTTCAGAGGAATCGCCGCTCAACGCGCTGATTTTCGCCGAATGCATGCACGAGGCGGGCTTTCCGCCGGGCGTGTTCAACCTCGTGAACGGCGACGGCGCGGGCGTGGGCAGTCAGTTGTCGGCGCATCCGGACGTCGACATGGTGAGCTTCACCGGCTCCACCCGCGCGGGCAAGCTGATCTCCAAGGCCGCCGCCGAAACGCTGAAGAAGGTGCACCTTGAGCTGGGCGGCAAGGGCGCGAACCTGATCTTCGCCGATGCCGACGAGAAGGCGGTCAAGCGCGGCGTGCTGCACATGATGCAGAACACCGGCCAAAGCTGCAACGCGCCCAGCCGCATGATGGTCGAGGCGCCGATCTACGACCGCGTGGTCGAAGAGGCCGCCGCCATCGCGCAAAAGGTCGAGGTCGGCCCCGCCTCGGAGAAGGGCCGCCACATCGGCCCGGTGGTGAACAAGGTGCAGTGGGACAAGATCCAGGACCTGATCCAGCAGGGCATCGACGAAGGCGCGCGGCTTGTCGCGGGCGGCACCGGACGTCCGGAGCACCTCAACCGCGGCTTCTACGTACGGCCCACGGTCTTTGCCGACGTGACCCCCGAGATGACCATCGCGCGCGAGGAAATCTTCGGCCCGGTCCTGTCGATCATGAAGTTCGAGACCGAAGAGGAAGGCGTGGCGATTGCCAATGACACGCCTTACGGCCTTACGAACTACGTCCAGACCGCCGATGGCGTGCGCCGCAACCGGCTGGCGCGTCAGCTGCGGTCCGGCATGGTCGAGATGAACGGCAAGAGCCGCAGCCAGGGCGCGCCCTTCGGCGGCATGAAACAGTCAGGCAATGGCCGCGAGGGCGGACCCTACGGCATCGAGGACTTCCTCGAGGTCAAGGCCGTGGCGGGCTGGGCAGCGGAATAGCGGCGGCCTCGCCTGTCGACAGCCGACGGCTGTCCTCCTGCGGGAGGGCGGCCGTTTCCATTCGAAAGTCAGCCGTGCAGCGCCCAGACACGGCGACACTCGATTTCTTTTTGTCGATGTGGCGCAGCCGTGGCCTCTGCCGGCGATCTTGTCGATCCGTGCAAGTGCCATCGCGCGAAATCGGCCCTTTGCCCCCGTTGCTGCACCGCGCGAAAAGGCGGTTGTCCGTCTAACTTACACTGGCTATCGTGATTGAAATTTATTTCGATCAACAGGCAGATCAGATGGCGCTCCCGAAGATTTCTCATGCTCAAACCGGCCAGGATGTGCTGGCAGAATTCATCTTGCGACGGTCCAACAAGATTCCGCGCGACAAGAAGTACAGGGGTCGCTACGTCGACGTCGGCGCCTGTTATCCGATCCGGGCGTCGAATACCTACTATTTCTACGAACGCGGCTGGAAAGGACTTTGCGTCGATGCGAATCCGGCCACGAAAAAGACGTTCAAGAAGTTCCGCCCGCGCGACAGGTTCCGCGCAGAAGCCGTCGGAGAAACCGAAGGTCGGATGGAATTCTTCACCTATACGAACCCACAGTGGAACAGCTTTGATCCGGAACGCGCGGTGCGAAAGAAGGATCAGTTGACGGGCTCTTACCACATCCCGATCCGACCGCTTTCGCAAATGATCGAGGAGACGAAGTTTCAGAAGATCGACCTTTTGTCCATCGACACCGAAGGGTTCGAGTTGCAGGTGCTGAAATCTCTGGACCTCGACACATACCGCCCGTCGCTGTTGTTGTTCGAATGTATCCGGAGCATTGATGCGCTGCACGAAGACGAAGCGGTGCTTTTTGCGCTCGAAAACGGCTATAAGACCGTGGCAGCGACCGGGCACGATGTTTTCATGCTGGATACGCGCGACGACTGACAGCGCGTGGATGTTCGGCATGATGCGGACTGCATGACAAACGTTTGTCCGAGAGGCTTCATGAACCGCGCTTGGTCATCCAGAAGTTTCGTCGCGGCCACGCTTTTGGATCGTGCCTAGCCGCGCGAAACGTCGGACCTTGCCAAATCGTTGCAATGGATGCGGTCGCCGTCGCTTGGACGGATGCGCGTTCCCGAAAGCGAGGAGATCGACAAACAGGCTGTAATGTAAGGGAAGCAAGGTGGCGGACCGAGGAGGATTCGAACCCCCGACCCCTTGATTCGTAGTCAAGTACTCTATCCAGCTGAGCTATCGGTCCGTGGAGGCAGCGTTTAGACTTTGAGTCGGGGCATTGCAAGGGCCAATCGGCGGGTTTTCGGTTCAGTGTTCGAGATCGCCCATCGGCAGCCGGACTTCGAATAGCGACCCATCCGCATCGCTGCGCGCGAGCTTGAGCGTTCCGCCGTGGCCCCGCACCAGTTCCGCCACGATGGCAAGGCCCAGACCCGACCCGCCCTTGCGCACGCCGCCCTGGAAGGGCTGGAACAGGTGTTCGCGGGCCTTGGGCGGCAGGCCGGGGCCGGTATCGGCCACCTCGATCACCCAGGCGGTGTCCTCGGCGCGGGCGGCGACGCGGATCTCGCCCTCCTTCCCGGTCCCAAGTATGGCCTGACGCGCGTTGCGCACCAGGTTCGACAAGACGCGGTAGAGCTGTTCGGGATCGCCGCGCACCATCAGCGACCCCGGCACATCTTCGGACAGGCTGATGTCGGAGTCGCCGATGGCGAGCCGTTCGCTGTCCAATACGTCGTCGACCAGCTGCGCCATGTTAAAGAGCGTCATCACCGGCGCGGGCTCCTCGGCCTTGCCGAAGGCCAGCGTGGTTTCGCAGAGCGACACGGCGCGGGTGATCGAATTGACCAGCTTCGGCGCCATGCGTTTCACCTGCGGATCCTCGGACGCCTCGATCCGGTCGGTGAACAGCTGCGCCGAGGTCAGGATGTTGCGCAGATCGTGGCTCACCCGTGCCACGGCGCCGCCAAGCTGCGCCAAGCGCTCTTTCTGCCGCAGCGCCTGGGTCAGCTGCGTTTCCAGCGATTGCAGCGCCTGTTCGGCCTCGCGCAACTCGCGCACGGACGAGGTCGGCTTGATGATCCGGCGGGCGTCCTCGGGCGCCTGCGCGTAGCTCAGCATGTGGTGCACCACCGATTTGATCGGCTTGACCAGCAACCGGCGCACGGCAAGGAACAGGAACACTGCGGTGATGACCGAGATGACCAGCGACAGCATCAGGATGCGCAGGCCGTAATCCACCATCGCGCCGCGCAATTCCGCCGTATCCATGGTGATCTCGATCAGCAGGCCTGCGTCGCGCAACGGGTTGCCGATCACCCGGATCAACTGCGGTTCGCGCGTGAAGAGCACCATCATCGCGTCGCGGATCAACCCCGGCGCCGTGGTCTCGCGCAGGTCGTAGGTGGCGCTGACCACGCCCGGCATCGGAGAGGACAGCACCAGTTGCCGCGCCTCGTCGCGGCGCAGCACCACGTTGAAGACGCCGGCGTTCAGCAGCAATTCCTCTTCGAGGTCGCGGTCGATCATGTCGTCGGCCAGCAGCGCCAGCGACGCGATCTGCGCCCGTTCCAGCCGGTCGAGCAGGTAATCCTCGCGGAATCGCGCCACCGACGGCACGAAGATCAGGATCTCCGCGATCATCACGAAGACGGTGGTCAGGATCAGGAAACGGCCGGACAGCGAATTGAGCATGTCAGTCCCGGCACCGCTCCGGCGCCGCGCCGCGCAGCGCCCGTCCGGTTGCTCCGACTGCACCGATACCCGGCATTCTCGTTCCTCTCGACCTGCGTTACGGCAGCCAGCGCTGTACCAGCCCGACCACGCGCTTGACCATATCGCTTTCGAACAGCCGTGGGGAAAAATAGGCCCCCGCCGCGCGTTTGTTAACCTCGCCAATCGTGGGATAGGGCGAGACCATGTTGGCGACCTGGCTCATCTTGAGGTTGTTGGCCAGAACCAGCGACCAGAGGTTGATCAACTCGCCCGCCTGATACCCGGCGATCGACACGCCGACGGCGCGGCCCCTGACCACCATGACCTTGATCAGACCGGCGGCCTTGCGCTCGGCCAGCGCGCGGTCGTTGTGTTCGTAGTGGAAGCGCACCACCTCGAGCTTCGGCCCATGTTCCTTTTTCGCCTGGGCTTCGGTCAGACCGACATGCGCCAGTTCCGGGTCGGTATAGGTGGCCCAGGGCAGATGGCCGGTCTTGGCCTTGGCCGGCAGGCCCAGCACGGCAGAGCGGATGACGATACCCGCGTGATAGCCTGCCACATGGGTGAATTGCAGCCCGCCCGCCACGTCGCCGATGGCATAGACGCCGCGATTGCTGGTGCGCAGCCCCGAATCGACGACGATCCCGGCACGGTTGGTTTTGATGCCGGCCTTGTCCAGATCGAGGTCGTCGATGTTCGGGCTGCGCCCGACGGCCACCAGCAGGTGAGAACCCTTGAAGACGCGGCCGTCCTTGACCTCGACCTCGATGGCGCCTTCCTTGCCGCGCACCTCGGCGGCCAAGGCCTCCTCCTCGATGGCGATGCCCTCGCCGCGCAGCTTTTCCAGCACCACGGCGGACATCTCCGGGTCGTCCTTGCCCAGTGCACTGGCGCCCTCGATCACTGTGACCTCGGAGCCCAGCCGCCGGTGCGCCTGCGCCATTTCCATGCCGATGGGACCGCCACCGATGACCAGCAGGTGTTCGGGCTGATGGCGCAGGGTCCAGAGCGTTTCGTTGGTGAGGTACGGCACGCCGTCCAGCCCCGGAATCGGCGGCACGAAGGGCGAGGAGCCGGTCGCGATCACCACCCGCCGCGCGGTGATCACGTGATCGCCCGCCTGCACCTCGGTCCTGGAGATGAACCGCCCGCGTTCGCGGATGACCCGCACGCCCAGACCTTCAAAACGCTCCTGGCTGTCCACCGGTTCGATCTGCGCGATGACGCCCTGCACGTGGTCCTTGGCGGCAGCGTAGTCGACCTTCGGGGTCACATTCGCCACGCCGTACACCTCTGAGTGGCTCTGCCCCCAGGCCGCCTTGCCGCTGGCAATGAGCGCCTTCGACGGCACGCATCCGTAGTTGAGGCAGTCGCCGCCCATCTTGTGATCCTCGAGCAGCACCACCGACGCGCCCATCTGCACCGCGCCCGCTGCGACCGACAGACCGCCGGAGCCGGCGCCGATCACCAGGATATCCGTCTTGATGCGTTCCATGGATCACAGACCTTTCTTGCCGCGCACGGCCTTGAGGAGAATCGGCAGCGCCGCGAGCAGGCAGAGGCCCAAGATCGGCAGCAGGATGTGCGGCTCGAAGATGATGCCGAGGTCAGGCGTGTCGCCGCGCTCGAACACCTGGCCCAGCCCGGCTCCGACCGAGGTGTAGACCACCGCGCCGGGAATGATGCCGAGGAAGGTCGAGACCACGAAGCGGAAGAGCGGCACGCCCACCAGCGCGGGGACGAGGTTGGCGACGAAGAAGGGCACCGCCGGCACCAGCCGGATCAGGAACAGCATCGACCACTGGTTCTCGTCGATGCCGTCCTTGATGCGCCGGACCAGGCCCTCGCCGGTCTCCATCCGCGCCGCGAGCCGGTCGCCCAGTCCCCAGCGCGCGGCGAGAAAGATCATCGCAGCCCCGATCGTGGCGGCGGTGACGTTGAAAAGCGCTCCGGGAAAGGTCGCGAAGAGGAACCCGCCGGTGAGCGTCGCGATGGTGGCGCCGGGCAGCGAAAAGCCGACGATCACCACGTAAGCCAGCATGAAGACCGCCACCGTGGCCAGGTAATTGGCATCGCGGAAGGCCAGAAGCGCCTCGCGGTTGTCGCGCAGCGTGTCGAAGCTCAGGTAATCGCGCAGGAAATAGCCGCCGACCAGCGCCACCGCCGCGATCACGATGAGCGGCAGGTAGCGGGCGAAGCCGGATTTGGGGTCTGTCTGGGTCATGTCGGACATCTCGGGGGTCTTCGGGGCTGGCGGGTTGCGGATGAGGAAAACATGCGCAGTAAGGGTCGGAAACAACAGGTCCCTCACGCCTGCTTGATCCCCGGTGACGACCGGCGTGAGAAATCCGCCGCTTCGTTGCGGGATTGAAACATATCCGCGGCGCAGGCGGGCAAAATGTTGCAATATTTGCCGCCTGCCCGTTTGACTTGGCCCCGATCGCCGCCTATAGACCGGGCTTCGAATGATTTGGGCTCGTGCGAATCCGCTCGTGCGCGCCATATGGACGGAGACGGAGCGATGTCGAAACGCACCTTTCAACCCTCGAACCTCGTGCGCAAGCACCGCCACGGGTTCCGTGCGCGCATGGCCACCAAGGCCGGCCGCAAGATCCTGAACGCCCGCCGCGCGCGTGGCCGCAAGTCGCTGAGCGCGTAAGCGCCAGCCGCCTGCAGACCGACATGACACCGCCGGAGGCCCCCGATACCACAGCGGGGACAACGCCCCCGGCGGTGTCGTCGTGTCCGAAACTCGGCATCCTGCGCAAGCGCGGCGATTTCCTTGCCGCCGCCCGCGCCCGCCGCCAGGGCACCCATGGCATGATGGTCCAGGCCCGCGCGCGCGGCGACGGCGATCCAGCGATCCGCGTGGGGTTCACCTGTTCCAAGAAGGTCGGAAACGCCGTCGCCCGCAACCGTGCAAAGCGCCGCCTGCGCGAAGTCGCGCGCCTGCTGCTCCCCGCTCTTGGCCGTCCCGGCTGGGATTACGTGCTGATCGGGCGGCCCGAAGCCACGGCTGAGCGCGCCTTTCCGGCCCTGCAGGACGACCTGCGCCACGCCCTGAAAAAGCTGCACGCGTGAGCCCGCTGGCCCGCATTCTCGCTTTGCCGGTCCGCGCCTACCGGCTGTTCTTCAGTGCCTGGGTCGGCCATGGCTGCCGCTTCCAGCCCACCTGCTCCGTTTACGCGCTCGAGGCTCTGGAACGCCACGGCGCGCTGCGCGGCGGCTATTATGCGGCCCATCGCCTCTGCCGCTGCCATCCCTGGGGCGGATCGGGCTACGATCCGGTCCCGGGCATCGCGCCGAAGGATTGAGGGGCCAGCCCCTCAAACTCCCCGGAGTTTACCGGCAAGATGAAGCAGGTTCCCCGCGGCCATTGCTGCGCTCTTGCCGGGTGCGCGCATCTGCATTAAGCCCGCGCCATGCTTGACGATTGCGACGACATCCATCCACTGTTTCACGGCGCGCCGAAGACCACGGCGTTCAAGAAGCTGCGCAAGCGCATCGTGCAGAACGTGCGCGAGGCGGTGGAGCAATACGGCATGATCGAGCGCGATTCGCGCTGGCTGGTGTGCCTGTCCGGCGGCAAGGACAGCTATACCCTGCTGGCGGTGCTGCACGAGCTGAAATGGCGCGGGCTGTTGCCGGTCGATCTTCTGGCCTGCAACCTCGACCAGGGGCAGCCGGGCTTCCCCGCGACCGTCCTGCCCGGCTTTCTTGAAAAGATGGGCGTGCCGCACCGGATCGAATATCAGGATACCTATTCCATCGTCACCGACAAGGTGCCGGCGGGGCGCACCTATTGTGCGCTCTGTTCGCGGCTGCGGCGCGGGCACCTCTACCGGATCGCGCGGGAAGAAGGCTGTTCGGCGGTGGTGCTGGGTCATCACCGCGACGACATCCTCGAAACCTTCTTCATGAACCTCTTTCACGGCGGCCGGCTGGCCACCATGCCGCCGAAGCTCCTGAACGAGGAGGGCGACGTCTTCGTCTGCCGTCCGCTTGCGCATGTGGCCGAAGAAGATTGCGACCGTTTTGCCAAGGCGATGCACTACCCGATCATCCCCTGCGACCTCTGCGGAACGCAGGACGGGCTGCAACGCCAGCAGGTCAAGCAGATCCTCGACGGCTGGGAACGCAACAGCCCGGGCCGCCGGCAGGTCATGTTCCGCGCCCTGATGAACGCGCGGCCGTCGCATCTTCTCGACCCGAAGCTCTTTGATTTCGAGGGGTTGCAGCGGCAGGCGCGCGCGGAGACGGATATTCCCGTGCTGCGTTAACCGCCGGTTCTTCTTCGCCGCCTAGTCTGCCCGGTACGATCCGAGAATCAGGTCAACCGGAAGGCTGCGATGCCCCATTCCCTGCTCCAGACCGTCGCGCCCTGGCGACGTGCGCTCCGGCGCGCCCTTATCGGCAGCCATGTGCTGGCCTTCCTGCCGGCGCTGGCGCTCGGTGCCTTCTGGCTCGGCGGGGAACCGTTGCTTCTGGCCGTGGCGCTTGGCGTGCCGGTCGTCTTTGCGCTGGCCGGCGGCTTCGACGGCGGGGCGCTGGGACTGGACGCGACGAGTGACACCGACCTGATGACCCCGATGCGGGCTGCGGCCCTGGCCGACCAGATGCTGCACCTGGCCCGCGACCGCGACCTGACCACCGCCTGCCTCCTGATCGAGTTGGACGGTCTGGACGACGTGACCCGCAGTTCCGGGGAACGGTCACTGCACGCGGTCCAGGACCTGATGCTGATCCGCCTGCGCAACCTGATGCGCAACGACGACCGGGCGGCACGGATCGGCGATGTGCGCTACATGGTCATGCTGGCCCCGGCCCCACGCCTCGACCTGGAATCCCTGCTGCAGTTGAGCAAGCGGCTGCAATCCGGCCTCGAAGACCCGGCGTCCGTCGCGGCGACAACGCGGTATTTCTCGGCCTCCATCGGTTTCTGCAGCAATGCCCGCCTGCCCGAGACCGCCAGTGGCGAACGGCTGATCGACGCCGCCGCGGCGGCACTGGCCGACGCGGTGGCCAACGGCCCCTCGGCGATCCGGTCGTGGTCCGAAAGCCTCTGCGCCGCGCGCTCGGCCCGGGCGACGCTGCGGTCCGACGCCAGCCGCGCCCTGGAAAACGGGCAGATCCAGCCGTGGTATCAACCGCAGGTCTGCACCTCGACCGGCCGTGTCAGCGGCGTCGAAGCGCTGGCGCGCTGGGTGCATCCCGACCGCGGCGTGGTGGCACCGGCGCAGTTCCTCTCCGCACTGGAAGAGGACCGGCGGATGGAGCGGCTGAGCGAGGTCGTCATCGCCAATGCCTTGACGAGTCTGCGGAACTGGGATCGCGCCGGCTGCCACATTCCGCGCGTCAGCGTGAATTTCTCCACCTCGGAACTGCGCAATCCCAAGCTGGTGGACAAGATCGCCTGGGAGTTGGACCGCTACGACCTCGGTCCCGACAGGCTTGGCGTCGAAATTCTGGAAACGGTGATCGCCGACGCGCCGGACGGGGTCATCGCCGACAACATCCGCGGGCTTGCCGCGCTGGGATGCCACATCGACCTCGACGATTTCGGCGTCGGTCACGCGTCGATTTCGGCTTTGCGGCGGTTCCCGGTGCAGCGGCTCAAAATCGACCGCAGCTTCGTGACCCGGCTCGACCGGGACGAAGACCAAAGGCGCATGGTCGGGGTCGTGCTGAGCATGGCCGACCGGCTGGGCATCGAAACGCTGGCCGAGGGCGTCGAAAGCAGCCACGAGCACACCCTGCTGGCGCAACTGGGCTGCGATCATGTCCAGGGCTTCGGCATTGCCCGCTCGATGCCGGCCGACCAGATCCCCGGCTGGGTCGCGGAGCACCAGGTGCGCATCGACGCCGCCACAAAGCTCGGCCGCCACACCAGCTGACCGCTGCTGCAGGCGGACGCATCCCCGTGAAAACCGGGGAATCCGCTTGACCTTTGGCCCCGCTGTCTGTTGAACCCAGCAGGACTCGAAATGGACAGGTGGCGGTCCCGCATGGACGATCAGAACAAAAACCTCATCCTCGCAACGGCACTCAGTTTCATTGTGATCCTGGTCTGGTTCGTTCTGTTCCCGCCGCCCGAGGAGCCGCCCGCCGACCCCAACGCCCCCGCGTTGACCGAAAGCACCAGCGACGCGCCGGCCACCGCCACCGCCCCGCAGGCGGCGCCCGGCAGCACCCCCGCCGCCACCGGCGAGGCCGACACCGCGGAAGCAGCCGACGCGCCGCGCCTGCCGATCCTCACCGACCGCGTCGAAGGCTCGATCTCGCTCACCGGCGGCCGCATCGACGACCTGCGGTTGCGCGACTACCGCGTGTCGCTGGAGGAAGGCGCCGACGTCGTCCACCTGCTGCGGCCCGTCGGGTCGAACCAGCCCTATTACGCGCTGTACGGCTGGGCGCCGGGCGCCGGCCTGGCGCTCGAGGACGTGCCGGGCGCCAACACCCCCTGGACCGTCGAGAGCGGCGAGACCCTGAGCCCCGACAGCCCGGTCACCCTGCGCTGGGAAAGCCCCGCGGGCCTGATTTTCCGCCGCGAGATCGCCATCGACGACGATTACATGTTCACGGTCACCCAGTCGGTCGAGAACACCGGCGACGGCACCGCGTCGCTCGCACCTTACGGGATCATCGCGCGCCACGGCGAGCCGGCGGATGCCAAGAACTTCTTCATCCTGCACGAAGGCGTCATCGCCATGGCGGATGGCGAGTTGACCGAAACAGGTTACAACGATCTGCCCGACATGCCGGTGCTGCCCTCCGAAGGCGCCCGCGCCGAAGTGTTCCAGGTCGGCACGGACGGCTGGATCGGCTTCACCGATCACTACTGGATGAGCACGCTGATCCCCGCCTCCGGCACGCCCTTCAAAGCCGTCGCGAAATACGACGAGAGCCGCGACATCCTGCAGACCGAAGCGGTGCTGCCGACCCTGACCCTGGCCGCCGGGCAGACACAGCAGGTGTCGACCCAGCTCTTCGCCGGGGCCAAGGAATGGGACACGATCCGCGAATACCAGTCGCGCGGCGTCGACCGCTTCATCGACAGCATCGACTGGGGCTGGTTCTTCTTCCTGACCAAGCCGATCTTCTGGCTGCTGCACAACTTCAACCTGCTGATCGGCAACATGGGCGTCGCGATCATCGCGCTGACGCTGCTGATCAAGGCGATCCTCTTCCCGCTGGCCTACAAGTCCTACGTCTCGATGGCCAAGATGAAGGAACTGCAGCCCGAGATGGAGAAGCTGAAGGAACGCGCCGGCGACGACCGCCAGCAGCTTCAGCAGGGCATGATGGAGCTTTACAAGAAGAACAAGGTCAACCCGGCGTCGGGCTGCCTGCCGATCCTGCTGCAGATCCCGATCTTCTTCTCGCTCTACAAGGTGATCTTCGTCACGCTCGAACTGCGCCATGCGCCGTTCTTCGGACCCTTCCGCGACCTGAGCGCGCCGGACCCGACCTCGATCTTCAACCTCTTCGGGCTGCTGCCCTGGGCCGCCCCCGATCCACAGTCGATCATGGCGCTGATCTTCATCGGCATCCTGCCGCTGCTGCTGGGGATCTCGATGTGGATGCAGCAGAAACTGAACCCGGCACCCACCGATGCGACCCAGGCGATGATCTTTGCCTGGATGCCCTGGGTCTTCATGTTCATGCTGGGCGGTTTTGCCAGCGGCCTCGTGGTCTACTGGATCGCCAACAACACGATCACCTTCACCCAGCAATACGCGATCATGCGAAGCCAAGGGTACAAGCCCGACGTCTTCGGGAACATCCGCTCGGGCTTCAAGAAGGACAAGGGCACGTCCGACAAGCCCGAGGGCAAGTCCGGCAAGGCCAACAAACCCTCGGGCGGCTCGGGCAAGAAATGACCGCCCGCGTCACCGAAATCTGGCGCCACCCGATCAAGAGCCACGGTCGGGAAGCGCTGGAACGGGTCCGGCTAAGCGCAGGCGACACCCTGCCCTGGGACCGGGCCTGGGCGGTTGCGCATGACCAATCCGATGCCGACGGCAGCACCTGGGTGTCGTGCCAGAACTTCACCCGCGTCGCCAAGGTACCGGCGCTGATGCAGATCACCGCCGAGCTTGACGAAGAGACCGAGACGCTGACGCTGCACCATCCGGACCTCGCCCCGCTCAGCATCGCGCCCGACCGCGACGGCGCCGCGTTTCTCGACTGGGTGAAGCCGCTGATGCCCGAGAACCGCGCGCAATCGGCGCGTCTGGTCCGGGCGCGCCAGCACGGCATGACCGACAGCGAATTCGCCAGCGTGACGCTGTGCAACATGTCCTCGCACCGCGCCGTCGAACAGAAGCTGGGGCGGCCGCTGTCGATCCACCGCTGGCGCGGCAACATCTGGATGGACGGCCTCGCCCCGTGGGAGGAATTCGACTGGATCGGCCGCGAGGTGCAGATCGGCGGCGCCGTCTTCAAGGTCCGCGAGCGCACGGACCGATGCCTCGCCACCGCTGCGAACCCCAGCACCGGGCAACGCGACGCCGACACGCTGGGCACGCTCGACAGCTGGGGCCACCGGGATTTTTCGGTCCGTGCCGAAGTGGTGCGCGCTGGCGACGTGGCGCTTGGCGACACGGTGAGGCAGATCTAGATGCAGCTTCCCTTTCCAATTGCCGAAGACGCGGACGAGGCCACGATCGAGGCGGCGCGCAAGCTCTTTGCCGGAGAGACCGACTTCCTCAAGGGCGTCGTCGCCATGGATGGCCTGCCCCCGGACGACCGGATCGAGGTCTGTTTCGCCGGCCGCTCCAACGTCGGCAAGTCGAGCCTGATCAACGCGCTCACGGGGCGCAAGGGGCTGGCACGGGCGTCGAACACGCCGGGCCGCACGCAGGAGATCAACTTTTTCACCCTCGCCGACGATCACTACCTCGTCGACCTGCCGGGCTATGGCTATGCCAACGCGCCCGTCGCCGTGGTCGAGAAATGGCAACGGCTGCTGAAACAGTACCTGTCGGGCCGCGCCAGCCTGCGCCGCGCCTTCGTGCTGGTGGACATGCGCCACGGGATCAAGCCGGTGGACGAAGAGATCATGTGCCTGCTCGACCGCAGCGCCGTGACCTTCCAGGTGGTGATGACCAAGGTCGACAAGATCAAGGACCGCGAACGCGACCGCACCCTGGCGCAGGTCCGCGAAAAGCTCTCCGCGCATCCCGCCGCCTACCCCGAACTGGTGCTGACCAGTTCCGAGAAAGGCTGGGGCATTCCGCTCTTGCGGTCGATCATCGCCGGGCTGGTCTGAGCCCCCTTGCACCGCGCCCGGCAAGGCCCGATAAATCGGGCACCATGCCCCAAGGGATCCGAGGATGAAGAAACGCGCCATGAACCCCGACTTTATCACCACCGCCCGCACGCTCTCCGAAGCCCTGCCCTACATGCAGCGCTATTCGGGCGCGATCGTGGTGGTGAAATTCGGCGGCAACGCCATGGGCGATGCGGATGCCATGGCCGAATTTGCCCGCGACATCGTGCTGATGCGGCAAGTGGGCATCAACCCGGTGGTGGTGCATGGCGGCGGGCCGATGATCAACGACCTGCTGAAAAAGCTTGGCATCCAGTCGGAATTCGTGCGCGGCAAGCGCGTCACCGACCAGGCCACGGTCGAGGTGGTCGAGATGGTGCTGACCGGGCTGGTCAACAAGCGCATCGTGCAGGCGATCATGGACGAAGGCGGCCGTGCGGTGGGCCTCTCGGGCAAGGACGACGACCTGATGGTCTGCGAAATGGAGGACCCGGAACTGGGCTGGGTCGGCCGCCCGGTCGAAATGAACGTGCAGGTGCTGCGCGACCTCATGTCGGCGGGGATCATCCCGGTCGTGGCGCCGGTCGCCACCGGCATGGACCCGGTCGAGACCTTCAACGTCAACGGTGACACCGCCGCGGGCGCCATCGCCGGCGCGCTCAAGGCCGACCGGCTGCTGCTGCTGACGGATGTGGCTGGCGTCAAGAACAAGGCCGGCGAGGTGGTGACCCAGCTCACCCCCGACGAGGTCCGCGCCATGACCCACGACGGCACGATCGCGGGCGGCATGATCCCCAAGACTGAAACTGCGCTCAAGGCGCTGGACGAGGGCGTGCGCGGCGTGGTCATCCTCGACGGGCGCGTGCCAAATGCCTGCCTGCTCGAGATTTTCACCGAGCACGGCGCGGGCTCGCTGATCAAGTCCGCCGACCTGCCGCCGCGCGTTACGGAGTGAGCTGGCAGGCGCTTGGCGACGCGGCCCACGACGCCGGCCTGGCCCTGCGCGGCGGCTTTCATCCCGGTCCGGAGGACGGAGCCCCGGAGGATTGCGGCACGCTGGTTCTGCTGGGCCCGGACGAGCCGCGGTTCTGGCCGCTGTTCACCGCCTCGCCCGAATACCGCGATGGCGCGCCTGATGCGCTCGACCGCTGGTCGAAGCGGGTAATCGGCGCGCTGGCGACCGAATGGGCCGCCACGGCGGTCTTTCCCTACGACGGCCCGCCCTACGCGCCATTCCTCGCCTGGGCGCGGGCAGCGGGGAGCCATCCGTCGCCGGTTGGCCTGCTGGTGCATGGAGAGGCCGGGCTTTTCATCAGCTTTCGCGGCGCTCTGGCCCTGCCGAAGGCACTCGACCTGCCGCCCTCGTCCGCATCGCCCTGCCCAACCTGCGCCGATCGACCCTGCGAATCCGCCTGCCCGGTGGCGGCCCTGCGGCCCGGTGCCGACTACGACGTTGCCGCCTGCCAGACCCATATCCGCAGCGCCGAAGGGGCGGAGTGCCTGCACGGCGGATGCCTCGTACGCCGCGCCTGTCCGGTATCGCAGAAATTCGGGCGTTTGCGGGAACAGTCGGCTTTTCACATGGCCGCCTTCGTGAAAGACTGACACGGCAATCCGAAAGGAGGCGACATGCGTCTGATCCTGATGCGCCACGCAAAATCCGACTGGAGCATCCTGGGCGACGATTTCGACCGTGTCCTCAATGGCCGCGGTCGGGACAGCGCCAAGGCCTTGGGAGACTGGCTACGGTCCAAGGGCTACGTGCCAGACGAGGTGCTGAGCTCGAATTCCGCGCGCACCCGCGAAACCGCGATGCTGGTTGGCTTCGACGTGCCGACACGCTTTGCCCGGGAACTCTACCATGCCTCGTCCGACCGGATGATGTCGGTGCTGCGCAGCGCCACGGAACCCTGCGTGCTGTTGATCGGGCACAACCCCGGCATCGCCGACCTTGCCGGTCGGCTGGTGCGCACGGCGCCGCGGCACGCGCGGTTCGACGCCTACCCTACCTGCGCGACCCTGATCGCGGATTTCGAAGCCGACAGCTGGGACGAGGTGAATTTCGGCACCGGTGAGGTGCAGGACTTCCTCGTTCCGCGTGAATTGCTCGAGGCCTGATCGGCACCACCCCATGAGTTTGCAAGAAACAACGCCCGACCGGGATGCCGGACGGGCGTTTCGTCTGTGTGCAAGACTGGCCCGCGAATGGCGGTGTCAGTGCCCCAGGATCTGGCTCAGGAACAGCTTGGTACGCTCGTGCTTTGGATTGTTGAAGAATTCTTTGGGCTCGTTCTGTTCGACGATCTGCCCCGCATCCATGAAGATCACGCGGTTCGCCACCGCCTGGGCAAAGCCCATTTCATGCGTGACGCAGAGCATCGTCATGCCCTCCTCGGCCAACTCGACCATGGTGTCGAGCACTTCCTTGATCATTTCGGGATCGAGCGCCGAGGTCGGTTCGTCGAACAGCATGATCCGGGGCCGCATGCAGAGCGACCGGGCGATGGCGACGCGCTGCTGCTGTCCGCCCGAAAGCTGGCCGGGGTACTTGTCCGCCTGTTCGGGGATCTTCACCTTCTCGAGGAAATGCATCGCGGTTTCCTCGGCCTCGCGCTTGGGTGTCTTGCGCACCCAGATCGGCGCCAGCGTGCAGTTCTCGAGAATCGTCAGATGCGGGAACAGGTTGAAGTGCTGGAACACCATTCCAACCTCAGAGCGGATCTTGTCGATGTTCTTGAGGTCCGAGGACAGCAGCGTGCCGTCGACGGTGATCCGCCCCTTCTGATGCTCTTCCAGCGCGTTGATGCAGCGGATGAGCGTGGATTTGCCCGATCCCGACGGCCCCGCGATGACGATCCTCTCGCCGCGGTACACGGTCAGGTCGATGTCGCGCAGCACGTGGAAGGTGCCGTACCACTTGTTCATGTTCTCGATCTGGACGGCAACCTCGTCCGAGACCTGCATTTGTGCAGCTTCAGCCATCTTGTCAGCTCCTTACCTGTGATCGGTCTGAAGCTGACGCTCCAGCCACTGCGAATATTGCGAAATGCCGTAGCAGACGACGAAGAACAGCAATGCGGCAAAGCCCAGAAGCTCCCAGTAGACGCCGTTCCATTCGGTCGAGGCCAGGATCGGCCCGCGGATCATGCCGACGAGGTCGAACATCGAGATAACCGACACCAGCGTCGTGTCCTTGAAAAGGCCAACCGCCACGTTGACGATGCCGGGGATCGAGATCTTGAGCGCCTGCGGCAGGATGATCAGCCGCATCGACTGCGCGTAGTCGAGGCCAAGGCTTTCGGCGCCCTCGTACTGGCCCCGCGGAAGGGCGGCGAGACCGCCCCGGATCACCTCGGCGATATAGGCCGAGGCGAACATGGTGATCATGATGATCACCCGCAGGATCAGGTCGAAGTTGGTGCCCGGCGGCAGGAAGTAGGCCAGCACCACGTTGGCGACAAAGAGCAGCGTGATCAGCGGAACGCCGCGGATGAACTCGATGAAGACCACGCAGATCCACTTGATGATCGGCATGTCGGACTGCCGCCCCAGCGCCAGCGCGATGCCGAAGGGGATCGACAGCGACACGCAGACCGTGCCGAGGATCAGGTTCAGCATGAAGCCGCCCATGTCGCGGCTGGCCACGGGTTCAAGCGCCAGGATACCTTCGATCGGGAGCAGGCCCGTGATCCACCAGAAGACGAAGGCCGCGACGATGCCGCCGAAAAAGCCCATGGCAAAGCTTTGCGTAACGAAGCGGGAATAAACCAGGTATCCGGCGACGAAACCCAACAGCGCGAAGATCGGGATCAGGATCGACCCGCCCCAGATCAGGAAATACGCGATGAATGGGTAGAGCGCGGTAAAGATCAGCATCTGCGCCGGGAACACCTTGCGGAACAGCACCGGCGCGATGGCCACGAACAGCAGCACGAAGGCCAGCGTCGGACGCCAGTAAAGCTCGGAGGGATACTTGAAGCCAAAGAGCAGCTGGTTCCAGCGTTCGGTGAGCACGGCGAAACAGCCGCCGGCATCGCCATCGAGGACTTCACGGCAGGCACGGATGCTCGGCGCATCCCAGACGCCGTTCAGGAACCACGGCAGAAAGCCCGCCAGAAGCTTGTAGAGCACGAAGATCGCGACCAGCGTCAGGATGGAGTTGGGGATGTTCAGGAACAGGTTCTGACGCACCCATTTGACCGCCCCGGTTTCGGATGCGGGTGGGGTTGCCTGCGGCAGCATGCTGTCGCGGACATAGCCGATGGATTGCTGATGCGTGTCCGACATCTTACCGCTCCTTCAGCCGCATGGCGTTGTTGTAGACGTTCATCAGCGCGGAGATCGCAAGGCTGATGAGCAGGTAGAACAGCATCAGCAGCAGGATGGCCTCGATCGCCCGGCCGGTCTGGTTCAGCGTGATACCGCCCAGCGTGCCGGTCACGTCCATGTAGCCCACGGCAATGGCGAGCGACGAGTTCTTGGTGATGTTGAGGTAGTTCGAGATCAGCGGCGGGATGATCACCCGCAGCGCCTGCGGCAGAACCACGAGGTTCATGATCCGTTTTGGCCGCAGGCCCAGCGATGCCGCGGCTTCGGTCTGACCCTTGCTCACGGCCTGGATGCCGGCGCGGACGTTCTCGGCGATGAAGGCGCCGGTGTAGATCGCCAGCGCCCACCAGAGCGCGATCAGCGACCCCAGGATCTGCGTGCCGCCCTGGAAGTTGAAGCCGGCGAGTTCGGGATACTCCAGCGTGATCGGACGGCCCAGCAGGAAGTAAACCAGCAGCGTCGGCAGGATAAAGATCGCCAGCGACGGCCAGCCCATGGGCAGCAGTTTGCCAGTGTCATAGAGCAGCTTGGTCGCGTAGCGGCGGTAGGCGAAAACGCCGACGATCGAGGCGATGAAGACCAGGACCACCACCAACGATCCCGGTCCCCAGATCGGCGCGGGCAGATAAAGACCGCGGTTGGTGAAGGCCACGGCGCCGAAGAGCATGCTGGCGTCCGGGTCTTCGCCGCGGAACGCGCTCGGCGCGGGCAGCACGGCGGTCATGATCGTGAAGATGATGATGATCCAGATCAGCACCGGCACGTTGCGAAAGGCCTCCACGTAACCGGCCATGAGCTTGCGCACGAGCCAGTTCGGCGACAGCCGCGCCACACCCGCGATGACGCCGATGATCGTTGCGGTCACGCAGGCCAGGAATGCCACCAGAAGCGTATTCAGCACGCCCACGATGGAGGCGCGCAGATGGCTGGACTGGCTGGTGTAGTCGATGAGGGTCTGGTTGATGTCGTAGTTCGACGACTCTCCCAGGAATTCGTAGCTGATGTTCAGACCGGCGGCCCGCAGGTTGGCCACGAGGTTCGAGCCGAGATAGGCGAACAGGGCCAGGACCAGCATCAGAGCGATGAATTGGAAGGTGTAAGCGCGGTAACGGGTGTCGTTGATCAGCATCGACAGCCGAAACGACTCGCGCGGCGGGTCGCTGAGTGTTGTCATGGTGTTATCCCTGTTGCACTCCGGGCGATTGAGCCGACGGGTTGCTCCCGTTCTGACTGGCCCGGATGTCTTGGTGTCCCCGGTCGGGGAAAGGGGCGCAGGATGGTCCTGCGCCCCCGGATTTTTTTAGCGGAACGGCGGGCTGTAGAGCAGGCCGCCATCGGTCCACTGCGCGTTCAGGCCGCGCGACAGGCCGATCGGCGTGTTCTCACCGATGTTCTTTTCGAACAGTTCGCCGTAGTTGCCGCCCGCGAGGATCGCGCGCTTGGCCCAGTCTGCGTCGAGGCCCAGCATCTCGCCCAGGTTGCCCTCGGTGCCGAGGATCCGGTTGATTTCCGGGCTGTCGGTGCCTTGCGCCATCTCTTCGGCATTGGCCGAGGTGATGCCGTATTCTTCGGCCGCGATCAGCGCGTTCAGCGTCCAGCGCGCGATGTCACCCCAGTCGTTGTCGCCGTGGCGCACGAGCGGGCCCAGCGGCTCTTTCGAGATGATCTCGGGCAGGACGACGTGATCGCCCGGGTTCTCGAATGCCGCGCGGGTCGCGGCGAGGCCGGACGCGTCGGTGGTGTAGACGTCGCAGGCACCGGCCAGGTACTGCTGCTGCGCCTCGGCGTTGGTTTCGATCGGAACCGGCTGATAATCCATGTTGTTCTTGCGGAAGTAGTCCGCCAGGTTCAGCTCGGTCGTGGTGCCGGTCTGGATGCAGACGGTGGCGCCCGACAGTTCCTTGGCCGAGCTCACGCCCAGCGCCTTGGGCACCATGAAGCCCTGACCATCGTAGTAGTTCACGCCGACGAATTCGAACTTGAGGTCGACGTCACGGCTGAAGGTCCAGGTGGTGTTGCGTGCCAGCAGGTCGATCTCGCCCGACGACAGCGCGGTGAAGCGCGTCTTGCCGGTGGTGGGAACGAATTCCACGGCGGTCGGATCCCCGAGCACGGCGGCGGCCACGGCGCGGCAGACGCCGACGTCGAACCCGTTCCATTCGCCGTTCGCATCCGGAGCCGCAAAGCCGACCAGACCGGTGGTCACGCCGCAGTTGAGCACGCCGCGCGCCTTGACATCGTCAAGCGTTGCAGCGCCAGCAGCCCCGGCGGCAAGTCCAGCCACGGTCAGTGCGCCAAAGATTGCGGTTTTTTTCATGTTAACCTCTTCCTGTTTGCCCATCCCCTTACGAAGACGGTTCAGATGGCCACATTGGGCCGTATATACCAAAGTAGGGAGTGGACCCCCTTTGTGCCCCGAAGTTTGGGCGGATTCAGTTTCAAAGGTCAAGCCGATTGGCCGGTTATCTGCCCGGTTTCAACGCACTTGGCGCAGAGTTGAGCGCCGACGCGGTGGGATGTCTCAGCTTCTCGCCAAAGAATGGAACCGGCAAGCATGTAGAAAGGCGTCCCGCTTTCGTTTGGCGAGAGCCGTGGCCTCTTCGTCCTCGCCCCAGAGTTCCTCTTGCCAAAGCTCGTCGACCCGCGAAGCCTGCCAGATCTCTTCGGGATCACGGGCGCGATGCGTGGCGGCAAAGCCCAGCACCAGGGATCCAGTCAGAGATACCAGATCGTGAAAGGCTGCCAGTTCGAAATCGCTCATCGCATGCACCGGCGCGCGCAGCCGCGCCATCGCCTCGGCGTCCTGCGGCTGGTGCATCAGCCCCTGCCGCGGCTCCAGCCGTGCACCAAGGGTCTCGGCCGCCCAGTCGAGATAGGGATCCCAGGCCGCGGCCTCGCGTTCGACCAGCTCCTGCGGGCTTTCGGCGCGGTAGCACAGCAGGTCGCTGTCGCCGTAATCCGCCAGCATGTCCGCCACCTCGGCATGCTGATGCGCCACCTTGTCGATGGCGGCATTGGCCGAACGGGTGACCGGCATGGTCATCGGGTCGATCTTGTCACCCTGCGCCTGCCATTCCTCGGCCACCGCCGCGGCCATGTCGCGGCTCGGCAGGACCAGCGCGGCCTTGGCCGGCGTGCGCACCGGGCGGCCATCCAGTTCTACGCTGTGCCCGCCGGGAACCTCGGTGACCTCGGCCTTGGTCCAGAACCGTTTCGGTGCCCATTCGCTCATGCGCTTTGCTCCCATATCTGGTCCAGAAGGCCGGGCAGCAGACGGATGTCGTCGATCACGATATGCGCAGCCCCCAGCCGGTCGGCGGTGTGATAGCCCCAGGTGACGCCGATCGCCAGCATCCCCGCCGCCTGCGCCATTTCCATGTCGTAGCTGGTGTCGCCCACCATGACGGCGCGGTGCGGCGCCACGCCGGTGTCCGCCAGCGCCGCGCGCAGCATCGCCGGATGCGGCTTCGACGGATGGTCGTCGGCGCAGTGCTGCGTGTCGAACAGGCGGCGCAGCCCGTGCCCGTCCAGCAGCTTGTCCAGCCCCCGGCGCGACTTGCCGGTGGCGACGCCCAGGATCGTTTCCGGCACCGCGTGCAAATCCTCGAGCACCCCGCGCACATGCGGGTAGAGCGGCGAGGACAGCTCGACCCCGCCTTGCGCGCGAAGCTTCATGTAAGCTGCCTTGTAGGCGGCGACCATGGCGCGGCGGGCGTCGGTCGTGATCCCCGGCACCAGTTGGCTCATGGCTTCGGGCAGCGACAGTCCGACGATCCCCAGAACCTCTTCGCGGGGCGGCACGGGACGCCCCGCGCCGTCGAACGCGGCCTGCATTGCGGCGAGGATGTCGCCCTGGCTGTCCACGAGCGTGCCATCGACGTCGAAAACCACCAGCCGCAGGTCACCCGCCATCACAGCGCCTCGAACGGGTCTTCGGCGGCCAGATCCTCGGTCCAGCCGAAAGTGTCCCAACTGTGTTTCATGTGCTCGGGCATCTCGGCGGTGATTGTCACGTCGCGCTTTGTCTCGGGATGTTCGAACCGCAGCATCCGCGCGTGCAGGTGCAGCTTTTTCGAGATGATGCCGCCCAGCTGCGCGCCCCAGCCGTCGCCGAGGTTCTCCTGCCCCGACCCGCCGTATTTTCCGTCGCCGATGATCGGATGCCCGATCTCGGCCATATGCGCGCGCAGCTGGTGGGTGCGGCCGGTCAGCGGCTCCATCGCCACCCAGGACGCGCGCCCGGCGATGCGGTAGAGCGTGGCGTAAAGCGTATGAGCGCGCTTGGCGCCGGGCACCGTGTCGACCTCGCGCGGGTGCAGGGCGATCATCTTTTCGCCTTCGCCGCCCTTGCCGTGACCCGGCGCCTTGACCAGCGCGTACTTGATTTCGCCCAGGTAGGGCGTTGGCACGCCGGCCACCAGCGCCCAGTAGATCTTGCGCGTCTCCTTGTGACGCATCGACGCGGTGAGCGCGCTCGCCGCCTGGCGCGTGCGCGCCAGCAGCAGGACGCCCGAGGTGTCCTTGTCGAGCCGGTGCACCAGCCGCGGCTTTTCGTCGAGGTCGAATTTCAGCGCCTCGGCCAGCCCGTCCACGTGCCGGGTCTGCTTGCTGCCGCCCTGGGTCGGCAGGCCCGGCGGCTTGTTGAGCGCGATGATGTGGTCGTCCTTGTAAATCACACAGTCGCGGATCATCCGGGCATCCGCGGCGGTCACCTCGGTCTTGGGGCCGGAGGTGACCTCTCCGGGCGCGGGCAGCGGCGGGATGCGCACGCTTTGCCCGACCTCGAGCCGGGTGTTGGCCTTGACCCGTCCGCCGTCGACGCGCAGCTCGCCCTTGCGGCACATCTTTTCGATCCGGCCCTGCGCCAAGTGCGGAAACTGCCGTTTCAGCCAGCGGTCCAGCCGCTGGTCGCCATCACCCTCGGCCACCGTCAGGGTCTGAACGCCACTCATGCAAAGATCCCCCGCGCCAGCCAGAGCCCCGCCACCAGCGCCGCGATGGCGCCCAGTACCGAGGCCGCCACATAGGCGGCCGCCTGCCCGCTGGCGCCGCGTTCGAAGAGCATCACCGCCTCGAGCGAAAACGCCGAAAAGGTCGTGAAACCGCCCAGAACCCCTGTCAGCAGAAAAGGCGACAGGGCCGTCCCGCCCTTTTGCGCCGCGACCGCGACGAAGACCCCCATCAGGAACGACCCGAGGATGTTCACCCCCAGCGTCGCCAGCGGAAAGCCGGGGCCTGCGAGTTTCAGCACGGCATGGCCCACGAGGAACCGCAGGCTTGCGCCGATGGCGCCGCCCAGGGCGACGTATGGAAGATGGCCGATCATGCCCGGTCTGTCGCGCGGCTCCGGTGCGATGTCAAGCAAGCCTGCACGCCTCCATTGCAGCGCCGTTGCGTCGGGCTATCATTGCGCCAGCCCCGAGGAGAGCGCCGCGATGCTGACCAGACGCCGTTTCCTGACCCGCGCCACCGCCGCCTCCGCCGCGGTTCTGGCACCGCGCGCCGGCTTGGCGCAGGATGACGCGCCGCGTGTCCTGCGGGCCGCCGCGTCGCGGGCGCAGATCGCGCCGCCGGGCTATCCGGAAACCGCGCTCTGGACCTTCGACGGATCCTTGCCCGGGCCTGAGCTGCGGTTCATGCAGGGCGACAGGCTTCGGTTGGATGTGGTGAACGACATTCCCCAGCCGACCTCGGTGCATTGGCACGGCATCCGCATCGACAACGCCATGGACGGGGTGCCCGGACTGACCCAGCCGCCGATCGCGCCGGGCGAAACCTTTGCTTACGACTTCGCCCTGCCCGACGCCGGCACCTACTGGTACCACAGCCATGCACAGTCGGTGGAACAGGTGGAGCGCGGTCTGTACGGCCCGCTGATCGTCGAGGAACCCGACGCACCCGAGGTGGATGCGGATATCGTGCTGCTGCTCGACGACATCCGCCTCGATCAGGGCGGTGAAGTCGCGGAGCCGTTCGACTCCGGCTTCGACCGCTCCCACGCCGGGCGGATCGGCAACGTGGTTCTGACCAATGGCCAGACCGCATTTTCGCGGGAGGTGAGACAGGGCGACCGGCTGCGCCTGCGGTTGATCAATGCTGCCAATGCCCGGATCTTCGAACTGGGTCTGCAGGGCCTCGACGCCATGGTCGTGGCGCTCGATGGCATGCCTCTGGCGGCGCCCGAGCCCGCGGCGGAGCGTCTGGTGCTGGCACCCGCGCAGCGCATCGACCTCATCGCCGATGTGATCGCCGGGAACGGCGAAGATGCCTTCGTGATCCATTATGACCGCGACGGCGGCTATGCGCAGGCGACCTTTCCGGTCTCTGCGGGCACCGCCGCGGCACGTGCTCCGGTCAGCGCCCTGCCCCCGAATCCGGATTTTCCGATCACGCTCGCGGGCGCACGCACCGCCACGCTCCTGATGGAGGGCGGGGCCATGCGCGGCCTGTCGGGTGCCATGTTCAACGGCGAGCGGCGCGACGGCCGCAGCCTGGCCGAGGCGGGCATGTTCTGGGCGCTGAACGGTGTCGTGGGCCGCACCGTGACGCCGCTGATCGAGGCCGCCTTGGGAGAAACGGTGCGCATCGGCATGGCCAACGACACGGCCTTTGCCCACGCGATGCACCTGCACGGGATGCATTTCAGCGAAGTCCGCGCCGACGGCAGCCTTGGCCCCCTGCGCGACACGCTGCTGATGGCGCCCGGAGAAACGCGCGAGATCGCCTTTACCGCGCACAACCCCGGCGACTGGCTGCTGCATTGCCACATGCTGTCGCATCACGCGGCAGGGATGGGGACGTTCGTGCGGGTGACGTAAGAGCAGCGCCCGGCGCGGGATCTAGGCGGCCTTTGGCCGCCGCCGCGCCTTACCCCGCCCTTACCGCTTGCTCCGCAGCTTGGCGAAATACTCCACCCGCTTCTTCAGATCCCTCTCGAAGCCCCGCTCGACCGGCGCATAGAAGGCCGTGCGCTCCAGCGTTTCGGGAAAGTAGTCCTGGCCCGAAAACCCGTCCTCCGCGTCGTGATCGTAGGCATAGCCCTTGCCGTAGCCCTGCTCCTTCATCATCGATGTCGGCGCGTTGAGGATATGCTTGGGCGGCGGCACCGATCCGGTGGCCTTGGCCGATTTGCGCGCGGCCTTGTAGGCGACGTAGGCCGCGTTCGACTTGGGCGCGAGGGCGAGGTAGATCACCGCCTGCGCCAGCGCCAGTTCGCCCTCGGGGCTGCCCAGCCGCTCGTAGGTTTCCCAGCTTTGAAGGCAGACCGCCTGCGCCTGCGGATCGGCCAGTCCGATGTCCTCGACCGCCATGCGCGTGAGGCGGCGCCCGAGGAACCGCGGGTCCTCGCCGCCCTCCAGCATCCGCGCGAACCAGTAGAGCGCCGCGTCCGGATCCGACCCGCGCACCGATTTGTGCAGCGCCGAGATGAGGTTGTAATGCCCGTCGCCGGACTTGTCGTAATTCGCCGCCCGCTTCATCAGCCGGGTGCGCAACGCGTCGATGTCGAGCTTGTCCGGCGCGCTCCAGGACATGACCTGTTCCACGAGGTTGAGCAGCGCCCGCCCGTCGCCATCGGCCATCTCGAGCAGCGCCTCGCGGGCCGGACCGGTGAGCGGCAGGGCGCGGTCCAGCTCTTTCTCGGCCCGCTGCGCCAGCCGTTCGAGATCGGCGAGGTCCAGCCGTTCCAGCACCAGCACCTGCGACCGGCTGAGCACGGCGGCGTTGAGCTCGAAGCTGGGGTTTTCGGTCGTCGCACCCACAAGAAGGATCGTGCCGTCCTCCATATGCGGCAGGAACCCGTCCTGCTGCGCCTTGTTGAAGCGGTGGATCTCGTCGACGAAAAGCAGCGTGCCCTGGCCGTTCGCGCGCCGGTGCTTGGCCGCGTCGAAGACCTTGCGCAGGTCCGGCACGCCGGTGAAGATCGCGCTGATCTGCACGAAATGCAGGTCGGTCTCATCCGCCAACAGCCGCGCGATGGTGGTCTTGCCGACGCCCGGCGGCCCCCAGAAGATCAGCGACCCCAGCGTGCCCGCCGCCAGCATCGTGCCCAGCGGCGCGTCGGGGCCAAGAACCTGCTCCTGCCCGATCACCTCGGACAGCGTCTTGGGCCGCAGGCGGTCCGCCAGCGGCCGTGGCCCCGTTGCCGCCTTTGCCGTATCGGCACCGGTTTCGAAGAGATCGGCCAAGCGGTCAGACCCGGAATCGCAGGAAGACATTGCGCGATCCGCGCTGCGCCTCGATCTGGATGCGCGGTGCGGCGCGGCGCAGAACGGGGTCGATATCTCCGGTCGCCTCGACCGGGACGCCGTTGATGGCGCGCAGGATGTCGCCCGGGCGCAGGCCGGCGCGCGCGCCGTAGGGGCCGGGGTCGAGAACCACGACGCCTTCGGCGCTCATCGGCAGGTCGAACTCGCTTTGCAACGCCGGGTTGACGGTCGCCACGGTCAGGCCCGGAAGCACCGACCGCGTGCCCAGCGTCACCTCGGCCCGCGGCGGGTCTTCGGGCGGTGCGATCATCGCGACGGTCACGGTTTCCTCAACACCGCGGCGCAGGCGGGTCAGCTCCGCGTCGGCGCCGATGCCGCGGACGGACATGCGGTAGATCATCTCGGGCGGGGTGTTGACCGGCTGGCCATCCACGGCGGTGATCACGTCGCCGACCTCGAGCCCTGCGGCGGCAAGCGGGCTGAGCGGATGCAGTTGCGACAGGACCACGCCGCCCGGCAGGCTGAGCCCGAGACTTTCCGACAGGCCCGCGTCAACCGGCTGGCCGCTGACCCCGGCCCAGGGGCGTTCGAACACCGTGTTGCCCGCCCGCGCCTGCGCGACGAACTGCGCCACCAGCGCCGAGGGGATGGCGAAACCGATGCCGTTCGACCCGCCCGAGCGGGTCAGGATCGAGGTGTTCACGCCGATGAGCTGGCCGTTGACGTCGATCAGCGCGCCGCCCGAGTTGCCCGGGTTGATCGGCGCATCTGTCTGGATGAAGTAACCCCGCGCGTTGCCCGTGGCCGTGCCCGACCGGGCCAGGCCAGAGACGATGCCGCTGCTCACGGTCTGGCCGACGCCGAAGGGGTTGCCGATGGCCAGCACCAGCTCGCCGACCTCGACCGTGTCGCTGTCGCGCAGCTCCAGATGCGGCATGTCCCGTGCATCCTCGAGCCGCAGGATCGCGAGGTCGGATTCCTCGTCGCCCAGCAGAACCTCGGCCTGATACTCGCGCCGGTCGTTGAGCACGACGCGGATTTCCGTCGCCTGCCCGACCACATGGTAATTCGAGACCACGATGCCATCGGCCGAAAGGATCACGCCCGAGCCCAGCGAATTCTGCACGCGGGGCCGCGACTGGCCGAAATCGCGGAAGAAATTGCCGAAGATCGGATCGTCCTGGAACGGGCTGCGGGTCTGCACGACCCGGCTGGCGTAGATGTTGACCACCGCTGGCGCGGCCTCTCGCACCAGCGGCGCGAAGGTCAGCGAAATCTCGGCGGGCGATTGCGGCACACGCTCCTGCGACAGCCCCGGCACCGCCCAGAGCAGAAGAAGGATCACCAAACCACGCACGTTGCCCCTCCGTTCCAGCCGTCGCAGATATGCGCTCGCAACCCTGCCGATGCAAGCCCGGCCAGGGATCGAGGCCGTCAAAGAAAAAGGGTCCGCGCCGCATTGGCCCGGACCCCTTGATGTCAGCTGATCGCGAAGATCATTCCGCGTCGGCAGAGGCCTCTTCGGCGGCGATGCGCGCCTTGTCGGCAGCGCCCTTCGCGTCGCGGTCGCGGTCGACGAATTCGATGATCGCCATCGGCGCCATGTCACCGTAGCGGAAGCCGGCCTTGAGGACACGGACGTAACCGCCCTGACGCTCGGCATAGCGCGGGCCCAGCACCTCGAAGAGCTTGGCGACGTGGATGTCCTGCTTGAGCTGGCTCGCGGCCTGGCGGCGGGCATGAAGATCGCCGCGCTTGCCCAGGGTGACCAGCTTTTCGATCACGCGCTTGAGCTCCTTGGCCTTGGGCAGCGTGGTCTTGATCTGTTCGTGTTCGATGAGAGAGCCGGCCATGTTCGCCCAGAGTGCCTTGCGGTGCTCGTGGGTGCGGTTCAGGCGGCGGTAGCCTCGTGCGTGACGCATTTTCTGTACTCCTTTGGTGGCCTTGGTTGGCCTGATGCTTTGTCCGGGGCAAGATGCGTGTCTTGCCCGTCATTGGGGCGGGATGCCCGAGTGTTTCCCGGAGGAAACGAAAGAGGTGCGGCGATCGCCCGCCGCACCGATCTCGATGGCTTAGAACGAGTCTTCGAGCTTCTTGGCCAGGTCCTCGATGTTGTCCGGCGGCCAGTCCTCGACATCCATGCCAAGGTGCAGGCCCATGCCCGACAGCACTTCCTTGATCTCGTTCAGCGACTTGCGGCCGAAGTTCGGGGTACGCAGCATCTCGGCTTCGGTCTTCTGGATCAGGTCGCCGATGTAGACGATGTTGTCGTTCTTCAGGCAGTTCGCGGACCGCACCGACAGCTCCAGCTCGTCGACCTTCTTGAGCAGCAGCGGGTTGAACTCCAGACCGTCGTCGTCGTCCTGACGGGTGGCCGATTCCGGCTCGTCGAAGTTGACGAAGATCGACAGCTGATCCTGCACGATGCGCGCGGCATAGGCCACGGCGTCCTCGGGCGAGATCGAGCCGTCGGTTTCGACCTTCAGGGTCAGCTTGTCATAGTCCAGCACCTGGCCTTCACGGGTCGGCTGCACGTCGTAGCTGACCTTGTTGACCGGCGAATAGATCGCGTCGATCGGGATCATGCCAATCGGCGCATCCTCGGGCTTGTTCTTGTCTGCCGAGACATAGCCCTTGCCGGTGTTGACGGTCAGTTCCATGAACAGGTCCGCGCCGTCGTCGAGGTGGCAGATCACGTGATCCTTGTTCAGCACGTCGATGCCGTTGGATTCCGAGATGTCGCCGGCGGTGACGACGCCCGGCCCCTTGGCCGAGATCGACAGGCGCTTGGGCCCTTCGACTTCCATGCGCAGGGAAACGCCCTTGAGGTTCAGCACGATGTCTGTCACGTCTTCCCGAACACCGGCGACGGACGAAAACTCGTGCAGCACGTTGTCGATCTGCACGGAGGTGATGGCGGCGCCCTGAAGCGACGACAGAAGCACGCGCCGCAGCGCGTTGCCGAGGGTCAGACCGAAGCCGCGCTCGAGCGGTTCCGCGATGACCGTGGCCACGCGGGTCGGATCATTGCCCGGCTTGACTTCAAGCTGGGTCGGCTTGATCAGTTCTGCCCAATTTTTGTGGATCATACGTCCCTCCATTCTTGCACCTGCCCCATGTCCGAAAGGCAGACGCGCCCGAGGTTAAAATGACGAATCGAGGCCATGCGCGACGGCGCGGCCCCGATGGAAAATCGCAAAGATCAGACCCGGCGGCGCTTGGGCGGACGGCAGCCGTTGTGGGCCATCGGGGTCACGTCACGGATCGAGGTGATGTTGAATCCGACGGCCGCCAGCGCGCGCAGCGCCGACTCGCGCCCCGAACCGGGGCCCTGCACTTCGACTTCGAGCGTCTTGACGCCGTGTTCCTGTGCCTTCTTGCCCGCATCCTCTGCGGCCAGCTGGGCGGCATAGGGCGTGGATTTCCGCGAGCCCTTGAAGCCCATGGTGCCGGCGGACGACCAGGAGATCGCATTGCCCTGCACGTCCGAGATCAGGATCTTGGTGTTGTTGAAAGAAGAATTCACATGCGCCACGCCGGCGGCGATGTTCTTGGAGACCTTCTTTTTCGTGGTACGGCGGGTATCGCGTGCCATGTCGTAAGCCCTCCCTTATTTCTTCTTGCCGGCAATGGCCTTTGCGGGGCCTTTGCGGGTGCGTGCGTTGGTGTGGGTCCGCTGACCGCGCACCGGCAGGTTGCGGCGGTGACGCAGGCCACGGTAGCAGCCGAGGTCCATCAGGCGCTTGACGTTCATCTGCGTCTCGCGGCGCAGGTCGCCTTCGACGGTGTAGTTGGCGTCGATATGCTCGCGCACGGCCAGAACTTCCGCATCCGAAAGCTCGTTGACGCGGCGGGACAGGTCGATGTTCACCGCTTCGCAGATGGCCTTGGCCGAGGACTGGCCGATTCCGGTGATGTAGGTGAGGGCGATCGGGACCCGCTTGTGGGTCGGGATGTTAACGCCGGCGATACGTGCCACGTGTCATGTTCCTTCATCGTTGCGGGTCCGTAGCTCCAGACCCTTTTTTCACAACATCAAGCCCGAGGCAGAGGCCTGCGGGCTTGGCTGATCAGGTGATCTTGCGGGGGTCTTGCAAAACACCCGCAAAAGGCGATTCTCTAGCAGAGATAGGGGTGGGTATGGTCATTTGACCAGAGCGTCAAGCGCGAAATCGCCAGCATGGCCAAACGCCGCTTGCAGCCCCCGCAGCAGCGCGGCACCAGCCGGCAATCAGGCGTCCAGAACGCCCGCGATCGCCGCCTTGACCTCGGCCATCTCACCAAGTCCGTCGACCGAGCGAAGCTGACCCTTGGCATAGTAATACCCCAGAAGCGGCGATGTCTTCTTGTAGTATTCCATCAGGCGCTGCTTCAGGCTGTCGGCATTGTCGTCGGAGCGTCGCTTGAACTCGGCCTTCTTGCCGCAGTTGGTGCAGACGCCGTCCGCGGGGATCGGCTTGGTGTTGTCGTTGTAGACCTCGCCGCATTCGGAACAGGTCGACCGCGCCGTGATGCGATCCACCAGCGCCGCGTCGTCCACTTGCATCTCGATCACCGCATCCAGCGTCTCTCCACAGTCGCTCAGAAGCTCGGCCAGCGCATCGGCCTGCGCCAGGGTGCGCGGGAAGCCGTCGAAGATGAAGCCGCCCTTCTTGTCGCCCTGCAGTTTCTCGCGGATCAGGCCGATGACGATCTCGTCGGTCACCAGGTCGCCCTTGGCCATCACCTCGGCCACGACCTTGCCCATGTCCGTGCCGCTGTCCTTGGCTTCGCGCAGCATGTCACCGGTCGACAGCTGGATCATGTCGCGCTCGTCCACCAGAAACCGTGCCTGGGTGCCTTTGCCCGCGCCGGGCGGTCCAAGAAGAATGATGTTCATCGGCGAGCAGGCCCCCTGTTTTTGCGTGCCTTACCCTTACCACGCAGTTGCGATTTCTGGATAAGACCTTCGTATTGATGCGCCAGAAGGTGGCTTTGCACCTGCTGGATCGTGTCCATGGTCACGCTCACCACGATGAGCACCGAGGTGCCGCCGAAATAGAAGGGAATGGCGAACTGGCCGCGCAGGATCTCGGGCAGCAGGCACACCGCGGCAAGGTAGCCGGACCCCAGAACCAGCACGCGGTTGACCACGTATTCGAGATATTCGGCGGTCTTCTTGCCCGGGCGGATGCCGGGGACGAAGCCGTTCTGGTTCTTCAGATTGTCGGCCACGTCATCGGGTTTGAAGCTGACGTTGAACGTGTAGAAATAGGCAAAGAACACGATCATCAGCGCGAAGAACGCGAGGTAGAGCGGCTGGCCGGGTCCGAAATAGGCCATGATCGTCGACATGATCGGACCGGTCTGGCCGGCTTGGCTGAAGGTCGCGATGGTCGTCGGCAGCAGCAGCAGCGAAGAGGCAAAGATCGCCGGGATGACGCCCGCCGGGTTGACCTTGACCGGCAGGTGGCTGTTTTGCGCCTCGGTCATCTTCATCCCGACCTGGCGGCGCGGATACTGAATGGTGATCTTGCGCAGGGCGCGCTCCATGAACACCACGAACATGATGACCGCGATCACCATGACGATCACGCCGATGATCACGGCGGGGCTGATGGCGCCCGAACGACCCGAGGCGAAGAACTGCGCCAGAGCCGCAGGCACCTCGGCGATGATGCCGACGAAGATGATGAGCGAGATGCCGTTGCCGATGCCGCGGGCGGTGATCTGTTCGCCCAGCCACATCAGGAACATCGTACCGCCAACCAGCGTGATGACGCAGGACGCGCGGAAATAGAGCCCCGGATCATGGGCGAGGTCGCCCGCCTCGAGGCTCACCGCAAGGCCGTAGGCCTGGAACAGCGCCAGCAACACCGTGCCGTAGCGCGTGTATTGGTTGATCTTCTTGCGCCCCTGCTCGCCCTCTTTCTTGAGCTGTTCGAGCGCCGGCACCATGGAGGTCATCAGCTGCACGATGATCGAGGCCGAGATGTAGGGCATGATGCCCAGTGCAAAGATGCCCATCCGTCCCAGCGCGCCGCCGGTGAACATGCTGACCATGCCGCCGATGCCCTGTCCCGCCTGCTCCATGAACTGCTGCAGCGCCAGACCGTCGATGCCGGGCACCGGGATGAAGGTGCCAAGGCGGTAGACGATCAGAAGGCCGAGCGTGAACAGGATGCGGTTGCGCAGATCGGTCGCCTTGCCCAGAGCTGACCAGCTCGTGTTCGCGGCCATTTGTTCTACAGCGGATGCCATACGGACTCTCTCTATGTCAGACAAACGCCGCCCGGAGCGGTTTCACGGCTCGGGCGGCGTCGGATAAAACCTGGAGCTTATGTAAGCGGCGGGGACGCCGCTCACAACCGCTTATTCGGAAGCGTCAGCCGCCGTGAGGCTCAGCGAGCCGCCCGCCTTTTCCACCGCGGCCACGGCGGATTTCGACGCGCCGCTGACCTGCAGGTCGATCTTGCTGGTGATGTCGCCCTTGGCCAGAACCCGCACGCCATCGAGCTTGCGGCGCACGAGACCGGAGGCGACCAGCGCCTCTTCGGTGATCGTCGACGAAGCATCGAGTTTACCGGCTTCGACGAATTTCTGGATCAGGCCGAGGTTTACGACGGAATAGCTCTTGCGGTTCGGCTTGGTGAAGCCGCGCTTCGGCAGACGCTGATACAGCGGCATCTGGCCGCCTTCGTAGCCGTTGATCGCCACGCCGGACCGGGACTTCTGACCCTTGATCCCGCGGCCACCGGTCTTGCCCATGCCCGAACCCGGGCCGCGGCCGATGCGCTTCTTGCGCTTGGTTGCGCCGTCGTTGTCGCGCAGTTCATTCAGTTTCATTGTCGCTTCTCCTGTGCCGGAAAGACCCCCCAGCGACGGATGGGGTCCACGCGGCGTGCGTTCATGTGAATCGGATCCCTCGGGACCACTGCGGGCGTATAGACGGCCCCAGCCCCGGGATCAAGAGGGCAGGTCGCGGCGGTCCGCGGCTTCATCTTGCCGATAAACTCCGGGGAGCGCGAGGGGCAGCGCCCCTCGCACAAAAGCTTTCGCGATCTCAGGCCGGGGCCGGCCAGGTGAAATCGGGACGCAGGCCCTCGTAGACCGGGCGTCCGTCGCTGGGCTTCTCGTAGCCTTTGCTGTCGTCGTAGAAGGCATGGTAATCGGCATTCGGAAAGGCCGCATCGTCATAGCCCATGACATTCGGTACGGCGACGCGGATGCGTTTTTCCTTGTCGTCGAGCATCAGCGGAGAGCCGCATTCCGTGCAGGTGCACAGCTCCAGCGGGCCGCCGGGATTGTCGGCGTTGAACGGCTGGCGCGCCACCAGCTCGGGATGATCGACGGTCACGTCGCCATATTTGTAGAAGGCCACGTGGGTGGTGTGCTGGCCTGTCACGTTCTTGCAGACGTTGCAGTGGCACTCGTGGTTGTCGATGGGCTCGCCCTCGGCATGGACATGCACGTGATCGCAGCCGCCCTTGTAGGTGGTCATGGTCTCTCCTCCTCCGTTGGCGCGACTCTCTGGCCGCGCTCGGGAATTGAACGCCCATTGCCGGCAAAAAGCGACACACACTTTCGGATGTCCGCCGGCGCGCGTCACTGCGACCTGCCGGGCGACACCTCCGAAACGCGAAACGCCCCCACCCTTGGGCGGAGGCGTTTGGTCCTGGTGCAATCGGATTTCTCGAGGAAACCGGCGCGCGGTGTCAGCCGCGCTCTTCGATGATCTTCACCATGTGCGGGATCTTGGCGATCATGCCGCGCACGGCGGGCGTGTCTTCCAGTTCCCGGGTCCGGTGCATCTTGTTCAGCCCGAGACCGATGAGGGTCTGGCGCTGGATGGCGGGGCGGCGGATCGGCGAGCCGATCTGCTGGACAACGATGGTTTTTGCCATGTCTTACGTCTCCTTACGCGTCAGCCGGCTCGGCTGCCGGGGTTTCGTCCTTGTTGCCAAGGATATCGGCGACCTTCTTGCCACGACGCTGCGCGACGTTGCGCGGCGACTGCTCTTTCGACAGGCCGTCCAGCGTGGCGCGGATCATGTTGTAGGGGTTCTGCGACCCGGTCGACTTGGCGACCACGTCCTGGATGCCCAGCATCTCGAACACGGCGCGCATCGGACCGCCGGCGATGATCCCGGTACCCTGCGGGGCGGTGCGCATGACCACCTTGCCGGCGCCGTGACGACCTTCGATGTCGTGGTGCAGCGTGCGGCCTTCGCGCAGCGGCACGCGCATCATGTTGCGCTTGGCCTGCTCGGTGGCCTTGCGGATGGCCTCGGGGACCTCCTTGGCCTTGCCCTTGCCAAAGCCGACGCGGCCCTTCTGGTCGCCCACGACCACGAGTGCCGCGAAGCCGAAGCGCTTGCCGCCCTTGACGGTCTTGGAAACACGGTTGATCGCGACCAGGCGATCTGCAAATTCCGGGGTCTCGTCGCGCTGGTTGCGGCGGCCCCCACGGTTGTCGTCTCTTGCCATCTGGCGTCCTTTCGGTGCGGCGCTCGCGGCGCCTGTCATAGCTCAATCCAAGTGCCCGGCGATGGGCCGGTGCCCGGATCATCGAGGCGGCGGGCCGCCTGCGCTTGGTGTCTTGGCGGGTGGGTTGCAAACCCACCCTACGGATGACGGCGGGGCGGGGTCAGACCCCGCCCAAACCGATCAGATCTTCAGGCCCGCTTCGCGCGCGGCGTCGGCCAGAGCCTTCACCTTGCCGTGAAACAGGAATCCGCCGCGGTCGAAATACGCTTCTTCCACACCGGCCTTCTTGGCACGCTCGGCAATCGCGGTGCCCACCTTGGCGGCGGCCTCCACGTTATTCTTGCCGGTCACGCCGAGGTCCTTCTCCATCGAGGAGGCCGCAGCGAGGGTCACGCCGTTCACATCGTCGATCAGCTGCACGCTGATGTTCTTGTTGCTGCGGTGCACGCTCAGGCGCACGCGCCCTGCATTGACCTTGCGCAGCTTGTTCCGGACGCGCAGACGGCGCTTCTGGAACAGATCTCGTTTACTGTTAGCCATGGCTGTGCGTCCTTACTTCTTCTTGCCTTCCTTCTGGAAGATATACTCGTCCTTGTAGCGGATGCCCTTGCCCTTGTAGGGCTCGGGCCGGCGCCAGTCACGAATATTGGCGGCGACCTGTCCGACCTGCTGCAGATCACCGCCTTCGACGGTGATCTCGGTCGGCTTGGCGGCGGTCACCGTCACTCCAGCGGGGATGTCAAAGTTCACGTCGTGGCTGTAGCCGAGGTTCAGTTTCAGGACATTGCCCTGCACCTGCGCCCGGTAACCCACGCCGCGGATCTCAAGCTCTTTCTTGAAGGTGTTCGACACGCCGTGCACCATGTTCGCGATCACCGTGCGGGACATGCCCCACTGCTGGCGCGCGCGCTTGGATTTGCCACGGGGCGTCACCTTCACTTCGTTGTCCTCGACCGTGATGGTCACGTCGTCGGTGGCGGTGAAGCTCTGGGTGCCCTTGGGCCCCTTCACTTCGACCGTCTGACCGGACTGCGTGACGCTCACGCCCGACGGCAGCGAGATCGGTTTTTTCCCAATACGAGACATTGCCGTTCCCCCTTAGAATACGGTGCAGAGCACTTCGCCGCCGACATTCTGGCTGCGCGCGCTTGCATCCGACATCACGCCCTTGGCGGTGCTGACAATCGACACGCCCAGGCCCTGACGGACCACGGGGATGTCCTTGACACCCATGTAGACGCGGCGGCCGGGGGTCGAAACCCGCTTGAGCTCGCGAATGACGGGAGTGCCATCGAAGTACTTGAGGCTGATTTCGAGGGCCGGGTGGCCGTCGATGCCGGTGGTTTTTTCGTAGCCGCGGATATAGCCTTCGTCCGCGAGAACGTCGAGCACCCAGGCACGCAGCTTGGACGCGGGTGTGATCACCGTGGATTTGCCGCGCATCTGAGCGTTGCGGATCCGGGTGAGCATATCGCCGATAGGATCGTTCATATCATGCCCTCCTTACCAGCTCGACTTGACGACGCCGGGCAACTGGCCCTTGGAGCCGAGGTCGCGCAGCATGATCCGGCTGATTTTCAGCTTGCGGTAGTAGGCGTGCGGACGCCCCGTAAGCTGGCAGCGGTTGTGAAGACGGGTTGCCGAGCTGTTGCGCGGCAGTTCGGCCAGCTTGAGGCGCGCCTTGAAACGCTCCTCGAACGGCTTGGTTTCGTCGTTCGCGAGGGATTTCAGCTCCGCGCGCTTGGCGGCATACTTGGCCACCAGGCGCTGGCGCTTCTTCTCGCGTTCGATCATGGATTTCTTAGCCATGTGTCGGATCCCCTCAGCTGGTGAACGGCATGTTGAAATGCTTCAACAGCGCTTTGGCTTCCGCGTCGGTCGCAGCGGTGGTGGTGATGTTGATGTCCATGCCCCAGACCTCGTCGACCTTGTCGAATTCGATCTCGGGGAAGACGATGTGTTCCTTCAGGCCCATGGCAAAGTTGCCACGGCCGTCGAAGGACGGCTTCACACCGCGGAAGTCACGGATGCGGGGCATCGCGACGGTGATCAGACGGTCGAGGAATTCGTACATCCGGTCGCCGCGCAGGGTCACCTTGGCGCCCAGCGGCATTTCTTCGCGGACGCGGAACCCGGCGATCGACTTCTTCGCCTTGGTCACGACGGCCTTCTGGCCGGCGATGCGGGTCAGGTCGTCCTGGGCCGACTTCGCCTTCTTGGAGTCGCGCACGGCCTCGGCACCGCAGCCGATGTTCAGGACGATCTTGTCCAGACGCGGGATCTGCATGTCGTTGGTATAGCCGAACTCTTCCTTGAGCTTGGCCTTGATCGTGTCGCGGAACTGCTGGCGCAGGCGCGGGGTGTAGGTCGCGGTATCAAGCATCGATCACATCCCCCGTGGTCTTGGCCACACGCACCTTCTTGTCGCCTTCGATCTTGAAGCCGACGCGGGTGGGTTTGCCGTTTGCATCTACGATGGCCAGGTTGCTCAGGTCGATCGGCATCGCCTTGGGGATGCGGCCGCCCTGGGAGGTCTGGCTCTGGCGGGTGTGACGGATCGCCATGTTCACGCCGTCGACGACGGCCTTGCCCGACTTGGGATCGACAGAGGTGATGGTCCCCTGCTTGCCCTTGTCCTTGCCGGCGAGAACGATGACCTTGTCACCTTTGCGGAGTTTGGCAGCCATTACAGCACCTCCGGGGCGAGCGAGATGATCTTCATGAAGTTCTTCGCGCGCAACTCGCGCACCACCGGCCCGAAGATACGGGTGCCGACCGGCTCGCCCGCGTTGTTCAGGATGACGGCGGCGTTGCGGTCGAAGCGGATGGCGGTGCCGTCGTCGCGACGGACTTCCTTGGCGGTACGCACGACGACGGCCTTGCGGACATCGCCCTTCTTCACGCGACCGCGCGGGATGGCTTCCTTCACCGAGACGACAATGATGTCGCCGACGGAGGCGTAACGACGCTTGGAACCACCCAGGACCTTGATGCACTGAACCCGGCGCGCGCCGGAGTTGTCAGCAACATCCAGATTGGTCTGCATCTGGATCATGTGGTTTCTCCTGACCTTTGGGGGGCGTTATTGCCTTGTCCCCATGGTTTCGTTCAAACCGGATGGCGGGGGCTTATTCGGCCACCACCTCCCAGCGTTTGGTTTTCGACTTGGGCGCGCATTCGATGATGCGCACGGTGTCGCCGACGCTGAACTTCTCAGCTTCGTCGTGAGCCCGGTACTTCTTGGACTTACGGATCGTCTTTTGCAGAACCGGGTGCTTGAAGCGGCGCTCGACCGACACGGTGACGGTCTGGGCGTTGGCCGTGGAGGTCACGGTGCCTTGCAGGATACGTTTGGGCATCTCGTGCGCTCCTTATTCTGCGGCCGCTTGCGCGGCTTTCTGGTTGAGCACGGTCTTCACGCGCGCCACGTCGCGGCGCACGGTCTTCATGCGTGCGGTGTTTTCCATCTGGCCGGTGGCCTGCTGAAAGCGGAGGTTGAAGGCCTCTTTCTTCAGCTGGACAAGCTGGTCGCGGAGCTGGTCCGGCGTCTTGTCGTGCAGTTCATTGGCGTTCATGTCGCCCTTCCTTATGTCAACAATCACCGGAGGGCCCCATCGTTGATGTGGGTCACCCTGATTCCCGGTGGAGGTGGATGAACGCGCCGTATAGGGGGGATCGCCCCAGTTGGCAAGTGCGTTTCCGAGAGGTTCGCCACCAGGCGCGCCGGGCTGGATCACCCGCAAGGGTTGACTCGCATCCTGCGCCCTTTCACTCTGGACCGACAGTATAATTTTATAAGGTGTTCCGGGTCATGGCGGCAATCTTTCTTGCATTGATGGGGATCGGCTTTGTCGCCGCTGCGGTCGAGATTTTTTCCGACGATGATGGTTCCGATTCCCAGAGCGAAGCAGAAACCGAAGACCCCGGCACCCCGCCGCCGGACGGCGAAGGCGACGAGGCGACAGGCGGAGAAGGCGATGATGCGCCCGAGGACGTGCTGGGCATCGCCCTGATGCTGAACGAAAGCCCTCTGATCGAGGGCACCGAAGGCGACGACACCCTGGCCTACGATCAGGACACGGACGAACCGGAACAGACATCGGAAGTCCGGTTGCTCGGCGGCGACGATCTGGCTGAGGTCGACGATGTCGGCATCCTGATCGACGGCGGTGAGGGCGACGACACGATTGCCTCAACCGGTCAGGATTCCACGTTGATCGGCGGTTCGGGGGACGACGTGATCGCGGCCTCTGCAGCTTTCGTCGATGCCGGCAGCGGGGACGACCAGATTTCCTACGACCTGACCGGTCCGGTGTTCGACGCAGTCACCGATGTTCAGGGCGGTGAAGGGACCGACTCGATCTCGATCGTGACCGAGATTGGCGATAACCCGCCAGATTGGTCATCCGTAAACCTGAACGGCGGCGCGGGTCAGGACACGTTCGACGTGACGTTGAACATGACAACGGACGACGAGCTTTACGCGCCGGAGCAGGATCCGATCATATCCCAAAGCGGCGTGGTTATCGGCGATTTCAATCCGGACGAAGATCTGCTGACCGTGCGCATCGAGCAGGATGCGGAAAGCGCCGGACGCGATCTGCTGTCGACCGAGTTGGAACAGGATTCGCGCGGGAACAACCTGCTGGTGCTGACCTTCGCCGCCACCGACACGCTGGCGGAAACGCAGACCAGCATCAGGCTGGGGTCCTTGCCCGTGACCCTGGACGATATCGTCATCCTGGCCGAGAGCGCCTGACGCCCGGTTCAGCCCCAGACGTAGTTGAAGCTCACCGAAATCCGCTCGTCCTCGGACATGTTCATCGGCACCTCGTGGCGCAGCCAGGATTCCCACAGCAGCACCTCGCCCACCTCGGGTGTCACATAGGCGAACTGGCGCATCTCGGGCCGCGCGTCCTTGCGGCGCACTGGTGCGGCCATCATCATCGGCAGTCGCGGGTCTTCGAGTTTCAGCGCCGAGGCGCCATCGGGCATCGCGACATAGGTCGTGCCGGAAATCACCGAATGCGGGTGGATGTGCGACCCGTGGGTGCCGCCCTCGGGCAGGATGTTGATCCAGATATCCTCGAGGGTCAGCTTTTTGCCGTCGAGATCGAATTGCAGGTCCTCGGCAAAGGCCACGACGTGCTTGTCCAGCAACTTGATGAGATCGGCAAAGATCGGAAAGCGCCAGCCGAGGTCGGTCAGCGAGGCATAGGACGTATAGCCGGGATAGCCGTTCTCCTCGCACCAGGCCTGACCCGCCTCGTCATCCTCGGCGATGGAATAGCAGGACGCCGCAAGCTCATCGGCATCGGGCGCACGGCCCTGCTCGGACAGATGCGCGCGGTAGAGACGGGTCACAAAGAGAGAATCGATCCGGGCCATGCCCGTCTGATAGCGCGGAACGCGCTATCAGACGAGTGCGGTATAGCGGGTTTTCACCGAAAACCTCGGGCCGCACAGGGTTGCCAGCCTGGGCACCGAATTATTGCCGCTCGCCTCCCGCCCTACAGACGCGCACTCAGAAATCCGGTGGCAGGAACGCGCAGAAAATCAAAAAGCCCCCGCGTACCTCACGCGGGGGCTCTTTATTCTCACGGTGTGCAGCCCGCAGGTTTTCCGGTGGAAATCCCGCTATACCGCACCCTGCGCGCGTAGCGCGCCGGTTACCAGTCTTCGCGGACAACCACGCGGGTCTTGATCGGCAGTTTCATCGCCGCCAGGCGCAGGGCCTCGCGGGCAATGTCTTCGCCGACGCCGTCGATCTCGAACATCACGCGACCGGGCTTGACCTTGCAGGCCCAGAAGTCGACGGAGCCCTTGCCCTTGCCCATCCGGACTTCGGTGGGCTTGGAGGTCACCGGCGTGTCCGGGAAGATCCGGATCCAGACCCGGCCCTGACGTTTCATGTGGCGGGTCATCGCGCGGCGGGCCGCCTCGATCTGACGCGCGGTCACACGCTCGGGCTGGATGGCCTTGAGGCCGTAGGTGCCGAAGTTGAGATCGCTGCCGCCCTTGGCTTCACCGCTGATGCGGCCCTTGAACTGCTTGCGAAATTTCGTGCGTTTCGGTTGAAGCATCTGTCATTCCCCCTTAGCGACGCCCGCCTGCACCGCGAGGTGCCGGGCCGTCCTGGAGTTCCTGTGCCTTGCGGTCACGCGCTTGCGGGTCGTGCTCCATGATCTCGCCTTTGAAGATCCAGACCTTGATCCCGATGATGCCGTACGCCGTTTCCGCCTCGACCGAGGCGTGATCGATGTCGGCCCGCAGGGTGTGCAGGGGCACGCGGCCCTCGCGGTACCATTCGGTCCGGGCGATCTCGGCACCGCCGAGGCGGCCCGCGACGTTGACGCGGATGCCCAGGGCGCCCATGCGCATGGCGTTCTGCACGGCACGCTTCATCGCGCGGCGGAAGGAGACACGACGCTCCAGCTGCTGTGCGATCGACTCGCCCACGAGCTGCGCGTCCAGTTCGGGCTTGCGGACCTCGACGATGTTGAGGTGCAGTTCCGACTTGGTCATCCGGGCAAGCTTCTTGCGGAGCGTTTCGATGTCCGCGCCTTTCTTGCCGATGATGACGCCCGGACGGGCGGTGTGGACCGTGACGCGGCACTTCTTGTGCGGGCGCTCGATGATGACGCGCGCGACGCCGGCCTGCTTGCACTCTTCATGGATGAAGGCTCGGATGGCCAGGTCTTCCAGCAGCAGGTTGCCGTAGTCCTTGGTGTCTGCGTACCAGCGGCTGTCCCAGGTGCGGTTGACCTGAAGACGCATGCCGATCGGATTTGTCTTGTTACCCATTAGGCTTGCTCCTCGATCTGACGCACCTTGATGGTGATCTCCGAGAACGGCTTGCGCAGAGCGCCGAACCGGCCACGGGCACGCGGACGGCCGCGCTTCATCACCAGGTTCTTGCCCACATAGGCCTCTGCGACGACGAGCTCGTCGACGTCGAGGTTGTGGTTGTTCTCGGCATTCGCGATGGCGGACTGAAGGCACTTCTTCACGTCTTCGGCGATCCGCTTCTTCGAGAAGGTGAGATCGGACAGAGCCTTTTCCACCTTCTTGCCGCGGATGAGCTGCGCCACGAGGTTCAGCTTCTGCGGCGAGGTGCGCAGCATGCGCAGTTTGGCCATCGCTTCGTTGTCCGCCACGCGGCGGGGATTCTTATCCTTGCCCATGGCTTACTTCCTCTTGGCTTTCTTGTCGGCCGCGTGACCGTAATAGGTCCGAGTCGGCGAATATTCACCGAACTTCTGGCCGATCATGTCTTCGGAGACGTTGACGGGAACGTGCTTGTGGCCGTTGTAGACGCCGAACGTCAGGCCCACGAACTGGGGCAGGATCGTCGAGCGGCGCGACCAGATCTTGATGACTTCGTTGCGACCGCTTTCGCGGGCCGCTTCGGCCTTCTTGAGCACATAGGCGTCAACGAAGGGACCTTTCCAAACAGAGCGCGTCATGGATTACCGCCCTTTCTTCTTGGCGTGCCGCGAGCGGATGATCAGCTTTTGGGACGCTTTGTTCTTGTTCCGGGTCTTGGCACCCTTGGTCGGCTTGCCCCACGGGGTCACCGGGTGACGACCACCAGAGGTCCGGCCTTCACCACCGCCGTGCGGGTGGTCGATCGGGTTCATCACGACACCGCGGACCGAGGGACGCTTGCCGTAGTGGCGCATCCGGCCGGCCTTGCCGAAGTTCTGGTTGGAGTTGTCGGGGTTCGACACGGCACCAACGGTGGCCATGCATTCCTGCCGCACGAGGCGCAGTTCGCCCGAGCTGAGGCGGATCTGGGCGTAGCCGCCGTCCCGGCCGACGAACTGGGCATAGGTGCCCGCGGCGCGCGCGATCTGGCCGCCCTTGCCGGGCTTCAGCTCGATGTTGTGGACGATGGTACCGATCGGCATGCCCGAGAACGGCATCGCGTTGCCCGGCTTGATATCGGCCTTGGCCGACGCGACGACGCGGTCGCCGATGGCGAGACGCTGCGGGGCCAGGATGTAGGACTGCTCGCCGTCGTCGTACTGGATCAGCGCGATGAAGGCGGTGCGGTTGGGGTCATATTCGATCCGCGCGACGGTCGCGCTGACATCGAACTTGGAGCGTTTGAAATCGACGATCCGGTAGAGGCGTTTCGCCCCACCACCGCGGCGGCGTGATGTGATACGTCCGGTGTTGTTCCGGCCGCCCGACTTCGTCAGACCCTCGGTGAGGGATTTGACGGGGCGTCCTTTCCACAGTTCCGAACGGTCGATCAGCACCAGCCCGCGCTGGCCCGGCGTCGTCGGCTTGTACGACTTGAGTGCCATGCTTTCTGTCTTCCGTTTGCTTACGGCCTCCTCCGCCCTGTCGGGCGACCTCGGCCTATGTCTGGCGGGGCTGTGAGATCCCGCCGTTGGTATAGGGCCCCGAAGGTCCCCGGTTCGCAGTGGCCATGCGGCCAAAAGGCAAGCCCCGGACGAATCCGGGGCTCAGCCGATGGGGTCGTTTAGGGGAGGATGGGGGGAGGGTCAAGTGGGTGTCGTCGGTGTGGCAAAGTTGCGAACGGAGCGAACCTTGCACAAGCCGCGCATCGACGGGCCGCGGTGCGGCGATGCAACGTGTGAGAGGCAGAGCTTTATGCCCGCAAATCCGAAAGAGTTCAGATCGTTGCGCTTGTGGCAGACATATCGCCGCGCCGGGGGCGGCCCGGCGATGCGCGGCGGCTTTCGGCCTTGATTCCGCGCTGGCAAGTTCCGCGAAGGGCTCAGAAAGGACATCGCCTTCTATGAAGAAAAACCCCGGCCGCTTTCGCAGCCGGGGTCGAATTTCGCGTCGGGTGGGTTTTCAACCCACGACACCTCAAAGACCGGTGGTCACGTCGATCGTGTTGCCTTCGACCAGCGTGACATAGGCCTTCTTCACGTCGCGACGACGGCCGAGCTGGCCGCGGAAGCGCTTGACCTTGCCCTTGGTGATCGTGGTGTTCACCGCCTTCACCTTCACACCAAAGAGCGTCTCGACGGCCTCCTTGATCTGCGGCTTGTTGGCGGCGATGTCGACCTCGAAGACCACCGCGCCGTTCTCGGACGCCATTGTGGTCTTCTCGGTGATCACCGGCTTGCGGATCACATCGTAATGTTCTGCTTTCGCGCTCATTTCAGACGAGCCTCCAGTGCTTCGACAGCCGCCTTGGTGAGCACCAGGGTGTCACGGCGGAGGATGTCATAGACGTTTGCGCCCATGGTCGGCAGCACGTCGAGACCGGCGATGTTGGCCGCGGCGCGGGCAAAGCCCTCGTTCACGGATGCACCGTCGATGATCAGCGTGCGCTTCCAGCCCAGATCCTTGATCTGCTTGGCCAGTGCGCCGGTCTTGCCATCGGACTCCGCGGTCTCGATGATCACCAGCTCGCCAGCCTTGGCTTTCGCAGACAGCGCGTGCTTGAGACCCAGCGCGCGGACCTTCTTGGGCAGGTCATGGGCGTGGCTGCGGGGCACGGGGCCCTTGTAGATGCCACCCGAGCGGAAGATCGGCGCCTTGCGGGAGCCGTGACGTGCGCCGCCGGTGCCCTTCTGGCGATAGATCTTCTTGGTCGAGTAGCTCACCTCGGACCGGCCCAGCGTCGAATGGGTGCCGGCCTGCGCCTTGTTGCGCTGCCAGCGGACCACGCGGTGCAGGATATCGGCGCGCGGCTCGAGGCCGAAGACCTCGTCGCCGAGATCGACCGACCCGGCCTTGCCGCCGTCCAGTTTGATCACGTCGATTTTCATTCGTCGCCTTCCTTCTTCTCGGACTGAATGTCGGCCTCGGCCTCTTTCAGTGCTTCGGCCTCTGCGGCGGCCTGCTCTTCGGCCAGACGCTTGGCTTCGGCTTCCTCGGCAGCGGCTGCTTCGGCGGCGGCCTCTTCGGCCAGGCGCTTGGCTTCGGCAGCGGCAGAGCGCAGGGCGGCCGGCAGGATGATGTTCTCGGGCGTCGGTTTCTTGACCGCATCCTTGATCGTCACCCAGCCGCCCTTGGAGCCCGGCACGGCACCCTTGATCATGATGATGCCACGCTCGGCATCGGTCTTGACCACTTGCAGGTTCTGCGTCGTGACCTTGGCGGCACCCATGTGGCCGGCCATCTTCTTGCCTTTGAAGACCTTGCCCGGATCCTGGCACTGGCCAGTGGAGCCGTGCGAGCGGTGGCTGATCGACACGCCGTGCGAGGCGCGCAGGCCGCCGAAGTTGTGCCGCTTCATGGCACCGGCGAAACCCTTACCGATCGAGGTGCCGGACACATCGACGTACTGGCCTTCGAAGTAATGGTCGGCGGTGATTTCCTCACCGACGGCGATCAGGTTTTCCTCGGCAACGCGGAACTCGGCGACCTTGCGCTTGGGTTCCACCTTGGCGACGGCGAAGTGGCCGCGCATCGCCTTCGAGACGTTCTTGGCCTTGACCGACCCGGTGCCCAGCTGAACGGCCGAATAGCCGTGCTGCTCCGAGGTGCGTTGTGCGACGACCTGCAGGTTGTCCACGTGCAGAACGGTCACAGGCACCTGCTTGCCGTCTTCCATGAACAGCCGGGTCATGCCGACTTTCTTTGCGATGATTCCAGAGCGCATGTTCCCAAGCCCCCCTTAAATCTTGATCTCGACATCCACACCAGCGGCGAGGTCGAGCTTCATCAGCGCGTCCACGGTCTGGGGGGTCGGATCGACGATGTCCAAAAGACGCTTGTGCGTCCGGATTTCGAACTGGTCGCGGGATTTCTTGTTCACGTGGGGACCACGCAGAACAGTGAATTTCTCGATCTTGTTCGGCAGCGGGATCGGCCCGCGCACGGCGGCACCGGTCCGCTTGGCGGTGTTGACGATTTCCTGCGTGCTGGCATCCAGGACGCGGTAATCGAAAGCCTTGAGCCGAATGCGAATGTTCTGGCTTTGCATAGTCTTGGCCTTTCGCGGCGTGAGAGTTGAGAGGAAGAGGCAGGACTGCCCTGCCTCCTCGTCGAACCCGTATTCTTAGGGCGCGCATCGCTGCGCACCCGGTGAGCAAGTGCCCTTGGGGCGCCTTACTCGATGATCTTGGCGACGACGCCGGAGCCGACGGTGCGGCCGCCTTCGCGGATGGCGAAGCGGAGCTTCTCTTCCATCGCGATCGGGGCGATCAGCTCGACCTCGAACTTCAGGTTGTCGCCCGGCATCACCATCTCCGTGCCCTCGGGCAGGTTCACCGTGCCGGTCACGTCCGTCGTGCGGAAGTAGAACTGCGGGCGGTAGTTGGCGAAGAACGGCGTGTGACGGCCACCCTCTTCCTTGGTGAGGATGTAGGCCTC
>NZ_QPMK01000050.1 GCF_003344785.1 Thalassococcus profundi | reverse complement strand
AACAACTCTCGTGTCCTGTTCGCTACAGTGAACAGATTAACAAATCCTCCTGCTCCTTTGCCTTCAGAACTAATGTCCACATCTAAATGCAATGAGTTTGCTCGGTTTTTTAATGACAAGGTTCAGAGTATTAAATTAGCAATAAACTCCACAACACAGATGACAACTGTACAGCCATCCACACACCTGTCACTAACAAACTTTACACCTGTCACGGACCAAATAGTTCAAGAGACCATCTCCAGTCTGAGTTCTTCCACATGCTGCCTCGATGAGTTACCCACTAGATTTCTAAAATCTGTGCTGAGTAGTTTGTTACCACAGCTCACTCACTTAGTTAACAGCTCACTACAGTCAGGAGCATTTCCTCAGGCTTTGAAAACTGCTGTCATTAAGCCTCTCCTAAAGAAGAGCAGTCTTGATGCCACAGTACTAAACAACTATCGGCCCATATCAAACTTGCCATTTCTAGGTAAACTCCTTGAAAAAGTTGTATACAAACAACTTAATGACTTTCTTCAGATAAACAACTGTTTTGATACTTTTCAGTCAGGCTTTAGGCCCCATCACAGTACTGAGACGGCTCTTATCAAGGTGACAGATGACATTCGTATGAACACCGACGCAGGCAGAGTCTCAGTCTTAGTCCTGCTGGATCTGAGTGCAGCGTTTGACACAGTTGATCATGTGATCCTGTTACAGAGGTTAGAGGACTGGGTGGGCCTCTCTGGTACTGTTCTCAAATGGTTCAGGTCCTATCTTGAAGACAGGAAGTACTTTGTTGAAATTGGAAACTATGTCTCAAACCCAAGAGCTTTGACCTGTGGGGTCCCACAGGGGTCCATATTGGGACCCCTTTTGTTCAATCTCTACATGCTCCCTGTGGGACAGTTAATTCACAGTAACAATGTGTCCTACCACAACTATGCAGATGACACTCAGATTTACATCTCACTGACAGCAGGTGACTCTGAGCCTGTGGACTCACTCTGTCACTGCCTCCAACAGATCACTGTGTGGATGCAAAATAACTTTCTACAACTTAACCCAGATAAGACAGAAGTCATTATCTTTGGCCCACACACACAAAGGGAAAG
>NZ_QPMK01000048.1 GCF_003344785.1 Thalassococcus profundi | reverse complement strand
GCTACATGACGAGGTGTTTTACAATCTACCGAGTATGAATGCCCGTATCTATGAGTTGATGGACGGCTTCAATGAAAAGCCGTCCAGAACGACAGGGAGAAGCAGACGTGACATCTTCGAGGCGGAAGAGCAACCTACGTTGGGCAAACTGCCCATGACTCCATACCGCTTCAGATATCGCAAGGAGGTGAAACTGTCCGGTACCTATCACGTCATGGTTGACAAGCACAACTATAGCGTGCCATACCAGTATGTCGGGCAAAAGGTGAGCGTACTGTGGGACTTAGATACCGTGGAGGTTTACTCCGGGAGTTCTCGCATAGCCATCCATCAGCGTCGCCAAGGATCTGGATACAGCACGCTTGACGAGCATATGCCAGACAAACATCTTGCCTACAAGCACGGACAGGGATATAACGCCGCCTATTTTCTGGAGGAGGCAGCATTGGTTGGCAGCAACACCACTTCCGCAGTCCAATCCATCCTCAATCGCACGAAGCATGTCGAGCAGTCGTACAAGTCCTGCCAAGGAGTCCTGTCTCTCAAGCGCAAGTATGGCAAGGAGCGCCTGGAGAAGGCCTGCAAGCGTCTGGCAGGTTGTTCATCCATCACCTACACGACCATCCGCAACGTATTGGAGAAGAACCTTGACCAAGTTGACGGGGAAGAAACAGTCTCAAATGTGCCACAGAACGACTATGTGAGAGGCGCGGAGGCATTTATGAACATTTAAACATATATAGTAACATGAACTTACAAGAAACCATCATACAACTCAACGAGTTGAAACTCAGAGGTATGTCATCCTCCTTCGAGGCCATGACCAGCCTTCCTGTACAGAACCGCCCATCCCTGGAAGTCGCCATCTCCAAGATGGTGGATGCAGAGGTGCAGGACAGACGAGATCGAAAGACCGCCATGTATCTAAAAATCAGCAAACTTAGATATACGGCACTCTTAGAGGATGTCATCTGTGGAACAGACCGCAACTTCACCAAGGATGACCTTGCCGCCATTGCCGACTGTGCCTTATTACGCAGACATGAGAACTTGCTCATACAAGGAAAGTGCGGCTGCGGAAAATCCTTCCTTGCCTGTGCCCTTGGAAGACAGGCTTG
>NZ_QPMK01000047.1 GCF_003344785.1 Thalassococcus profundi | reverse complement strand
CCGCACTATCTAACCTTGCATACATGTCCTCATAAGCTTTCTGTTTGGCCTTTGCTACCTCTATCTTGGCCTCACGCTGCATCTCCCTATATTCCTGTCTACTTTCCTCAGTCCTCTCTCTGTCCCATTTCTTCCTAGCTAACCTCTTCCTCTGAATACTCTCCTGAACTTTCTCATTCCACCACCACGTCTCCTTGTCATCTTTCTTTCTACCAGATGACACACCTAGCACTTTTCTACCTGTCTCTCTGATCACCTTGGCTGTAGTATTCCAGTTATCTGGCAGCACCTCTTGCCCACCTAAAGCCTGTCTCAACTCCTCCCTGAAGACCACACAGCACTCTTCCTTTTCCAACTTCCACCACTTTGTCTTCTGTTCTGCCTTTGTTCTCTTCCTCTTTTTCACCACCAGAGTCATCTTACATACCACCATCCTATGTTGTCTAGCTACACTCTCTCCGGCCACTACTTTACAGTCACTAATCTCCCTCAGATTACAGCGTCTACACAAGATATAGTCCACCTGTGTGCTCCTGTCACCACTCTTATATGTCACCCTGTGTTCCTTCCGCTTCTGAAAATACGTGTTCACCACAGCCATCTCCATACTTTTAGCAAAGTCTACCAACCTCTGTCCTCCTGGATTCCTTTCCTGAAGACCAAACCTGCCCATCACTTCCTCATCCCCACTGTTCCCCTCACCAACATGTCCATTGAAGTCAGCACCTATCACCACTCTTTCACCTCTGGGAACACTCTGCATCACTTCGTCCAACTCGCTCCAGAATCTGTCCTTCTCCTCTTGCTCACAACCTACTTGCGGAGCATAACCACTAACAACATTTAACATTACACCTTCAATTTCCAGCTTCAGACTCATCAACCTATCTGACATTCTCTTGACCTCCAGAACATTCTTCACAAACTCTTCCTTCAGTATCACTCCTACTCCATTTCTCTTCCTGTCCACACCATGATAAAACAGTTTAAACCCTGCTCCAATGTTTCTAGCCTTGCTACCTTTCCACCTTGTCTCCTGTACACACAGAATGTCAACTTTTCTTCTCTGCATCATATCTACCAGTTCCCTACCTTTACCTGTCATCGTACCAACATTCAAAGTCCCTACTTTCAGTCCTAAACTCCTTCCTTTTCT
>NZ_QPMK01000046.1 GCF_003344785.1 Thalassococcus profundi | reverse complement strand
ACACAGATCGAAATCTCTTTCAGCGAAACATCCAACCCCGCATAGTGTTCCATAGGTCGTTCTCCTCACGGCATTTATCCATGAGGCCAGTATACCGGACCTCGTTCGCCCCCGGAGAGCGACCGCCGCAATCACACCATGTCTTGTGAGGGCCATACTCACGCGGCGCGTCACGCCAGCGCAAGCCATTACGATTAATGAATATAATGCCGCTCAGGACGCGCCGGTCATCAACGCGCGGCACGCCATGGCTCTTCGGGAAATAGGGCCGAAGCCGCTTCATCTGAGCCTCGCTCAGCCAATACAGATTGCTCATAATGCCCCCTTTGGTTTGGGGACGGTGAATCATGCAGGCCTCGCAGCCTCAAGTCGATTAATGGGTCCTGAGCCTAGACCCCCCCTTTCTCATTTTGGATCCAACGTGGAACCGTTGGCAGCCGAACTGCTGGTATGCAAAACGTGGCAGCCAGTGCACAAATCATGCCCCGATACAGCATCTCTTAGCCAGAGTACTGCGACGGCGATGTGAGGCTGGCGGGTTGCGAAAGTCCTAAAGCTGCACTCAACTTTAGTCGAGTGCAGCTTGGGATCTCGCTCTTTCCAGAAAACACTTTGTTATCCTGAAAATACGCCGTTTTCAAATTTTCGAATAAGAGTCCGTACCATAGCTTTTTTATCGCTGATTCCATCACCGCTCGATGAGATCACATTCATCAGCGTCGAAATTTGACGGTGGTTCAGCGCGGCTATGTTTGCGTTCGGAGCATACCTTTCGATCGTTGCGACGGTAGCTTCGGATGTATTGCTTGCCATAGCGTTTGTCGCCGAGACGGTGACAAACGCAGAGATCAGAAGGCCATTGAGAATTTTCGAAGTCATTACTACCTCATTTCGTTTCTATGCACGATAAGATTGCCTTATGTGCTAAAATGAGATTATCCATTTTACAGAATACATTCCATCTTCTTTTTGTATCAAAGTGTATCGCTAAATATCCGTTATTACACATAAATGTGATAAATTATACCGAATATTTTACTATCATCGCGTGGTCTGCCCCCATCGGGTGGTCCGGTTTGATTGTTAGTGCATCGTTGGCCGCTGGTCCAATGGAACGAAGCTTTCTGGCGCGGGTGGGCGATAGCCTAATGCGCTGTGCGGCCTGACGGTGTTGTAGTGGATGCGCCATTGCTCGA
>NZ_QPMK01000045.1 GCF_003344785.1 Thalassococcus profundi | reverse complement strand
CCCTTGGCGTCGATCCCACAACCTGCTGTATCGACACCCCCAAAGCAAGCATCCGGGCGGTTATTCGCGCCGGTTGGCGGGGCGCGCTCAACCGGATCTGTCGCGTCGTCGCCTGTGCACCTGCCTGAAGGATAGGCTTGCAACAATGTGGTTCTGCCGCCATTCAGACTGGCGTGACCAATTCATCAGATCAGTCCGCAGTTTCACTGGTCGCTTTCGGCTGGTCGGCGTTTTACTCCGAGCAGTTGGAGCCGGGCGAAGCAGGGCTTGCCCCTATGCGCATCGGATCCGTTCACCGGGACAGGGTCACTGCGATGTCCGAGCTCGGCCCTGTAAGGCTGACCCTTTCCGCTCAGACGAATACGACGGACTTCGCCGTTGGGGACTGGGTCCTGGTGGCCCCCGACACCCGCTTGCTGGTCCGGCGGCTGCATAGACGGATGTTGTTGCAGCGCAAGACCGAAGGCCGTCGGCAAACGCAGCTGATCGCTGCGAACGTTGACACGCTCTTGATCGTCACCTCCTGCAATGACGACTTCAATCCGGCACGACTGGAGCGGTATCTGGCACTGGCGAACGAGGCAGGCGCGATCCCAGTGATTGTCCTGACGAAGATCGATCAGACGGCTGATCCCGCACCCTACCTACGGCAGGCGCAAGCCCTTCAACTCGGACTGGAGTCGTCGCGTTGAATGCGAAAGCACCGGAGGCGGCACGGGCATTGGCCCCTTGGTGCGGCCCGGGGCAGACCGTCGCCCTTGTCGGATCGTCCGGGGTCGGGAAGTCGACTTTGCTGAATACGCTGTCGAAGAAGTCATCCGGGGAGGCACAGCCAAGAGGACCGGTTCGCGCGGCCGACGCCAAGGGGCGGCACACAACCACGTCGCGGTCGCTTCATGCAATTGCCGGTGGCGGCTGGGTGATCGACACGCCAGGAATGCGAACGCTGCATGTCAGCGACGTCACGGCCGGGCTCGACACTCTGTTCGCAGAGATTGTCGACCTCGCGTCCCGGTGTCGCTTCCGGGATTGCACCCATGATCATGAACCCGGTTGCGCGGTTCAGGGCGCGACCGCCAACGGGACACTCGATCCGGCGCGTCTTGAACGATGGCGCAAGCTTACGGAGGAAAACCTGACCAATACCTCCACCCAGTCCGGACCCCGTGGTAACAAAATCACAAAGACCCCTGGCAAACGACACTGACGAGCTTTCGGCCC
>NZ_QPMK01000044.1 GCF_003344785.1 Thalassococcus profundi | reverse complement strand
AAGTAAACATAACAGGGCAAGGTTTAGGGACAAAAGGACCTGGAGCCGGACTTGGAACCGGACTTGACCTGGAACCAGACTGGAACCTGACTTGGGCTKGCGCCGGGCTTGAACCGGGCTTGGACTGGACACAGACTGGAACCGGACGTGACTGGACTTGAGSCGGGCKGCAGATCTGGACCGAGRSCGGGCTGAAGAKCTGGACMGGGGCCGGACTGAAGATCTGGACTGGAGCCGGGCTGAAGATCTGGMCTGGAGCCGGGCTKGAGCTCTGGACTGTAGCCRRKCTTGACACTGTACGAGAACATAACAGGGACTGGACTTGGAGACCCAGACTCAATCAGGCCTTGTGGTCCGGACYCACCGAACTGGACGRCCTCACGTCCTCGTTGGACCGGGGCCGGACTGAAGATCTGGACCGGGGCCGGGCTGAAGATCTGGACTGGAGCCGGGCTTGAGCTCTGGACTGTAGCCGGGCTTGACACTGTACGAGAACATAACAGGGACTGGACTTGGAGACCCAGACTCAATCAGGCCTTGTGGTCCGGACTCACCGAACTGGACGGCCTCACGTCCTCGTTGGCGCTGACGGCTGGGCTGAGGGCTGAGCAGGATCTGAACCCGGGCAGGACTTGACTTATGCCGGACTTTGCTGGACAGACAGAGGCCCTGGGCAGGCAAACCCCTGGTCAGCTCTCCACGTGCTGCTGGACTCGACCTCCGGTGACTTGCTGGCCGCTTCCTACTCGGGACTGGCGGCCCGGTCTTCGACCGCCTCCTGGCAGCCTAAACCGCCTCCTCCTCGGGACTGGCGGCCCGGTCCTCGACACGGTGCTGCGGGCGATCCTTCGACCGACGGGTGGTGCGTGAACCTCGGACTCGGCGTAGCAGGCGGGCTTCTTCAGGCCATCCCAGGCGGGCCCCCTGCCGGAGAAGATCCGCAGGTCCACTCACTGCCTCCTACTCGGGACAGCCGGCGGGCAGGCAGTGCCCCCGTAGCGCACAATCACAGACCACACGCCGAGTGTGGTCGGGAGAAGCTGGTCCACGCCGCTTCTCAACCGGACGAGTCTCCAGCGATAGCACTTTGAACGGCATTTTAAAAACAGAATAAAAACTCCTCACACGACTCCTCCACAGCTGGTAAACGGAGGAGCACGGCCAGCGTGCAGCAAATACACGGCAACGCTCCAGCAGTGAAGGAGCGCGCAGAGTCCGTTTAAATCCCACACT
>NZ_QPMK01000043.1 GCF_003344785.1 Thalassococcus profundi | reverse complement strand
CACAAGACATGGTGTGATTGCGGCGGTCGCTCTCCGGGGGCGAACGAGGTCCGGTATACTGGCCTCATGGATAAATGCCGTGAGGAGAACGACCTATGGAACACTATGCGGGGTTGGATGTTTCGCTGAAAGAGATTTCGATCTGTGTTGTGGATCGTGATGGTAAGATGATCGCACGCGGCGCTTGCCCGTCCGATCCGGAGGGTGTGGCAGGCTGGTTTCGAAACCGCTCGCTCATGCCGCGCCGGATTGTACATGAGAGTGGGAACTTGTCGATTTGGCTGCAGCGCGGAATGACGCGACTCGGGCTTCCGGCCACCTGTATCGATGCACGCAAGGCGCACAAAAGCCTCTCGGCCCGGCTCAACAAGTCTGACGCCTCCGATGCCGAGGGGTTGGCGCAGCTCGCCCGAACTGGCTGGTTTACCGAGGTGCATATCCGCAGCGAAGAGGCCGACCGGCTGCGGTGCCTTGTCGGTGCCCGTGAGAGGTCGATCCGGTTGCGCAAGGACCTCGAAGGTCACATCCGTGGCGTCCTCAAAACCTTCGGCATCCGCATGGTCGGTATCGGCGAGGGGCGGCAGAGGCAGGCGTTCCGCGATCAACTGGCGGCAGCGGGCGCGACCGACCCGGTTCTGCGAGCCATAGCCGATGGCTTCATCAGTGCCCATGCCACCCTGTGCAAAGTGGCTGACGACCTAGACAAGGCAGTGAAGAAAAGGGCCAAGGCCCATCCTGTTGCGCGCCGTCTGATGACCATCCCCGGTGTCGGCCCCGTCAACGCGCTCAGCTTCATAGCCCTGGTTGATGATCCCGGTCGGTTCAGCCGAACGTCAGATGTGGGCGCTTTCCTCGGGCTGACGCCAAAGCGACATCAGTCTGGCGAGGTGGATTGGTCTGGGCGCGTCTCGAAATGCGGTGACGGCGCGATGCGAGGGCTACTGTTCGAGGCGGCGTCTTGCATGATTGGTCAGGTGAAACGTTTCTCGCCGCTCAAAAGCTGGGCCGTGCGACTGGCCGGACGGCGCGGCTTCCGCAAGGCGGCGGTCGCGAYCGCCCGCAAAATCGCCGTGCTGATGCTGACGCTCTGGAAAAATGGAACCGACTATCAATGGACAAAGGAGGCCACCGCCTGATCTGAGTTCCCGCCCTGAAGCGGGGAGCGCAGTCCCAACGGGACGGAGGTTGATCGATCTCGCTGTAGAGTATGGGATGGCCAGGCGCCACACCCCGCACAAGACATTGGAGACGACCCGCCGCCGAAAACCATCATGAGGCGCTCAATGCGACCTCGGAGAGAACCATGACCCCGGACGGACAGCCCTCACTCTTGACGAGGCCGCAATCAGAGAACGCTCTACAA
>NZ_QPMK01000042.1 GCF_003344785.1 Thalassococcus profundi | reverse complement strand
CAATTTACAGAAAAATGCAACCAAACTGATTGGGAGATCCTTCATCATGCAGCAAGATAATGACCCAAAACACAGTGCCAAAGCAACAAAGGAGTTCATCAGGGGCAAAAAGTGGAAGGTTTTAGACTGGCCAAGTCAATCTCCAGACTTCTGGTGTGTCCTATTACATTGATTATTGCTAAAAAAGAGACTGAAGGGAGTAACCCCCCAAAACAAACAACAACTGAAAGAGGCTGCAGTGGAAGCCTGGAAAAGCATTACAAAAGAAGAATGCAAAAGTTTGGTGAAGTCAATGGGTCATAGGCTTGATGCAGTTATTGCAAGCAATGGAAAATCAATCAGAGCCATTGCACAAACATTGACCATAGCAAGTACAACCATTTGGAATGTCCTGAAGAAGAAAGAAACCACTGGTGTACTAAGTAACAGACCTCGAATGGGTAGACCAAGAAAAACATCAGCTGTTGACGACAGAAACATTGTGAGAGCTGTAAAGAAAGACCCTAAAACAACTGTTAGTGACATCAGCAACAACCTCAAGAGGGCAGGAGTGAAGGTATCACAGTCTACTGTCCGCAGAAGACTTCATGAACAAAAGTACAGAGGCTACACCAGAAGATGCAAACCTCTCATTAGCAAGAAGAATAAGAAGGCCAGGCTGGAATTTGCCAAAAACTACAGAGACAAGCCTCAAACATTCTGGGGCAAAGTTTTATGGACTGATGAGACAAAGATTAACCTCTACCAAAGTGATGGAAAGGCTAAAGTTTGGAGAAAAAAAGGATCTGCTCATGACCCCAAACATACAAGCTCATCTGTGAAACACGGTGGAGGTAATGTCATGGCTTGGGCTTGCATGGCTTCTTCTGGGACGGGCTCATTGATCTTCATTGATGATGTAACACATGATGGCAGCAGCAAAATGAACTCTGAAGTGTACAGAAAAATTTTGTCTGCCAATTTACAGAAAAATGCAACCAAACTGATTGGGAGATCCTTCATCATGCAGCAAGATAATGACCCAAAACACAGTGCCAAAGCAACAAAGGAGTTCATCAGGGGCAAAAAGTGGAAGGTTTTAGACTGGCCAAGTCAATCTCCAGACTTAAACCCTATAGAGCATGCATTTTACCTGCTAAAAAAGAGACTGAAGGGAGTAACCCCCCAAAACAAACAACAACTGAAAGAGGCTGCAGTGGAAGCCTGGAAAAGCATTACAAAAGAAGAATGCAAAAGTTTGGTGAAGTCAATGGGTCATAGGCTTGATGCAGTTATTGCAAGCAAAGGATTTTCAACTAAATATTAAGTCTTATTCACTTTAATCTATTTTAAGTTAATCTGTTCCAATACTTTTGGTCACATGAGAAATGGGTGGGTTCAAACAAAAGGTTATATCTTCTAAGTTGTGTATCAGATCCAGATGTAAATACCTGGAAATAAAAGCTGAAATGTTGATCTTTTG
>NZ_QPMK01000041.1 GCF_003344785.1 Thalassococcus profundi | reverse complement strand
AAATACATACTGCCCATTGCAGTGGCAACATTAATCACCTCTGGGCCAGTATTGGGGGAAGATTTTAATAACTCAGTGCCGGTTAATTTGCTTTTAAATAATGAATACAATCTTTCGGCAACTTTGCATGAGGTTCGCGCGGTTGAAGCGATTGGCGCGCCAGCACAAATTCATAGCGCGAGGGTATTTATGCTCGATGAGGCGGGGATGAATCGTGTGTATGGAGAGGTTCAAGTTGCAGGCGATAGAGAGTTGACAGACTGTGTTTACCATCCAAGCACACCAAGTGCTATTATCGAGTTTGATTTTGATTCTGAAAGTATTTTATCCGCTGAAGTGGTGGTCGCAACCATTGACTCTTTTRGAGGCTTTGGAAGTTTTCAAAGACTTGTTGTTGAGGGGCAACTCGGAGCKCCACTGCTCGGTACTTTTTCTTGGGGAATAGGTGTGCCAAGGGGGTTCAGAGTTAGGGGTGGAGTATATATTRCAGTAACGTCCATTATAACAAGTGATGGTGAAATATGGGAGGGAAATCCCATAAATATTTTGCGGCCGAATAATGAAGTGATACCTGATAGGGGCGTGATATCTGGAAATCCTTATTCTAAGCCAAGATTTTGTGACTACRCTATTGCGGGCGAAAATGATCAGCAGCTGTCGTCCGAATACAGCGGTGATATATTTATAGAGCTGGACAGATTGGTCGATAGGTTTGGCGCGMAGAATCTGAGGGACGCTCTGGAGCGTTATTGACTTCATTATGCTTCGCAACCCTGTGCCGAATYCACGAAATGAAGCCGGCACAGGGTTATGGTGAAGATTTTATGGGTGGTGCGATTGTTCGCCTGCGACRCGCCGGTTCGGCCACCGCAACAGGTGCGTACGCGGTTCCCGTGGTTATCACGCATCACCACTGCCACCAGCGGCGCGGTCGAGRCGGCCCTCTGGATKGTCGKCTTGCTCTTTCCGGTGGCTTTTGCCGCCTGTCCGAGAGTGTATCTCATGGGGTCTTGTCTCGTTCCAMRKGGACGGTCTCTGGAATTTTCCGTGTTTTCGACTGGCTCCCAGGGGGATCTGTGGTGAAAATATCATAGGCGGCACGGGCCAAATCGCGCTCGTTCCGGGTGATCTGGCGCCCTCCGGCCTCGAATGTCCGGCCCGCCCTGTCGCCCCAGATCTCCCGTTCTKCGTTCGTCAGCCCATTCCACCACYCCCGGGCCGGATCACCCTGAGGCGTGTCTTCGATGATCGGCGGAGCTCCGGAGGTTTCCTGTGCTTTTCGACGCGCGGCGCTGTGGCGGTCGTTTTCGGCCGCGGTTTCCGAGGCTTCGTGCGGGTCCTTCCAATGCCAGTCAAAGCGGACGGCATGGACTGATCGGCCGCGCTTTTCCGGGGTCATCTTGACCGTGACCGTGCCGTAGTCGTTGATCGCGTCGATGGCGGGCTTGAGGACCCATCGGCTGAACTGTC
>NZ_QPMK01000005.1 GCF_003344785.1 Thalassococcus profundi | reverse complement strand
TGATGTGCTTGGCGTCGTCCTTGGGATCGTCCGGTTCCCAGATGATCGCGGTCTGGTCGCCGCGGGTCTCGAGATGCCGGTCGACGCAGTTGGCCGCGACGTTGAGCGTGCCGTCCTCGAACCACTTGATGTCGACCTTCCCCAGGGTGAAGTCGGTGTTCTGGACGGTCGAGAAGGGCTTGATCCAGTCGATCCGCTTGCCATGCTCGGCCCAGAACGCCTCAGGGTCCGCAACGCTCGCCGCGTACATCTCTTCGTACCGCGCCGCGTCGATATGGGCGTTCTTCACAACTTCCGCGCTTGGCGAATAGGTTTGCGATTGGGGCGTGTTCGATTGATCTGTCATGTCTGTCCTCCGTCAGATACGCGCGCCTGCCTTGGCGAAACCGGAGCGGTGCCGCCAAAGCAGGCAAACGCGCGATGAGATCGTTGACGGGGAAGATACAGCTTCTGGAAACAAAATAAACAAGGGCATGAAAAATATGAATTATTTTGTTAATAATTTGCGATATTATCGTTCCAATTGTAAACATCCTTGACTGACTTAAGGTAAAGCCTTGAAATCAGGCGCTTTGCGAAGCGTTGCTCAAAACGGGCCGGACCGATGCAGGGGACGCCAGCAAGCACAACTTTAGCGCGAGTGGGTGCGGCAAAATGGAACGGCTTGCCTTGACCGGCGCTAACAGGTCCGCTGGACCGGCGACTCGGTTAGCGCCAACGCGCTCCAGATCGAAGCTTGCACCTTCGGTCGTATCCTCTAGTTTCTTCGCGTCAGGCGGGCCAACCGCCACCACAGGGAGAGAGAAAGATGAAAAATATCGCAGCAAAGCTGACCGTCGCCGCCATCAGCACCGCCTTCGCCACCGAGGCCATGGCCACCGAATGGAATGTCTCGCTTTGGGGCAAACGCCGGGCCTTCACCGAGCACGTTCACAAGCTGGCCGAGTTGGTCGAGGAAAAGACCGACGGCGAATTCACCATGAACATCAGCTACGGCGGCCTGTCGAAGAACACCGAGAACCTCGACGGCATCAGCATCGGCGCCTTCGAGATGGCGCAATTCTGCGCCGGCTACCATGCCGACAAGAACCGCGCGATCACAGTGCTCGAACTGCCGTTCCTCGGTGTCCGTAACCTCGACGAAGAGGTGGCGGTGAGCCACGCGGTCTACGACCACCCCGCCGTGGCCGAGGAAATGGCGCAGTGGAACGCCAAGATGCTGATGACCTCGCCGATGCCGCAGTACAACCTCGTCGGCACCGGAGAGCCCCGTGACGAACTGGGTGATTTCGACGGCATGCGCGTGCGTGCCACCGGCGGGCTGGGCGAAGCCTTCCGCGCCGTGGGCGGCGTGCCGACCTCGGTGACCAGCTCCGAAGCCTACCAGGCGATGGAATCCGGTGTCGTCGACACCGTGGCCTTTGCCCAGCACGCGCACCTGAGCTTCGGCACGATCAACCAGGCGGCCTGGTGGACCGAGAACCTGAACCCCGGCACGGTGAACTGCCCGGTTGTGGTCAACATCGACGCCTACGAGAGCCTGACCGACGAAGAGCGCGAGGCGCTGGACAGCTCGGTGCCTGAAGCCATCGACTATTACCTCGAGAACTACGGCGAGCTTTTGCAGCGCTGGGACGAGGTGCTCGAGGAGAAGGGCGTCGAGAAGGTCACGATCTCGGACGAGGAACTGGCCGCATTCCGGGAAGCGACGGCATCGATCTCGGACACCTGGGTCGAGGAAATGACCGCGCAGGGCATTCCGGGGCAGGAACTGCTGGACCTGGTGAACAGCACGCTGGAACAGACCCGCGCCAGCAACTGATCGCGGCGCGCGAGGCCCCGGCACCGCGCCGGGGCCTTTTGCCTGACCACTATCCCCACATAAGGAGAGCGACCCCATGGCCGGCTCGTCCACCGTCCTGAGCGACGACAGCACGTTGAGTTTTCTCGACCGGAAACTCTACCGGCTGGAGCGTTTCTTTGCCCTGATCGCGGGGATTTTCGCCTTTGGCCTCATGGTGCTGGCGGTTGTGTCCGTGACCGGCCGCAACGGCTTCAACGAGCCCCTGCCGGGTTACGTGGACTGGATCGAGACCTTCATGCCGCTGATCGCCATCCTCGGCGTCAGCTACGTGCAGCGCGACGGCGGTCATATCCGCATGGACATCGTGGTCGGACAGCTCAAGGGCCGGGTGCTGTGGGCGGTGGAGTTCATCACCACCATCGGCATCCTGATCCTGATCCTGGCGCTGGTCTGGGGGTCCTGGGCGCATTTCGACCGCAGCTTCGACATGTCGCGCCCGATGTGGAGCCGGGACAGCACCATCGACATCGGCCTGCCGCTCTGGCCGGCGAAACTTGTCGTGCCGGTGGCTTTTGCGGTGATGTCGGTGCGGCTGGTGCTTCAAATCTGGGGGTATGGCCGGGCGTTTATCCGGGGTGACGAGACCCCGGCTGCGGTGCCGCTGGTGCAATCGGTGGCGGAACAAGCGGCGGCCGAGGCCGAGCATATCCAGGGGCGCGACTGATGACACCGGTAGAGATTGGACTTTGGGTCACAGGCGGCATGTTGGTGCTTGTGGTGCTGGGCATGCGCGTGGCCTTCGCGGCGGCGCTTGCGGGCGTCGTGGGGCTGGTCTGGATCTTCTGGGAGAAGAAGGATTACGAGGCTGCCGAATTCGCCTGGGCGCTGACCGTCGCGGTCAAGACGGCGGGGCAGGTGCCCCACGGCAAGGTGGCGAGCCAGGCGTTGAGCCTCATCCCGACCTTCATCCTGATCGGCTACCTTGCCTATTACGCGGGCCTGACCCGGGCGCTCTTCGAGGCGGCGAAACGCTGGGTGGCCTGGGTGCCGGGCGGGCTTGCGGTGTCCACGGTCTTTGCCACGGCGGGCTTTGCGGCGGTGTCGGGGGCCAGCGTGGCGACGGCGGCGGTCTTTGCCCGCATCGCGATCCCGGAAATGCTGGCGGTGGGCTATGACAAGCGCTTCGCGGCCGGCGTCGTGGCGGCGGCGGGCACGTTGGCGAGCCTCATTCCGCCCTCGGCGATCCTTGTGATCTACGCGATCATCGTCGAACAGGACGTGGGCAAGCTGCTGCTGGCGGGTTTTATCCCCGGCGTGTTCTCGGCCTTCGTCTACACCTCGCTGATCGTCATCCTGGCGCTGACGATCAAGGGCTTCGGCCCGCCGGTCACAGGGTTCACCTGGCGCCAGCGGTTCCAGTCGCTGCCGCCGGCGCTGCCCATCGTGGCGGTGGTGCTGATCATCATCGGGTTCGTCTACAACCCCTTCGGCGGCGACGCCTGGGGCACGCCGACCGAAGGCGGGGCCATCGGCGCCTTCATCGTCTTCCTGATGGCGGTCTTTCGCGGCATGCGCTGGCCCGAGCTCAAGGACGCACTGCTGGAGACGGCAAAGCTGTCGGTCATGATCTTCTCGATCATCTGGGGCGTGCTGATCTACGTGCGCTTCCTGGGGTTCGCCGATCTGCCAAGCGCCTTTTCGGACTGGATCACTTCGCTCGACTATTCGCCGATGCTGATCCTGATCTGTATCCTGCTGGCCTACGCGGTGCTGGGGATGTTCATGGACGCCATCGGGATGCTTTTGCTGACCCTGCCGGTGGTCTATCCGGCGGTCATGGCGCTCAACGGCGGAGAGTTCGTCAGCGCCGACGACAGCGCCTTCGGCATGAACGGCACGATGTGCGCGATCTGGTTCGGCATCCTGGTGGTCAAGATGGCCGAATTCTGCCTGATCACGCCGCCCATCGGGCTCAACTGCTTCGTGGTGGCGGGGGTGCGGGACGATGTCAGCGTGCAGGACGTGTTCCGCGGGGTGATGCCGTTCTTCCTGGCGGATGGCGTGACCATCGCGCTGCTGGTGGCCTTCCCGTGGATCGTGCTCTGGCTGCCGTCGCTGGCGTCCTGATCGGCTGACCGATCCCCGAAAACGCGACCGCCGGACAGGGAGAAGCTGTCCGGCGGGCAAACCGCGCCGAGGGAGCGGCGGCGCGGAGGCGTGGAGCGGAATTTATTCCGCGCGCTTGTTGGTGATCTGCATGTTGGCGTCGAGGTCGATATCGTACTGCCCATCGGCGCAATAGACGTCGTCAAGCTCGAACCCGCCGTCTTCCATCTCGATATCGCCGGGGTCCATCTCGCACTCCATTCCCGCCAGCATCTCCATGATCTGGCTCACCTGCTCTTCGGTAGGATCGTCATCGGCAAGGGCGGGGCCGGCGAGAACGGCAAGGCCGAAGGCGGCGGCAGCAACGGGTTTGAACATGGTGAACCTCCTGAATGTGTATGCCCGTACAAAAGCGCCGATCGTGCCAAGGCACTATTCTTAAACGCTAAGAAGCGCGTCTTAATTTCTGAGAGGGGCGGTCGGCGGGAACCCGGAGGACCGTGGCGACGTTAGCATTTCAGTTACCCCGAGGCGGAAGCCCCCGGGACCAATACAAAGGAGTTGCACATGTTCGAATATGCCGGATTGGGCGGCCTCATTGTCTTGGCTCTGGATATCTGGGCAATCGTTTCGGTTCTCGGCAGCAACCGGTCCACGGGTGCCAAGGTTCTGTGGACTCTGCTGATCCTCGTTTTGCCGATCCTCGGCTTCATCATCTGGCTCTTGTTCGGACCGCGCAGCGCGCGCACCGTCTGAGCCATACTCAGGAGTAAGACAATGCTGTACTGGGCTGTTCTGTTTTTCATCGTGGCCATCATCGCCGGCGTGTTCGGCTTTGGCGGCATCGCCTCGGCCTCTGCCGGGATCGCGCAAATCCTGTTCGTGATCTTCCTGATCCTGTTCGTGGCCACGCTGATCATGCGGGTCGTGCGCAAGGTGTGATCCTCGTATCCGTCCGGTCACCGCTTTTCCCTCATGTCGGTGACCGGAGCGGACAACGAAAAACGCGCCGGACGATCCGGCGCGTTTTTTTAGTTTCTCGAGACCTGTGTGCTTCAGGCTTTGAGCGTTTCCGTCGACGAAAAGAACATCGCCTGCGATATCGCCGAGCGCACCTGGTCTTCGGAGTAGGGTTTGGAGATGAGAAACGCCGGTTCCGGCTTTTCCCCCGTCAGGAGCCGCTCGGGGAAGGCGGTGATGAAGATCACCGGGCGCTGTCCCAACTCGCGCAGCAGATCGTTGACGGCATCGACGCCCGACGAATTGTCGGCCAGCTGGATGTCGGCGAGGATCAGGTCCGGAACGTCCGATGCGCCCAGCTTGACAGCCCCGTCGCGGGTGCGAGCCACACCGGTGACTCGGTGGCCGAGGTCTGCAACGATGCTTTCGAGATCCATCGCGATGATCGCTTCGTCTTCGATGATCAAAACGCGACCTGAAATCTGGTCCGCCATTTCCTGACGCGCCACGTCGATCAGCTGCGACGCTTCTTCATCGCCGATCTGCATGATCTCGCCGACTTCCGAAACGCTGAAATCCTCGATGGTGTGCAACAAAAGCGCCTCGCGGCTGTTCGTCGTCAGCTTTTGCAGATGCCTTTGCGCGGCGGCCCGGGGTCCGTCGTCTTCATCGATCGTGGGCGCGCCCGTGGTTACCCAGATGCCGTGGAATACCTTGAAAAGCCCAGCTTTCGCACCGCTCGCCTCGGCCACCATGGAACGATCCGCAAGGACCGCCTCGAGCGTGGCCGCGGCGTAGCTGTCACCGCTGGTCTGGCTGCCGGTGAGCGCACGAGAATACCGGCGAAGATAGGGAAGTGCCGCGCCGATTTCGCTGCTCAGGTCGACCTGTGTCATAATTGGTCCTTCTTTTCATTTTTTCTGGAACCAAACGCAGCGAATGGCAGTTGGTTCCCGGAAAACGCATGTGATGTGCGATAACGCGTCCTACGGTGTGAAGGCAGCTGCAAGGATTATCATGAGTCAGAATAACGACAAGACGAGGCAGGGCCAAGTGATCGACGAAAACCTAAAGCGCGTTTACCAAGATATGCTCGAAGAGAAGGTGCCGGATCGTTTCCTCGATCTGTTGACGCAACTCAAAGAGCAGGAATCTGCCAGTAAGAAAGGCGGGAACGCGAAATGAGCGGAGATCCGCGCGACGAAATCGTCCAGCATCTCCCAGCCCTCCGAGCCTTCGCACTCAGCCTGACGCGCAACGGCGCGCTGGCTGACGACATGGTTCAGGACAGTCTGGTGAAAGCATGGACGAAGATTGACCAGTTCGAGCCCGGCACGAACATGCGGGCCTGGCTGTTCACCATCCTGCGCAACACCTATTATTCGAACCGGCGCAAGGCGGGACGCGAAGTGGCGGATATCGACGGCGTCCACACAGAGAGCCTGTCGGAAAAGCCCGCCCACGACGGCCGCTTGCAGATGTCGGATTTCAAGATCGCCTTCGCCAAGCTCAACGACGAACAGCGCGAGGCCTTGATCCTTGTCGGGGCGTCAGGCTTTTCCTACGAGGAAGCGGCCGACATGTGCGGCGTCGCCGTCGGCACGATCAAGAGCCGAACGAACCGGGCCCGCGCCCGACTCGCCGAGTTGATGCATCTCAACGCGGACGAGGCGCTGGAGATGACGGATGGAGCGACAATGGCGGTGGTGACGGGCAACAGGCCGGCCTCGGTCGGTTGACACAATGATCGGATCGGCAGGCCCACGGCCGGTCCCCAGCGGACTGGCGGCACGGATCATCGGATTCTTGTCGATCACGCTGATTCCCCTTGGCGTCGTTGCCTATCTCCAGACGTCCGAACTCAACCGCGAAACCCGCATCCGCACTGAACTGAGCCTTGTCACGCTGACCGACGCCGCCGCGTCCGGCGAACGTGAAACGATCCTGCGCGCTCTGGGCAATGCAGAAGCCATTGGCGCGTCCACAGATCTGGCCGAAGAGTTGCGCGACCAGTGTACGGCGCGGCTTCGGACCTTTATCAACGCCAATTCGGTTTACAGCTTCGTAGGGTTTCTGCCCCGATCCGGGCTGGTGACCTGCAGCAGCGTCGGTCGCCCGCTCGATTTGCGCAGGGTGCCGAATTTCGAGCGCCGCATGGAAGCGCCGCGCGCCATGGTGTCGCGCAACGACTCGCCCGCGATCAGCGAGACGCCGGTGCTGATCGTGTCGGAGCCGTATTTTCGCAAGGGCGAATTCTCCGGCTACGTGACCCTGTCGCTGCCGACCTCCGGTCTGCGGCAGGAAGGGACGCTTCCGCTCGACCAGGACCTGACGGAGCTTCTTACCTTCAATCACCTGGGGCAGGTGCTGTCGTCGCGGTCGCCGGTTTCGGAATCGCAGCGGCTCTTGCCCGAAACCGTGAACCTCTCCGAATTGGTGGATGTGCAGGCACACAGCTTCCGCGCCCGCAGCGTGGACGGGCAGGAACGTATCTTTGCCGTGACGCCGCTGGTCTCGGGGCTGGTTTACGCCATCAGCATCTGGCCGCTGGACAGCCGTGCCGCCACCGCGGTCGAGGTCAACTGGATGACGCAGGCGTTGCCGCTGGTGATGTGGGCGGCCAGCGTGATCGTTGCGTTCCTTGCCATCAACCGCCTGGTCATCCGCCACATCCGCACGCTTGGCCAGCAGATGCGCGCCTTTGCCCGCACGCGGCGCGTGCCGCAGGGGGCGGTGACCGGGGACATGGCGCTGGAACTGCGCGACATGGAAAGCGATTTCCTGCACATGGCCGATGCCATCCTGCAGGACGAGGCCCAGCTTGAAAATGCGCTGCGCGAAAAGACCATCCTGCTCAAGGAAGTGCATCACCGGGTCAAGAACAACCTCCAACTGATCTCGTCGATCATGAACATGCAGATCCGCCAGAGCGACGAGACCGAGACACGGCAGGTGCTGCGGCGCTTGCAGGACCGGATCCGAAGTCTCGCGACCATCCACCGCAACCTTTACCTGACCGAGGACCTGGGGCATGTGGACGCGGGCCGCCTGCTCGACGACCTGATCCGCCAGATGGCGCTGGCCGGTGACGACGGAGAGGGCGAAACGACGGTCGATCTCGACTTGGAACATATCGAGGTCTATCCCGACCAGGCGGTGCCGCTGTCGCTGCTGACCGCAGAGGCGCTGACCAACGCCAGCACCTACATGGCGCCCGACGGCTCCGGTCGGCAGCGGCTGGCCGTACGGTTCCGCAAGCTGGCAGAGCGCGAGGCGGAGATCGTGATCGAGAACACCTGCGGCGGAGAAAGCGACCCGACCCATGGCGAACCCGGTCTCGGCAACCGTCTGATCCGCGCCTTTGCCACCCAGCTGGGCGGCGAGCTGACGCAGGAGGTGAGCGAGGGTCTGTACCGTGTCCGTGTGCAGTTCCAGCTGTCGGATTTCAAACCCGAAGTCGTGGATTACTGAGAGGCCCCCGCCCATGAACGCGCAGGACCACCCGCATCGCCCGGAGATCGCGCCATTGCCGCGGCCGCAGACCGCCGCAGGCGCCGCGCGCCGCGTCGGTGTCGAAATCGAACTGGGCGGCTTGCCCGAAGAGGACGTGGCACGGCTGGTGGCCGACACCTTTGGCGGCAAGGTGCAGGAGGCGCAGAGGGGCAAGTTGGTCTCCGGAACAGAGGTGGGCGATATCGAGGTCTATCTCGACAGCCGCTTCCTGAACGAGGCCAAGGACGGGTTGGCGGGGCGGATGCGCGAACTCGCGGGCAGTGTCGTGCCCGTCGAGATCGTCACCGAACCGGTTTCGCCGCTGCAGATTGCCCGGCTCGACCACCTGATGGACGCGCTGCGCGGGGCAGGGGCCACGGGCACGCGCGCCGGGCTGTTCCTGGGCTTCGGCGTGCATTTCAATCCCGAGATCACGTCGCCCACCATCGACGCGATCCTGCCGGTGCTCACCGCCTTCGCCCTCGCCGAGGATTGCCTGCGCGAGGATGCGCATATCGACCTGTCGCGGCGGGTGCTGCCCTTTGTCGATCCCTATCCGCGCGGCCTGATCGACGCGCTGGTCAAGGATCCGCCCGCCGATCTGACCGGGTTGATCGACCTCTATCTGCACCATGCGGCCTCGCGGAACTATGCGCTCGACATGATTGCGCTCTTCACCCATCTCGACCGCGACCGGGTGGCGCAAAAACTGGACCTTGCCGGCGTCAAGGGCCGCCCGACTTTCCACCTGCGCCTGCCCGACTGCCGCATCGACGAAGCCGACTGGTCGCTGGCGCTGGAATGGAACCGTTGGGTCTGGGTCGAGCGTATCGCCGGGGATGATGCGTTGATGGACAGGCTGCGGAACGCCTGGCGCGACCATCGCGACGCGCTTCTGACCACCCGTGGCGACTGGGCCAAGCGGTCGCGCCAGCTGATCGAGGAGGCAGGACATTGAGCAGGCCGATGATCGGTGTCACCGTGTCCCGGCGCTCGGGCTGGCGGGTCTATCCGCTGATGGCGCTGAACGTCTGGCTGGCCGGCGGGCGCGCGGTGCGCTGGCAAAGCCGCGAGGCTGTCGACGTGGCGACGGTCGATGGCGTGATCATCGGCGGCGGTGACGACATCGCGCCCACGCTCTATGGCGGCGAATTGCGCATGGGCGTCCGGCTTGATCCCGACCGCGACGAGATGGAAAGCAGCGTGCTGCGCGCGGCCTTCGACACCGACCTGCCGATCCTCGGGATCTGCCGCGGTTCGCAGATGCTCAACGTCGTGCTGGGCGGCACGCTGCACCAGGAAGCCTACAGCGTCTACAACTCCCGCTTCGTCAAGACGATCCTGCCCAAGAAGCGCGTGACCCTCACCGAGGACAGCCTCATCTATCGGGTGACGCGCCGCGAATGCCTGGACGTGAACGCCCTGCACACCCAGGCGGTGGACAAGCTGGGCCGCGGGCTTCGGGCCGTGGCGCGGGACGAGGGCGGCATGGTCCAGGCCATCGAACGCATCCGTGATCCCTTTGCGCTCGGTGTTCAGTGGCACCCGGAACACCTGTTCTACCGCCGCGCCCACCGGCGTCTGTTCAAGGCACTTGTCGAAGCGGCCCGCGCCCGCATGGCCAGCACAGGCCAGCTCGAGGCCGCGGAAGCTGAAGCCAACCTTGAAGCCGCGCGGCGCAGCGGGTAGCCGCGCAACACCCCTGTTTCCGGAATGCCACAGTATACCCCGATTTCGCAGCTTTTGGCGGAACCGGCGCACCCCCTTCGCGTTGATCCGGTGAACGTAGACAAGGAGAGTGCAATGACCGACGTGTTTGTCGGGGGTTTGACCGGCCTCTTTTTGATAGCGGCCTTGATCCTGGCCATGACCGGCCGGAGACGGCAGGATTTGACCGACCGGAGCGAAAGACAACGCTCCAGCCAACGTCAGGACGACAGGCTATCACGCCACTAGGCGGTTTCCCTCCCCCCATCTCGACAGAAGGCGGTCCCCTATCAGGGGGCCGCTTTTTTCTTGCCTGGAGGGTGCGCGTGTCATATTGCCGATACAAAACTTCGGTATTTCACGAAATATGGAAATAGAGCCCACCTACCTGTTTGCAACGCTTGGCCACCCGCAGCGGCTGGCCATCTTTCGCCTGCTGATGCGCCGCTATCCCGACCGGCTGGCCGCCGGAGAGATCGCGCAGGTGCTGGACCTGCGCGCCTCGACCCTGTCGGTCTACCTGTCGGCGCTGCGCGAGGCGGGTCTGATCCGCCAGCAGCGGCAGGGCACATCGCTGCTCTACAGCGCCGATGTCGAAGCGGCGGGTGACCTTCTGACCTACGTCCTGGCCGATTGCTGCCGCAACCGACCCGCGCAATGTCTGCCGGGTCTCCTTCATGCTCCGGGGGAACATCCTGTGACCAACCGAAAATACCGCGTACTCTTCATCTGCACCGGCAATTCCGCCCGGTCGATCTTTGCCGAAACCCTGCTGCGCGACCTGGCGGGCGACCGCTTCGAGGCCTGTTCCGCCGGGACGCAGCCGCGGTCCGAGTTGAACCCGCAGGCCGTCGCCCTGCTCGAGGCCAAGGGCCATGACGTGTCCGGCCTGCGCGCCAAGCATGTGTCCGAATTCCAGGGCGAGGGCGCGCCGGTGCTGGATTTCGTCTTTACCGTCTGCGACCGGGCCGCCAACGAGGACTGCCCGCCCTGGCCGGGGCAGCCGATTTCGGCGCATTGGGGCCAGCCCGATCCCGTCAAGGCGACCGGGACGGAAGCCGAGCGCAAGTTGGCCTTCCAGCAGGCCTATGGCGCGCTGCGGAACCGCATCGCACTCTTCACGGCGCTGCCGCTGGACAGCCTCGACCGGTTGTCGCTGCAGGCGCGGGTCGACGAGATCGCACACCTGAAAGAAGAGAGCGCATGACCACTTACGCCCTGAACGGACTGGGCCGCATCGGCAAGCTGGCGCTGCGCCCGCTGCTGGAAAGCGGGGCCGAGATCGCCTGGATCAACGACGCGGTAGGCGATCCTGCGATGCATGCGCATCTGCTGGAGTTCGATACGGTGCACGGGCGCTGGCCCGCGGCGTTTTCGGCGGATGACATAAGCCTCAGCATCGACGGGCAACGTATTGCCTGCCATGGGAAATCCCGGATCGAGGACCTGCCGCTCGACGGCGTCGACGTGGTGATCGACTGCACCGGCGTGTTCAAGACCGCGGCCAAGCTTCAGCCCTATTTCGACGCCGGGGTGCAGAAGGTCGTCGTCTCGGCCCCGGTCAAGGATCCGGGCGTCGCCAACATCGTCTACGGGGTCAATCACGACATCTACGATCCGGCCACGCACCGGATCGTCACGGCCGCCAGCTGCACCACCAATTGCCTCGCGCCGGTAGTGAAGGTGATACATGAGAACCTGGGCATAAAGCACGGGATGATCACGACAATCCATGACGTGACCAACACCCAGACCATCGTCGACCGGCCTGCCAAGGACCTGCGCCGCGCGCGATCCGCGCTCAACGCGCTGATCCCGACGACCACCGGCAGCGCCACGGCGATCACGCTGATCTACCCGGAACTCACCGGCAAGCTGAACGGCCACGCGGTGCGGGTGCCGCTGCTCAACGCGTCGCTCACCGATTGCGTCTTTGAGGTGGAGCGCGCCACCGATGCGGCGGAGGTCAACGGGCTTTTCAAGGCCGCCGCAGAGGGGCCGCTGAACGGCATCCTGGGCTATGAAGAGCGGCCGCTGGTGTCGACCGATTACACCAACGACCCGCGCTCGAGCATCGTCGATGCGCCGTCGACCATGGTCACGGACGGCACGCAGGTAAAGGTCTACGCCTGGTACGACAACGAATGGGGATATGCGCACCGGCTGGTGGACGTGGCGCGGATGGTGGGGGCGTCGCTGTGACCGCTGCCACCCGGCCCGAGGGCCTCCCGGCCTATATCGCGGTGACCGCGGCGTATTGGGCTTTCATGCTCACCGACGGCGCGCTGCGGATGCTGGTGCTGCTGCACTTTCACACGCTGGGCTTTTCGCCGGTGCAGCTGGCCTATCTCTTTGTGCTTTATGAAATCGCCGGCGTGGTGACGAACCTCTGCGCCGGCTGGATCGCGGCGCGTTTCGGCCTGACCTCGACGCTCTATGCGGGGCTAGGGCTTCAGGTGGCGGCGCTGCTGGCGCTGGCGCAGCTTGACCCCGCGTGGTCGATAACGGCGTCGGTGGTCTTTGTCATGGCAGTGCAGGGCGCGTCCGGCGTGGCCAAGGATCTGGCCAAGATGAGCTCCAAGTCCGCGGTCAAGCTGCTGGCGCCGTCCGCGCAGGGTGGTCTGTTCCGCTGGGTGGCGCTGCTCACCGGGTCGAAGAACGCGGTGAAGGGCCTGGGCTTCCTGCTGGGCGCGGGCCTGCTGGCGCTGGCGGGGTTTGTTCCGTCGGTGTTGGGCATGGCGGCGGTGCTGGCGCTGATCCTGCTCGCGGTGGTGCTGCGGATGCCCACGGGCCTGCCGGTGGGCCGTAAGGACGCCAAGTTCCGCGAGGTGTTTTCCAAGAACGCCAACGTCAACTGGCTGAGCGCGGCGCGGGTGGTCCTGTTCGGCGCGCGGGACGTTTGGTTCGTCGTCGGCATCCCGATCTATTTCTACGCGGTGCTGTCGGACGGATCCGAGGCGGGCAACCGCGCGGCGTTCTTCCTGATCGGCAGCTTCATGGCGGTCTGGACCATCCTTTACGGAGCGGTTCAGGGCTGGGCGCCACGGCTGCTGCGCGCCGATACGCGCCCCGAGGCCGACCTCGTTCGCGCCGCGCGCGGCTGGGCACTGGCGCTGACGGGTGTGCCGCTGGTGCTGGCGGCGCTGGTCTGGGCGGCGGGGGCGCCGGCGGATTGGCTCACGGTGGCTTTGGTGGCGGGGCTGCTCGTCTTCGGCGCGATCTTCGCCATCAATTCATCGCTGCATTCCTACCTGATCCTGTCCTTTACCACCGGCGCGCGGGTCACGATGGATGTTGGGTTCTACTACATGGCCAACGCAGCCGGGCGGCTGCTGGGCACGCTGCTGTCGGGGCTGACTTACCAGCTTGGCGGCGTGGCCTTGTGCCTGGCCACGGCGGGCGTGATGGTCGGGCTGAGCGCGTTGGCGGCGGGAAAGCTGCGGGCGGGGTAAGCGGTGCCAGCGCCGACCCGCGGGGTGGCGCTGCGGACCGCGCCGCTAGCAACTTTATGCTCGCCACATCCGCACACAGCGGCAGCTCTGCGCCTAGCTCAGCCAAAGCGCCGCCCCGGGGGGCGGGTCGGCGCAGGCACGGCGCCTTCGGCTTGAATCCGTGCCACCCCGCGGTTCGGCGCTGTCACGACTTTGCCCACGCTGTTTCAAAACGACCGCGGCAGCCCCAGCACGTGCTCGGCCACGTGGCTCAGGATCAGGTTGGTCGAGATCGGCGCCACCTGGTAAAGCCGCGTCTCGCGGAACTTGCGCTCCACATCGTATTCGGTGGCAAAACCAAAGCCGCCGTGGAACTGGAGACAGGCATTGGCGGCCTCCCAGCTGGCCTTGGCGGCGAGATACTTGGCCATGTTCGCTTCGGTCCCGCAGGGCAGGTTCGCGTCGAAGAGGGCGCAGGCGCGGTCGCGCATCAGCCCGGCCGCCTGCACTTCGATATGCGCCTCGGCGATGGGGAACTGCACGCCCTGGTTCTGGCCGATGGGCCGGCCGAAGACCTCGCGCTCCTTGGCGTAGGCGGTCACCTTGTCGATGAACCACAGCCCGTCGCCGATGCATTCCGCGGCAATCAGCGCGCGTTCGGCGTTGAGCCCGTCGAGGATGTAGCGGAACCCCATGCCTTCCTCGCCGATAAGGTTTTCCGCTGGAATCTCGAGATTGTCGAAGAACAGCTCGTTGGTCTCGTGGTTGACCATGTTGCGGATGGGCTTGACAGTCAGGCCGTTGCCGATGGCGGCGTGCAGGTCGACGAGGAAGATCGACATGCCGAGCGACTTCTTGGTGACCTCCGCCAAAGGCGTGGTCCGGGCGAGCAGGATCATCAGGTCGGAATGCTGGATGCGGCTGATCCAGACCTTCTGGCCGTTGATGACATAGCGGTCGCCGTGGCGCTCGGCGGTGGTCTTGATCTTGGTCGTGTCGGTGCCGGTCGTGGGTTCGGTCACGCCCATGCTTTGCAGGCGCAGCTCTCCGGCGGCGATCTTCGGCAGGTACTCCGCTTTCTGCGCGGCCGAGCCGTGCCGCAGCAGCGTGCCCATGTTGTACATCTGCCCGTGACAGGCGCCGGAATTGCCGCCGGCGCGGTTGATCTCTTCCATGATGACGCTGGCCTCGCTGAGGCCCAGGCCGGAACCGCCGTATTCCTCGGGAATGAGGGCCGCGAGCCAGCCGGCCTTGGTCAGGGCCGCGACGAATTCCTCGGGATAACCGCGCTCTTCGTCGATGCGGCGGTGATATTCGGGCGGGAAGGTCGCGCAAAGCGCACGGATCGCGTCGCGCAGGTCCTGGTGGGGATCGGTCATGAGGTCCTCGGAGTGGTTTTCACGGACCCTACGCCAAGCATCCGCCAAGCCCAAGCGCCCGCTCGCGCCCGTTCACGTTCCCGACACGCGGGGCAATATCTCTGGCGCGGCTCAGCCTCAGCAGATAGCGATTTTACCAACGAGCTTCCGGAGATAGCCCATGACCGCCTATGCCCTGATCGCCGTTTTCGGCCTTGTCCTGCTGGCCAGCCTCTGGGCCGCGCCGCGCCGCGCCAGCGTCGAGGGCTTTTTCGGCGGCGCCGGGACCGATGGCCGGGCACCTGGCCTCTGGGTGCTGGTGCTGAGCCAGGTGACCACCTGGATCTTTGCCCGGTCGCTGATGAACTCGGCGATCCTCGGCTACTTCTACGGCATCGCCGGCACGCTGGCTTATGCGGCCTACTACGGCTCCTTCCTGACCGGCGGCTTCATCGTGGCGCGGCTGCGGGCGAAAGGCGCAGGGTCGGTGCAGGACTGGCTGCGCGGGCAGTTCGGGCCGGTGGGCACCGGCGCCTACAACCTGGTGATCGCGCTGCGGCTCCTGTCCGAGGTCTTTGCCAACCTGCTGGTGGTGGGGCTGATCTTTGCCGCGATCCTGCCCGGCAGCGGCACCGCGGCGATCCTGACCGTGGCGGTGCTGGGTCTGGCCTATTCCGCCTGGGGCGGGCTGAGTGCCGCGCTGCGCACCGATGTGCTGCAGATGTGCGTGTTCCTCGTGGTCTTCGTCATCGCCTTCGGCGCGCTGGTGACCATGCCCGGCTTCGACCTGGGCGCCGTGGTCACGGCGCCGGGCACCTCGGGCGGCTACCTCGGGTGGGTGCTGCTGCTGGTGGCGGCGTTGCAGGTGTTTTCCTACCCGGCGCATGACCCGGTGATGATGGACCGCGGGTTCCTCGCCGATCCCGCCACCACGCGGGCGTCCTTCCTGCACGCCTTCTGGATCTCGGCGCTCTGCATCATCGCCTTCGGCTTTTTCGGCATCCAGGCAAGCCTCGTGGGCGCCGAATACCAGGGCGAGCTGATCGGCACCTGGGCGGTGATGTTCCCGCCCTGGGTCTTCATCCTGCTGATGGTATCGCTGCTGGTTTCGGCGCTCTCGACTCTCGACTCGGCGCTGGCCTCGTCGGCGCGGCTCGCGGTGGAAGAGCTGCATCTCGCCCCCCGCACCCTGGGCGGCGGACGGGTGGCGATGGTGGTGGTGATGGTGCTTGGCACGGCGCTGACGCTCTGGGGCAACCAGACGCTTTTCGACGCGGTGGCGGTTAGCGGCACCGCCAGCATGTTCCTGGCACCGGTGCTGATCGCGGGTCTGGTGATGGGCCGCCAGGTGGCACTTTGGGCCTACCTCGTGGCTTTCGGTGCCGCGATGGTCGGGGCCGTGCTCTATTTCGCGCGCGGGGCGGCCTGGGCGGCGGCGCTGCTGCCCGAGGGGCACAAATACGAGCAGCTTCTGGTGATCTGCGTCGCGGTGCTGGTCGTCGGCTTTGTCGCTGTCGCGGTGGGCAGTCGCAGGGTTGCGAAGGTCCCGGCGGGCTGATACGTCAGCGCTCAAATCCGATGATTTTCATCGGGATACGCAAGAGGCCCCGGTGACCGCCACCGCCACACCGACCGCTCCACGGCTCGAAGTCCGCAATCTCGTGCGCCGGTTCGACGGCAAGCGGGTTGTGGACGACGTCAGCCTGAGCATCGCGCCCGGGCATGTCACCTGCCTTCTGGGACCGTCGGGCTGCGGCAAGTCGACGACGCTGCGGATGATCGCCGGGGTCGACCTGCAGGACGAAGGCCAGATCCTCGTCGATGGCAACCTGATCTGCGACACGGTGTTCCGGGTGCCGCCCGAGCGCCGGTCGATCGGGCTGATGTTCCAGGACTTCGCATTGTTTCCGCACCTGACCGTGGGTCGGAACGTGGCTTTCGGCCTGTCCGGCTCGAAGCATGAGCAGCGCGAGCGGGTGGTGGAGCTGCTGGACCGCGTGGGATTGCTGCACTTCATCGACGAATATCCGCACCAGCTGTCGGGTGGCGAACAGCAGCGCGTGGCGCTGGCCCGCGCGTTGGCGCCGAAGCCGCGGGTGATGCTGATGGACGAGCCCTTCTCGGGGCTCGACAACCGGCTGCGCGACGGCATCCGCGACGAGACTCTGGCGCTTCTGAAGGAAGAGGGGACCAGCGTGCTGCTGGTCACGCACGAGCCCGAAGAGGCGATGCGCATGGCCGACGAGATCGCGCTGATGCGCGACGGCCGGATCGTGCAGCGCGGCGCGCCCTACAACATCTACAACGCGCCCGCCGACCGCGAGGCGGTGGCGTTCTTCAGCGATGTCAACGTCTTGCAGGGAACGGTAAAGGGGGCGCTGGTGGACACGCCGTTCGGCCAGTTCCTGACGCCGGGCCAGCCCGACGGCGCGCGGGTCGATATCGTCTTCCGGCCGCAGCACGTCGGCATCGACTTCGACCGCGCCGGCCGCGGGCCGAACCCCACGCCCATGCAGGGCGCCCCTGCGCGCGGCTTGGTCGAACGCGCGCGCTTCATGGGGTCCGAGAGCCTCGTGGAGTTCCGCATGGACTACGAAGACGTGGTGCTCAAGGCGACGGTGCCCAACGTCTTCCTGCCCAAGCCCGGCACGCCGATGTGGCTGACCGTTCGGCGTGACCGGTGTTTCATCTTTCCGGTGGTGGGCTAGGGGAGCCAGCTGTGCCGGTAGGGGAATCCGGCTGTGCCGGATACGAGAGGCTCTGCCTCTCGTGCTCTCCGAGGGTTATTGAAAACCGAAGAAGATCAGGACCGTTTTCTGTAGTCCGCAAGTGTTTTGCCCGGCTCGTCGACGAAGAGGCCCGGGGCGGGGGCGAGGTCAGCGATGCGATCGATGCGGAAGCTGGCGAAGTCGCCGGCGCCTTCGTCCCAGACGATACAGGTCCAGATGCGGCCCCAGTAGTCGATATGCAGCGGGCGGACGAGATGCTGTGTCTCGTCGTCTTGCAGCCGCAGGCGCAGTTTCTGCCGGGCGCGGATGGCGGCGCGGACCGCAGGCATGTGGCGGAAGCCCTGCGCGGCTTCGGCGAAGGGATAGGTGGCAAAGCCGAACCGTCCGGGCGCCGTGCCGGTATCCTGGGGCAGCACCGCGTCGATCTTGGCCGACAGCGCCGCGGCCGCCGCCGACAGTTCCTCCATGTCCGAGGCACCCACGGCCGCGAGGCCAAGGTGCAGCGCCTCGAGCTCGGTGTCGGTGAGGTTCAGCGGCGGCAGGGTGATGGCGGCGCGGGCGCTGTAGCCCAAGCCCCGTTCGCCCGCGACCGGCACGCCCGAAGCCGCCAGCGTGTCCATGTCGCGGTAGATCGTGCGCACCGAAACGCCGAGGTCGCGGGCGAGATCCTCGGCCCGGTGCAGCGCCCCCGAACGCAGTCTTTGCATCAAGGCGTAGAGCCTGTCGGCGCGTTTCATTTCCGCTGATTCTCCGGCCGGTTTCAGGCAATACTGACAAAAACCTGTCACCTGACAAGGTCTTGACAAACTATGCCGGAAAAACTCCGTGATCGGTGCCGGAAATGCCCGCTTTGCCGCTTTATCGGCCCTGCGAAACCCGTTAGACACCGCAGATGATTTCAGCCGGGCGCGCGGCACGCGCCTTGCATGCGAGGAGAGAGACATGCTCAACAATATCGGCCTTCCCGGCCTTCTGCTGATCGCGGTGGTGGTGCTTGTGCTGTTCGGCCGCGGCAAGATTTCGTCGCTCATGGGCGAGGTCGGCAAGGGCATCACCGCCTTCAAGAAGGGCGTCAGCGACGGCTCCAAGGAGCTCGAGGACGAAGAGCAGGCCGAAAAGGCCCGCGACGTGACCCCCGACACTGAGAAAGACAAGGTGTAAGCCCACATGTTCGATCTTGGCTGGACCGAGCTTCTGGTCATCGGCATCGTTGCCTTGATCGTCGTCGGACCCAAGGACCTGCCGGTGCTCTTTCGCAATGTCGGGCGCTTCGTCGGCAAGGCGAAGGGCATGGCGCGCGAATTCAGCCGTGCCATGAACGATGCCGCGGACGAAAGCGGCGTGCGCGACGTGGCCAAGTCGTTCAAGTCGGCGACCGACCCCGTGGGCTCGGCGATGAGCGGCGTCAAGGATGCGGCGAAGTCCATGACCGACCTCAAGATCGACCCCGAAAGCGAGACCGGCAAGCTGAGCGCCAAGCGCGCCGCCGATGCCAAGAAGATCGAGGCCGCCACCGCCCGCCGCGCCGCCGAGCGCAAGGCCAAGGAGGCGCAGGAGGCGCTGGCCAAGGCCGATGAACTGGACGCGGCGCTGAAACCCGATCCCAACGCACCGGACGCGCCCGGCGGAGACGGCAAGGCATGACCACCCGGGACGACGAGATCGAAGACAGCAGCGCGCCGCTGATCGAACACCTGGCCGAGCTGCGCACGCGGCTGATCCGCTGCGTCGTGGCCTTCATCATCGGCATCGTGCTGGCCTTTACTGTGGCCGAGCCGATCCTGCAGTTCCTGCTTGGCCCGATCGAGGAAACCCTGCGCCAGCTGGGCGACCCGTCGCCGACGATGCAGTATACCTCGCCGCAGGAATACCTCTTCACGCTGTTCCGGATCTCCATGGTCTTCGGCTTCGGGCTCGCATTCCCGGTGATCTCGCACCAGATGTGGCGCTTTGTGGCGCCGGGACTTTACAAGTCCGAAAAGGGCGCATTTCTGCCGTTCCTGATCGCCTCGCCCTTCATGTTCTTCCTCGGCGCGGCCTTTGCCCATTTCATCGTCACGCCGCTGGCGATGGCATTCTTCCTGGGCTTTACGGATGTCAGTTCGATCTTCGCCAACCTGCTCAACCAGGCGGTCGACGCGATGCCCGAGGGCGTGCTGCCCGGCGGCGTGGCGGTGGTGCCCGAGACCGAGCAGGGCATCCGCATCACCTTCTTCGGCAAGGTCAACGAATCCCTCGACATCACGCTCAAGTTCATCATGGCCTTCGGCCTCTGCTTCCAGTTGCCGGTGCTGCTGACGCTGATGGGCAAGGCCGGTCTGGTCAGCGCCGAAGGGCTGGGCGCGGTGCGCAAATACGCCATGGTCGGCATCCTGGTGCTGGCCGCCGTGGTGACGCCACCCGATGTGACGACGCAGCTCATCCTCTTCACCGTGGTCTACGGGCTGTACGAAATCTCGATCTTCCTGGTGCGCTACGTCGAACGCCAGCGCGAGAAGAAGCTGCGCGCTGAAGGGCTGTGGTTCGAGGATGACGAGGCCGAGGCCGAGGAGGACGATCCCCTGATGCGCGAATTCGACGAGGACGAAGGCCGCGAGGACGAGCGTCGATGAGTGCCGAAGCCGACAACCTCGCGCGCATCGCCGAAGCTCTCGAACGGATCGCCCCGGCGCCGCTGCAGGCGCCGGATTTCTCTGCCGCCGATGCCTTCGTCTGGCACGTGGCGCCCGACCGGCTGGAACCGGTGCCCAAGGTCAACCGCGTGGCGCTGGACCTGCTGGTGGGCATCGACCGCAGCCGCGACACGCTGCTCGACAACACCGAACGCTTCGCCCGTGGCCTGCCGGCCAACAATGCCCTGCTCTGGGGTGCACGGGGGATGGGAAAATCCAGCATCGTCAAGGCGGTGCATGCCGAAGTTCGGGCGCGCGGCCATGATCTCAAGATCGTCGAATTGCAGCGCGAGGACCTGCCGTCGGTGGGCCGCCTGCTGCACCTTCTGCGGGCGGCTCCGCATCGGTTCGTGCTCTTTTGCGACGACCTGTCGTTCAGCCATGATGACCAGCACTACAAGAGCCTCAAGGCGGTGCTGGACGGCGGCATCGAAGGCCGGCCCGACAACGTGGTCTTCTACGCCACGTCGAATCGCCGCCACCTGATGCCCCGCGACATGATCGAGAACGAACGCAGCTCGGGCATCAACCCGTCCGAGGCGACCGAGGAAAAGGTGTCGCTCTCGGACCGCTTCGGCCTCTGGCTCGGGTTCCACCCCTGCAATCAGGACGAATACCTCGCGATGATCCGGGGCTACTGCGACGCCTACGGGGTCGAGATCGACGCCGAGACCCTGCGCGCCGAGGCGATCGAGTGGCAGGCCACCCGCGGGTCGCGCTCGGGCCGCGTCGCCTGGCAGTATTTCACCGACCTGGCAGGCCGCCGGGGCGTCGCTCTGGCCTGAGCTGCAAACGCCGCCGGCGCGCGGGCAACTGGAACCCGCCTCCCGGACGTCCTGCCCTTCTTCGGTTCAAAATAACCCTCAGAGAGCACGAGAGACAGCGTCTCTCGTACCGCCCGGCACGGGCGGTCACCGGCTCATCGCGCGGCCAGAATTCAGCGCAGGTAGCCCATCGGATCGACGCTGTCGAAACCGTCGCGCACTTCGAAATGGATACGCGCCGGATCGCCTGAGCGGACCTTGCCGATGCTCTGGCCGCGGCTCACCGCGTCGCCCTTCTTGACCGTCAACCCGTCGAGATGCGTGTAGACCGTCAGCAGGTTGTCGGGGTGCTTGATGACCACGATCGGCACCTTGTCGGCATTGCTGGTGATCGCTGCCACCTGGCCGCTGGCAGCGGCCTTGACCGGCGTGCCGGCAGGGGCGGCGATGTCGATGCCGTCGTTCCGGCCCTTGGCGTATTCGCGGATGATGCTGCCCTGCACCGGGTAGCTCATGGCGCCGGAGCTCGTTGTCGCCGCGGTCTGGCGCCCGATGTCGGGCTTCGGCACGGCAGGCTGCGGCGTGGCCGCAGCGACGGTTTCCTCGGCCGGGAGGGGTTTCGAGGCCGAGGGCGGCTGCGGTGTCGGTGACCCGGCGCCCGGGGCGGTCACCGGCGCAGGCGATGCGACGGGCGCCGGCTCCAGCCGCGCGGTTTCCACGTTGGCGGTGCCGGCACCGGCACTGCTGGAACTGCTGGCACTGGCGCCGGCGCTGGCGACCGGGATCAGCAGGTACTGGCCTTCGCGCACGGCGAAATCGCTGCCGAGGCCGTTCCACTCCGCCAGCGCCCGCGGCGTGACGTTGTAAAGCCGCGCGATGGTGAAGGCGGTCTCGCCGCGGGCGACCTGGTGGCGCACCGGCTCGACCCCGGCGCCGCTGCTGGCGGCGGTACTGCGGCTGCCGGGCGTCGCGGGCGCGCGGTCGATGGCGTTCGAGGCCAGCGTGGTGATGTCGACCTCTGCAGCCGGGCGGATCACGCCGGTGGTTTCGGACACCCGGCGGGGCAGGGCGATGACTTCACCGCCGCGCAGCGGGTCCTCGGGGCGGATGCCGTTGAAGGTGGCGAGTTCACCGGCGGGCAGACCGACGCGGGCGGCGAGGCTCGCCAGCGTATCTCCGCGCCGGGCCACGGCGACCTGGTAGTTGGGATAGCTCAACACCCCGCGGTCGTCCGGCTGCGGGCGCGGGGAGGTGGCGTTGAGCGCCGCCTGGGAGGTGTCGACCGATCCGCCCATGCGTCCGCGCATGTCGAAATCCAGCGGGCTGCCGTCGCAGGCGGCCAGCGCCAGCAGCGACACCGCCGCGCAAAGGGGCCGCAATCCGCGAAATGCACCTGTCCGGGGAAACTCCGTCATCTCGATATCCTCTTCCGCGCCCCCTTGTGGCCGGGGGATCCTGAAATTCGCACCGGTCAGCTGTCCTTGCCCAGACCCTCGACCAGCGGCACAAAGCGCACGGGGCGCAATTCGTCGTATTCATACCCCGATGCGTGCCGCGTGACCCGGATCAGGCTCTGCACCGCGTCCGACTGGCCGACGGGCACCACCATGATACCGCCAATCTTGAGCTGGGCCAAGAGCGGCCCGGGCGGATCCTCGGCCGCCGCCGTAACCAGGATCCGGTCGAAGGGCGCCTGGTCCGGCAGCCCGTGCGATCCGTCGGCGGTGAAGGCCGTGATATTGGTGAGATCGAGCGCGTCGAAGACCCGCCGCGCCTCGCGCACCAGCCGCATGTGTCGGTCCACCGTGTAGACCCGGCGGGCCAGCTGCGACAGGATCGCCGCCTGGTAGCCCGACCCGGTGCCGACCTCCAGCACCTTGTCGCGGCCCGACACCTGCAGCGCCTGGGTCATCAGCCCGACCACGGAGGGCTGCGAGATGGTCTGGCCGCAGGCAATGGGCAGCGGCATGTCCTCGTAGGCGCGCTCAGTGAAATAGCCGCGGATGAAGGGCGCCCGGTCGATCTTCTCCATCGCCTGCAGGACAGCCGTGTCGGTCACGCCCTTGGACCGGAGCGCATAGAGGAACTGCATCTTGCGTTCCGCATCCGCCGTCATCCCAGCGCCGCCTCCAGGCTGGCCAGCGCGTCGTGCGCGGTGAGATCGGCGCGCATCGGCGTGACCGAGATGTACCCCGCGAGGTTCACCTGCGCGTCCGTTCCTTGCGCGGTCGCGGCGCGCTGGTCGCCGCCCTTGATCCAGAGGAAACGCCGCCCCGAGGGCGAGGTCGTGGGCTCGACGCCAAAGGACGTGCCCTGCCGAAGGCCCTGTGGTGCTGCCCGCGTGCCCTTCACCGCCGCGGCCGGCACGGGCGGGAAATTGACGTTGTAGAAGGTCCGGTAGTCGGCGCCGTCCTCTGCACCGAGGGACAGGATGCGGCGCAGCACATCGGCACCATGGACGCGCGCGGCCTCGAACGGATCGGCGGCGCGGATGTTGTCGGGCCCGAGGTATTGCGACAGCGCCACCGCCGGCAGCCCCTGTAAGGCTGCCTCGAGCGCGCCGCCCAGGGTGCCGGAATAGAGCGCGTTCTCGGCGGAGTTGTTGCCGCGGTTCACGCCCGATAGCACAAGGTCCGGCGGCGCATCCTTCATCACGTCGTGCAGGCCCACCAGCACGCAATCCGCGGGGCTGCCCTCGGTGGCATAACGGCGCTCTGCCATACGGCTGACCATCATCGGGTGGGTATAGCTGATGCAGTGCCCGACGCCCGACTGCTCGAAGGCCGGGGCCACGGTCCAGACTTCTCCCTGTTCGCCGGCCAGTTCGGTGGCGATCTCTTCCAGCACCTGCAGGCCCTGTGCGTTTATCCCGTCGTCATTGGTGATGAGAATGCGCATGATCCCGCCTGTCCGCTGGTTTCCGCCTGCATATGGCTTTGCGCCGCCGGGAGCAAGCGACCCGGCCCGAACGTATGTCCGCAGCAGCGGCAAAAACGCCCCCTGCTTCTTCGGTTTTCAATAACCCTCGGGGAGTTCGAGGGGCTGGCCCCTCGATCCTCCGCCTCAGTCCGCGCGCAGCTCCGCCAGAAGGCGCGCGGCCTCGTCGTGGGGATGGGCCAGCGCCGACCGGTCCTCGCCGGGGTAGAAGCGCGAGCGGCTGGCGGTGGCCATGGGGCGGGGGGTCAGGATATGCACCCGGGGGCCGATGCGCGCGGTCTCGGCCTGCCAGCTGCGCGCAAGGGCGATCTGCGCGGCCTTGGTGGTGCCGTAATGACCGAAGAACTTCTCGCCGCCGCGCGGGTCTTCGAAGAACAGCGCGTCACCCTCTTCGCCCAGCAGCGGGGCGATATAGGGCACGAGGTGCCCCATCGCCGAGAGGTTGATCGCGACGGATTTTTCCCAATCCTTCAGTGCCATGTGGTTGGCCGGGGTCAGCGGTGCCGCGTGCACCGCCGTATGCGCCCAGAGCGCGATCCCGCCCCAGCGGTCGTAGATCGACCGGCAAAGCTGCGCCATGGCGTCGGCCTTCGTGATGTCCATGGGCGCCAGCGTCGCCTGTCCGCCGCGCGCCTGGATGGCGTCGTCGAGCTCTTCCAGCGCGCCCACCGTGCGGGCGACGGCGACGATGTGGTGATCCGCCGACAGCGCTTCGGCCAGGGCATAGCCTAAGCCGCGCGAGGCACCGGTGATGAGGGCGATCTTTTGCGTCATGCCCGCGTCAAATCCCAAGCCGCAGGGCTTGTCAACACGGCAGCCCCGCGCCCGTCGGTCAGGGCATCTCGATCCAGTGCATCCGGCCGTTCTCGGCCAGCGCCAGCCGGCCGTCGTCCACCGCGACGATCCGGTCGCCGCCGATACGGTCGCCGGTGCGCACCCGCGCCGTGGTGCCGTTGGTCAGGCGCAGCAGCGCGGTCAGGTCGCCCTCGGGTCCGAAGGTGCCCAGAAGCACCAGAGATCGCAGGTTGGCATCGGTGGTCTGGGTGGCGTTCTGCGCGACTTCGGCAGGAGTTGGTGTGGTGTCTTGATTCTGTGCCATGGTCGTCTCGTCCGAACTCGTTGGTCTCGTGTCAGACGGCGACCTATGCTGCGCTGCGGCATAGTTGAAGGGGGCGGAGGCGATCCGCGGGGAGGATCGGCAGAGTCTTGCGGACGGCCGCGCGACGCTCCGCTCAGTCCTGCGCCAGGTGCGGCCGAATGTCCTGCCCCGAGGCCGCATAGATGTCGAGCAGCGTGTCGAAGGAGATTCCTTCGGCCTGTGCCGTGACCAGCGGCGTGTCGCCATGTGCATATAGCCGCGGGCACTCGCCGTCGCCGCCGGGCCGGAGGTCGCAGGGCAACGCTTCGGGCACATCGAAGCCGGGCAGGGCGTTTGCGAGCCAGCCGGGGCAGCCTGCGAAGGCCGGGCCGTCGCCCGGGCTCGCGTCGAGATAGGCGTAGAAATCCGCCGGATCGACCTGCGCCCAGGCGCCGAAATAGAAGGTCTCGTCGCTGCCACGCAGGGGCAGGGGCAGGACGCAGCGGATAAACCGGTCTTCGCCCAGGCGGCAGAGATCGCTGCCCAGCTTGTCCTCGCCCACCGCCAGCTCCTCTGCGTCACTGTCGCGCAGGCTGCCGTAGGGCCAGGCGTCGGGTTCGTCGAAGCCGATGTCGAAAAGGCCGCTGAAGCGCATCCCGCAGCAGGGGCAGGCGCGGTCGGGGTCGTTGAAGCGCCGCCAGCGGGCGTCCAGGTCCAGGAGGTTCATGGGCAGGTCCGTTTGGTCATGCCAGCGGACCTATGTGCCCGAGGCCGCGCTGACAACCGGGCGAACATGGCGTTGGGGTGCTTTCCGAAGGCCCTGGAGCGCCCCTGCGCGTCGGTCACGGGAAGGGCTGGCACGGGCCAAAGCAGTCGCGCCGTCACAGGATCGCAAGGCGACGCCCCCGAAAGGTCACATCACTCCGCGGCGGTCTTGAGCTTGAAGCCCTTCTCGATCTGGTCGGCGGGTTCCACCGGGTACTCGCCTGAGAAACACGCGTCGCAATATTGCGGCTGGTCCGGGTTGCGGCCCTGCGCCTCGCCCACGGCGCGGTAGAGGCCGTCGAGCGTGACGAACCGCAAGCTGTCCACCTGCAGGTGATCGCGCATTTCCTCTTCGGACATGGTCGCGGCCAGCAGCTTTTCCCGCTGCGGCGTGTCGACACCGTAGAAGCACGGCCACGCGGTCGGCGGGCTGGCGATGCGGAAATGCACCTCCGCCGCGCCGGCGTCGAGGATCATCTCCTTGATCTTGCGGCTGGTGGTGCCGCGCACCACCGAATCGTCCACCAGCACCACCCGCTTGCCCTCGATCAGCGCGCGGTTGACGTTCAGCTTCAGGCGTACGCCCATGTTGCGGATCTGCTCGGTCGGTTCGATGAAGGTCCGGCCCATGTACTGGTTGCGCACGATGCCCATGCCGTAGGGAATGCCGGACTCATGCGCAAAGCCGATGGCGGCCGGCGTGCCGCTGTCGGGCACCGGGCAGACGAGGTCGGCCTCGACCGGCGCCTCGCGTGCGAGCTCCACGCCGATCTGGCGGCGGGTCTCGTAGACCGACCGGCCGCCGATGATCGAATCGGGGCGGCTGAAATAGACATGTTCGAAGATGCAGAAGCGCGATTTCTGCGGGCGGAAGGGGCGCACGGATTCGACACCCTTCTCGGCGGTGATGACGACCATCTCGCCCGGTTCGATCTCGCGCACGTAATCGGCGCCGATGATGTCGAGCGCGCAGGTCTCGGAACTCAGCACCCAGCCGTCGCCGATCTTGCCCAGCACCAGCGGGCGCACGCCCAGCGGGTCGCGCACGCCGATGAGCTTGGTGCGGGTCATGGCGATGACCGAGAAGGCGCCTTCGACCCGGCGCAGCGCGTCTTCCATGCGGCTGGGAATGTCGCGTTGCAGGGATCGCGCCATCAGGTGGATAATGCATTCGCTATCCGAGGAGGACTGGAAGATCGACCCGCGTTCGATCAGTTCGCGCCGCAGCGCGTCGGCATTGGTGATGTTGCCGTTATGCGCGATGGCCGCGCCGCCCATGGAGAACTCTCCGAAGAACGGCTGCACGTCACGGATCTGCGTCGGGCCTTTCGATCCGGCGGTGGAATAGCGCACATGCCCGATGGCCAGCGGCCCGGGCAGAGTTTGCATCAGCGACTGCGAGGTGAAGTTGTCGCGGACATAGCCGAAGCGGCGGGCAGAGTTGAAGCCCTGTCCGGCCTCGTGGCTGACGATCCCGCCGGCCTCCTGGCCGCGGTGCTGAAGCGCGTGCAGGCCAAGGGCGACGAAGTTGGCGGCATCGGTGACGCCGACGACGCCGAAGATGCCGCACTCTTCGCGCAGCTTGTCGTCGTCGAAGGGATGGGCGGGGGGCATTTCGAGATCCAAGGAGCAGCTCCGAATCCGTGGCGCGGGTATGGGCCCGTCATAGGGTGTCCAAGCTCATGTGTCACGAAACGATCATGATACAAGTGCCGCACCGCAACAAATCTGCCGCAACGGCACTCGGACGCACGGCATTTCGGCGCGCGATCGGGCTGGGTTGCGCGTCCCCGCCGATCAGGCGTCGTTGGCGCCCGGCACCGCGCAGACGCCCACGAGTTCCTCGTACTGGGTGGTGATCCAGCCCAGCGCCGCTTCGGGGTTCTGCTCTTCGATCCGGTCGGTGAAGCGCGTGAAGACCGCCGCCGACCGGCTGTCGTTGATCATCGGGATGTCCTGCGCGGTGATCACCGTCTGGTAGACGAAGAAGGCGATGGCGACGAGCAGCACGCCGCGCGCCACGCCGAAGAGGAACCCAAGCGCCTGGTCGAGGCCGCCGAGCGCAGAGCGTTGCACGAGCGAGGAAAAGAGCGGCGTGAACAGCGACACGATCACCAGCGCCAGCGCGAAGACCGCGGCAAAGGCGGCGATGATGCTGAGCTCGCAGCTGTCCGAAAGGAAATCGCCGATGACGGGCAATTCCTTGACCAGCGGCTGCACCTGCGGGGCGAAGATGAACGCGAGGAACGCCGCGGCGACCCAGCCGGCGATGGCCATGGCTTCGCGGACAAGCCCGCGTGAATAGGCCAGAAGCGCCGAAAGCACGATGATGACGGCGACGACGCCATCGACTGCGGTAAAACCTTCCATCAGGTCCCTCTGTTCCTTTGGGTGCGCTCAGCCCGCACCAAACACGTCACCGACAAAGGCGGTCAGGTCGCCCATCTGGTTGAGCGTCATGCCACCGGATTCCCCGGTCTTGCCGCCCGCGGGCGCAATCGCGCTGGAGAAACCAAGTTTCTGCGCCTCTTTCAACCTCAATTCGGTCTGGCTGACCGGGCGCAGGGCACCTGATAGGCTGATTTCTCCGAAAACGACAGTCTCGGGGGGCAGGGCCACGTCTTCGCGGGCGGAAAGTAGCGCAGCCGCCACAGCCAGATCGGCCGCCGGTTCGCTGATCTTCATGCCGCCGGCGACGTTGAGGTAGACGTCGAGCCCGGCGAAAGGGATGCCGCAGCGCGCCTCGAGCACCGCAAGGATCATCGCGAGGCGCCCGCCGTCCCAGCCCACGACCGTGCGCCGGGGCTGGCTGTGCGGCGTGGGGGCGACCAGCGCCTGGAATTCGCACAGCACGGGGCGTGTGCCCTCGATGCCCGAGAAGACGACCGATCCGGGCGACGGCTGGCCGCGCTCGCTGAGAAACAGCGCCGAGGGATTGGTGACCTCGGACAGGCCGCCGCCGGTCATCTCGAAGACGCCGATCTCGTCGGCGGGGCCGAAGCGGTTCTTGACCGCGCGCAGGATGCGGAACTGGTGACCGCGTTCGCCCTCGAAATAGAGCACCGTGTCGACCATGTGCTCGATCACGCGCGGCCCGGCGATCTGGCCGTCCTTGGTGACATGGCCGACCATGATCACTGCCATGCCGCGGCGCTTGGCGAAATTCGTCAGCTCATGCGCGGCGGCGCGGACCTGGCTCACCGATCCGGGCGCGCTTTCGACGTTGTCGGCCCACATGGTCTGGATCGAATCGATGATCGCCAGCGCCGGGCGTTCCTGCTCCAGCGTGGTGAGGATGTCGCGCAGGTTGGTTTCCGCCGCGAGCTTCACCGGCGCATCCGCCAGCCCCAGCCGCTGCGCGCGCATCCGCACCTGTGCCGAAGCCTCTTCGCCGCTGGCGTAGATCACGCCCAACCCGGCGCGGGCAAAGAGCGCCGCGGCCTGCAGGAGCAGGGTGGATTTGCCGATGCCCGGATCGCCGCCCACGAGGATCGCCGAGGACGGCACCAGACCGCCGCCCAGCACGCGGTCCAGTTCCGACAGGCCCGAGGAGGTGCGCGGCGGCGGCGCTTCGGAACTGGACAGGTCGGTGAGCGGTGTGGCCCGGCCGCGACTGCCGCCCAACGTCTTTTTCGCCGGGCCGGACGTCAGCGGCGCCTCTTCGGTTATGGTGTTCCATGCGCCGCAGGCCTCGCAGCGGCCGGACCACTTGGAGGTGGTGTTGCCGCAGGCGTTGCACACGAAGGTCGAGGAAGATTTGGCCATGCCGCCTTGTGGCGTACTGGGAGGGAAGCGGCAAGAGGCGGTAACTGTGCTCCGCGTGCAACGTGCAGGCGGGGTGCGCCGCCGGAGCCTCCGGCGGGAGTTTATCGGCAAGATGAAGCTGCGCGTATGCGGATCACTCCGCCGCGCGGCGGGCCAGCAGGGCCACGATGCGGCCGTCGTCCTGCTGTACCTCGTCTTCCCAGCTGTCTTCGGCGACCACCGGCTCCGGCGGGGTCTCGGGCTCGGCGGCCTCGCCCAGTTCGGGCAGGATCTCGGTCAGCTCGTCGCAAAGGCGGGCGAGCTGCGCCTCGGCCACGGCTTCGTCCATCTCCACCCGGTTGAGCCAGTTGCGCATCTCCGTGGCGACGGATTTGGCGTGGTCGAGCCGGGTGTTGAAATCCTCGATCTCCTGCTGGCGCTGGATCAGGAAATCGCGGGCGCGGGCGACGTTGCGGTCGGAATAGACCTGGCCCAACTCGCGGCTCAGGTGGCTCATCTGCGCGGCCACTTCCAGCACCGACGATTCGAGTTCGGCAAGGTCCGGGTGGTCGCGCAGGAAGGCAATGCGCTCGCGGATCGAATCGAATTCGGACGACAGGGTGAAGACGCCGCTGCGGTCGGCGGCATGGGCCACCGCATAGGCCCGCGCCACGTCCTGCATGCCGATGTGAAACCGGCGATGCGAAGTTTCCAGCGCCATGATTCGGGCGTTTGTCGGCAGGAAGAAGCAGAGCGAGGTCACCAGCGCGGTCAGCACAACTTGCGTGACCATTCCGGCCTGCGGCAAGATGTAGTCGCCGAAGCGCAAGTCGAGCGACAACCAGGGCGCATGGCCAAGCGCACAGGCCGCCGTATAGGCGATCAGCGACAGGCTGAGGGCGAGGATGGCCAAACAGGCCAGGCGCTGCAGAAGATCGCGCAGCAGCAAAAACGACGAAACGACACTCTGACCCATAACGCCCCCAAAAAGTCACATTCTATGTGCAGACTCGGCAATTTTATGCCGGTCTCGGGTCAGCACCTAAGAAAAAATTAACCTTCGTCGACGTTTATGCGGAGACGGGATCAATCCGTGTGGTCAATCTTGACTGTTTCCGATGTGGAAACGTGTGGACGGCGGCTCGCCGCGAGGCTCAGAAAAAGCGAGGCGAGGATGCAGGCGGTGAAGAGATAAAGACCCCAGGCCGTTTCGATCCGGCCGAGGCCGATGCCCTTGGCAAGGGTGATGTAGAGCGCGATCAGGAACACGTCGGCCATCGCGAGCTTGCCCAGAAGATGCAGCACCGGCAGGGCGCGCGGGCTGAGCAGGCCGAAATCGTAAAGCGCCAGCCCGATGGTCTTGAGATAGGGCGCGAAGAGCGCAAAGACCGTGACCACCAGCGCCAGGAACACGTCGCTGGCCCAGAGCGATTGCAGCCCGGTCAGCACCGAGATCTCGGTCAGGTCGAAGAGCGGCAACAGCCCCGCGCGCAGCAGCGGCGCGCTCCAGGCCAGCGGGTAGAGGATTAGCAACGAGAGGTTGAGCCAGCGCATCGGGACCTTTCCACGCGCGAAAGCGCGTTCAGAACATGGCCACGATCCAGAGGCCAAGCAAGCCCAGCAGCAGCAGCCCGTGCACCGTGTCGATCCACCGCGCCCGGCGTCCGGGCAGGGCGGCGCTCAGCCAGAACAGCGCCGAAAGCAAAACCAGCGCGGCCATGCCGCCGTTGAACGACACCGCTCTGGCGGCGGCGGGGTACCACGCGGCCCCCGACACCCCGAGCGCGGGCGCAAAGACGGTCACGGTGATCGCCGCGGCACAGAGCGCCGCCAGCGCCGCTGCCATCCGCGACAGGCCGTGGGACAGGACCACGCGCAGCAGCGCGAGCAGCAGGATCGCCTCGCCAAAGACGAACTTCTTGGCGAACAGGAAGGCCAGCAGGAGGGGCGAGGGGTCGAGCAGGGGGCTCATGAGGCGGCCTTCGGGGCAGGAGTCAGAGGTCAGTCGTCCGTGTAGCGCCGGTCGTAACGCGCGCCCAGCGAGGTCAGGATCTCGTATCCGATGCTGCCCGCCGCGTCGGCCAGGTCGTCGATGCCCTGCTGCGCGCCAAGCAGGGTCAGGCGCTCCGGCGCCTGTTTGACATGTGTCACGTCGACGCCGATCAGGTCCATGGAAATGCGCCCCAGCACCTTACAGCGCTGATCGCCGGTGTAGAGCCAGGCCTTGGGCCCCATGCCGCGCAAAATGCCATCGGCATACCCCGCCGCGATGGTGGCGACGCGGGTCGGCTGGCGCGCCACCCAGGTGTTGCCGTAGCCGACGGATTCGCCGGGGATCACGTCGCGGACCTGGATCACAGGGATGTCGAGGTAGGCCACCGGCGCCGCGTCGCCGAAGGGCTGTCCGCCGTAGAGGCCGATGCCGGGGCGGGTGACGTCGAAGTGATACTCCGGCCCCAGCAGGATGCCGCCGGTCGCCGCCAATCCGCGCGGTGCGTCGATGCCGTCGGTCATGTCGCGGAATTGCGCCAGCTGGTGCGCGTTCATCGGATGATCAGGCTCATCCGCGCAGGCGAGGTGGCTCATCACCAGCGCCGGCTTTTGTGCCAGCGCGATGTCGCGCAGGGCGCTCCATTCCGCGGGCTCCATCCCCAGCCGGTTCATGCCGCTGTCGAGCTGTATGCCGAAGCTCTGGCCCGGCAGGCTTTCGACGTGCCGCAGCATCTGGTCGATGGAATTGATCATCGGGGTGAGGTTGGCCGCGCGGATCAGCTTGGCATCGCCCGCCATGTGGCCGGAAAAGACGCAGATTTCCGGGCCGGGGCCCAGGATCTTGCGCAGGGCGGCGCCCTCTTCGGCGATGGCCACGAAGAAACGCCGCGCGCCTTCCTCGGCCAGAGCCGTCGCGACCCGGGCCACGCCAAGCCCGTATCCGTCAGCCTTGACCACCGCGCCGGTTTCAGCCTCCGACGCCGCGGCAAGCGCGCGCCAGTTGCGGCGCAGGGCGGACAGGTCGACGGTGAGGATCGCTTGGGCCATGACGCCTGTTTGCCCGATCATGCGCGGGCGTCAAGGTGGAAATGGGAACGGTGCCGCAACGGCCTTCGCTGCGGATCGGCCGCGCCGGTCCCGACCCGTGCGCCGGCGCTCAGAAGCTGCCTGCGTCGCCCTGCTGCCAGGGTTTCACCAGGTTGCCGAAACGGGTGAACTGCGACTCGAAGCTCAGCTCGACCGTGCCGATGGGACCGTGGCGCTGCTTTCCGATGATGACCTCGGCCTTGCCGTGCAGCCGGGCCATGCGCTCCTGCCAGGCGACCATCTCGTCGAGCTTCTCTTCCGACGGCTTTTCGCGCTCGACGTAGTATTCCTCGCGGAAGACGAACATGACCACGTCGGCATCCTGTTCGATCGACCCGGATTCGCGCAGGTCCGACAGTTGCGGGCGCTTGTCCTCGCGGCTTTCCACCTGGCGGCTGAGCTGCGACAGGGCGACCACGGGGATGTCGAGCTCCTTGGCGATGGCCTTGAGACCCATGGAAATCTCGCCGATCTCCTGCACGCGATTGTCGGCGGTGCCGCGCAGCAGTTGCAGGTAATCGACGATCAGCAGGTCCAGACCGTGCGTGCGCTTGAGCCGACGGGCGCGGGCGGCGACCTGGCTGATCGGCAGCGCCGCGGTGTCGTCGATGTAGAGCGGGCAGGCCTCGAGGTCTTTCGCCGCTTGGACGAAGCGGCGGAATTCCTCCTCTTCCATGTCGCCCTGGCGGATCTTGTGGCTGGAGATCTCAGACGCTTCGGCGAGGATCCGGCCCGCCAGCTGCTCGGCGCTCATCTCGAGGCTGAAGAAGCCCACGACGCCGCCGTCGATGGCGCCTTCGGTGCCGTCCGGGCGTTTGCCGCGCTTGTAGGCCTTGGCGACGTTGAAGGCGATGTTGGTCGCCAGCGAGGTCTTGCCCATCGACGGCCGGCCGGCGAGGATCAAAAGGTCGGACTTGTGCAGGCCGCCCAGCTTCTTGTCCATGTCGGTGAGACCGGTCGAGACGCCCGCCAGCCCGCCTTCGCGCTGGTAGGCGGCATTGGCGACGTTGACCGCATCGGTCACGGCGCGCAGGAAGCTCTGGAAACCGGATTCCGACTGGCCCTGTTCGGCGAGCTTGTAGAGCGCCTGTTCGGCCTCGACGATCTGCTCTTTCGGTTCGCTTTTGACGTCGACCTTGGAGGCCTTGGCCGAGATATCGCGCCCCAGCGCGATCAGATCGCGGCGGATCGCCAGATCGTAGATCATCTGCGCGTAGTCGCGCACCGCGAAGGAGCTGACCGCGGCACCGGCAAGACGGACCAGATAGGCCGGGCCACCCAGTTCCTTGAGCCCTTCGTCATCCTCCATGAAGGCCTTGAGCGTCACCGGGCTGGCGAGGTTGTTCTTGGCGATGCGGGCGGCGGCGATCTCGTAGATCCGGGCGTGGACCGGGTCGTAGAAATGCTGCGCACCGATGATGCTGGCGACGCGGTCGTAGACGTCGTTGTTGGTCAGGATCGCACCCAGAAGCTGCTGCTCGGCCTCGATGGAATGCGGCATGCTGTCGGGCGACTGGACCTCGGCATTGGCGGCGTGTCCGGTGGGATTGAATGCGGTGATCTCGTTCATGTCCTGCCCCTGTGACTGCTGATTGGCGCGCGCCGGTTTCCGGCTGCTTGGCGTTCGGACGTTCTAGCGAAAGGCCCGGCGATTCCCTAGAGAGGACAGTCCTGTGGATATCCGCCGGGAAAACTTCGGGCTGGCGTCCGTTTGCGTCTGGACTGTCAGCATAGGGTATAGAGTGGGCCTTTGTCCACTAGATGCGGTGGTGGGGCTTGAGTCGATTTGGCGTCATTGCGCCGCTCTGGGGAGGAAAATTTATTTCTTGTTAAGCTCCCGCCACTTATGCGGATCGGTCAGGAAAGCTTCGACTTCGGCCAGGGTTCCGGGCGCGAATGTGCCTTGCGATTTGGCCTCGGCCAGCACGTCCCACCAGGTGCAGAGGTGGTGCAGGGACACGCCGTGATCGCCCAGCGTTTTGATGGTCTCGGGGAAGATGCCGTAATAGAAGATGACCGCCGTATGGGCGCAGGTGGCGCCGGTGTCGCGGATGGCGTCGACGAAGCTGAGCTTGCTGCCGCCGTCGGTCGTCAGGTCCTCGACCAGCAGAACGCGCTGGCCCTCGGTCATGGCGCCTTCGATCCTGGCGTTGCGGCCGTAACCCTTGGGTTTCTTGCGCACGTAGGTCATCGGCAGCGCCATGCGCTCTGCCACGAGGGCCGCGAAGGGGATGCCCGCGGTCTCGCCGCCCGCGATGTTGTCGAAGGCCTCGAAGCCGGCGTCGCGCAGCACCTTGGCGGTGAGGAAATCCATCAGCGTGCTGCGGATGCGCGGAAAGGAAATCAGCTTGCGGCAGTCGATATAGACCGGCGAGGGCAGGCCGGAGGCGAAGACGAAGGGCTCGGCCTCCATGAAATGCACGGCCTTGATCTCCAGCAGCATCCGGGCGGTGAGGCGGGCCATCTCTTCGTTGGTCGGGGCGGCGGTGGGGATCATGGGAACCTCGTGTTCGGGCGTGACGCCTGCGGCTGCGGTCGGAGCCTCCGGCGGGAGTTTATGGGCAAGATGAAGCTGTCAGGGCTCGACCGCCCAATGCAGCGGGAAACCGGGGTCGAAAAGCGTGACGGGGCCGTCGTCAGTCTCGAGCTGCGGCGGGTACTGCACCGGATCGCCGCGTGTCAGGGTGATCCGGGTATCGTTGACCGGCAGGCGGTAGAAGGCGGGGCCGTTGAGGCTGGCGAAGGCTTCGAGCCGGTCGAGGGCGGCTTCGCGCTCGAACACCTCGGCCAGGATCGACAGGGTGTTGGGCGCGGTGAAGCAGCCGGCGCAGCCGCAGGGCAAGAGCTTGTTGGCATCGGTGTGCGGCGCGCTGTCGGTGCCGAGGAAAAAGCTCGGGTCGCCCGAGGTGACGGCGGCGACGAGGGCCTGTCGGTGGGTTTCGCGCTTGGCGACGGGCAGGCAGTAATAATGCGGCTTGATGCCGCCCGCGAGAATGTGGTTGCGGTTGATCACCAGGTGATGCGTGGTGATCGTGGCGCCCAGGTCCGCACCGCCGTCGCGGGCATAGTCGGCGCCGTCCTTCGTGGTGATATGCTCCATCACCACCCGCAGGCCGGGCGTCGTGCGGCGGATCGGGTCGAGCACGCGGTCGATGAACACCGCCTCGCGGTCGAAGATGTCGATCTCCGCATCGGTGACCTCTCCGTGCACGCAAAGCGGGCAGCCGATCTCGGCCATTTTCTCGAGCACCGGGCGGACCTTGTCGAAATCGCGCACGCCCGAGGCGGAGTTGGTGGTGGCCCCCGCCGGGTAGAGCTTGACCGCCGTCACCAGCCCGCTGGCGTGGGCGGCGGTGAGGTCGTCGGGGTCGGTGTCTTCGGTGAGATAGAGCGTCATCAGCGGGGTGAAGTCCGCGCCTTCGGGCAGGGCCGCCAGGATGCGGTCGCGGTAGGCGGCGGCCTGGTCGCCTGTCACCACCGGCGGCACGAGGTTCGGCATGACGATGGCGCGGGCGAAGTGGCGGGCGGATTCGGGGGCCACGGCGCGCAGCATGGCGCCGTCGCGCAAATGCAGGTGCCAGTCGTCGGGGCGGCGGAGGGTGAGGCTCTGGGTCATGCCCGAGCGGTTAGCATGGGCTTGACGCAAAGCGCCAGAGGCTTTGCGCGTCAGGCGTCGCCGGCTGGCGGCTCCGGCTCGGGGGCGGGCTCCGGATCGGCGTTGCCTTGGGCCGCCTTGCGTGCGGCGCGCAGACCTTCGAGCTTGCGCTGGAAGCGCGGCGCATGCATCCGCGAGGTCACGTTGCGGCAGAGCATCTCTGCGAGGCCCGGCCGGTCGTGGGCTTCGAGCCGTGCCAGCAGCTTGCGCAGGTATGGCGCGTATTGCCGCCGGACGCGCATCATCGCGGCAAACCGTGCGGTGTCGAGCGTGCCGTCGGCGGCGGCCACGATGATCGGCGTCAGCAGGTCGAGTTCGATCAGGTCGCCTTGCAGGGCGCCGCCCATGGAGGGCAGGCGGAACCGGGTCACATTGCGCCGGGTGAAGAGCGCCGAATGCATGGCGTCGAGCGGCTCGCGCGGGTCGTAGAGGATGAAGGCGCGGTCGGCGGCGTCGATCATGTCGGGCGCATAGCCATAGCGGTCGGTGAAGCTGAGCCGGCGCATCCGGGCAAAGCGGTCGTCCCATTCGCTGACCCGCGGGTCGAGCGAGGCCTGCGGTTGCAGCGCCACCACACGCGCGCCGGGGGCGGCGACGGAATAGGCGGCGGCGGCATAGCCGCAGGACCCGGCGCCGAAGAAGATCACCCGTTCGAAATCGTCGAAGAAGCCGTCGTCGTTGAGCTGGTCGAAGAAGCCGTAAATGCGCTGGTCGCGGAACCAGGTGTCGCCGTCGGACAGGAGGCAGAGGTGCGACCAGCCCTGGCTGCGCACGAGATCGAAGCCCAGCGGCGCGCCGTCGTCGGACAGCGCCTGAACGCCGGGGATCGACTCGAAGCTGACCAGCAGCGTGTCGCCCTCGTCGATGAACAGCGCGGCGTGGCGCTTGCCCAGCTGTTCGAAAAAGCCTGTGCTCTGGCCAAGCTCCGACAGGGCTGCAAGCCAGTCGGCGGTGCGCAGGCCCGTCAGGTCAAGCGTCAGGGTCTCGTCGATGTCGGACATCCACTCGTATTCCTCATGGCAATGGCCCGCGGCGGGGCGCTTTGCGATGGCCCCCTGCGGGGCTCGTTTGAGGAAAACATGCCAAGGCTTTGCGGCCAAATTGCGCCGAATGCGCGAAATTCAGGGGGCGTTTGCCGTGTCCCTGGCGCGGGCGCGGGTGGCGTGGCCGATCAGGACCCGGGCCACGGCTTCGGGCAGGGGCTGCGACGGCGGGGTCATCAGCAGGCGGCCGAAGAGCGCGCGAAAGGGTTCTTCGGCCATCAGCGCCCGGAACCGGGCGTGCCGCCAGTCGACGGCGGTGTTGTGCAAGGCGGCCAGTGCCGGATCGGCGGCCAGCGTGGCGCGGATCGCGGCGGCGCGGTCGGCCAGCGCCAGGATCGTGTCGTCGGTGTCTGTGTTGAAATTCCGTTCCACCCAGTAATCCAGCCCCAGCAGGTGATCGGTGTGCACGGCGCGGCCCCGGGCGGCCTTGAGCACGTAGCTTTCCATCGCGCCCAGAGGGTAATGGTTGAGCTGCGCGAGGTGGTAGTTCGACCGGCCATAGGTGGAAAAGATGCGGCGCGTGGCGAACTGAGCTTCGAGCGGGCGACCCTCGCCGTCGAACCAGCGCGCCTCGGCCAGCCGGTCCTTGACCGGGTTGCGCGGGCGGTGCACGCCGAGGTTCCGATAGGTCCTGTCGTTGCGGTAGAGCGTCTTGAACATCGCCGACCGCCACGGCCAGTGCATGATGACGGGCGCCGCACGGGTGAACTGCTGAGGCACCGGCCTGTCCTCGTAGCGCACCACGCCCGCATTGCCGAAAAGCCGCCAGGTCAGGGTGATCGCCGTGGCCTCGGGCAGGGCGGCGAGCAGGGCGGGAACGGTCCGGTCGCCCACGTGGATGTTGACGAATTCGTCGATGTCGAGCGGCAGGATCCAGTCGGCGCGGGCCACCGCCTCGGACTTGTCGGCCAGCTTGAGGCCGGTGAACTGGATGCCTCCCTTGTCGTAGGGGCCGTCGTTGCGGATGTGGGTGACGTGGCCCAGCTCGGCCAGCCGGTCCAGCATCGCGTCGGTGCCGTCGTCGCAGGCGTTGCTGAGCGCAAGCACGTGGGTCACGCCGCAGGCCTGGTGATGCGCCAGCCAGTCCAGCAGGAACGCCGCCTCGTTGCGGACGCAGAGAACGGCGAGGATGTTCAAAGGCTTACCAGCCCTTCCTGAAGGACACGACCTTGGCCTCGGAAGCCTTGGGGAAATAGGTGAGGCCGGCACGGTGCATGGTGTCGAAGACCGCCTGCACGCCCGCTTGGCCGATCCACTGCGGGTGCAGTTCCACGATGGCGACGCGCAGGCACGAGAGATCGGCGGCGGGCAGCAGATGCGCCTCGGCGCCTTCGATGTCGCAGACCAGCACGGTGGGTTTCAGCTCGGCCAGCACGGCATTGATGTCGCGCTGTTCGATCATTTCGGTGCTGACGATGCTGTCCTCGTCGATGGACTTGTCCATCGACGAGCCGAGGAAATTCTGCCGCACGTAGAAGGGCACCGGCTCGCCCGGACCATCCGCCAGCAGGGCGTTGTGCACGGTGACGTTGGTCACCTCGTTGGCCTCGTGCACCGAGCGGATATAGGGAATGAGGGTCGGGTTGGCCTCGTAGGTATGGACCGTGCGGACCTTCTTGTGCGTGGCGATCAGCGTCGACATGTAGCCGATGCCGCCGCCCAGTTCGAGCACCACGTCATCGTCCTGCACCATGCGCATCACCGCGTCGCATTCCTTGCGCTCGTAGGTTTCGCCCTTGATGGCGCCGCGGATGCGACCGGTGGTGATCTGCGGATGCTTGGGGATCTTCATGCCGCGCGAGCGCAGGAAGGGGTCGCGGGGGGTGGGGGCGCCGTCCATGCTCAGCTCTCCATGTCGAGGGCGAGGGCATAGGCCACCCGCTCGGTTTCCGTGAGCCGCAGGCCGAGCGCCTGCTGGTAGAGGTCTTCGAATTCGGGGTTGGCGTGCAGCTCGTCGGCCTTGGCGCGGTGCCAGTCCAGGCCCGATCGGTGCCATTTCGCCAGCTCCGGATTGGCCATCAGCCGGTCGTATTCGGTGCGCAGGCGCGGGCTGTTGCGCTTGATGGTGATGTCCTTGAAATCCGACCAGTCCATGCGGATCCAGTAGTTGATGCCGATCGACCGGTCGACATGCAGCGCGCGGCCCCTCTGGCGCTTGATGAGGAAGGATTCCGCCGAGCGCAGGGCGTAGTGATTGAGCTGCAGAAGGTCGTAGCCGATGGATTTCTTGGAATTGCGCCAGCCGTTGGTCTTGACCTCGGACGTCATGTCGAGACCCGAGCCGTTGACCCAGCGCACCTTGTCCTCGAAGGCGGCGTCGAGCTTGTTCGGGCGGTGGCAGGAGATCTTCTCGTAGGCGCCGATGTTGCGGAACATGGTCTTGAAGCCCCAGACCGTGTGCGGCTTGGGGCAGTATTTCGGCGCGCAGGTGTCGAACTGGTCGATGACGAAGTCGTCCGACAAGGTGGTGACGCCGTTGTGCCCGAAGAGCCGCCAGGTCATGGCGACATTGGTGGCATCGGGGACGCGTTCGAAGAAATCGTCCAGCGTGCCGTTGCCGCAGCGCACGTTCATGAACTCGTCCACGTCGATGTGGATGATCCAGTCCGCGTTCTTGATCACGGGTTCCTTGAGCGCCTGGTTGAGCGCGTATTGTTGCGGCGAATTGCCTTTCCAGTTGTCGTTGTTGCGGTGCTGGAGCACGCCCATCTCCTGCAAGCGGTCGAGGATTTCGCTAGTGCCGTCCTCGCAGCCGTTGGTGTAGATGAGGAAATCGTCGACCCCGATGGCGCGGTGAAAAGCGACCCATTCGACGATATAGGGCGCCTCGTTCTTCATGCAGCCGACGATGACGTTGCCGCTGCTGCCAGAGGGCAGGGTACGCGGCGGCATCGGTGTGTAGGCGGCGGCCAGTTCCTCTTCGTTGACACGGCCAAGGCGATTGTGGGGGGCGAAGATCGAGCGTTGCAGCTTGGCGAAATTCTGCTTGGCCAGCGGCGGCATGACCTTTTGCGCAGAGGGCGACAGGCCGGCGTCGAGCGCGTCCATCGCGGCAGGCGTGGGGGGCGCCGTCTCTTCCGCCCGTGCGGGCGTCGTCGACCCGTTGAGGCGCGCGAGGTCGGCGGCCTTGTCGGCCAGCGCTTCCTTGGTGGCCTGCTTGATGCGCCAGCGGAAGGCCAGCAGGTATTGCGTGGCGCGGAAGCCGCGGGTGGGGTCGGTCTCGGTCCAGTCGGGCGCGGGTGCAGCGGGCGCCATCTGCGCCGGATCGAGGCCGGGATGCGCCGTGGCCAGCGCCGCGAGGTCGTCGGCGAAGCGCCGCGACAGGGCCGAGAGGGCGCCGGGGTCGATGGGATCGCCGCCGACCTTGATCTCGCCGAGGAACTTGTGCCAGAGCGGGCGCGGCAGGATCTGGTCGCTGCGCCCCAGGAGCCGCAGCACCGTGTCGTTGAAGAGCCGGCAGCGCGTCAGCCAGGCGGCGGAGGGATCGCGCGGCGGCGCTTTCGCCTCGGCCTTGCCGATGCTGTCGGCGATGTCGAAGCACTGGCGCAGCACCTCCGGACCCGCTTCGGACCAGAGCGTGTCGCGGTCGACGCTGTGCAGTTGCGTGGCGCCCGCGCCAAAAACCGCGTCCCATTCCCGCACCAGCCGTGCGAGGTCGAGCCAGCAACAGGCGCCCTGCACCTCGTGGAACTGCCCTGCCGCCGGGTCGATCTCTGGCCGGGTGGCCAGCGCCGCGTCCCACCAGTCGGGCGCATCGTGCAGCCCCAGCTCCAGCGACAGGTCGCGCGACCGGCCTTCGAGCACTTGCGCGGCGTAGCGGCGGGTCAGCAGGCGGGCGGGATCGTCCACATGGGCCACGATGCGGATATCGTCCGAGAGCGGCAGCAGCAGCCCGCGCAGGCGCTGCAACTCCGACGCGGAGGCCAGCGAGACGCCCAGCTGATGCGCCGAGAGGATCAGCGTTTCGGGCTGCACCCGCGCCACCTCGGCCGCAAGGCCGCGCGCCACGTCGTCGTAAAGCACCTGCTGCTTGTCCGGCGCGATGAAGCCGCGGTTGAACCGCAGGCAGTCCACGGTCCCGGGGTCAGTCACGGCCATGAATAGCCGCGTGTGATTGCTCGCGCCGGGGCTGCGGGCATAGAGCACGCCCTTGGTCACCAGTTGGTCGCGTTTGGCGTCGAGGATACGCTGCATCCGTTCGCAGGCCTGCGCATCGAGACCGATATGGATGTAAATCCGCATCACGCCACGCCCTTGGCCCGGAAGCCGGTGTTTTCGTTGGCGCGGCCCCACCAGGGCAGGTCGATGCCCAGAAAGGCCGAGACCGTCTCGCGTGCGTCTGGGGCGGCGGTGTCGTATTCCAGGAACCGGTCGTCGCCGGCAAAGATGGCGCGCAGGAAGGCGTGATGCGCCTCGATCCACTGCACACGCTCCAGTGTCGTCTCGCCGAAGCCCCGCGGCAGACCCGGCACCTGGCCTTGCGGCAGCCGGTCGGTGCCCAGGTCGGACCAGCGCAGCATGCTGCCGGACATCTCGCGCGCGTCGCGCATCGAGGCTACGAACCTGAGCTCGGGATGATGGCGGCGCAGGGCGTCCAGAATGCCGAAATCGGTCTGCGGCCAGAGACAGAGATCGCGGTTGAGCACGCTGATCTCGGTCAGCGCGTCGAAACCTTGCAACCGGTCGAGCGGGTCGCCGGTGCGGAAATATCCTTCGTACATCTGGCGTGCGACGAAAGACCCGGCGATGTCGGGATCGGGGCTCTTGCCGCGGCGGATCTTGAAATCCGCGACCGTGAGCCCGGCGCGTTCCAGCGCCACGCCCAGCGTCGTCGTGCCGCTTTTTGGCAGGCCGAGGTTGACGACGCGCACGGTCACGATGCGAGCCCCAGTTGCTCGATCAACTCCGGCTCGCCCGGCGGCAGGGCCGGGGCCGCGCGCAGCTGGTCGTACATCCGGGCGTAATCGGGCTTGGCCATCAGGGCGTCGCGCTTGGCGCGGTGCAGGCGGACGGCCTCGGTATGCAGGGCGGCGATCTCGGGGTCGGCGCACAGCTCGGCCATGGCGTCGCGCAGCGCAGGCAGGTGGCGCTGGATCGAGGTATCTTCCCAGGCGGGGTCGTTGCGTTCGCGCCAGTAGGTGTCGTCGAAGGCGCGGTTCTCGCGGTTCACGTCGCCGCGGTCGTTTTTGACCAGGTAGCTGTCGAGCGACCGCAGCGCGTAGTGGTTGAGCGTGGCGAAGTCGCGCGCGCCGCCGCTGGGGAACTTTCGGATGCGGCGCGGGTTGGCGGCCACCAGGAACTTGTGCGGCACGTCGCGGCCCGATCCGTCGGTCCAGCGCGGGCGCTTTTCCGAGGGCAGGCCGTCGCGAAAAAATGGCCGGTGCGCGCCGAAATAGTGCAGCGGAAAATCCCGCCGCACCAGTGTCTTGACCTCGATCGCAGTCTCGGCGCACCACAGGTCGGGATTGTGCGAGCGGGTAAACTGCCCGATCACCGGCGCATCCTCGAAATCCGCGATGCCGTCGTTGGCGAAGAACTGGAAGGTGACGGAAATGGCCTGCGGATCGCCGCAGGCGTCGATCAGCGCCGGGATCCTGTGGTCGCCCGCGTGGATATTCAGGAACTCGTCCACATCCGCGACCCAGACCCAGTCGGCGGCCTGCACGACCTCTTGCCGCTGGCTGTGTTTCAGCGCCTCCATCTGGTAATTGCGCCCCTTGGCGGGATTGGGGAGGTGCACCACCATGCCGCGGGCCGCCAGCGCATCCAGCAATGCATCGGTGCCGTCGTCGCAATCGTTGGAATAGAACAGGAAATCGGTGACCCCGATCAGCCGGTTGTAGGCGATCCATTCCAGAAGGAACGGCCCTTCGTTCTTGACGCAGGTCACCGCCGTTACGCGCATGGCCGCAGCCCTGTCGTTGCGTGGGTCATGAAATCGTCACCGCTCCTGGCTCGGGGTTTGCCCCGCGTAGCCGCTATTGTTGAACGAATCATGGCATCTTGGCCTTTGCCCGTCAATCTGTGGCGGCATTTTCACCGGTCTGCGCGGCAGTGCGGGCACGGGACAATTGCGACCTATGCGCTATTGATTCCCGCAGCCCTGCCGTGCAGCAAGGTCGGACCAACCAAAGGAGCGCCCATGCAGACCCCGCAATCCATCGACGCCGTGCAGACCATGCTGGCGGAGACCGGCTATGTCTGTGGCCGCGCTCTGGCGACGGTGGTGTTCCTGTCGCTGAAGCTGGGCCGGCCGCTGTTCCTCGAGGGCGAGGCGGGGGTCGGCAAGACCGAGATCGCCAAGGCGCTTGCGGCGGGGCTGAACCGCAAGCTGATCCGGCTGCAATGCTACGAGGGGTTGGACGCGGCCTCGGCGGTTTACGAATGGAACTTTCCCGCGCAGATGGTGGCGATCCGCACGGCCGAGGCATCGGGCGGCGCCGACCGAAAGGCGCTGCAGGCCGAGCTTTTCTCGGACGAGTTCCTGGTCGAACGGCCCCTGCTCGAAGCGATGCGGCCCGACGAAAACGGCGCGCCGGTGCTGCTGATCGACGAGCTTGACCGCACCGACGAACCGTTCGAGGCCTTCCTGCTCGAAGCGCTGTCGGATTTCCAGGTGACGATCCCCGAGCTTGGCACGATCAAGGCGCCCGAGCCGCCCATCGTCATCCTGACCTCGAACCGCACGCGCGAGGTGCATGACGCGCTGAAACGCCGCTGCCTGTATCACTGGGTCGACTACCCGACGTTCGACCGCGAGATCGAGATCCTGCAGGCCCGCGCGCCCGAAGCCGCCGAGACGCTGAGCCGCGAGATCGTGGCCTTCGTGCAGATGCTGCGCACCGAGGACATCTTCAAGAAGCCGGGGGTGGCCGAGACCATCGACTGGGCGAAATGCCTGCTGGCGCTCGACGTGATCGACCTGTCGCCGGAGGTGATCAGCGACACGCTGGGGGCGATCCTGAAATATCAGGACGACATCCAGAAGCTGCAGGGCTCCGAGGCAAAGCGGCTTCTGGACGAGGCGCGGGCCGGTCTGGCGCCGGCGTGAGGGAGACACCTTTCAAAAACGGACCGGCCCGGAATCAAGGCCGCTTGCGGCCGCCGGGCCAGCGCCGACCCGCCCTTCGGGGCGGCGCTTTGGCAAAGCCGGGTGCACAGCCGGTGCGGCGTGCGAATTTGGCGGGAATAAAGCGTGAAGCGGGCCGGTCAGAGGCGCCCCCCCGCGGGTCGGCGCTGGCCCGGACCGGAGGGGTCTGATGCCGGAATACCTGCCCCTCGAATTGCCAGAGAATCCGAAACTCGCCAACAACATCACCCATTTCGCCCGCGCCCTGCGGCGGGCGGGCCTGCCCATCGGTCCGGGACGGATCATCGACGCCATCCGCGCCGTCGAAGCCGCGGGCTTTACCGAGAAGCGCGACTTCTACTGGACGCTGCATGCCTGTTTCGTGAACCGGCCCGAGCATCGTGCCACCTTCAACCAGATCTTCCGGCTGTATTGGCGCGATCCGCGCTACCTCGAGCACATGATGTCGATGATGCTGCCCGCCGTGCGCGGCGTGCAGGAGGACAAGATCGCCGAAGCCGCGGAAAAGCGCGCCGCGGAGGCGCTGCTCGACGGCAAGGCGCCCGAGATGCCCGAGCCGCCCGAAACCGAGCGCGAAGAAGAGACGGTGATCGAGGTCGACGCCTCGCTCACCATGTCCGCCGAGGAAAAGCTGCGGCGGCTTGATTTCGAACAGATGTCCACCGCCGAGATCGCGGCGGCTAAGAAGATGCTGGCTCAGCTTCGCCTGCCGGTGAAACCGATCCCGTCGCGGCGCGGCATGGCGTCGCTCACCGGGCGGCAGACCGACTGGCGCCGCACCATCCGCGCGTCGATGCGCCAGGGCGGCGAGATGCGCAGCCTCGCCCGCAAGACGCCGCGCCCGCGCTGGCCGAACCTCGTGGTGCTGTGCGACATTTCCGGGTCGATGAGCCAGTACAGCCGCATGGTGCTGCATTTCCTGCATGCCGTCGCCAACGAGAAGGGCGCGGGCTGGGCCAAGGTCCATGCCTTCACATTCGGCACCCGGCTCACCAACATCACCCGGCACCTCGCCACCCGTGACGTCGACGCGGCGCTCAAGGCCGCGGGGGCAGAGGCGCAGGACTGGGAAGGCGGCACCCGCATCGCCAGCAGCCTGCACGCGTTCAATCGCGACTGGTCGCGCCGCGTCATGGGGCAGGGGGCGGTGGTGCTGCTCATCACCGACGGACTCGACCGCGACACGGACGGCCTTCTGGCGAAAGAGATGGAGCGGCTGCACCTCTCGGCGCGGCGGCTCATCTGGCTCAACCCGCTGCTGCGCTGGGACGGGTTCGCGCCCAAGGCGACCGGCATCCGAGCGATGCTGCCGCATGTGGACAGCTTTCGCGCCGGGCATTCGGTGCAGTCGCTCGCGGACCTCGCCGCGGTGATCTCGCGCCCCGACGATGCAGGCGAAAAGCTGCGGCTTCTCAACGCGTTGGAGTAAACGTTACAGCCATCGGCAAAGCCTCGCCAAACCGTGTTGAAACCCTGTGCGTGCTTCCGCGTTGCCTTTGCACACCGCTGCATGCGGAAAGGGAAGGATTTGACATGAAACACGGATTTCTGAAATCGACCACTGCACTGGTGATGGTCACCGCCATGACCGTCACGCCGCCGCTGGCTTATGCCCAAGAGAACGGCGCTGACGTCAGCGCAGAGCAACTGCGCCAGCAACTCGAAACCGAGGCGCAGCAGGCGCAAGAGGAGATCGAGCAGGGCGCCGAGGCGCTGACGGGCGAACAGCCCGAAGGTGACGCGCAGGCCCAGGTCGAGAGCATGGCCGCCGAGGCCGAAGCGCAAGCGGCTGCGGATGCGGAAGCCGCCGAAGCCCAAGCGGCTGCCGAAGAAGAGGCCGCAGAAGCGGAAGCGGCTGCCGAAGAGGCCGCCGCCGAGGCGCAAGCGGCCGCCGAGGCCGAGGCTGCCGAAGCGGAAGAGGCCGCTGAAGCCGAAGCCGTCGACGCCGCACCCGAAGCGGATGCGAACAGCGCCGCCGAAGTGACCGATGCGCCGACCGACGCTGAGGCGAATACCGCAGCCGAGGTTACCGACGCCCCCTCGGACGCCGAGGCCAACACCGCAGCCGAGGGTACGGACACGCCCGCCGACGCCGACCGCGCGGCGGACGTCGCCGAAGACGCACCGCAAGCCGAGGCCGAGGCCAACAGCGCGGCAGAGGTCGCCGATGAGACGCCGGGTGCCGAAGCGGACGCCGACACCGCGGCCGACGTGACCGATCCGGTGGAAGAGACGGCCGAGACCGATCCCGCCCAGCAGCTTGAAGAGATGGAGCAGGCTGCGGAAGAGGCGGCCGAGAGCGATCCCGACGAGCAGCTTGAAGAGACCGAGCAGGCCGTGGAAGAGGCGGCGGATTCGGCGGCGTCCGAAACGGCGCAATCCGGTGAAGACGCGACGCCGATGGACAGCGAAGCGCAGGCCGCGGTACAGGCCGAAGCCGACGCGAACGTCACCGAATCCATGGCGGCCAGCGCCGAAAGCGGGTCCGAGTCCGAGGCGGAAGTCATCGAGGAAACCGTGACCGAGGAAACGGCGCGCAGTTCGTCCGAGGAGTTCGAGACCGATCTGCAAGACGCGCTCAACCGCAACACCGAGACGCTCAATGCCCGCGGCAGCAACGATGACGACGACGATGACGAAGGGCTGAGCAACTTCGAGAAGGCGGCTCTGCTGGGTCTTGGCGCCGTCGCCGTGGGCTCGCTCTTGCGCAACAACGAAACCGTGGCTGCCAATACCGGCGACCGGATCGTGGTCGAGCGTGACGGGCAATACCGCATCATCAAGAACGACGACGCGCTGCTGCGCCAGCCTGGATCGGATGTGCGCACTTACCGCTATGACGACGGATCGACCCGGACGGTCGTGACCCGCGCCGATGGCATCGAGGTGGAAACCGTCCGCGCCGCCGATGGCCGCGTGCTGCGCCGGACCCGTCTGCTCGAAGACGGCACCCGCGTGGTGCTCTTCGACGACACCCGCCAAGTGGAGCAGGTCAATGTCAACGAGTTGCCGCAGGTGACCGACCGACGCTCCATCGGCTTTGCCGAGGTGAACGAAGACGACCTTGCCGCGACCCTCGCGGCCGCGCAGGCGGCGGATGTGAACCGCACCTTCTCGCTCAGCCAGATCCGCAACATCGACGCGGTGCGCCAGCTGGTGCCGGAAATCAACGTGGACACCGTGAACTTCGAAACCGGCTCTGCCGTGATCCAGCCGCAGGAGGCCGAGGAACTGGCGGCACTGGGCAATGCCATGCGTCGGATCATCTCGCAGAACCCGTCCGAGGTGTTCCTGATCGAAGGCCATACCGATGCCACGGGTGCCGGCAGCTACAACCTCGCGCTGTCGGACCGCCGGGCGGAATCGGTGGCGCTGGCCCTGTCCGAGTATTTCGATGTGCCGCCAGAAAACATGGTGGTGCAGGGCTACGGCGAGACCGATCTGCTGGTGGAGACGCTCGAGTCGGAACGCGCCAACCGCCGCGCCGCGGTGCGCCGGATCACGCCGCTGCTGGACAGCGCAAGCTGATCAGGCCGCCGGTCTGAAAAAGGAAGCCCCCGCGCAATCCGGTTGCGCGGGGGTTTTCATGTCTGTCGCCTTTGGTGCTAACGCTGCCAGGCGACCGTCAGCAGAAGATCGCCTCGAACCGGCCGCGATAGAGCGCCGCGGCCTCGGCCAGCGGCATCTGCGATCCGCCCATCGCCACGGTCTCGCCGCCAAAGCGGCCCACGGTCGACAGATCCACGCCAGCCGTGGCGGCGGCGGCCATCAGCGCCTCTGCGGCGTCGAAGGAACAGGCGATCAGGTAGCGGCCCTGGTCCTCTCCGAAGAGCACCGGCGTCGCGTCGCTGTCGAGCGTGACGCCGACACCCGAGGCTTCGGCCATCTCGAAGGCGGCCAGAGCCAGCCCGCCATCGCTCAGATCCGTGCAGCAGCCGATCAGCGCGCGGTTGTCGCGGATGAAGGTGCCGTTGCGCAGCTCCGCCTCGAGGTCGACCGCGGGCGCGTCGCCATCCTCGCGGTGGAAGACCTCGGCCAGGAGCGCCGACTGTCCCAGGTGGCTGCCAGCCGGACCCACCAGTAGCGCCACGTCGCCGTCCTGTGCAAAGCCGAGGATCGGGTCCTCGTCGGCGGCGATCAGGCCCACGGCGCCGATGGTGGGGGTGGGCAGGATGCCGACGCCGTCGGTTTCGTTGTAAAGCGACACGTTGCCCGACACGATCGGCATGTCGAGCGCGGTGCAGGCAGCACCGATGCCCTGCAGGGCGCCGACGAACTGGCCCATGATCTCGGGCTTTTCAGGATTGCCGAAGTTGAGGTTGTCGGTGGTGGCGAGCGGCTTTGCCCCCACGGCGCAGAGGTTGCGAAAGGCTTCGGCCACCGCCTGCTTGCCGCCTTCGACCGGGTTGGCCTTGACGTAGCGCGGGGTCACGTCGCTGGTGAAGGCGAGCTTCTTGTCGGTGCCGTGGATGCGGATCACGCCGGCGCCGAAGCCCGGGATACGCATCGTGTCGGCCATGACCTGGCTGTCGTATTGTTCGTAGACCCAGCTCCGAGCGCAGTAGTTCTCGCAGCCGATCAGCGCTTTCAGCGCATCCACCGGGTCGATCTGCGGCACGTCCGCCAAGGCGGCCGCCTGCGGCGTCGGCACCCAGGGGCGGTCGTACTCCGGGGCGTTGCCCGACAGCGCCTTGAGCGGCATGTCGGCCTTCACCTCGCCGTTCAGCATGATGAGGAACCGGTCCTCCGCGATGGTTTCGCCGACGATGGCGAAGTCCAGGTCCCATTTCTCGAAGACCGCACGTGCGGCGTCTTCCTTGGCCGGATCGAGGACCATCAGCATGCGTTCCTGGGACTCCGACAGCATCATCTCGTAGGCGGTCATGCCCGCTTCGCGCACGGGCACCTTTTCCAGGTCGAGCCGCACGCCGAGGTCGCCCTTGTCGCCCATTTCCACCGCCGAGCAGGTTAGGCCCGCAGCCCCCATGTCCTGGATCGAGACCACGGCGCCCGTCTGCATGAGCTCCAGCGTCGCCTCCATCAGCCGCTTTTCGGTGAAGGGGTCGCCGACCTGCACGGTGGGGCGCTTTTCCTCGATGCTCTCGTCGAACTCGGCGCTCGCCATGGTCGCGCCGCCGACGCCGTCCCGGCCGGTCTTGGCGCCCAGGTAGACGACCGGGCGGCCGACGCCGCTGGCGGCGGAATAGAAGATCTTGTCCGCATCGGCCAGCCCCGCGGCGAAGGCGTTGACCAGGCAGTTGCCGTTGTAGGCGGCGTGAAAGCGCACCTCGCCGCCGACGGTGGGCACGCCGAAGGCATTGCCGTAGCCGCCCACGCCCTCGACCACGCCGTGCACGAGGCGTTTCGTCTTGGGATGGGCCGAGGTGCCGAAGCTCAGCGCGTTCATCGCCGCGACGGGCCGTGCGCCCATGGTGAAGACATCGCGCAGGATGCCTCCGACGCCGGTCGCCGCCCCCTGGTAGGGTTCGATATAGGAGGGGTGGTTGTGGCTCTCCATCTTGAAGACCACAGCCTGGCCGTCGCCGATGTCGACCACGCCGGCGTTCTCTCCTGGGCCGCAGATCACCTGGGGGCCGGTGGTGGGCAGGCCGCGGAGGTGTTTCTTGGAGGACTTGTAGGAACAATGTTCGTTCCACATCGCCGAGAAAATGCCCAGCTCGGTGAAGCTGGGTTCGCGGCCCATGATGTCGAGGATGCGTTGGTATTCGTCGGGCTTGATCCCGTGGGCAGCGATCAGGTCGGGCGTGATGGCCGGGTCTTGCATGTCTCGGGATCCCCTAAAGCGCGGTTGCGCGCTGTTTAGTTCAGGCGCTGCGCGGGGGGAAGGGGGCGGCGGGAAAAACCGCAGCGGCGGTGATCCGGCTGCGCCGGATACGAGAGACGCTGTCTCTCGTGCTCTCCGGAGGTTTATCAGCAAGATGAAGGGGCCGCGGGTTCGATGCCGCGACCCCTGGGGTCGTCATCCGGTCGTGACGGACAGTTCGGCTTAGCCCGTCTGTTCGTCCAGCGCGGCCTGGATGGCCTGTTGGGTCATGCCGATGCGCAGGGTCTGCATCTCGCCCGACTCCTCGACGATGACGGGGACGTTGATGACGGTCACGTCGGTGTCCAGAGCCTCGCCCAGGCGGATGGTGGCGATGACATTGCCGTCCACGTCGGTGCGGATGCGCTGGGCCTCGCCGATCACCACGTCGTCGGACGAGATCACCTCGCCATTGCCGGTGACGACCGTGTCGACCGCGGTGTCGCGCGCCGTTTCCGTCATCATTTCTGAATCCGCCATCGGGTCGGTCACCGATTCAGACGCGTTTTGCGCATAGACGGCGCCGGCGGCGGTAAAGCTGCTGAGTGCGAGAATGGTCAGGGTCTTTTTCATCGTTTCCTCCAGTCTTTCGAGGTGGGCAGTATCGCCCGCTGGCAGCACAACGAGCCGCGACGCCTGAGGTTTCTGACGATTTCGTGAGGTTTCGGCGGCGGAGTGTCCGCGCCGCCGCGTTGGGGCTGTGCCCGCCCGCCGCAGGTGTCGATGATTGTCTTCAGACTTTCTACGAAGCGTGTCATTCCGGTTATCGCCCGTGTCTCACCCTCGCCTCGGTCTTCGGCTTTGCCGGTGGCGAGACCAGAGCCTCAGGGGAGGGGCGATCTGAGCCTCGGCACCGGACACCCCGTGGCGCAAGGGGTCGAGCGCTTCGTCGGCGTTTGTCGCGATCTAGGCAGCATCGGGACCGATAACGACACGGTTCGTCGCATCGCACCATTCGGTCGACAGCCGCGAGTCACGCCGGGGGTCGGCATTGCCACGCGATTGTGCTGCCGGAGGCCGCTCGCGATCCGGTCGATGCGGCGGCGCGGCTCGCCTTGGATCGCGACGAAGCCGTCGTTGGCGCCGATGGCGGCGCCCGCGAAAAAAAAAGGCCGAGCTAAAAAGCTCGGCCGAAGTCCAACAGGGAGGTTGAAGATGACGCGCCGTAGGGCGCTGCATCGTTCGAATGCTCAATTAGGGGGCGTTCGGCGAACGATCAAGAAATATCGCGCCGCAGATGCAGCATTCCCGCTATGCGTGCCATGCATATCACACTCGTCAGTCCAGCTGCTTGGCCTTCATCTGTTGGCGATGGGCAAAGATTTCCTCCTGCACGAAGTCGCGGAACGCGGCGATCCGCTTGGATTGGCGCAATTCTTCCGGGTAGGCCAGAAACACCGGCACCTCGTTCGATTCCACGTCCGGCAGGACACGCACGATGCTGGGGAAATCCTCGATGATGTAATCGGGCAACACGCCAATTCCGAGGTTCGAGATCACCGCCTGCAACACGCCGAAATAGTTGTTCACCGTGAGGGTGGAGCGGATGTCGAAGGTCATCAGTTCCTGCACCAGGTTCAGGCCTGCGCCCACCTGCGCCGACCGGGGGTTCTGGCAGATCAGGCGATGGGCATACATGTCGTCCATGGTTTGCGGCGCGCCGTGGGTCTGCAGGTATTCGGGCGAGGCGTAGAGCCGCATGCGGATGTGCATCAGCCGCTTGCGGATCAGGTCGGCCTGGCTGGGTTCCTTCATGCGGATGGCCACGTCGGCCTCGCGCATGGGCAGGTCGAGCAGCCGCTCCTCGAGCATCAGGTCGATGTTGAGGTCTGGGTATTTCTCGTAGAGCTTGGGCAGGCGCGGCGCGAGCCAGAGCGAGCCGAAGCCGGTGGTTGTGGTGACGCGCAATTCGCCAAACACCTCTTCCTCGGAATCGCGGATGCGGGCGGTGGCGGCGTCGATGCGTTTCAGCATCGACGAGGTGGCGTCGAACAGCAATTCGCCCTGTTCGGTGAGAATCAGCCCCCGCGCATGGCGGTGAAACAGCGTGGTGTTGAGCGATTCCTCGAGCGCGCGCACCTGGCGCGAGACCGCCGATTGCGACAGGTGCAGCGTGTCGCCGGCATGGGTGAGCGACCCGGCATCGGCCACGGCGTGAAATATTCTGAGCTTGTCCCAGTCCATGAGAGCGGCTTTCCGTTGTTCGTGCAGCAAAACACGAAAGAATGAAGATTTGAGGGCATAAGGCTGTGTAGGCTCGGAAATACAACCACAAACCGCTAGTAAGGTCAGCTATTTTGACCTAAAATCACCGCGAAATGTGCGATCATTGGGCGACGGGAGGCGAGCGATGACCAAACAAGACATCACCCTGAACGACAGGTTCGACCTCGGCAAAGACCGCGTGCTGCTGAACGGCACGCAGGCTCTGGTCCGGTTGATGCTCATGCAGAAGGCGCGCGACCGGGCGGCGGGGCTGAACACCGCCGGATACGTCACCGGCTATCGCGGCTCGCCGCTGGGGGCGGTGGACATGCAGATGAACCGCGCGGCGAAGGAACTGGCGGCGGCGGATGTGCTTTTCAAGGAAGGGTTGAACGAGGACCTGGCTGCGACGGCGCTCTGGGGCAGCCAGCAGGCGGAGCTGCGCGGCGAGGGCAAGTACGACGGGGTCTTCGGGCTTTGGTACGGCAAGGGGCCGGGGGTGGACCGGTCGGGCGACGTGATGCGGCACGCCAACATGGCCGGCACCTCGAAACATGGCGGCGTCATCATGGCCATGGGCGACGATCACACCGGCGAATCCTCGACCGTGCTGCACCAGTCGGAATGGGCGATGGTCGATGCCTACATGCCGGTGGTCTCGCCCGCGGGCGTGCAGGAAATCCTCGACTACGGCGTCTATGCCTATGCGTTGTCGCGCTTTGCCGGCCTCTGGGTCGGGCTCAAGACGATGAAGGACACGGTCGAGGCGACGGCGGTGGTCGATGGCCGACCGGAGCGCATGTCGCTGGTGGTCCCGGCGTTCGACATGCCCGAGGGCGGGCTCAATATCCGCCTCGCGGACACGCCACATGCGCAGGAAGCGCGGATGATCGACCACAAGCGCTTTGCGGCAGAGGCGTTCTCCCGGGCCAACGGCATGGACCGCCGCGTCTGGGGCAAGCCCGGTGCCAAGATCGGGCTGGTGGCGGCGGGCAAGAACTGGCTCGACCTCGTGCATGCACTGTCGCTGCTGGGTCTGACCGAGGCCGAGGCAGCGCGGTTGGGGATCACCACCTACAAGGTCGGACAGACTTTTCCTCTGGACATGCAGGGGTTCCACGACTGGGCCGAGGGGCTGGACCTGATCGTGGTGGTCGAGGAAAAGCGCAAGCTGATCGAGGTGCAGATCAAGGAGGCGATCTTCAACGACCGGCAGGGGCGGCGCGTCTACGGCTGGCACAAGGGCGGCGGCGCGGGGTCGATGCACGGGCCGGAGCTTTTCCCGACGCGCGGGGCGCTCGATCCGTTCCTGATCGCCGAAAAGCTGGGCGAAATTCTCGTCGAGGAGGGCAGGGGCACCGACCGGATCAAGGCGGCGCTGGGCGACTTGGGCGAGGCGCGGCGCGCCGACAATCAGACCGAGATCGCGGCGCGTCTGCCGTATTTCTGCGCCGGCTGCCCGCATAATTCATCGACCAAGGTGCCGGAAGGCAGCCGCGCCTATGCGGGGATCGGCTGTCACTACATGGTGCAATGGATGGACCGAGAAACCACCGGATTCACCCACATGGGCGGCGAGGGGGCCAACTGGATCGGAGAGGCGCCGTTTTCCAACCGGCCCCACGTTTTCCAGAACCTCGGTGACGGCACCTACAACCATTCCGGCGTGCAGGCGATCCGCGCGGCGCTGCTGGCGGGCACCAACATCACCTACAAGATCCTTTACAACGACGCCGTGGCGATGACCGGCGGGCAGAAGAACGACGGGGGCCTCAGCCCGCAGCAGATCGCCGCCGAACTCAAGGCCATGGGGGTGGGCCGCGTCGCGGTGGTCTACGACGAGAAGGAAGAGATGGACCTCACGTCCTTTCCCAAGGGCGTCGAGACCCATGAACGGGCCGATCTGGAGACTGTCCAGACCGACCTGCGCACCGTGCCGGGGGTGACGGCCATCGTCTACGTCCAGACCTGCGCCGCCGAAAAGCGCCGCCGCCGCAAGCGCGGCAGGTTTCCCGACCCCGACACCCGCGTCTTCATCAACACAGATGTCTGCGAAGGCTGCGGCGATTGCGGGGTGCAGTCGAACTGCGTCGCCATCGTGCCCGCAGAGACCGAGCTGGGCCGCAAGCGCGCCATCGATCAGAGCGCCTGCAACAAGGATTTCTCCTGCCTCAAGGGCTTCTGCCCGTCCTTCGTGACGCTCGACGGCGCAGAGATGAAGAGGGGCGCCACGACCGCGCTCGAGCTGCCGGACATGCCGGACCCCGTGCTGCCGCGGATCGACGGAACCTGGAACATGGTGGTCACCGGCGTCGGCGGCACCGGTGTCGTGACCATCGGCGCGGTGCTGGCGCAGGCGGCGCAGATCGACGGCAAGGGCGCGGGCATGATGGAAATGGCGGGCCTGGCGCAAAAGGGCGGGGCGGTGCACATCCACTGCCGCCTGGCCGAAACGCCCGAGGACATCAGCGCCATCCGTGTCGCCACCGGAGAGGCCGACGCGCTCATCGGCGGCGATCTGGTGGTCAGCGCCGGGGCCAAGACCATCGGTCTGATGAAGACCGGCCGCACCGGCGGCGTCGTCAACAGCCACGAGATCATCACCGGCGAGTTCACCCGCAACACCGACTTTGCCTTGCCCTCGGACCGGCTGGCCATGGCGCTGGAGGCGCGGCTTGGCGACCGGCTGGATCTCTTCGACGCGTCGGAACTGGCGCGGGCCACGATGGGGGATTCGATCTTTTCCAACATGATGCTGTTGGGCGCGGCCTGGCAGCGCGGGCTGGTGCCCCTGTCGAAAGACGCGCTGACAGCGGCGATCGAGCTTAACGGTGCCGCGGTCGAAAAGAACCTGCGCGCCTTCGAGATCGGGCGCTGGGCGGTGCTGGACCCAGCGGCGGCGGCGCAGCTTCTCCGTCCTGCGGAGGTCGTCGCGCTGCCGAAGTCCCTGGAGGACAAGATCGCCTTCCGGGCCGAGCACCTGCGCGCCTACCAGGGCAAGCGGCTGGCAAAACGCTACCGCAAGCTGGTCGACGGGATTTCGGATGCTGCGCTGAAAGAGGCCGTTGCAAAGGGTTATCACAAGCTGTTGGCCTACAAGGACGAATACGAGGTGGCGCGCCTGCATCTCGACACCCGGCGCAAGGCGGCGGAGCAGTTCGGCGGCGATTTCCGCATGTCCTTCCACCTGGCCCCGCCGATCCTGTCGAAGATCGGTCCGGACGGCCGCCCGCAGAAGAAACGCTTTGGCGAGGGCATGTTGCGCGGCTTTGCCCTGCTGGCGCGGCTCAAGGTGCTGCGCGGCACGCCGCTCGATCCCTTCGGGCGCAGCGACGAACGGCGCATGGAGCGGGCGCTGATCCGCGAATACGAGGCGGACATGGCCGAGGTCCTGCCGAAGGTCACGCCCGCAACCCGCGACGCGATTCTGGCGCTGGCGGAACTGCCCTTGCAGATCAAGGGCTTCGGACCGGTAAAGCAACTCAACGCCGAACGCGCCGCCAAGCGCCGCGAGGAACTGCTCGCGGTGATCCGCGCCGGTGGCGAGGTGGCGGACAAGGCGGCGCAATGAGCCGTGACATGAAACGTTTACGCGGCTGTTACACATCTGCGCCAAGACAGGGTCGGGACCAGCCACGGGGCACTTGAATGGACAACCGGCGCCAGATCGCGCGTGACATCAGCTATTCCTATTCCGCCAGCACCCGCGGCGGGCGCGCGATGATCCGGCTGATGGAGAACGCGACCGGTCGGCTGAGCCTGATCAAGCGCGCCCGTGGCTACGAGGCCGAGGTCGCCGCGGGCCGGGACTTTTGGCAGGTGATGGTCGAGCGTTACGGGCTGAAGCTCGACGTCGTGGGCGGCAGCCTCGACAGCATCCCGCGCGACGGGCCGCTCATCGTCATCGCCAACCATCCCTACGGCATCCTCGACGGGCTGATGCTGGGGCATATCCTGTCGGTGGTGCGGGGCGATTTCCGCATCCTCGCGCACCGGATCTTCCGCAAGGCGGCGGACCTCGAGCGGGTGATCCTGCCGGTGTCCTTCGACGGCACGCGCGAGGCGGTGGCGCAGAACGTCGAGACGCGCAAGACGGCGCTGGCCTACCTCGCGCAGGGCGGGGCGGTGGGCGTTTTTCCCGGCGGCACGGTGTCCACCGCCGTGACGCCCTTCGCCAAGCCGATGGATCCGGGCTGGCGCAGCTTCACCGCGCGGATGGTCGCAAAAAGCGGCGCCACCGTGGTGCCGGTCTATTTCGACGGCCACACCAGCCGGCTCTTTCAACTGGCAAGCCACCTGCACACGACGCTGCGCATGGGTCTGCTGATCCAGGAGTTCCGCAAACGGGTCGACACGCCGGTGCGCGTGGTCATCGGTCAGCCGATCCCGCAGGCCGAATTGCAGGCCCGCGCACAGGACTGCCGCGCAATGATGGATTTCCTCCGCAAAGCGACGTATGAGCTTAGTCCGAATCCTCTGGCGTCCTTCGATTACGGTTTCGAATTCGAGGAACACTGGAAGATGAAGGCGTAAGCCGTTCTGACCTGAGGAAAGTCCGTCATGGCCGTGGGTGTGTTCGATTCGGGACTGGGTGGGTTGACCGTGCTCGACAAGGTCGCGGCGCGGCTGCCCGAGGTACCCTTCGTCTACCTCGGCGACAGCGCCAACGCACCTTACGGCGTGCGCGATGCCGATGACGTCTACACGCTGACCTGCGCCTCCGTCGAACGGCTCTGGGACGCGGGCTGCGACTTGGTGATTCTCGCCTGCAACACGGCAAGCGCCGCGGCGCTGCGGCGGATGCAGGAAAGCTGGGTGCCGCGCGACAAGCGGGTGCTGGGGGTCTTCGTGCCGTTGATCGAGGCGCTGACCGAACGGCAGTGGGGCGACAACTCCCCGCCGCGCGAAGTGGCGGTCAAGACCGTGGCGCTGTTTGCCACGCCCGCCACTGTGCGCAGCCGTGCCTTCCAGCGCGAACTGGCCTTCCGCGCCATCGGTGTCGATGTCGAAGCGCAAGCCTGCGGCGGCGTCGTCGATGCCATCGAAGAGGGCGACATGATCCTCGCCGAGGCGCTGGTGCGGTCCCACGTGGACGCGCTCAAGCGCAAGATGCCCGAACCCGACGCCGCGATCCTGGGCTGCACCCATTACCCGCTGATGCAGGAGGTTTTCCAGGACGCGCTGGGGCCGAATGTGTCGGTCTATTCGCAGGCCAACCTCGTGGCTGAAAGCCTCGCCGATTACCTGGGCCGGCATCCCGACATGCTCGGGCCGGGGAAGGACTCGCTGTTCCTCACCACCGGCGATCCCAAGCGGGTGTCGGACCGGGCCACGCAGTTCCTGCGACGACGGATCGCCTTCGACAAAGCGTGATGGTCCTCCATCCGCGATCCCTCTAGACTGCTATTCCAGACCAATTGCGCAGGGAGCCTGCACATGACCCATAACATCGCCATCATCGGCGCCTCGGGCTATACCGGGGCCGAGCTGATCCGGCTGATCGCCACCCATCCCACCATGCGGATCGCCGCACTTGCCGCCAATTCCAAGGCCGGTCAGAGCATGGCGCAGGTGTTTCCGCATCTGCGCCACCTCGACCTGCCGGAGCTTGTCACCTGGGAGCAGATCGACTTTTCCCAGATCGACCTGTGTTTCTGCGCCCTGCCGCACAAGACCAGCCAGGAGGTGATCCGCGAGCTGCCCAAGGATCTCAAGATCGTGGACCTGTCGGCGGATTTCCGGCTGCGCGATCCCGAGGCGTACACCAAGTGGTACGGCAATCCGCATGGCGCCGTGGAGATGCAGAAGGAAGCGGTCTATGGCCTGACCGAATTCTACCGGGCCGAGATCGCCGCGGCGCGGCTGGTGGCGGGCACGGGCTGCAACGCGGCCACCGGTCAGTACGTTCTGCGGCCGCTCATCACGGGCGGGGTGATCGACCTTGACGACATTATCCTCGATCTGAAATGCGCGGTGTCGGGCGCGGGGCGGAGCCTCAAGGAAAACCTGCTGCATGCGGAGTTGTCCGAAGGGGCCAACGCCTATGCCGTCGGCGGCACGCACCGGCACCTGGGGGAATTCGACCAGGAATTCTCGGCCCTGGCTGGCCGTCCCGTGCGGGTGCAATTCACCCCGCATCTGATCCCGGCGAACCGGGGCATCCTGGCCACGACTTACGTCAAGGGCGACCCGCAAGCCGTTCTGAACGCTTTGCAAAAATCCTATGCCGACGAGCCCTTCATCGAGGTCCTGCCGTTCGGAGAGACGCCGTCGACCCACCATGTGCGCGGTTCGAACTTCTGCCATATCGGCGTGACCGGGGACCGGATCGAGGGGCGCGCCATCGTCGTGGCCGCGCTCGACAACCTGACCAAGGGCAGCTCTGGGCAGGCATTGCAAAACGCGAATTTGATGTTGGGTGAGGACGAAACCGCCGGGCTTATGCTGGTGCCGTGCTTCCCGTGAGGCTATGCTGCGTCCAGGCGACGGCGTTCTTTGCAGCGCCGAATGAGGAGGGGTCTTGATGGCGTTGAAATCGCTCAAGAAAAAGCGGCGTATCCAGATCGTGGCGTTGGCGGCGGTGGCACTGGTCATCTCGACCGGCCTGATCGGCTATGCGATGCGTGACGGCATCAACTTCTTCCGCTCGCCCAGCCAGGTGACCGATGCACCGCCCGCGCCCAACGAGGTCTTCCGCATCGGCGGGCTGGTCGAGGAAGGCTCGCTGGAGCGGGGCCAGGGCATGCAGATCCGCTTTCGCGTGACCGATGGCGGCGCGTCGGTGCCGGTGGTCTACAGCGGCGTCCTGCCCGATCTCTTCGAAGAGAACCAGGGCATGGTGGGCACCGGCAGCTTTGTGAACGGAACCTTCGAAGCCACGGAAATCCTTGCCAAACACGACGAGACCTACATGCCCAAGGAAGTCGTGGACGCGCTGAAGGAGCAGGGCGTCTACCAGGAACCGGGGAGCTAGCTGCGCACGCTGCCCTTGCCGGACTTGCAGGCGCGGAACCAAGGCGGCCTTGGGCCGCCGCCGCGCCATCGCCGGGCCGCCCCCCGGCACGGCGATTTGACGGGACTGGGTGCGACGTGGCCAGGTCGTGCGGACCAGGCGGGCATAATGCGCCGAGCGGCATCGCCGCACCGCGGCCCGACGCTAGCGCGGCGTGCACGGCGCGTTTGCCCTCACTTCTTGATCGGCACGCCGTAAAGCTCCAGCTTGTGGCCCTTGAGCCGATACCCCAGCTTCTGCGCGATCTTTTCCTGCAGCGCCTCGATCTCGGGATCGACGAATTCGATCACCTCGCCCGAGTGCATGTCGATCAGGTGGTCGTGGTGGTCCCGCTCCGCATCCTCGTAGCGCGCGCGCCCGTCGCCGAATTCCACCCTCTCGAGAATCCCCGCCTCTTCGAACAGCTTCACCGTCCGGTAGACCGTGGCGATCGAGATGCGCGGGTCGCGTTCGGCGGCACGGGCGTAAAGCTCTTCCACGTCCGGATGGTCCATCGCGTCCTCGAGCACCTGCGCGATGGTGCGGCGCTGGTCGGTCATGCGCAGCCCCTTGGCTTCGCAGCGAGAGATGATCGTATCGGACATGGCGCCTCGCGGTCTGGTGCTGCCTCTTTAGCCAATCCGGGCGGGCAAGGCCAAGGCCCGATTGCCCGCCGCTGCGACGCAGCGCTTGACTTTATCGCCCCGAGGGCGCATTTGCCACTCACCGATTGTCTTCTGCCGCGTGAGCAGGTGACCGGCGCCAGATGCGCCGCGTGTCTATAAAGACCTCGGGACGCTTCCAAATTCACGCGTGGGGCATGGGGTGCGGCGGCATTCGGGCATGGGGTCCGGTGCTGACATGCGGCCCCGCCACCGATGTGGCCCGCAGGGGCCAAATAGGGCGCGCGAGCCGCGCACCCTGAAAGGACTGACTTTGAACGATTTTACACAGATGGGCCTGCCCGAGAAGCTCGTGGCGCGCCTGGCCGATATGGGCCTGACCGAACCGACGCCGATCCAGAAGGGGGCGATCCCCTTTGCCATGGACGGACGCGACGTCATGGGTCTTGCGCAGACCGGCACCGGCAAGACCGCCGCCTTCGGCCTGCCGCTGGTGGCGCATATCGGCGCCATGGGCCGGCCCGAACCCAAGGGTGTGCAGGGCCTTGTCCTGGCGCCGACGCGCGAACTGGCCGGCCAGATCGCCGACACCCTGCGCGACCTGACGCAAGGCTCCCCGCTCAAGGTGGCCGTCGTGGTGGGCGGGCAATCACTCAACGCCCAGTCCAAGCGGCTGGAGCGCGGCGTCGATCTGCTGGTCGCCACGCCCGGGCGGCTGATCGACCTGCTGGACCGCCGCGCCGTCCGGCTCGACCAGACCCGTTTCCTGGTGTTGGATGAGGCCGACCAGATGCTCGACATGGGGTTCATCCATGCGCTGCGCCAGATCTCCAGGCATCTGCCCGCGAAGCGCCAGACCATGCTGTTCTCGGCCACGATGCCGAAACTGATGGAAGAGCTGTCCGGAGAATACCTCGACAATCCGCAAAAGGTGCAGGTCAGCCCTCCGGGCAAGGCCGCCGACAAGATCGAACAATCGGTGCATTTCATCGCCAAGTCGGAAAAGCAGGCGCTGCTGATCGAGCTTTTGGACACCCACCGGGACGAGCTGGCGCTGGTCTTCGGCCGCACCAAGCACGGGTCGGAAAAGCTGATGAAACAGCTGGAAAAGGCCGGGTTCGCCGCGGCGTCGATCCACGGCAACAAGAGCCAGGGCCAGCGTGACCGCGCCCTTCAGGCGTTCCGTGACGGCACCGTGCGGGTGCTGGTCGCCACCGACGTGGCGGCGCGGGGGCTGGATATTCCGGCGGTACGGCATGTCTACAACTACGACCTGCCCAACGTGCCGGAAAACTACGTGCACCGGATCGGCCGCACCGCGCGGGCCGGGCGCGACGGCGCTGCCGTGGCGTTCTGTGCGCCGGACGAGGCGGGTGAACTGCGCGCCATCCAGAAGGTGCTCAAGATGACGATCCCGGTGGCCTCGGGCCGCCCGTGGGAGGGTGTCGAGGCGCCGGGTCAGGGCGGTGGCGGCAAACGCGGCGGCGGGCGTGGACCCGGTGGCGGCGGTGGCCAGAAGCCAGGCAGCGGCAAAAGCAGTAACCGGCGTCGCCGTCGGCCCAATCGCGCCAAGGCCGCTTAAGATTTGCACGCGCCGCCCCGGCGGCGCGGCTCCCCCTCAGGCCAGCGCGGCTCTGCGCCGGCGCCGGGCCTGCCGATCAGAGACGATCAGGTAGACCGTCAGCGTCGTGACCACGATGGCGCCGCCCAGCAACATGCGCGGCGTCGGCGCCTCTCCGGTGCCGAGCCAGACCCAGATAGGCCCGAGCACGGTTTCCAGCAGCATCAGCAGGCTGACGTTCGCCGCCGTCGTGTGGCGTGACGCGACCGAGAGCAGGAAGAACGACACCGGGATGATCAGCAGCGCTGTGACAAGGATCGCCGGCACCGATCCGTCGGTCATGCGGTCCACCCCGGTCAACGACAATCCTAGGGTGCCAGCCATCAGCCCGCCCAGGCCCACCGCCAGCAGGATCGGGACCTGCGGCGCATGGCGCAGGGTCACGAAGTTCAGCGCCAGCGTGAATGCCACCCCCAGCCCGAAGAGCGCCCCAAGGGCCGCACGCGGGGCTAGCGGGGCGGCGCCTTCGCCGCTGACCGCGAGGGCAATGCCCGCCAGCACCAGCAGCGTCGTGATCCAGGTGGCCCGCGGCGTGCGTTCGCCGTAGATCACCAATGACAGCAGTGCCGCGATCACCGGCACTGTGGCGATGGCGATGAGCACCACCGCCACCGGCGCCAGGGCGATGGCGTTGGGAAACAGCGAGGCGTTGCAGAACTGCGCCAGGATCACCGTGATCCCCGCCGGAGCGGCCAGTGTCGCCATGTCGGCCCGGCGCGTGCGGCTGGTCAGAGCCCAGGCGCTCAGGAACAGCGTTCCCATGCACAGCCCGCGCCAGCCCAGCATCTGCATGCCGTCCATGTCCGACAGCCGCAGGAACAGCGCGTCGGGCGACAGCAACAGCGCGGCGAATGTCGCGAGCAGCACGCCGTAGAGGGAGGTGCGGGCCATGACGGTCCTTGATGGAAAGGGCGGAGGCCGGGGGTTACTTGTATAGCGGCTTCAGCCCCATCTGCATGTGGATCATGTTCACCATCGGCTCCTCAAGGCCCATGGCGCTGGCCAGTTCGTTCAAGTATTCCGCCTCTTCCTGGGTGTCGACGCGGATCGTCATGAGAGAGGCGGAATAGACCTGCGCCCGCAGCGCCTCGGGCGTTTCGGCGGCAAGCGCCTTGGCATCGACCGGCTTTTTCAACTCGGCCTGGACAAAGGCCATGTCCTCGGCGCTGGCGTCGTCGCCCACGGTGGCGAGGATCTTGGCCTTTTCGGATTCGTCGATGCCGCCGTCGGCCTTGGCCGCCTGGATCATCGCCCGCAGCATCAGCCCGGCAGTCTTTTCCGCTTCGGGCGCGGTGTCCTTGGTGTTGAACTGGTCGAGAAGGGCACCCATGCCCTTGCCCTGCATCGCCGCGGCCCCGCCGAGCGCGCCCATCAGGCCGCCCATGGCGCCGCCGCCAGACCCTGCCGAGGACAGGAGCCCGCCGCGGTCACCGCCTGTCGAGGTCGCACCGGCGCCGCCGCCCATCATCTGCTGCATCATGCCGGCCAGAGGGTTGGCGCCTGCCGCGCCGCCTGTGCCGCCGGTGAAGCGCGACAGGTCGATGCCGTGCTCTTTCATCTTGGCCATCATCGCGTCCATCGGATTGCTGCCCTGCGGCAGACTGCCGTCTGACATCTGGTCTGCGATCTGCGCCTGGGTGTGCGAGGCGGGGTTCTTGCCCTTGACCTGTGCGCCGCCACCCAGAAGCTTGCCGGCCCCCTGACCGCCCGAGAACCTGTCGACGCCGCGCGCCGCGGCATACCCGATGGCGACCTTGGCCAATGTTCCCATGAGACCCATGTGCAAATCCTCCTCTGCAGTAGACGTTTGCGCCACCATGGCACAGATCGCGCCTTTGTGCAGGGGAAAACCCCGGGCCGCCCGGGCGGTTCCGCGGGTCAGTAGAGCTTGAGCAGCCGCAGCACCAACCAGACCGCGCCGCCCATGCCAAGGCTCGCAAGCGTCAGCCAGACAAAGGCCATCGGGTTCTCGGTGCCCGGCATGCCCGCGACGTTGACGCCGAAGAGGCCGGTGAGGAAGCCCATCGGCAGAAACACCGCCGCCACCACCGAGAGCGCGTAGGAGTTGCGCGACAGCCGCGCGTTCTGGCGCATGTCGAGGTGATCGCTGAGCGCCGCCAACCGTTCGCGCACGGCGTTGAGCTCTTCCACGGCGCGCTGTGCGCGGTTGGCGATCTCGCCGATATCCTCGCGCGCCTCGTCGTCGAGCACCGGCAGGCGGTGGTCGAGCAGCGCGTGCAGGGCGTTGGCCTGCGGCGCCAGGAACCGGCTGAGGCGGATGGCGCCCCGCCGCAGTTCCGGCAGGGTTTCGCAGACCGGGTCGGTGTCGTCGACGAAGAGCACGTCCTCGAGCGCATCGAGCCGGTCCTCGAGCGCCACGCCGTTGTCCTCGATCCGGTCGGTGAGATTTTCAAGCAACGCCGCGAGAAAGGCGGCGGGGTTCGGCGGCGCGTTCTGCGCCTCGACCTGCGCGCGCATCTCTTCGGCGGCATAGATCCGGCGGATGCGGGCGGTCACGATCAGCGTGTCCGAGGCCCAGATGCGGATCGCCACCATGTCCTCGGGGCTTTGCCCGGCGTTGAGGTTGAGCCCGCGGAAGGCCAGCACCAGCCCGCCGGAATTGCCGACCGCCCGGGGGCGGGTTTCGACCTGCTGCAAAGCCTCGGCCGCGGTTTCGGGCAGGGTCGCGTCCAGCCAGTCGGTCACGCCCGGCGCGTTCAGGTCGCAATGGATCCAGCGATAGGCGCCGGTGCGGGGCGCGTCGGGGTCGGACAGAGGGCGGGAGGTGCCGTCCGCGAAGATGTCGAAGGCGCAGATCGGGATCATGGGCACAGGGTCATGGGCAGGGGGTAACCTCTTGGAACCGGGTACTCTTTGCTCGAGACTGCCCGATATCGCGCCGAGGTGCCAGAGCCGCCGGTCAGAGCCGCTTGACGGCGCTGCGCCGCGGGTGTCCAAGGGCGGGATGCAACGCAAGTCATCCATCGACCTCGCAGGGGCCGCGGGGCTCGTGACCTTCGCCACCATGCTGGCCTTCAACCAGGTGGTGATCAAGGTCACCAACGGCGGCATCGGGCCGGTCTTCGGCGCCGGCCTGCGGTCGGTGCTGGCGCTGGCCGCACTGGCTGCCTGGGTCTGGCTGCGCGGCATCGGCTTTGCCGGGCTGCGGCGGCACTGGAAACCCGGCGCGCTGCTGGGCGGGCTCTTCACGGTGGAGTTCGTCTGCCTGTTCCTTGCGCTCGATCTCACCACCGTGTCGCGGGCGTCGATCATGCTGTATTCGATGCCGGTCTGGCTGGCGCTGATCGCGCATTTCACCCTGCCCGGCGAGACCCTGTCGCGGCGCCGCGCGCTGGGACTGGTGCTGGCGATGGCGGGCGTCGTCTGGGCGCTTTACGATCCGCAGAGCCGCGGCGCGGGCGACCTGCGCGGCGACCTCCTGGCGGTGTGCGCATCGCTGGCCTGGACCGGCATCGCGCTCACGGTGCGGCTGACGCCGATCTCGGACGCACCGCCGCAGACGCAGCTGTTCTGGCAGCTTGCGGTCTCGGCGGTGGCGTTGGTCGCTTTGGCGCCGCTCTTCGGTCCGCTGCTGCGCGATCCGTCCGCGATCCACTGGGCCGGACTGCTGTTCCAGGCGGTCTGTGTGGCGAGCCTGGGGTTCCTGTTCTGGCTCTGGCTCATCTCGATCTACCCCGCCTCGGACGTGGCGGCGTTTTCATTCCTGTCGCCGGTGCTGTCGGTGGGGATGGGCTGGCTGCTGCTGGACGAGCCGCTGGGGCCGGGAACGCTGGGCGCGCTCGGGCTGGTGGCGGTGGGGATCGTGCTGATCAACCGGCGGCGCCGGGTGGCGTGACTGCTGCGGGATCGGCCTGCGGCCGATACGAGAGACGCTGTCTCTCGTGCTCTCTGGAGTTTATCGGCAAGATGAAGGAGGGGCGCGCGGGGCCGCCGCTGCGCTGATGAAGCGCGGTGGCGCGCAGGCGTCAGGTGCCGCAGAAGGTGGCGGGGACCACTTCGGAGGGCAGGGGCGCGCGGCGCAGGTCGGCGGCGTCGGGATCGTCTTCGAAGGGGCGGGACAGCACCTCGCGCATCCGGTGGAAGGGCGCGTCGTCGCCCTCCACCGCGGCGGCGATCATCTCTTCGATGCGGTGGTTGCGCGGGATCACAGCGGGATTGGTGGCGCGCATCAGGCCCGCCGGGTCCGGTTCATCTGCGATGCGGGCGCGCCAGGCCGGCTCCCAGCTGTCGAAGGCGGCGGGATCGCGGAACTCGTCGCGCGGCGTGCCGGTGGCCAGGGCGCGGAAGGTGTTGGTGAAATCGGCGCCCTCGGCCTGCATCCGGGTCAGCAGGTCGGTGACCAGCGCCGTGTCGCCGTCGCGCGGCGACGCGATGCCGATCTTGGCGGCGAAGCGCCGTTCATACGCGGCGCGGATGCGGTCCGGCAAGGCATGCACGATCTCGGTGAACGCGGCCACGGCGGCTTCGCCATCCGGCATCAGCGGCACCATCGCGGTGGCAAGCTGTGCCATGTTCCAGACCACGATGTCGGCCTGGGCGGCGTAGCCGTAACGCCCGAACCGGTCGATCGAGGAGAACACCGTTTCGGGGTCGTAAGCGTCCATGAAAGCGCAGGGGCCGTAGTCGATGGTCTCGCCAGAGAGCGTGCAGTTGTCGGTGTTCATCACCCCGTGAATGAAGCCGAGGCTCATCCAGTGCGCCACCAGTTCGGCCTGGCGTGCGCCGACGGCGGCCAGCAACTCGGCGGGGTCCTGCACCTCGGGATAGTGGCGGGCGACGGTGTGGTCGTAGAGGGTGCGCAGGGCGTCGTAATCGCGCCGGGCGGCGAAGACCTGGAAGGTGCCGACGCGGATGTGGCTTTGCGCCACGCGGGTCAGCACCGCGCCGGGGACGGGGCCGGTTTCGCGGATGATCGTCTCTCCGGTGCGCACGGCGGCGAGGGCGCGGGTGGTGGGCACGCCAAGCGCGTGCATCGCTTCGGACACCAGGTATTCGCGCAGCACCGGCCCCAGCCAGGCGCGGCCATCGCCCATGCGCGAATAGGGCGTGCGGCCCGCGCCCTTCAGCTGGATGTCGCGGCGCACACCGTCGGTGCCGACGGTTTCGCCCAGCAGGATCGCGCGGCCGTCGCCCAGCTGCGGGTTGAACTGGCCGAACTGGTGGCCGGCGTAGAGCTGTGCAAGCGGTGCGGCGCCGTCCGGCAGGCGGTTGCCGGAGAAGACCGCGGCAAGCTCGGCCTCGTCATCTGCGCTGATGCCGAGGATTTCGGCCAGCGGTCGGTTGAAGGCAATGAGCGACGGCTTGGTCACCGGCGTCGGGTCGAGACGGGTGAAGAACCCGTCGGGCAGGGTGGCGTAGCTGTTGTCGAAGGGGATGTGCAGGCTCATGGATGGTATGTAGGCGGTTTGGTCCCTTCGGAAAAGGGGCGCGGGCTCAGCGGCTTCTCCATGGTGATCGATGTCACGCGGTCGTAGCCGGGATGCGCCTTTGCGGCGGTCCGCACGAAGCCAAGGGCGGCGAAGGCGGCGTGGTTCTCGACGGCTCGACCCGAGTCTCGAGCCGCAGGCGGGGCAGGCCGGGCCGGCGGGCCAGCGCTTCGGCTTCGGCGATGACGGCACGGCCCAGGCCGCGGCGCTGCGCCTCGGGCGCAACCGCGAGCTTGCCGATATAGAGCGCGTCGGGCTGTTCCGCGAGAAAGGCGCAGGCCGAGAGGTCGGGCAGAATGTAGAGACGTTCGCGTGCGGCGCGGGCGCGCAGGCTGTCCGTGGACAGCAGTCGGGCGGACGAAGGCGGGTCGATGCGCCCTTCCATCGCGGCAAAGCTGCGCTGGATCAGCGCCAGCAGCCTGTCCCAGTCGTCGAAGCCGGGCGGCGCCGGACGGGGACGCATCAGAGCACGCGCGACATGAACATGTAGCCGTCGCGCGGCGCGAACCGCGCGCGGGTGTAAAATTTCTGCGCCGCTTCGTCGGCGCGGTCGACTTCGAGATGCAGGGCGCGCACGCCGCCGGACTTGAGCGCCTTGCCGACTGCAAAGAGCGCCTCGGATCCCATGCCGCGGCCGCGTACGGCGGGGCGGATGTAGATCTCGTCGACGATGCCGTCGAGCCCGCCGTATTCGATCGACCAGCCGAAGGTGATGGCGATGTAGCCCACGGGCGCCTTGCGCGGGCCGATCAGCCAGATCGCGCCATGCGGGGAGCCGTCGAGCAGCGGCTGAAGTGCCGCGCGGCGGTGCGCCTCGTCTCCGGCAAAGGCCTGTTCGGCATGGAAGGCGGTCACCAGCGGCAGCAGCGTCTCCATGTCTTCGGAGGTGGCGAGTTGAAGCGATCTCATCGCGGTCTGCGGGTCATGGTCCGTCCTTGTGGTTGCGGCGCGGATCAGCCGTCCGCGGGCAGGCGCCCGGAGAACGCGGCGTCGAGCGCGATGGGCGCCACATCGGGCACAGGCACGTAGTCGTAATTGGCGTCGGTGGTCAGGGCGCGCATCTCGGAGGCTGCGACCGAAAAGCTCAGCTGGCCGTCGTCGGTCAGTTCGAACCCTTCGAGGCTGGCCTTCGTGCCGCTGTCGACATTGGCGTAGTAGGCTTGCCCGCCATCGCGCCATTCGACCCCGGCGGTGCCGTCGGGCGTATTGGTGAAGGGGCCGATGGAGACGGAGATATAGGGCGCCACCGGTTGGCCTTCGGGGCCGGGCGTGGCCCCTGTCAGGCTTAGAACGGAAAACGGGCCCGCTTCGGTGATGTTGATGAAGGCGTCGCCGTCGACCCGGTCTTCGAGCGCGTAGAGCGTCGTTTCACCTGCCGCGGTGGACACGGTGAAGGTGCCCAGCACCTCCCAGCGGTCGTCGAAATCCTGCGCGAGTGCCGGGGTTGCGGCGGCGGTCAGGCAAAAGGCGGTCAGCAGGGGTTGCAGCATCGGTGTCTCCTGTCCGTTGGTGTCAGAGGCGGGCGAGCCGGTCGGTGAGCAGGTCGAAAAACCCCTGCGCGTCGAGGTCGCCGATGAACATCGCGTTGGGCGCGCGGTCGGTCACGCCCCACCAGTCGGCGACGGTCATGCCCAGCGTCAGCTCGGACCCGGTTTCGATCTCGACGTTGATGTGGCGGCCGGAGAAAAGGTCGGGCCGCAGCAGGTAGGCGATGACGCAGGGGTCGTGCAGCGGCGCCCCGTCGGAGCCGTATTTCTCCTTGTCGAAGCGTTCGAAGAAATCGGTCATTTCCGCAACCGCGAGTCCCACCGGCGTGCCAAGCGCGCGGAAGGCGTCGTTGCGCGGGGTGGTGACCAGCGCCTTGTGGGTGACGTCGAGCGGCAGGACCGTCAGGGGCACGCCGGATCTGAAAACGATATCCGCGGCTTCGGGGTCGACGTAGATGTTGAACTCGGCTGTGGGGGTGATGTTGCCGACCTCGAAATAGGCGCCGCCCATGAGCACGATCTCGGCGATGCGTTCGGCGATGTCGGGCGCCTGCTGCAGCGCGGTGGCGATGTTGGTGAGCGGCCCCAGCGGGCAGAGCGTGACGCTGCCCGCCGGTTCGGACCGCAGCGTGTCGATCAGGACATCGACCGCGTGCCGGTCCTGCAAGGGCATCGTGGGATCGGGCAGGTCCGGCCCGTCGAGGCCGCCCGCGCCATGCACATGCTCTGCTGTGATGAGCGGCCGCGACAGGGGCGCGTCGCAGCCCGCGTAGACCGCCATGTCCGGCCGTCCGGCCAGTTCGCAGACCCGCCGCGCGTTGCTTTCGGTCAACGGCAGCGGCACGTTTCCCGCCACGGCGGTGATGCCCAGCAGGTCGATCTCGGCCGGAGAGGCCAGCGCCAGCAGGATCGCGATGGCGTCGTCCTGCCCGGGATCGGTGTCGATGATGATCTTGCGCGCTGCCATGGCCTGTGTCCTCGCCTCAGGCCTAGGTGGTCGCATGCCCGCCAGCCGCGATCAAGTGGCCTCGGCGCGAGGCCGCTGAGGGTTCGCCCCGAGTCATGGCGAGGCGGGGCGCGTTGCACTGGGTGTCGAGGGGCGCCGGGCGCCTGGTCGGTTCGTGCGGATCGGTGGCGCCCCTTTGTTGCGCGCGATGTCGCGCCACGCGATGCGGCGACCCGCGAAACGCCCTGTCGAGCGCCGATCGGTGCGCGCATTCCGCACGAGGATGCACGTGCGCATCAGTACCGCGGCGGTTGTCGCGGGCCGGATCGGAGCGACAGACCTACCGGCCAAGTGGCGCTGTCACCGGTCGAGTGCGTCGCGCAGGCGGTAGTAGTGGATTGCGATGCCGCCGTAGATCCGGTGCAGGCCATGGAAGGGCAGCGTGGGAATCTCCGAACTGGGCGGAATCGGCAGCGGTGCGCCCTTCGCGACATGTGCCGCCATGGCTTTGCCGAGCGCCACCGACAGCGCCACGCCACGCCCGTTGAAGCCGGTCGCCGTCAGCAGACCCGGCGCCGGAACGCAGAGCCGCATGCGGTGATCGGGCGTCATGCCCACGCGACCGAACCATCGGTGCGTGATCTCGAACCCGGTGCCGAACAGCGCCGCAAGCTCCGCTTCGATCCGCGCAAAGTCCGCCGGACCCTGCGGATCGGCAAAACTGCCACGCCCGCCGACCATCAGGCGGTTCTGCGGGCCGATGCGGAAATAGGTCCCGACGCGGCGGGTTTCGGACACCACCTCTCCGCCGGGCAGGATGCGGGCCAGTTGTGCGTCGCTCAGGGGCGCGGTGGCGACCTGGAAACTGTTGGCCGGCACCGTGGCGCGCGCCAGCTGCGGGTCGAGCCTGGGGGGCGTGTAGACGTTGCTCGCAACGATCACCCGCTCTGCCGTGACCTCTGCGCCGCTCGACAGCCGCGCTCGCCAGCCCGCGCCGCTGCGGTCGAGTCGCTCCACAGGGCTGCGGGTGAACAGTCGCACGCCCGCTGCCTCCGCCGCTTTCGCCAGCCCCTGCGCGAGCTTCAGCGGATGAACCCGTCCGGCGCGGGGGTCCCGCCAGCCGCCGAGAAACCCGCGCGCGCCGGTGACCTGCGCCATTTCGGCGGCGTCGAGCCAGTCGCAGGCCACGCCGCGCACCTGCCACTGCCGCAGCCGGGCCTGAAGCGCCGGCAGATGCACCTGCCGGTTCCCGGCCTGGATCCAGCCGCCCTGAACCGCGTCGCAGTCGATCCCGAGCCGCGCCACCAGCGCAAAGAGCGTGTCCGCGGTGTCTCCGGCAAATGCGCTGGCCTCTGGCCCCCAGAGCCGGTCGAGCGTGTCGGGATCGTCCTTCAGCCCGGGGATCACCTGCCCGCCGTTGCGGCCCGAGGCGCCGAAGCCCGGCTCCTTTGCCTCGAGCAGCACGACATCGGTGCCGGCCTCGGCCAGGTGCAGCGCCGCCGACAGCCCTTGGAAGCCGCCGCCGATCACCAGCACGTCGCAGCGCAGGCTTTCTTCCAGAGAGGCACGGACCGGCGGGGCGGGGGCGGTTTCGGCCCAGAGAGAGGGAAAGGCCATGAGAGGCTCCGGTCAGACGGGGTGAGTGACGCGGCGCAGGAATTCCTGCGTGCGGGCATGGGTGGGGCGCGACAGCACGTCATCGGCGCTGCCGCGTTCGGCGATGCGCCCCTGGTCGAGGAAGATCACGCCGTCGGCGACCTCGCGGGCGAACTGGATTTCGTGGGTGACGATCAGCATGGTCATGCGCTCCTGCGCCAGGTCGCGCAGCACCGACAGCACCTCGCCGACCATCTCGGGGTCGAGCGCCGAGGTCGGTTCGTCCAGCAGGATGGCATCGGGACGCATGGCCAACGCGCGGGCGATGGCAACGCGCTGCTGCTGCCCGCCGGACAGGGCGGAGGGATAGAAGTCCATCTTGTCGGCCAGCCCGACGCGGCGCAGGTGCTCCTGCGCGCGGGCGCGCACCTCGTCGCGGTTCTCGCCCAGGACATGGATCGGCCCTTCCATGACGTTCTGCAGCGCGGTCATGTGCGGGAACAGGTTGAAGCGCTGGAACACCATGGCCACCCGCGTGCGGATCGCGTGGATCGACGCGGCATGGGCGTCGACCGTCTCACCGTCGATGCTGATGCGGCCGGACTGGTAGTCCTCGAGCCCGTTTACGCAGCGCAGCATCGTCGACTTGCCCGAGCCCGAGGCGCCGATCAGGCACATGACCTGGCCCTTGTCGACCTCGGCGTCGATGCCCCGCAGCACCTCGTGGCGGCCAAAAGACTTGTGGACGTTCTCGAACCGGATCACGACGCCGCTCCCATCCTGAGTTCGACGTGCCGCATCAGCATGTTGAGCGGGATCGTCAGGCACAGGTAGAGGGCTGCGACCATGGTGAAGACCGTCATGTTGTCGAAGGTCGAGGAGGCCAGCATCTTGCCCTGCATGGTCAGTTCGGCGACCGAGATCACCGACACCTGGCTGCTGTCCTTGAGCAGCATTACCATGTTGTTGCCGTAGGGCGGCAGGGCGATGCGCACCGCCTGAGGCAGCACGATGCGGCGCATCATCTTGCCGTGCTTCATGCCGATGGATTTCGCCGCCTCGACCTGGCCGCGGTCCACCGCCTCGATGCCGCCGCGGAAGGTTTCGCCGATGTAGCAGGAATAGGTCAGCGCGAGCCCCACGACCCCGGCCTGGAAGGCGGAGAGGTCGAGCCCGAGCTCGGGCATGACGAAGTAGATGTAGAAAAGCACCACGAGGATCGGGATGCCGCGCAGGAATTCGACCATGTAGCGCGCCGGCAGGCTCAGCCACCGGGTGCCGGAACTGCGCATCAGCGCCCAGACCAGCCCGAGCGTCGAGGCAAGGACAAGCGACAGCAGGGTCACGGCAACGGTTTGCCAGAGCCCGGTGACAAGCAGCGGAAGGTATTCCTGGATCCGCTCGTGAAGGGGGGACATGCGGGCCTCCTGTCAGGGGCGCGCGGGACGCGGGCCGGGCCCGCATCCCGCCGATGAGGTGTCAGAGGCCGTATTTGCCGAAGATCTCGGCCAGCTCGCCGCTTTGCTCCATCTCGGCGATGGCGGCATTGACCTTGTCCAGCAGCTCCGGGTTGTCCTTCGACACCGCCAGTGCGACCTCGCCGATACCCATGGGGGTGTAGCCCTCGACCAGCTTCACCCCGAGGTTCGGGTTCTGGGCGATCTGGTAGGCGATGATCGGCTTGTCGCCGAAGCCCGCCTTGATCCGGCCCAGCTGCACGTCGCGCATGATGTCGACGAGGCTGTCGTAAAGCTTCACCTCTTCGAAGATGCCGCGGGCCTGGAGCTGGTCGGCGAAGGTGGTGCCGATCTGCGCACCGATGACCTCGCCCGCGAAGTCCTCGATCTGGTAAGTGCCTTCGTCATCCGCCGCCACGAAGGCCGCGTCGCCGTAGCTGTAGACCGGAGAGGAGAAATCCACGACCTCCTTGCGCTTGTCGGTGGCGAACATGCCGGCCGAGATGACGTCGATCTTGCTGGTCTGAAGCGCGGGGATCAGGGCCGAGAACTGCGTGACGGCAAAGTTCGGCGTCATCTCCAGGTCTTCGGCGATGGCCGCGGCCAGGTCCACCATCGCGCCGGTGGGCGCCTGGGTGCCGGTGTCGACGAAGGTGAAGGGCACGCCGGTCGTGGTCACCCCGACGGTGAGGTCCTGGGCCTGGGCCTGGGCGGCACAGAGCGCAAGCGCCCCGGCCAAGGCAATCGAGCGGAATTTCATCGGCAGTCTTCCCTGTTTCTGGCGTCACGCTTGAAGCCGCAGCAGGTGACGCGGTTTTGGTATGGTTTCACGATAATGAAGAAATGATGGCTTGCAACAGATTTTCTGAAATTTCTTCACGACACTGAAATATGATTGATTCTGACTGGTTTTTGTTCATTCTTCTCCAAGAAACGGTTATGCAAGGGATGTGACGCGGCCCGTCCGCGACGCCAACATTCATCAGGATGAAGAATCGCCCATGACCTCTGCCGAAAATGAAGCCAGGCTTCTGTCCGATCCGATGAGCGGCATGGACGACACCTCATTGGGAGAGGCGGTACGCCAGGCGCGCAAGGGCCGCGGGCTGTCGCTGCAGACCGTGGCCGAGGGGGTGGGCATTTCAACCGGGCTGCTGAGCCAGATCGAGCGCGGCATCTCTTCGCCTTCGATCCGGAATTTGCGGGCGATCTGCGAGGTGATCGGCATCCCTTTCCTGTCGCTTTTCGCCGACACCGACGGCGGCGGCCGCGAAACCGGGATCATCGTCCGCACCGGGCGCCGGCGTACCGTCGACTTCGGCGACAAGGGCATGGTGAAGTCCTTCCTCACCGCGCATGACGACGGGGCCTTGCAGGTGATGGAGATCGTCCTCGATCCCGGCGGCAGCTCTGGAGAGGAGTCCTATTCCCACGACGGCGAGGAATGCGGCGTCGTGCTTGACGGGAAACTCGAGCTCTGGGTCGAGGACGACCGGTTCGTGCTGGGCGAGGGCGATGCCTTCCATTTCGAAAGCCGACGCCCGCATCGCTTCCGCAATCTCGGCAACGACCGGACCCGCGTGGTCTGGGTGACCACGCCGCCGGTCTGGTAGGGCGCATTGGACGGGGTCAAGTCCCCGGGGCCAGAGCGCTGCGTGGGTCGGTGCATCAACCGCCGGCCGGAGGCCGGTGCTGCCGCAGTCGCACGGTGGCGCGATGCGACGCTTGGTTGCTTGCCTCGGCGAAGGCCATGACCATCGCGAAGGTACGATACTTTCAGGCGGTTGCGGGCACCGGCGGTCGGGACCTCTGCGGCGCGTGGCTCGCCTTTTGCGAGACGCCGTTCACGTAGACCTCGGCAATGGCGCGGTCGTCGCCCATGACCTGCAGCACGAAAAGCTCTTCGGCGAGGCTTCCGGCGCGGTCCATCCGCAGCGCCATGGCGTCGGTCGCGGCACTGTCGAGCACGACGATATCCGCCTCGCTGCCGGGGTCGAGCGTGCCGATCCTGTCCGCAAGACCCAGGACCTCGGCATTGCCGCGCGTCGCCCAGTGGAAGGCTTGCAAGGGATGCAGCGACTGGCCCTGCAACTGAAGCACCTTGTAGCCCTCGTTCAGGGTCTGCAGCATCGAATAGCTCGTGCCCGCCCCCACGTCCGTCGCGATGCCATTGACGATGCCGCGTGCCGTCAGGCCGCCGTGATCGAACAGCCCGCTGCCGAGAAAGAGGTTGGAGGTCGGGCAGAACACCGGGTGCGCGCCGGTGTCGGCCAGCGCGTCGATCTCGCGGGGTTCGAGGTGTATGGCGTGTCCAAGCAGCGCGTTGTCGCGCAAGAGACCGTGGGACTGATACACGTCCAGATAGTCGCGCGCCTGCGGGTAAAGCTCTTTGGTATAGTCGATTTCGGCCCTGTTCTCGGACAGGTGCGTCTGGATGTGACACTCCGGATGCTCCGCGGCCAGGGCCTGTGCCATCGCCATCTGCTCCGGGGTCGAAGTGATCGCGAAACGCGGCGAGATCACGTAGCCATTCCGGCCCTTGCCATGCCAGTCGGCGATCAGCGCCTTGCTGTCGTCGTAGCCCGTTCGCGGCGTGTCGCGCAGCGCGTCTGGCGCGTTGCGGTCCATCAGCACCTTGCCGCCGAGCATCCGCATGTTGCGCCGGGTGGCTTCGGCAAAGAAAGCGTCGGCAGAGGCCTTGTGGACCGAACAGAAGGCAACCGCGGTGGTCGTGCCATGCGTGACGAGTTGGTCGAAGAAAGCGCGTGCCATAGTCTGGCTATGCGCCTCCGACGCGAAGCGGGTCTCTTCGGGAAAGGTGTAGGTGTTCAGCCAGTCCAGCAACTGTGCGCCCCATGAGGCGATAACCTGGACCTGAGGAAAATGAATATGCGTGTCGATGAGCCCCGCCATCATCAGGTGCGGCCGGTGATCGGTGACCGGCGTGTCCGGCGCCATGGCCCGCACCGTGTCGAACGGTCCCGTGTCCCGGATGATCCCGTCCGCGATCAGCAGCCCGCCGTCGTCGAGATAGGTATAGGCGGCACGGTCGTCGCCGGATTGCGGTGCGCGGTGAAAGGTCAGCAGGCGGCCGCGGAGCAGGGTCTGTGTCATGGATTTTCCGGAGTCTTTGCAGGTTTAAAAAGCGGGGCGGTGCAACGGCCGCCCCGCCGGTGTCAGGCCCGCTGGGCGGGGACGTCGTCGTCGATGAAATCGGGCTCATCGGGCACGATGACGCGATGCTCCAGGTCCTCTTTCGGCGCGAAGACCGGGTAGAAGCACAGGAATGCTCCCACGATCAGGTAGCCGATGCTGATGCCGTCGAACTGCGGCACCTGCAGCGTGTAGGAATGGATGATCCCCACGGACGACATCAGGGCGGCAGCCAGGGCAAAGCCGCCCGCGGCCTTGAAGCGTCCGTCGATGACATCGGCCACGATGGCGCCCCAGATCAGCCCGGTGATGATCGCGCCCTGGCTGAGCGCGAGGTGCCCCTCGAAATGCGCCCCTTCGGTCAGCAATGCGGCGGTCAGGCTGTCGTCGCCCAGCGCGGGCAGGCCCTCGACTCCCGACGACCGGAGGGCGTTCATCAAGGACCCCCACTTCACCATCAGGAAGGCCGAGATATGCGGCAGGATCGCGAAGGACACCGCGGCCATGTGCGTGGGCTTCACCGCCCAGGCGGTGTTGGTGATGAGGCTCACCGAGACGAAGACGAGCACCGGTGCCGCCGCGGCGATCGGGATCAGACCCGCGAGGAAAGAAAGCAGGCCGAGAAACGCGGCGGCGGCGATGACCACCGCGACGCCGACGACATACCCGGCATGGGCGTCGAGGCGCTTGTAGGCGGGATGACCGATATAGACGGTCGTCGGAAACGGCGAGCCGAACAGTGCGCCGAGCATCGTGCCCGCGCCATCGGTCACCTGGCACAGGCCCACCGGATAGCGGTCGCCGGCGGCCTCGGCGGATTCCACGTTGTTCATGGTCTCGATGAAATTGTAGATCTGCACCGGGATCAGGACGAGGAACAGCTCAGGGTTGGCGAAAAGGTACTGGATGCCGGCCACCAGGTCGCCGACATACGGCACCGGCGGGTAGAACCCGATGCCGCTGACGTCGATCTGCGATTTCCCGAGCACCAGCGCGATAACGGTCCCCGCCGCGATGGCGACCAGGCCCGCGGGCACGTTGCCCGGAAGGCGAAAGCGCCCGATCAGCCCCCAGAGGATGAACAGCAGCGAGGTGAAGCCGATCAGCGGATGTTCGAAGATCTCGGCCAGCGGCACGGCGCCGATGAAGACGAGCGCGATGCCGCAGAGCGTGCCCAGCATGCCGGCGCGGGGCGTGATGCGCTTTAGGAACGGCCCGACGAGCGCGCCGAGCGCCGCGACGATGCCGCCCATGAACCCGGCGCCGATGCCCACCTGCCAGGCCAGGAGCGGATCTTCGGTGGCCCAGTAGATCGGGCCGATCACGCCGAAGAGGTAGACGAACATGACCGGCGTCGAGATGCCGTAGGGCAGGGCGGTGACGTCCTTGCCCTGCTTGTTCGCGGCCCATTTGGCCAGGTAGGTGTAGACGGCGACACCGGCCAGGATGGCGATGGCTGCGCCAGGCACGATGCGTCCGAAGACGATCTCGGCGGGCATCTGGAACACGAACCGGCAGACGCCGGACAGGATCAAAAGGTTCACGAGATTGTCGGTGAACAGCGCCCAGAAGGCGCTGAAATCGCTGCGGCTGAACAGCTTGTAGTTGTAGGTCCTCCCGTCCATGACGGTCTCCTCCTCTGGTGGGGCCGGATCTCCGGCGGTCAGGCCAGTCTCCCTTCCAGCCCCGGTTTATTGCCCGACATGGGCGTCTTGAGTGCCTCGCAAGAGGCGGTCGCGGCGGTTTCGGCGGTCAGTCGGGCCATCACCTCGGCCACCACGAACGCGGCGATGACGGCAGGCCGCTTGTCGCGACTCTCGGTGGCCCCGATGGGGCAGGTCAGGCCGTCGATGCTCTGACCGTCGCAGTGCGTACGTGCCCATCTCTTGAACTTCGCGCGCTTCGTGGCGGATCCGATCATGCCGACATAGGCTGCGTCGCCCCGCTCCAGCGCCGCCGAGGTCAGCAGGAAATCCAGGGCGTGATCGTGGGTCAGCACGACAAAGGCGCTGCCCGCGGGCGCCTGCCAGATGTCCGCCTCGGGCAGAACCCGCAAGCGGGTTTCGACCTGCGCGGTGTTGAGCGCCAGCTCCTCGGGCCGGGTGTCGATCAGGATGCACTGCACGGGCAGGTGCTGAAACTGCTGCGCCAGCGCCCGCCCCACATGCCCGGCGCCCAGCACGTAGACATGCGGCAGTGCGGCGGCGTCGGCCTGCGCCCGATCCAGCGCCGCACGCTTGTCCGAGGCGCGCATGCGGGTCAGGCGCAGTTCGACCCGCCCGCCGCAGCACTGGCCGATCTCGGGGCCGAGCGGCAGGTCAAGCTCGCGCTGCAAAGCGCCGTCGCGCAGCATGGCGCGGGCGGCGTCGATGGCGATATGCTCCAGCTGACCGCCGCCGATCGTGCCCCAAAGCGCACCGGGCGAGACGATCATCTCGGTCCCGGCATTCCGCGGCGAAGACCCGCGCACCCGGGTCAGCGCCACCCGGATCACCGAAGGATGATCTGCCAGAAATCCGGAGAGGTCCGTGACAGCGCAGGACATGGCTCAACCCCCGGCCCGTAGCCGCGCCACCGCCATCAGCACGCGCTCGGGCGTGGCAGGCGCATCGAGCCGCGGGCAGGTGCGGTAGTCCGCCACCGAGGCCACCGCCATCGACAGTGCCTCGAACACCGAAATGCCCAGCATGAAGGGCGGTTCTCCCACCGCCTTGGAGCGTTTGATCGTCAGCTCCCGGTTCTCGGACCAGTCGGCCAGCCGCACGTTGAATGCGCGCGGGCGGTCCGAGGCGAGCGGGATCTTGTAGGTCGAGGGCGCATGGGTGCGCAGGCGCCCGGCCTCGTCCCACCAGAGTTCCTCGGTGGTGAGCCAGCCCATGCCCTGGATGAAGGCGCCTTCGACCTGGCCCTTGTCGAGGACCGGGTTCAGCGACCGGCCCACGTCGTGCAGGATATCCGTCCGGTCGACCCGGTATTCGCCGGTCAGCGTGTCGATCGTGACCTCGGAGCAGGCCGCGCCGTAGGCGTAGTAGTAGAACGGCCGCCCCTGGCCCTTGTCGCGGTCCCAGTGGATTTTGGGGGTCTTGTAGAAGCCCGCCGCAGAGAGTTGCACCCGGGCGAGGTAGGCCTGCCTGATGAAGGCATCGAAGCCGAGCGTCTCGGCGCCGATATGCACCTCGTTGGCGTGAAAGACGACCTCGGCGGGATCGACGTTCCATGTCTCGGCAGCGAAGGCGACCAGCCGGGCCTTGATCTGCTCCACGGCGTTCAGCGCCGCCATGCCATTGAGGTCGGTGCCGCTCGATGCGGCCGTGGCCGAGGTGTTGGGCACCTTCTCGGTGGTGGTCTTGGTGATCTTGATCCGGTCGAAATCGACCTGGAAGGCCTCGGCGACAACTTGTGCCACCTTGGTGTTCAACCCCTGGCCCATCTCCGTGCCGCCATGGTTCAGGTGGATGGAGCCGTCGTTGTAGACATGCACCAGCGCGCCCGCCTGATTGTACCAGGTGGCGGTGAAGGAAATGCCGAACTTGACCGGCGTCAGTGCGATTCCCTTCCTCAGTACCGGCGAACCCGCGTTGAAGGCGATGATGTCGGCGCGGCGCTGGCGGTAGGCGGCGGTCTCTTCCAGCTCGGTCACGAGACGGTCGAGGATGTTGTCTTTGACCTCCTGGTGGTAGGGCGTCAGATTGCGACCTGGGCCGCCGTAGAAATTGGTCTTGCGCACGTCCAGCGGGTCCTGGCCGGTGGCATAGGCGATTTCCTCGATGATGCGCTCGGCGGCGATCACGCCCTGCGGTCCGCCGAAGCCGCGAAACGCGGTGTTGGAGACGGTGTTGGTCTTCATCGGGTGGCTGATGAGCCGGACTTTGGGATAGAAATACGCGTTGTCGGCGTGAAACAGCGCCCGGTCCGTCACCGGGCCGGAGAGATCGGCGGAATAGCCGCAGCGCGCGGCGAAGCTGCCGTCGACGGCCTGGATCCGGCCCGCCGCGTCGAAGGCGACGTCGTAATCGATCACGAAGTCATGGCGCTTGCCGGTCGCGGTCATGTCCTGGTCGCGGTCGGGGCGGATCTTGACCGCGCGATTCCATTTCTTCGCGGCCATCGCGGCCACCGCGGCAAAGAGGTTCATCTGGCTTTCCTTGCCGCCGAACCCACCGCCCATGCGGCGCACGTTCACCACCACCGCGTTCGACGGCACGCCAAGAACATGGGCGACCATGTGCTGCGCCTCGGACGGGTGCTGGGTTGAGCAATGCACGACCACGTCGTCATCCTCGCCCGGAATGGCAAAGGCGATCTGGCCTTCGAGGTACATGTGATCCTGCCCGCCGACGGTCATGCGTCCCTGGATGCGGTTCGGCGCCGTCTCCAGCGCCGGGCCGACATAGCCCCGTTCGAGTCTCAGCGGTGCTGTGACATGGCCGTACCCGGCCGCTTGCGCGGCAATGGGATCGAGCGCGTGCGGCAGCGCCTCGCAGTCGATCTTTGCCTTCTGCGCCGCGCGCCGGGCGATGTCCCGGGTTTCGGCCACCACGGCGAAAAGCGGCTGGCCGTGGAACTGGATCAGGTCGGTGGGAAACACCGGCTCGTCGTTTCGCCCGGTGGGGCTGATGTCGTTCACGCCCGGAACGTCCCCGGCGGTCAGCACGCCGATTACGCCGGGGGTGGCGAGAACGTCGGTGTAGTCGATGCCGCGCAGCGTCGCATGGGCCACCTCCGACACGCCCAGATAGGCATGCAGCGTGCCCTCGGGCATGGCGATGTCGTCGGTGTAATCCGCGCGCCCGGTGACATGTTTCGTGGCGCTGTCGTGGATGCGGTCGGTATGGGCCGCGCCGGCGATGAGAACGGTGTCTTTCATGGTGCGTCTCCTGTCCTAGGCGAGGGCCAGTTGCACGGGCGCGCCGGTCTGCGCGTCCTGTTCGAGGAAGAACCGCCGCAGCAGGTTCTGCGCCGACAGCATTCTGTATTCCGCAGAGGCGCGCCAATCGCTGAGCGGCTGGAAATCCCGGGCCAGGGCCGCGGCGGCCTTTTCGAAACTCGCAAGCGACCAGGGCTGGCCGTTCAGCGCCGCCTCTGCCGCGCCGGCCCGTTTCGGGGTCGCGGCCATGCCGCCGAAGGCGATCCGCGCGTCAAGGATCCGGCCATCGGTCACGGTCATGTGGAGGCCCGCCGCGACCGACGAGATATCCTCGTCCCGCCGCTTGGAGATCTTGTAGGCGGCGTCGCGGTCGTCGGGGCCGGGCAGGGGGACGTTGATGCTCTCGACGAATTCGCCGGGTGCGCGGTCCAGCTTGCCGTAGTCGATGAAGTAATGCTCGAGCGGCAGGGTCCGGCGGTCTCGACCGCGCCGCAACGTGATCTCTGCCCCCAGGGCGATGAGCACCGGCGGCGTGTCCCCGATCGGAGAGCCGTTCGCGATGTTGCCGCCCACGGTGCCCAGGTTGCGCACCTGCCAGCCCGCGATGCGATCCCAGTACGATGTCAGGTGCGGGATGTGCTCCGCCAGCTTGGCCTGACAATCGCTGTAGCTCGCGCCCGCTCCGATCCGCAGGGCGTTCCCGTGCCGCTCGACGGTCCTGAAGGCGTCGAGGTGGCCGACAAAGATCGCCGGTCCGATGGGGCGCAGGAATTTCGTGACCCAGAGGCCGACATCGGTCGCCCCGGCCACGATGGTGGCCTCGGGCCAGTCCAGCAGGCAGTCTGCCAGGTCGTCGACACTGCAAGGCAGGATGCTCAGGTTGTCCGGCGGTCCGGTGACGATGCGCGTATCGGCCCGCAGGGCGCGGAGGCGGGCGGTCATCGTCTCGCGTTCCGTTTCGAGATGATCCGCCGCCGGCGTGCCATAGCGCGACACGGCGACGGCGGCCCGGATGATTGGCTCGTAGCCAGTGCAGCGGCACAGGTTGCCCTGCACCGCGGTCTCGACCTGCGTGACGGTGGGTTCCGGAACGCGCATCCAGAGCGCGTAGAGCGACATGACGAAGCCCGGCGTGCAAAAACCGCACTGGCTGCCGTGATGCTCCACCATCGCCTGCTGCACCGGGTGCAGCCGTCCATCGGGACCAGAGAGGTATTCGATCGTGACCACGTGGCACCCCTGCACGGAGGCCAGGAACCGGATGCATGCGTTGACCGGCTCGTAGACGAGGCCCGTGCCTGCCAGGCGGCCGACCAGCACCGTGCAGGCGCCGCAATCGCCCTCGGCGCAGCCTTCCTTGGTGCCGGTGAGACGCCGGTCGAGGCGCAGGAAGTCGAGCAGCGTCTGGCTTGCGCCGACCGCATCGACCGACACATCCCTGCCGTTGAGAATGAAGCGTATGGTCATGGTGTCCTCCTCCTGCACGGTCCTGGCGACTGACCGTGGGGAAACCATAGGACCAAGAATTGAAGTCGAAAATCGTTGTAAACGGCAAATTCTTTCAACGGATCGTTGAAAATATCCGCTTGGCGCTGCATGCTCCATCGGCCTTGGGAGTCGCAGCATGTCCTATATCGAAAGCCTTCACGTCTTTGTCCGGGTCATGGAACTGGGCAGCATTACCTCGGGCGGGCGCGATCTGCGGCTGACCCCGGCGGTGGCGAGCAAGCGGCTGAAAGAGCTGGAGAAACACCTTGGCGTGCGGCTTTTCAACCGGACCACGCGGTCGATGACGCCCACCGAAGCCGGGCAGGTCTTCTACGACGAGGCGAAGGCGGTTCTCGCGGCGATGGAGAATGCCGAGGCACGGGTCGCCAGTTTCTCGCGAACACCGCGCGGGGCGATCCGGGTGACCGCTCCGCTGGGGGTCGGGCGGCGGATCGTGGCGCCGCTGGTGCCGGACTTTTCCGAAACCTATCCCGATACGGAGATTCGCATGCGCCTGTCGGACCGCAAGGTCGACCTTCTGACCGACGGTCTGGACATCGCGTTCTTCATCGGCGAGCCGAGCGATTCCACCATGGCCCTGCGCAAGTTCGCCGATTGCGACCGGGTGCTTTGTGCCGCGCCCGCGTTCCTGTCGCAGCACGGCGTTCCCGAGGTTCCCGACGATCTGCTGCGCGGCGACCACAACTGCCTGTTGCTGCGCTATCCGCGGTCGCCGGAGTATTTCTGGGTGCTGAAGACCGACATGGGACCGCGCAAGCTCGAGGTGCGGGGCAAGTTCGATGCGGACGATGGCGACGTTCTCACGGACTGGGCGCTGGCGGGCAAGGGTATCGTCAACAAGCCGCGCTTCGACGTGCGCGCGCATCTGGAGAGCGGACGGCTGGTCGAGGTTCTGCCCGACACGCCGCCAGTGTCGACGATCTTTGGCTGCCTCTACCCGCACAAGAAGTTGCAGGACCCCAAGGTGCGGCTGTTCGTCGAACATATCGCGACGCACAGCAAGGCGTTCTTCGCCTGAGCCGCTCCGGTGCCGGAGCGAGCGACGACAAGAAGGCCGAGGTGCTCCGCTCAGGCGACGCGTTCGCCCCGGCTCCAGACCCCGCGCAGCAGCGGGGTCTTTCCCGCCGGCCTGACCCGGATCAGGTCGCCGCGCAGGCCGGTCTCGAGACTGCCGCGATCCTCCAGACCTGCCGCCCGGGCCGGGTTGCGGGTGACGCAGGCGACGGCCATCGGCAGGTTCTCCCAGATGTCAGCGAGTTGGAAGGCCGACAGAAGCAGGGCGGCCGGCACGTAGTCGGACGAGACAATCTGCATCAGCTGCGCCTCTGCCAGTTCCCGCGCGGCGACGTTGCCGGAATGAGAACCGCCGCGGATCAGGTTCGGCGCGCCCATCATCACCGCGATCCCGTGCGCGCGGCAGGCCGAGGCGGCCTCGCGCGTGGTGGGGAATTCCGCGAAACCGACGCCGTTGCGGGCCGAGACCTCGACCTGGTCGGCGGTGGTATCGTCGTGGCTGGCCAGAACTGCGCCGTAGCGGCGGGCCTCGGCCACGGCGCCCTTTTCATGCGCCGCACCGTACCGGGCATGGAGCTGCTTGAGATTGGCCACGTGCTCGGCGAATTCGATGTCGTTCATGCCGCGTTTCTTGGCCACATAGGCCTTGAGTGAGGTGAGGTCGCGGAACTGCCGCTGGCCGGGGGTGTGGTCCATCAGGCTGACGATGCCCACCCGGTCCTCGGGCCCGAAGGCGGCCATTTCCTCAAGCAGCGTTTCCGAACAGATCTCGGCGCGCAGGTGCAGGAAGTGGCTGATCTTGAGGTGACCCGCCGCCCGCGCCTCGAGCAGTTCGTTGGCGAGGTTGCGGGCATAGGCGCCGTAGCCCGCCTTTCCGGTGTGGATCGACCCCACCCGAAGCGCGTCGAACACCGTCGTGATGCCGGTCGAGGCCAGTTCCGCGTCATGCGCCAGCAGCGCGGGCAGATGCGGCCAGCCGACCTCGGGACGCGGTTCGATATGGCGTTCGAGGTTGTCGGTGTGCAGCTCCACCAGGCCGGGCATGACGTAATCGCCGCCGCAGTCGACCGCGCCAGGCGGAACGCCATCGCCGTCCTCGATAGCCGCGATGCGGCCGTCGACGAGCGTGATCCGCCCGCGCAGGACGGTGTCGGGCAGGACGAGGCGCGCGTTGGCGAGTGTCAGGGGCTCTGACAAGGCTCCGTCACGGGCGTCCGTGAGATCGGTGGGGGCGAAGGGAGAGTTCATGTCAGTCACTCGTATTGCATTTCGGTCTATGCTGACCAGCGGTCCCCGAAAGGTGGTCGACGCGGACCCGGTCGGACGCGTCTTTCTGGTCTGTGCGGCCCGGACCGGACAGCGGGCACAGGGGCTTTTCCAGGCCCAGCATCGCTACACTCTTGCCGGTTGCAGCGCGTCGAGCGCCTGCGCGACCGTTTCACCGAGAGCGCCGTCGTTGGCCAGGGTGACGACGTCCAGACCCTCGGGCAAGGGCTTGCCGGCTTGCGCCAGCCGCGCCGAAATCTCGGCATCGGTTTCCCGGCCACGCCCGGTCAAACGGTGGGCAAGCACCGTTGGCGACGCGGTGATGTTGAGCACGATGAGCCGGGGAAAGACCGCTTGGGCCTGCAAAAGCGCGCCGCGGGACAGGTTGGCGAGGCAGTCGCGACCGGAGCGCAGGTCGTCCGGCACGTCGGCGGGGATGCCGTAACGCAACCCGTGCGCGTCCCAATGCAGGCAGAAGGCACCGTCGCGGACAGCCGCGACGAAGGCATCGGGGGTGACGGCCTCGTAGTCCTCGCCCTCGAGGTCCGGCGCGCGGGTGATGGTCCGGCGGACCAGCCGCATCGACGGCTGCGCGGCCACGAGCCCGGACATCACGCTGTCCTTGCCGACGCCGGACGGGCCGACCACGGCGATGAGCCGCCCGGGCATCATGCCGCGCGCGCCGGGGTGAAGCGGCTGACATCGACCTCTCGGTCGCAGACGCGGGCGCGCGCGGCCTCGTCGTGGAAGATGCCGACAATGGCAGCGCCGCGGGCCTTGGCCTCTTCGATCAGCGACAGCACCACCTCGCGGTTGGCGGCATCGAGGCTGGCGGTGGGTTCGTCCAGCAGCATGGCGGGATAGGCATGGGCAAAGCCGCGCGCGATATTGACCCGCTGCTGTTCGCCGCCCGAGAAAGTGGTGGGCGACAGCGACCAGAGCCGCTCGGGGATATTGAGCTGCGAAAGCAGCGCCCGGGCGCGGGCCTGTGCCTCGTCCTGCGGCACGCCCACGACGCGCAGCGGCTCGGCCACCACGTCGAGCGTTGGCACCCGCGGCACGACGCGCAGGAACTGGCTGACATATCCCAGCGTCTCGCGGCGGATACGGATGATCTCGCGCGGTTCTGCCTGCACCAGGTCGGTGCCGCCGACCCGGATCGCGCCGGATTGCGCCCGGTAGTTGCCGTAGATCATCCGCATCAGCGTGGATTTTCCGGCCCCGGATGCGCCGGTCAGGGCCACGCATTCACCGGAAGCCACCGCCAGGTCGACGCCGGTCAGCACCTCGATCACGGCACTGCCCTGGTTGTGCAGGGTGAAGGTCTTGGACACGTCTGAAAGGGTAATCATGGTCTCACACCTGCAGGACGGAGCTGACGAGAAGCTGGGTATAGGCATGTTGCGGATCGTCGAGCACCTGGTCGGTCAGGCCGCTTTCCACCACGTGCCCGTCCTTCATCACCATCAGCCGGTCGGCCAGCAGCCGGACCACCGCAAGGTCATGCGTGACGATGATCGCCGACAGGCCCATGTCGCGCACCAGCCCGCGCAGCAGGTCAAGGAGCCGCGCCTGCACGCTGACATCCAGCCCGCCGGTGGGTTCGTCCATGAACACCAGCCGCGGCCCGGTGACGAGGTTGCGCGCGATCTGCAGCCGCTGCTGCATGCCGCCGGAAAAGGTGGTGGGGCGGTCGTCGACCCGATCCGCGGCGATCTCGACCCGGTCGAGCCAGTCCACGGCCTTGTCGCGGATGTCGCCGTAATGGCGCGCGCCCACGGCCATCAGCCGCTCGCCCACGTTGCCGCCGGCGCTGACACCCATGCGCAGCCCGTCGCGGGCATGCTGGTGAACGAAGGCCCAGTCGGTGCGGCCCAGCATCCGGCGCTCGGGTTCGCTCATCGTGACGGTGTCGCGGGGACCGTCCGTGCGGGTGTCGAAGATCACAGTCCCCGCGTCCGGTGCCAGATGACCGGCCATGCAGTTGAGCAGCGTGGATTTGCCCGAGCCCGACTCGCCCACGATGCCCATGACTTCGCCGGGATAGAGGTCGAAGGACACCTCGGCGCAGCCGATGTGCGCGCCGTACCGCTTGGTGATGCTCTGGACCGAGAGAAGGGGGGTCATGCCGCATCCTTTCCGCGATGGCCGGCCGCCTGGCGCGCCTCGCAATAGTCGGTGTCGGAACAGACGAACATCCGCCCGCCCGCATCGTCCACGATCACCTCGTCGAGATAGCTGTCCGCGGCGTCGCAAAGCCCGCAGGAATGGTCCGCCTTGGACGGCTCGAACGGATGATCCTCGAAATCGAGGCTCACGACCCGCGTAAAGGGAGGCAGGGCATAGATGCGCTGTTCGCGGCCCGCGCCGAAGAGCTGGATGGCGGGACAATCGGACAGCTTGGGGTTGTCAAATTTCGGGATCGGCGACGGATCCATGACATACCGTGCCTCCACCTTGACGGGATAGGCGTAGGAGGTGGCGATGTGCCCGTGCCGCGAGATGTCCTCGTAGAGCTTCACATGCATCAGCCCGTATTCCTCGAGACTGTGCATCTTGCGCGTCTCGCTTTCGCGCGGCTCCAGAAAGCGCAGGGGTTCGGGGATCGGCACCTGGTAGACGAGGATCTGCCCTTCGGCCAGCGGCGCCTCGGGGATGCGGTGGCGGGTCTGGATCACTGTGGCCTCGTGGGTCCGGGTCGTGGTGGCGACGCCCGCGGTGCGTTCGAAGAAGCTGCGGATCGACACGGCGTTGGTGGTGTCGTCGGCACCCTGGTCGATCACCTTGAAGCGGTCCTCGGGGGTGAGCACCGCCGCCGAGACCTGCACGCCGCCGGTGCCCCAGCCGTAGGGCATGGGCATTTCGCGGCTGGCGAAGGGCACCTGGTAGCCGGGGATCGCCAACCCCTTGAGGATGGCGCGCCGGATCATCCGCTTGGTCTGTTCGTCGAGATAGGCGAAGTTGTAGTCGCTCATTCCGCGGCCTCCCGACGGTCCGACGCCTCGACCTCGCGGCGCAGCTTGCGGACAAGTTCGAGTTCGGACTGGAAATCCACGTAATGCGGCAGCTTGATATGTTCGAGGAACCCGGTCGCCTGGATGTTGTCCGAATGATACAGCACGAATTCCGCGTCCTGCGCCGGAGCGCCGACGTTGTCCTCGCCAAGCTCTTCCCAGCGCAACGCCCGGTCCACGAGTGCCATCGAGATCGCCTTGCGCTCGGTCTGCCCGAAGACCAGCCCGTAGCCGCGCGTGAACTGCGGCGGTTCGGTCTTCGACCCCTTGAACTGGTTCACCGTCTCGCATTCGGTCAGGACCATCTCGCCGATCTCGATGGCAAAGCCCAGCTCGGGGATCTCCATCTCGACCGGCACGGTGCCGATGCGCAGTTCGCCCACGAAGGCATGGTTACGGGCATAGCCGCGCTGGGTGGAATAGGCCATCGACAGGGTAAAGCCTTCGTCCGCGCGGGTCAGCGCCTGAAGGCGCAGGGCGCGGTCGGCGGGCAGTTCCAGCGGCTCCCGGGTCAGGTCGGGTGGCGTGGTGTCGTCCTGCGGCGCCTGTTCGATCAGGCCTTCGCGGTTCAGGAAGCCGGTCACGTGGGGCACCGGCTCTGCCGTGGTGTCGCGTTCGGGCGCGTTCGGAGCCTCGCCCTCGGCGGCCAGTTTGAAATCGAGCAGGCGGTGGGTGTAGTCGAAGGTCGGCCCCAACACCTGACCGCCGGGCAGGTCCTTGAACGTGGCCGAGATGCGCCTGTCGCAAGCCATCGCGGCGGTGTCGACCGGGCGTGAGGCGCCGAACCGGGGCAGGGTCGTGCGGTAGGCGCGGACCAGGAAGATCGCCTCGATCAGGTCGCCGCGCGCCTGCTTGATCGCCAGCGCCGCAAGGTCCGGATCGTAGAGCGAGCCTTCGGCCATCACCCGGTTCACGGCCAGGCTCAGCTGTTCGCGGATCTGCGCCACGGAAAGCTCCGCGACGGAGGGATCGCCTCGGCGCTCCTCGGCCAGCCAGGCATGGGCGTTGTTGATCGCGCGTTCGCCCCCTTTGACGGCAACATACATCAGCGTGCCTCCTCTTGCGCGGCCGCATCATTGCTCGCGCCCACCCGCGTCGATCTGGGAAGGGCCGCGACCCGGTTCCCGCAGGTGAAGACGAAGTCGAGCCCCAGCGGAAACCGGGCGGCGTTGTCCTGAAATGCCGCGATGTCCGGCAGGGACAGGCGCGCCTCATCCCTGATACCCGGCCCGCTGAGTGTCGCCCCGTTTGCTTCCAGCGCCGGCACCTCGACGATCAGCGTCGCGGAGCGGTCGGGGTAGTCCGGCGTGCCGATGGGATAGTCCGAAAGCGGCAGCAGCGCCTCCCAGGTGCCGACGGCGAACTGGCAATGCTGCGGCCCGCAGAGCGGCGCACCGGTGTGGAATGCCAGCCAGCTCCGCATGTCATCGCAGTCGGCACCGCCGGCCAGGTGCACCGGAGTATCGCTGTCGCACAGGGTCAGAAGCACAGTCCCCGCCGCGGCAGAGAGCGGCGCGGGCGGTGTGGCCCCGGCGATGCGCCGGATGGTGCCTGGCCGCGCCATCGCCTCCATGAGGCCGCGAAAGGCGTTGGCGGCGTCGGCGGGCGGATTGGCGAAACCGCCGGTCAGGGCATTGGCCTGCATCAGTCGTCCCCCCGGACCATGGTGAAGAAATCGACCTTCGTCGCGGCGGCCTTGGCGGCGCGGGCGGATGTGCGGGCCTTGGCTTCGGCCTCCAGCGGGTCCAGCACCTTGCGGCGCAGATCGTCCGCCGCATCCGTCTGCATCAGCGCATCGACCAGCGCCGCGGCCTCGGCATCGGCCTTACGGCGGCCCTGCACATAGGCATGTCCGGTCTCGCCGCTGTCGAGTGTCAGCGCGCAGCGCGTCACGGTCATTTCACCCAGATTGAACGGCGCGCCGGTGCCGCCCGCCCGGCCACGCACCATGGCGCTGCCCACCTCGGGCGCGCGCAGCCAGGTGAAGGCGGGACGCGGGGAGGCACGGTCCAGAAGGGCGGAGACGCGCCCCTCGGGTGCCCTTGCCATCAGGCCCATCCAGGCTTTGCGCGGTGCCTCGGGGTCAGCCATGTCTTTCATCTCGACAACTTTCAAGATTTCTATACAACTAGACATATCTTAACAGATTCCCTTGGGCGGGACAGCGGAGATTTGTAAAACTTGGGTGACAGGCAGGACATGGCCGGCGGGCGCACCCCGGTGTGGAAATCCATCGCCGCGACGCTGCGGGACGAGATCGCCGACGGCCGCTACACACCGGGCGACAAACTGCCGACCGAGGCGCAGCTCGCGGGGCGCTTCGGCGTGAACCGGCACACGGTGCGCCATGCCATCGCGCAACTGGTCGAGGAGGGGCTGGTGCGCACGCGGCGCGGGGCCGGGGCCTTCGTGGCCGCGACGCCGACGGATTATCCCATCGGGTCCCGGGTGCGGTTCCATGAAAACGTCCTGGCCGCGGGGCGCAGGCCGGAGAAGCGCGTGCTTAGCATCGAATGCCGCGCAGCCACGCGCGGCGAGGCGCAGGCCCTGGCGCTGACCGAAGGCGATCCGGTCTGCGCCTACCACGGCCTGTCGCTGGCCGACGACGCGCCCATCGCGGTCTTCGAAAGCGTCTTTCCGCTGGACCGTCTTCCGGGGATCGACCGGCACCTGGCGGAGACCAGCAGCGTGACCGAGGTCCTCGCCCGCGCCGGCGTGCCGGACTACACCCGCGCCTCGACCCGGCTGACCGCCGTGCTGGCGGACGTCACGCAAGCGCTGCACCTGCATCTGAAGGAAGGCGACCCGCTGCTGCGGTCGACCGGCGTAAACGTGGACGCAAAGGGCGTGCCGGTGGAATACGGCCGGACCTGGTTCGCCGGGGACCGGGTGACGCTGACGCTTGAGGGGTAGCGTGGCGGGTCCATCGAATGGCGGCGGCGAATCTGGCGCGCTCTGCGCAAGTGCCGGAAACGGCCGGTGGCCAGTCCCAAGCCGGCACGTTCACACCGGGTTATTCCAGCGAGCCGTGCTCGCTGGAAGGACGGCGTCCGGTCATTCCCTGCATCCGCATGACGCCAGCCGGAGCGCGGCAAAAGCTGCTGCCCACAGTCCGAAAGTCGCGGCCGTGATGTCGCAGCTTGCAGCAAAGCCCCCGCCGCGCAGCAACGATGATTGAATCGTCTGGCTGGGTGTCCAACAGCGCAGTCAGTTCCGCAAAGAGCGCAGCTACTGGGAAAGTTCGAATAAATACCTGCACGTTGACCGGCATTGAAGTCGCTGCGTCGCCTTAAATCCGGCAAGTGACGTTATCGCGTTTTTCATGCAGTACTCATGCAATTCGGTATAGATCGTGGCAGCGCCCAATAGGGCAATGGCTTCGGTCGCAACCGCCGAGAGCAGCACGGAGCTGCTCGCGAACTTCATACAGTGCAATTCGGCGTTCGCGTTTTGAATGGCCTGGGCGGTGGCGACATTCTGTTCGATGCACGTATCACATTTGTCGTAGCAGCCCTCCAACCCCTGTTGCGCGACGGCGTTGGCCAAAGCGATACCTCCGCAAGTTCCTTCGGAGGCTACGGAGTTCTGTTGCGCCCGCAGGCGGTTAACATTTCCAGCGCTGCGTTGATTGCCGGGCAGCAAGAGCGGGGCGGTCCTTTCCCTGAGTGCATCGGCACGTTGTTGGGGACGGACCTGCGCCGCAAGTGACAAGTTCTGGTCATCTTCAGTGTCAAAGCATTCAATGCCCACGCACAGCTCTTCCCCCAGGAGGACACCGACGGCATTTTCGGAATGCCCGCCCCCAGTGCCATTTTCGTCAGGCGGGAACGGGGGATTCGTGTCGTCCCACGCGCTGAACTGCTGAGGGATTTGGTCCGCGGACTGTTCCACCAACTCGTTGATTATGGATTGCGATGGCCACCAGCCGAAGTCCGCGGTTTCAGGGTTGTTCAGCGCGATCTGGAGACCTTCGGCCAGGTAGATTCCCATATCGAAAATCTTGTCCCCGTGTTGTTCGGGCATGCTCAGGTCGACGCCCGGGCCGTAATATTCGACCAGCGTGTTGCCGATGTAGATGGAAGACGTGCCGTTCGGGTCATTCGGAAAATCCAGTATGATCGTCACATCGTCGGAATTCAGGCCGCCACCTTTCGGCCAGACATGCATGATCAGTTGCAGATGGTTCACACCCTCACCCTGATAGAAGTACGCACAGGCAATTTCACCGCAAGAGAGATAGTCAATATCAGCAGGTTCCGAAGCAGCTGCCGACGATATGAAGCCGAATGCGGAAATGACGGACGACGCAAAGAAACTGCGTGAAAAAATCTTCTCCAAGGTTGGTACCTCCAGTAGCAATTTTTGAAAATTTTTAAGTAAGGTATTCAACCTAAGATTGTCCCTGATCTGCGTACAGATCAAGCCCCTTTCATCTTTGGGAAAAATTATCGGGCGTCTCGCGTGAGTCTTTGCGTGATTTCAATTCTCTGCGGCTGGGGTCAGGACGTATCGCCAGGAGAGGACGATGGCTGCGAGCGCAATGGACGAGAGGAAGGCCATCGGACATCCAGTCCAAAAACGTGCACCGCGCTTTCATTCCGTGAGCCTGCCGAACATGATCTCAAAGCATTCGAACCTGGCAGGTTTGGCGGTGCGGCAAGTCTTCACCAAAGTCGGCTTCCTGGACGTTGTGCCGAAGTGCAAGCCAAGGGTCAGCGGCGGGCAAGTGCTGATCACGTTCCTCGGTTGGCGCGGGCCTCATGCCACTGCAAAGTCCGCCTCCGGTGCATGGCTGCCGTTCAATTGCGGTGCATCATCCCGTACCGCTGACTGCGACACCCAGTTGCAGATACAGGCTGCAAGCCAACCTACCCGCCGTACCGCTCCAGAAACGCCTCCGCGCTGAGCGTCCGGAAATCCTCCAGCGCCATGCGCAGGGCGTCGTGGGGCCAGTTCCACCAGGCCAGGGCGATCAGGCGGGCGGCGATCTCGGGCGGTTGGCGGTCGCGCAGTTTGCGGGCGGGGGTGCCGGCGACGATGCAATAGGCGGGCACGTCCTTCGTCACCACGGCGCCCGCGGCGACCACCGCGCCGTGGCCCAGCGTGACCTCGGGTTTGATCATCGCGGCATGGCCGATCCAGGTGTCGTGTCCGATGACCGCGCGCCTGGCGCGGCGGCGGGCGAAGAAATCGGCGTCCGTCTCGGCATCGTCCCAGTAATCCCCCGAGCGATACAGGAAGTGGTGGCAGGCGGCAGTGTCGAGCGGATGGTCGGTGGCACCGATGCGCACGAAGCTGGCGATATTGGCGAACTTGCCGACCTCGGCATTGGCGATATCGGCGAAGCGGTCGCAATAGCTGTAGTCGCCGATCCTGCTGTGGGCGACGCGGCTGCCCGCGCCGATCTCGACGTAGGCGCCGAAGGTGGTGTCGGTGATCGTGCAGCCGTCGTGGATGACCGGGCGGTCCGGGGAAAGGCGCGCCATGTCAGTCGCTGCGCCCGATCAGCTTGCCCCGGAGCCAGCCCGAGAGGCTGTCCATCACCATGACCATGCCGACGATCAGGACGATGTAGTAGGCGACCTCTTCCCAGTCCTTCTGGGTCTGGATCGCCTGCGTCAGCATCAGCCCGATGCCGCCGCCGGTGATCGCGCCGATGATCGTGGCCGAGCGGGTGTTGGATTCGAGGAAGTACAGGATCTGCGCCAGCAGGATCGGCACGATCTGCGGGATCACGCCGAAGCGGTAGCGCTGCAGCGGCTTGGCCCCGGTGGAGGAAATGCCTTCGATCTGCTTCTGGTCGACGTTTTCGAGCGCCTCGGAGAAGATCTTGCCGAAGGTGCCCGTGTCGGTGATCAGGATCGCCAGCGTACCGGTCAGCGGGCCGGGACCGAAGGCCCGCGCCAGCACGACCGTCCAGATCAGCGCATCGACGCCGCGCACGAAGTCGAAGAGCCGTCGGGTGGCGGCGCGGATCAGCATGACGGGGGCAAAGCGCTTGGCAGCCATGAAGGACAGGGGCAGGGCGAGCATCGCCGCCCCCATGGTCCCGAGGAAGGCCATGAGGATCGTCTCGCCGATGGCCCAGGCCACGTCCCTGTGCCGCCACATGGCATTGTTCCACCAGTCCGACACGGCGCCCGCGATGTTGCCGCGGTCGGGGTCGATCCGGTCGCCGAACAGGATCTCGCCGAACCCGTGTCCGTGATAGGGGCTGTCGAAGGTGAACCAGAAAAGCTCCCACCCCGGGAAGTAGTTGAACACCTCGGTCTTCGATCCGGTGATGGTCACGCGGCCTTCGGGCGTGGTGATCCCCACCCGGCGGGACGAGGCGCTGATCCAGTCCGGCAGGTCGCCCGTCAGGTTGGTGGTGATCTCGCGTCCCTCGGCCTGTGCTTTGATCAGGCCGAACTCCGGGATTTCGACCTCGGTGCGCCGGTCGGGCAGGAGCCGCACAAGTGTGCCGCCGCCCAGGTCGACGGTGATCACATCGTCACCGGTCACCCAGTCGGGGCGCTGGCCGTCGGGGTAGGCGCCCTTGCGCTCGCCCTCGACCGCGTATTCCATCTCGCCGCTGCCGTTTTCGCGGGTGACATGGGTCTTGTAGGACCAGCTGTCCGAGGCCAGCGTCACCGCGTTGTCCCAGTTCGCCCGCTGGGCGAGGCCGGGCAGGTCGAAGGCGAAGAAGATGTAGACGAAATAGGCCAGGATGACGCCGGGGAGGCCGACGGCGAAGAGGCGCTTGCGCGAGAAAAGCGCATCGGCCTGCGATTTGACGAGATCGAGGTCGGCGGCGCTCATGCGGCATGTCCTTCGGTCAGGCGATTGCGATAACGGCTCGACAGCTGGTCGAAGAAGACGATCGTGCCGAAAAGCAGGATGAAGATCGCCGCGGCCTCGTCGAAGCGCCCCGGCCCCCAGGCCATGGAATTGCGCAGCTCGTAGCCCAGCCCGCCTGCGCCCACGAAGCCGAGGATCGCAGAGGCGCGGATGTTGATCTCGAACCGCAGCAGCGCGTAGCTGAGGTAGTTCGGCGCCACCTGCGGCAGCACGCCAAGCCACATCTTCTGTGCCCAGGTGGCCCCGGTGGAGGCCAGACCCTCGACCGGCTTGAGATCGGCATTCTCGGCCACTTCCGAGAACATCTTGCCGAGGGCGCCCGCGGTATGGATGGCGATGGCGATCATCGCGGGCACCGGCCCGCCCCCCAGAACGAAGATCAGGACAAGCGCGATGACGATTTCGGGCACTGCCCGCATGATGTCCATGAAGCGGCGGAAGACCGGGATCAGGCGCGGCCAGCGCGCCAGCCCGCGGGTCGAGAGCAGCGACAGCACCAGCCCGGCGGCGGCGCCGATCAGGGTGGACACGGCGGCGATGTTGATCGTCTCGATCAGGGCGGGAAAGAACTCGACGACGAGGCCCGGCAAGTCGGCGCGCTTTTGCCAGGCTTCGGCCAGCACTTCGGCGGGGTAGTCGCCGATCTGGTGCAGGCCGTCCCAGAAGCCGCCGGCATTGCGGTCGTCGGCCACCATGAAGCCCGAGACCATGAGCAGCACGAAGATCATCAAAACCAGCCCGCCGTAGAGACGGCGGCGCTGGACCTGAGCCAGGTAACTGGCCCGGATATGGTCGATGGAACGGGCGCCGTTCGGCGTGCCCAGTGTCGCGTCTGTCATCTGCTGCCCTCGAACGAAAATCGGCAGCCCGGAATGCGGGCTGCCGACAGGATGGATGACGCTCAGCCGCCGATTTCGGCTTTGCGCGCTTCGACGATGGAGGTGTAGGTGGCATGGGTCACCGGCTTGGCGCCCAGGCTGTCACCGGCGAAGACGCCGTAGGTGCACTCCGGATCGGTCTCGTAGAGGTTGTCGACCAGCGTCGTCATCTTCTCCTTCACGTCGGCGGGCAGGGCGGTGCGCAGCACCACGGGGCCTTCGGGGATGACTTCGGATTTCCAGATCTCCACCAGCTCGTTCATGTCGACGAGGCCCGCGTCCACGGCCTTGCGCAGGGCGCCCGAGTTGTAACCGTCTTCCCAGTTGCCCTGGCCGTCGGCCCAGGTCACGCCGCCGTCGATGTCGCCGTTGTTCACCGCGACGATGGTCTGCTCGTGACCGCCGGTGAAGACCACATCGGCAAAGTATTCACCCGGCTCCATGGTGATGCCTTCGCCGGCCTGGGGGATCTCGATGGAGGGGATCAGGTAGCCGGAGGTGGAGTTCGGATCGCCGAAGCCGAAGACCTTGCCCTGCATGTCCTCGAGCGAGGTGATGCCGGCATCCTTGCGGGCGAAACCGATGGAATGATACCCGATGGAGCCGTCCAGGTTGACCTTGACCATCACCGGCTCGACCGCTTCGGGATCCTGCAGGTAGGTGGCGGCATAGGCTGATGCGCCCAGCCAGGCCATGTCGATGGTGCCGCCCAGCAGACCCTGGATCACGCCGTTGTAGTCGGCGGGGGCGAAGAGCTTGGTCTCGACGCCCAGTTCCTCGGTAGTGTAGTCCGCGAGGCACTGGTAGGAGTTCATGCGGTCCTGCGCGTTCTCGCCGCCGAGAATGCCGATGCGGAATTCGGTGATCTCCTGCGCGAAGGCGCCGGTGCCAAGGGCGGTGGTGGCGGCAAGCGCCAGGACGAGGGTCTTTTTCATCAGGGTCTCCTTTAAGATTGCCCTAAAGCCTTGCGGCTGCGTGCGGGCGGGGTGGATGAAGGTGGACCGCGCGGGTCACGCGGGGCGTGACTGGCTCAGACGTAGGCTTTCGCTTTGCGGGCCTCGTGACTGTCCAGCGTTTCGATTGCGGTCGAGGTCGCGGCCTCGGAGAAATCCGCGCCGGCGCCGTAGATGTCGCGGGCGACGCCGGTGGTCAGCTGCGCGGGCGTTCCGTCAAAAACGATCCGGCCGTCACGCATTCCGATGACCCGGTCGCAATAGCGCCGCGCCGTATCCAGCGTGTGCAGGTTGGCGATGACCATGCGGCCGTCTTCCTCGTGGATGCGGCGCAGGGCGTCCATCACGATCTGCGCGTTCATCGGATCGAGCGAGGCGATGGGTTCGTCCGCGAGGATGATCCTGGGGTCCTGCATAAGGGCGCGCGCGATGGCCACGCGCTGCTGCTGGCCGCCCGACAGCGCCTCGGCCCGTTTCGGCGCCTGTTCGGCGATGCCCAGACGGTCGAGGATCTCGATGGCGCGGTGGATGTCGCTCTGCGGATAGAGGTTGAACATCGTCGCAAAGGTGGACCGCTTGTTCAGCGTGCCGTGCAGCACGTTCGACACCACGTCCATGCGCGGCACAAGGTTGAACTGCTGGAAGATCATCGCGCAGCGCGATTGCCAGTCGCGCTTGGCCGCGCCTCTGAGGGCGGTGATCTCTTCGCCGTCGAACGTGATCGACCCTTCGGTCGCATCACTCAACCGGTTGAGCATCCGCAGCAGCGTGGATTTTCCGGCACCGGACCGCCCGATGATCCCGATCATCCTGGGTTCCGTGACGTGAATCGTCGCCGCGTCAACGGCGGTCTTGTCTCCGAAGCGCTTGGTCAGCGTGTCGATTTTCAGCATGTCGCCCCCATGTTCAGGAGGCCGGATATGGGTTGATGGCGACAGCTGCGTGACGGTTTTGAATCGGTTTTCTTACAGTTTCGCAACGACTCTGTGAATGCAGCCGGAAAGGGCCGCAGCGCACTCGTGGCCGATGCGACCGTCCGGCATCACGTTATCCACAGGTCGTCATGAAACCGTTACAATTCTCGTCAGAACCGCGTATGGTCGGGGCATGTCCGTTCGCATCGCCCTTCCGCTGGTCCTTACCGTTCTGCCCGGCCTCGCACAGGCGCAGATGTCCGATCTGCGCTGCGAGGACAGCTCGCGTCTGGAGCAGACCCTGACACAGGTGCTGGGAGCCGAACGCCACGGGATGGGCCTGCGCGACCCGAACACCGTGCTCGAGGTCTGGGTCACCCAACAGAGCGGCGACTGGATCATCGTGCAGACCTACAGCAACGGGACGTCCTGCATCGTGGCGATGGGGGAACATTGGGACGGCACATCGACCGGACCCGCCTGACGCGCGCCCGTCACGGGTCTTGTCCGGCGACATCCCGCCACGCAGAGGCTCGCCGGTTCGGGTCGCACAGGATTTCGCCGTCGATCACCTGCCGCAACCAGTCCACGAACAGGGTCCGGGGCCGATAGCTTGGGTCGTCCTTGGGCCACACGAAATAATAGGTGCCGATACTGATCTCGGTGTCCGGCCAGAGCGCCACGAGACGGCCGTCCCGCAGCTCGTTTTCGATCAGATAGGTGGGCAGCAACGCCGCCCCCATGCCATGAACCGCCGCCTCGATCATCGGCGCGAACTGATCGAAAAGCATCCCGACCGGGCATTCGATGTCCTGTCCAAGCGCCAGGGCCCATCTTTCCCAGGCATCGGGGCGCGTATCGAGGTGCAGAAGCGGCAGTGCAAACAGGTCGCGCAAGGACTCGCCGCGCCGGGTTTCGGCGATCCCGGGCGATGCCACGGGCGCCACATATTCCGGCATAAGCGCCTGATAAGCGACGTCGGACCAATCCTGCTGGCCGAAGTGGATCGCGCCATGGAAGGGTTCGGCGGCAAAGTCGAAAGGTTTCAGCCGCGTGCCGAGATTGATCGTAACATCGGGATGGCGGGCCGCGAAATCCGGCAGCTTCGGCGCCAGCCAGCGCACCCCGAACGCCGGAAGCATCGCGATATTGAGCTGCCCGCCCGCCGGGTTCGCCTTCAGGCGCAGGCTCGCGGTTCCAATCTGTTCGAGCGCGGCCCGCACCTGGCCGCAGTAATTGCGCGCGGCCTGCGACAGCCTGATGCTCTTCCTGTCCCGCAGGAAGAGCGGCGTCTCGAGGTAGTCCTCCAGAAGCTTGAGCTGGCGGCTCACCGCGCTTTGCGAGACGCCAAGCTCGACCCCGGTTTGCGTGGCGTTCCCCGTCCGCTCGAAGGATTCGAGTGCGCGAAGCGCGGTCATCGGCGGCAGGGTCCGCTTCGGGTGCGGCATGGGTATGAGGCCGTTGCATGATGAATCCGATAATTGCGTTTCTCATATGCATGGTCGGCATGTCAAACAGAGCCGTTAACGGGAGTTACGCATGCTGCGAATGGCTGGCGGATTCGAAGGCTGGACACCGTCCGCGATCCTTGTGATCGCAAGAAAGGCCGCGCGTCCGCGTGCCGCCGGACGGGGCGGTCCGGCATCGTGCATCGGCGCGCCGGACATTGCCGCGCCGCCGCATGTCTGCGATGCGGCCGGGACAGCGACCGCTGGCGGACGCACGCGGTATCGGCTTACCGTGGGTCCGACCATCGCGTCCGGCCGCGCCCTCGGAATGCCGGCCCTTGCCCGGCTGTCCCGCTCTCCTTCGCGCGCCGATCCGCAGAGAGGCTGCGCGCCTCTGTACCGGGCCGTCGCCGGCCTGATCTCGAACCAAAGGACAAGCTCATGACATACCAGCACATTCTCGACGCCTGCGGCCTGAGCGCCGCGGAGACCACCGGCGGGACGCTGTCGGTCACCACGCCGGTGGATGGCAGCGAAATCGCGCGGGTGCCGATGCACTCCGTGGCCGACGCCGAAGCCGCGATTGCCAGGGGTGTCGACGCCTTCGACGCCTGGCGCAAGGTGCCTGCACCGCGCCGCGGCGCGCTGGTGCGGCTCCTCGGCGACGAACTGCGCCGCGAAAAGGCCAACCTCGGGCGCCTCGTGTCGCTGGAGTGCGGCAAGATCTACCAGGAAGGTCTGGGCGAGGTGCAGGAGATGATCGACATCTGCGACTTTGCCGTCGGCCTGTCGCGGCAGCTGTACGGTCTGACCATCGCCTCCGAACGTCCGGGCCATTCGATGCGCGAGACCTGGCATCCGCTTGGGGTCTGCGGCATCATCACCGCCTTCAACTTCCCCGCGGCACCCTGGTGCTGGAACGCGGCGCTGGCGCTGGTCTGCGGCGATCCGGTGATCGCCAAGCCGTCGGAAAAGACGCCGCTGACGCAGCTGGCGATCCAGAAGATCTGCGACCGCGCCATGGCGGCCTTTGGCGACGACGCGCCCGAGGGCCTGATCCAGACCCTGATCGGCGAACGGGACCTGGGCGCGGCCCTGACCGCATCGCGCGACGTGGCGCTGGTGTCGGCCACGGGATCGGTGCCCATGGGCAAGGCGGTGACGGCGGACATGGCGAAACGCCTGGGCAAGACGATCCTGGAACTGGGCGGCAACAACGCGATGATCGTGGCGCCCTCGGCGGATCTGGAAATGGCCGTCCGGGCCATCGTGTTCTCCGCCGTCGGCACCGCGGGCCAGCGCTGCACCTCGCTGCGCCGCCTGATCGTGCACGAAGACATCTACGACGACCTGATCCCGCGCCTCGTCAAGGTCTACGAGGGCCTTTCCATCGGCAGTCCTCTCGAAGACGGGACCCTGGTCGGTCCGCTGATCGACGCGGACGCGATGACGGCGATGAACACGGCGCTGGAGCAGGCGAAAGCCGAGGGTGGGACCGTGCACGGCGGCGGGCGGGCGCTGGCAGAGCAGTATCCCGATGCGGCCTACGTGTCGCCCGCCATCGCCGAGATGCCGGAGCAGAGCGCCATCGTGCATACCGAAACCTTCGCTCCGATCCTCTACGTGATGAAATACACCGAGCTCGACGCCGCCATCGCCATGCAGAACGCCGTGCCGCAGGGCCTGTCGTCCTGCATCTTTTCGACCGATGTGCGTGAGACCGAGCATTTCCTGTCGGCGCAAGGCTCGGACTGCGGCATCGCCAACGTAAACATCGGTCCCTCGGGGGCCGAGATCGGCGGCGCCTTCGGCGGCGAAAAGGAGACCGGCGGCGGGCGCGAAAGCGGATCGGACGCCTGGCGCGCCTACATGCGCCGCCAGACCAGCACGGTGAACTACTCGCGCGCGCTGCCGCTGGCCCAGGGCATTTCGTTCGAGATATGACCCTCGTGCCGCGCCTCGTAAGCCTCTGGTCCGACACCGCGCCCGACCGGACCCGCTATGCCCCCCTGCGCGAGTCGATCACCGTCGACGTCGTGGTGATCGGAGGCGGCTTTACCGGGGTCTCGGCGGCCTGTCACCTGGCCGCCAGGGGTGCTTCGGTGGCGCTCCTGGAGGCGCGGAGCATCGGTTTCGGCGGATCGGGCCGCAACGTGGGCCTCGTCAACGCCGGACTCTGGACGCCGCCGGACGAGGTGGAGAAAAAACTCGGCAAGACCGTCGGCGGGCGGCTCAACGCGCTGCTGGCGGACGGCCCCGCGACGGTGTTCGACCTGATCGAGACCCACCAGATCCGCTGCGAGGCGGTGCGGCAGGGGACGCTGCACTGTGCCCATTCGCCGGCAGGCCTGCGCGACCTCGAGACCCGGTTCGCCCAGCAGCAGGCCCGCGGCGCGCCGGTCAGGCTGCTCGATGCCGCTGAAACCGCGCGGCGCACGGGCAGCTCGGCCTATTGCGGCGCGCTTTGGGACGGGCGGGCCGGAACGATCCAGCCCCTGGCCTACGTCCAAGGACTGGCCCGCGCGGCGCAGGGGTATGGCGCGCGGATCTTCGAAGAGACCAGCGCGCTCGGCATGTCGGAAACGGCGGACGGCTGGACCGTCCGGACGGCCGAAGGCGAGGTCCGCGCGGCGCGGCTCATCCAGGCGACCAATGCCTATGGCGTGGACGCGGCGGGCGACAATGCGATCATCCCCGCGCATTTCTTCCAGCTCGCGACGGCGCCGCTGCCGGACGACCTGCGCAGGACCATTCTCGCGAGCGGCGAGGGCTGCTGGGACACGGCCATGGTCATGTCGGCCTTCCGGCTCGACCGGGCGGGCCGGATGATCTTTGGCGCGCTCGGCAACCTCGACGGCGCCGGCGGCGCGCTGCATCGCGGCTGGGCCGCCCGCAAGCTGGTGCGGCTGTTTCCGCAGCTGGCGGGCATCCCCTTCGAACAGGAATGGACCGGCCGCATCGCGATGACCGGCAGCCACCTGCCGCGCATCGAACGCCGCGGGAAGACCGGAATTTCCATCTTCGGCTACAGCGGACGCGGCATCGCCCCGGGCACGCTCTTCGGGCGCGCCGCCGCCAACTGGGTGCTGGGCACAGGCGACCTGCCGCTGCCGGTCGGAGAGCTGCAAACCGAACCCTATGCCGCCGCCAGGGGCCTCTACTACGAGACCGGCGCAACGCTCACGCATCTTACCGACGGACGTTTCTAGACCGGATTTCGCGTCGAACGGAGCCGGGAGGCGCCGGGCCTGTCGCCGGCCTTGCGCGTGTGTTCCCGTGCGGACAAAGGCTTGCTGGACACTGGCGCAATTTCCCTTTCGCCATCGGATGCTCAAGGAAAATGGCGGAGAGACAGGGATTCGAACCCTGGGACCCCGTGAAGGGTCAACGGTTTTCGAGACCGCCCCGTTCGACCACTCCGGCACCTCTCCGCGGGGGTCTGGTGGGGGCGTTTAACCGGCTGCGCGGAGAGGTGCAACAGGAATTTCACCGCAAGGCGACGGTGCCGCGGCGGACGCACAATGACGATTGCGCGATGATCTGGTATTCCGGCGGCGGCGCTCATAGGTTGCTCCGGTAACTCTGTCAAAGGACCGACCGAATGTTCCTGCGTACCGCCTTCGTTGCCACTGCCTTTGCCCTGGCCGCGCCCGCCTTCGCGGCGCCCGAGGACGACCTGATCGGGGCGTTGGGGGTGCCCCAGATGGTGCAGATCATGCGCGAGGAGGGGCAGGGCTACGGTGCCGATCTGGGCCGCGACATGCTGCCCGGCGGCAGCGACGCCGCCTGGGAGGCGGTGGTCGACCGCATCTACGATACCGACGCGATGCTCGAGACCGTGCGCGCGGGCTTTGCCGAAGAGATCGAGGGCACCGATCTCGACCCGCTGCTCGACTACTTCACCTCCGACGCGGGCGCGCGGATCGTCGGGCTCGAGATCTCGGCCCGCGAGGCGATGGTGTCCGAGGATGTCGAAGAGGCCGCGCGCGACGCCTACCGAATGGCGGCGGCGGAGGAGGACCCGAGCCTCGAACCGCTCGAAGCGCTGATCGAGGCGAACGATCTCGTCGAGGCCAACGTGGTCGGCGCGCTCAACGCCAGCTTTGCCTTCTACAAGGGGCTGGCGGATGGCGGCGGGCTCGAGATGTCCGAGGCGGAGATGCTGTCGGACGTCTGGGGACAGGAGGACGAGACCCGCGCGGACACCCGCGAATGGCTTTTCGCGTATATGATGCTGGCCTACGGGCCGCTGGGCGAAGAGGCGCTGGCCGATTACGTGGCGCTGTCGGAAACCACCGAGGGGCAAGCCTTGAACCGCGCCCTGTTCGCCGGCTTCAACGACATGTACGACAAGCTGTCCTACGCGCTTGGCCTGGCCTTGTCGCAGCAGATGCAGGGGCAGGATCTCTGATGACGTGACGTGCCGGGAAACCGGTTCGGACCGCTTGACATCGGGGCCAAATCGCAACATAAGCGCGGCTCTGAGGCTGGGGCGAGTTCCGGCCTTTCGATTTTTTGACACATCGCCCGGACGGACCGGGCGCGCTGTTCGAGGCGGCGAGAGCCGGAAACGCCCGCGACGCGGGGGCCACAGGACGCGGCAGGAAAAGGACGACACGCATGTTTGCGGTGATGAAGACCGGCGGCAAGCAGTACAAGGTCCAGTCGGGCGATACGCTCCGGGTGGAAAAGCTTGCGGCCGATGCTGGCGAAAAGGTCCAGTTCAACGAGATTCTGATGCTCGGCGGTGACAAGATCACCGTGGGCGTCCCGCTGGTGGACGGCGCCGCCGTCCAGGCCGAGGTCATCGACCAGATCAAGGGTGACAAGGTCATCCACTTCGTCAAGCGCCGCCGCAAGCACGGCTCGCAGCGCACCAAGGGCCATCGCCAGCAGCTGACCCTGCTGCGGGTGACCGAGATCCTCGCCTCGGGCGCGGACAAGTCGGGCATCAAGGCCGCCGTGGGCGCCGGTACGCTGCCGCGCGGACTGGGCGAAGAGGTCTACACCACCAACGCCTCCGAGCAGGCCGACATGAAGGCCCGCGTCAAGAACGACGAGGCCAAGGCCAAGCCCGCCAAGAAGGCCGGTGTCGCAAGCGGTGCCGCCGACGACCTGAAAGAGCTGTCGGGCGTGGGCCCGGCGCTCGAGAAGAAACTGCACGAGGCCGGCATCACCAGCTTCGCCCAGATCGCAGCCTGGACCGAGGAAGACGTCGAGAAATTCGGCGAAGTCCTGTCGTTCAAGGGCCGGATCGAGCGTGAAGGCTGGATCGAGCAGGCCAAAGCCCTGTCCGAGAAATAAGGAGAGACACCCATGGCACATAAAAAAGCAGGCGGTTCCTCCCGCAACGGTCGCGACTCAGCCGGACGCCGTCTTGGCGTGAAGCTCTTCGGTGGCCAGTCCGCGATCCCCGGCAACATCATCGTGCGTCAGCGCGGCACCAAGTTCTGGCCGGGCGAAGGCGTGGGCATGGGCAAGGATCACACGATCTTTGCCACCGTTGACGGGGCCGTGACGTTCCACAAGGGCCTCAAGGGCCGCACCTTCATTTCGGTCCTGCCAGCGGCGGAGGCCGCAGAGTAAGCCGACCTTTAGGTTTTGATAACAGGGGGATCGGCGACGGGCCGGTCCCCCTTTTTTTTTCCGGAGCGTCCGGACCCCGATGACTGCATCACGCGTTATTAAAGGCCGAGCCGAGGGAGGAGGAGCCCGCGGACTTTCGGCAGCAAGTGTGTTTGAGGAGAGCCACATGAGCATCGACACGCCCGTTCAGCAGCCCACGGTCAGCACCGACCGCCTTGACTTGCGCCCGCTGCGCAAATCCGATGCGGGGCTGATTTCGCATTACAGCGCCGATGTGCGCGTGGCGTCCATGACCCAGGCGATCCCGCATCCGCTGCCACCGGGCACGACCGAAGCCTACATCGCCCGCGCGATGGCTCCGGTGCGCAACGAAGAAGTCTGGGCGATGGACGGCACCAAGATCGGCTCGGCCGAGGTGATGGGGCTGATTTCGCTCGTGCGCATGGACCGGGCGCAGTCGGAAATCGGCTACTGGGTGGCGCCGCCGTTCTGGAACACCGGGTTGGCTTCGGATGCGGTGAAGGCGCTGGTCGATGCCAACCCGCTGGGTGACGCGACGATGTTCGCCAGCGTCTTCCAGGACAATCAGGCCTCGGCGCGGGTGCTGACAAACTGCGGTTTTGCCTATATCGGCGATGCCGAAGCCTTTAGCGTGGCGCGCAACACCTGCGTGCCCACGTGGACATATCTCAAGAAACTGCGCTGACCGTCGCTGCGCGCGGCGGTCACGCGGTTCAATTCGCAGACGCAGGACGCCGCAGGCGCAGGACGGACGACCATGAAATTCCTCGATCTTTGCAAGGTCTACATCCGCTCGGGCTCGGGCGGCGGCGGTGCGGTGAGTTTTCGCCGCGAGAAATACATCGAATTCGGCGGGCCCGACGGCGGGGATGGCGGGGATGGCGGCGATGTCTGGGCCGAGGCGGTGGACGGGCTCAACACCCTGATCGACTTCCGTTACCAGCAGCATTTCTTTGCCGACAACGGCCAGCACGGCATGGGCCGCCAGCGCACCGGCAAGACCGGCGAGGACATTGTACTCCGGGTGCCCGTGGGCACCGAGATCCTCGACGAGGATGAAGAGACGGTGCTTGCCGACATGACCGAATTGGGCCAGCGGGTGCTGCTGGCCAAGGGCGGCAACGGCGGCTGGGGCAACCTGCATTTCAAATCCGCCACCAACCAGGCACCGCGCCGGGCCAATGCCGGCCAGCCGGGGGTTGAGCGCACGATCTGGCTGCGTTTGAAGCTGATCGCCGACGTGGGTCTGCTGGGCCTGCCCAACGCCGGCAAGTCGACCTTCCTCGCCGCCACGTCGAATGCCCGGCCCAAGGTCGCGGACTATCCCTTTACCACGCTGCACCCGAACCTCGGCGTTGTCGGCGTCGACAACGTCGAATTCGTGGTCGCGGACATTCCCGGCCTGATCGAAGGCGCGCACGAAGGCCGGGGGCTGGGCGACCTGTTCCTTGGGCATGTGGAGCGTTGCGCGGTGCTGTTGCACCTAGTGGACGGCACCTCGGGCACGCTGATCGAGGATTATCATACCATCATTGCCGAGCTTGACGCCTACGGCGCGGGCCTGGCCGACAAGCCGCGGGTCACCGTGCTGAACAAGATCGACGCGCTCGACGACGAGGAACGCGCCTTCCTGCGCGAGGAACTGGAAGAGGCGGCGCAGCAGAAGGTCTACCTGATGTCCGGCGTGTCCAAAGAGGGGCTGACCGAAGTCCTGCGGGCCCTGCGCGCGCAGATCGACGATTCGCGCCTGCGGACCAAGGCCGAGGAGGATACCGGCGAGGAGGATGCGCCGTGGCAGCCCTGAGCGACGCCAAACGGCTGGTCGTCAAGATCGGCTCGGCTCTGCTTGTCGACCGGACAACCGGCGCGCTGCGCGCCGACTGGCTGCGGTCGATGGCCGAGGACGTGGCGCGGATCAAGGCGCGCGGCACCGACGTGATCCTGGTGTCCTCGGGCTCCATCGCGCTGGGGCGCGGCGTGCTGGGCCTGCCCGCGACGGTGCTGCCGCTCGAACAAAGCCAGGCGGCGGCGGCGGTGGGACAGATTCGCCTGGCCCGCGCCTGGGAAGAAGCATTGGCGCCCCATGCCATCACCACCGCGCAAGTGCTTGTCACGCTTGAGGATTCCGCCGACCGCCGGCGGTACCTCAATTCCCGCGCGACAATGCAGACGCTGCTGGGCTTCGGTGTCGTGCCCATCGTGAACGAGAACGACACGGTGGCCACGGACGAGATCCGATACGGCGACAACGACCGGCTGGCCGCACAGGTCGCGGTCACCGTGGGCGCCGATCAGCTGATCCTGCTGTCGGACGTCGACGGCTTCTACAGCGCCAATCCGCAACAGGACGCGGCCGCGCACCGCTACGACACCATCGACGACATCACCCCCGAGATCGAGGCGATGGCCGGAGATGCCGGGTCGGGGCTGTCCAAGGGCGGCATGAAGACCAAGCTGATGGCGGCCCGGACCGCCACCGCGTCGGGCTGCGCGCTGGCGATCACCGAAGGATCGGTGCTCAACCCTCTGACGGCGCTGGAAAACGGTGCCAACGCCACCTGGTTCACCCCGCAACTCGACCCGCATCTCGCGCGCAAGCGCTGGATCGCGGCGATGAAGCCGCAGGGGGTCATCCGCATCGATGCGGGCGCGGCGCGAGCGCTGAAACAGGGCAAATCCCTGCTGCCCGCCGGGGTCGCGGCGGTCTCGGGCAGTTTCGGCCGCGGCGATCCGGTGGCCATCGAGGCGGCTGACGGCGCGGCGCTGGGGCAGGGACTCGTGCGTTATACCGCCTCCGAAACCACGGCGATCCGCGGCCACAAGAGTTCTGAAATCGAGGAGATCCTCGGCTATCCGGGCCGGGCTGTCCTCATCCACCGGGACGACATGGTCCTGTGATATGATGGCGTGAACCCGTCACGTCCCCGCCGATACGATCCAACCCGAGGAGCGATGCCATGAAAGACCAGACCGATATCGCCACTATGATGCAGGACATCGGCGCGCGCGCCAAGGCCGCCGCCGCGACGCTGGCCTATGCCCCGGCCGAGACCAAGCGCGAGGCGCTGAGCGTCGCCGCCGACACCGTCTGGGCCCGGCGCGCCGCCATCGTCGAGGCCAACGCCAAGGATATGGAGTTCGGTCGCGACAAGCGCCTGTCCGACGCGATGCTGGATCGGCTGCTGCTGACCGAGGCGCGGATCGAGGGCATCGTCGAGGGGCTGCGCGCCATCGCGGGGCAGGACGATCCGGTGGGCTCCGTCATGGCGGAATGGGACCGTCCCAGCGGGCTGCACATCAAGCGCGTGCGCACGCCTCTTGGCGTGATCGGCGTGATCTACGAAAGCCGCCCCAACGTGACCGCCGATGCCGGCGCGCTCTGCCTCAAGGCTGGCAACGCGGTGATCCTGCGCGGTGGGTCGGAGAGCTTTCACAGCTCCGGCGCGATCCATGCCTGCCTCGTCGAAGGCCTGCGAAGCGCCGGTCTGCCCGAAGACGCGATCCAGCTGGTGCCGACGCGCGACCGCGCCGCGGTGTCCGAACTGCTGACGCTGACCGAGTATGTCGACGTGATCGTGCCGCGCGGCGGCAAGGGGCTGGTGGGCCTCGTGCAGCGCGAGGCGCGGGTGCCGGTCTTTGCCCATCTCGAGGGCATCGTGCACATTTACGTCGATGCCGACGCCGATCCGGTCAAGGCGCTGGACGTGATCCTCAACGCCAAGACCCGCCGCACCGGCATCTGCGGCGCGGCGGAATGCCTGCTGATCCACCGCGACGTGGTGGACACCATCGGGCAGGGCGTTATCCGGGCGCTGATCGACGCCGGTGTCGAGGTGCGCACCGACGAGACGCTCAGTGCTATTGCCGGCACCAGCCGCGCCTCCGACAGCGACTGGGGCTGCGAATATCTCGACATGATCATCGCCGCGCGGGTGGTCGACGACGTCGACGCCGCCATCGACCACATCGGGCGCTACGGCTCGAATCACACCGATTGCATCCTGACCGAGGATGACGGGGTGGCCGCGCGATTCTTCGAGCGGGTGGATTCGGCGATCCTGATGCGCAATGCCTCGACCCAGTTCGCCGATGGCGGCGAATTCGGCATGGGCGCCGAGATCGGCATCGCCACCGGCAAGCTGCATGCGCGCGGGCCGGTGGGAGCCGAACAGCTGACCAGCTTCAAGTACATCGTCGTGGGCGACGGTACGCTACGCAGCTGACCGCGCGACGCCGACCCCGAGGGCAAGCCGACGGGGAGATGAAGCCGACCGGACCGCGTCGGACCGGCGTCAGATCGTCAGGATCAGCGCGTCGGATGTTTCGGTCACGGTGACGCGGCGCCCGAGGGACCGGGTCAGCGTGTCGAGAAGCGCGAACTGCACCCGCGACGGGGTCAGTTCCCCCTGCGTGTCGCCGGTGTCGAACAGGCCCCAGAGGCCGTTTTCGCGGTTGATACGCGGCCCCTGAGCGGTGATCGTCCAGCCGCTCGGGCCATGGTCGAAACCGACGGTGCCGCCCAGCGGCAGGGCGGTTTCGGCGCAGAGCAGCGCGAGGAAGGCCATCTGGAGGTCTACGCGCGGCAGATCGCCCTCGACCCGCCAGTCGGCCTGCACCCGGCCGCTGCGCGCCATGTCGGTCAGTATTTGCGTTGCCTCATGCCGGCCGATCCGCTGTTCGGTCGCAGAAGCGCCGAAGGCGATTCGGAAGAACCGGATCCGGGCATTTGCATGGGCGCAGCTTTCGTGAATCAGCTCCAGCTCGGGTCCCATGCCGGTCTGGCTGTTCATGCCGAGCAATTCCAGCCCGTTGCTGATCGCGCCGATCGGGCTGATCAGATCGTGACAGATGCGCGAGCCTATCAATGCAGGCAGGGCGTCTTTATCATAGCTCATGTCAGGCTCCGGAAAGGGATGGAAATGACCGAGATGAATGCGTTGCTGGAGCCGGGGATGATCGTCGAACACCCCGACCGGCCCGATTGGGGGCGCGGCCAGGTGCAATCCAATATCCACGGCCGGATCACGGTGAATTTCCGTGAGGAGGGGAAGGTGGTCATAGATGGCTCCCGTGTCGCGTTGCTGCCCGTCTACGAGGATCGAAGCTAGGCCAGCAGCCTTTAGAAACCATTAACCAACTCTGCCCATGGTTGCGCGCCTTTGGGTCCGGCCACGAGGATTTTCACGGCGATTGCCCGAAAATCCTGCGTCTGTGACACCGGGGACGCAGCTTGTGCGCAGGGCAAAGTGCCGGTGCCGGGCCGTATTCAGGACTTGGCGATATAGCGGTCTCGACGATGGTTGACGGTGATGATCACATTGAGGATCACCGCGCCCAGCAGCGACCAGGCGACCCGGTCGGGGGCAAAGAGCAGCAGCGCCAGGGCAAAGACGAGCGCGTCGAAGATCAGCTGCGTGTTGCCGGCCTTGAAGCCGTTGCGGTCCTGCAGCCAGAGCGCCACGATCCCCACGCCGCCCAGCGTCGCGCCGTGCCGGAAGAGAGACAGCAGGCCGATCCCGGCAAGAATGCCGAAAAGCGCCGCCCCCACCGCCGGGTGCAGCTCGCTGATGGTCAGCACATAGGGCATCAGTTCGACCATGCTCGACATCAGCGTCACGGCGATGAAGTTCTTGACCGTGAAGGTCCAGCCCATCTGCCGGATCGCCAGGGCGTAGAACGGCAGGTTGAGGACGAAGAAGGCGGCGCCGAAGTTCCAGTTGGTGGGGTAGCTTACGATCAGCGCGAGGCCGGCGATCTGCCCGGTGATCAGCTCGGAGGCGCGCAGGAACTGGATGCCGAGCGCCACCAGCGTCGTGCCGATCAGGATGCCCTGCACGTCCTCGGCAAGGCTGTGACGGTCGGGCGGCGGGGTATCGAGCAGGATCATGGGTTACCAAGTGCGACAGGCCGCGGCGGGGTCAAGCCCGCAGCCGGGACGGTGCGCCCGGTCCCCGCGATTTCCCGGCCCGCCTGCCGCCGATGCCGGTTTTTCAGGCAGGGCCCCCGGCCATGGCGGCAATCAGCGCCGAGAGTTCCGCCGAGGCGTCTTCGGCCTGCCAGATTTCCTCGCCCAAGGCGACGAAATCCGTGACCGGCGCGAGCCGGCGCAGGTGATCCGCGTCCAGCCCGCCCTCGGCCACCACCGGCAGTTCGACAATCTCGGACCACCACTGGAACAGCTCCGCATCGGCCTGGCTGCCATCGCCGAGCGCGCCGCCGCCGACCGGGCCGAAGCTCACGTAATCCGCGCCGGCCTCGCCTGCGGTCATGCCGTCGTGCCGCGAGGTGCCGCAGAAGGCGCCGACGATGGCGTCGGGCCCCAGCTCCTTGCGGGCGAACCGAACCGAGCGCGCGCCGTCCGCGAGATGCACCCCGTCGAGTCCCAGCCGCTTGGCCAGCACCACATGGGTGTCGATGACCAGCGCCACGTCGAACCGGTGCGCCACCTCGCGGCAGGCATCGGCGGCGCGCAGGATGCGGTCTTCGTCGCGGGTGGCGAGGCTGAGGCGCAGGCAGGCGATGTCGTGCGTGTCCAGCACGGCGGCCAGCCGATCGGGAAAGCTGCCCAGATCGAATTCGGGCGGGGTGACAAGATAGATCTGCGGCTGCTCGGGCTCTGACATGGGCCTCTCCTTGGGGCGTCGCGGTTCGGTGTGTCTTAGCGCGGGTTGCGGTGATTGACCATCCGGGGCCGCGACGGAGTTTTGGTCGGCGCGGCACCCGGGGGCCAGGCCCCGGACCGCTGGACAACCGGGGGGCCAGCCCCCCGGACCCCCGGAGGTTTTACCGCGAGTTTTGCAACGCAAAACTTGCGGGTGGCAAGATGAAGGGGGAACGGGTGGGGCATGCGGCATGCGATATCGCGGGAAGTAGGGAAAGTGACGGAGGTGCCTCATGTTTGGCGCGTATTCCCGGCGCGGGCTTGTGGGGATCCGGGGGGCGCGACAGGGCGCTTCTTGCGGTGCGGACAGGGGCGGCGTATGGGTCGGCGGCGCCGATGGAGAGACCGCGATGCCGACCGACATTCCCCAGCCCAGCTTTGTCCTGATCCGCCCGCAGATGGGCGAGAACATCGGGGCGGCGGCGCGGGCGATGTGGAATTTCGGGCTCGATCGGATGCGGATCACCGCGCCGCGCGACGGCTGGCCCAATCCGAAGGCGGATGCCATGGCCAGCGGCGCGGGGCGGCTTCTGGACGAGGCGCAGCTTTTCGACAGCACCGAGGCGGCCGTGGGCGATTGCACGTTCGTCTATGCCACCACGGCGCGGACCCGCGACTTGACCAAGCCGGTGTTCAGCCCCGAGGCGGCGATGGCCGATGCGGCGGCGCGGGTGGGCGCCGGGCAGAAGGTCGCGGTGCTTTTCGGGCCGGAGCGGGCGGGGCTCGAGAATGCAGACGTGGCGGTGGCCAACGCGCTCATTACGGTGCCGGTCAACCCGGAGTTTCCGTCGCTGAACCTCGCGCAATGCGTTCTGCTGACCGCCTATGAATGGCGCCGGGCGCAGGGGGCGGGCGACGCCATGCAGGTCGGGATGGCGGGCACCGACTGGGCCAGCACTGCCGAGATCGCGGCGCTGGCGTCGCATTACGAGGAGCGGCTGGAGGAAGCGGGGTTCTTTTTCCCCGCGCACAAGGCCGGCAGCATGAAGCTCAACCTGCGCAACCTCTGGAGCCGGATGCCGCTGACGCAGGTGGATGTGCGCATGCTGCACGGGGTGATGCGACAAATGGTGCGCTGGAAGTCACGCGGGGACTGACTTGAAGCCCTGCCACGGCGGGCCTAGTCTCCGCGCAAAATGGAGAATGGCATGAGCGGAAAGCGCAGTATCTTCGAAGAGGTGGGCACGGCCAGGACCGAGGCGGCGAAACCCGCGGGCGGCGTCATCGACAAGGGCCGCGGTGGCGCGCGCGGGGCGGTGCGGGTCTGGCTGATGATCCTCTTTGCGCTGGTCATGGTGATGATCGCGGTCGGCGGTCTGACGCGGCTCACGGATTCGGGCCTGTCGATCACCGAATGGCGCCCCGTCACCGGCGCACTGCCGCCGATGAGCGCCGAGGCCTGGGCGGCGGAGTTCGACAAGTACCGCGCCATTCCCGAATATCAGCTACAGAACCGCGGCATGAGCCTGCAGGAATTCCAGTTCATCTACTGGTGGGAATGGGGCCACCGGCAGCTGGGCCGGGTGATCGGGCTGGTCTGGGCGCTGGGGTTCATCGGCTTCCTCGTGACCCGCAAGATGCCGACCGGCTGGTCCATGCGCCTGCTGGGCCTTGGCGCGCTTGGCGGGCTGCAGGGCGCCGTGGGCTGGTGGATGGTCGCCTCGGGCCTGACCGGAGAGATGCTGGATGTGGCGAGCTACCGGTTGGCCACCCATCTGGGCCTCGCCTTCGTCATCCTCGGGCTCATCGCCTGGTATGTCTTCCAGCTGGGTCAGCCCGAGCGGGTGCTGATGCAGACGCGCCGGTCGCGCGAGGGCAAGCTGTTCGGCATGTCCACCGGGCTTTTGCACTTTGCCTTTCTGCAGATATTGCTGGGCGCGCTGGTTGCGGGGATCGACGCCGGGCGCAACTATACCGACTGGCCGCTCATGGGCGGCGGGTTCTTTCCGCCGACGCCCTTCGAGATCGAGCCGCTCTGGCGCAATTTCTTCGAGAACGACGCGCTGGTGCAGTTCCTGCACCGCATGGCGGGCTACCTGCTGCTGATCTTTGGCGTGGTGGTCTGGGCACGGTCGCGCAAGTCGCCCAATGGTGACACGCGGTTCCGCTTCAACGCGGTGCTGGCGATGCTGCTGCTGCAGATGGTGCTGGGCATCGTCACGGTGATGTACGGCGCGCCCTGGCACATCGCGATCCTGCACCAGGTGGGGGCGGTGATCCTCTGGGTGCTGATCCTGCGCGCGCGCTTTGGCGCGGGCTATCCCAAGGCGCAATCGGTTCGGGGGGCTGCGGCATGAACGCATTCGACGATCTCATGCGGCATGCCCGCGACACCGCCGCCCTTGGCCAGGTGGCCGGGCGGCTGGGCTGGGACCAGGAGACGATGATGCCGCGCGGCGCCGCCGGCCAGCGGTCGGACGAGATGGCGGCGATGGAGGGCGTGCTGCACGCGCGCCGCACCGATCCGCGCATCGGCGACTGGCTGGCGGCGATCGACGGGGAAACGCTCGACGATGCGGGCCGCGCGCAGTTGCGCGAAATCCGGCGGTCCTTCGAGCGCGCGAACAAGGTGCCGGCGCGGCTCGCGGCAGAGATTGCGCGCGTCACCAGCCAGGCGCAGGGTCAATGGGCCGAGGCGCGGGCGGCGGACGATTTCGCCGCCTTCGCGCCGATCCTGCGCGAGGTGCTGGCCCTGCGCCGCGAAGAGGGGGCGGCGCTGTCCGACGGTGGCGACGTCTACGATGCGCTGCTCGACGATTACGAACCGGGGGCGAAAGCGGCGGAGCTTGAAGCGATGTTCGGCGCGCTGCGGCCGCGGCTCGTGGCGCTGCGCGAGGCGATCCTCGACAAACCCGCGCCGAAGGGGCTGGAGGGCACCTTCGACGAAGGCGCGCAGATGAAGCTGACGCGGCAGATCGCCAAGGTCTTCGGCTACGACATGAGCCGAGGACGGGTCGACAAGGCCGTGCACCCGTTCAGTTCGGGCTCTGGCAACGACGTTCGGATCACCACGCGGACCGCGCCCGAGGATCCGTTCAACTGCCTCTATTCCACCATCCACGAAGTGGGCCACGCCTGTTACGAACAGAACATCGACCAGGCTTACCTTCTGACGCCTCTGGGGCAGGGCGTGTCGATGGGCGTGCATGAAAGCCAGAGCCGGATCTACGAAAACCAGCTGGGCCGCAGCCGGGCCTTTACCGGCTGGCTCTTCGGTCAGATGCGGGACGCCTTCGGGGATATCGGGGTGGCCGACGAAGAGGCGTTCTATGCCGCCGTGAACCGCGTGCACAACGGCTTCATCCGCACCGAATCCGACGAGGTGCAGTACAACCTGCACGTCCTTTTGCGGTTCGACCTGGAACGCGCGCTGATTTCCCGCGCGCTCGAGGTCGAGGACCTGGAAGCCGCCTGGAACGACCGTTTCGCGGCGGATTTCGGCTTTCCGGTCACGCGGCCGTCGCAGGGCGTGCTGCAGGACGTGCACTGGTCGGTGGGACTTTTCGGCTACTTCCCGACCTATACTCTGGGCAATGTCTACGCCGGCTGCCTGCATGCGGCGCTGCGCGACGCGGTGCCTGAGCTCGATGCGCAGCTGGCCCGCGGAGAGTTGGCGCAGGCGACGGGCTGGCTGCGCGACACCGTGCAGCAGCACGGCGGGCTCTGCACGCCGCGCGACCTGATCGCGCGCGCCTGTGGGGCGGAGCCGTCTGAGAAACCGCTGCTGGAGTATCTCGAGGCGAAGTTCGGCGCGCTTTACGGGCTCTGATCCCGGCGTGCGAAAAAAAGGCGCGCCACTCGGGCGCGCCAGTCACGGTGTTCGCATGATCTCCGGCCGCGGTCCGGACCGCCGTTCAGAGATAAGGAGCGGAAAGGTCGCGCCGGGTCGAAGGGACGGGCCAGGGAAACCATTCCGTCCAGACGCAGGCGCCGGGGGTAGAGACCGGCGCCGGGCGTAGCTTTCCTATGCCAAGCCAGAAGGACACACCTTTAACGTGTAGACAATGCGCGATCTTTACAAATCCGCTTTTGCGGAAATGTCGCTAGGCGCAGGTTCGCACGGCCGTGGTTTCGGGCAGATCGTCTGCGGCATCCTGGAAACATTGAAGAATCCAGTCGGCGGTGAGGCGAATGCCGGGATCGGTGCGGCGCGACTCGTGGTACAGCATCCAGATTTCCGCCACCTGCGGCGCCAGGTCCGGATCGAGTTCCGCTAAGTCGGGATCCTGCGCCGCGGTCTGCTCTGCCATCAGACCCGGCAGCCGGGTCGCCTGCATGATGCTGCTGAGCGCGTGCAGGCTGTCGGTGCGGTACCGGGGCGGTTTGCCGAAATAGGCCTGTGCGGTCCGCATGATCGGATGGGCGTCATGCTCTTCGGTCAGTCCGACCCAGTCCGAGCCGGGCGCCGCCTTGCCGTAGCCGTAGACCCGGACGGTGAAGGCGCCGACCTTTCGCGTGATGACCCGCCCCGACGAGGGCGCGCCGAGTTGCAGGACGATGTCGTGGTCGCCAAGCCCGTCGCCGAAGATGCGGTCGTGGAACGAGATCGAGATGCCGGTGAGCGCCTTGGCGTGCCGCTCCAGCCCCGGGACAAGGATTTCGCGGGTCACGATCGGGAAGCAGCCCAGCTTGATCTGCACCGGCGCCGCCTCGGAATGGGTGCCGCGGGCATTCAGGGCCGATTGCAGCAAGCCGTCGAAGTTCTGTGCCAGCTGGATCAGCTTGGCGACCTGCGGCGACGGCTGCCAGCCGTCCGCTGCCTTGACAAAAGCGGGGGTGCCCAGCGTGTCCGACAGCCGTTCTATACGGCGGGACACGGTCGCGGTGTTGGTGCCCAGAAGCCGTGCCGCACCCGACATCGTGCCGGCTTTGGAGACCGCGACGAGGAACCGAAGATCATCCCAATTGGTCATTATTCCGCACCTGTATCGTTTGCTCCGAAGCTTCCATGCTGCGGAGACAGGAAGCAAAAAGAGCGGATCGACATCCGCTCTACGGATACAAGGAAAAGTTGTTTCTAACATAAATCTCTACATCAATCGGAGCCGCTGCACAATACGCGGTGCCTTAGACAAACGTGTAACCCAGCGTAATGAGGCGGTTTTCTGCCCTGTGCCAAAAGGCCTTCTAGACGCGCTATGCGCAGCAGTTCCGACCGGGCCGGAGCGGCCAAGGCCTGCGGATCACCCGATTTTCTGCGCAGTCACGCCACATTGTCGTGCCACGCTCTGCGCGCAGCAGAGGAAAGCCGCATGACCAAACCCGCCACGATGCATCCACCCGTCCACCCCGTTTCCGCAGCGGCGGCAGTCACGACCGTTCGAGAACTTGCCGCCTTCGATGCACTCCGGCCCGCCTGGGACCGGCTGCATGCCGAGGATCCGGATGCCGGCGTTTTCCTCGGTTTCGGCTGGTTGCGGCGGCTCTTTGCGGAAAACCCCGGCGACTGGTGCGTCAAGCTGCTGACCGATCCCCACGACCCGTCCCGGCTGCTGGCGGCGCTGCCGCTGCGCGTGCAACTGCGCTGGAGCCGGTCGCAGAAACGCTTTCAGACCCATTTCGCCGCCGCCGGACGGCTGTGCTTTACCGAGTATACCGGGTTTCTCTGCGCGCCCGATCGCGAGGCCGAGGCGCTCGACGCGCTTGGCCATCATATGGCGGCGCAGCCCTGGACCTCCTTCGCCCTGCGCTATGAGCCGACCGGTCGGCGCCTGCGCGGCTTTGTCCGTGCGATGGAGGGGCAGGCGGCTTTCGATGTGACCTGGCCCGACCACCGGATCAACGGCGGCGAGACCGATCAGCTGATCTGCCCGCAGATCGCGCTGCCCGGCGATTTCGACACCTATCTCGAAGGCCAGAGCCGCAACACCCGCAAGAAGATCCGCAAGACCATGCGGCGCTATTTCGACAGCGGCGAGGTGACGCCGCGGGTATTGGAAGAGGTGCCCTATGAAGAGGTGCGCGATGCGCTGCTGTCGCATTGGGCGGCGCGCTGGCGCGAGGCCAACAGCCCGGAACGGCTGGAGACGGTGGGGGCCAAGTACCGGCGGATGCTGGACCGCGCCCGCGACCTCGGCCTGCTGTACATGCCGTCGCTCTGGCACCAGGGCCGCGTCGTGGGCGCGCTGGGGTTCGTGATCGACCCCGCGAGCGGTGCCTATCACTGCATGGTCACCGGGCGCGACATCGAGGTTCAGGCCATCGACCTCGGCCTGCTGATGCATGCACATGCCATCGAGGATGTGATCGGTCGCGGCGGAACGCTCTACGACTTCGGCCACGGCACCGAGCCCTACAAGTTCCACTACGCCACCTCGACTCTGGAACTGGGCAACCTGGTGATCGAACGCCGCGCGGGCGGGGTCTTCGATCCGGCCATGACCGGCGCCGCGCTGGCCCGCTGCGAACAGATGCTGCGGCGTGGCCAGACCGAAGACCTGGCCCGGGCCCTGCGCCAGCTGCGCAAGGCCGGGGCGGCGGTGGGTTGAAAACCCACCCTACGGGGTGCGCTTGGCCAATGTGACCGATCAGGCCTCTGGCGTCGGCAGATCCTCTTCGTCCGGATCGCCCTGATCGGCGATCCAGGCGACCGACACGACCTCTTCGCCCTTGCCGGTGTTGAACACCTTGACGCCACCCGCACTGCGCGAGCGGAACGAGATGCCGTCGACCGGCACCCGGATCGACTGGCCTTTGGACGTGGCCAGCATGATCTGGTCGTCCATCTCGACCGGGAAGCTGGCGACAATGTCGCCGCCGCGCATGGATTTCTCCCAGGCGGTCACACCCATGCCGCCGCGCCCGCGCACGGGATAGTCATGGCTCGAGCTGAGCTTGCCCAGCCCGCCCGCGGTGACGGTCAGGATCAGGTTCTCGGCCGCCGACATCTCGGCATAGCGTTCGGGCGGCAGCGGCGCGTTGGCATTGCCTTCCTCTTCATCCGTCTCTGTCGTCTCGGCATCGTCGGCAAGACCCGCCATGGCCCGACGCATCTTGAGGTACGAGGCGCGTTCGTCGGATTCCGCGGTGAAGTGCCGGATCACCGACATCGACACGACCTCGTCGCCATTGGACAGCTTGATCCCGCGCACGCCGGTCGAGTTGCGCGAGTTGAACACACGCACGTCCGGCACCCGGAAGCGGATCGCCCGGCCGGAGTTGGTGACCAGCATCACGTCGTCATCCTCGGAACAGATGCGCGCGTTGATGAGCCGTGTGTTCTCGTCCTCGCCTTCGAATTTCATGGCGATCTTGCCGTTGCGCATGACGTTGGTGAAATCCGACAGCCGGTTGCGGCGCACCGATCCCTTGGAGGTGGCGAAAACGATCTGAAGGTCGTCCCAGTCTTTCTCGTCCCGGTCGACCGGCATGATCGCCGCGATCGACACACCCGTGGGAATGGGCAGGATGTTGACGATGGCCTTGCCCTTGGACGTGCGACCCCCCTGCGGAAGGCGCCAGGTCTTGAGCTTGTAGACCATGCCCTCGGTGGTGAAGAACAGCAGCTGCGTGTGGGTGTTGGCAACGAAGAGCGTGGTGACCACGTCGTCCTCTTTCATGCCGCCGCCCGACAGGCCCTTGCCGCCGCGTTTCTGGCTGCGGAACTCCGCCAGCGGCGTGCGCTTGATGTAGCCGGACTGGGTCACGGTCACGACCATGTCCTCGCGCTCGATCAGGTCCTCGTCTTCCATGTCGCCGGACCAGTCGAGGATTTCCGTCCGCCGCGGCACGGCGAAAAGCTCGCGCACCTCGCGCAGCTCGTCGGAGATGATGCCCATGATGCGCTCGCGCGAGCCCAGGATCTCGAGATATTCCTTGATCTTGCCGGCCAGCTCTTCCAGCTCGTCGGTGACCTCCTTCACGCCCAGCTGCGTCAGGCGCTGCAGCCGCAGGTCAAGGATGGCGCGCGCCTGGATTTCACTCAGGTTGTAGGTGCCGTCCTCGTTGGCGGTATGGGTGGGATCGTCAATGAGCTTGATGTAGGGCAGGATCTCCTGCGCGGGCCAGCGCCGCTCCATCAGCTTTTGCCGCGCCTCGGCGGCGTCGGCCGAGGACCGGATGGTGCGCACCACCTCGTCGACGTTGCTGACTGCCACGGCCAGGCCGCACAGCACATGGCTGCGCTCGCGCGCCTTGCGCAGCAGGTAGGCGGTGCGCCGCGCCACGACATCCTCGCGGAAGTCGATGAAGGCGGTGAGGAAGCGGCGCAGCGTCAGGGTCTCGGGGCGGCCGCCGTTCAGGGCCAGCATGTTGCAGCCGAAGGAGGTCTGCATGGGCGTGAAGCGGAAGAGCTGGTTCAGCACCACCTCGGCGGTGGCGTCACGCTTGAGTTCGACCACGACGCGCACGCCGTTGCGGTCGGATTCGTCCTGCACATGCGAAATGCCCTCGATCCGCTTCTCCCGCGCCGCCTCGGCGATGCGCTCGATCATCGTGGACTTGTTCACCTGGTAGGGGATTTCGTCGATGACGATGGCCCAGCGGTCGCGGCGCAGCTCCTCGACCCGGGTCTTGGCGCGGATGATCACCGATCCGCGGCCCTCGAGATAGGCCTTGCGCGCACCGGAGCGGCCCAGCATGTAGCCGCCGGTGGGAAAGTCGGGGCCGGGCACATACTCGATCAGCTGTTCGGAGCTCAGGTCCGGATCCTCGATCAGCGCGAGACAGGCATCGACCACTTCGCCCAGGTTGTGCGGCGGGATATTGGTCGCCATGCCGACGGCGATGCCGCCCGCGCCGTTGACCAGCATGTTGGGAAAGCGCGCGGGAAGGACGGTCGGCTCTTTCTGCTTTCCGTCGTAATTGTCCTGGAAATCGACGGTTTCCTTGTCGATATCGGCCAGAAGATAGGCGGCGGGCTTGTCCATGCGCACTTCGGTGTATCGCATGGCCGCGGCGTTGTCGCCGTCCATGGAGCCGAAGTTGCCCTGGCCGTCCAAGAGCGGCAGAGACATGGAGAAATCCTGCGCCATCCGCACCAGCGCATCGTAGATCGCAGAGTCGCCATGCGGGTGATACTGACCCATGACGTCGCCCACGGGGCGGGCGGATTTGCGGTAGGGCTTGTCGTGACTGTTGCCGGTCTCGTACATGGCGTAGAGGATGCGCCGGTGCACGGGTTTGAGCCCGTCGCGCAGATCCGGAATGGCGCGGCTGACGATCACGCTCATGGCGTAATCGAGGTAGCTCGACTTCATTTCCTCGGTGATGGAAATGCTCGGCCCGTGATGCCGGGGCGGCTCGGGCCGGTTTTCGTCCATGTTCTCAGGGGGTTCTGGCGTGTCGCTCACGTGGCCTGTCCGTCCGTCGTTTTGCTATATCTTGTTGAATTGCTTATATCAGAGGCAGGATATGGGGCGCAATGCCGGGGCGGGCCGCATTTCTGGCAGCCACCGGGAGGGGCTGCTAACATGCTGTTTTTGTTGAAAAGTAAATCTCCGCTTGCCATGATTCCAGCGGGAGGATCCTGAAACAGCGAGGATGCGCGATGCAGGTAAGTGAAACGGAACTGATGCTGCGGGGCTACGGGCTCACCACCGCGGAGTTTTTTTACCGGATGCCCGACTACAAGAACGTCCTGAACACCTTCGTCTGGCAGGAATACGACCTGGCGCCGGATCACCCGAAACTCTTCGAATTCATCGAGTTCTGGCAGGACAGCATCGACGGGCCGCTGCATTCCGTCCGCTACACCCACCGCAAGATGCTGTCGAGCGGCGAGTGGCGCAACATCGTGGGAGAGTTCCACTATCACTGAGAGGGTCGCGGGGGCTCTGCCCCCGTCGCGGCAGGCCGCGTCTCCCCCGAGGGTTATTGGAAACCGGAGAAGGACAAGGCGCCGCGCCCCTGTCTTCTCTGGTTCTCAATACCCCTCGGGGAGCCCGAGGGGCTGGCCCCTCGGTCCGACAGTACCCCCAGGGTTAAAGGTCAGGGAATGATGCGGGTGTATTTCACGCCTTCGAGCGTCGCCCCGGCGCGCAGGCCGGACTGGCCGAAGATCACCGCGATGATCGGCGCGAGCTGCGTGGTGGTTTCCGCTGCCAGCGTCTCGCCCCGGTCCGGGAAGGCGTATTCGATGTTCGCGCCCGCGGCCCAGCCCGGCGAGCGCCGGAAGTTCATCAGCGCATCGTCGGTCATGAAGAACAGCACATGGGCATATTGCTGCGCGCCGATCTGGATGCCGGCGCTGGCCTTGGTGGTGGAGTAGTAGTCCACCGTCGCGCCGCCCACGCGCAGCGCGCCGCGGCCGTAGCCGCCGCCGAGGCCCAGGCCGGCTTCGGTCACCAGCGGCATCACCAGCATGCCTGTGGATTTCGCCTGAAGCGCGCGGGTGTTGGGATATTGCGTGAAGAGTTGCGAAAGGGTGCTGTCGACCCGCGCGTCGATCGTGGCCGGGCCACGGCTGCCGATGCCGTTGCCGCAGGCGGCGAGAAGGGCGCTGCTGCCCAATGCGAGCGTCAGCCCGCGTCGTGTGAATTCTGTCATGGAACCGCTCTTTCGATTGGGTGTCGTCAAGGCCTCGGATCCGGCTGTCCCGCCGGTTGTCCCGTGACAATACCCCCAGATGCGGGGGTTGTCACGCCTCAACGCCCCCATAGGCGGGGGATCGCACAGACGTGAGCCGCTGTGCGGTGCCCGGCCCGCGTCCTCAGCCGTTCAGGAGCCGCGCCGCGGCCGGGGCGAAATAGGTCAGCACGCCGTCGCAGCCGGCGCGTTTGAACGCCATCAGGGACTCCAGCATCACCGCGTCGCCGTCGACCCAGCCGTTCTGCGCAGCACCCGCCAGCATCGCGTATTCGCCCGATACCTGGTAGGCGAAGGTCGGCGCGCCGAAGGTGTCCTTGGCGCGGCGGCAGATGTCGAGATAGGGCATGCCGGGTTTGACCATGACCATGTCCGCGCCTTCGGTCAGGTCGCGCTCGATCAGCCGCAGCGCCTCGTCGCTGTTGGCCGGGTCCATCTGGTAGGTCTTCTTGTCGCCCTTGAGCGCCCCGGAGGCGCCCACCGCGTCGCGGAACGGCCCGTAGAAGGCCGAGGCATATTTCGCCGCATAGCTCAGCAGGCAGACATGGCTGTGGCCCGCCGCCTCGAGCGCCGTACGCAGCGCGCCGATGCGGCCGTCCATCATGTCCGACGGGCCGATGATGTCGGCCCCGGCCTCGGCCTGACTCAGCGCCTGCTGGACGAGGGCGGCGACGGTGGCATCGTTGACCACCTCGCCGTCCACCACGAAGCCGTCGTGTCCGTTGATGTTGTAGGGGTCGAGCGCCACGTCGGTCATCACCGCCATGCCCGGCACCGCAGCCTTGATCGCGCGGGTGGCGCGGTTCGAAAGGTTCTCGGGGTTCCAGGCCTCGGCGCAATCCTCGGTCTTGAGCGCCGGATCGGTATAGGGAAAGAGGCAGATCGCCGGGATCCCCAGCGCATGCGCCTCGACCGCCGCTTCGGCCACCTTGTCGACCGACCGGCGCAGCACGCCGGGCATGGAGGGGATCGGCTCCTCGACGCCTTCGCCATCGCGCACGAAGACCGGCCAGATGAAGTCGCCCGGGCTCAGGGTGGTTTCGCGGACCAGGTCGCGCAGGGCCGGGGTGCGGCGTGGACGCCGCAGCCGCGTGGCGGGATAGGGGGCAATGGTGGGTTTCATCGGCTTGGTCCTTGTAAACGCGATCTTTGGGTGGCATGGAATGCCGAACTTCTCAAGGGCTGCCGCGCCATGGCACCCGGAGTTCCGCAGACGGCGGCCCCCGTGGCGCCGGTGAGTACCTGAAGGGCCGCGCGTTGGACTGGCATCTCATCGTTTTCGAAGTGATCGACATGCGGTCGTTTTCGAACCTGTGGTTCTGGATCGCGCTGGCGGTGATGTGGTCGAGCGCCAGCCACTGGGTACTGGGCGTTCCCTTCGACATGGTGGGCCGTGCGCGCAAGCATGGCGGCCAGTCCGAGATTGACCTCGAGGATATGGTGCGCATCAACGTGAACCGCATCCTCTTCATCGCCTCGGAGGCCGGTTCGGTGGTGCTGGCGCTGGGGTTCTTCGTGGTGACCAGCCTTGCGGTGCTGGGGTTCTATTACTGGGTCGAGATGGCGCAAGCGGTGTTCTTCCTGCTGTTCCCGATGTCGATCGTCGGCCTGCTGAGCGTGTCGACCGCGCAGCGCATCCGCGACGAGGGCGCGCAGGGAGACGCGCTCTGCAAACGGCTCTCGCGGCAGCGCGTCGCGACCCAGATCATCGGCATGATCTCGATCTTCGTGACCTCGCTTTGGGGGATGTACCAGAATCTGTCGTCGAGCTTCCTCGCGATGTGACGTAGCGCCGCCTTGGGGCTGCTTGACGCGCCGGGCAAAGGACGCCATGTGACCCGCCATGCCCGAGACCAAGCCCATTCTGCTGGGCGGCGCGCCCGAGGGGTTCGACGCCCGCCTCATCCTCAAGGAAGCCGCCCGCGCGGGAGGGCCGGTCGTGCATGTCGCCCGCGACGACAAGCGGCTGGTGCAGATGCAGGCGGCGCTCGCGTTCTTCGCCCCCGACATGCCGGTGGTGACCTTCCCAGGCTGGGATTGCCTGCCCTTCGACCGGGTGTCGCCCAATGCCGACATCTCGGCGTCGCGGATGGCGACGCTGGCCGCGCTGGTGCACGGTATGCCGTCGCAATTCGTGCTGCTGACCACGCTCAATGCCGCGACCCAGCGGGTGCCCGCGCGCGAAGTGCTGCGCGAGGCTGCCTTCACCGCCACGGTGGGCGGGCAGGTAAACGAGGAGGCGTTGCGCAACTTCCTGGTGCGCATGGGTTTTTCGCAGGCGCCGACGGTGCTGGAGCCCGGCGACTACGCCATTCGCGGCGGTATCATCGACATTTATCCGCCGGGCGAGGGCGGGCCGGTGCGGCTCGACCTCTTCGGCGACGTGCTGGACGGCGCGCGCCGCTTCGACGCCGCCACCCAGCGCACCACGGAAAAGCTCGAGGTGGTGGAACTGGCGCCGGTCAGCGAGGTCATCCTCGACGAGGCGGCGATCACCCGGTTCCGGCAGACCTACCGCATCGAATTCGGCGCCGCGGGCACCGACGATCCGCTCTACGAGGCGGTGAGCGCCGGACGCAAGCACCAGGGGATCGAGCATTGGCTGCCGTTCTTCCACGAACGGCTCGAAACGCTCTTCGATTACCTGCCAGACGCGCCGGTGTTCCTCGACGATCAGAGCGCGGCGCAACGGCAGGCGCGCTGGGACACCATCGCCGACCAGTACGAAACGCGGCGGCTTGCGATGATGTCCAAGGGTCGGATCGACACGGTCTACAAACCCGCTCCGCCGGGTCTGCTCTACCTTGACGACGCCGCCTGGCAGGCCGCTCTGGGCGCGCGGCGTGTGCTGCAACTGAACCCGCTGCCGCAGGCGCCGGGACCGGGGGCCGTGGATGCGGGCGGCCGGATCGGGCGCAACTTCGCGCCGGAACGGCAGCAGGAAAACATCAGCCTTTTCGGCACCTTGGCGTCCCATGTGAAGGCGAAGCTGTCCGAGGGGCCGGTGCTGATCGCCTCCTATTCCGAAGGCGCGCGGGAGCGTCTGACCGGGCTGATCGAGGACGAGGGTCTGGCCGAGGCCATACCGGTGCCCAACGGCACGCGCATTGGCAAGCGCGGATTGCATCTGGCGGTCTGGCCGCTGGAGCACGGTTTCGAGGGACCTTGGAGCGAGGATGGGAAGCAGCGCCTGACCGTGATCTCGGAGCAGGACGTGCTGGGCGACCGGTTGATCCGCGCGCCAAAGAAACGCCGCCGCGCCGAGAACTTCCTGACCGAAACGCAATCGCTGTCGCCGGGGGACCTTGTGGTGCATGTGGACCACGGCATCGGGCGCTACCAGGGCATGGAGGTCATTACCGCCGCCGGGGCCGCGCATGAATGCCTTCTGCTGGAATATGCCGAAGGATCAAGGCTTTACCTGCCGGTCGAGAATATCGAACTGCTGAGCCGCTACGGTCACGAAGAGGGGCTTCTGGACAAGCTCGGCGGCGGTGCCTGGCAGGCCAAGAAGGCCAAGCTCAAGCAGCGCATCCGCGAGATGGCCGACCGGCTGATCCGGATCGCCGCCGAACGGGCGCTGCGCAAGGCGCCGGTCATGGACCCGCCGCCGGGGTCCTGGGATGCCTTCGCCGCGCGCTTCCCGTACCAGGAAACCGACGACCAGCTGCGCGCCATCGAGGACGTGATGGCGGACATGCAGTCGGGCCAACCGATGGACCGGCTGGTCTGCGGCGACGTGGGCTTCGGCAAGACCGAGGTGGCGATGCGCGCGGCCTTCGTTGCCGCCATGTCCGGCGTGCAGGTGGCGGTGATCGCGCCGACGACACTGCTGGCGCGGCAGCATTACAAGGGCTTTGCCGAACGGTTCCGCGGATTTCCGTTGCAGGTCAGACCCTTGTCGCGCTTCGTCTCGGCAAAGGACGCGCAGGCCACGCGCGATGGCATGGCCCGCGGCACGGTGGATATCGTGGTGGGCACGCACGCGCTCCTGTCCAAAGGGACGCGATTCCAGAACCTTGGGCTGCTCATCATCGACGAGGAACAGCACTTCGGCGTGACGCACAAGGAGCGGCTCAAGCAGCTGCGCACCGACATCCATGTACTGACCCTGACCGCGACGCCGATCCCGCGCACGCTGCAGCTGTCGCTCACCGGCGTGCGGGACCTGTCGATCATCGGCACGCCGCCCGTGGACCGGCTGGCGATCCGCACCTATGTCAGCGAATTCGACGCGGTCACGGTGCGCGAGGCGCTCTTGCGCGAGAAATACCGCGGCGGGCAGGCGTTCTTCGTCGTGCCGCGGATAAGCGACCTGCCCGAGATCGAGGACTTCCTGCGCGACCAGGTGCCCGAGGTCAGCTACCTCGTGGCGCATGGCCAGATGGCGGCGGGCGAGCTCGACGACCGGATGAACGCCTTCTACGACGGCAAATACGACGTGCTGCTGGCCACGACCATCGTGGAATCCGGCCTCGATATCCCCACGGCCAACACGATGATCATCCACCGCGCCGACATGTTTGGTCTGGCACAGCTCTACCAGATCCGCGGGCGCGTGGGCCGGTCCAAGACCCGCGCCTATGCCTACCTGACCACCGAGCCGCGCAAGAAACTGACGGCGACGGCCGAGAAACGCCTGCGGGTGCTGGGGTCGCTCGACACGCTGGGGGCGGGCTTCACCCTGGCATCGCAGGACCTGGACATTCGCGGCGCCGGCAACCTGCTGGGCGAGGAACAGTCCGGGCAGATGCGCGACGTGGGATACGAACTCTACCAGTCGATGCTGGAAGAGGCGATCGCCAAGATCCGCTCGGGCCAGATGGAGGGGCTGGCGGAGGCCGACGAGCAATGGGCGCCGCAGATCAACCTGGGCGTGCCGGTGCTGATCCCCGAGGATTACGTGCCCGATCTCGACGTGCGGCTTGGGCTCTACCGGCGGCTGTCCTCGCTGACCACCAAGGTGGAGCTCGAAGGCTTCGCGGCGGAGCTGATCGACCGCTTCGGCACGCTGCCGCGCGAGGTCAACACGCTGCTGCTGGTGGTGCGGATCAAGGCGATGTGCAAGCGCGCGGGCATCGCCAAGCTCGACGGCGGACCCAAGGGCGCGGTGATCCAGTTCCACAACAACAAATTCGCCTCGCCCGAGGGGTTGGTCGCGTTCATCAAGGATCAGAACGGGCTGGCCAAGGTCAAGGACAACAAGATCGTGGTGCGCCGCGACTGGAAAAAGGATCGCGACAAGATCCAGGGCGCCTTTGCCATTGCCCGCGACCTGGCCGAGAAGGCAGGCGCGATCAAGATCCGCAAGGACGCGTGAGGGGCGCAAAGCTTTTCAGAAAAGCTTTGCCGAGAGTTTTCTGAAAACTCTCGGCCCTGCGCGATCCGCGGGGGCCCGTTTTTCTCGAGAAAAACGGGCCGGAATTCTCGAGAATTCCGGCTCCGACCGGTCAGGCGCGGCGGCGGCGTCCACCGGCGCGACGGCCCCCGGCGCCGCCCTCGGCCGCCCCCGGCAGGCGGTTGAACTTGATCCAGTCGGCGCCCGAAGGATCGTTGTCAGTGAGGAAGTTGGCGGCGCGGATCGCCTCCATCTCCTTGCCCGCGGTGGGTTTGGTCGAACCGAGGCCGAACATCTGGCAAAACGCCTCGTCGTCCATGTCGGGCGGCAGCACGATGCCCGCCGCTTCGACCTGGGCGCGCTTCTCGGCGATCTTGGTGGGGCCGACGGGCAGGGCGATGGGGTTCATGATGGCCGAAGTCATGCCGCAGGCCATGGCCATCGGCAGGAAGGCGTTGTTGATGCCATGCCGGTTGGGCAGGCCGAAGCTGATGTTCGACGCGCCGCAGGTGGTGTTTACGCCCAGTTCGTCGCGCAGGCGCCGCACCAGGGTAAAGACCTGCAAACCGGCTGTCGACATCGCACCAATCGGCATGACCAGCGGGTCCACGACGATGTCATGGGCGGGAATGCCGAAATCCGCGGCGCGTTCGACGATCTTCTTGGCGACGGCAAAGCGCACCTCGGGATCTTCGGAAATCCCGGTGTCGTCGTTCGAGATCGCCACCACCGGCACGTTGTATTTCTTGACCAGCGGCAGCACCAGTTCCAGCCGCTCTTCCTCGCCGGTGACGGAGTTCAGCAGCGGGCGGCCCTCGCAGGCCTCGAGCCCGGCTTCCAGCGCGCCGGGGACCGAGCTGTCGATGCAGAGCGGCACGTCGACGACGGACTGCACGACCTTGATCAGTTGCGGCATCAGCATCGGCTCGACGAAGTTGTTGTCGGCGTAGCGCGGGTCTTCGGCCATCTTGTTGGAGAAGACCGCGCCCGAGTTCACGTCGAGCACCGTCGCACCTGCAGCGACCTGCGCGATGGCATCGGCTTCGACGCGGGAAAAGTCGTCCTGCTCCAGCTCGGCCGCCAGTACCTTGCGGCCCGTCGGGTTGATGCGTTCGCCGATCACGCAGAAGGGTTGATCGAACCCGATGATGGCGGTTTTCGTTTTCGATTCAACGGTGGTGCGGGTCATGCGGTGCGTGCTCCTTGGGTGGTGTCGCGCCGGGCTATGAGGCCGGGCAGCGTGGGGTCGGCGAAATCGGCGATGCTGGCGTCGGCGCCCGCGCGGCGCAGGGCGGCGTCGTCCAGCGACGAACGCAGCCCGATGGTGAGCGCGCCCGCGGCTTGCGCGGCTTTTACCCCGGATGGGCTGTCTTCGAAAGCGATGCTTTGGGCGGCATCGACGCCAAGCGCCGCCATCGCCGCTCGGTAGGGCGCCGGGTCGGGTTTGCCGCGTTCGCATTCGTCGCCGATGATCAGCACCTCGAACCGGTCGCGCAGGCCGATGGCCGACAGCATCGCCTCGGCATTGTCGCGCGGAGCGTTGGTGACGACGGCGCGCGGCCAGCCCATCGCATCGGCGCGGTCGAGCAGATCAACGAGACCCGGCATCGGCTCCGCCTCGGTGCCAAGGCGCTCGCGAAAGGCGGCTTCCTTGGCGTCCGACATCTCTTGCGGATCCGCGTCCGGGAAAAGTTCGGCGAAGATGTCGAGGTTATGCCGGCCGTGGATTTCGCGCATGTAGAACGCCTCGTCGATCTCGCGGCCGCGCTCTGCAAAGAGGTCGATGAACACCGCCACGTGCAGCGGGTCCGACTTCAGCAGCGTGCCGTCGAGATCGAAGAGCAGGGCAGGCGACATGCGGCGGCTTATCCTTGCGCCGCTGCCGGGCGCGCCGCGGCGCCGCCGTTGGCGATGGCCCATTCGGCGCAGGTCTTGATGCCGCCCAGCGGGAAGAAGTGCACCGATTCGATGTTGAAATCGGGATGTGCGGCCTTGTGCGCGGCCAGTTGCGACAACACCTCGGTCGGCTCGTAGGGCAGCAGAAGTTTCGACACGTCCATGGCGCGTTTCTGCAGCACCTTGAGCGAGGGGCCGACGCCGCAGGCGATGGCGAACTTGATCAGCGTCTGCAGCTTCGCCGGGCCGGCGATGCCGATATGCACGGGCAGGGCGATGCCTTCGGCGCGCAGCCGGTCGGCCCAGGCGATGATCGGGCCGGCGTCGAAGGCGAATTGCGTGGCGAGCGCCATCTGCGCATCCGTGCGCTCGGAGAAGGCCTGCTTCCAGCGCAGCGCATCCATCACGTTGGTGTCGGTGCCGTCGAGGTCGATGTCGCGGTTGCCCTCGGGGTGACCCGCGACGTGCAGCCGCTCGAACCCGGCTGCGTCGAAAAGCCCGGTTTCCATGAGCTGCATGGAGGAATGGAAGTTGCCGTGCGGCTGCGACACGCCGCCGGCGAGCAGCAGCGCCTGGCGCACGTCGGCCTCGCCCTGGTAGCGGGCGATCCAGTCCGCCAGGGTGGCGCGGTCCTTGATGATGCGGGCGGGGAAATGCGGCATGACCTTGAAGCCGTCGGCGTTCAGGCGCTTTGCGGTGGCCACCATGTCCTCGATCGGGGTGCCGTCGATATGGGCGATGTAGACGCGGGTGCCTTCGGGCAGCAGGGCGCGGAAGTCCTCGACCTTCTCGGCGGTGCGCGGCATCACCTCGATGGAATAATCCTGCAGGAAGGCGGGGATGTGACCCGAGCCGGTCTGCTGCGGCGCCTCACGTTTCTTGAAGTTCAGAAGTCCCATCACATTCTCCCACAGTCGCATCGGGCGCTCAGGCCCAGCCATCGTTCGCGATCAGGGCCTTGATCCGGTCCTGGTCGTATTCCGCATCCAGACGGGCGGCCTCGGCTGCGGCCACGTCGTCGGGATCTCCTTCGACCGGGTAAGGAGCGGCCTTGCGCCACTCCGCCAGGTAGTCGTCCGTGCCCGCGGCGCCGGTCTTCATGGCGGCGCGGTCGATGGCCTGCTCGAAACGCTCGGGCAGTTGCACTTTCGATCCACGGCGACCCTTGCCCACGATGACCTGGGCCGGGATGTCGCGCCAAAAGACGATGGTGACGTCGGGCATGGATGATTCCCTAAATTCCGGTTCCCGCATCTCTAGGGGTTTGCGAGGCAGGGCCGGGGTTGATTTTCGACTTGTGCGAGGCGTCTTGCGACCTCGGGGCACCATAGGCGGCGCCGCGCCCCGGCGCCACCGCCGCGAAGGTCCAAAGTTCTAACGCAGAATATGAGCGGCATTCATGCGGAACCCGGCGTTGTGCCGTGCGGCCGGCGCGGCTATGCTGCGCCCCACAATCAAGAATGACCAGAGCAGTCCATGGTTATCGCCGTCCACGCCCACAAGATCGCCTACATGGCGCTGCCCAAGGCCGGGTGTTCGACCGTCAAGGCGGCGCTGGCCCAGGTCGATCCCAAGGCCAAGCTGCCGCCCGCCGACAAGATCGACGTGCACACATGGCACGCGCTCTATCCCACCCGCCGGTTCCGCCCGCACCGCTGGGCGCAATATCCCGACTACTGGCGCTTTGCCGTGGTGCGCGATCCGGTCCGGCGGCTGATGTCGGTCTATACCAACCGCGTGGTGGAGATGCAGGACCTGCACAACTGCCGGTCGATCCTGCGCGGCCAGGTCGATCTGCCCAAGGACCCGGACCCGGATTTCTTCTTCTCGCACCTCAAGGCCTACATGAAGGCCTCGTCGATCATCCGGCACCACGTGCTGGGGGCCGAGCTGTTCCTCGGGCCGAAGCCGATGAAATTCGACCGCGTCTACAAGACCGAGGAACTGGGCACCTTCGCCGAGGACCTGTCGCGGATCACCGGGCAGCCGGTCGACCTGCCGCACGAGAACCGCAGCGATCAGCGGCTCAGGCTCGACGATCTGAAATACGGCACCGTGCGCGCCATCCGCGATCTGCTCGAGACCGAGTACCGGTATCTCTCGGGTTTCTACGACAACCCCCTCTGAACGGACCGATGCGATCGGAGGGATCGGACCGGTGCGAACAGGTTCGATGCACTCGGAACTTGCAGGGGGGGCTGCGCCTGCGTATCCTGCCGACAACTTAGACATCGGAAAAGGCGCAAAGAGATGGCGCCAGAGCGTCCCATAGGTGCGGGCGCCTTCCCGAAACCGGTTGAGAGCCCCGCGCCCGACACCCCCGATCCGGGCCAGCTGTACGCAGCGCTGGATCTGGGCACGAACAGTTGCCGCATGCTGATTGCCCAGCCCAAGGGCAACCAGTTCCACGTGGTCGACAGCTTTTCCAAATCCGTGCAGCTTGGCGCGGGTCTGGAAAAGACCGGACGGCTGAGCCGGTCGTCCATGAACCGCACCATCGCGGCCCTGAAGGTTTGCCAGCAGAAGCTCAAGCGGCACCAGGTCACGCGCATGCGGCTGGTGGCGACCGAAGCCTGCCGCCGCGCCAGGAACGCGCGCGACTTCATCCGCCAGGTGCGGCGCGACACCGGACTGCAACTCGAAATCATCCAACCCGAGGAAGAGGCGCGGCTGGCAGTGATCTCCTGTGCGCCGCTGGTCAGCACGAAGACGGATCAACTTCTGGTTGTGGACATCGGCGGCGGATCGACGGAGCTGGTGTGGATCGACATCTCTTCGGTCCCGAACCGCGACCGGCCCAAGGCGATCATGCGGCTGCATGCCGGGTTTCATCCGCCCGAAAGCCCGTTTCCGGCCGCCAAGGTGGTCGACTGGATCTCGGTTCCGCTGGGGGTGGCGACGCTGCGCGATCAGTTCTCTGACGTGGAGGACGACGCGGCGCGCTACGCGCTGATGTCGTGGTTTTTCGAGGAAAACCTCGCCGAATTCGCCCCCTACAAGGACGAGCAGACCCGCGAGGGGTTCCAGATCGTCGGAACCAGCGGGACCGTGACCACCGTGGCGGCCTCACACCTGGGCCTGCGCCGCTACGACCGCACCAAGGTCGACGGGCTGCGCATGACCTCGGACCAGATCGAGACGGTGATCGCGCGCTACCTGGAGCTTGGCCCCGCCGGGCGCCGCCGCGACCCGCGCATCGGTCAGGACCGGCAGGCCCTGATCATGTCCGGCGCGGCCATCCTGCAGGCGCTGCTGCGCTGCTGGCCCACGGACCGGCTGAGCGTGGCGGACCGCGGTCTGCGCGAGGGATTGCTCTATGCGCAAATGTCGGCGGACGGGGTTCTGGAAGACGGGCCGTTCTGAGGGCTTTTGCGTCGGATGCGAGGGGCGCTGCCCCTCGCGCTCCCCGGAGGTTTAATTGGCAAGATGAAGCGGAAATTGGTGGGAACGGCGGCGCGCCGGTGCCGGAGACTATTTGCGCGCGGAGGGCGCCAAGACGGATTGCCCAAGCGCATTCTGGGGGAGCGCTTGCGGCCGGCAACAGGATCGGATCAGGCGCGGGTGACAAGCATCTCGGAAAAGCCGCCGAACATCATGCGTTTGCCGTCGAAGGGCATGTCTCCCATGTCGTCGGCCTCCATCATCTTCGCCCAGCCGGCGTCGCGCACCTCTTTCGACGGCCAGATGACGTAGCCGGCGGCGACGCTCTCGCCGGGCTTCAGCTTGACCGAGAGCGGCAGGGAGGTGACCGTGCCATCGGGCACGTCGTCGCCCCAGAGATCGACCACCTCGAGCGCGCCCAGGTCGCGCATCATCTTGTGCGAGACGTCCAGAAAGGCCGCATAGTCGGCGCGCCTGTCGTCGGCCACGGGGGCCAGGAAGATATCGAAATAGGCCATCTGGCCGGTCTCCTGAAATCGGGTATGACGGGCGCAGCGTAACACGATATTCTCGGATTGCAGCACCACTTCTTGCCGGTCGCCGCGCGCCTCTGGCATCCGGGCGGTTTGGCGCGTATATCCCCCTGAACCCAAGCCGGAACGGACTCATGGCCAAGACACCCAGCGGCAAGAACACCTCGGGGCGCGGGCAGCGCGACCTCAAGGTCAAGGTGAAATCGGCGCGCGGACGCAAGCTCAGCTCGACGCGCTGGCTGCAGCGGCAACTCAACGACCCGTATGTGAAGCGCGCCCAGGCCGAGGGCTATCGCGGCCGCGCCGCCTACAAGATCCTCGAACTCGACGACAAGTTCCGCTTCCTCGTGCCCGGCGCGCGGGTTGTCGACCTGGGTTGCGCGCCCGGCGGCTGGTGCCAGGTGGCCGTCAAGCGCACCAACGCGCTGGGAGAGAAACCGGGCAAGGCGCAGGGCCGCATCCTCGGAATCGACCTGCAGGAGGTCGAGCCGATCGCCGGCGCCGAGATCCACGTTCTGGATTTCCTCGACGACGGCGCCGACGACCAGGTCAAGGAATGGCTGGGCGGTCCGGCGGATGTGGTGATGTCGGACATGGCGGCGTCGTCGTCGGGCCACAAGCAGACCGATCACCTTCGGATCATCACGCTCTGCGAAACCGCCGCCTATTTCGCCTTCGACGTGCTCGAAGAGGGCGGCACCTTCGTCGCCAAGGTGCTGGCGGGCGGGGCCGAGGGCGATCTGCAGAAACTGCTGAAACAGCGGTTCGAGAAGGTCGCGAACGTCAAGCCGCCGGCGTCACGCTCCGACAGTTCCGAGAAATTCGTCGTGGCTACGGGGTTCCGCGGCGCGTCGTGACGGCTCCGGGCGCAGCGACGCGATGGCGCGGCGCTGGAACTGATTTTCAGCCTCGGCCAGAAGCTGCGGAGCGGTTTCGGCGCACATCGCCTGCACCTGCGCCTGGCGGTGCAGTTCGAAGAGGCGCTTGCGCCGTGCGTTGCGGCTTTGCCCGGGTCCGGGCTGGGGAAAGGGCCACATCGGCGACTCCTTGATGTCTGCCCCCGAAGATGCCCGGAGATTGCGGCGGCAATGGCCCGGGTTCGGGGCCATTTTCGACGGCGGAGGTCGCGCGGGCGGTCGCGTCTTGCCAGGACGCTGGCCATGCGGCAGGGTCGCGCGCATGACCGGCGTCGAAGCCGCGTCGACCCCGGAGAACGCCGCCATGCCGCTGACCATGAGCCAAGACGTCTTCATCACCTGCGCCGTGACCGGGTCGGGTGCCACGCAGGACCGCAGCCCGCACGTGCCACGCTCGCCGCGGCAGATTGCCGAGAGTGCCATCGCCGCGGCCAAGGCGGGGGCGGCGATCGTGCATTGCCACGTGCGCGACCCCGAAACCGGCGCGCCGTCGCGCCGCCGCGACCTGTTTCGCGAGGTCACCGACCGCATCCGCGACAGCGGCACCGACGTGGTGCTGAACCTCACGGCGGGCATGGGTGGCGACATCACCTTCGGCCCGGTCGAGTCGCCTTTGCCGGTGTCCCAGGCGGGCACCGATATGGCCGGCGCCACCGAACGGGTGGCGCATATCGCGGAGTGTCTGCCGGAGATCTGCACGCTCGACTGTGGCACGATGAACTTTGCCGAGGCCGACTACGTGATGACCAACACGCCCGGCATGCTGCGCGCCATGGGCCGGATGATGACCGATCTCGGCGTCAAGCCCGAGATCGAGGCCTTCGACACCGGGCACCTTTGGTTTGCCAGGGAACTGGTGAAGGAGGGCGTGCTGGAGGCGCCGGCGCTGGTGCAGCTTTGCATGGGCGTGCCCTGGGGCGCGCCGGACGACCTCGACACCTTCATGGCGATGGTGAACAACGTGCCGCCGGACTGGACCTTTTCGGCGTTTTCGCTGGGGCGGCACCAGATGGCCTATGCTGCCGCCGCGGTGCTGGCGGGCGGGCATGTACGCGTCGGGCTCGAGGACAACCTGTGGCTGGGCAAGGGTCAGCTGGCCACCAATGCAGAGTTGGTGGAGCACGCGGTCGGGATCGTCGAACGCATGGGCGCGCGGGTGATGACCCCTGCCGAGGTGCGGGCCAAGCTGGGCCTTGTCAAGCAAGCGCCGGTGGCGCTGTGATCCGCGCCGGCTGCCTGGTCGCGGTGCTGGCCATCGCCGGCTGCGCGCGTCCTGCGGATCCGGTTGCGGCACCGGTGCCGCTGCGCAATCCGACCGCGCCGGTGGCCTCGCAGGCCGACGTGACCGCGGCGCGGCTGCAGGGCGACTGGATCGTGGTGCAGGGCGCGGGCATCGCGCCCGGGACGGTTGTGCGCGGGACGGCGGACGGGCTGACGGTGCAGGGGGTGGAGTACATTCTCACCGCGCCGGGGCGGCTAAGCAACGCGGACGGACGGCTCTGGGTGCATTGGCTGGACATCGGCGACCGAACGGCGGCGGTGGGCGATCCGGACGGTGGCCGCGTCTGGATCATGGACCGCGAGGCTGGCAGCAGCCCGGACCGGCTGCGCGCGGCACGCGAGATCCTCGACTGGTACGGCTACGACCTGCGGCGCCTGGCGGGCCTGGGTAACGGGATGGGGTCATGAGAACGGCAGCGATCATCGGCGGCGGTGTCATCGGCGGCGGCTGGGCGGCGCGCTTTGCGCTGATGGGATGGCGGGTGCGGGTCTACGATCCCGACCCCGAGGCCGCGCGCAAGATCGGCGCGGTGATGGAGGGGGCCGCACGGGCCTTGCCGATGCTCTACGACGTCGCCCTGCCGCCGCGGGGCGAGATCCGCTTCTGCGAGACCCTGGCCGAGGCGGTCGCGGAGGCCGACTGGGTTCAGGAATCGGTGCCGGAGCGCATCGACCTCAAGACCCGCGTCTTTGCCGAGATTGGTGTCCATGCCCGACCGGACGCGCTGATTGGAACCTCAACATCCGGTTTCAAACCCTCGGAATTGCAGGATAATGCAGGCGCGATCGCGCCGCGCCTGATGGTCGCGCATCCGTTCAACCCGGTCTACCTGCTGCCACTGGTCGAGCTTGTGCCCGGGTCGAACGTTGCGCCGGATATCGTTGAAAAGGCGAAAACTATTCTGACCGGGATCGGCATGTATCCGCTGCATGTGCGGGCCGAGATCGACGCGCATATTGCCGACCGGTTGCTGGAATCGGTCTGGCGCGAGGCGCTCTGGCTCGTGAAGGACGGGATCGCGACCACGGAAGAGATCGACAATTCAATCCGTTACGGCTTTGGCCTCAGGTGGGCGCAGATGGGTCTGTTCGAAACTTACCGCATCGCGGGCGGCGAAGCGGGCATGGCGCATTTCCTCGACCAGTTCGGTCCCTGCCTCGCCTGGCCCTGGAGCCGTCTGACAGAGGTGCCCGACTTCACGCCCGAGCTGGTGCAGTTGATCGCCGGTCAGTCCGACGCGCAGTCCGGTCACCTGGATATCCGCGCGCTCGAACGACAGCGCGACGACAACCTGGTCGCGCTGCTGCGGGCGCTTCGGCAGCAGGGAACGGCGGCCGGCAAGCTGTTGATCGCGCATGAAAAGACGCTGCGGACAGCGCCGTCTTCCTCGGTGCCGATGGTCACACAGACGCGCCGCGTGCCGGTCGACTGGACGGATGTGAACGGACATATGAACGAAGGCCGTTTCGGCCAGGTCTTCTCGGACGCATCCGAAGAGTTGATGCGGAGAATCGGGGCGGACGAGGACTATATCGCCGCCGGGCACAGCTATTTCACGGCGGAGACCACGATCAAGTATCTCGCCGAATGCCACGCCGGCGATGCGGTCCAGGTCACCACGTGCGTGACACTGGGGGAAGGTAAAAAGCTGCGCCTTTTCCACGAGATGCGCCGCGATCCTGAAGGCGATCTGCTGGCCACTTGCGACCAGTTCCTGCTGCATGTCAGCCTGAAGACCCGGCGCAGTTGTCCGCCCTTGCCGGAGGTCGCCGCCCGCCTGGAACGGCTTGCCACGGAGCACACGGGCGCCTGAGCGGCCCTGCGGCCCGCCATCGGTGTCTGGCTCGGTGAGGGCAGGGCATTAATTGCGACGTGTAACATGCTAAAATAAATCGAAAATCGGTTTTGGGTCGCCGATAATCTTACCGCGAACCGGCCTCGTTTTCTTGAGCGTACCGGCCCTCCCGGACGCCATGGCCCGAGACCGGCAACCGTTATCACGGGGCCGCGCGGCGCGCCTCAGAACTCCTTGACCAGGCGGATGTCGAGGTCGGTCTTTGTGGTGTCGTGGAAGGCTGCGTTCGACCTGGTGCGCGTCGCGCGCAGGGACACCTGCGGGGCAAATCCCGCGACCACGAGGTCGCGCTTCGTCACGGTCACGCCAAAGCTCAGCCGCTCGTCCCGGCGCGGGTCGCTGATGCCGGGGAAATCGTCGTGATAGGTCCGCCGCGCCGCGATCACCTCGGCATAGCCCGAGAACCCCATGGGCATCTCGCGGTAATACCCGAGGCCCAGCCGTGCCTCGTCGAAGGAAAAGCGGTCGAGCCGTTTGCGCCCGAACGTGGCCCCCGCGATGAAGCGTACAAAGCTGTCGGGTCCGGCGAACCGGTCCAGCTGCACCGGCAGATCGAAGGTGCTGCCATCCTCGCCGCGGGTTCTGTCATAGGTCTCCTGCCGGTATTCCGGCCCGAAATAGAGCCGCCAGCTATCGCCGATGCGGGTGTTCGTCTCGATCGAGAGGCCGTCGTAGCGATAGGTCCTGTCGCCGTCCTGATGCGCAAGGCCGGTCAGCAGTCGAAACAACGCCTTGCCGCGGGGCAGGCGGTGTTCGACCCCCAGCGACAACTGGCCCGTGGTATTGGTGCGGTCGATGGTGGGAAAGCGCTCGACCCGGCCATCCAGCGCGGCGATGAAGGCGTTGCTGGGCGTCATCTGGTGGCGAAAGGCGACCTGGCCGCCAAGGGCGATGCCCAAGCCGCTCTTGCGGCGTTCATCGTCGGGAATGACGCCGGCGACCGGGCCGATGGCCACGGTCGACCTGTCGGTGCCGTTGTTGACGTTGGTGCTGGGCAGGAAGGAGAGGTAGCCGCGGAAGGTCAGGGGGCGGTTTGCATCGAGTTGGCGCAAAAGGCCTGAGAGCTGGCCGTCGAGCTTGTCGTCGACGCCCGCCGCCACCAGCCGTTCGGCCTGCGCGCGGGCACCGTCGTCGAGGTCGAGCCGGGCCATCGCGCCCACCAGTTGCACCCGCACGAGGTCGAGCTCGGGCCGCTGCGCAAGGATGTTTCGGAAGATGCGCACCGCTTCGACGTCGTTGCCCTCTGCGGCGGCGGCAAGGCCGTCGACATAGGCCACGCGTACCGCGTGATCCGGATGGCCCGGCTCGAAGGCGCGCACCAGCCGCCGGGCGTCGTCGCGCATGCCGTTGGCCAGAAGCAGCCGCACGGTGGTCTGCAATTCGGCCGAGCTGTTGACGGTCACCACTTGGCCGTTAGCCAGACGGGCATTCAACGCGTCGGCAGCACCGGATGTGATCAAGAGGCACGAGGCCGCGACGCACAAGACGTTGCGGCCCCGGCGCAGGAGCTTGAAGGCGCCACGCCGGACCCGAAGGGCCCGACGCGGTGTGTTCAGGATCATGGCTGCTTGTCGCCCACGAAGACGGCGGTCGTGGCGGATTGCTGGCCCTGGATGTTGCCGGTGATCAGCGCGGTCCCGGCGGCCGCTTCGCCGCCCGACCCCATGAACGAGCCGTTGAAGCTGGACGACCCGCCGGAATAGACGGAGGTGCCACCTTCGACCATCCGGGCGGTACCGCCGGTGAAGTCGCTGCCGTTGATCGTGGCGCCCGACAGCACGATGTCAGTGTTGAGGCCGACCCCGTCGGCGCCGCCGGTGCGACCGACGCCGCTCAGACGCCCACTGACGGTGCCGGCGTCGAAATCAGCGGTCAGGGCCACGTCGGCGCGCACGGTCGCATCGACATCCTGACCTGCGGCGATGCTGGTGCCGCGCACGGTGTTGACAAGCGCACCGTCCACTCGGGTGTAGGTGGCCGTGCCGCCGGACTGCAATGCGCTGGTGGGGGTGTAGGTGCCGCCGTAGAAGACGCCGGAGGTTGATCTTTCAGAGAAAGAACTTAGCGTTCCGGCGCCAAGCTGCACCATGAAGAAGTCATCGGTGCCGTCGTTGTCGAGGTCCTCCGCCAGAAGGGAGAACTGATCGCCCGCGGTTGCGGGATTGGGATTGTTATCCGCAAAAATCGCCTGACCGAGGAAGCTGCTGCCGTCGGCGTTGGAGACGCCCGGAGCGCCGGACACGTTGAGCGATCCGGTCCCGTTCGCCTGGAACTGATTTCCGGTCACGGAATCCAGCGTTACGTTCTGCAGATCCAGCACCGCGGTCGTCTGTGCCGTGGTTTGGTTGGGGCCGGTGTCGATGAACGGGTAGGGAGAAGATTCATAAATCGTCGGCGCGCCAGGCACGGGCAGAGAAACCTGCACGTTCTTGTCGGACCGGATGACGACGCCCTTCATCTGGGCGGTGCCGGTGAACCCGGTGCCGGCCGTGCTTCCGCTGCCGCTGCCGCCGGTGCCACCGCCGCCGCCAGAACCTCCGCTGCCACCAGAACCTCCGCTGCCACCAGAGCCACCGCTGCCGCCAGACCCGCCACTTCCGCCGGTTCCGCCACCACCGGCGCCCGCGCCGCCGCCGCCTCCACCGCCACCGTTGCTGCTGCTGGAGCAAGCGCCGAGCGCCACGATCGTTGTCAAAACGAGAAGTGTTTTAAATGTCATTTTTCTGTCCCCGGACAAATCTTTGGCCCGGGAAACCCGGCCCAGGCCGGACTTTTCCCAGCCGCGGATATGCTTAGCGTTCCGGGGGAGACGATCTATCCCCTGTTCAGGGTAGGAGGGCCTTCGGTTGACCCTGTCGGGACAAGGTCTAGCTAATCGTCAAAACCCGGACCGACCAGGCGCGGTCTTTCTTCCCTTTCCCAACAGGACGATCCTCTCATGCGTTTTCACGGACCGAACCGCCATCCCGCCGCCATCGCCTATGCCCAGGAGGTGCAGGACGGCACCTTGTCCCGCCGCGAGTTCCTGACCCGTGCCACCGGGCTCGGGCTCAGCGCCGCCGCGGCCTACGGGCTTCTGGGCCTGACCGCGCCCGCCCGTGCGCAGGACAGCCGCGAACGCCAGGACGGCGGCACGCTGCGCATCCAGCAAGAGGTGCGCTCGCTCAAGGATCCACGCAGCTACGACTGGCCGCAAATGTCCAATGTCACCCGCGGCTGGCTGGAATACCTGGTGGAATACCAGAGCGACGGCACGATCCGCCCGATGCTCCTGGACAGCTGGGAGATCAACGACGACGCCACCGAGTACCTGCTGAACGTGCGGCCGGGCGTCACCTGGCAGGACGGCACGCCCTTCACCGCCGCCGACGTCGCCTTCAACATTGAACGCTGGTGCGACAGCACCGCCGAAGGCAACGCCATGGCCAGCCGCTTTGGCGCGATGATCGACGACAGCACCGGCCGGATGCGCGCGGGCGCGATCGAGGTGGTGGACGACCGGACCCTGCGCCTGATCCTCGACAGTGCGGACATCAGCCTGATCGCGGGCTTTTCCGACTACCCGGCGGCCATCGTTGCGCAGGATTTCGGGGGCGATCCGCTGGCGGCCAAGGGCACCGGACCCTACCGGCCCGAAAGCTACGATGTCGGAATCGAGGCAGTGCTGGTCAAGGCCGAGGATCATGCCTGGTGGGGCGACGAGGTCTTTGGTCCCGCGACGCTGGACCGGATCGTCTTTACCGATTTCGGCACCGATCAGGCGGCGATCTTTGCCGCGGCCGACAGCGACGAGGTCGACATGGTCTACGAAAGCGTCGGTGAGTTCGTGGAGCTGTTCGATACCATCGGCTGGACCCGGTCCGAAACCGTCACCACCGGTACGGTCGTCATCCGCCCGAACCAGTTGGCCGAGGTCGACGGGATGCAGCCCTATGCGGACGTGCGCGTGCGCCGGGCGCTGCAACTGGCCGTCGACAACCAGGTTCTGCTGGATCTGGGTTATGCCGGCCGCGGCGCGCTGGCGGCAAACCATCATGTCGCCGAAATTCACCCCGAATATGCCGATATCGGCCCGTCGGAGTTCGACCCCGAGCAGGCGCGGGCACTGATGGAAGAGGCGGGGATGATGGATTTCGAGCACGAACTGATCTCCATCGACGACAACTGGCGCGCGCCGACCTGCGACGCCATGGCCGCGCAGTTGCGCGATGCCGGCTTCAAGGTGCGCCGCACGGTGCTGCCCGGCAGCACCTTCTGGAACGACTGGACCAAGTACGCCTTTTCCGCCACCGACTGGGGCCACCGTCCGCTGGGCGTGCAGACGCTGGCGCTGGCCTATCGCAGCGGCGAGCCGTGGAACGAGAGCGGCTTTTCCAACGAGGAATTCGACAGCCTGCTGATCAAGGCGCTATCCATCGCCGACCCCGACGCGCGCCGCGAGGTGATGGCGCGGATCGAAACGATCCTGCGCGAAGAGGGCGTGATCACGCAGCCCTACTGGCGCTCGATCTTCCGCCACCACAAGGAAGAGGTGGTGGGCGCCGACATGCACCCTGTGTTCGAAATTCATCTCTACAAGCTCGGCCTCGCGGCCTGAACCCGAAGCCCGGGGCCGTGCGCGCCGCGGCCTCTTCGGCGCTCACTGCGGGGACTGCGGATCGGCGGCAACGATGCGCGGTCTCCAAGACACCGTCTTGGGCAGTTGGGCCGAACCGAACGCAAAGCGCGGAGTGGACCGGTCCTGCGCCGCTGCGACGGCGCTGAGGCACGGCGAGCGGGTCCGCCCGGTATGAGCGGTCCGGCGACCCATGGCGCCCAAGGCGGCCTTGCGGTCCCCGAGCGCAGCCGCGAGTCGCCGTGACCGGGCGTCAGACCCTGTTGTTACGGCTTGCGTCCCCGTTGCCGGGTTGTGCAGTATTCCTTCAAGCGACCGACAAACTGTGGCACTGTGGTTTGCGGTTCATCCCACGGGAGTTTGCGTGACAGACCGTACTGAAATCAGAGGGATCGTCGGGATTGGCGCATCCGCCGGCGGGCTCGAGGCACTGGCCGAGCTGGTCGCGGAAATTCCCGAGCGCTGCGGGCTTGCCTTCGTCATCGTGCAGCATCTGTCGCCCGATCATCCGTCGATCATGCACGAACTGCTCGGGTCGCATACGGCTCTGCAGGTCCGCAAGATCGAACATGGGATGGCGGTCGCGCCGGACACCATATTCGTCATTCCCTCGGGCCAGGCGCTCGAAATCATGAGCGGCCGGTTCCGCCTGAAGCCGCGCGACAATACCGTGGGTGTGCGCACCCCCATCGACGGCTTCCTGACCTCGCTCGCGCGGGCCTACGGCGAAATGGCGAGCTGCGTGATCCTGTCGGGGACAGGCACAGACGGCACGATGGGCCTGAAGGCGATCAAGGCCGCGGGGGGCATCGCGCTGGTGCAGGAAGCCGCCTCGGCCCGTTTTCCCGGCATGCCCGACAGCGCCGCCGCGACCGGTGTGGTCGATGCGCGGCTGGCCCCTGGCGATGTGCCGGCGAACCTCATCTCGATGCTGAACCACCGCGACGAGGTCCGCAACGGCCACCGCAAGGACCATGTCTTTGCCGCGATCGAATCCCGGCTCCCGGACGTGATCGACCTGTTGAACACCCAGGACGGCCAGGACTTTTCGAATTACAAGCCCGGCACTATGGTGCGGCGGATCGAGCGGCGGATGATGCTGCAGCTTCAGACCGACATCGAAAGCTACCTGTCGCTGCTCAGGCGCGACGCGGACGAACGCACCCGGTTGCTGCAAGACTTCCTGATCGGTGTCACGCGGTTCTTCCGCGACCCCAAGGCCTTTGCGGCGCTGACCGAACACGTCATCGAACCGCTGCTGGCGCGCGACCAGAACAGATTCCGAATCTGGGTGCCCGGCTGTTCGACCGGGGAAGAGGCCTATTCCATCGGCATCCTGTTCTCGGAGGCGCTGCGCCAGGCCGACGACCGGCGCGAATTGCAGATCTTCGGCACGGATATCGATCTCAACAGCCTGCGCCATGCCCGGTCGGCCATGTATAGCGACGCCACCCTTGAAAGCGTGCCGGAAGACCTGATCAAGCGCTATTTCATCGCGCATAAGGGCCATTACCAGGTCGCCTCGCGGCTGCGCGAACGGGTCGCCTTCGCGCCGCACAACCTGCTGCGCGACCCGCCGTTCTCGCGCATCGACATCATCTCTTGCCGCAATCTGCTGATCTATCTCAACACCGAAGGGCAGGGTGCGGTGATGCCGCGGTTCCACTACGCGCTGTGCAATTCGGGCTTCCTGTTTCTGGGACCGTCGGAATCCGTGGAAAGCCGGGGCAGCTATTTCAACGTCGTGTCGCGCGATCACCGGATCTACCGGCGCAACGACACGGTGTCGGTCGGTTTCTCGGCCCTGACCGGTCGCCGCCCGCCGCAAAGCACGATGCCCCAGAGGCATATCGACACCACCGACACCGCCCTGTTCGAGGCGCCGTCGGTCACGCCGGATTACGAAACGCAGATCGACCAGTATTTCCTCAACCGGCACGCGCCGCCCTATTTCGTCGTCAACGCGTCCGACGAGGTCAGCTATCTTTCGGGCACGCTCGGGCCCTATGTGCGCCCGGCGAAGGGCGCGCTTTCGGCACGGCTCGAAGACCTGCTGTCGCGCGAAATCAGGTCGGTGCTTCGGCCGCTTCTGGCCCGGGTGCGCGAGGATGGCGGCACGGCTTTCGAAACCGTGTCCCTGACGATCGAGGGCGCCGCGCCCACGGCGCGGATCACCGTCGAATCGCTGCCGTTTGCCGACGGCGACATGATGGTCGTGATCCAGCCCGTCGCGCGGTCCGAGACCGATCCGGGCCAGCCCTCTCCGGAAACGGCGCTGTCCCTGCACAGTGCTGAGGAAGAGCTTGCCCGGGTGCGCCGGCGTCTCAACGCCTCCGAAGCCGGGCACGCGGTCGCCGAGCAGGAGTTGCGCAGCGCCAACGAAGAGCTGCTGTCGATGAACGAGGAGTTGCAGAGCTCGAACGAGGAACTCGAAACCTCGCGCGAGGAGCTGCAATCCATCAACGAGGAGCTCGAGACGATCAACGCCGAGCTGTCCGAGAACAACTCCCAGCTCAACGAGGTGAATTCCGACCTCAAGAACGTGCTCGACAGCACCGATATCGCCAAGCTGATCCTGGCCCAGGGTCTGATCGTGCGGCGGTTCACGCGCACGGCGCAGAACATCCTGCATATCGACGACCGCGATATCGGCCGCAAGGTCACCGATCTGAAGTGGCAGATCGACTATCCGGAGCTTGCCGATGACGTGACCCGCGTCGAGCAGACGTTGCAGGTCGTCGACCGCGAGATCGCCAACCCCGCGACCGGAGTATTCTACCAGGTGCGAGTGCGGCCCTATCGCCGCATCGACGACCGGCTTGACGGCTGCATCATCACCTTCTTCGACGTCACCCGGCGCAAGCGGGCGGAACTCGACCTGCGCGAAAGCCGCGAGCGGCTCGCTGCTGCGCTCGCTGCGGGCAACCTCGGCGTGCATGTCTATTATCCGCAGACCGGCAAGCTGGTCTGGGACGACCGGATGCGCGAGATCTGGAACGTCGGTGCCGATCGCGAGATCGACTACGACCTGTTCATGGATCGCATCCACCCGGACGATCGCGAGGCGACCCAGGCCGCTGTCGATGCCGCCTTCGACCCCCGCGGCGATGGCACGTACAACGCCGAGTACCGCGTGCTGCAGTCGGACGGCGCGCCAATCTGGGTGCGCGCCGACGGCTCCGTGACGCTGGAGAACGGCAAGCCCGTGCGCCTGGTCGGTACGGTGAAGGACATCACGGAACGGCACGAGGCCGAACAGCGGATGCAGGCCTATGCCGCCCGACTCGAACTGACCTACGAGGTCACCGGCATCGGTGCCTGGCAATGGGAGGTGCGGGACGACGTCTCGGTCTGGACGCCCAACATGTTCGATCTTCTGGGCGCCCCGCGCGAGGCAAAGCCGTCGCTGGCCACTTTCGCAAGCTACATCCTGGACGAGGATCGCGATCGCGTGGTCCGGGAACTCGAAACCGCGATGGACACCGGTGCGCTTTTCGACAGCCAGTTTCACATCCGGCGCGGCGACGGCGAAGAGCGCGTGCTCGTCGGCAAGGGCCGCATCATCTACAACCGCAGCCGCGAACCGGAATCCATGATCGGCATCAACTTCGACGTGACCGATGACGTGGAAAAGGAGGCGCGCCGCGACCTGCTGACCAGCGAACTCAACCACCGGGTCAAGAATTCGCTTGCGACCATCCAGTCGATCGCGTCGCAGACGATCCGCCACGCGCCCGACATGGAAAGCTTCAAGCAAAGTTTCATGGGACGGATTCGCGCCATCTCTCGCGCGCACGACCTCTTGATCAATCTCGACGACCGCGAAGGCACGGTGGCCGATCTGGTCGTCTCGCAGGTCGGCCCCTATGCCTCTGAAACCGACCGCCAGTTGCAGGCCCGGGGGCCGCGCATCCAGCTGGGTCCGAGCGTCGCCCACGGGCTGGGCCTCGTCCTGCACGAACTGGCCAGCAACGCGTCGAAATACGGCGCGCTGTCCCGTGAAGGCGGACGGGTCGAAATCGACTGGAGCCGCACCACGCTCGACGATGTTCCCGCCCTGCACCTGGTGTGGCGCGAGATCGGCGGCCCGCCGGTCGAGCCGCCCGAGCGGACCGGGTTCGGAACCGTTCTGATCGCCGACTCGTTGACGCACAGCCTTGGCGGCGCGTCGCGGATCGACTATGCCCGCGACGGTCTGGTTGCCGAAATCGACTGCAAGTTGCGCTCTGGAGACGACGGATGAGGAAATCGGTTCTGGTCCTGGAAGACGAGGCCATCGTCGCGATGGATCTGGCCGCGGAACTCAGTGACGCCGGATGGCAGGTGCTGGGGCCTGCCGGTTCAATTCCCGAAGCGATCCGGCTGATCGAAATTGAACTGCCGGATGCGGCAGTTCTCGATGTGAACCTGTCCGGCACGAAGTCTTTCGACCTTGCCAAGACCTTGCGCGACCGCGGCTGTTCGGTGCTGTTCCTGACCGGCTATGCCAAGGACACGATTCCCGCCCACCTGTCCGACGCGCCGGTCGTCGCCAAACCGGTCGACCCCGCCGCGCTGACCCGGCAACTGGCCGCGATCGGCCGACCCGAGTGATGGCGTCGGCTTTGTTGCGTCAGCAGCTTCGGTCTTCGTCACCACACCGACGGGTGTGCCAGGGTGCGCGCTTGTCGGGGCGTCCCTGATAGGGAGTGCGCCGAAGCGGAAAGCGAAAACACGGAGTCGCGTTGAATCCTTAGGGTCATGCCGGGGGCCGACGGCGGGATATGAGTTTCGCTCAGCTGCGCCTGGTTCAGGTTGGGTCGGCGGCCATCTGTGCGAGCCTATGGCAGCATATGGAGTGCCAATCGAGTGGCCCCGTTTTCCGGAAGCAGGTCATCACTCGTCTTCCCGCCTCTCCGCAGACACCTATTTCGAAGTCATCTGCGGCAGCGAAGAGGGCCTTTGAACCCTGATATCGTCGGAGGCGCAAATCGAACAAGGTGGTCCGACTTTCTCCTCCCTGCGGCGACATTTCCCTCAGTACCTGTACCCCAGCCGCTCCTCGAGCGCCGGGTCGGTCTGACTGCGCAGGAAATCGAGGTCTTCCGCACAGATCGCCTGCGGCGCGGCGGGGCGGGTGTCGATGGCGGGTTTGAACTTCGACCCCAGTCGTTTGGTGACAGGGCTGTAGGGGCCCGTCATCGTGGTCGAGAAGGCGGCGCAGAGGTCGGACAGGAACGCCTCCGGTGCCGCCTGCACGGCCTCCAGCCGTGCCAGGACCAGCGGGCAGCCGCGGTTGCTATAGGACAGCAGGCCCCGCAGCTTCGCGGTCCGCAAGGCAAAGAGGTTGGCGAAACAGGCCCCGGTCAACGGGTCGCGGTCCTGCTGAAGCGGCTGGCCAAGCCCGCCCAGGGCCTCCATCTGCGGGAAATAGCGCGCGCGGTCGGCGACGGTGGCCCATTCGGCGCGGATGAAGGCGGAAAAGTCCAGCGCCTGCATGGCGGGCGGACAGTGCCAGGGCTTGGCGAACATCGACAGCGCCCAGGGGCGCGCGTCGCGCACCACGCAGACCACCGCCACATCCTCGGGCACCGCGATCATCTGGGCAAAACCGTGTTTCCAGCCCAGATCCTCGATAGGCCGCAGCGCGGTGTTCTTGCCGATCAGGCGCTTGACGAAATTCGTCCCCGACGAGCGTTCGCCGAAGACTTGGTACCGCCGCAGCGGCGCCGTCCCCGGCACCATCTGCCAGCCCTTCTCGGAAAACTCCTGCGCGATCACCGGGCCTGCCCCCATTATTATGCTTTGCGCGCAACGATAGGACGGCGCCCGCCAGAATGCGATTCTCTAATGCACCGGCCCACGCTAGGATCGCGAAAAAACAGCGAGGCAGAGCAGATGCAGACGGTGGCAGCCGCCGTGACGATGGTCCGGGACGACGCGTTTTTCCTTAGCGCATGGCTGCGCCATTACGGCGGGCTGCTGGGGCGCGAGAACTGCTATATCGTCAACCACGGCCGCGGCGATGTGGTGGCGGAACTGGCCGCGGGCGCCAACGTGATCGGCATTCCGGGCGACCCCCATGCCAATTTCGACATGAAGCGCTGGCGGCTGCTCAACGGGTTGGTGGCGGGGCTGCGCAGCTACTACAGCCACGTCATCGTCGGCGATGTCGACGAGCTGGTTGTGGTGGACCCCGAGGCCGGGCAGGACCTGCTCGACTTCCTCGCGGCGCAGCCCATCCGCCGCGTCCTCACGCCTGTCGGGCTCGAAGTCATTCACCGCATCGATATCGAGGACACGCCGATCACCGATCGTATCCTCGGGCCGCGGCGGCACGTGCGACTCGCGCCGCATTATTCCAAACCCTGCATCCTGAGCCTCGGCACCAAGATCGCGCGGGGCGGGCATTTCACCCAAGCGTCCAAGCTCTTCACTCCCGATCCGCTCTACCTGCTGCACCTCAAGTTCTGCGATTTCGGCAATTACGTCACGGTGATGAACCAGCGCAACGCGGTGACCGAAGCGGTGGGCGTCGGCGTCAGGGACGCCTCCATCGGCCGTCACTGGTTCGCGGAAGCGCGGGGCGAGGATCGTGCGGTGTTCGAAGGTTTCGCAGAGCTGGAAATGCAGGAGGGGTTCGACCTTGGCTGGGTGCGCAAGCGGATGCATCGGACCTGGAAGGCGCGCGGGGAAACCGGCTATTGGCAATTCGACCGCCCCGATCATGCGCTGCAATATCGCCTGCCGGAGCGGTTTACCGGCCTGATCTGAGCCGTCACGGCAGGTTCAGAATGAATTTGCGCAGCGTCTGCGCCGTCTCCTGCGGCGACTGGTCGGGGAAGAAATGCCCGCCCGGGATGGCTTCGTGGCGCATGTCGGCCAGCCGCGGCGCCCAGGTGTCGGGCACGTCCATCGCCTGCGCCATGGCGCCCTCGGCGCCGTAGAGCACCAGCGCGGGCGCGGTGACCTGCCGCGCGAGGTCCGCGGCGTCGTGGCCGAAGTCGATGTCGATGGCGGCGCGGTAGTCGTTGCACATGGCCCGGATCGCCGCCGGATCGCGCCAGGCGGTGCGGTAGGCCACGAGCATCTCGGCGTCGAAATCCGAAAGCTGCGCCTTGCCGAAGCCCAGCAGGCAACGTTCGAAATAGGCGTCCGGGTCGTGCCCGATCAGCGTTTCGGGAAAGGGGGCGGGCTGGGCCAGGAAAAACCAGTGGTAATAGGCCCGTGCCACAGGTGTGGTAAGCTGGTCGAGCAGGTGATGGGTGGGCACGATGTCCATGACGGTGAGGCTTTGCACTGCCTCCGGATGGTCGAGCGCCAGCCGGTGCGCCGTGCGCGCGCCGCGGTCGTGACCGACGAGGTGGAACCGGTCGTGCCCCAGCGCCTGCATCAGCGCCACCATGTCCGCCGCCATGGCACGAAAGCTCATCTCGGGCAGGGTCTCGGGTTTGGAGCTGTCGCCATAGCCGCGCAGATCGGCGCAGATCACCCGGAAATTTGCGGCCAGCACCGGCGCGATCCGGCGCCACATCGCGCGGGTCTGAGGAAAGCCGTGCAGGAGCAGCACCGGAGGGCCGTCGCCTTGTGCGTCATAGGCGATGCTCTGTCCGTTGACGTCGCGGGTTGTGAGGGGGGCGGCAGGCTCGGGGATCATTGCCCGAGTGAGGTTACCAACGCCACTTTGTCCCAGTCAACGCCCGGGACCGAGCTCTTGACCGTGGAATGCGCCGCAAGGATCAGCGAGCGCGAATTCTCGTCCATCATGCCGAGTCCGGCCTGGAACACGCTGGGCGGCGTGTAGACCAGCGCCAGCGCCGCGGTGGCGCCCATCAGCAGATTGCGGCTGTTGGTGCGCCTGGGACCGGATTTCAGGAAGAACCGCACGAGGTGCAGCAGGATCATCACCCCCGACACGGCAAGCAGCGCGCCGAGGCCCGAGACCACAAGGTCCTGATGCTGGGGCGCCAGGCTGCCCTGCAGCAGGCTGTCCTGAATATACGCCTTGTTGCGGGCGATGCCGATGACCAGGTAGAACCAGCCAAAGCCCGCAAGGGCGCAGAGGATCGGACGCTCGGGTGTGGTGTCCTTTTGATATGCCTTGTGCCCGTGCTTGGAAAAAGCCGGGTCCAAACGCTTCAGCCGACTGTCGAAGTCGCTGCGGGTCTGTTTTCTGAAAGCATATTTCCTCATGCGCTAAGGCCTAAGAGGCAAATGTGGCGGAGTTGTGGATAAATGACGGTGCGGCACGTCCAGAATAGCGAAAAATAAACGAAAAACTAAGGATTTCGGAACTTTCCTTAAACTCTATCCGGCTTTTTGTCACTCTATCTGTCCGTCGCGGCCTCAGACCTTTGCGATTGCATTCAGGATTCGCGCCCAGCTGCGCGTGCCCTTGTGAAAGCTTTCCAGATCATATTTCTCGTTCGGCGAATGGATCGCGTCATCGTCCTTGCCGAAGCCGATCAGCATCGCATCCATCTGCAGAATATCCTGGAAATACCCCGCAATCGGGATCGACCCGCCCGATCCGATATAGGCGGCGGGATCTGGCCATTCGTCCGACAGGGCTTCGCGCGCCGCTTCGAAGGCCGGATGGGTGATCGACATGGTCGAGGCAGGCGATGCACCGTGGCCTTGGAAGTCCGCTGTGCAGTCGGGCGGCAACTGTTCCTCCACCCAGCCGCGGAAACTTTCGCGGATGGCGTGCGGGTCCTGCTGGCCGACAAGGCGGAAGCTGATCTTGGCGCTGGCCTTGGACGGCAGGACGGTCTTGAAGCCGTCGCCGGTATAGCCGCCCTTGATCCCGTTCGCCTCGCAGGTGGGGCGCGACCAGATCATCTCGAGCGCCGAGCGCCCCTGTTCGCCCGCCGGGGTGCCGAGTCCGACATCGCCGAGAAACGCCGCGTGGTCGAAGCCCAGGGCTTCCCACTGCGCGGCGATCTCGGGCGAAAGCTCGGGCACGCCGTCGTAGAAGCCCGGCACGGTGACGCGGCCGGTGTCGTCGTGCAGGCCGGCGATGATCCGGCTCAGCACCCTTATCGGGTTCATCGCGGGGCCGCCGTACATGCCCGAATGCAGGTCCTTGGAGGGCCCGGTGATCGTGACCTCTTCGCCCAGCAGGCCGCGCAGGGTGGTGGTGATCGCCGGCACGCGGCTGTCGAAAAGCCCGGTGTCGCAGATCAGCGCGACGTCCGCCTTCAACTCATCGGCATTGTCCTTGAGGAACGGCACCAAGGAGGGCGAGCCCGATTCCTCCTCTCCTTCGAACAGGAAGGTGATCTTGCAGGGCAGGGCGCCGTTCACCGCCTTCCAGGCGCGGCAGGCCTCGACAAAGGTCATCAGCTGGCCCTTGTCGTCGGAACTGCCGCGGCCTCGGATCACCTTGCCTTTGGCGGTGTCCTCGACCTGCGGGTCGAACGGGTCGCGGTCCCAAAGCTCCAGCGGGTCCACCGGCTGCACGTCGTAATGGCCGTAGAACAGAACGTGCGGCCCGGGCCCGTCGACGTGGCCCACGACCATCGGATGCCCCGGTGTCGGCCGCTTCGACGCCTCGACCCCGATCGACGCGAGATCGGCCACCAGCCAGTCGGCGGCGGCGTCGCAGTCCGCCTTGTAGGCCGGATCGGTCGAGATCGACGGGATGCGGAGCAGCGCCTTGAGCCGGTCGGTGGCCTCGGTCAGATCGGTGTCGATGCGGGACAGAACGGGATCGAGTGACATGGGCGCGGCCTTGCGATTGGGAGAGGACTTGCGCGCGACGGTATCAGGCTCGCGTCCGGTGTCCAGCGGCTCAGATCGAGATTGTCACCAGCCCCGCGATCACCAGTCCGGCGCCCATGCCCTGGCGCCAGGTGAAGGCATCGCCGATGCTGGCGGCATAGCCCAGCACCAGCAGCGTTTCTGCGGCAACGATGGCGACATAGACGACCGACAGGCTGGTCTGGCGCAGCAGGTGCACCTCGGACCAGACCGCGATGGCAAGGCCGGTCAAGAGAAGGGCAAGACCGGCAGGGATGGCCCCGACGGACATGGCCTTCATGCCGACGGCGGACAGGGCATAGCCCAGTGCAGAGACCAGCACGAGGCCGGGCAGGCTGAACAGCAACAGACTCTGGGTCATCGGAAACACTCGGACACGGGCGCGTCACAGCGCGTTGAAATGTGCAGGCAGAAGAAAGTCTTTGATCAATCCGCGCAGTTTGCGGCAAAGCGGTCCTGCTGTACAGGCCGGAATTCCTTGCCTCCGGGCCGCGGCAACGTACCTTTGTCGGTGTGGTTGATATGGATCAAGGCTGCGACGGTTGGTCGTAACCTAAACGGTTGCGAACCCGGTGAGTGACCTATATCCATTCACGAACTTGAATGCGGGATGCCCCCCGCACCGACGGCCGCCTCGAACGGCCCGCTAAAGACAGGAGGCGCCGGTGGACTACACCGCGAAACTCGACCAAGCCCTGAACCGCCTGCACGAAGAAGGCCGTTACCGGACCTTCATCGACATCGAGCGCAAGCAAGGTCAGTTTCCGCATGCCACCTGGCGCAAGTCCGACGGCTCCGAGTGCCCGATCACCGTATGGTGCGGCAACGACTATCTTGGCATGGGGCAGCATTCGGCGGTCCTGAAGGCCATGCACGAGGCGCTTGACGCCACCGGCGCGGGCTCCGGCGGCACGCGCAACATCTCGGGCACCACAGTCTATCACAAGCGGCTCGAGGCCGAGCTGGCTGACCTGCACGGCAAGGAAGCGGCTCTGCTCTTCACCTCGGCCTACATCGCCAACGACGCGACGCTCTCGACCCTGCCGAAGCTGTTTCCGGGGCTGATCATCTATTCCGACGCGCTCAACCATGCGAGCATGATCGAGGGCGTGCGCCGCAACGGCGGGGCCAAGCGCATCTTCCGTCACAACGATGTCGCGCACCTGCGTGAACTGCTCGAGGCCGACGATCCCGCGGCGCCGAAGCTGATCGCCTTCGAATCGATCTATTCCATGGATGGAGATTTCGGTCCGATCGAGGCGATCTGCGACCTCGCCGACGAATTCGGCGCGCTGACCTATATCGACGAGGTTCACGCCGTCGGCATGTACGGACCGCGCGGCGCCGGGGTGGCCGAACGCGACCGGCTGATGCATCGGCTCGACATCATCAACGGTACGCTGGCAAAGGCCTATGGCGTGATGGGCGGCTATATCGCCGCATCGGCCAAGATGTGCGATGCGATCCGGTCCTATGCGCCCGGGTTCATCTTTACCACATCGCTGCCGCCCGCCGTGGCCGCCGGGGCCGCGGCATCTGTCGCGCATCTCAAGCGCGACCAGGAGCGCCGCGACCAGCATCAGACCCAGGCGAAGATCCTGAAAACCCGGCTCAAGGCCATGGGCCTGCCGCTCATCGACCACGGCAGCCACATCGTCCCGGTGATCGTCGGCGACCCGGTGCACACCAAGCAATTGTCGGACATGCTGCTGGACGGCTACGGCATCTACGTGCAGCCGATCAACTATCCGACGGTGCCGCGTGGGACCGAGCGTTTGCGCTTCACCCCGTCGCCGGTGCACGGTCCGGACGAGATGAACACGCTGATTCATGCGATGGACGAACTGTGGTCACATTGTGCGCTGAATCGTGCCGAACTGGCCGGATAGCCCTCTAAATCGTGTATTGAACCTTGCGATGTGTTAAGCTCGCCGTAATAAGTGCGCGACTCGAATCGTCATGTGTCGCGACAGGGCAGAAGCGGGGCAGGGCATGGATCACATGGGGCAGGTGTCATGATTGGGCGCAAGTCACAGCGCAAGGAGACGTTTGAGGACGCAAAGCCGATGGGCTTTGACGACTTCGAACTTCGCCTCGGTGACGTCATGCGCGGCGAGCGGGCGACGCTCGGCAAATCCCTTCTCGACGTGCAGCGCGAACTCCGCATCAAGGCGAGCTACATCGCCGCGATCGAAAATTGCGACCCATCCGCTTTCGACACGCCGGGTTTCATCGCCGGCTACGTGCGGTCCTACGCGCGCTATCTCAACATGGATCCCGACGACACGTTCGCCGCTTTCTGCGCCGAAAGCGGGTTCGCCACCGCACATGGCATGTCGGAAAAGGCGTCGGTGATCAAGAAACGCGAAGAGCTGTCCGGCGCGCCCAAGCCCAAGGCGCGCGACCCCTTCGCCCAGCCCAGCATGTCCTTCGTCCCGCAGAACGACAGCCTGCTGTCGCGCATCGAACCGGGGGCCATCGGGTCGTCGCTGGTGCTGCTGCTGCTGATCGGCGGCATCGGCTTCGGCGGCTGGTCGGTCCTGCAGGAAGTGCAGCGCGTGCAGCTTGCGCCGGTGGAACAGACACCGGTGGTGCTGTCGGACCTCGACCCGCTGGACGGCGCGGTGCGCGGCAGTGACGCCGGCGAAAGCACCGAAGGCGAGACCGAGGTCGCGGGCGTCTTCACCCCGCCGTCGAACGAGGCGCTGGACCGGCTCTACCGCCCGCAGGCGCTGGACGTGCCGGTGCTTGTGGCGCGCGATGCGCCGATCTCGACCCTCGACCCCCGCAGCGTCGGAGCCTTTGCCGAGGCCGCGCAGCGCGATCTGCCGGAGATGTCCACGCCCGACGGGTCCGACACCCGCGCCATCGACCGCGCCCTGGCAGAGGCGGTGGGCGGCGAGGTCCCAAGCCCGCAGGTGCTCGAGGACAGCGCGCCGGGTGTGACCATGCTGGCCGTGCGGCCCGCCTGGGTGCGCGTGCGCGCTGCCGACGGCACGGTGATCTACGAGGCGATCATGAACGCCGGCGACACCTACCAGATCCCGCAGACCCAGGACCCGGCGACCCTGCGCGTGGGCGAATCGGGCGCGATCTATTTCGCCATGGGCGGCCAGACCTACGGCCCCGCCGGCGCCCGCGGACAGGTGACGTCGAACCTCTCTCTGTCGGTGGCGAACCTGACCGATGCCTATTCCGTAGCGGCCATCGAGCAGGACCAGGACCTCGCGCGCGTCGTCGCCGAACTCAACGCGCCGGACCCGGTCGCGGAGCAGTGACCGCGCGCCGCGGTTGAACCGGGCCCATTCCAGCGTTAGCTATTGTGAAAGGGCAGGCGCGACGCCTGCCCGATCCGCGTTCTGAGGGAGCCCGGCCATGAGCCTCAACCACGTCCGCCCGTGGCGCAACATCTACCGCCGGACATCGCGCCAGATCATGGTCGGATCGGTCCCGGTCGGTGGCGATGCGCCGATCACCGTGCAGACCATGACCAACACGCCGACGCCCGACGTCAAGGCGACCGTGGCCCAGGTCCAGGCCGCCGCCGATGCAGGCGCCGACATCGTGCGCGTCTCGGTCCCGGACGAGGCCTCGTCGAAGGCGTTGAAGGAAATCGTCCGCGAAAGTCCGGTGCCGATCGTCGCCGACATCCATTTTCACTACAAGCGCGGCATCGAAGCGGCCGAGGCGGGCGCGGCCTGTCTGCGCATCAACCCCGGCAACATCGGCAGCAAGGAACGCGTGCGCGAAGTGATCCAGGCCGCGCGCGACCACGGCTGTTCCATGCGCATCGGCGTCAATGCGGGCAGCCTGGAAAAGCACCTGCTGGAAAAATACGGGGAGCCGTGCCCGGATGCGATGGTCGAAAGCGGGCTTGAGCATATCCGCATCCTGCAGGACAACGATTTCCACGAGTTCAAGATCAGCTGCAAGGCCTCCGACGTCTTCATGGCCGCCGCGGCCTACCAGCAGCTGGCGGAACAGACTGACGCGCCCATCCACCTCGGCATCACCGAGGCGGGCGGGCTGACGTCCGGCACGATCAAGTCCGCCATTGGCCTTGGCAACCTGCTGTGGATGGGCATCGGCGACACGATCCGCGTGTCGCTCTCGGCGGACCCGGTCGAAGAGGTCAAGGTCGGCTACGAGATCCTGAAATCCCTGGGCCTGCGCCACCGCGGCGTCAACATCATCTCCTGCCCCAGCTGCGCACGACAGGGGTTCGACGTGATCAAGACCGTCGAGGCGTTGGAAAAGCGGCTGGAGCACATCAAGACGCCGATGAGCCTGTCGATCATCGGCTGCGTGGTGAACGGCCCCGGCGAGGCGCTGATGACCGACGTGGGTTTCACCGGCGGCGGCAGCGGCGCGGGTATGGTCTACCTCGCCGGCAAGCAGAGCCACAAGCTCAGCAACGACGAGATGATCGACCACATCGTCGAGCAGGTGGAAAAGAAAGCCGCTGAACTCGAGGCGGAAGAGGCCGCAACGCAAGCGGCCGAGTAAGGGTCGGGGCCCGGCCGTGCCGCTGTGCCCGGCTTTCGAAACGCGCCGCCCGCATCAGCTGTCATGCCGCCTCCGGCGGGAGTTTATTGGCAAGATGAAGCCGGATCGCGCGGCGCTTCAGGCTTCATCTTGCCCCTAAATCTCCGGGGAGTGTGAGGGGCTGGCCCCTCACTCCCGAACCATCGGCCGGGCGCGGCGATCGGATCAGGAGCGTTCCTGCGCCACGATCTGCTGCATCGCGTCGAGCGGCACGTAGCCGCGCACCAGCTCGTCTCCCATGACGAACGTGGGCGTGCCGTTGATGCTCAGCTTCTGCGCCAGCGCGCGGGTGTCGGTGATCACCTGCGTGATCTCCTCGCTGTCCATCTCGGCCAGCACCGCGTCCGCATCGACGCCGAGCGACTCCGCCAGCCGCCGCATCACCGGCTCGCTCATGTCGGAATTGAGCGCGATCAGCGCGTCATGGGCGGCCTTGTAGGCGTCGTCCCCCGCCACTTCTCGCACGGCGAGAGCAAAGCGCGAGCTCAGCACCGAGGCTTCGCCCAGGATCGGGAATTCCTTGACGATGAAGCGGATGTTGCCGTCGCTGGCGATCAGTTGCTCGACCTCTTCGGCGGCGCGCCGGCAGTAGCCGCAGCGGTAGTCGAGGAATTCGACCACGGTGATATCGCCGTCGGGATTGCCGCCGACCCATGAATAGCCGTCGTCGAAGATCGCATCGGCATTGTCGGCCACCAGCGCCTCGTCCGCGGCGGCCTGCTGATCGGCCTGCTGTTCCTCGAGCGCGGTCACCGCGTCGAGGATCACCTGCGGGTTCTCCATCAGATAGTCCCGCACCTCCTGTCCGAAGGCCTCGCGCTCGGCCTCGGTCATGGCCGAGATGTCGAAGGACAGCGCAGGGCCCGCGGCGAGGCTTGCAGCCAGGACGGCGGCGGTCAGGGATCGGGTCATCGGTGTCTCCTTGGTCAGAATTATCTCGCGGCGCGTTCCGCCGCACTTAGCACATCCTGCGAGCGTTGCCATGCCGCCGATCCGCGCGGCAAGAGGCCCATGGCGCGGGTGGCGTGGATGCCCGCATCCTTGAGCCGCCCCTGCAGCGCATAGCGTTCCGCGGTCACCGCCGAGGCCATTCCGGGCTGGCCGGTCTGGGCATAGGCGGCGGCGAGGTCGCGCAGCACCCGGGCGTCGCGGAAATCCCGCGATCGGGACTGTTCCAACGCCTGCAGCGCCGCCTGCGGGTTGCCTGCGGCCAGCAGCGCCCGGCCCAGCCCGCCGAGGATCAGCGCATGGCCGGGCGCGAGGCTCACGGCGTTCTGGTAGACCTGCACTGCCGGGCCGGCGCGGCGGTTCTCCAGCAGGATCTGGCCCTTCAGCTCCATCAGGTAGGGATCGCGCGGACGCAGGGCCAGCGCGCCGTCGATGGCGGCCAGCGCCCGGCCCAGGTCGCTTTGCCGGTGGTGCGCCGCCGCTTCGCGCATCAGCGCGATGTCGCGGCTGGGGCTGCTGCCCGCACGGCGCAGCGTCCAGGACGGCGCGCGGGTGAAGGCCGAAATCTTGCCCTGCACCCGCGCGAACCAGTAGGCCGCGGTGGGGTCGTCTGGCAGGGATTTGCCATAGGCGGCGACGAAGCCTTCGAGCGCGCGCATGCGGTCGCGGGTCAGCGGATGGGTCTGCATGTAGGGATCCTGCCGCCCGACCGACAGCGCCTCCTGTCCGCGGAAGATCTCGAACACCTCGACCGCGCCGCGCGGGTCGATCCCGGCGCGTACCATCGCGCGAACGGCGCTCTGGTCGGCGGCGGCCTCCTCGGCGCGGGTGTGCGACAGGAAGCGGCGCATGGCGGAGGAACTGGTGCCCGCGGCCACGCCCACCGCCGCTTCGGCGCTGCCGGTCGCGGCCCCGGCGGCCAGCGCCAGCGCCATGCCAAGGCCCGTCGCGGTGCGGGCGTTGCGCATGTTGCCAAGCCGGCGGGTGATGTGGCCGTTGGTGATATGCGCGGCCTCGTGGGCGATCACCGATTGCAGCGCGCCCGCGGACTCGAGCTTCAGGATCATGCCGGAATTGATGAAGATATGCTGCGTGTCTGCGACAAAGGCGTTGAGCCCGGTGTCGTCCACCACCATCACCCGTACCTGGTTGGGGCTGAGACCAGCCCCGCGCAGCACCGGGGCGGCCAGCTGCGCCAGGCCGTATTCCACGTCCGCGTCGCGCAGCAGGTCGACGGCACGGGCGGGCAGGGCACCGGCCAGAACCAGCGCCAAAGCGCAGACAATCCATTTAAGCTGGGCCATTGACGCGTCGTCCCGTTCGTCCTTTAACCCCGGGACATCACCCGGCAGGCGCACTTTACGGAGGACCGCATGAAGAACTCAAGACGCGGGGCCGTCGATCCCTTCATTGTGATGGACGTGATGGAGGCCGCCCGGCAGGCCGAGGACGCGGGCCGCCACATCATCCACATGGAGGTCGGCCAACCCGGCACGCCCGCGCCCGCCGCCGCGCGCGACGCATTGGCGCAGGCGATGCAGAGCGATGCGTTGGGCTATACCGTGGCGCTGGGTCTGCCGGCGTTGCGCGCGCGGATCGCGCGGCTTTACGGCGACTGGTACGATGTCGACCTCGATCCCGCGCGCGTGGTGGTGACGCCGGGGTCGTCCGGCGGTTTCATCCTCGCCTTCTCGGCCCTGTTCGACGCGCGCGACCGGGTGGTGCTGGGGGCGCCGGGCTATCCGTCCTACCGGCAGATCCTCAAGGCGATGGACCTGGTGCCGGTGGAGGTGCAGACCGCGCCCGAGAACCGCCTGCAACCGGTGCCGTCGGACCTCGAGGGTCTCGACTACGACGGGCTGATGGTCGCCTCTCCGGCCAATCCCACGGGCACGATGCTGGACCGCGACGCGATGGCGGCGCTGATCGAGACGTGCCACGCGCGCGGCGCGACCTTTCTGTCGGACGAGATCTATCACGGCATCGAATACGACAAGAAGGCGGTGACCGCGCTGCAGATCAGCGACGATGTCTGCGTGATCAACTCGTTCTCCAAGTATTTCAGCATGACCGGCTGGCGCGTCGGCTGGCTGGTGGTGCCGCCCGCGCAGGTGCGGCAGGTCGAGCGGCTGGCGCAGAACATGTTCATCTGCGCGCCCCACGCGGCGCAGGTGGCGGCCCTGGCGGCGATGGATGCGCCCGAGGAATTGCGGGCCAACATGGATGTCTACCGGGCCAACCGTGCGCTGATGCTCGAGGGATTGCCAAAGGCCGGTTTCGACCGGATCGCCCCGCCGGACGGCGCCTTCTACGTCTACGCCGATGTGTCGCACCTGACCGACGACAGCCGCGCCTTCGCCGCCGAGATCCTCGACAAGGCGGGCGTCGCAGTGACGCCCGGGCTGGATTTCGATCCGGAGCGCGGCGCGGGCACCCTGCGGTTTTCCTACGCCCGCAGCACCGAGGATATCCGCGAGGGGCTGGCGCGTCTCGCGGCCTTCATGGCGGCAAGGTGAACGCCCGAGGGGGTGCGAATCTGCGCGCTTGCGGCTAGTCTGGGCGAAACAAGCCGGGACAATGGCGGATGAGCAGGATCAGGACAGTCGGCGCGGCGCTTCTGGCGCTGTGGATCGGAACCGGCGCGGTGGCGCAGGAGGCCGCGGGCAGTGGCCTTGCGCGGTTCGAGGAGGGCCGTTTCGTGGACCGCGGCGGCGGCGCCGAACTGAGCCTGTCGCTGAGCCAGGGCGTGCCGTGGCGCGTCTTCACGCTGACCGACCCGAACCGGCTGGTGGTAGATTTCCGCGAGGTCGACTGGCAGGGCGCGGACGCGGAGGAAATCGACCGTTCCGAGGCCGTGGCCGACATGCGCGTCGGCGCCTTCCGTCCGGGCTGGTCGCGGCTGGTGGCTGCGCTGGCGAAGCCGCTGGCGCTGGACGAGGCGGAGTTGCGGGTCGATCCGCAGGACGGCAGCGCCGCGCTGCGGATCGCATTGGCGCCGGTGAACCAGGCGGCTTTTGACGCCAGCGCCGGCGCACCGCGTGACCCGCGCTGGGATCTGCCCGCCGCCACCGCCCGCGCGCCTGAGCCGAGCGGCGATGGCGCGATCCGGGTGATGATCGACCCCGGCCACGGTGGCATCGACCCCGGCGCCGAGGCCGGCGGTATTAACGAAGCGGACCTGATGCTGACCTTCGCCCGCGAATTGCGCGACGTGCTGCTGCGCGCCGGCGGCTACGAGGTGGTGCTGAGCCGGGACGCGGATGTCTTCGTGTCGCTCGAGGCGCGGGTGGCGCTGGCGCACGAGACCGACGCGGATGTGTTCCTGTCGCTGCATGCGGACGCGCTCGACGAGGGCATCGCGCGCGGCGCGGCGATCTACACGCTGGCCGACGAGGCGTCGGACGCGGCCTCGGCCGCGCTGGCGGAACGCCACGACCGCGACGACCTGCTGGCGGGGCTGGACCTCTCGGGCACGGACGACCGGGTTGCGGGGGTTCTGCTGTCGCTGGCGCGGCTCGACAACAATCCGCGCAGCGCCGCGCTCGCCGACAACCTGCTGGGCGGCATCCGCAACGCCGTCGGACGCGTGCACAAGCGTCCGCGGCGGCAGGCGGGCTTCTCGGTGCTCAAGGCCGCCGACATCCCGTCGGTGCTGATCGAACTGGGGTTCCTGTCGACCGAGGCGGACCTCGATAACCTGCAGGATCCGATCTGGCGCGCCGGCATGGCGGCGGGCATCCGCGACGGTCTGAACGCCTGGGCGCTGGAGGATGCGGCGCTGTCTCGCCTGCGTCGCCAGTAGACCCCGCCGCGCCCGTCACGGGGATGCGCGGGATGCAGCCAACACACGCAACGTTGTGTTTTGACCGCGCCGCCCATGCGGTATAGTGAATGCGCGCAAACCCATGGGGGCATACGCTTTTGACCAGATTCATCCTGTCTTTCTTCGGTGCGATCTTCAGCCTCGTCACGCTGGGGCTGATGATGACCGCGATCACCATCGGTGCGGTGTTCTGGATGTACGGCCGCGATCTGCCCAGCCACGAGCGGCTGGCGCAGTACACGCCCCCGACGATCAGCCGGATCTATTCGGTCGAAGGCAAGATCATCGACGAATTCGCGCAGGAACGGCGCCTGTTCACCCCGGCCAAGGAAATTCCCGACCTCGTGAAGCAGGCGTTCATCAGCGCCGAGGACAAGAATTTCTACATCCACGACGGCTATGACCTGCGCGGCATCGCGGCGGCGGCCTTCGACGCGGTGCGCTCGCGCGGGCAGGACGTACGCGGCGCCTCGACCATCACCCAGCAGGTGATGAAGAACTTCCTTCTGGGCGGCGACCGCCGGGCCGAGCGCAAGATCAAGGAGATCATCCTGGCCAGCCGCGTCGAATCCGCGCTGAGCAAGGAAAAGATCCTCGAGTTGTATCTCAACGAGATCTTCCTCGGACAGAATTCCTACGGCGTGACCGCCGCGGCGCAGACCTATTTCAACAAGACGCTGAGCCAACTCGCGCCGCACGAGGCGGCGTTCCTCGCCTCTCTGCCTAAGGCCCCGTCGGATTACCATCCCGTCCGCGAGAAGGAGCGTCTGATGGCGCGCCGGAATTTCGTGCTGCGCGAGATGAACGAGAACGGCTATATCGACGACGCCACCTATGCCGCCGAGCGCGATGCGCCGCTACGGTCGGTGCAGAACGGGGATTTCGAGCCGTTTCAGAAATCCCTGCCGCCGCGCGACTACTTCACTGATGAAATCCGCCGGCAGCTGAGCCGGGACCGCGGCGAAGAAGATTTCTTCTCGGGCGGCTACTCGGTCCGGGCGACGCTGGACCCAGAGATGCAGGTGGTCGCGGCGGAGGCGCTGCGCCGCGCGCTCGAGCAATACGACCGGAGCCTGGGCGTCTGGCGCGGCACCGGCAAGAGCATCCCCGAGGACCAGCTCGGATCGGAAGAGGCATGGCGTGCGGCGCTGGCCTCCGTCGATGTGGCGCGCGACATCGACCTCGAAAACCCCTGGTATCCGGCGGTGGTGCTCGAGGTCGGCGCCAACGAGGCGCGGATCGGGATCGAAGGTGTCGAAAACGACGAAGACGGTCACTGGATCCCCGCCAACGACGTGCAATGGGCGCGCAAGCGCAATTCCGACGGCCGCCTCGGCCCCCGGGCGCAGGTGGCGGACGATCTGCTGGACGTGGGCGAGGTGGTGCATGTGCGCCGCATGACCGCCGATGCGGACGGGTCCTTCATCCGCTGGACCCTGCGGCAGGTGCCCGAGGTCGAAGGCGGCTTCATGGCGATGGACGTCAACACCGGCCGGGTGCTGGCGATGCAGGGCGGGTTCAGCTATCAGCATTCTGTCTTCAACCGCGCCACGCAGGCCAAGCGACAGCCGGGGTCGAGCTTCAAGCCCTTTGTCTATGCCGCGGCGCTGGATTCGGGCTACAGCCCGGCCACGATCGTCGTGGACGCGCCGATCGAGATCGACACGCCGCAGGGCGTCTGGCGCCCCAAGAACGCCAGCAACCAGTTCTACGGGCCGACGCCGCTGCGGACGGGCATCGAACGGTCGCGCAACCTGATGACCGTGCGCCTGGCGCAGGAGGTGGGCATCGACGTGGTCGGGCGCTACGCCGAGAAATTCGGCGTCTACGACCGCATGAGCCCGGTGCTGGCCAATGCGCTCGGCAGCCAGGAGACGACGATCTTCCAGATGGTCGCGGCCTATGCGATGTTCGCCAATGGCGGCGAACGGGTGGAACCGACCCTGGTCGACCGGGTGCAGGACCGCTATGGCAACACCGTCTACCGGCACGACAAGCGCGACTGCGTCAACTGTGGCGATCCGGGCATCGCGCCCGACAGCAGCCCGCGCATCGTCAGCAACCGCGAACGGGTGATGGACCCGGTCACCGCCTACCAGCTGACCTCGATGATGGAAGGTGTCGTGCAGCGCGGCACCGCCAGCGGCACCGTCAACCTGCCGGTGCCCACTGCGGGCAAGACCGGCACCACCAACGATGCCAAGGACGTCTGGTTCGTCGGATTCACCAGCAACATCGTCGCCGGCTGCTACATCGGTTACGACCAGCCGCGCAGCCTGGGCAGCGGCGCGTCGGGCGGCGGGCTGTGCGGTCCGGTGTTCCAGCGCTTCATGTCCGAGGCGGTCAAGAAATACGGCGGCGGCAAGTTCAAGGTGCCCACGGCCTGCCAGTTCATCAACATCGACCGCTTCACCGGCGCGCGGCTCAGCGACGGCGCCTCGGGCGCGAATGTCGTGGCCGAGTGTTTCCGCGAAGGCGAAGAGCCGATCTTTGGCATCCAGTTCGACGGCGGCTTTGCCATGGGCGGCAATTTCGACGTGATCCAGCCGGGCGGCCAGGCGCGCGAGGTGACCACCTCGACCGGGCGCAAGGCGGTGGTGGGGCCGAAGGCCAACTTCGGCACGCTGAGTTCGGGCGGACTCTACTGACCGGCGGGATCGCCCGGGCAATGCGAGGACCGCCGTCCGAGGCGCTCTTGCGGATTGGCGCATTAGGATCGCCCTTCGGGCGATACGAGAGACCAGTCTCTCGTGCTCTCTGAGGGTTATTGTAAACCGAAGAAGGGGCGGGCGCCGGGTTGCCGTTCAGCGATGATCTTGTCCCTTCCTCCGGGGCTTGCTATCACGCGGGTCTCAACAGGCAGGCAGGATTTGGCAATGCGCGCAGAGCTTCAGAACAGCGTTGAAAAGATCGAGAAATCGCTCGATCTGCTGCGTCAGCGGCTGGACTGGGACACCGCCCAGCACCGGCTGGAAGAGTTCAACGCGCGGGTCGAGGACCCGGACCTCTGGAATGATCCCGAGGCGGCGCAGAAACTGATGCGCGACCGGCAGATGCTGGTCGATGCCATGGGCACCTACACCTCGATCAAGCAGGAACTGGCGGACAATCTCGAGCTGATCGAGCTTGGCGAGATGGAGGACGACACCGAGGTCGTGGCCGATGCCGAGGCGGCGCTGAAGGCGCTGGAGAAAAAGGCCGCGGTCAAGGAGCTCGAGGCGCTGCTCGATGGCGAGGCCGATGGCAACGACACCTTCCTCGAGATCAACGCAGGCGCCGGCGGCACCGAAAGCTGCGACTGGGCGAGCATGCTGGCGCGGATGTACGTCCGCTGGGCCGAGAAGAAGGGCTACACGGTCGAGTTGCAGTCCGAGAGTGCCGGCGACGAGGCGGGCATCAAATCCGCCGCCTACAAGATCAGCGGGCCCAACGCCTACGGATGGCTCAAGTCCGAGAGCGGTGTCCACCGTCTGGTGCGCATTTCGCCCTACGATTCGGCGGCCAAGCGCCACACCTCGTTCTGTTCGGTCTGGGTCTACCCGGTCGTCGACGACAATATCGAGATCGAGGTCAACCCGGCCGATATCCGCATCGACACCTACCGGTCCTCGGGCGCGGGCGGGCAGCACGTGAACACCACCGATTCCGCGGTGCGGATCACCCATGCGCCCACGGGCATCGTCGTGACCAGTTCCGAGAAATCGCAGCACCAGAACCGCGACATCGCCATGAAGGCGCTGAAATCGCGGCTTTACCAAATGGAGCTGGACCGCCGCAACGCCGACATCAACGCCGCCCACGAGGCCAAGGGCGATGCCGGCTGGGGCAACCAGATCCGGTCCTACGTCCTGCAACCCTACCAGATGGTCAAGGACCTGCGCACCCATCACGAAACCTCGGACACCAAGGGCGTGCTGGACGGCGATCTCGATCCGTTCATGGCGGCGACGCTGGCGCTGAACGTCTCGGGCAAGAGCCGGGCAGACGCGCGCGCCGACTGAAGCGTGAAAGTCATATCTCAATCACAGGTTTTCGCAGGTTTTCCAAGCGGTTAAGCTGGGTCAAAACGCATGCGAGGGACGATGTCGGACGCGCCTCAACCCGGTGTTCCGCCGCTGCGGAACGTCTCCGTTTCAGATCTGAAGACCGCGCTGATGCGCGGGCTGGGCGACATGCGCGCCACGCCCGGCTATGCGCTGCTCTTCGGCGGCGCCTGCGCCCTGGTGGGCTGGGCGATGGTCTGGGTCACCTGGGCCACCGGCACGACCTTCTGGCTGGTGCTGGCGGCGATCGGATTTCCGCTGCTGGGGCCCTTCGCTGCCGTGGGCTTTTACGAGGTCAGCCGCCGCCGCGCCCGCGGACTGGCGGTGCCGCCGGGGCCGGTGCTGGGTGTCGTGCTGCGGCAGTCAGGGCGGCAATTGCCGTCGATCTGCGCGGTCATGGCGCTGGTGTTCCTGTTCTGGTTCTTTCTCGGGCACATGATCTTCGCGCTGTTCCTGGGCCTCAGTCCGATGACCAACGTGCATTCGGCGCTGGATGTGTACCTCTCGCCCGAGGGGCTGGGGATGCTGGCCACGGGCACGCTGGTGGGGGCGATGTTCGCGGCGCTGGTCTATGCGCTCACGGTGCTGGCGCTGCCGATGTTGCTGGACCGGGAGGTGGATTTCGTCACCGCGATGATCGCCAGTTTTCAGTATGTTGCGGCGCATCCCGGCCCGATGCTGGGCTGGGCGGCGCTGATCGCCATGGCGACCTTTGCCGGGCTTGCCGCGGGCTTTCTCGGGCTGATCCTGGTGTTGCCGATGCTGGGGCACGCCAGCTGGCACCTCTACGATCTCCTCTCCGAGGAGCGGATCATGTGAAGGGGGTGTCGGGCCGCAGCTGCGTGCGGTGGAAGGGCGGCAGGTCCTCGAGCTTGCAGAACCCGGCCTGGCGTGCGGCGGGCAGGATCGAAGCCGGGTCGCGCCCCAGATATTCGTAGACCAGCCGTGCCACCCGGCGGCCGGTTTCGGTTTCGCGCACCGTGCGCGCCGCATATCCCACCCAGTAGTTGTTCTGGAACGACGGGATCTGGGCGAGGTAGTTGAACGAGGTGGTCAGGGAATTGCGGCGGCTGACGAGCGCGGCGATGCCGCCTTCCTGCGGCATCAGGAAGCCGCGGAATTCGCGGGTCTTCGGGTCGGCCGGCATGCCCTGCGCGCGCATCGCCTCCTTGGCCTCGAATCCGCGGATGAAGGTGTAGGCGTCTTCGCGGTAGATATAGACAAGCCCCTGCACGAACTGACTGTCGTCCATGAAGCTCCGGCGCGAGAAGCGGTAGAAACCGGAGGGAAACTGTTCCTCGGGCAGGGCGATGCTGCCGGCGCCGACAAAGCGTTCGATCGCGGGATGGTGCAACAGGTCGCGGCGCTGGCTTTCGATCTCTTCGACCGGTTCCAGCAGGATGCGCGCGTCCACGTCGAAAAAGCTGCAAATCCGGTGCAGAACGTCGGGCCGCGGAAAGCTTTCCCCGGCCAGGTAGCGGTTGAACTGGGTCCGGTTGATCCCGAGATCGCGACACAGGGCAGAGATCGACACGGCGCCGCGCGTCAGCCGACGCAAATTCGCGCCAAGCATGCTTCGTAACTCTGCCGGGCTGGGCGAGGGCGCGCCGGACTTTCGGGTATTTGGCATCGGATGTGATTTCTTTATGGTTGATATTATCTATTACAACTCACCTGAAGCGCGAAAACTTGGAAAGAAGCGGTCGCGCCTGACACTAATCAGCGTCACAATTGATGCCGATACGCTTCAAAGCTGACGGCAATCGACACAAAATGCAAGATGGAGTCGCGGCAAAATCCGTGGGCCTGTCGCAGGTTTTACGAGAATGTGGATAAATACTGCACTGGAAAGGCAAATTTGATGTCCAGCAACAGCATGTACGGGGTCGTTCTGTGGACGGATACCGCTGACAGCAGGGCGATCATCTGGTGCGAGGATCACGGCGATCTCGCCTTCTACACGTCGAACGGTGTCAGCGCGCATGACGGTCTGTCGCTCGATGCGGGCGACCTGGTGCAATTCGACGTCACGCAGGAAAACAATCTGCGCCTGGCGCGCAACCCGCAGCTGGTGGCGCAATCACATTCGCAGGGCCTGATCCAGAAATTGTCGCGCGGCAGGACCGCGCCTCAGGCTGCGGGGGGTGCCAATGTCGTGTCGCTCGACCGATTTCGCCGCGGCGGCGACGGCCTGAGCCTCAGGTGCCGCGGCTGAGCGCCGCGACGCCGGTGCGGGCCACTTCGATCAGACCCAGCGGGCGCATGAGGTCGGCGAAGGCATCGACCTTCTCGGGTGTGCCCGTCAGCTGAAAGATGAAACTTTCCAACGTGCTGTCGACCACCTGCGCGCGGAACACGTCCGCGAGGCGCAGCGCCTCTACCCGATTGTCGCCCTTGCCCGCGACCTTGAGCAGCGCAAGTTCGCGTTCGACCGATCCGCCTTCGACCGTCAGGTCATGCACCTCGTGCACCGAAACGATGCGGCCCAGCTGCGCCTTGATCTGCTCGATCACCTGTGGAGTGCCGGTGGTGACGATGGTGATGCGGCTCAGGTGGCCCTTGTGGTCGACTTCGGCCACGGTGAGGCTGTCGATGTTGTAGCCGCGCCCGGAAAACAGACCGATGACGCGGGCCAGCACGCCCGGTTCGTTCTCGACCAGCACGGCGAGGGTGTGGGTTTCCTGCACGTCCGAAAAGGTGGGGCGCAGGTTGTAGGCCGAATGCTTGGACGAGCCTTTTTTGATTTGTAGGGCGGACATCTTCGTGGTTCCTTTGTCTGGGGCGCCGAGACTTTTCAGAAAAGTCTCGGCAAAAGTTTTCTGAAAACTTTTGGCTCCTGGTCAGACCATGACCGCGCCCTTGGTTCCGATGGCGTCCTTGGTCGAGGCCTCGCCCAGCAGCATCTTGTTGTGTGGCTCGCCCGACGGGATCATCGGGAAGCAGTTCTCGTGCTTTTCCACCAGGCAGTCGAAGATCACCGGACCGTCATACTCAAGCATCTCCATGATCGCGTCGTCCAGATCCGCCGGGTCCTTGCAGAGGATGCCCTTGGCGCCGAAAGCCTCGGCCAGCTTGACGAAATCGGGCAGGGCTTCGGACCACGAATGCGAATAGCGCTCGCCGTGCAGCAACTCCTGCCACTGGCGCACCATGCCCAGACGCTCGTTGTTGAGGATGAACTGCTTCACCGGCAGTCGGTACTGGATCGCGGTGCCCATCTCCTGCATGTTCATCAGCCAGGACGCCTCTCCGGCTACGTTGATCACCAGCGCATCGGGATGGGCCACCTGCACGCCGATCGAGGCGGGAAAGCCGTAGCCCATGGTCCCCAGCCCGCCGGAGGTCATCCAGCGGTTCGGATCCTCGAACCCCAGATATTGCGCTGCCCACATCTGGTGCTGGCCGACCTCGGTGCAGATGTAGCGGTCGCGGCCCTTGGTCAGAGCTTCGAGCCGGGCCAGCGCGTGCTGCGGCTTGATGCTGCCCTGCGACGGCTTGAACTTGAGGCAATCGACCTTCTTCCACTCGTCGATGCGCTTCCACCACTTGGCCAGCGCTTCGCGGTTGACCTTGCGGCCGCGCGCCTTCCAGACCTTGAGCACATCCTCGAGCACATGGCCCACGTCGCCGATGATCGGCATGTCGACGCGGATCACCTTGTTCACCGAAGAGGGGTCGATGTCGATATGCGCCTTACGCGATTTCGGGCTGAACGCATCGAGCCGCCCGGTGATCCGGTCGTCGAACCGCGCGCCGATGTTGATCATCAGGTCGCAGCCGTGCATGGCGAGGTTCGCCTCGTACAGCCCGTGCATGCCCAGCATGCCCAGCCAGTGCTTGCCCGAAGCCGGGTAGCAGCCCAGCCCCATCAGGGTCGAGGTGATCGGGATGCCCGTCGCGTCCACCAGTTCGCGCAGCAACTGGCTGGCGGCGGGGCCGGAATTGATGACGCCGCCACCGGTGTAGAACACCGGGCGTTCGGCGGTCTCGATCGCCTCGACCAGTTCGGTGATCGTCTCCATGTCGCCCTTGACCTGCGGCTGGTAATGGCTGACCGGCGCCTTGGCCTTGGGTGTGTAGTCGGCGCTGGCGAACTGCACGTCCTTGGGGATGTCGACGAGCACCGGGCCGGGGCGGCCCGAGGTGGCGACGTGAAACGCCTGGTGGATTATGCCCGACAGCTTCTCTGTGTCCTTGACCAGCCAGTTGTGCTTGGTGCAGGGGCGGGTGATGCCGACGGTGTCGGCTTCCTGGAAGGCGTCCGATCCGATCATGAAGGTGGGCACCTGGCCGGTCAGGACCACGAGCGGGATGGAATCCATCAGCGCGTCGGTCAGGCCGGTGACCGCGTTGGTGGCCCCGGGGCCCGAGGTCACGAGCACCACGCCGGGCTTGCCGGTGGCGCGGGCGTAGCCTTCGGCGGCATGGACCGCGCCCTGTTCATGACGGACCAGGAAATGCCGGATGCCGTTCTGCTGAAAGATCTCGTCGTAAATCGGTAGCACGGCGCCGCCGGGATATCCGAATACCGTGTCCACACCCTGATCCTTCAGGGCCTGAACCACCATTTTCGCTCCGGTCATCTGGCGTGTCATCGTGTTCTCCGTTTACGATGTTGCGTCTTTGGCGCACAAAAAAGCCCCCGTGGGGTTCGGGGGCGCATGGGGTACCGTTATGGCGTCCGTCACCGGCCCATGCGCATTGTTCCTACGATGTCGACTAGCGGATTCACTGGTCGGGACTCCCTTGCGTGCGTGGGCGGGACATTATGGCGGGGGGCCGGGGGCGTCAACCGCACTTTTCCCGGAAAAGTTACCGGATAGGCGATTAATTTTTTCATTAATTTCGTTTGAGCCGCTTCCGGCGATACTTTTGGCCGCAGCCGCGCCGATGGCGGGCAGAGATCCGCCCTGACACATTCTGCGCGAAGTCGTGATTTGCACGTGACGTCGAAACCGGCGCTAAATGAACCGATGAGTTCAGCGACACCGGGAGGCTGCGATGCCCCGCCATCTGACGTTCAGAGATTTCACCCTGTGCCAGGCTTTCCTGCTGGCGGCATTGATCGGGATCGGCTTCGCCGCCGCCCGCGGCGAGGGGCTGCATGCCGGCACCGATGCGGACGACGTCGGATTTCACGGCGGTCAGGTGCAGTTCATCGACTGGGACTGCCAGGATCCGCCGGTCTTTGCGCCGATGATCTGAGCCGTCGCGACGACCCGTGCGCAAAGCGGGCTTTCGCAGGCTCTTGGCCCGCGCCGATCGCGACGTTTCGAATCGCGGAATGCTGTCAACGCGCCGGGCGGATGGGGTGTGATGCCGCGTAAGCGGTACCGCTCGCAGATTGCGTGCCGTCAGCCCTTTACCCCGGTGCCCTGCAACACGCCATGTTCCAGTGCATAGCGCGTCAGACCGGCGGTCGAGCTGATCCCGAGCTTGCGCTTGATGTTCTTGCGGTGGGTTTCGACCGTGCGGACGGAAATATCGAGCGCCAGACCGACTTCGCGGTTGGACTTGCCCTGCGCCAGTTGCAGCAGGATCGTCTGTTCACGGTTGGTCAGCTGTTCGCGCGCGCCGGCGCGGGCGGGGGCCAGCGCGCCTTCGGCTCCGGTGCAGAGGTAGCGCTGCCCGGCCATCACCATGTCCACGGCGCGCTTGATCTCTTCGGTGGGCACGTCCTTCAGCACATAGCCCATGGCGCCGTGGCTGAGCGCGGTCGAGATGTATTCGGGGCTGTCGTGCATCGACAGGATCAGAACCCGCGTGTCGGGCCGGCGTTCGAGGATGATCTCTGTGGCCGACAACCCGCCGAGGCCGGGCATGTTGAGATCCATCAGGATCACATCGGGCGACAGCGCCTCCAGCCGGTCGATCATCTGCTGGCCGTCGGACAGGGTGGCGACCACGGCGATGTCGTCATAGCCTTCGAGGATCGCCTCGATGCCTTCGGCGACCATCGGGTGGTCATCGACGATGGCGACACGGATGGGGTCGGTCATGCGCGGGCCTTCCGGGTCTGGGGACGAGTGTCGGGCGTATCGGTGGCGGCGGGCTCGGGCGGCAGCATGTGCGTCAGCGGCACCTGCGCCTCGATAACCGTGCCGGAACGCGACGACAAGATGCGCAGTGTCCCGCCCAGTTGGTCCATGCGTTCCTGCATGTTGCGCAGGCCGATGCCCTCGCGCCCGTCTTCTGAGCCGCGGGGCGGCAGGCCGTTGCCGTCGTCGGCGATGCGCAGCGTCGCGCCGGTGGTGTGGCCGCGGATGTCGATCGACACTTCGCGGGCGCCGGAATGCCGTTCGACATTGGTCAGCGCCTCCTGCGCGATGCGGTAGAGCGCGATCTTGGCGTCCTGGTCCAGCCGGTTGCGGAACACCACCGTTTCGAACCGGGTCTCGATGCCGGTGCGGGTGCGGAAATCCTCGGTCAGCGCCTTGAGCGCGGGGCCGAGGCCCAGATCGTCCAGCACGCCGGGGCGCAGGTCTCGGCTGATGCGGCGCACCTCCTGGATGGCGAGGCCGAGGTTGTCGATGCCTTTGCCGAGCGTTTCGTCGGCGCGCGCGTCGCCCGTGTGCATCCGCCGCCGCGCCGCGTCGAGCGCGTATTTCACCCCGACGAGGATCTGGCTGATGCCGTCGTGCAGCTCGCGCGCCACGCGGCCGCGTTCCTCCTCCTGGGCGTCGAACACCCGCTGCGTGAGTTCGCGCAGCTTGGCATCGGCCTGACGCCGTTCGCGGAAGTTCAGCAGGAGGCCCGACAGGAACACCAAGAGAAGCGCCGCCAGCGTAATGAGGCCGATATAGAGAAAGGTGCGCTGCACGCGCGTCTGGACCTCGGCGCGGGAGGCCGCGACCGAGGCCACGACGTCGTCGATGAACACCCCGGTTCCGACCGCCCATTGCCAGGACGGGAACGAGGTCACGTAAGAGATCATCCGCGCCTCTTCGCCGGTCGACGGCTTGCGCCAGAGGTGTTCGACATAGCCCGCGCCGGACCGCGCCGTGTCGATGAAGCGCCGCACCACCGGCGTGCCTTCGCTGTCGGTGAGGTCCAGCCAGTTGCCGTTGATGAGCTCGGTCTGGCGCGGGCTGACAAGGTTCGTGCCGTCGTAGTCATAGACGAAAAAGAACCCTTCCTCGCCATAGATCATCGCTGCCAGGATCTGCATGACACGCCGTTTCGCGTCCTCGTCGTCGGGCGGGGCGGAGCCGTAGATGAAGTAAAACCCGTTGCGCGCCTGCGTCACGTAATTGCGCAGCTCGGCCTTCTTGGCTTCGATCAGCTGCGCCTCGAGGCTGCGGATCTCGCGCTCCGCCAGCGCCCGGGACTGCACCGCCACCAGCACCGCGATGGCCGACACCGCAAGGATCAGCGGCACTGCCGCCAGAAGAAAGATCTTCTGCGCGTAGCTGAAACGGAAACGGTCGAGAAGCCGGGCCATGCGCGTGCTTAGCGCACCTGCAGCGCCCGCACCAAGGGGATTCGCGCGGCCTGCCGCCAAGACAATTCCCGCGCCGTGCCGCACTATTTTGCGGGTTGCGCAGAAAAACGGCACCGGCTCCGTAGGAGTGGGTATTCCTTTGCGACTTTCGTCTGCGTAGTGTCCCGGCACTCACACGATCCGCGCATGTCGGGAAGAGCCCGCTGCGCATCCATAAAACGGGAGGAACCTTATGGATCGTCGCTCTTTTCTCAGAACATCGGCGCTTGGCGGCTCGGCTGCGGCGGCTTCGACCCTGGCGGCACCGGCTTACGCGCAGGGCAACCGCACGCTGACCATGGTCACGTCCTGGCCGCGCGGGTTTGCCGTGCTGGACGATGCGGCCAGCTATCTCGTCGACTATGTCAACAAGATCTCCGACGGCAGCCTGACCATCGACAAGAAGGCACCGGGCGAGCTTGTGGGCGCGCTGGAAGTGTTCGACGCCGTGTCCTCGGGGCAGGCCGACATGTATCACTCCGCCGACTACTACTTCGTCGGCCAGCACCCGGGCTATGCCTTCTTCACCGCCGTGCCCTTCGGCGGCACTGCGCAGGAAGTGGCCAACTGGTACCACCACGGTGGCGGCCAGGAACTGCATGACGAGCTGGGCTCGATCTTCAACCTCAAGGGCCTGATCGCCGGCAACTCCGGCTCGCAGTCCGGCGGCTGGTTCCGCAACGAGATCACCAGCGCCGACGATTTCAACGGCCTCAAGTTCCGGATGCCGGGCCTGGGCGGTCAGGTGCTGGGCAAGCTGGGCGCCTCGGTCCAGAATATCCCCGGCGGCGAGCTGTACCAGGCGCTGTCCTCGGGCGCGCTGGACGGTCTCGAGTGGGTGGGCCCGATGGCCGACGAACGCGCGGGTTTCCAGGAAGTCGCCAAGATCTACTACACCGCCGGTTTCCACGAGCCCGGCTCGGCGCTGGCGGCCTCGGTCAACCTTGATGTGTGGAACGACCTCAGCGACCACCACAAGAACATCCTCGACATCGCGAGCCAGGCCGTCACCCACTACCAGCTGGCCGAAACGCTGGCCAACAACGGTGCCGCGCTGGCGCGTCTGCAAAGCCAGGGCGTGAAGACGCTGCAATTCTCCGACGACGTCTGGGACGCCTTCGGCCGCGCTTCGGCCGAGGTCATGGACGAGAACATGGGAGACGAGCTTTTCGCCAAGATCCGCACCTCTTTCGAGGAATCGCTGGCCTCCTCGGCAAGCTGGATCAACAAGTCCGACGGCTATTACGTCGCTCAGCGCGTGCGCGTGCTCGGCCAGTGATCGAGGTCTGACCGTACGAAAACGGGGTTTCCGCCGCGCGCGGGAACCCCTTTGCAGTGACAAGACCATCCGGGGACACCGGAGACGGGGGGAGGCATGGAAGACGCGGCGCAATCTGACGGGGTGTTCGGCGCGCTGGGGGACGGGATCCTCTGGGTGCTGCAGAACATCGCCCTGGCGTTCTGGAACTTCGGCTACGCGGTCACGCATCCGCAGCTCTGGCTCGACTGGAGCGACAAGGAAGCGGTGATGCGCTTCGTCTACTACGGCGGATCGGTCGAATTCTTCTTCGTGGTTTTCACTGCCTTCCTGGTGCTTACGGCGGTGGGCCTGTGGCGCAACGGCTTTATGTGGGGCTGCGTGCGGGTGCTCGAGGGGCTGGCCAACGGGCTCGGGCGCTTTTTCGCCTGGGCGGGCCTGCTGATGGTGCTGCAACAGGTCATCATCGTCTTCCTGCAACGCATCTTCACCCGGCCCGACATCTCCATCGGCTTCGGCATTCCGCTGCAGTTCGACATCAGCTGGTGGGCCGAAGAACTCAAGCTTTACAACGCTTTGGTCGTCGCCTTGTGCCTGACCTACACCTTCGTGCAGGGCGGGCACGTGCGCGTCGACCTGATCTATTCCGCCGTGAGCTACCGCACCAAGCGCATCATCGACATGTTCGGCAGCCTGTTCTTCATGATGCCCATGGCGGTGCTGATCTGGCTCTACGGCTGGTTCTTTCTCTGGCGGCACCTGATCGTGCCCAACCCCTCGGCCTCCGACAGGCTGGACCGGCTGTTGGCGAAATCCCGCGCGCTGCGCTGGAACGTCGAAACCATCGGCTTCAGCCCCAACGGCTTCACCGCCTACTTCCTCTTCAAAATCCTGCTCGTGGCCTTCTGCGGGCTGATCTTCCTGCAGGCCATCGCCTTCTTCTTCCGCTCCTACCTCGAATGGAAGGAGGGCGAGGAGTCCGAGGGCAAGTATTTCGACAAGGACGTGCTGGACATGGACGCAGAGCCCGTCGCGCACGCAGATTACCAGGGACGGAACTGACCATGCTGTTCGGACTAGATGGCGTCGAGATCGGCCTGATCATCGTTTTCGTCACCCTTTTCGCCGCGATCCTGTCGGGCTTTCCGGTGGCCTTTGCCATCGGCGGCGCCGCGGTGATCTCTTTCGGCATCATCGCGGCGCTCGACAGCGCCGGGCTGCTGATCCACCAGGCTATCGACGAAAGCTCGGAGGCGTACAACGCGCTTGTGGCCTCGGGCGCCAACGAGGCGGCGATCTCGATCTTCCGGAACCCGGACCTGCCGCGCATCGGCATGCCGGTCTTTCCCAATGGCTGGGAAACCGCGCTGGACCGCAACGTGTCCTTCATCGTCAACCGCATCAACGAGCGGGTGCTGGCGGGTCAGAGCATCGAGACGCTGCTGGCGGTACTGATGTTCGTGCTGATGGGAATCGTGCTCGAACGCTCCAAGATCGCCAACGACCTGCTGACAACCATGGCGCGGGTCTTCGGCCCGCTGCCGGGCGGCCTCGCGGTGTCCATCGTCGTGGTGGGCGCTTTCCTTGCCGCCTCCACCGGCATCGTCGGTGCGACGGTGGTGACCATGGGCCTGCTGGCGCTGCCGACGATGCTGCGCAACAACTATTCGCCTGAGCTGGCCACCGGGGTCATCGCGGCCTCCGGTACGTTGGGCCAGATCATCCCGCCGTCCATCGTCATCGTGCTTCTGGGCACGCTGGCAGGTGATCTCTATTCCGCCGCACAGGACAACCGCGCGCAGCTTGCGGGCTGCACCGATGCGCTGACCTACCTCGGCGAACCGGCAGTGGTGTCGGTCGGCACACTGTTCCAGGCAGCGTTGCTGCCGGGCATCCTGCTGGCGCTGCTTTACGCGGGCTATGCCTTTGCATTCGCATTGTTGAACCCGGAAAAGGCCCCGGCGGTCGAGATGGGCCATGCAACCGGCGAGGTCATCACCCGCGGCGAAGGCTTCACCTGGTTTCTCGGCGCGCCCATCGCGCTCATCGCGGGGGCGATGCTTTTGGCCAACGTCAACCTGATCGGGTCGCAGGCCACCAATGTCGATAGCTTCTCCGACATCGGCGAGGCGGCGAGCCTGCGCACCAACGTGAGCCCGGACTGCCAGGCGGCGATGATCGACCTGCACGGGCAGGCGGCCTGGGACAGGGCGGTGGCCGAACAGGCCGCAATCGACGCGGCCGGCGGCGCCGCCGAGAGCGTGCGCCTGACGCCGGAGGAGATTGAACAGGCTCGCGCCGACAAGGTGGCGAACGCGGCGCCCATCGGCACCGGTGTCGCGGTGCTGGTGGTGATGCTGGCGCTGCTGCTGACCACCGCGCGCGGCGTGTCGCCGTCCTCGGACCCGAAGCCGCTGATCCTCGGCGCCATCGGTCTGCTGGGTGTGCTGCTGTTCGACGTGCTGTTCGTCGGGCCGCTGACCTCGGCGGGCGCGACGGTGCTGATCCTCGCCATCCCGGCGGCGCTGGCGCTCTGGGCCAGCAAGGTCGCCGCGACGCGCATGGCCCGCAACGAGCTCATCCGCGTGGTCTTTCCACCGCTGGTGCTGATCGTGGCGGTGCTGGGCTCGATTCTGGGCGGCATCACCAACCCCACGCCCGCCGCGGCATTGGGGGCGGCGGGGGCGATCATGCTCGCCGCCTACCGCAAGCTCAAGGAACAGGACCGCAGCCCCAAGATCATCATCTGGTCGACCCTCGCGGTGATCGTGATGATCCTGATCGGGGTAAACTTCGACCTGCGCATCAACCTCGACGGCGTCAGCTTGGAGTCGTGGATCGCCTTCATCGTCAGCTACGCGGCCTATCTCTACGCGCTCTTCGGGCTGCTCTTCAGCTGCTGGGTGCTCTACACCTCGGGCGTGCTGACACCGGCGGTGCGCGAGACCGCCAAGGTCACCAGCATGGTCTTCACGATCCTGATCGCAAGCCAACTGCTGAACCTCGTGGTGATCTCCTTCGGGGGCGAGCACTATATCCAGCAGTTCCTGCAAAGCTTCGATTCCGAGATCAAGGTCTTCCTGATCGTGATGCTGGTGCTCTTTGTGCTGGGCTTCGTTCTGGATTTCCTCGAGATCATCTACATCGTCGTGCCCATCGTCGGGCCGGTAATCTACGGCGGGTCGTTCGATCCCAAGTGGGTGACGATCATGATCGCGGTGAACCTGCAGACGTCCTTCCTGACGCCGCCGTTCGGCTTTGCGCTCTTCTACCTGCGCGGCGTGGCGCCGAGGGAGGTCACCACAGGCCACATCTACCGCGGTGTGGCGCCCTTCGTGCTGATCCAGGTGCTGGGGCTGGCGATCCTGTGGTTCTTCCCGGGGATCGTGACCATCGTGCCGGACCTCATTCCGAACTGATCGGGCCGAGCAAGCAGGAAAGAAGGCCGCTCCGGTTGGAGCGGCGTTTTTCATCGCCGTTTCAAGCGAAGCGAACGGCAGGATCGAGCCCGGAATGAAGGATGCGGCGCCATCAAGACATGACTGGTTTTTTTAGATCTGCTGGCGGGGAATGTTGATTTTCACCTAATCTTCGAGGCCCGCGAATGAGCCACGAGCGCATTTGCATGGCCGTGACCGAGTCCATGGTCAGACTTGAGCCAAGCAACTGTCTCCATGTGCTTCTCTTCGGGTCTGTCTGCGATGATGCCGAGCCAATGCTGAACCGGCTTGCCGTAAGTCTTCTCGATAGAAGGGAAATAGGAGGCCGGGCCTTTGACCTTGTCTTCCATGGAACGGTTTCTCTCATGCTTAATGCTCTAGCGGAGAGTGCCGGGAAAAACGGCACGCCGCAACTCTCTGACCGAGAAATGCTTCATGGTGGAGTGTGCGCACTGCCACTGCGCCAACTGCATCGCTAGAGCCAAATGTATTGGCCCCTTTCCATTCAGGAAAGCCGAAGTTGGCACAGTCCGCAGCGAATGGCAGCTTGGTCCGCAGAGCCGACTTTTTCGGAAATGCAGCGCTCAGGACTTTGGGCGGATGCCGGCCCGATGCGCGCCGATGGCAAAGGGCTGTCAGCCGCGCGAATCCGGCAGCGAGATATTCGCCACCTGTTCGGCGATCGGGTCGGTGGACAGCGGATGCGTGTCGGCGCTGTAATCATCCGGGTCGCGCAACGTCTGCCAGCTGCCGTGCCGGTAGATCTCCAGCCCGGAAAATCCGGCCTTGTAGCCCATCTTGGGGCTGCCCGGCACCCAGTAGCCCAGGTAGACATACGGCAGTTCGGCTTCGCGCGCGATCTCGATATGGTCGAGGATCATCCAGGACCCGAGGCTTTGCCGCGGCAGGTCGGGTTCGTAGAAAGAGTAAACCATGGACAGCCCGTCATCGAGCACATCGGTCAGGCAGACCGCGGTCAGGGCGCCGGTCTTTTCGTTCGTATATTCCACCACGCGGCTGCGGATCGGCGTTTCCTCGATCATGGCGGCGAATTCGAACACATCCATGTCGGCCATGCCGCCATCGGCGTGGCGGTTGTCGAGGTAGCGGCGGAAGAGCGTGTACTGCTCTTCGGTGGCCCAGGGGCTCGACGCGCGGCGGCGCAGGTGCGCGTTGCGGTTCATGCTGCGGCGCTGGCTTTTCGACGGTTTGAAATCCGCAACCGAAATGCGCGCCGACAGGCAGGCCGCACATTCCGAACAGCTGGGGCGGTAGAGCACGTTCTGCGACCGGCGGAAACCTTGCTTGGACAGGCTGTCGTTCAGTTTTTCCGCCGATTCCCCCTGCAACGCGGTAAACAGCTTACGCTCCATCCGGTTCGGCAGGTAGGGGCAGGGCTGCGGCGCAGTCACGTAGAACTGGGGCGCTAGGGGAAGCGTATGGCGCATGTGCGATGTTCGTCCGGGATCGAGGTTGGACAAAGCCTAGCAACAGATGCGCCCTGCGCCAACCCCCCGGAAATGGCGATCACGCGCGGCGGTTGATCATCACCGATCCCATGACGAGGTCGGTCAGACCCTGGCCGCGGTCGGTCGCGCACATGAACAGCGCCGATACCAGTTGCAAGGGCGCCATCACCAGCGAAAATGTATAGCCCGCCGTGTGCAGGAAGGCCTGGCCGAAGTCGAAACGTGCGCCTTGCGCGTCGCGCAGTTCGATCGACATGAGCCGCATGCCCCAGGTGGCCGAGCCGGAGGCGATGGTCACGACGCGGTAGATGAACCCCACCGTCATGTAGAGGAACGGCAGGAAGAAGAGGCCGATGAAGGCGGTCATGACCAGCGCCGGCAGCAGCAGCACCACGGTCACGAGCATGTCGACGACCCAGGCCAGCGCGCGCTTCGTGGGTACGGAGGCGTAGAACTCGGGCTGGTGCGCCGGGTCGGGCAGGTGGGAAACATAGGCGTGCATGGTCGTCCTCGGATGCGTGGAATGGGAGAGACATGGCCCCTCGCGGGGGCCATGCCAAGGGGCAGGTTACTGGCTGTCGCTTTGCGACTTGGCAGCGCGCTCTTCCATGAACTGGTCGAACTCGGCCTTGTCCTTGGCTTCGCGCAGGCGGGCCAGGAAGGCTTCGAAGTTTTCCTGCTCGTCCTGCAGGCGGCGCAGGGTCTCGGCCTTGTAGGCGTCGAAGGCGGCGTTGCCGCTGGATTTCATGGCGCCGAAACCGGCGGACTTCATGGATTTGCGGCAGGATGTGCTGAACATGCGTTTGCTCCAGATCATGTAGGCAAGAAGGGCAAGGCCGACGGGCCAGAAGAAGATGAACCCGAGCACCATGGCCGCGATCCAGGCGGGTTTGCCGCGATTGTCGAGCCAGGCCTCTGCACGGGAGAACCAACCGGGGTTGGCCATGTGCGAGACGGGTTGTGTGGCAGATGTCATGTTGGTCTCCGTTTCTGTGCTTGCGTTACGATGTGAATGCCTTTCACATTATCTAGATGGAGAGGACATGGCGCTGGTTCAAGGGATGATGTGAAGGTTTTTTACATTTTCTGAATGCGGAATGAAAAATGGAACAAGGACAATATTTTGCGCGCGTCCTTGGCTATCTCTGCGCGGATTCAAGTCGACCTTTGGTCGCCGCCGCGCATCCGTTGCCCGGCAGGCGGGTTTGGCGTGCCAAACCTGCCGGTAGGGGCCGGACCGCTCTCCGGTCCGGCGATTTGGCAAATCACAGAGCGCAATTCAAAGGCAGTTCGGGTTCGGTTGGTATAAAGCGCGCAGCAGCACCGCCGCATCGCGGTCCGGCGCTGCGCGGCAGGAATGGCGTTCCGATTTACTGGGTGAAATCCGCCACCGGCGCGCCGGTCAGCTCCAGCAGCACCCTCGGATCCAGCGGAAACACATGTCGCGGGGTGCCCGCGGCGGCCCAGATCACCTCGAACTCGGTCAGGCGCGGGTCGCACCAGGCGCGGATCGGGTTGAGGTGCCCGATGGGCGCGACCCCGCCGATGGCGAACCCGGTCTGCGCCCGGATCAGCCCCGCATCCGCCTTGCCCAAAGGCTCCGCCGCCAGGGCCGAGGCCTTGTCGCGGTCGACGTGGTTGCCGCCGGCGGTCAGGAACAGCACCGCCGTGCCCGTCTCTTCGGCGCGGAAGATGATCGACTTGGCGATCTGGTCGATCTCGCAGCCCACGGCTTCGGCGGCCTCGGCGGCGGTGCGGGCGGCGCCGACTTCTCGGATGTCGTCGCTCTGTCCGGCGGCGATCAGCGCGGCGCGGACGCGGGACAGGCTCTTGCTCATCTCTGGCTCCTTGGTGGATGGGCTGCGCGGCCAGTAGTGCCGCGCGGGGCGGGGCAGATGCAAGCAGGCCATTGCATGCCCGCGCCCGTCGTGTCCATCTGTGGCCATGACATTTGCCGACCGCATCACCCGCAGCCCGCGCCCCTTCGACCCCGACCGGGGGCGCGATACCCTGGACCACGTGCCCTGGGCCAGCGGTCCGGTGGCGGAGCTGTTGCAGGGCACCGGCGGATGCAGCCCGTATCTGCAGGGGTTGATGGCCAAGGAAGGCGCCTGGCTCGAAACGGCGCTCGACGACCCCGAGGCGGCGCTGCGAACCGAGCTGGACGGCCTCGACTGGCAGGATGGCGCCCTTGCCTCCACGCTTCGGCAGGCCAAGCGGCGCACGGCGCTTTTGACGGGTCTTGCGGACCTTGCCGGGGTCTGGCCGCTGGAACAGGTGACCGGGGCGCTCTCGGACCTTGCCGACCGCGCCTGCACCGCCGCGCTGACGGCGGCCGTGGCGCAGGAGGTCAAACGCGGCAAGCTGCCGGGGGTCGATGCCGAGGCGCTGGAGGATGCTGGCGGCATGGTGGTGCTGGCCATGGGCAAGATGGGCGCGCACGAGCTCAACTATTCCTCGGACGTCGACCTGATCTGCCTGTTCGACGAGACGCGCTTCGATCCCGACACCTTTTTCGAGGTGCGCCAGGGCTTTGTCCGCGCCACCCGCAAGATGTGCGCGCTGCTTGGCGATCAGACCGGCGACGGCTACGTCTTCCGCACCGATCTGCGCCTGCGGCCCGATCCCGCGGTGACGCCCGTCTGCCTCGCCATGGAGGCGGCGGAGCGATATTACGAAAGCCTCGGGCGCACCTGGGAACGCGCCGCCTATATCAAGGCGCGGCCCTGCGCAGGCGACATCGCGGCCGGCGACCGGTTTCTCGAGACGCTGACCCCCTTCGTCTGGCGTAAGCACCTGGATTTCGCCGCCATCGAGGATGCCCATGCCATGCGCCTGCGCATCCGCGAACACAAGGGGCTGGGCGGACCGATCACCCTGCCGGGGCACAACGTGAAGCTGGGCCGGGGTGGCATCCGCGAGATCGAGTTCTTCACCCAGACCCGGCAGATCATCGCCGGCGGGCGCGACCCGGGCCTGCGTCTGCGCGGCACCGTGCCCGCGATGCGCGCTCTGATCGACCGCGGCTGGGTGCCGGAAGACACCGGCGAAACGCTGATCCGCCACTACCGCGCCCACCGCGAGGTCGAACATCGTGTGCAGATGATCCAGGACGCCCAGACACACGACTTGCCGGGCAGCGACGAAGGCTTTGACCGGCTTGCGGCCCTGATGGGCTGCGAGGTCGACGCCCTGAAGACCGACCTGCGCGACCGGCTGGAAGAGGTCCACAGCCTGACCGAGGATTTCTTCGCCCCGTCCTGCGGCGATGCCGATGCGCCGGAACTGCCCAAGAGCGAAGAGATCACCGCCCGCTGGCCGCGCTACGCCGCTTTGCGCTCGGGCCGCGCGGTGGAGATCTTCAAGCGCCTCAAGCCCGAGATCCTGCGCCGTCTGGGCCAGACCGCCAAGCCCGAAGAGGCGCTGGTGGCCTTCGACGGCTTTCTCGAAGGCCTGCCCGCGGGGGTGCAGCTCTTCTCGCTCTTCGAGGCGAATCCGCAGCTGATTGACCTTCTTGTCGATATCGTCGGCACCTCGCCGGACCTTGCAAAGTACCTGTCGCGCAACGCGGGTGTCTTCGACGCGGTGATCGGCGGCGATTTCTTCGCGCCCTGGCCGGGGGTCGCGGCGCTGACCGAAGAGCTTTCAACCCTGCTGGAGCGCGAAGAGGATTACGAGCGCCAACTCGATGCGACCCGGCGCTGGGGCAAGGAATGGTACTTCCGCATCGGTGTGCACCTGTTGCGCGGTCTGATGGACGGGGCGGAAGCGGGGGCCGCCTATGCCGATCTGGCGCAGGCGACGCTGGCCGGTCTCTTGCCGGTGGTGAAAGCCGAGTTCGCGGCCAAACACGGGCCCGCGCCGGGCCGGGGCGCGGTGGTGCTGGGCATGGGGTCGCTCGGCGCCGGACGGCTGACCGCGCGGTCCGACCTCGACGTGATCGTGATCTACGACCCCGACGGCGTGGAGTCGTCCGAGGGTCGCAAGCCCTTGACGGCGCGGGTCTATTACGCGCGCCTCACCCAGGCGCTGATCACCGCAATGACCGCGCCGATGGCCGAGGGACGGCTTTACGAGATGGACATGCGCCTGCGCCCCTCGGGCAACCAGGGGCCGGTGGCGACGTCCTGGGACGCCTTCCGCACCTACCAGCGCGAAGCCGCCTGGACCTGGGAGCACCTGGCGCTGACCCGGGCGCGGGTGGTGGCGGGGCCCGAGGATCTGGCCTGCGACGTGTCGGACTTCCGCACCGACCTGCTGTCAGCCCCGCGCGACCGCGACGCGGTGCTGCGCGACGTGGCGCAGATGCGCACCCGCATCGCCGCGGCCAAGGGCGGCGGCGGGGCGTGGGACCCCAAGGTCGGTCCCGGCCGGATGCAGGATATCGAACTGGTGGCTCAGGCAGGGGCGCTCATCGCGCCCTCGGCCCCATCGCGGACCGAAGATGGGCTGGCCGCCGCCGCCGACACAGGCTGGTTGACCGAGGCGGAGGCGGCGCAGCTGGCCGAAACCCACGCGCTCTGCGCCGCGGTGCAGACCGCGCTGCGGCTGATGCGCGACGGGCCGATGACCCCCGAGGACATGGGCGCCGGCGGGCGGGCGCTGCTGCAGCGCCTGACGGCCACCGACAGCATCGCAACCCTGGAGGACCGACTGGTGCGCATGACACGAGAGGCGGCGCGGATCATCGACGCGGCCTTGCCCGACCCGGAGGAAGCGCCATGAGGAAGGGCGACGCGGTCGATCCCAAGGGCCTGGTGGCCGAAGCCTATGCGATCGACGGCATCACCTATGGCGAATGCCGGTCGATCTTTCTCGACTGGGCGCTGGCGCTGCCGGTGGATGCCGATACGGCCGCGCTGATCGCCACCCTGATCGCGCGGCACGGAACAGAGGATGACGAGACGCCTGCCCATCCGATGACGCGCGTGCTGCGCGAGGGGCTTGAAGGCATGGGCAGGCCGCGCCGCCGCGGCGGCTGGCGAGGCCGCGACCGCGGCGACGGTCAGGCCTAGCGGGGCAGGGCGGCGGCTTCGGCGGCCAGTTCCTCGATGGCCTTCCAGTCGCCCTTGGCCACCAGATCCTTGGGCGCGACCCAGCTGCCGCCAACGCAAAGCGTGTTGGACAGGCCCAAGTAGTCGCCCGCGTTCTTCAGTGACACGCCGCCGGTGGGGCAGAAGCGCACCTGCGGGATCGGCGCGCCGATGGCCTTGAGCGCGGGCGCCCCGCCATTGGCCTCGGCCGGGAAGAACTTCTGCACGCTGTAGCCGCGCTCCAGGAGCCGCATCGCCTCGGAGGCGGTCGCGGCCCCCGGCAGGAGCGGCAGGTCGGCCTCTTCACAGGCGGTGAGGATGGTATCCGTAGCCCCCGGCGAGACGCCGAATTTGGCCCCCGCGGCGACGGCGTTCTGCACGTCCTGCGGCGTCAGCAGCGTACCCGCGCCGACCGTGCCGCCCTCGACCTTGGACATTTCGCTGATGGCCTCGAGCGCCGCGGGCGTGCGCAGAGTCACCTCGAGCGCGGGCAGGCCGCCGGCGACCAGCGCCTCGGCCAGCGCCCGGGCGCTGCTGGCATCGTCGATCACCAGCACCGGGATCACCGGGGCAAGGCGGCAAACGGCTTCGGTCTGGGTGGAGGCGGCGAGGGGCGTGAGCATGATCGGACCTTTGCTTGAGCCGAGGCGTCGGGATGCCTCCGGCGGGAGTTTATCTGGCAAGATGAAGCAGCAGCAAGTCCGCGATCAGACCACCACCGCGGCACCGTTGGAGGCGAGGCCCACGTTTTCGCGGAAGGCGCGGAACAGCTCGCGTCCGACGCCGTGGCCGTTGTCGGCGAGGTCGGCCTCGACCGGCGTGCGGGCGTCGAAACCGTCTTCGAGACAGTCGATGATGCCTTGCACCGCGTCGAGCCGGATCAGGTCCCCGTCCTGCACTTTCGCGAGCGGCCCGCCGTTGGCGGCCTCGGGCGAGATGTGAATCGCCGAGGGCACCTTTCCCGACGCACCCGACATCCGGCCGTCGGTGACCAGCGCCACCTTGAGCCCGCGGTCCTGCAGCACGGCGAGGGTCGGGGTCAGCGAATGCAGCTCGGGCATGCCGTTGGCCGAGGGGCCCTGGAAGCGAACGACGACGATGGTGTCCTCGGTGAATTCCCCGGCCTTGAACGCGGTCTTGACCGCCTCCTGGTCCTGGAACACCCGGGCGCGCGCCTCGATCACGTGGCGCGACGGGTCGACGGCGGAGGTCTTCATCATTCCCTTGCCAAGGTTGCCCGAGAGCTGTTGCAAGCCGCCGGTCTTCTGGAACGGGTCGCTGGCGGGGCGCAGGATCTTGTCGTTGCCGGTCTTGCCCGCGCCCGGGCCGTAGACGACGCGGCCGTCCTGCAGCTTGGGCTCCTGCGTGTAGAGCGCGAGGCCATCGCCCGCCACGGTCTTGACGTCCTCGTGCAGCAGACCCGCCTGCAAAAGCTCGCCCATCATGTAGCCAAGCCCGCCCGCTGCGTGGAAATGGTTCACGTCCGCAAGGCCGTTCGGATAGACCTTGGCCATCAGCGGAACGGCGTTGGAAATCTCGTCGAAATCCTCGAGCTCCAGCGCGATGCCGGCGGCGCGCGCCATGGCCGGCAGGTGCAGCACCAGGTTGGTCGACCCGCCCGTCGCCATCAGCCCGACGATGCCGTTGACGAAAGCCTTGGCGTCGAGGATGTCGCAGACCGGACGGTAGTCGTTGCCAAGCGCCGTGATCTCCAACGCGCGTTCGGTGCCCGCCACGGTCAGCGCCTCGCGCAGCGGCGTGTTCGGGTTCACGAAGGACGCGCCGGGCAGGTGCAGGCCCATGAATTCCATCAGCATCTGGTTGCTGTTCGCGGTGCCGTAGAAGGTGCAGGTGCCGGGGCCGTGATAGGACGCCATCTCGGCCTTCATCAGCGCGTCGCGGCCGACTTCGCCGCTGGCGAACTGCTGACGCACCTTGGCCTTTTCGTCGTTGGGCAAGCCCGAGGTCATCGGCCCCGCGGGCAGGAAGATGCCGGGAATGTAGCCGAAGGTGGCCGCGCCGATCACCAGCCCCGGCACGATCTTGTCGCAGACCCCGAGGTAGAGCGCCGTGTCGAAGACGTTGTGCGACAGCGCTACGCCCGCCGCGAGCGCGATCACGTCGCGGGAGAACAGCGACAGCTCCATCCCGACCTGGCCTTGCGTGACGCCGTCGCACATGGCCGGCACGCCGCCCGCGACCTGTGCGGTGCCGCCTTGCGCGCGGGCCGCGGCGCGGATGATATCGGGGAATTTCTCGAAGGGCTGATGCGCCGAAAGCATGTCGTTGTAGGCGGTGACGATGCCGATGTTGGGCGTCCGCCCGCCTGCCAGCGCGTCCTTGTCGCCGCCCATGGCAGCATAGGCATGGGCCTGGTTGCCGCAGGTCAGGTGGGCGCGGCGGGGGCCTTCGTCGGCGGCGCGGCGCATCCGGTCTAGATATGTGGCGCGCATCGTCTCGCTGCGCTCCTCGATCCGGTCGGTGACTTTGGCGATGGTCGCGTTCAGGGTCATGGCGGTGTCCTTGTCCCGAGGTCCGAAAGGTCCGGCGTCCGGCAGGGCGAGGGGCCGCGGGCGCGGACCGGAATTCCAATGCGGTTTACATAGGCCGGTTAGCGCTAACAGTAAACCCCGCAAACGCGACACACTGGGTATGGTTTCGCGCGGGCCGGCGCCGGGATGACCGCCAATTTATCCCAATGCCGCCCAAATGCGGCCTGAAAGGCCGGGCATACAGCGTTCAATGTCCGAAAGAGACGACACGGCACGAGGAGAGCAGAATGCCCAGAACCGGAATGATTTGCGCAGCCATGATGGTCCTGGCGACCGCCGGATGCGCCACCGTCGATACCGCCAGCCGGAACGCCGTGCGGGTGGACCTGTCCGCGACCCATGCGGCGCCGTCCATGCGGCTTGTCGATTACGAGGTGCGGGTGCCGGAGACGCTGCGCGTGTCCGAGGCCAATCTCTATTATCCCCAGGGCGACATCGTCTGGCGCGGAGAACCGATGGGCGACCGATATGCGCAAGTGAAGGCGATCTTCGACACCAGCCTGGGCCGTGCGGGACGGGTCGTCGCCGGAGATCTCCCGGTCGTGGCACGGATCGAAGTCAAGCGCTTCCACGCGATTTCGGAAAAGGCACGCTACACGGTCGGCGGGGTGCATTCGATCACCTTCGACCTGACCTTCGTCGATGCCGGAACCGGCCTGCCGGTGGTCCCGACCTACGAGGTGCGCGCCGATCTGCAGGGCTATGGCGGCAAGCAGGCGATGCTGGCCGAAGCGCGCGGTGTCACGCAGAAATACCGCATCACACGCCACCTGACCGACGTGCTGGCGCAGGAACTGGCCGGGTCCGACACGGCGCTTCTGGCGCTCGCCGGTCCGGACGCCGCGCTGCGCTGAGCCCGGTCGCGGCGCCGCAAACGGCGCTTCCCAGCGACCGGCAGAGCGGCTAAGAGGGCCGCATGACACAGCCCTCCGCCCCTTCCGATCTGTCGGCCGGCCTGCCGGTCGTCCGGCTCAAGCCCAAGGCCAATGCCCGCGCCGTGCGCCGCGGCTTTCCATGGGTCTTTGCCAATGAAATGGTCGTCGACCGCCGCACCGGCGCGCTGACCCCCGGCACCGTCGCGCTGCTGGAGGATGCCGAGCGCAGTCCGCTGGGGCTGGTGGCGGTCAATCCCGCCTCCAAGATTTTCTGCCGCATGCTGGATGCCGAAGGCGGTTCCGCGCCCGACGAAGCCTGGTTTGCCGCGCGTCTCTCGAAGGCGCTGGCCCTGCGCGAGCGGCTCTTCGATGCGCCCTTCTACCGGCTGGTCCATGCCGAGGCGGACGGGCTGCCCGGCATCATCATCGACCGGTTCGGCGACGTGGCCGTGATCCAGCCCAATGCCGCCTGGGCGGATGTGCTGATCGCGCCGCTGGCGGCGGCGCTGGCACAGGTGACGGGCTGCACGACGATCCTCAAGAATGCCGGCGGGCGGGGCCGCAGCCTCGAAGGGCTGGACGACCGGGATGCGGTTCTGCTGGGCACCGCGCCCGAAGCACCGCTGCCGGTGGAGATGAACGGCGCCACCTACATGGCGGACGTGACGGGCGGGCAGAAGACCGGCCTCTTCTTCGACCAGCGCCCCAACCACGCCTTTGCCGCACGGCTGGCGGAGGGCGCACGGGTGCTCGACGTCTTCAGCCATGTGGGCGGCTTTGCGCTGGCGGCGCTCGCGGGCGGGGCCGCGTCTGCACTGGCGGTGGACGGATCGGCTCCGGCGCTGGCGCTGGCCGAGACGGGCGCCGCGCGGATGGGCGCGGGCGACCGGTTCGCGACGCGGCAGGGCGATGCCTTCGACATGTTGGCGGCGCTGGGGGATGAGGGCGAAGGTTTCGACCTCGTGATCTGCGACCCGCCCGCCTTTGCCCCGTCGAAACCGGCGCTCGACAAGGGACTGCGCGCCTACGAGCGGGTGGCGCGGCTCTCCGCGCCGCTGGTCAGCGAGGGCGGCTACCTCGTGCTCTGCTCCTGCTCGCATGCCGCCGATCTTACCGCTTTCACCGGCGCCTGCCTGCGCGGCATCGGACGGGCCGGGCGACGGGCACAGCTCATTCACACCGGCGGCGCCGGGCCGGACCATCCGCTGCTGCCGCAGCTGGCCGAGTCGGGCTACCTCAAGGCGCTGTTCTTCCGGCTGTGAAGGTCGTTCTCGACACCTGCGTCCTCTACCCGACGGTGATGCGCGAGGTTCTTCTGGGCGTCGCGGCGCGCGGCGCCTACACGCCGCTGTGGTCGGCGCGTATCCTCGAGGAATGGGCGCGCGCGGCGCGCAAGCTGGGGCCGGGCGGTGAAGCGCAGGCGCGGGCCGAAATCGCCGCCGTGCGCGCGGCCTGGCCCGCGGCCGAGGTCGACTGGCCGCCGTCGCTCGAGGCGCGGCTGTGGCTGCCGGACGGCAACGACATCCACGTCCTTGCGGCGGCGGTGGCGGGGTCGGCGGATGTCGTCGTGACGTTGAACGCCGCCGATTTCCCCCGCGGCGTGCTGGCCGAGGAAGGACTGAGCCGCGCCGATCCCGATGCCTTCCTGCTGGGCCACTGGCAGGGCGATCCCGGCGGTGTGGCCCAGGTCTGCGACTCGGTGCTGAACGAGGCGCGGCGGCTGTCGGGTGACGACTGGCAGATGCGCGCGCTGATGAAGAAGGCGCGGCTGCCGAGGCTGGGGAAGGCGCTGGCGGGGTGAGGCGGCGCTTTCGTTTCGCGACGATGGCGCTGGCAAACCTTGAAGAACGCTTGACGGCAGCCAGCGGGGTGCCGCGGCGACAGCGCCGCTCTCGCGCTTGATGGCAGCAACATCCGGACGACGTCGAAGCTCGGTGCCAAGACCCACCAGAGCGGCAGCCCGGTCGGGCTGGCTGCCGCTGCCCGGCGGCCGCAAGCGGCCTTTATTCCGGGCCGGGAAAAACATGGACGGGCGCGCAATTCGGGAGAGGGTAAAGGACAAACAAAAAAAGGCCCGGTCGCAGTGACCGGGCCTTTGGCTTGCAGATCGGTCTGTATGGATCAGCCGATGATCTCGTTGAAGGTCGCCGAGGGGCGCATCACCTTGGCGGTCTTCTCGGGGTCGGTGTGGTAGTAGCCTCCCGTATCCGCAGGCTGACCCTGGGCTGCCAGCATCTCGCCGGTGATCGCGTCGGCCTTTTCTTCCAGCGCCTGCGCAATCGGGGAGAAATGCGATGCGAGCTCGGCATCCTCGGTCTGCGCCGCCAGCGCCTGCGCCCAGTAGAGCGCGAACCAGAAGTGGCTGTCGCGGTTGTCGGGCTGGCCGGCTTTGCGGTCCGGAGAGCGGTTGTTGTCCAGCACGCCCTGCGTCGCCGTCTCGACCGCGAGGCCCAGCACACGGGCCTTGTTGTTGTCCTTCATCTCGCCCAGGAACTTGAGGCTTTCGCCAAGCGCGCAGAATTCGCCAAGCGAATCCCAGCGCAGGTGGTTTTCCTCCTGCAGCTGCTGGACGTGCTTGGGGGCCGAGCCGCCCGCGCCGGTCTCGAACAACCCGCCACCCTGCATCAGCTTGACGATCGACAGCATCTTGGCGCTGGTCGCCAGTTCCAGGATCGGGAAAAGGTCGGTCAGGTAGTCGCGCAGCACGTTGCCGGTGATCGCGATGGAGGTCTTGCCGGCGCGGATCGTCTCGAACGACGCGCGGGTCGCCTCGCGCGGGGCCATGATCTTGAACGTGTCCGCGACGCCCTTGGCCTCGAGGATGGGTTTGACGAACTTGATCAGCTCCGCATCGTGCGCACGGGTCTCGTCGAGCCAGAAGATCGCCTCGCAGCCCTCGGCCTTCTGGCGGTCGATGGCCAGCTGCACCCAGTCCTCGATCGGCGCCTTGCGGGTCGAGGCCGACCGCCAGATGTCGCCCGCTTCGACACTGTGCTCGTGCAGGACGGTTCCATCGTCGAGGATCATCTTCACGGTGCCGTCGGCTGGGATCTCGAATGTCGTGGGGTGCGATCCGTATTCCTCGGCCTTCTGCGCCATCAGGCCAACGTTCTGCACGGTGCCCGCCGTCGCCGGGTCGAGCTTTCCGGTTTCCTTGAAGTACTCGATGGTCTCGTCATAGACCGCCGCGTATGAGCTGTCGGGGATGATGCAGGCGGTGTCGTGTTCCTTGTTGTCCGGACCCCAGCCCTTGCCGCCGCCGCGGATGAGCGCGGGCATCGAGGCGTCGATGATGACGTCGGACGGCACGTGCAGGTTAGTGATGCCCTTGTCGGAATTGACCATGTACATCGGCGGGCGCTGGTCGCGCACCTCTTCGATGGCCTTCAGGACCTCGGGCATGTCCTTCACGCGCTCCAGCAGGTCGCCGAGGCCCGAGTTCGGATCGACGCCGGCGGCCTTCATCTGGTCGCCGTATGTGTCGAAGACGGGCTGCAGCCAGGCCTTGACTGCGTGGCCGAAGATGATCGGGTCGCTGACCTTCATCATCGTGGCCTTGAGGTGGATCGAGAACAGCGTGCCCTCGGCTTTGGTCTTCTCGATCTCGGCGGCGAGAAAGGCGTCGAGCGCCGATGCGGACATGTAGGTCGCGTCGACCACGGTGCCGGCGGGATAGCTCACGCCGTCCTTGAGCACGGTCTCGGTGCCGTCGGCGCCGACGTGCACGATCTTTGCGGTGGCGTCCTTGTCCAGAGTCGCGGATTTTTCGTTCGACCGGAAATCGTTCGCGCCCATGGTCGCCACGCGGGTCTTGCTGTCCTTGGACCAGTCGCCCATGCGGTGCGGGTTGTTCTGGGCGTATTTCTTGACCGGGGCGGCGGCGCGGCGGTCGGAGTTTCCTTCGCGCAGCACCGGGTTCACCGCCGAGCCCTTGATCGCGTCATAGCGCTTGCGGGCGTCCTTTTCGGCGTCGGTCTGCGGGTCCTCGGGATAGTCGGGCAGGTCATACCCCTGGCCCTGAAGTTCGCGGATCGCCGCCACCAGTTGCGGCACCGAGGCCGAGATGTTGGGCAGCTTGATAACGTTCGCCTGCGGCTGTTTTACCAGTTCGCCCAGAACCGCGAGGTCGTCGGTCTGGCGCTGCGCCTCGGTCAGCTTTTCCGGGAAGGCGGCGATGATGCGGCCCGCCAGCGAAATGTCACGGGTGCCGACGGAGACGCCCGCCGCCGCGGCGAATTTCCGGATGATCGGCAGGAGAGAGGCCGAGGCCAGCTCGGGGGCCTCGTCGACCTTGGTGTAGATGATGTCGGGGGTGTTCTGGTCAGCCATGAGATGCACGCCTTTCTGTCAGATTGCCCTGCGTCTAGCGGGTCTGACGGCGCAGGTCTACCGGCTGCGCGCCAACAAATCGCCCCTGCGGCATTTTTTTGCATACTTTCGCATACAATCGTCGGTTTTCCGGGCGCAGGCGGGCGGACTGCGAGGTAAACGTACGGTTTCGAAGCGGGGTGAGGCAGGGCGGACGGCGACTCGGTGGGGTGAGTCGGGTCCGTCCGAAGGGCTGCGCGCAACCGTCTGGACAGGTTGGCCGAGGAGGTATAAACGTTAACCAGGTTAACAATTACGGTCCTCTCGGGGACCCAGGCGAGGAGCCCGCGATGGCCCGATCCGTCACCAGCTTGCGCGCCGCCGAAGAGGCCGAATGCGCCGATCTCGCGCTTGAGGAGCTGATCGGCTACAACCTCAAACGCGCATACGTGATCTTTCACACCGATTTCCGCGAGGCCCTGGGCGACGACGGGCTGTCCCAACGAGCGTTCTCTGCACTGTCGCTGGTGGTGCAGATTCCCAACATCACGCAGAGCGCCCTGGCGCGGCGGTTGGGCATCGAACGCTCCGGTCTCGTTGCGATCGTCGACGACCTTGAACGCCGCGGCTTGTTGCAGCGCGGACGGGTGCCGGGTGACAGGCGGGTGCAGGCGCTGCTGGCCACCGACGCCGGGCGTCGGGCCTTTGCCGAAGCCGTTGCGGCGGTACGGACCCACGAGGAAAAGGTGCTGGCCGGGCTGAGCATGGCCGAGCGCGCGCAGCTTCTGTCGCTGCTGCGCAAGATCAGGACAACAGCCGGAGGAGAGAGCTGATGCAGGAGTGGAGTGGGACGGGCGCGGTGGTGACCGGCGGCGCCTCGGGGCTGGGGGCCGCGACGGCGCGGGGTCTGGCCGGAATGGGGCTGAAGGTGGCGATCTTCGACCTGAACGCCGACGCCGGAGAGGCTCATGCGCACGAGCTGCGCGGCATCTTCTGCAAGGTCGACGTGGGCGATCCGGCCAGCGTCGCCGCCGGGCTGGACCGCGCGAAAGAGCTTGCGCCGGTGCGGGTGCTGGTCAACTGCGCAGGCATCGGTCCCGCGGCCAAGACCGTGTCGCGCGGCGCGGCGCATGATCCGGCGGTTTTCGAAAAGACCATCCGCGTGAACCTCCTGGGCAGCTTCAACTGCGCCAGCCAGGCCGCCGCGCGGATGGTGGCGCAGGACCCCGTGGGCGACGACGGGGCACGCGGGGTGATCGTCAACACAGCGTCCGTTGCGGCCTATGACGGACAGATCGGCCAGATCGCCTACGCGGCCTCGAAGGGCGGGATCGTCGGCATGACCCTGCCCATGGCCCGCGACCTGGCCGACAAGGGCGTGCGGGTCTGCACCATCGCGCCGGGGCTCTTTCTCACACCGCTTCTGCAGGGCCTGCCCGAGGACGTGCAGCAATCGCTGGGCGCGCAGGTGCCGTTCCCGTCGCGGCTGGGCGCGCCCGAGGAATATGCGGCGCTCGTCGGCCAGATCGTCACCAACCCGATGCTCAACGGCGAGGTTATCCGGCTCGACGGGGCGATCCGCATGGCGCCGCGTTAGGGTCATCTGATCGGGGAGGAGACGATGACCGCAGGCGACACCGAGGCACCGGCACCGTTCTGGCAGCCGCGTTTCGACTATGAGCACCGCGCCGACGGCACGGTGCTGATGTGGCAGCCCGATCCTTTGGAGCCGCATGACCGGGTGCTTCCCGCCTACCTCGACCACTGGGCCGAGGCGGCGCCCGACCGGACCTGGATCGCCCGGCGCGACACGCACGGCGACTGGCGGCGGATCAGTTTTGCCGAAGGACGCGCGCAGGCCCATGCCATCGGTGCGGCGCTGCTGGACCTCGGTCTGGGGCCGGATCGGCCTTTGCTGATCCTGTCGGAGAATTCGCTGGAACACGCGCTGCTGGGGCTGGCCTGCGCCTGCACCGGCATCCCCTTCGCGCCGGTCAGCCCCGCCTATGCACTGATGTCGAAGGACCATGCGAAGCTGCGCGACATCGCGGACCTGCTGCGCCCCGGCGCGGTCTTTGCCGACGACGGCGCGGCCTTCGCTCCCGCCTTGCAGGCCATCGCCGCCGAGGGGCGGCAGGTCATCAACCTGACCGATCCCGGGCCGGGGGCCCTGCGCTTCGACACGCTTCTGCAGGCCGATCCCGAACCGGCCCGCGCGGCGCAGGCACGGATCACCCCGGACACGGTTCTGAAATACCTTTTCACCTCCGGCTCCACCGGGTCGCCCAAGGCGGTGATCAACACCCACGGGATGATCTGCACCAGCCAGGCGATGATCCGCGACTGCTACCGCTTCGTCGCCCATCGACCGCCCGTGGTGCTGGACTGGGCACCGTGGAACCACACGGCGGCGGGCAACAAGGTCTTCTACCTCACGCTCACCAACGGCGGGACCTACTACATCGACGATGGCCGCCCGGCGCCGGGCCGTTTCGAGCAGACGCTTCGCAACCTGCGCGAGATCTCCTGCAGCTGGTATTTCAACGTGCCGGTGGGCTACGACCTGCTGGTCTCCGCGCTGGAGGCCGACGAGGCTCTCGCGAGCACCTTCTTTGCCGATCTCGGGATGCTCTTCTATGCGGGCGCCGGGATGGCGCAGCACACATGGGACCGGCTGGCGGCCATCGGGCGCAAGGCCACGGGCCGCGACGTGGTGCTGGCCACGGGTCTCGGCTCGACCGAGACGTCGCCCTTCGCGCTGGCCTTCACCGAGGTGCAGGACAAGGCCGGCAATGTCGGCGTCCCGGCGCGCGGACTGGTGCTCAAGCTGGTGCCATCGGGCGGCAAGCTCGAGGCCCGGCTCAAGGGGCCGACGATCACGCCGGGGTATTTCCGCGATGCGGTCAGGACTTCGGAGGCTTTTGACGACGAAGGCTTCTTCGCGCTCGGCGATGCGCTGCGGCCGGTCGACACCGAGGATTTCTCCAAGGGGTTCCTGTTCGACGGGCGGGTGGCGGAGAACTTCAAGCTCGCGACCGGCACCTGGGTGGCCGTCGGCGCGGTGCGCGCGGCCTTGGTCGACGCGCTTGGCGGGCTGGTGCGCGACGCGGTGGTCGTGGGCGAGGACCGTGCGGAACTCGGCGCGCTGCTGCTGCTGTCAGACGCGGCGCTGAAGATGCCGGCGGCGGAGCGGCAGGCGGCGCTGACTGCCGCGCTGGCGTCGGCGGCCAAGACCACCACAGGGTCCGCTTCACGGGTATGCCGAGCCGTGGTCATGGAGGTGCCGCCCAGCTTCGACCGGGGAGAGGTGACCGAGAAGGGCAGCCTCAACCAGCGTGCGTTGCGGGCGGGCCGCACGGAGGAGATCGCGAAGCTATACGCGGGCGGCGACGGGGTGATCGAGGTCTGAGCGACGCGACGGAGCGCTAAAGCGCGTCGATCACCCACACGAGCCACAGCGTGATCGCCGGAAAGGCGGCGAGGATCACGACGCGCACCATGTCGGTCAGCACGAAGGGCAGGGCGCCGCGGTAGGTCTGGCCGATGGGAATGTCCCGCGCCATCGAGTTGATGATGAACAGGTTCATCCCGACCGGCGGTGTGATCAGCCCGACCTCGACCACGATCAGCACCAGGATGCCGAACCACAGGCCGAAATCGTCCGCGCTCATCCCGAAGTCGAGCACCGACATGATCGGGTAGATGATCGGCACCGTCAGCAGCACCATCGACAGCGAATCCATGATGCAGCCGAACAGCAGGTACATGATCAGTACCGCCGTCAGCACCACCCAGGGCGACAGCCCCTGTTCGGACACCCAGACGCTGGCCATTTGCGGCAGCTGCGTCAGCGCCAGGAAACTGTTGTAAAGGCCCGCGCCGAGGATGATCAGGAAGATCATCGCAGTCGAGGAGGCCGTGGCCAGGATCGCCGCCTTCAGTCCCTGAAGATCGAGCTTGCCCGACAGCATCGCCACCAGCCCGGTGCCCGCGGCGCCGACGGCGGCGGCCTCGGTCGGGGTAAAGATGCCGGCATAGATGCCGCCCACCACGGCGATGAAGATCGCCAGCACCGGCCAGACCGACCCCAGCGCCCGCATCCGCGCGGCCCACGGCACGCGCTCCTTGACGGCGGCCGAATTGGGCGACACCCGCACCCAGACCATGATCGCCAGCATGTAACCGAGGGCGGCAATAATGCCGGGGATCAGCGCCGCGACGAAGAGCTTCTCGATATTCTGCTCGGCCAGGATCGCGTAGATCACCAGGATCACCGAGGGCGGGATGAGGATGCCCAGCGTCCCGCCCGCCGCCAGCGCGCCAGTGGAGAGCGAGCCGGGATAGCCGTAGCGCCGCAGCTCGGGCAGGGCGACCTGGCCCATGGTCGCGGCGGTGGCGAGGCTCGACCCGCAGATCGCGCCGAAGCCTGCGCATGCGCCGATGGCCGACATGGCGACGCCGCCCTTGCGGTGCCCTAGAAAGCTCTCGGCGGCGCGAAACAGCGACGCTGACATGCCCGAGAGCGTGGCGAACTGGCCCATCAGCAGGAAGAGCGGGATGATCGAGAAGGAATAGTTGGAAAACGTGCCGTAGGTCAGGGTCTTGAGCTGGTTCAGCACCATCATCGGCGTGCCGATGGCAAGGTATGTGCCGGTGGCCCCCACGGCGATCATCGCCAGCGCGATCGGCGCGCGCAGGAAGATCAGCAGCAGCAGGACCGGAAAGGACCAGAGCGCCAGCTCGATGTTAGACATGCTCCGGCTCCGCATCGGTTTTTCCGCCAAGCGTGCGCAGGCTGCGCAGCACGCAGAAACCCGCCACCAGCGCAAAGACCACCGCGCCCAGCAGGCTCGCGGCGTATCCCTGCCAGACCGGGATCTGCGCGATCAGCGTCGTCTCGCCGTAGCGCAGCTTGTCCAGCATCCCGAGGGTGAGCCGCCAGGCGCCGATCACCGCGATGAACAGCATCCCGGCGTCGAACAGAAGGTCCAGCAGCCGGTTCAGCACGGTCGGATAGAGCGGCTTGAACAGATCGACGCTGGCGTGCCCGCGCCGCAGCTGGCAGAGCGGCAGGAAGGCAAAGACCGCGGCGGCCATTCCGATCTCGGTCAGGTCATAGATGGCGCGGATCGGGCCGATGCCGATGTCGAGCGGCACCAGCGCCCGGCCAACGATCGACACGCAGGTAAGCACAACGATCACCAAGAGCGCGGCGCCGCCGAGGTAGGCCATGCCGCGCGCCAGGGCATCGGCGATCCGGAAAAGTCGGGCATACATTGCGGCAGCCTGTCCTTGCGGGCAAAAGGCGCCGGGCGCACGCGGCGCCCGGCGCGCGCGGATCAGTTGGTCTTGGCGTCGATCAGACCGCGGGCCTGGTCGATCAGCGCCTGACCGTCGATGCCCTTGCCATCCATCTCGGCCACCCAGCGCTCGATCACCGGCTGCGCCGCCTCTTTCCAGCGCGCGACTTCGGCCTCGTCCAGCGTGACGATGGTGTTGCCCGCATCGACGGCGATCTGCCGGGCGGGCGCGTCGGCGGCATACATGACCTCGGCGGCAAAGGCCGACAGCTTGGCGCCGCTTTCTTCGTCGAGGATCGCGCGCAGGTCGTCGGGCAGGGCGTCGTACTTCGCCTTGTTCATCGCCAGCACGATGGTCGCGGTGTAAAGCGCCTCGTCGCCCGCGAATTCGGTGTGGTTGCTCACCAGCTCGGTGAGCCGCACCGCCGGCGTGACCTCCCACGGGATCACCGTGCCGTTGATGACGCCCTTGGACAGCGCCTCGGGGATGGCGGGCAGGGGCATGCCGACGGGGGTGGCCCCCAGTTCGCCCAGCAGGTCGGTGATCACCCGGGTCGGGCCGCGCAGGGTCTTGCCCTGCATATCCTCGAGCGAATTGACCGGATCGGCGGTGTGGACAAGGCCGGGTCCGTGTACCCAGGCTCCAAGGATCTTGACGTCCTGGTACTCGGATGCCTGGAAGTCGCTTTCCACCATTTCCCAGAAGGCCAGCGAGGTGGCCACGGGGTCGGTCATCATGAACGGCAGCTCGAACACTTCCGTCCGCGGGAAGCGGCCGGGGGTGTAGCCGACGAGGGTCATGGTCATGTCGGCCACGCCGTCGCGGGCCTGGTCGATCAGCTCGGGCGGACGGCCGCCCAGCGACATGGCGTCGAAATGCTGGATCGCGATGCGTCCGTCCGACGCCTCCGCCAGCCGTTCGCCCCAGGGCTTGAGGATCTGCGCGGGCACCGTCGCCACCGGGGGCAGGAACTGGTGCAGGCGCAGCGTCACGTCCTGTGCCTGCGCGGCCATCGGCAGGCCGGCGAGTGCCAGCGCCGCGGCGCCCAGGGTCTTGGTGAAAAATCGTCTGTCCATCCTATGCTCCTCCCAGATGATGGTCTTGGTGCCGACGCCCTCAGGGCCGGAAATTCGGGGCGCGCTTTTCCAGAAAGGCACGCAACCCCTCTTTAGCACCCTCTGACGTCTGCGCCATGGCCGCCGACAGGCTTTCGGTAAAAAGCCCGTCGCTGCGCGACATCTCGGTGATCCGGCCGATGGCCTGGATCATCAGGTAGTTCGAGAAGGGCGCGTTGTCGGCGACTGTGCGGGCCAGCTCCAGTGCCAGCGGCAGCGCTTCGCCCTCACCGACGCTGTAATGGGCAAGGCCCAAGCGATGCCCGTCTTCGGCCCCGTAGCTGCGTCCGGTCAGCATCATCTCGCGCATCCGGTCGGCGCCGAGGATGCGGCCCACGCGCACCGTGGCGCCGCCGCCGACAAAGATGCCGCGACGCCCCTCGGGCAGCTGGAACCGCACAGACGGCTCGGCGATGCGCACATGCGCGGCTGTGGCGATCTCGAGCCCGCCGCCGATCACCGCTCCGGTGAGCGCCGCGATGACCGGCAGCCCGCCGAATTCAATGAGATCCGCCACCCGGTGCCAGTTTCGCGAATGATAGACGGTCTCTTCGGGGCTGCGGTGCTGGTGTTCCGATAGGTCGAGGCCCGAGCAGAAATGCCCGCCCGCACCGGTTATAACAACGGCGCGTACATCCTTGGGCGGGTTGGAGAAAAACGCATCCAGCTCGGCAATCAACGCGTCGTTCATGGCGTTGCGCTTTTGTGGCCGGTCAAAGGTGACCACGGCGATATCGTCGTGCCGGTCGATCCGGGTGGCGGCGGTGTCGGTCATGCGTCGGTCCTGTGGCGTCTTATTCCGCCCCGGTTATAGGACAAGTTTGTTATAGAGCATAGCGGTTTTGCGTGTTAACGATCAACGCGAACAGACCCGCCAGAAGGAGCCGCCGGCATGGTCGATTTCTCCGCCGTTCGCGCCATCGATTTCCACACCCACGCCGAAGAGCCCTGCTGCGGCCCGCGCGACGATGGCTACACCGAGTTTCAGGAGGGGCTGGCGGCCTATTTCAAGAACCCCGCCGGGGTCGACGGCATGCTGCCCACCGTGGCCGACACCGCGCGCTACTACCGCGAACGCAACATCGCCGCGGTGATCTTTCCGGTCGATGCCGAACGGGAAACCGGCTTTCGCCGCTATTCCAACGAGGAAGTGGCGCAGGTCTGCGCCGAGAATGAGGACATCCTGATCCCCTTCGCCAGCATCGACCCGGCCAAGGGCAAGGCAGGCGCGCGCGAGGCGCGGCGGCTGGTGCGCGACTTCGGCGTGCGCGGCTTCAAGTTCCACCCGACGATGCAGGGCTTCTTTCCCAACGACCGCAGCGCCTACACGCTCTACGAGGCCATCGCCGAGGAGGGGGCGATCACGCTCTTTCACACCGGCCAGACCGGGGTCGGCTCGGGGATGCGCGGCGGCATGGGGATGCGGCTCAAATACTCCAACCCGATGCACCTCGACGATGTCGCGGTCGATTTCCCGGACATGCCCATCGTGCTGGCGCATCCCAGCTTTCCCTGGACCGAAGAGGGGTTGGCGGTGGCGCAGCACAAGCCCAACGTCTATTTCGACATGTCCGGCTGGTCGCCGAAATACTTTCCCGAGATCTTCATCAAATACGCCAATTCCCTGCTGAAGAAGAAGATGCTCTTCGGCTCGGACTGGCCGGCGATCACCCCCGACCGCTGGCTGCAGGATTTCGAGGCCGCGCCCTTCAAGGACGAGGTCCGCCCGCTGATCCTCAAGGAAAACGCCATGCGGCTGCTCGGGGTCGCCTGATCCGCGTTGCGCGCCGGGGTGCCCCGTCTATGATCGGCCGGACGCGGTGACAGGACAGGCGGATGGATTCCAGAAAGCTCGAGATGACGGTGCTGATGACGCCGGACATGGCGAATTTCAGCGGCAAGGTGCATGGCGGCGCACTGCTAAACCTGCTGGACCGGGTGGCGTTTTCCTGCGCCTCGCGGTTTTCGCAACGCTACGCTGTGACGATTTCCGTCGACCAGGTGGTGTTCAAGGAGCCGATCAACGTGGGCGAACTGGTGACCTTTCGCGCCAGCATCAACCACGCCGGGCGCACCTCGATGGAGGTCGGCATAAGGGTCGAGGCCGAGGAGATCCGCACCGGCGTCCGACGCCACACCAATTCGTGCTATTTCACCATGATCGCCATGGATGCCGACGGCAGACCCGTCGAAGTGCCGACGCTGAGGGTCGAGAACGATCTCGAACGCAAGCGCCACCATGCCGCCAGCGTCCGCCGCCGGCTGCGCCGCGAATTCGAGGAAGAAATGCGCAAGGCCGCCGAAGGCGAATACTGACCGCCGCTTAGCCGGCGAATGCCGCGTGCGTCAGTCGTCGCGGTCGACCCTGACCTTCTGATCCGCCTGCACCGGTTGCCAGTCCTCCGTCGTGCCGTCCGGCCAGATCACCCGCAGCTCCGCCTCTGCCGCGGCGCCAAGGCCGAAATGCAGCGGCCCGGACTGGCCGCTGACGTGCCCGCCGCCGACCGTCACCTCCTGGCTTTGGGGTCCCGCGTCCGTGCGCAGCTCCACCACCGCACCCACGGCATCGCGGTTCGCACCGGGTTGCGACAAGGCGACCGTCAGCCAGCCGCCGGTGCCGGGCGTGACGTTGCGCCAGACCTCGAGCGGCGCGCGCCGGTTGACGACCACGAGATCGAGCCGTCCGTCGCCGTCGAGATCGGCCAGCCCCGCGCCACGCGACCGGTGGGGCGAGGCGACACCGGCGGTGGACGCGGCCTCGGCAAAGGTTCCGTCGGACTGCTGCATGAGCAGGTTGTTGGGGTCCTGCATCGCCATGTCGGGCATCTGGTCGACATTGCCCTTGGCGATAAACAGGTCCGCGCGCCCGTCGTTGTCGACGTCGCCGAATTCCGCGTGCCATCCGGTCGAGGCACGGCCGTCATCGCCGGTATGGGGCCGGTGCGCCGTGGCGCCGGTCTCGTAGGGCATGGCGGCGAAGCCGTCGCCGGTATTGGCCATCAGGATCTGGTCGCCCATCGAGGTCAGCATCACCTCGGGCCGCCCGTCGCCGGTGATGTCGCGGCTGGCAATGCCCATGCCCCACAACTGCTGCTCGGGCCAGCCCTCGTCGGGCGTCAGTTCGCGCAGCGGGTCCAGCAGCCACATCTGTTCGCGGCCCTCGCGGATGTAATAGTGCCGGTCGTTCGACACCCGCAGCATCGGCGTGCCGCTGCGCTGCCAGTCTGAGAACAGCATCGACAGCGCGCAATAGCCGGGATCGAGCGGGACCGGCGCGCCGTAGCGGTCGCCCTCGGGGCGCAGTAGAAAGTTGCGGTCGCAGGTGCCGAAAGGGCCGTTCGGATCGGTCTGGTCGACGTAATTGCCGAAGGCCAGCGTCGGCAGGCTGCCCTGCGCCTCCCAGGTGGCGGAAAAGGCGGTGGTCCAGCGATCGTCCTGCGGCAGGCCGAAGCGGTCGGTGGCGTCCTCGAAGCGGCAGTCGCCCAGGCCCCGCAGCAGCACGTTCGGGCCGTTGCGCAGCACCATCAGGTCCTGCATCCCGTCGCCGTCGAGGTCGAGGGGATAAGCGCCGGTGACCGCGGTGAGCGGGCCGATCTCCGCGCTCGCGAAGGTGATTTCGCCGGCTGTGCTGCGGTTCACAAACAGCCGCGCCGGATCGGTGCCGCCCGCGACGTAAAGCTCGGGCCGCGCGTCGCCGTTGCAATCGAAGATCGCCACCCCGCCGCCGACGAAATGCTCCCAACCGCCGGAATAGAGATGCTCGCTCGGCAGGGCCACCGGCTCGAACGCCGGGTCCGCCAGCGCCGGTGCGGTGGCCAGCAACAAGGGGACCAGCGCCCTCATGCATCCTCCAGCGCGCCGGGGGTGCCCAGCCGTTCGGCCGTCACATGCGACAGCGCCAGCGCCGCTGCCCCCCGGGCCCAGATCATGTCGCCCCAGGCGTGGATTTCTACGCGCGGCGTGGGCCGGTCGACGCGGATCGCGGCTTGCGCCAAGTCGCTCAGCACCTCGTCGGCATAGAGATAGTCATATTCCATGCGCGCTCCCGACAGGATGATGCGTTCCGGATCGAAGAGATTGACCACGTTCGCCAGCCCCAGCGCGAGGTACCGTCCGGCGCGGCGAAAGATCGACCGCGAGGCGGCGTGCCCGGACTTGGCGTTCTCGTAAAGCTGCGTCAGCATCGCGTTGCTGTCCATTGGCCCGCCCGGCGCCCAGTCGAGCGCGGTCGAGGCTTCGCGGACCAGCGCATAATCGGCGACATAGGCCTCGAGGCAGCCGCGCTGACCGCAGCGGCAGAGGGCGCCGTCGAGCTGCACCTTGGTGTGCCCGAGCTCGGTGCCCAGCCCCCGCGCACCGCGATAGAGCCGGTTGTTCAGCACCAGCCCCATGCCGACCCCGTGTTCGATGGTGACCACGGCGAAATTCGACATGTCACGCCCGTCGCCGAACCACAGTTCGGCCAGCGTCAGCAGGTTGGCATCGTTGTCGATCTTCACAGGCAAGCCCAGGTGCTGCGAGGCACGGTCGGCCAGCGCCAGGTTCGGCTCGGCCAGCAGTGACGACCAGAGCGCCGTGCCGGTTTCCCCGTCGATAAAGCCCGGCAGCCCGAGACCCAGCGCCTGCACCTCGGACCGGTGGCGCCCGGCCTTGGCCAGCACCCGGTCCAGCAGATGCGCGATGGTCTCAAGCGTCTCGGGCGTCTCCATCGGGCGGGGATGGCCGGGCAGGGTGACGTCGGCGATCATGCCCCCGGCGAAATCGTGCAGCACCGCGGAATGGCCGACTTCGGACATCTTGATGCCGGCGACCAGCACCGCGCCCGGGCAGACCGCCAGCGCCACCGGCGGGCGGCCGCGCGACACGGTTTCGACGGCGCGGGGCAGGGCGACTTCCTCAAGGTAGCCCGCACCGATCAGGTCGGTGGTGGCGGCGGTGACCGAGCCTGGGCTGACGCGCAGGATTCGCGCCACCTCGACCCGACTCAGCGTGCCTTCGGCGCGCACCGATTCGAAGATCTGCTGGCGCAGCGGAACGCCCCACTGATCCTCGCTGCCGCGAATCGGGCGGCGGGGGCCGCAACCGGGACGCTGCGCTGCGGCATCGTCAGGATCGGTGGTTTTCTCAGTAGTTATTTCGCTAACCATAAAAATTCGGACCGTTCCGCCGCGCCAAGCCGCGAAATGCGGCGCTGCAGCATGGCTGTTCTTTAAAGCGTATGAAAATTAGACGCCTTCGCAAAGGAATTATTTTGACAGATGAAATTAATCTCGCCATGGTGCCGTCATACGAAGCCGTCGCGGCCGGCAGTCACTGCCGCGGCACCACTGGGAGGACTACAATGAAGAAGAGAACACTGCTCGTCGCCACGACGATGGCCTTCGCCATCCCGGGCGCATCCGTTTTTGCACAGGATCTGACCGTCGGCGTCAGCTGGTCGAATTTCCAGGAAGAGCGCTGGAAGACGGACGAGGCCGCGATCCAGGCCGCACTCGAAGAAGGCGGCGCCGAATACGTCTCCGCCGATGCGCAATCGTCCTCGGCCAAGCAGCTGTCGGACGTGGAATCGCTGATCGCGCAGGGTGTCGACGCGCTCATCATCCTGGCGCAGGACACCCAGGCGATCATCCCCGCGGTTCAGGCCGCCTCCGACGCGGGCATTCCGGTCATCGCCTATGACCGCCTGATCGAGGACAGCCGCGCCTTCTACCTGACCTTCGACAACATCGAGGTTGGCCGGATGCAGGCCCGCGCCGTGCTCGAAGCCGCGCCCACCGGCAACTACGTGATGATCAAGGGCTCGCCCACCGATCCCAACGCCGACTTCCTGCGCGGCGGTCAGCAGGAAGTGCTGCAAAGCGCCATCGACGCCGGTGACATCACCATCGTCGGCGAGGCCTATACCGATGGCTGGCTGCCCGCCAACGCGCAGCGCAACATGGAGCAGATCCTGACCCAGAACAACAACGAGGTCGACGCGGTCGTCGCCTCCAACGACGGCACCGCCGGCGGCGCCGTTGCGGCGCTGACCGCGCAGGGCCTCGACGGTATCCCGGTCTCGGGCCAGGATGCGGACTTTGCCGCGCTGAACCGTGTGGCGCAGGGCACCCAGACCGTCAGCGTCTGGAAGGACAGCCGCGACCTTGGCCAGAACGCGGGCGAAATCGCCATCGCGCTGGCCGGCGGGGCAGAGATGTCCGGCATCGAAGGCGCCGAAGAGTGGACCTCGCCCGCGGGCACGACCCTCTGGGCCGAGTTCCTGGAGCCGGTTCCGGTGACCAAGGACAACCTGGGCGTCGTGGTGGACGCCGGCTGGATCAGCCAGGAAGAGCTCTGCCAGGGCGTGTCGGGCGGTCCGGCCCCCTGCAACTGATCGGGCGCGGGACCCAGGCCGCCGCCACCGGCGACGCCTGAGGTCTGCCTCACAGTCCCGCGCCCGCGACCGGGCGCGGGCGATCCCTTCGGCGCAGACAGCGCCGTGACGCCTGCCGTATTCCTGCTCCGCCCCGCCGGAGCCCCGCCAGGAGCATTCCCAATGACAGACACATCTTCGGACAAAAGCGCCTCATCGGGCCGCGGCGGCGCGTCGCGCAGCCTGTTCAGCCAGCTTGAACTCGACCTGCGCCTTCTGGGCATGATCGGGGCGTTCCTGCTGATCTGCGTGCTGTTCAACATCCTGACCGGCGGCCAGTTCCTGACGCCGCGCAACCTGTTCAACCTGACAATCCAGACGGTGTCGGTGGCGATCATGGCGACGGGGATGGTGTTCATCATCGTCACCCGCCACATCGACCTTGCGGTCGGATCGCTGCTGGCCACCTGTTCGGCGATCATGGCGATGACGCAGACCAGCTGGGCCATCGACCTTCTGGGCATTCCGCTGGGCAGCCCGGCGCTGGCGTGGGTGGCCATCGTCGTGGGCATTGCCGCGGGCGCGATCATCGGAGCCTTCCAGGGCTGGCTCGTGGGCTACCTCACCATCCCGGCCTTCATCGTCACCCTTGGCGGTCTGCTGGTCTGGCGCAACGTCGCCTGGTACCTGACCAGCGGCCAGACCATCGGGCCGCTCAACGAGACCTTCCAGCTGTTCGGCGGGATCAACGGCACCCTCGGGGCCACCTGGTCCTGGATCGCCGGTCTGGTCGCCTCGGTGGCGGCGGTGCTGGCGCTGGTGTCGGCCCGGCGCGCGAAGAAGCGTCACGATTTCCCGGTGAAACCGATGTGGGCCGAGTTTGCCGTGGGCGCGATCTTTGTCGTCGCGATCATGGGTTTCATCGCCATCCTCAATTCCTACCAGATTCCCGAGCGGGTGCTGGAGCGGCAATTCGCGGCAGAGGGACTCGAGGTGCCCGCGGGCTACACCGCCAGCTATGGCCTGCCGATCTCGGTGCTGCTGCTGATCGCGGTGGCCGTGGTGATGACCGTGGTGGCGCGCAAGACCCGGTTCGGGCGCTACGTCTTTGCCACCGGCGGCAACCCCGACGCGGCAGAGCTCTCGGGCATCAACACCCGCCTGCTGACGGTCAAGGTCTTTGCCCTGATGGGCGCGCTGGTGGCCATCGCGGCGCTGGTGGCCTCGTCGCGGCTGACGTTCCATTCCAACGACATCGGCACGCTGGACGAATTGCGCGTGATCGCCGCGGCGGTAATCGGCGGCACGGCGCTGGCGGGCGGGATCGGCACGATCTACGGCGCCATCCTTGGCGCGCTGATCATGCAGTCGCTGCAGTCGGGCATGGCGATGGTCGGCGTCGATGCGCCGCTTCAGAACATCGTGGTGGGCTCGGTCCTGGTGGCCGCGGTGCTCATCGACATCATCTATCGCCGCCGCGTGGGAGGGTAAGACCATGGCAGATGCAAAGACACCCGACGTTATCGACCGCAGCGGCACACCGCTGGTCGAGATGCGCGACATCCGCATCTCGTTCGGGGGCATCCAGGCCGTCGACGGCGTCAGCATCGACGTCTTCCCGGGCGAGGTCGTGGGCCTGCTGGGCCACAACGGCGCCGGCAAGTCGACGCTGATCAAGATCCTCTCGGGCGCCTATCAGGCGGATTCGGGCCAGATCCTGATCGACGGCAAACCCGTGACGATCCGCTCGCCCGCCGATGCGCGCAGCAATTCGATCGAGACGATCTACCAGACGCTGGCCCTGGCCGACAATCTCGACGCCGCCGCGAACCTCTTCCTGGGGCGCGAGCTGACCTCGGCTCTGGGGCTGGTGGACGATTCAGCGATGGAGGCGGAGACGCGCAAGATCATGGCGCGTCTCAACCCGAACTTCCGCAAGTTCAACGTGCCGGTCTCGGCGCTGTCGGGCGGCCAGCGGCAGTCGGTCGCCATCGCCCGCGCGGTCTATTTCAACGCCCGCATCCTGATCATGGACGAACCCACGGCGGCCTTGGGCGTGCACGAGACCGCGATGGTGGCGGACCTGATCAAGGAGCTGAAGGCGCAGGGGCTGGGGATCTTCCTGATCAGCCACGACACGCGCGAGATGCTGGACCTCTGCGACCGGGTCTCGGTTATGAAGAACGGCCAGCTTGTCGGCACCGAGAGGGTCGAGGACGTGACCGAGGACGACATCCTGTCGATGATCATCATGGGCAAGAACCCCAAGCGCGAGGCGGCGTAGAAGCCTCGCTGCCATTCTGACCGCGCCGCGCCATCGACGGGCCGCGGCGCGGCGATCCGACATCGCCGCCTTGGCACTTTATGGTTGCCATATTCGGACGACCTGTCAGCGCCGCGCGGACCCCAGCCAAATCGCCGTGCCGGGGGGCGGCCCGGCGATGGCGCGGCGGCCGCAAGCGGCCTTGTTCCGCGCCCGAGACGAAGGTCCAATCCAAGCCCTACTTCGGCACCGCCAGCCCGCTCGGAACGCTCTCAGGCACGCCCAGCCGCCCGGTGACGGACACCGGGTCGGTGAGGCTGTGGAGAAACGCCAGGATCAGCCGCAACTCCTCGCCCGACAGGGGGCGCATGTCGACCCTCGCCGCCTCGACCGCTGCGCGGTCCTCGGTGCTGGCGAGGATACGTAGGTCGTCGACCGGCAGGTCGGGCAGGACAGCGCGGGCGACCTCATAGCTGTCGAAGGCCCGGGTCGTGCCACTGTGCGCCGCGACATAGGCCTCGAGATCGGCAAAGGCCCCGGCATGGCCGTAGGGGGCCGTCAGCGCCACGTTGCGCAAGCTTGGCGTGCGGAAGGCGTAGAGGTCCTCGGCATGGCCGGTAACGCCGAACCGGCCCGGATCGCGGGCGTGATCCTCGAAGCGCCGCGCCTTGCCGGGGCCGATCTGCACCTCGCCGGTGGCGTGAAAACCGTGGTCGGTCTGGAAGGTGCCGGCGTGGCACTCCGAACAGCCCGACCAGCCGTAGAAGATCCGCGCCCCGGCCTCGGCCTCGGGAGACAGCTCGGCTTCGCCGCGGCGCCAGAGGTCGAAGGGTGCGGTGTCCGAGCGCCATTCGAACTCGATGAAGCTGGCGATCGCGTTCGACACGTCGGCAAAGTCGATCTGTTCGGGCGTGTCGATGTCGTCGTAAACGGCGGCAAATGCCTCTGCGTAGGCCGGGATTTCCGCCACACGGCGCGCGATCAGGTCCCAGCCGCCGCCCGGTCCGGTCAGGCGCCCCATGCGCACCGCCGCGGCGATCTCGTTCTCGGCGTAGTGCCCGGCCATCTCGTCGGGGCTGAGCACCGGAAACATCGACTGCGCCGACAGCAGGCTGTCGAAGCCAGTGACCATGTCCGTGTCGAGCGGCGTACGCAATCCGCCGGGGCGGGCCGGGTCGACCTCGATCCGGCCGTCGTGAAAGAGCACGGTGAATTCATGCGCGCCGAGGTTGAAGAGGCCCTGCGCGTTGCGCGGCACCCGCTGTTCCGGCGGGTTCTCCGGGTCGGCCACCCGGTCGGGGCCCAGCCCGCGCCCGCCGTCGCCCAGCGGCAGCGACAGCCCGTCACCGGTGCCGAAGCGCGGATGGTGGCAGGTGCCGCAGGACACTTCGCGGTTGCCCGAAAGGATCGGATCGTAGAACAGAAGCTGCCCCAGCTCGGCCGCGGCGCGGTTCACCTCGCGGTAGTCGGCATCAGTGGGGGCCGGGGGCAGGGCAAGCTCTGCCCGGGCCGCGCCCGCGGTCGATAAAAGGGCGCAGGAGAGGGCGATCAGGCAGCGGACGGGTTGCGGCGACATGGACATGGGGCCAAGATATAAGGCCGCCGGGGACGCCGCAAGAACGCTATGCGCCATCTGCGGCGAATGTTGGAGAGGACTGCTATGCTCGACCCGGACGACCCGTTCTATGCGCCGCTCTGGCGCCGCATCGTCATCGTCGCGGTGGCGGCGGGATGGGGGCTGTTCGAATTGTCTCAGGGCAATTCGGGCTGGGCGCTGGTCTTTGGCGGCCTCGGCGCCTGGGCGGCCTGGGCCTTCTTCCTGCGCAAGACGCCGGACGACCCGGAATAGACCGCGCCCCGAAGGTGTGGCGGCACCGGAAACGGATCCGACCGGCCCTATGCGGACAAACCGCGCGGCTGGCGAGATTGTGAAGATGCATTTCGCCTTCACCTTGCAATCCACCACAGAGCCGCTAGTACACTGTGCATGTGGAGATGTGCTATCGCGCGCGTCCGTGGTTCGTTTTGCCAGTGTATCGGGTGTGTTGCCGCGTGACCGACCTTGATCATACGCCATTGCCATACGGCGCATCGGATCTGTCCGAGCTTATGGCCTGCCCGCATTGCGATGCGCTCTACCGGGCGCGCACCCCGGGCTGGAACGAACGCGCCGTCTGTGCGCGCTGCCACTTGGTGCTGATCGCGCCCAAGCGCAAGGCCGGGATCAAGATCATCGCGCTGACGCTTGCCATGCTGGTGCTGCTGGTGGCTGCGACGTTCTTTCCGTTCCTCGACATTTCCGTCCAGGGCTTCGGCAACAAGGCGTCCATTCTCGATTCCGCCACCGCGTTCCAGTCCGGGCCGATGGCGCTGTTGTCGGTGGCGGTAGCGGCGATGATCCTGGTCATCCCACTGCTGCGCATGATGCTGGTGCTTTACGTCCTGATGCCCATCGTGCGGGATGAAACGCCCTTTCCCCATGCACGCCGGGCGTTTCGGCTTAGTCAGAAACTCAAGCCCTGGGCGATGGCGGAAATTTTCGCGATCGGCTGCGCCGTGGCGCTGGTCAAGGTGGCGGACCTGGCCACAATCGGCTTTGGTCCCGCGTTCTGGATGTTCTCGGCGCTGGTCGTGATCGTCATCTTCAACGACAGATATCTTTGCACGTGGTCGGTATGGAAATCCCTGGAAACACAGAACTCCTGACCGCGCGCGAGGCGGGGCTGGTGACCTGCCAGCGCTGTGCCCGGGTCTGGCCCTTGGGCACCGAGGAATGCGCGCGCTGCGGCAGCACGCTGCAATCGCGCGACCTTGGCAGCCTGAACCGGGTCTGGGCGCTCTGGGTCGCGGGCCTGATCTGCTATATCCCGGCCAACCTTTATCCGATGCTGGTGACCGACACGCTGCTCGAGTCCTCGCAAAGCACCATCGTCGGCGGCGCGGTCGAGATCGCCAAACACGGCTCTTACGGGATCGCGGCGATCATTCTCATCGCCAGCGTGCTGATCCCCGTCGGCAAGTTTCTGGCCATCGCGTACCTCGCGACTTCGGTGAAACGCGGGTCGAACACCTCGGCCGAGCGCCGCACGCACATGTACGAAGTGGTCGAATTCATCGGTCGCTGGTCGATGATCGACGTTTTCGTCGTGGCCATCCTCAGTGCTTTGGTGCAACTGTCGGTGGTCGCCTCGATCCACCCCGGGCCCGCCTCTTTGACATTCGCGCTGTCAGTGATCTTTACCATGCTGTCGGCGCAGGCTTTCGACACCCGTCTCTTCTGGGACCGGCAAGAACGAGAAGGAATTACACTTGGCTGACCATCCCTCCAGCAGCGGCGGCGACCGCCCCGGCGACGTGCCGATCACCGCCAAGCGCAAGTCGCTGTGGGATTCCTCGACCCTGGTCTGGGCGGTTCCGGTGATCGCGCTGGCGATCGCGCTGTTCGCCGCCTGGCGCAACTATGCCGACCAGGGCCCGGTGATCGAAGTGGCCTTCGACGAGGCGGCGGGCATCCGCGGCGGCGAGACGCAGCTGCGCTACCGCGACATTACCGTGGGCAGCGTCGAAGAGGTCAGCTTCAGCGCGGACCTGAACCAGGTGATCGCGAGCATCCGCATCGACAAGGCGCTGGCGCCCTACATCAACGAGGACGCGCAGTTCTGGGTGGTGCGCCCTCAGGTCAGCGCGCAGGGGGTCTCGGGGCTCGATACGGTGCTGTCGGGGGTCTACATCCAGGGGTCATGGGACAACCAGCCTGGGACGCTGCAGACCGAATTCGACGGGCTGGAAAAGGCGCCGCTGCTGTCCACCGGCACCGAAGGACGGTCTTTCACCCTGCGGTCCTCCGAGGGGCTGCCGGGCGAGGGCACGCCGATCCTTTACAAGAACGTGCAGGTCGGCGTCATCGGCCAGAGCACGGTCAATGCCGACGGCACCGGCGTCACCGCCGAGGCGGTGATCTACGAGCCGCACACCGAATATGTTACCAGCTCGACCCGGTTCTGGGACATCTCGGGCTTCAGCTTCTCGCTGGGCGCCTCGGGTGCGCGGCTCAATTTCACCTCGCTTGCCTCGCTGATTTCAGGCGGCATCACCTTCGAGACCATCGGGTCGGGCGGCGAAGGGCTGGCCGACGGCATGACCTTCGACCTCTTCCCCGATGAAGATGCCGCGCGAGACGATTTCCTTGTCTCGGGCGAAGGCCAGACCGTCGACATGATCATGATCTTCGACGAGAACCTCGCGGGTCTGTCGACCGGCGCCGCCGTGGAACTGGGCGGCCTGCGCGTGGGCGAGGTGAGCAGCATCAACGGCATCGTCGACCCAGAACGCTTCGGCGACAGCGAGGTGCGGCTGATCGCCTCCGTGCAGCTCAACCCGACCCGGATCGGGCTGGGCGAGGACGCTGGCGAGGAAGAGCTTTTCGACTACCTCGAAACCCGCATCGCAGAAGGCATGCGCGCGCGGCTGACCAATGCCTCGCTTTTCACCGGCGGTCTCAAGATCGACTTGGCAATGCTGCCGAACGCGGAGCCGGCCGAGCTTGACCTCGATGCGGAACCGTTGCCTCAGATTCCCACCGGTCCGTCCGACGTGACCGACGTCGGCGCCACGGCGCAGGGCGCGCTGCAGCGCGTCAGCGACCTGCCGATCGAAGAGGTGATGCAGTCGGTCATCGACTTCCTCGACAACGCCTCGGGTCTCATCGGCTCCGAAGACCTGCAACGCGCGCCGCGGGAACTGACGGCGCTGCTGGCGGCAGTGCGCGAAGTCGCCGAAAGCGACGACGTGCAGGGCATCCCGGGGCAGGTGGGCGACCTGTTCGAATCGTTGCTGGAAACCGCGCAGACGCTGGACAACGTGACCTCGGAGATCGAGGAGCAGGAGACCATTACCAAGCTTACCGGCGTGATCGAGGGCGCGGGCACCACCGTGGACACGCTTCCGGCGCTGGTCGAAGACGTGCGCGCGGTGCTGGCCCAAGCGCAAGAGGTGCCACTGGACGAGCTGGCCGACAACCTGTCGTCGCTGCTGGAAAGCGCCGAGTCGCTGGTCACCGAGGCCGATGCGCTGCTCGCGGGCGAGGACCTTCAGGCGGTTCCGGCGGAACTGCGCGGCATCCTCGCGTCGGTGCGCGACATCACCGAGAACGAAGAGGTGCAGGCGCTGCCCGAACGCGCCAACGCGCTGCTGTCGCGCCTGCAGGAAACCGCCGCATCGCTCAACCGCGTGATGACCGAGCTCGAGGCGCAGGACGTGGTCACGCAGATCACGGCTGCCGTGGACGACGTGGCGCAGGCCGCGGACGGTCTGCCGGAACTGGTCAACCAGGCGCGCGGCATCCTCGACCAGGCCGGCGAGGCGCGGATCGACGAACTGGCGGACTCCGCGACCGAGCTGCTCAACGCCGCCGGTGACGTGCTCGACCAGGACAGCACCCGGGCGCTGCCAGGAGAGCTGAACGCGGCGCTGGCCTCCTTGCGGGCGACGCTGGAAGAGCTGGAGAACGGCGGCCTGGTGGCCAATGCCAATGCCACGCTGGCCTCGGCCCGCGATGCGGCCAATGCCATCGCCGACGCCACGTCGGTGCTGCCGCAGCTGGCGCGTGACCTGCGCCGGGTGGCCGATCAGGCCAACACCACGCTGGCCGATTTCGCCGAGGATTCGCGCTTCTCGCGCGAAACCCGCGCCGCGATCACCAGCGTCACCTCGGCGGCGGATGCCATCGAAAAGCTGGCACGCACCATCGAACGCAACCCCAATTCGCTGCTTCTTGGACGGTAAACATCATGCACAGACCCTTTCTCAAGATCTCCCTGATCGCGCTGGCGCTGCCGGCACTGGCGGCCTGCTCGGGCTCTGACGTCCGCTTTGCCGGCCCGGCGGTGCAGCCCACCGCCAAGGTGTCGTCGCGCTACCGCAGCCTCGAGGTGGTCGAGGTGACGCTGCCGACCTACGCGGCGTCCGAGAGTATCTACCGGCAGGAACCCGACGGGTCGATCACCGAGCTGGGCCCGCTCTGGGCCGACGATCCGGCGCGGGCCATCACGTTGCAGCTGTCGCGCGATTTCGCCGCCATCACAGGCGCCAACGCGGCGCCTGAGCCTTGGCCGTTCCGCAGCTTCCCCGATGCCAAGGTCGACGTGAGGCTCGAGGAAATGCTGGCCACTGCCGCCAACACCTTCCGCATGTCGGGACAGTTCTTCGTCGCGCCGGAAGAAGAGGGGCCGGAGCGGTCGGGCCAGTTCGCGATTTCCGTGCCGCTGCCCGAGGATGCCTCCGCCGCGCAGATCGCCGCCGCGCGCAACGCCGCGACCTCGCAACTGGCCGAGCAGGTGGCGCGGTCGGGACTGCGTTGAGGTTCGCCGCGGGCGCCATCGACGATGGACCGTTCGCGCCTGTAGGGTTGCTGCAAAGAAGAAACGCCCGCGTGGTGATCGGCGGGCGTTTGTCAGTCTTGCCTTTTTCAGGCGGTCCTCGCGGCCTTTCGCGGTTTTGTAACCTTGGACGTCTTCGCGCCCGCCGCGGCGGCCTTATTCGGCGTGGCGGCTTTTTTCGGCGCCGCCGCAGCCTTCGCACGCGGCTTGCGGACCTTGGGTTTGGGTGCCGTGGCTTTCAGCGCCTCCACGGCCTGCATCCAATGCGCGTCGGCGCGGCCGTCGGGCTGGCCTTCGTCGAGCCACAGGAAATAGGCGGCCTGGGCGATCTGGGTGTCGTCGATACGGGGTGTCGGCATGGTATCCTCTCGAATCCTGTCTGGGGTGCAAAATCTGGCGGTCGCGAAATAGCGCTAACATAATACCGCGATGCTGCGACTGCACAATAACCTATGACGTCCATGCGCAAGCGGCTGCCGACCTGCCGGGGCTGGCAAAGCGGCGCGCGCCGCGCTAGAGCCGGGCAGGGGCCGGAAAGGGACGCAGCGCATGGTTGCCAACATCATCTGCATCAAGTGGGGCACGCTTTTCGGGCCGGAATACGTGAACCGGCTCTATTCCGGGGTGCGCCGCAACCTCCGCCTGCCGGTGCGGTTCCTCTGCATGACCGAACACCGCGACGGCCTGCACCCGGACATCGAGGTGCTGGACCTGCCCGAAGAGCCGTTCCGCACCGAGATGGACGCAGCGCTTGCCGTCGCCAACCGCCAGGGCGCGATGCGCAAGACCTCGCTGTTCCGGGAGGGTCTGGTGCCCGATCTCGACGGGCCGTTCCTGGGCTTCGACCTCGACGTGGTGATCACCGGATCGCTCGACCCGATCTGGAACCTTGCGCCCGGCACGGTCGCCATGCGCCACGACTGGGTCGAGGCGCGCAAGGGCCGGCCCACGGGCCACGGATCGGTGTTCCGCTTCGATCCGGCCGAACATGGCTTTCTCTACGATGACCTTGCCGCCAATCCCTATGCCGAAGTGGAAAAGGCGCGCGGGTCGGAACAGCGCTACACCAGCCACAAGGCGATGGACCGGGGCGTGTTCGAATACATCCCCGAATCCTGGGTGGTGAGCTTCAAATACGACTGCAACCCGTTCCCGGCCAATTACTGGCGCGCGCCGCAGCTGCCCCGCGACGCCCGTGTCGTGTGTTTTCACGGCCGTCCCAAGATGCCCGAGGCGGTGGCGGGATACAGCGGATCGCTGATCCGCCGGTCGAAACCCTGCGCCTGGCTTCAGGACCATTGGATCGACCGGGCGCGGGCGGACCTGGGCGCGGACTGGGCCTGACACCTCGAAACGAAAGAGCGCCCGGCGGGGGTGCCGGGCGCTCACTCGTTACCTTACGACAGGCCATTTCACGGCCAAGAACGCGCGCATCAACAAGCGGTTCTAAGGTAGATACGATCCTGGCAATCGGAAGTTTCATGACCGGGAGAAAATCTCGGGAAATTTTGAGCGGACCCCCGCCGCCACGGAAAAACCCCGCCGTGACGCCGTGCCGCGACGTGTGCACGCTCTTGCCCCATCGGTCGAAGGCGCGCTAAGAGCAGGCGGGATCAATTTAGGAAGGGCAAGGACATGCGCCGTGTTGTGGTAACGGGACTGGGCCTGGTAACGCCGCTGGCTTGCGGGGTGGAGCAAAGCTGGAGCCGGATCCTGGACGGGCGGTCCGGGGCAGGCACCATCACGCGGTTCGACGCCAGCCACCTGGCCACCACCTATGCCTGCGAAGTGCCGCTGGGCGACGGCAGCGATGGCACCTTCAATGCCGACGACTGGATGGAGAAGAAGGAACAGCGCAAGGTCGACGACTTCATCCTCTACGGCATCGCCGCCGCCGAACAGGCGGTGCGCGACGCCGGATGGACGCCCGAGGACGAAGCCGACCGCCTGCGCACCGGCGTGATGATCGGATCGGGCATCGGCGGGCTGAATTCCATTGCCGAGACCGCGCTGCTGATCAAGGAAAAGGGCCCGCGCCGCGTCAGCCCGTTCTTCATTCCCGGCGCGCTGATCAACCTGATTTCCGGGCAGGTGTCGATCCGCTACGGCTTCAAGGGGCCGAACCATTCGGTCGTGACGGCCTGCTCCACCGGCGCCCATGCCATCGGCGACGCGGCGCGACTGATCAAGGATGGCGATGCCGACGTGATGATCGCGGGCGGCGCCGAAGCCGCGATTTCCGAGATCGGCATCGCCGGATTCAACGCCTGCAAGGCGCTCTCGACCGCGCGCGGCGACGATCCGACCAAGGCCAGCCGGCCTTACGATGCCGACCGCGACGGGTTCGTCATGGGCGAGGGCGCGGGCATCGTGGTTCTGGAAGAATATGAACACGCCAAGGCCCGCGGCGCGCATATCCATGCCGAGGTGCTGGGCTACGGCCTCTCGGGCGACGCCTACCACATCACGGCGCCCGCCTCTGACGGCGACGGCGCCGAACGCTCGATGCGCGCGGCGCTGGCCAAGGCCGGGCTGGAGCCGGGCGATCTGGATTACATCAACGCGCATGGCACCTCGACCATGGCCGACGTGATCGAACTGGCCGCGGTGGAGCGGATGCTGGGCGATGCCACGTCCAAGGTCACCATGTCCTCGACCAAGTCCGCCACCGGGCACCTGCTGGGGGCGGCGGGCGCGATCGAGGCGATCTTCTCGATCCTCGCCATCCGCGACCAGGTGGCGCCGCCGACGATCAACCTCGATAACCCCGCGGTCGAGACCAAGCTCGACCTCGCCCCCAATGCCAAGCGCGAACGCGAGGTGCGCTACGCGCTGTCGAACTCCTTTGGCTTCGGCGGTACCAATGCCAGCGTGATCTTCGGAAAGGCCAGCTGATGTGGCGCAACATCGCGTCTAACGCCCTGAGTTTCCTCGTCGTTCTGGTCTTCCTCTTCGGCGGGGCGCTGATCTGGGCGCAGTCCGAATACGACACCGCCGGGCCGCTCGATCAGCCGATCTGCCTGCAGGTCGAGCGCGGTTCGAACTTCCGTCGCGTGTCGGACGAGCTGGTGAGCCAGAACGCCGTCAGCAGCGGCATGCTGTTCCGGCTCGGTGCCGACTACGCCGACAAGACGTCCGAGCTCAAGGCCGGCAGCTTCCTCGTGCCCGAAGGTGCGTCGATGTCCGAGATCGTCGAGATCGTCACCCGCGGCGGTGCCAGCACCTGCGGCACCGAGGTGGTCTACCGCGTCGGCATCACCAACGCGTCGGTGCAGGTCCGCGAACTCGATCCCACCACGGGCCGCTTCGAGGAAATCGCCGATTTCGACCCCGGTGCCGATGAGGCGCCCGCCGAATACACCGCCGTGCGTGAACGCGCCGACACCCGTTACCGTGTGGCGCTGGCCGAGGGCGTGACGAGCTGGCAGGTGATCGAGGAACTCAAGCAGGTCGACGCGCTCGAAGGCGATCTGGAGGAGATCCCGGCCGAAGGCACCCTGGCGCCGGACAGCTACGAGATCCAGCCCGGTGACACCATCGCGTCGCTGGTCGAGCGCATGCAACGCGCGCAGGACCTGATCCTGACCCAGGCCTGGCAGGATCGCGCGCCCGGCCTGCCGCTGGAGTCGCCCGAAGAGGCGCTGATCCTTGCCTCTATCGTGGAAAAGGAAACCGGCATCCCGAGCGAGCGGGAACAGGTGGCCTCTGTCTTTATCAACCGCCTGAACGAAGGCATGCGTCTGCAGACCGACCCCACGGTGATCTACGGCATCACCAACGGCGAGGGCGTGCTGGGCCGGGGCTTGCGGCAGTCCGAACTGCGCGCCGCAACGCCTTACAACACCTACGTCATTCCCGGTCTGCCGCCGACCCCCATCGCCAATCCGGGACGCGCAAGCATCGAAGCGGCACTGAATCCCGACGATGCGGAGTACCTGTTCTTCGTCGCCCGAACCCTCGACCCGTCCGATGGACACGTCTTTGCCGAGACGCTGGACGAGCACAACGCCAACGTCGCGGCCTACCGGCGTCTCGAGGCGGAACGCGCCAATCAGTGATCGGCGGTCCGGTCTTGAATTTGCGCCCGGAGCTTTCAAACGCTCCGGGCGTTTTGCGTTTTCCGCCAGGCCTGTAGGGTGGGTTTCCAACCCGCCGCCCAAGGCGGCGTCCTGTCCGATGCAATCGCCAAAAAAACTTATCAGTTTACTCAGGATTGACTCGTCCGACTCTTTCGCTCAGGTATTGGCTATCCCGACTCGCCGCCCGCGCATTAAGACGCCGCGACGCGTCACCACCGAGAGGACAGACCATGCATCGCACCCTTTTGACCGCCACCACCGCGCTTTGCGGCCTCACCACGATGGTGCTGGCCGAGACCGACCGCGGCGCGGTCCTGACCACCTATGCTGACATCGCCGCCGCGGCCTATGCCGACAGCCTGGCCACCGCGCAAGAGCTTCAGGCCGCGGTCGAGGCGCTGATCGCCGACCCGTCCGAAGCGACACTGACCGATGCGCGCGCCGCCTGGAAAGCGGCCCGCGTGCCGTATCAGCAGACCGAGGTCTACCGCTTCGGCAACCCGATGGTGGACGACTGGGAGGGCAAGGTGAATGCCTGGCCGCTGGACGAGGGGATGATCGACTATGTCGACGCCTCCTACGGCGGCGCGACCGATGCCAACGAACTCGCGGCGCTCAACATCATCGCCACGCCCGAGCCGATGATCGCGGGCCAGACGGTCGATGCCACCAGCATCACGCCCGACCTCATTGCCGACACGCTGAACGAGGCCGACGGGATCGAAACCAACGTGGCGCGCGGTTATCACGCGATCGAATTCCTGCTCTGGGGCCAGGACCTCAACGGGACCGAAGCGGGGGCGGGTGACCGGCCCTGGACCGATTACGCGCAAGGGGGCGACTGCACCAATGGCAACTGCGACCGCCGCGCCGATTATCTCTCCGCCGCGACCGACCTGCTGGTCTCGGACCTCGAAGAGATGGCGGCGCTCTGGGCGACCGGCGGCGCCGCGCGCGCCGCGGTGACCGAGGATGTGGATGCCGGGCTCAACGCCATGCTGACCGGCATGGGCAGCCTCAGCTACGGCGAACAGGCGGGAGAGCGGATGCGGCTGGGCCTCATGCTCAACGATCCCGAGGAAGAGCATGATTGCTTTTCCGACAACACCCACATGAGCCATTTCTACGACGGGCAGGGCATCTGGAACGTCTATCACGGCGAGTATACCCGCACCGACGGCACAAAGGTCGACGGACCGGCGCTGGCGGATCTGGTGGCCGAGGTCGATCCGGCGCTCGACGAAGAGCTGACGGCAAAGCTCGACACCACCATGGCCGCGCTTGGCAAGATCCGCGACTCGGCAGAGGACGGCTTTGCCTATGACATGATGCTCGCCCGCGGCAACGCAGAGGGCGAGGCGCTGATCATGGCGGCGGTCGACGGTCTGATCGACCAGACCCGCAGCATCGAACGGGTGGTGACCGAGCTTGGCCTCGACAGCATCGCCTTCGAGGGCTCCGACAGCCTCGACGACCCGGATGCGGTGTTCCAGTAACCCATGACGCGGCGCGTACGACATCCTTGCGCGGGCTTCGGTCCGCGCCTTTCCGCCGTCTCCGGCGCGTTGATGGTTGCCGCCGCGGTGGCGGCTTCGGACGCGCGCGCCTGGGAGCCGGGCGATCCGCATCTCGACACCGCGCCGCGCACGGCGGCGGAGGCGGACCGCATCGCGCGGGTCATCGCAGCCCCCACGGATTTCACCATGCCCGAGCCCTTCGAGGAAAACCCCGGCGGTGCCGCGACGGTGCGGGCGCGAACCACGGCGGATGCGTTTTCCCAGCCCTCCGCCAATATCGACTTTGCCCACGAGCTCGACTTCAAGGTCGGCAACGGGCTCTTCCGTAAGCTCTGGGTCTCGTCGCCCGCCTCGACGCTTGCCTCTGACGGGCTGGGGCCGCTCTACAACGCGCGCGGCTGCCAGAACTGCCATTTCAAGGACGGGCGCGGACATCCGCCCGAAGGCACCGAGGACACCGCCGTGTCGATGTTCCTGCGCGTCTCGATCCCCGCCGACGCGGACCCGTTGATGGCGGATGTGGCCGAGTATGTCGCCACCGCGCCCGACCCGGTCTATGGCGGGCAATTGCAGGATTTCGGCACGCCCGGTCATCCAGCCGAATACCGGCTGGATGTGCGCTACGACGAGGTGCCGGTCATTTTGAACGGCGGCGAGGTGGTGACGCTGCGCAAGCCGACCTACCGGGCGGCCGATCTGGGCTATGGCCCGCTGCACGAGGCGGCGATGCTCAGCCCGCGTGTCGCCCCGCAGATGATCGGCCTGGGTCTTCTGGAAGCGATCCCGGCGGCGGAGATCCTGGCGCTGGCCGATCCGGAGGATGCCGACGGCGACGGCATTTCCGGGCGCGCCAACGTGGTCTGGTCCCGGGAATACGAACGCCCGATGCTGGGCCGCTTCGGGCTCAAGGCCGGGATGCCGACCATCCGCGAGCAATCCGCCGCGGCCTTTTCCGGCGACATGGGCCTCTCGACCGCGCTTTACCCCGCGCATTCCGGCGATTGCAGCGCGGCACAGGCCGACTGCCGTGCGGCGCCCCACGGCGCGGCGGTGGGCGAGGCCGAGGTGACCGAAGAGGCGCTCGACCTCGTGACCTTCTACAGCCGCAACCTTGCCGTGCCGGCGCGCCGCGACTTGGACGACCCCGAGGTGCTGCGGGGCAAGGAAGTATTCCACGACAGCGGCTGCGCCTCCTGCCACCGGCCCAAGTTCGTGACCCACCGGCTGCCAGACCGGCCCGAACAGAGCTTTCAGCTGATCTGGCCGCATACCGACATGCTCTTGCACGACATGGGGCCGGGGCTGGCCGACAACCGGCCCGAAGGCCGCGCCACGGGCCGCGAATGGCGCACCGCGCCGCTTTGGGGCGTCGGTTTGACAGCCCGGGTCAGCGGCGGCGAAAACTATCTTCATGACGGTCGCGCCCGAACCTTGCTCGAAGCGGTGCTCTGGCACGGCGGCGAAGGGCAGGCGGCGCGCGACGCCGTGGTCGCGATGCCCGCCCCGGATCGCGCGGCCCTGATCCGCTACCTGGAGAGCCTCTGATGCGCACCGCCCTGATCCTTGCCGCCGGCCTTTTCGCCGCACCCGCCGCAGCCGGCGTGCCCGAAGCGCTGGACCAGCACATCCTGCCCGGCTTCGACCGCTTCGTGCAGGAGACTGGCGCCTTGGCGCGGACGGCGGAAGAGGACTGCACCGCGGGCACGGTGGCCCCGGCCTATCACGCCGCCTTCGACACCTGGATGCCGCTCGCCGAAGTAAAGATCGGTCCCTCCGACACCGGCGCGCTGTCGGTGCTGTTCTGGCCCGATGATCGGGGCTTTACCCCCAAGGCGCTGAACGGGCTGATCGCCGATGCCGATCCGGTGGTGACGCAGCCCGAGGACTATGCCGAGGTCTCCATCGCCGCGCGCGGGCTGATGGCGCTCGACATGCTGCTCTTCGATCCGGCCTACGACTCCGCCGACCCCTACACCTGCCAGCTGGTGACGGCGGTGGCGGTGGATCTTGCCCGGCAGGCCGAAACCCTGCAGGCGGCCTGGGCGGACGAATTCGCCGCCGCCCTGCGCAGCGCCGGGGCCGCGGAGAATGCGACCTTCCTCAGCCCGCAAGAGGCCATGCGCGCGCTCTACACGCAGGTGCTCTCGGGGCTGGAGTTCACCGCGGACCAGCGGCTGGGCCGTCCCTTGGGCACCTTCGAACGTCCGCGTCCCCGGCGGGCCGAAGCCTGGCGGTCGGAGCGCAGCCTGCGCAACGTCCTGCTGGCGGCAGATGCGGCGCAGAGCCTTGCTCATGCGCTGGCAGAGACCGATTTGCCGCTGACGGATGCGGCGATGGTAAGTGTCCGGGAGGCGGCAGCGAAAGTGAACGATCCCGGATTTCAGGACATCGACGACCCGCAGGCTCGCCTGCAGGTCGAGGTGCTGGCGCAGGAGGTGCGCAGCCTGCGCACGGCCATCGCCAACGAGGTGGGCGCGCCGCTGGGCATCGCCCCCGGCTTCAACTCCAGCGACGGGGACTGAGCCATGACCACGCGGCGCGGATTTCTGGCGGGGCTTCTGGCGGCGGGCAGCGCACCGGCCATCGGCTGGGCCGACGCGGGCAGCCCGTCCTACCTGGCCGCGGCGCGCGAAGCCGACGGTGCCTTCGCGCTCTTCGGTCTGGACACCGGCGGCAACCTCACCTTCCGCGTGCCGATGCCCGCACGCGGCCATGCGGGCGCGGGGCATCCGGCCCGTCCGCTGGCGGTCGCCTTCGCGCGCAGGCCCGGCGCCTTTGCGCTGGTCATCGACTGCGCCGACGGTCTGGTGCGTCAGCGCCTGACCCCGCCCGCCGGGCAAAGTTTCAACGGCCACGGCAGCTTCAGCGCCGATGGTACGCGGCTTTACACGGTCGAGCAGCGGGACGAGGACAGCGCCGGGGTTATCGGCCTTTGGGCCATGGAGCGCGAGCTGACCCGCATCGGCGAGGTGCCGAGCCGGGGCATCGGCCCGCATGACCTGCGGCTGATGCCGGACGGCGGGCTGGTGGTGGCGAACGGCGGCATCGCCACCGGCGCGGATGGCCGGGAAAAGACCAACCTGGGCGAGATGCAGCCAAACCTGACCTATCTCGATGCCGAGGGCAGGGTGCAGGACCAGGTGATCCTGGACCCGGACCTCGCGCAATGCTCGATCCGCCATCTTGCGGTCGCGCCGGACGGGCAGGTGGGCTTTGCGATGCAGTGGGAAGGCGCGCCCGGGACCCCGGTGCCGCTGCTCGGTCTGCACCTGCGCGGAGAGGCCCCGGTGCTCGCGGACCCGCCGTTGGCCGAGGCGCTGGCGATGTGGGGTTATGCGGGCAGCATCGCTCTGTCGGGCGACGGACGGAGCTATTCCATCAGCTCGCCGCGCGGCGGACGGGTGCAGCGGTTCGGGCGGAACGGGGCGTTCCTCGGATCGGTGGCCCGGGCGGATGTCTGCGGACTTGCCGCACATCCCGGCGGGTGCCTCGCCACGGATGGACTTGGTGGGCTGCTGCTGCTCGAGGGCGACCGCGTGCGGCCTCTGGGCAGTGCCCCGGTGGCCTGGGACAATCATATCGTGGCGCTCTGATCCGGCGGCTTTGCCGGATTGCGCGGCATCCGCCGCCGCTGCCGGTCGCTTATGCCGCGGGGCGCACGAAAACCCGTGCAAAGCCGCGCGTTAACTGTGATGCTCCGGGCAAAGATCGGAGCAGTTCACCCGCATGGCCATCTACGCAAGTATTCACCACCTCACCCATTACACCTACGACCGCAACGTCACCCTGTCGCCCCAGATCATCCGCCTGCGACCCGCGCCGCACAGCCGGACGCGGGTGATTTCGCATTCGCTCAAGGTCTCGCCGCAGCCGCATTTCGTGAACCACCAGCAGGACCCCTACGGCAACTGGATGGCGCGTTACGTCTTTCCCGAGCCGGTGCGTGAATTCAGGATCGAGGTCGACGTGGTCGCCGACATGTCGGTCTACAATCCGTTCGATTTCTTCGTCGAGGACAGCGCCGAATATTACCCCTTCGACTATCCCCCCGAGCTGACCGACGACCTGTCGATCTACCGCCGCGTCGATCCGCCAAGCGCGCAGTTGGCCGAGTACATGGCACAAATCCCGCGCGACAAGACCCGCATCGTCGACTGGCTGGTGATGCTGAATGCCAAGATCGCCAGCGACATCGAATACACCATCCGGATGGAGGCCGGGGTCCAGACGCCCGAAGAGACCCTGACCAAGGCGCTGGGGTCCTGCCGCGACAGTTCCTGGCTCTTGGTCAACGTGCTGCGGCACCTCGGGATCGCGGCGCGCTTCGTCTCGGGCTACCTCATTCAGCTGAAACCGGATCTGCAGGCGCTCGACGGGCCGTCGGGCACCGATCACGATTTCACCGACCTGCACGCTTGGGTCGAGGTCTTTCTGCCCGGCGCCGGCTGGATCGGGCTGGACCCGACCTCGGGGCTGTTCGCAGGGGAGTCGCACATCCCGCTGGCCGCGACGCCGCACTACCAGAACGCGGCCCCCATCGCGGGTGGATTCACCGCCGCCGGAGAGGTGCAGACCACCTTCGATTTCGACATGCAGGTCACCCGCGTGGCCGAGCACCCGCGCATCACCAAGCCGTTCTCGGACGAGGCCTGGGACCGGCTCAACGCGCTTGGACGGCAGGTCGATACCGCGCTCGAAACCGGCGACGTGCGCCTGACCATGGGCGGCGAGCCGACCTTCGTCAGCATCGACGACTATGAGGCCGAAGAGTGGAATACCGCCGCCGTCGGTCCGATGAAACGCGGGCTGGCCGACAAGCTGATCCGCCGCCTGCGCGACCGCTTCGCCCCCGGCGGCTTCCTGCATTACGGGCAGGGCAAGTGGTATCCCGGCGAAACCCTGCCGCGCTGGACCTTCTCGCTCTACTGGCGCAATGACGAGAGACCGATCTGGTCCGATGCCGATCTCATCGCCACCGAAACCGCCGAAACCGGCGTCGATGCCAAGTCGGCCGAGAGCTTCATGGCCACACTGGCGACCGAACTGGGGTTGGAGCCGGATTTTGCCGTGCCCGCCTACGAGGATCCGGCGGAGTGGATCATCAAGGAAGGGAACTTGCCGGAGAACGTGACACCCGAGAACAACAAGCTCAAGGACCCCGAGGAACGCCACCGCATCGCGACGGTCTTCGCGCGCGGTCTGACCGAACCCACGGGCTATGTCATGCCGATCCAGGCCTGGCAGTCGCGCGCCCATGGCCGCCGCTGGCGATCCGAGAAATGGAAGCTGCGACGCGGGCATGTCTTCCTCGTGCCGGGCGACAGCCCGGTCGGTTACCGTATTCCGCTGGGGGCGCTTCCTTTCGTGCCGCCGTCGCAATATCCCTACACCTACATCACCGATCCCACCGTGCCGCGCGGGCCGCTTCCGGACGTCGACCACGGCGACGCGGTCGCCACGCCCGAAGTGTCTGCCGACCACACGCAGCCGGTGTCGGCGCCGACCGCACGGGCGGATGTTCAGACGGTGATCGAACAGGAGCTCGGGCCGGTCGGCGGTGCCGTGCGCACCGCCATCTCGGTCGAGCCGCGCGACGGCAAGCTCTGCGTGTTCATGCCGCCGGTGGAGGACGTCGAGGATTACCTCGACCTGGTGGCGGCTGCCGAGCGTACCGCGAAACGGATGGGTCTGCCGGTGCATATCGAGGGCTACGCGCCGCCGCACGACCCGCGCGTCAACGTCATCCGCGTCGCCCCCGATCCGGGAGTGATCGAAGTCAACATCCACCCCGCCCACAGTTGGGAGGACTGTGTCGCCACCACCGAGGCGATCTACGAAGAGGCACGCCAGTGCCGGCTGGGCGCCGACAAGTTCATGATCGACGGGCGCCACACCGGCACCGGCGGCGGCAACCACGTCGTCGTGGGCGGCTCCACGCCCAACGACAGCCCGTTCCTGCGCCGGCCGGACCTGCTGAAATCGCTGATCCTGATGTGGCAGCGGCATCCGTCGCTGTCCTACCTCTTTTCGGGTATGTTCATCGGTCCGACCTCCCAGGCGCCGCGCATCGACGAGGCGCGGCACGACACGCTCTACGAACTGGAGATCGCGCTGTCGCAGATCCACGCGCCGCAGGCCGGGTCGGTGCCGCCGCCCTGGCTGGTGGACCGGCTCTTGCGCAACATGCTGACGGATGTGACCGGCAACACCCACCGGGCCGAGATCTGCATCGACAAGCTTTATTCCCCGGACGGACCCACCGGGCGGCTGGGGCTGGTCGAATTCCGCGGCTTCGAGATGCCGCCGGATCCCAAGATGAGCCTTGCCCAGCAGGTGCTGATCCGGGCGATCATCGCCCGCTGCTGGCAGGCGCCGGTCGAGGGCAAGCCGGTGCGCTGGGGCACCGAACTGCACGACCGCTACATGCTGCCACATCATTTGTGGCGGGATTTCATGGACTTGCTGCGCGATCTTGAGGCACATGGCTTCGCGCTCGACCCCGAATGGTACGTGGCGCAAAGCGAATTCCGTTTCCCGTTCTGCGGACAGGTCGAATACGAGGGCGTGCACCTGGAACTGCGCCAGGCGCTGGAGCCGTGGCACGTGCTGGGCGAAACCGGTGCCATCGGCGGGACCGTGCGCTACACCGACAGCTCGGTCGAGCGGTTGCAGGTGCAGCTCACCACCTCGAACCCGGAACGCTACATCGTCGCCTGCAACCAGCGCCGCGTGCCGCTGGCGCGCACGCAGACGTCGGGCGTGTCGGTGGCGGGCGTGCGGTTCAAGGCCTGGCAACCGGCCGAGGCGCTGCACCCCGTGCTGCCGGTCAACGCGCCGCTGACCTTCGACATTTTCGACAGCTACTCGGGCCGCGCGCTGGGGGGCTGCGTCTATCACGTCGCGCATCCCGGCGGGCGCAATTACGAGACCTTTCCGGTCAACGGCAACGAGGCGGAGGCGCGGCGGCTGGCGCGATTCGAACCGCTGGGCCACACCCCCGGCGGCTACTGGCCGGCGCCTGACCAGACCCACCCCGAATTCCCGATGACGCTGGACTTGCGGCGCGCCCCGGGGGTCTGACACGATGGACCGGGTGTTTCGCGAACCCGTTGATCCGCTGGCGGGGCTGATCTCGGGCTACACGGTGCCGCCCGGCACGGCGGACGAGATGATCGGACCCGACGGCGCCCTGCGCCCGGTCTGGGAGCCCTTCCTGAGACGTTTTGCCCGGCTCAGCGACGAGGAGGTGGCGCGCCGCTTTGCCCGCGGCGACCGCTACCTGCGCGACGCGGGCGTGTTCTTCCGCCAGTACCGCGAGGAAGGCCCGACCGAACGCGACTGGCCGCTGAGCCACGTTCCGGTCCTGTTGCACCAGTCCGAATGGGCCGGCATCAGCGCCGCCCTGCGCCAGCGCGCCGACCTGCTGGAACGGGTCGCGGCGGACCTCTACGGCCCCGGCGATCTGGTGCGCTCGGGCCGTCTGCCGCCCGAACTGGTGGCGGGCAACCCGGCCTGGCTAAGGCCGATGGTGGGGGTGGCGCCGCCCTCGGGGCATTACCTGCATTTTCTGGCCTTCGAACTGGGCCGCAACCCCGACGGGTCGTGGTTCGTGCTGGGCGACCGGACCGAGGCGCCCTCGGGCGCGGGCTTTGCGCTGGAAAACCGCGTGGCCACCATGCGCGCCTTTTCCGACCCGTTCCCGGTCGGGCATATCCACCGGCTGTCGGGCTTCTTCCGCGCCTTCCGCAGCGCCATGCAGGCGGCGGCGCGCGGGCAGGAGGGGCGGCTGGGCATCCTCACGCCCGGGCAGGGGACCGAGACCTATTTCGAACATGCCTATATCGCCCGCTACCTTGGCCTGATGCTGCTGGAGGGCGAGGACCTGATCGTGCAGAACGGCCGGACCATGGTGCGCACCGTGGCGGGGCTCAAGCCGCTGTCGGTGCTCTGGCGGCGGATGGATGCGGATTTCGCCGATCCGCTGGAACTGGACGATGCCAGCCAGATCGGTACGCCGGGGCTGGTGTCCTCGATCCGCGCCGGTCACCTCGCGATGCTCAACGCCCTGGGGACCGGCGTTCTGCAGACCCGTGCGCTGCTGGCCTTCCTGCCGCAGATCGCGCAGGACCTGCTGGGCCAGCCGCTGGCCATCCCCAACATCGCCACATGGTGGTGCGGCCAGCCCGCCGAGCGCAACTACGTGCAGCGGAACGCGTCGCGCATGATGATCGGCGACGCGCTGAGCCCGGATCTGCCCTTCGAGGTGCAAAGCGCGCGGGCCATTGCCGGGCGGTTCCTCGACGGGCGGCAGGGCGACCTGCCGGGATGGATCGGTGCGCAGGGGGCCGCTGTCGTGGGGCAGGAGGCGGTGAGCCTGTCGACCACGCCGGTCTACGAGGACGGGCGGCTGGTGCCGCGCCCGGTGATGCTGCGCGTCTTCGCCGCCCGGACGGAGGACGGCTGGACCGTGATGCCCGGCGGCTATGCCCGGATCGGACGGACCGACGACGCCACGGCGCTGGCGCTGCGCAGCGGCGGGTCGGTGGCGGATGTCTGGATCGTCGACGACGCGCCGGTCGACACCGCGTCGCTGGCCGCCAGCGACGGCCCGTTCCAGCGCGCCACGCCCAGCCTGCTGCCCGCCCGCGCCGCCGACAACCTGTTCTGGCTGGGCCGCTACGTGGAGCGCGCCGAGGGGCTGATCCGGCTGGTGCGCGCGAGCCACGTGCGGCTGGCCGAAACCGGGCAGGGCGGCGATCCGCGGGTGCAGCGCATCGCCGCCCATCTGGAGCGGCTGGGCACGCCCTTGGACCAGCCCGTGCCGCAGGCGATCCCCGATCAGGTCGCCGCCGCGATCCGGTGTGCGGGCAAGGTGCGCGACCGGTTTTCGCTGGACGGCTGGACCGCGCTGCGGGCACTGGCCGAGGACATCGAGGACCGCCGCAGCCGGGTTTCGCCGGGCGACGAGGCGGCGCGCGCCCTGGGCCAGATGCTGCGCGGCACAGCGGCGTTTTCCGGCCTTGTGCACGACAACATGTACCGCTTTTCCGGCTGGCGCTTCCTGAGCATGGGACGGGCGCTTGAGCGGGCGCAGGGCATGGCATCGATCCTGCGCGACTTCTGCGATCCGGATGCGCCCGAGGGCGGCTTTGACATCGCCATCGAGGTCGGGGATTCGGTGATGACCCACCGCCGCCGCTACCTGATCGAGACCAACCGAAACACGGTGATCGACCTGCTTGCGCTGGACCACCGCAACCCGCGCTCGATCCGCTTCCAGGTGTCGTTCATCCGCCGCCTGATTGCGGAACTGCCCGAGGCCGAGATCAACGGCGCGCTGTCACCGCTGTCGCGCGCGGCGCTGCGGATCGAGACGCGACTGGCCACGGCAGAGCCTGCGCGGCTCGACACGGCCCGGCTCGACAGCCTGAGCCGGGCGCTGGCGCGGCTGTCGGACCTGGTGACCGAAACCTACCTCACATGATGCCATGATCTACGATCTCGCCCTGACCATCGCCTATGACTACGGACGTCCCTCGGCGCAGGCGCGCAACGTCCTGCGCGTGCTGCCCGCCAACCGGCCCGGCGAACAGCGGCGCATCACCGGCATGATCGGCATCACCCCGCGTCCGGCAGAGCGGACAGACCGCATGGATTTCTTCGGCAATGCGGTGTCCGAGATCGCCTTTCATGCGCCGATCTCCGACCTGACCGTGCGGTTGCAGTCTCGGGTGGAGCGCCTGGCCCGGCCGCTGCAATTCGACCTGTCGCCGCCGCTCGACCGGCTGGGGGCGCAGTTGCTGGGACAGCCCGCGCTGAGCGCCGACAGCCCGCATCACTTCCTCGCGTCGAGCCCGCGTATCCGGTTCGACACCGAGGTGACCGATTTCGTCCGCCGTGTCCTGCCCGCGCAGCCCACGGCGCTGGCGGCGGTGCAGGCGGTGGGTCGTGCCCTGCACGAGGAAATGCGTTTCGACGCCGAGGCCACGGATGTCGATACGCCGCTGTCCGAGGCCTTCGCCAACCGTCACGGCGTTTGCCAGGATTTCAGCCACGTGATGATCGCCGGCCTGCGCAGCATCGGTCTGCCCGCGGGATACGTGAGCGGGATCCTGCGTACCCAACCGCCCGACGGTCAGGCGCGGCTGGAAGGCGCGGATGCCATGCACGCCTGGGTGCGGGTCTGGTGCGGCACCGATCTGGGCTGGGTGGAATACGACCCCACAAACGACCTGATGGCCGGCTCCGATCACGTGTCGGTCGCGGTCGGACGCGACTATTCGGACGTGGCCCCGGTCAAGGGCGCGGTGCGGTCGTCGGGCCAGCAGCAAAGCACGCACAGCGTGGACCTCGTGCCGGTGCCGGTGTAGGGGAGAGTCGGCGTAACCCGAGCGGAGGACATCGTGACCGAAGCAACCGGCACCCCGAACGGACTGGCCTGGATCGGCGGAGAGATTTCGGCCTCCGGCCTGGCACTCTGGCTTCTGGATGGCGCCAACACGGTGCTTGACCGCCGCACACTGCGCCTGGATGCCCTGTCTCTGACGGACGAGGGGCTGGCCGCGTTGCTGGCGGACCTGCCGGGCGTGGCGGACGAGGGCCTGCCGACGGTGATCTGCGGCGCCGGACGCGATCTTGCGCCGACGCGGGCCGTGCCCTGCGCGCCGCTGGGGCCGCCGCAAGTGCGGGGCCACCTGCACCTGCTGCCCGGCCTGCACCAGGCCAGCCCCGCCGACCTCATGCGCGGGGCAGAGACGGCGATCGCCGGGCTCATCGCCGCGCAGCCGCAGTTCGACGGGGTGGTCTGTCTGCCCGGTCCGGCGACCGTCTGGGCCCAGGTTTCGGCCGAGGAAGTCGTGAGTTTCCGATCCTTTCTGACCGGCGATCTTTTCGCCCTGCTGGCAGGCAGCAATGCGCTGCAATTCCATGTCGCCCCGGACGGTTGGGACGACCCGGCCTTCGACACCGCTCTGGACGAGACGCTGTCGCGCCCCGCTTCGTTGAGCGCGGCACTGGCCGGCCTGCCGGCCGAGGCCGAGATCACCGGCCTGTCCAAGACCGAAGCCCGTGCGCGGCTGGCCGGGCTCTTGATCGGCGCCGAACTTGCCGGGGCGAAACCCTGGTGGCTGGGCCAGAACGTGGCGGTGCTGGGCGACGACGCCCTGATCCGTCCATACCTGCGCGCGCTGCACGCGCAGGGCGTACCGGCTCATGGCGGCGACCGCGGGGCCGCGACCCTCGCCGGCCTTTGCGCCGCCAAGGCCCGATTGACAGGACAGACCCAATGACCCGTGACCTTATCGCCATCCTGCGCGGCATCACCCCGCAAGAGGCCGCACCGGCGGCCGAGGCGCTGATCGGCGCGGGCATCACCCTGATCGAAGTGCCGCTGAACGTGCCCGGAGCCTATCTCAGCATCGCGTCGATGCTGCGCAGCTTTGCGGACGACGCGCTGATCGGCGGCGGCACCGTCACGGCCCCCGAAGAGGTGCTGCGCATGGCGCAACAGGGCGGGCGGCTGATCGTGTCGCCCAACACCGATGCGCGCGTGATCGTGGCCGCGAAGAAATCCGGCATGACCTGCTTTCCCGGCGCCGTCACGCCCAGCGAATGCCTGCTGGCCCTGCGCAGCGGGGCGGACGGGCTCAAGATCTTCCCCGCGCGCCTGCTGGGGCCGGAGGGGCTGTCCGAGCTGCATGCGGTGCTGCCCGAGGGCACGCGGACCCTTCCGACCGGGGGCATCGGCATCGAAGATTTCGGCAAGTGGCGCGACGCGGGGGCCAGTGGTTTCGGCCTGGGCTCGGCGCTTTACAAACCGGGCAGGGACGCGTCAGATGTGGGGGCGCGGGCACGCGACGTCGTCGCCGCCTACGACGCCCTTGCGACGAAAAACGGGACCGCATGAGCCATCTTGTCCATTCCGACTCCATCTGCGCGCTTGGCGAAGGCGCGCTTTGGCACCCTCAGACCCACACCCTCTATTGGTTCGACGTCCTCAAGGGTACGCTCTACGCCAGCGTCGACCAGCACCAGAGCAGCTGGTCGCTGGGACGCATGGTGTCTGCGGCGGGCTGGGTCGACGACACGGTGCTGCTGATCGCGTCGGAGCGGGACCTGTTCACATTCGACACGGCCACCGGGACCGAAACGCATGTGGCCGACCTCGAGGCCGATAACCCGGTAACGCGCTCGAACGACGGGCGCGCGGACCCCTGGGGCGGGTTCTGGATCGGGACCATGGGAAAGGAAGACCAGAGCGGCGCGGGCGCGATCTACCGATATTACGATGGCCAGCTGCGGATGCTCTACGATTCGCTGACCATCCCGAACGCCATCTGTTTCGCGCCCGGCGGGGCCTATGCCTATTTCGCCGACACGCCCACCGGCATCATCCGTCGGGTGACGCTTGACGCCGAGGGTTGGCCCTCGGCTCCCGCAGAGCCGTTCGTCGACCTGAGCCGCGAGGGTCTGTATCCGGACGGCGCGGTCTGCGACAGCGCCGGCAACCTCTGGAATGCGCAATACGGGGCCGGGCGTGTGGCCTGCTATTCTCCCGAGGGGGTCTTCATGACGGCGCTCGGCATCGCCACCGCCCTGACGACGTGCCCGGCCTTCGGCGGCGCCGACCTTTCGACGCTGTTCGTGACCTCGGCCGCTCACGGTGCCGCGGCGGACGACCGGCTGGCGGGCATGACCTTCAGCGTGCCTACCGGGTTTCGGGGACAGGCGGCGCATCGCGTGCGGCTATGATCGGCGTGGCGTGACCGTCCGGGCCGATCAGCCGCGCGCCGCCTCGCGCGCCGCCATGACATCGCGGGCCAGCGTGCGGGTGTAATCCTCGAGCCCGTGAAGCGCGGCCTCCACAGCCACGGTATCGCGCCGGGTCAATCCTTCGGCGATACGGCTGTGCAGATTGACGATCTGCACCCGTTTGCGCGCGGTAAAGGTGATCATGTTCATCAGCGGCAACATGCCCTCGACCGCCCCGGCCAGTTGGTAGGACAGCACCGGGTTCCCCGCGCCATCGACCAGCGCGCGGTGAAAGGCCACGTCGGAGGCGCAGAATTCTTCGTCCGTCAGACCGGGCTGGCTTTGCCGCCCGATTTCCGACCGCAACCGCGCCAACTGGTCCTCGGTGCGGCGCGCGGCGGCCAGCGGTGCGCAGGCCCGTTCCAGCGCGAACCGCGCCTCGCAGGCGACGTCAAAGCTGATGGCGTTCATTGACAGCAGAAGCGTCGCGGTGGTGACCTGCTGCGCCATGGCGTCTTCGAAGGAAAGGTGATTGACGAAAGCCCCACCCGCGGCACCTCGTTGGGTGCGGATCAGGCTCTGCGCCGCGAGCCGTTTCAGCGCCTCGCGCACTGTCGACCGCGACACGCCGAATTGCTCGGCAAGTTCCGATTCCGACGGCAGTCGGTCGCCTACGATCAGCCGCCCTTCGACGATGGAGGCGCGGATGTCCGAGGCGATCCGGGCGGAAAGGTCGACGGGTTTTTTCATTTGTCCGACATTTAGGATTTGCCCTGCATTTAATTGTCTGACATTCATTTGGTCAAGACGGGATCGCGAGACGGAGGAAAGATTGCAGGGACTTGTGCGCAGCACCGCCTGGCTCGCATTCTTCGCGGCGATCCTTGCAGCCTGGGCGATGATGTACGCCATGGCCACCGGCATGGGGCTCGACCTGCTGGGCCGGCCCAATTCCATGGCAGAGGCTATGCGGACCATGGACCCGGGCATGGACATGGACATGCCGATGGCCCGCTTCGGCCCGCTGTTCGCCATGTGGGCGATCATGATGGCGGCGATGATGGGGCCGACGCTGGTCCCCACCTTGCGCGCCTACGAGGATCTGATGCGCAGCGCCGACGGCAGCCGGGCCGGCTGGTGGGCGCTGCTGGCAGGCTATTTCGCGGTCTGGGTCGGCTTTGCCGCCGCCATCGCGGCGCTTCAGGTGGCGCTGCTACACGGCGGGGTGATCGACATGCTGGGCATCGCGCGCCAGACCTGGCTGCAGGCGGCGCTGCTTGTTCTCGTCGGCGCCTTCCAGTTCACGCGGCTCAAGGAGGTCTGCCACGGCGTCTGCCATGCGCCCACGGTCTATTTCCTCGGTCACTGGCGGCCGGGTGTTGCGGGCGGGCTGCGTATGGGCGCGGGTATGGGCGCGTTCTGCGTGGGATGCTGCTGGGGCTTCATGCTTTTGGGCTTTGTCGGCGGCGTGATGAACCTGGCCTGGATGGGACTCGCGACGCTGTTCATGGTGATGGAAAAGCTGCCGCAGATCGGGCACCGTGTGATGAAACCGATGGGGGCCCTTCTGATCGCCGCAGGCGTGGCGGTCTGGTTGGCTCCGACATTTCTGGGAGGATGAGATGGCCGATCAACAAGTCCCGAATGCCGACAAGCTGCCGGTCAGCCAGAGGATCGACCAGCGCATGGCGAATCCGAAGCGCCGCAAGATGGTTCCGACCGACTGGGCGATCAAGGGCGAGCTGTTCCTGAACTGCTCCTGCGAGTTGTTCTGTCCCTGCGTGGTGAGCCTGGGCGCGCATCCGCCCACGGAAGGCCACTGCCATGCCTGGATGGCCATCGCGATCGACGAGGGCCACTACGAGGGCGAGGACCTCTCGGGGCTGAACGTGGGTCTCATGGTCGAAATACCGGGCCGTATGGCCGAGGGCGGCTGGAAGGTCGCGGCCTATGTGGACGAGCGCGCCAGCGGCAAGGCCTATAACGGGCTGCTGCAGATCTTCTCGGGGGCTGCGGGTGGCACCACGGGGCTCTTCACCATGCTGGTCAGCGACATCGTCGGTGCCGAACGCGAGAAGGTCGAGATCGTCCGGGACGGCAAGAAGCGCGGACTCTACATCGGGCGCAAGATCCAGGGCGAGATCGAGATGATCGAGGGCGCGAGCCCCGATCACCCGGTGATGATCTCGAATTCGAAATACTGGATGGGGCCGGACATCATCGCCGCCCGAGGCATCAAGTCCAAGGTGCGCGATTTCGGGCGGATCTGGGACTTCGGCGGCAAGTCCGCCGAGATTTGCCCGATCGACTGGAAGGGACCGCGGGCATGATGATAACGCCGGAGTATTGTGTTGCGATGGCGCGGTACAATGCCTGGCAGAACAGGCAACTGAAGGCCGCGTTCGAGGCGCTGCCAGCGGCGGAGCTCACGAAGAACCGCAAGGCCTTCTTCGGCTCGCTCCTGGGTACGGCGAACCACCTGCTCTGGGGCGACCTGATGTGGATGAGCCGGTTCGACGGCGGCACTGCGCCCGAAGGCGGGATCGGCGGCAGCACCGGGCTCTGCGAGACGGGACTGGCCTGGTCGGTGGAACGGTTCCGCGCCGACGCGCGCATCCTGCTCTGGGCCGAAGGTTTACACGCGGTGGATCTGGTGGGCGACCTGACCTGGTGGTCTGGCGCCCTGGGGCGCGAGATGCGCAAGCCGCGCAGCCTGTGCGTGGTGCATATGTTCAACCACCAGACCCATCACCGCGGCCAGATCCACGCCATGCTGACCGCCGCCGGAGCGGTGGCGCCGGTGAGCGATCTGCCCTTCATGCCCGAGGACGGGCCATGGTTGTGATCCGGACGGGAGACGACGCGCGCGTGCCGCGACGCCCCACCCGCCGTCCCGTCGGATGTTCTATCACTGGAAAGGAATGCGGATGGCCATGATTTCTCCGTCGCGCCGGCTGCGGCGCACCCCGTTTTCCGACGGTGTCGAGGCGGCCGGGGTCAAGGGCTACACCGTCTACAATCACATGCTCCTGCCCACGGTGTTCGAAAGCATCGAGGAGGATTACCGGCACCTGAAGGAAAAGGTGCAGGTCTGGGACGTGGCCTGCGAGCGCCAGGTGGAATTGCGCGGTCCGGATGCCGGGCGGCTCATGCAGATGCTGACGCCGCGCGACCTGCGCGGAATGCTGCCCGGCCAGTGCTACTACGTGCCCATCGTCGACGAGACCGGCGGCATGCTCAACGATCCGGTGGCGGTGAAACTGGCCGAGGACCGCTGGTGGATTTCCATCGCCGACTCGGACCTGCTCTTGTGGGTCAAGGGCATCGTCTACGGCTTCCGGCTCGACGTGCTGGTGGACGAGCCGGACGTGTCTCCGCTCGCCGTGCAGGGACCGCATGCGGAGGACTTGATGGCGGCGGTCTTTGGCGATGGGGTGCGGGCTGTGCGGTTCTTCCGCTTCGGCGTGTTCCAGTTCCAGGGCCGCGACATGGTCGTCGCGCGGTCGGGCTATTCCAAGCAGGGCGGGTTCGAGATCTACGTCGAGGGCGGCGACATCGGCATGCCGCTCTGGAACGCGCTGATGGAGTCGGGAAAGCCATGGGACGTGCGCGCCGGTTGTCCCAACCTGATCGAGCGGATCGAGGGCGGGCTGCTGAGCTACGGCAACGACATGACCCGCGACAACACCCCGCACGAATGCGGGCTTGGCCGGTTCTGCAACACCCAGACGGCGATCGGCTGCGTCGGGCGGGATGCGCTCCTGCGCGTGGCCAAGGAAGGACCCGTGCGGCAGATCTGTGCGTTGGAGATGAGCGGCGCGCGCGTGCCGGGCTGCACGCATCTCTGGCCGGTGATGGCCGGGGATCGGCATGTGGGCAACGTGTCCTCGGCGGCATGGTCGCCGGATCATGGAACGAATGTCGCCATCGGCATGGTGCGCATGACCCATTGGGAGGCGGGCACCCAGCTGGTGGTGCGCTGCCCCGGCGGCGACCGCGGTGCCGTGGTGCGCGAGGGGTTCTGGGCCTGATACGGGCTTTGAGCGGCGGGAGTGAGGGGCCAGCCCCTCACACTCCCCGGAGGTTTACTGGCAAGATGAAGCGGGGGGCTGGTCCTGCGACTGGAAAGGAAGCGCATGATGTTCAAGGCATTGGTTGTGGAGAAGGACGACGAGGGCAAGACCTCGGCGTCCGTCAAGGACATCGGCCTCGACGATCTGCCTGAGGGCGAGGTCACGGTGGCGGTGGAATATTCCACGGTCAACTACAAGGACGGGCTCTGCATCGGGCCGGGCGGCGGGCTGGTGCGGAGCTATCCGCATGTGCCGGGGATCGACTTTGCCGGGACGGTCGAGGAGTCCTCGGACGACCGTTACAAGGCGGGCGACAAGGTGGTGCTGACCGGCTGGCGCGTCGGCGAGGCGCATTGGGGGGGCTACGCGCAGAAGGCGCGGGTCAAGGCCGACTGGCTGGTGCCGCTGCCCGATGGGCTCGACACGCGGCAGGCGATGGCGGTGGGTACCGCCGGGTTCACGGCGATGCTGGCGGTCATGGCGCTCGAGGATCACGGGCTGAGCCCGGACAAGGGCGAGGTGCTGGTGACCGGGGCCGCGGGCGGTGTCGGGTCGGTCGCGACGGCGATCCTGGCCAACCTCGGCTACGAGGTCGCGGGCGTGACCGGGCGGCCCGAGACCGAAAGTTACCTCAAGGATCTGGGTGCGGCGCGGATCGTGCCGCGCGAGGAGATCAACGAGACTGTCAAGCGGCCGCTGGAGACCGAGACCTGGGCGGGCTGCGTCGATGCCGTGGGCGGGTCGATGCTGGCAAGGGTGCTGGGGCAGTTGAAATACGGTGCTTCGGTGTCCGCCGTGGGCCTGGCCGGGGGCGCGGGCCTGCCCGCGACGGTCGTGCCGTTCCTGCTGCGCGGGGTGAACCTGCTGGGCATCGATTCGGTCATGCAGCCCTATGACAACCGGGTGCGCGCCTGGAAGCGGATCGCCAGCGACCTGCCGATGGACAAGCTCGAGGCGATGGTGCAGCCCGCGACGCTGGCCGATCTGCCGCAGCTTGGGGCCGATATCCTCAAGGGGCAGGTCAAGGGCCGTGTCGTGGTGGATGTGAACGTCTGACAGCGCGTCGGACCGACACAGGAAAACGCACAGAAAACCCAAAGAAAAACGCCCCGCCGTATGACCGGCGGGGCGTTTCGATTCTCAGGCTGTCGAAGCGGCTAGCGTTTCTCGCTTTGCAGCCCCTTGAAGATCGCCCAGCACATCAGCAGCAGGACCAGCGTGAAAGGCAGGCCGGTCGAGATCACCATCGCCTGAAGCGATGACAACCCGCCGCCGATCAGCAGCACGATGGCCACCAGACCTTCGAAGATGCACCAGAACACGCGCTGCGGTGCGGGCGCGTCGATCTTGCCGCCGGCGGTGATCGTGTCGATGACCAGCGAGCCGGAATCGGACGAGGTCACGAAGAACACGATGACCAGCACGATGGCGATGGTCGAGGTGATCGCCGCGAGCGGCAGGTCCGCCAGCATGCCAAAGAGCGAAAGCTCGGGGCTGTAGCTGTCGATCACGTATTCCTTGACCTGGCTGCCGGTGCCGCTGATGACCTGCTCGATCGCGGTGCCGCCGAAGACGGCCATCCAGAGCACGCAGACGAGGCTGGGGATCAGGATCACGCAGGTGACGAATTCGCGCACCGTGCGGCCGCGGCTGACGCGGGCGATGAACATGCCGACGAAGGGCGACCAGCTGATCCACCAGGCCCAGTAGAAGGCGGTCCAGCCTTCGCGATAGCTGTCGTCCTCGCGTCCGAACGGATTCGACAGCGGCACCAGATCCTGGGCATAGGCCACCAGACCTTCGCCGAAGCCGGTGAGGATCAGTACCGTCGGACCGGCCAGCAGAACGAAGAGCAGCAGCAGCGCGGCGACGACCATGTTGACCTCTGACAGGACCTTGACCCCGCCGTCGAGGCCGCGCAGCACCGACACAAGCGCCACCGCGGTGATCGCGCAGATCAAGATGACCTGGCTGGTGATGGTGTTGGGCACGCCGTAGACGAATTCGAGACCCGCGACCGCCTGTTGCGCACCGAACCCCAAAGAGGTGGCAAGACCGAAGAGCGTGGCAAAGACCGCCAGCGTGTCGATGATGTGGCCGGTCCAGCCCCAGACGCGATCGCCGAAAATCGGGTAGAAGGCCGAGCGGATCGTCAGCGGCAGACCCTTGTTGTAGGTGAAGAGCGCCAGCGCCAGCGCCACGACCGCGTAGATCGCCCAAGGGTGCAGACCCCAGTGGAAGATCGTTCCGGCAAGCCCGATGCTGCGTGCCGCCTCGACATTCTCGGGGATCAGCGTGCCGTCTTCGGCAAAGGGCGAGGGCACGCCCAGCGGCGAGGAGATGGCCATGTGGTAGACCGGCTCGAGCACGCCGAAGAACATCAGGCCGATGCCCATGCCCGCGGCGAAGAGCATCGCGAACCAGCCCAGGTAGGTGTAATCGGGCGTGGCTTCGGTGCCGCCGAGCCGCACCGATCCCCAGGGCGACACGATCAGGAAGAGGCAGAAGATCACGAAGATATTGGCCGCCAGCATGAAGAACCAGTCAAAGGTGCTGGTGAGCCAGGGGCGCAACGCGCCGAAGATCTCGGAGGCCTGTTCGTTGAACATGAGGGCGTAGATCACGAAGATCACCACGCTGAGGCCCGAGATCACGAAGACCGGGTTGTGGATGTCAAAGCCGAACGGGCCGACTTTGCCGTCGATGTTGTCCTGACCGATATCGTAGTCGGTATCGATCATGTTGACTTGGCCGTCTGGCGTCGGGACGCCCTCCGGCATGGATTGGTCTGACAAGATATGTCCCTCCGTGTCTGTGTGAATTATCGGCTCCGGTCGCGCGGAGATGCCGGTCGGCTCGAGGCCCGGCGGCGTGAAACCGGATTGGTACGGACCGTGCCATCATGCCCCGATCGGCAAAGAATGGCCACCCCGCGTCTGGAAGACTTGATACTTTGCGACCCTTTGCAGGGGAAATGCGGTGGCCCGCGGAGGGACCGCGCAGGACAGCCGGGCGGCGCCGCCCCGGTCCGCAGGCTTGACGCTCTGGGCATTCGCGGCTTTTGTGGCCGGCGGGAAACAGGGGGACTTCATGCTGGATATCGACTTTGTCAGGGCGCAGTTTCCGGCTTTCGACGTGGACGCCCTAAAGGACCAGGCATTCTTCGAAAATGCCGGCGGGTCCTATGCCTGCCAGCCGGTGATCGACCGGCTGACGCGTTATTGCGTCGAACGGAAGGTCCAGCCCTACGCGCCCTATGCCGCGTCCCATGCGGCGGGGGCCGAGATGGACGAGGCCCGCGCGCGGCTGTCGGCGCTGCTGGGGGTTCAGCCGGCCGAACTGTCCTTCGGCCCCTCGACGACGCAGAACACCTATGTGCTGGCGCAGGCCTTCCGCAGGTTCATGTTGCCCGGAGAGGCCATCGTCGTCACCAACCAGGATCACGAGGCCAATTCCGGCCCCTGGCGGCGGCTGGCCGAGGACGGGATCGAGATCCGCGAATGGCGCATGGATCCCGACACCGGCAGCCTGTGCCCCGACGCGCTCGAGAATCTTCTGGACGAAAAGGTCCGGCTGGTCTGTTTCCCGCATTGCTCGAACGTCGTCGGAGAGATCAACCCGGTTGTCGAGATCACCGCCCGGGCCCATGCCGCGGGCGCCTTTGTCTGCGTCGACGGGGTGAGCTATGCGCCGCACGGGTTGCCCCACGTGGGCAGCCTCGGCGCCGACATCTACCTCTTTTCCGCCTACAAGACCTACGGGCCGCACCAGGGGATCATGGTCATCCGGCAGGCGCTGGCCGAGGCGCTGCCGAACCAGGCACATCATTTCAACGGCGGCACGCTCTACAAGCGCTTCACGCCCGCCGGGCCGGATCACGCGCAGGTGGCGGCCTGCGCCGGCATCGCCGATTACATCGACGCGCTGGCCGCGCATCACGGCACCGATTCGGGCGGCGTGCACGACCTGATGCGCGCGCACGAGGTCGCGTTGCTGCAGCCGCTGCTGGACGCGGTGAAGGACCGCAACTCCGTCCGGCTGCTGGGACCGGCGAGGGCCGAAGGGCGCGCACCCACGGTGGCGCTGGCGCTGAACCGGCCGGGGGCGGAGGTGGCCGCGGAATTGGCGGCACACGGCATCATGGCGGGGGGCGGCGATTTCTACGCGGGCCGCGCGCTGACCGGGCTGGGGCTGGACGAGTCCCGCGGCGTGCTGCGGCTGTCTTTCGTGCATTACACCTCGCAGGCCGAGGTGGCCCGGCTGATCGACGCGCTGGATGCGCTGCTGTAAGCGTTTGACCTTGCTCCGGGCGCGCTATGTCTTTGCCGAAACTGGCAAAAGACAGGTAACTCGTGGCTGATACGTCTCCCATTCTCCTCTGGTTCCGGCGCGACCTGCGTCTGAGCGACCATCCGGCCCTGACGGCGGCGGTGAAAACCGGGCGGTCGATCGTGCCGGTGTTCCTCCGCGATGGCCTTTTGGACGATCTGGGGGCCGCGCCGAAATGGCGGCTTGGATTGGGCGTCGGCTGCCTGGCCGAGGCTCTGCAGGACAAGGGGTCACGCCTGATCCTGCGCAGCGGCGATGCGCTGGAGCAGCTGACACAGCTGATCGACGAGACCGGCGCGGGCGCGGTCTACTGGATGCGCGCCTATGATCCGCAGAGCGTGGAGCGCGACACCAAGGTCAAGGAAACGCTGAAAGAGCAGGGCGTCGAAGCTCGAAGCTTTGCCGGGCACCTGATGTTCGAGCCCTGGACGGTCGAGACCAAGCAGGGCGGCTTTTACAAGGTCTACACCCCGTTCTGGAATGCGGTGAAGACGCGCGACGTGGCCGAACCGCTGGCCGCGCCCGGCGAGATCAAGGCGCCGGGCCGCTGGCCCGACAGCGAAACCCTCGACGACTGGCGCCTGGGCGCCGCCATGGACCGCGGCGCCGATGTGGTGCGCCCCTTCGTGCAGCTTGGCGAACAGGCGGCGCAGGCGCGGCTGGGGGCCTTCATGGCCTCCAAGGTGGCAGACTACAACGACGCGCGCGACATTCCGGGCACCGACGGCACCTCGTGCCTGTCGGAGAACCTGAGCCTCGGAGAGATCACCCCGCAGCAATGCTGGCACGCGGGCCTGCGCGCCCGCGAGGAAGGCAAGCCGGGGGCCGAAACTTTCCTGAAAGAGCTGGTCTGGCGGGAGTTTGCCTATCACCTGATGTGGCACACGCCGCGGCTTCTGACCGACAACTGGCGCGAGGACTGGGAAGCCTTTCCCTGGAACGAGGACGAGCGAAAGGCCGAGGTCAAGGCCTGGAAACAGGGGCGCACCGGCATCCAGTTCGTCGATGCGGGCCTGCGCGAGATGTACGTGACCGGACGGATGCACAACCGCGCCCGGATGATCGTCGCAAGCTACCTGACCAAGCACCTGATGTGTCACTGGAAAATCGGGATGCAGTGGTTCGAGGACTGCCTGATCGACTGGGACCCCGCGAGCAACGCCATGGGTTGGCAATGGTCCGCGGGATCGGGCCCGGATGCCACGCCCTATTTCCGGGTCTTCAACCCGGTCACGCAGCTTGACCGGTTCGACAAGGACCGCGCCTATGTGCAGCGCTGGCTGGGAAAGCCCGGCGCGAAACTTACCGGCGATGCAGCCCGTTACTTCGACGCCATTCCGAAAAGCTGGAACATGGAACCGGACGACCACTATCCGGAGCCGGTCGTAAATGCTGACGAGGGACGCAAACGTGCCCTCGAAGCCTATGAAAACAGGGACTTCTAAGACGTATGACCATGAGTAACCCTTGCGCGCCCGAGGCCCGACCCGGTAAATTGCCTGTGTCCCACGACACAAAGGTATCCGGCATGGTCCTGATGGACACCACCGATCAGACCGACCTGCCGCGCTATTTCGGCCCGGTGTTCGACATGGTGCGCACCATGCGGCGCGGGCGGCTGGATTTCGTTCTGCCTGACGGACGGCGGTTCCGGGCCGAGGGCAAGCTGCCCGGTCCGGTGGCGGAACTCGACATCCACAACGACGAGATCTTTGCCCGGATGATCCGCGAAGGCCATCTGGGGTTCTGCGATGCCTATCTCGACGGCTGGTGGAGCACGCCGGATCTCATGGCCTTCATGGATCTCATCCACACCGACAATGAAGAGATGTACGACGGCTTTCCCGGTATCGGGCTGGTGCGCGCCTACGAACGCCTGCGGTTCTGGCTTCAGAGCAATTCCAAGCGCCAGGCGCGCCGCAACATCAGCTATCACTACGACCTGGGAAACGATTTTTACCGGCTCTGGCTCGACGACACGATGACCTATTCCAGCGCCCTGTTCGAAACCGGCCAGGAAAGCACGGAAAAGGCGCAGACCGCCAAATACGCCTCCATGGTGGACCAGATGGGGGCCAAGCCGGGCGATCACGTGCTGGAGATCGGCTGCGGCTGGGGCGGGTTCGCGGAATATGCCGCGAAGGAACGCGGGCTTCGGGTGACCGGGCTGACCATCAGCCAGGAGCAGTACAACTTCGCTGTTGAACGTATTGAAAAAGCCGGCCTTTCCGACCGCGTGACCTTCAAGATGCAGGACTATCGCGACGAGCGCGGGCAGTACGACGGCGTCGCCAGCATCGAGATGTTCGAAGCGGTCGGCGAAAAGTACTGGCCCACCTATTTCAACACCGTGCGCGACCGGCTGAAGCCGGGGGCGAATGCGACCCTGCAGATCATCCTTGTGCAGGATGCGCGCTTCAAGGCCTACCAGCGCGACCCGGATTTCATCCAGAAATACATCTTTCCGGGCGGCATGCTGCCCAGCCCGTCGGTGCTGCGCGCCCAGATCGAAAGGGCGGGCATGACCGTGGCGCGGTCGATGGAATTCGGCGAAAGCTACAGCCAGACGCTGCGCCGCTGGCACGAAAGCTTCAACGCCCGGTGGGACGAGGCTGCGGCGCAGGGCTTTGACGACCGGTTCCGACGGATGTGGAATTTTTACCTGACCTCTTGTGCGGCAGCCTTTCGCAGCGGTATCTGTGATGTGACCCAGATCACGATCACGAGACCGAGCTGACCGATGCCCACCGCCGCCCGCCTCTTTGCCGCCATCTGCCTTGCGGCATTGGGCTACCTGACGTCGGAGGTGATCAAGTCGGTGATGCCCGAAAGCACGGCCTTCGGCATCTTTTCCATGGTCAACGCGGTGATCGGCTTTGCCTGCGGCTGGGTGATCGTCGGTAGCCGCGCCGGGCGGGGCATCTCCGCGGCGATTTCCAACGGCATTACCGGCACGGTGGCGCTGGTTCTGCTTGGCCTCGGCGTGCAGGCGATCAACGAAATGGTCCGGCTGGCCATGCGCCGGCGCTTTGACGGGCCGATGGAGGCGTTTGCCGCAATTTTCGAGATCGCCATCGACTTCGGGGCGATCCTCTTTGCGCCCTCGGTTCTTGTTTTGCTGGTGATCGGGGCAATCGTCACCGGGCTGGTCAGCGAATTCGCCGCGCGCAACTATCGGTGATGCCTGTGAAAGACCTGTTCTTCTACGGCACCCTGTGTCACGAGCCGCTGTTGCGCCTTGTGCTGGGCCGCGACGATGCGGTCACCGTTCCGGCCCGCCTGCCGGATCACGAGGCGCTCTGGGTCCGGGACAACGCCTTTCCGATGATCCGCCACGCGCCTGGCCGGGCCGCCGAGGGCCTGCTGCTGCGCGACGTGACCATCGAAGACCTTGCCCGGCTCGATTTCTACGAAGGCGGGTTCGGCTATGACCTGCGCGACGTCATGGTCGATGGCCCGGACGGATCGGTGCCGGCGCGGGTCTATTTCCCGCAGGAGGGACTTTGGCCGCCCGGCGCGCCCTGGTCGCTGCCCGACTGGGAGGCAAAATGGGCCGGGATCACCCTGCATGCCGCCGAAGAGGCGATGGCCCGTTTCGGTCGCGTCCCCGCGGAGGCCGTGCGCCCGCTGATGCCGATTTTCCGGTCCCGCGGGTGGGCCCGGCAGATGGCGGCAAACCCGGCGCCGCAGACCCTGCGCAGCGGCATGACAGGCGCCGATGTGCAGATGACCTCCCGCGACGACGGCTACGACGGCTTCTTCCGCATCCGCACATTCGACATCGCGCACCGCCGGTTCGACGGCTGCATGACCGATCCGGTACCGCGTGAGGCGTTCATCGCTTTCGACGCGGCGCTGGTGCTGCCCTATGACCCGATGCGCGACGAGATCCTGCTGATCGAACAGCTGCGCTACGGTCCCATTGGCCGTGGCGATCCGGCGCCCTGGGTCCTGGAGCCGATCGCGGGGCTGGTCGACGCGGGCGAGGAGCCCGCCGATTGCGCCCGCCGCGAGGCGGTCGAGGAGGCAAAGCTCGAACTTGGCGACCTGCGGCCGATGGTCCGGGTCTATGCCTCTCCGGGCTACAGCTCGGAGTTTTTTCACTGTTTCCTGGGGCTCTGCGACCTTGCGGGACGCGGCGGCGAACTGGGCGGGCTCGATGCCGAGAACGAGGATATCCGCAGCCATGTCATAGGCTTCGACAGGGCGCTCGCGCTGATCGACAGCGGCGAGATCAACGCCGGGCCGCTGGTGATGATGATCCTGTGGCTGGCGCGGCACCGCGCCGCCCTGCGCGCGGCGGCTTGAGTTCCGATCCGTGCCCGCCTACACCAAGGGCAACACAGCATCAATGAGGCCCCCCATGCGCATCGCATCTGACCTGGCCGCGGCGGTCGGGAACACCCCGCTCATCCGGCTCAACAAGGCGTCCGACGCCACCGGCTGCGAGATCCTCGGCAAGGCGGAGTTCATGAATCCCGGCCAGTCGGTCAAGGACCGCGCGGCGCTCTACATCATCAAGGACGCGGTCGAAAAGGGCCTGTTGAAACCCGGCGGCACCATCGTCGAAGGCACCGCCGGCAATACCGGCATCGGCCTTGCGCTGGTGGGCGCGTCGATGGGCTTCAAGACCGTGATCGTCATCCCCGAGACGCAGAGCCAGGAGAAAAAGGACATGATCCGCCTGGCTGGGGCGGAATTGGTCGAGGTGCCCGCAGCCCCCTACAAGAACCCCAACAACTACGTGCGGTATTCTGGTCGCCTGGCCGAGGAAATGGCGCGCAATTCCAACAAGGGCGTGATCTGGGCCAACCAGTTCGACAACATCGCCAACCGCCAGGCCCATATCGAAACCACCGGTCCCGAGATCTGGGAGCAGACGGATGGCAAAGTCGACGGCTTCATCTGCGCGGTGGGATCGGGCGGCACGGCGGCCGGGGTCGGCGCGGCGCTGCAGCCCAAGGGCGTCAAATGCGGCATCGCCGATCCGATGGGGTCGGGGATCTATTCGCTTTACAAGGAGGGCGAGGCCAACGCCACCGGCACCTCGATCACCGAAGGCATCGGCCAGGGCCGGATCACCGCCAACCTCGAAGGCTTCGAGCCGGATTTCCTCTGCCAGGTCACCGACGAAGAGGCGCTTCCCGTGGTCTTCGACCTGCTGAGCGACGAGGGTCTGTGCCTGGGCGGATCGAGCGGCATCAACGTCGCCGGCGCCATGAAGATGGCGCGCGAGATGGGGCCGGGCCACACCATCGTGACGATCCTCTGCGACTACGGCACGCGCTACCAGTCCAAGCTCTTCAACCCGGAGTTCCTGTCGGAAAAGGGTTTGCCGCTGCCGAAATGGATCGACCGGGCCCCCGCGAGCATTCCCGGCGTCTTCGAGGACGTCTAGCCGATGCGGGCGGTGCTGCACGCCCTTGCGATCACGCTCTTCTGCCTGCTGGCCGGTTGGGCGCAGGCGCAGGAAACGCGTGGCCCGAACTACAATATCTGGGGAAACATCGCCGAGCGGGCTGAAGCCGCGATCAGCGACGAAGAAACCCCCGACCGGCGGCTGGAAGAGCTGCGCAGCGAGCTGGCGGCCTTCCGCGAACAGTTTCTGAACGCGCAGCAGACCAATGCCGACCGCATCAGCACCCTGCAATCGCAGTTGGATGCGCTGGGGGCGCCGCCCGAGAACGGCGAGGAAGCGGCGGAGATCACGAACCGGCGGCAGGAGCTGAACGACCAGCTGGCCACCCTGCGCGCGCCTGTCCTCGCCGCCGAAGAGGCCTATACCCGCGCCAACGGCCTCATCGGCGAGATCGACAACACCATCCGCACCCGCCAGGCCGACGAGCTCTTCGACCTTGGTCCGTCGCCGGTCAACCCGGTGCATTGGCCCGGGGCGATCAGCGACATCACCGCCTCGGCCGGGGCGCTTTGGATCGAATTCGCCGACAACTGGACCGACCCGGACCGGCGGGCGGAGTTCCGCGACAACCTGCCGGTGGTGATCGGCCTGACGCTGTTGTCGGTCCTGCTGCTGGCGCGCGGCCGCGGCTGGGTCGAACGGGCGGTGAACGCCCTGCGCAAGCGCACCCGTCCCGGTACCGGTGTCTGGAGCTTCCTCGTCTCGATCCTCGAAATCCTGGTGCCGCTGCTGGGGGTCTACCTGCTGGTTTCGGCGCTGAGCGCGACCGGTCTCGCTGGCGAACGTGGTGAGCTGATCCTCTCCCGGCTGCCGGTCTGGGTCGGCATCCTGCTCTACATCCGCTGGCTGGCGGAACAGGTGTTCCGCCGGGGCGACGAGATGAAACGCCCGGTGCTGCTGGACATTCCCCGCCGCACCGAGGCGCGCTTTTACGCCAACCTGCTATCAATCATGCTGGTGCTGCGCGGGGTGCGGAAAACGATCAGTGAGCTGGACGATCATGTTCGCGAAACCGTTGCGGTGCTCGACTTCCCGATCTTGGTGATCTGTGCGATCGCGCTGTTCCGTCTGGGGCAGATCCTGCGCTCCGCGCAGCTGGCCGAGAACGAGGCGAGCGCGAACGCCGGGCTCGACGGGCCAAAGTTCCGGCTGGCGCTGGCACGCTACTTGGGTCTGCTGGCCATGGCAGCGGGTGTGCTGGGGCCGGTTCTGGCCGGGATCGGGTACAATCGCGCGGGCGAATTCCTTGTCTACCCGGCTGTGTCGACCATGGCTATCTTCGCGCTCCTGGTGGTGCTGCAACGCTTCGCCAACGACCTTTACGAGCTGTTCACCGGCCGCGACGCGGCCACCGGCGACAGCTTGGTACCGGTGCTCTCGGGCTTCGTGCTCAGCCTCGCCGCGCTGCCGCTGCTGGCGCTGACCTGGGGCGCGCGGGTTGCCGACCTGACCGAGCTTTGGGCGCGGTTCCGCGAAGGTTTCGTCATCGGCGAGACACGGATTTCGCCCACCGATTTCCTGACCTTCGCGGTGGTCTTCGCCATCGGCTATGCGCTCACGCGGCTGCTGCAGGGCGGGTTGCGGACATCCGTGCTGCCCAAGACCAAGATCGACGTGGGCGGCCAGAACGCCATCGTGGCGGGGCTGGGCTATATCGGGGTCTTCCTCGCGGCGCTGATCGCGATCACCTCGGCGGGACTCGATCTTTCGTCGCTGGCCCTCGTCGCAGGCGCGCTGTCGCTCGGCGTCGGTTTCGGCCTGCAAACCATCGTGCAGAATTTCGTCTCGGGCATCATCCTGCTGGTCGAACGCCCGATCAGCGAAGGCGACTGGATCGAGGTGGGCCCGCATATGGGCACGGTCAAGGACATCTCGGTCCGCTCCACCCGGATCGAGACCTTCGACAAGACCGACGTGATCGTGCCCAATGCCGATCTCATCAGCGGCACGGTGACGAACTACACCCGCGGCAACACGCTGGGCCGGGTGATCGTGTCGGTGGGCGTGGCCTATGGCACCGACACCCGCAAAGTCGAACAGATCCTGACCAGCGTGGCGCGGGTCCATCCCAAGGTGATGATGAACCCCGAGCCGTTTATCTATTTCAAGGGCTTCGGCGCCGATGCTCTGGAATTCGAGATCCGCGCGATCCTGTCGGACGTGCTCGAGATACTCGTCGTGCAGAACGAGATGCACCACGAGATCGCCCGCCGCTTTGCCGAGGAAGGCATCGAGATCCCGTTCGCGCAGCGCGACGTCTGGCTGCGCAACCCCGAGGCGCTGCGCGCGGGCGACGATCCCGCAGCAAGCCGCCCTGTGGTGGCCGAGACGACCGACGACACCCCGCCTGCCGAGGGCGACGCGCGCACCGCCGGGATGAGCGACAGCCCCGCAGACGCACCGGATGCCGACCGATGACCGAAACGCTTTTTCTCGACGATGCCTATCTGCGCGACGCCGAGGCGCGGGTCACGGCCATCACGCCCGAGGGCGGCATCGTCTGCGACCGCACGGTGTTCTACGCCACCGGCGGCGGTCAGCCCGGCGACAGCGGCTGGATCGACTGGGGGCAGGGACCGGTGCCCATCGCCACCTGCGTGAAAGGAGAGCGCGACGACCTGGTGCTCGTGCCCGCCGAACCGGTCGGCCTGCCGCCGGTCGGCGCGTTTCTCAGGCAATCGCTTGACTGGGAGCGGCGGCACCGGCACATGCGCATCCACACCGCGCTGCACCTGCTGTCGGTGGTGATCCCGCTGCCGGTAACCGGCGGGCAGATATCTGCGGGGCGCGGACGGCTGGATTTCCTGATGCCGGAGCCGCCCGAGGATCGCGAGGCGGTCGAAAACGCGCTCAACGCGCTGGTGGACCGGGACCTTTCGGTCACCGAGGACTGGATCAGCCAGGCCGATCTCGACGCCAACCCGGGGCTGGTCAAGACCCTGTCGGTCAAGCCGCCGCGCGGCGCGGGGCAGATCCGGCTGGTGCGGATCGGGCAAGGGAGCGATCAGATCGATCTGCAACCCTGCGGCGGCACCCACGTGGCGCGCACCGCAGAGATCGGACACATCCGTCTGGGCAAGATCGAGAACAAGGGCAAGCAGAACCGCCGCGTGCACATTTCGCTCGACCTTTAGGGGGTCAGGCGGCCTGCGTATCGTGAAGCGCCGCGCGCACCACCTCGGCGATCTGCCGCAGCTGCGGCGCCAGCGGGCTGGCGCGGCGCCAGATCATGCCCAGCGTCCGACGCGGCTGAGGATCGGGAAAGCGCGCGACCGCCACGTTGGCCGACCGTGTCTCGACCTTTACCGCCATGTCGGGGATCAGCGTGACCCCGATGCCGGCACCCACCATCTGCACCAGCGTCGACAGCGAACTGCCCTCGAGCCCATCCTTGGGCAGGCTTTGCGGCGTGTTGCAGAAGGCGAGCGCCTGGTCGCGGAAACAATGACCCTCCTCCAGCAGCAAGAGCCGCATCCGCCGCAGGTCTTCGCCGGACGGGACGGGTTTTGCGGCATCCTGCGCGGGCCGCACAAGGACAAAGCTTTCCTCGGCCAGCGGCACCTCGGTAAAGGCGGGTTCAGAGACCGGCAGGGCGACGATGGCGGTGTCGATGCGCCCTTCGGACAGGTCGCGCAGCAGCCGCGGCGTCAGGGTTTCGCGCACGTGCAGGTCAAGCCCCGCGTGGCTCTGGTTCAGGCGCCCGATGAGCTGCGGCAGCAGGTAGGGCGCGATGGTCGGGATGATGCCGATGCGCAGCCGCCCGGCCAGCCGGTCCTTCGAGGCGCGCGCGAGATCCAGCAATTCGTCGGTGCCCTGCAGGATGTCGCGGGCGCGGGCCAGGAATTCCTCGCCAAAGGCCGTCAGACGCACCTCGCGCGGGCCGCGTTCAAAGAGCGCGAGGCCCAGCGACTCCTCCAGCTCCTTGATCTGAACCGACAGCGCCGGTTGCGAGATCGCGCAGGCCTCGGCGGCGCGGCCGAAATGTCCGTGCCGGGCCAGCGCATCGGTATAGCGCAGCTGTTTCAGGGTCAGGTTAGCCATAACCTCTGCCTATCAAATCAATTAGAAAACGCAACTTTCCATTATCATGCCGTCTTGTTACATCCCGACGCGAGGATGGAGAGAATCCGCTGGTCGAGGCCTCCGTGTCTTGCCCCTGCGGAAACGCTGCATACCTCTGGAAAACACGGACGGCGCGGCCCCGCAGCGCGGCGCGGTCCACCGGATTTGACGGCCCCCGAGCCACCCCCGACGGCCACGCCGTCATCTTGCGACCCAGCCACGAACGGAGACAGACATGGACGGAAACGATCTCGCCAATTCGGGCAAATGCCCGGTCATCCACGGCGCCGCCACCTTCAACACGCAATCCAACCGCGACTGGTGGCCGAACCAGCTCAATCTCAAGATTCTGCACCAGAACACCGCAGAGTCGAACCCGATGCTGCCGGATTTCGACTATGCCGAGGAGTTCAAGAAGCTCGATCTAGACGCGCTCAAGGCCGACATCTTCGCGCTGATGAAGGACAGCCAGGACTGGTGGCCGGCGGATTACGGCCATTACGGCCCGTTCTTCATCCGCATGGCCTGGCATTCGGCCGGGACCTACCGCACCGCCGACGGGCGCGGCGGGTCGTCCTCGGGCACGCAGCGCTTCGCGCCGCTGAACTCCTGGCCGGACAACGGCAACCTCGACAAGGCCCGCCGCCTGCTGTGGCCGATCAAGCAGAAATACGGCAACAAGATTTCCTGGGCCGACCTGATGATCTTTGCCGGCAACTGCGCGCTCGAGGACATGGGCCTCAAGCCCTTCGGGTTCGCCGGGGGCCGCGAGGATATCTGGGAACCCGAGGAAGACATCTACTGGGGTCCCGAGAACGAATGGCTGTCCACCAAGGACGAACGCTATTCCGAAGGCCGGATCATGGAAGACCCGCTGGCCGCCGTGCAGATGGGCCTGATCTACGTCAACCCCGAGGGCCCGAACGGCAATCCCGATCCGCTGAAGTCGGCCTATGACATCCGCGACACCTTTGCCCGGATGGCGATGAACGACGAGGAAACCGTCGCTCTCACCGCCGGCGGCCACACCTTCGGCAAGTGCCATGGCGCGGGCGACGCATCCCACGTGGGCGCCGAACCCGAAGGTTCCGCGATCGAGCATCAGGGCTTCGGCTGGCTCAGCACCTACAAGTCGGGCAAGGGCCGTGACGCGATCACCTCGGGCATCGAAGGCCCGTGGACACCGACGCCGACCAATTGGGACATGGGCTATTTCGACATGCTCTTCGGCTATGAATGGGAACTGACGAAATCCCCCGCCGGCGCGCACCAGTGGCAGCCCAAGGGTCTCAAGCCCGAGGATCACGCGCCGCAGGTCGATGGCGACGGCACGGTGCCGGTGATGATGACCACCGCCGACATGGCGATGCGCATGGACCCGGACTACGAGAAGATCTCGCGCCGGTTCCACGAGAACCCGGACCAGTTCGCCGATGCCTTCGCGCGCGCCTGGTACAAGCTCACTCACCGCGACATGGGCCCGATCGACCGGTATCTGGGCAAGTATGTCCCGGACGAAGAGCTGATCTGGCAGGACCCGGTGCCGAAGCCCGATCACCCGCTGATCGACGCCGGCGATATCGCCGACCTCAAGGCGAAGATCCTCGGCGCGGGCATCCCGCAGGCAGACCTGATCCGCGTGGCCTGGGCCTCGGCCTCGACCTTCCGCGGCTCGGACAAGCGCGGCGGCGCCAACGGTGCGCGCATCCGCCTGCAGCCGATGAAGGACTGGGACGTCAACGAACCCGAGATGCTGTCGGGCGTGCTCTCCAGGCTCGAAGCCATCAAGGCCGAGTTCGACGGCGCGGCATCGGGCGGCAAGAAAGTGTCGCTGGCCGACCTGATCGTGCTGGGCGGCAACGCCGCGGTCGAAGCGGCGGCCAAGGCGGCCGGGCATGACGTCGAGGTGCCGTTCAACCCGGGCCGGGGCGACGCAAGCCAGGAACAGACCGAGGTGCATTCGGTCGAATTCCTCAAGCCCATCGCCGACGGCTTCCGCAACTACACGGCGGCGGAATACACCGTCACGCCTGCGGAGCTTCTGATCGACAAGGCGCAGCAGCTGACCCTGACGGCGCCCGAGATGACGGTGCTCGTCGGTGGGATGCGGTCGCTCGATGCCAACTTCAAGGGCTCCAAGGACGGGGTCTGGACCGACCGGCCCGGCGTGCTGAGCAACGATTTCTTCAAGGCGCTCATGGACATGACCGTGGTCTGGGAAAAGGTCGACGGGACGGAGCATTCCTACGTCGCCAAGGACCGCAACACCGGCAGCGTGAAGTGGACCGGCAGCCAGGTGGACCTGGTCTTCGGCTCCAATTCCCAGCTGCGCGCGCTGTCCGAAGTCTATGCGACGGACGAGGCGGAAACGACCTTTGTGCAGTCCTTCGTCAAGGCCTGGGGCAAGGTCATGGAGCTTGACCGCTACGACGTGAAGTAAACTCGCGCAAACGCGCGACGACGACTGGAAAGGCGCCCGAATTTCGGGCGTCTTTTCGTTTTTTCGGCATGTCGCATCGCGTGACGGTGCGTGTTCGTGTTAGCCGTGACTGGTCCCGTGCGGATCGTCCGCCTGCCGGGGGACGACAGATCGAGGAGGGAGCGGCGATGATTTCCGTACTTTCGAGCGTCTGGGCGCTGCTTCTCGGGATCGTGCTCATCATGCTGGGCAACGGCATGCATTTCACCCTGATCGGCCTGCGCGGCGGGATCGAGGGGTTCGGGGCCGCAGAGCTTGCCATCGTCACCTCGGGCTACTTCCTGGGCTTCCTCTCGGGCGCGCGCCTCACGCCGCTGATGATCCAGCGCGTGGGCCACGTGCGGGTCTTCGCGGCGCTCGGCAGTTTCATGTCGGCAGGGCTGATTGCGCTGCCGCTGCTGACCGAGCCCTGGGCCTGGACGATCCTGCGGATCATCGTCGGGTTCTGCATGTCGGGCATCTACGTGGCCGCCGAAAGCTGGCTCAATGCCGCGGCCACCAACGAAACCCGCGGCAAGGTGCTGTCGGCTTACATGATCGCGCAGACGCTTGGTATCATCGGTGCGCAGTACCTGCTGACGCTGGGCGATGCGGCGACCTCGGCGCTGTTCATCGGGGCGTCGATCCTGGTGTCGATCTCCTTTGCGCCGATCCTGCTGTCGGCGGCGCAGGTGCCGGTGGTGCAGGTGGCCAAGCCCATGTCGCTGCTGGCGCTTTTCAAGGGATCGCCGCTGGGCACGGTGGGGATCTTCCTGCTGGGCAGCGTCTATGCCACGCAATCGGGCATGGGCGCGGTCTACGGCAGCCAGATCGGGCTGTCGGCAGACCAGATCTCGCTTTTCATCGCGATGCTTTTTGCCGGGGCGCTGGCGCTGCAATATCCCATCGGCTGGCTGTCCGACCGGATTGACCGGCGCGGGCTGATCCTGGGGGCGTCGGCTCTGGGGGCGGTGGCCTGTGCCGCGGGCTGGACCATCGGCGGACTCTGGCCGCTGATGGCGGCGGCCTTCGTCGCCGGCGGGGTGACCACGCCACTCTATGCGCTGTTTCTGGCCTATACCAATGACATGCTGTCCTCGGACGACATGCCCGCCGCCTCGGGCGGTCTGGTCTTCACCTTCGGGCTTGGCGCCATCGTCGGACCGCTGATCACCGGCTGGGCGATGCGGGCGCTGGAGCCTGCGGCCTTCTGGCTGGTGCTGGGCGTCACCTTTGCCGCCATCGCCACCTATGCTGCCTACCGCATGACCCAGCGCGCAACCCTGCCGGCAGAGGCAACGGAGAGCTACCTGGCCGTTCTGCCCACCACCTCGGCCGTCGCGGTCGAGGCCGCGGCGGAATGGGCCGCCGAGAATGCCGAGGCGCAGTCCGAAGCAGAGGACGAGAGGAAGGACGAGGCCGGTTAGGGGCCGATGTCGAAGGGCTCGAAACTGCTGGCGCGCGCGCGTTTCCAGCGGTTGGCGTAGCCGAAGTCGTCCGCCTCGTCGCGCAGCAGGAACCCGTCGGGCAGGTAGGGATAGACCTCTTCGCCGGTGACCATGTTGCGGTCGCCCTCGCGCATCAAAAGGTGATGTGGCAAAAATTCCCGCGGATGGCTCAGCCCCGCGGCCCCGGTCATTTCGGCCAGCGCCTTGAGCGTGTTCTTGTGGAACCGGTAGACCCGTTCGGCCTTGTCCACGACATTGAGTGCGCGCTGGCGCATCGGGTCCTGGGTCGCCACGCCAACCGGGCAGTGGTTGGTGTGGCAGGCCTGCGCCTGGATGCAGCCCACGGCAAACATGAAGCCGCGCGCCGAATTGGCCCAGTCGGCCCCCAGCGCCAGCGCCTTGGCGATGTCGAAGCTGGTCACCAGCTTTCCCGACGCGCCGATCTTGATCCGGTCGCGCAGCCCGGCGCCGCGCAGGGTGTTGTGGGCAAACGTCAGCCCCTCGATCAGCGGCATGCCGATGTGGTTGGCAAATTCCAGCGGCGCCGCCCCGGTACCGCCTTCCTTGCCGTCGATGACAATGAAATCCGGCACGATCTGCGTTTCCAGCATCGCCTTGACGAGGCACATGAATTCGCGCCGGTGGCCGATGCACATCTTGAAACCCACCGGCTTGCCGCTGGCATGGCGGCGCAGGGTGCCGATGAACTCCATCAGTTCCTTCGGGGTGGAGAATTCCGGATTGGCGGCGGGCGACACGCAGTCCTGGCCAATGGGAATGTCGCGCGCCTCGGCGATCTCGGGCGAGATTTTGGACGCGGGCAGCATGCCACCATGGCCGGGCTTGGCCCCCTGGCTCAGCTTCAGCTCGATCAGCTTGACCTGGTCGTCGGCGGCCTGGGCGGCGAACTTCTCGGCATCGAACCGACCTTCATGGGTTCGGCAGCCGAAAAAGCCCGATCCGATTTCGTAGATCAGGTCACCGCCGCCCGCGCGGTGGTACCGGCTGATGCCGCCTTCGCCGGTGTCATGGGCGAAATTGCCCTTTTGCGCGCCCTTGTTCAGTGCCGAGATGGCGTTGGCCGACAGCGCGCCAAAGCTCATGGCCGAGATGTTGTAGATCGACGCATCATAGGGTTTTGCGCAGTCCGGCCCGCCGATGCGAACGCGGAAATCGTGCTCCGTCAGGTGTTTGGGCGTGATAGAATGGGTGATCCATTCATAGCCCGCATCATAGACCCGCTGGCGCGTGCCGAAGGGGCGCTTGTCCTCGACCCCCTTGGCGCGCTGGTAGATGATCGAGCGCTTGTCGCGGGAGAACGGCTCTTCGTCCTGGTCGGATTCGATGAGATACTGGCGGATCTCGGGGCGGATGCCTTCGAAGAGGAACCGCATGTGGCCGATCACCGGGTAGTTGCGCAGGATCGCGTGGCTGTCCTGCATGACGTCGTAGATGCCGACGACGGTCAGTGCGCCGAAGATCGCGAGCGGCAGCGCGAACCACGGGCTCCAGATCAGGGCGACAAGCGACAGAAGGGTCAGGACCGCGCAGGCGGCGAAGATCGAAAAGCGTTCCATAAGGTCCTCAGATCACGGCAGAAATGGCCTGGTCGAGCTTGTCGGTCAGCTCGTCCAGCTGGTCGTCGGTGATGATGAAGGGCGGGGCCAGCAAGATGTGGTCGCCGCGCTGGCCGTCGATGGTGCCGGACATCGGGTAGCAGACCAGCCCGGCCTCGAAGGCGGCTTTCTTGATCTTGGCAGCGACGCCGCGGGCGGGATCGAATGGGTCCTTGGTTTCGCGGTCGGCCACCAGCTCGATGCCGCGGAAGAGGCCGCGGCCGCGAATGTCGCCCACATGCGGATGCTGGCCGAACCGATCGGTCAGCTTGTCGTGCAGCTTTGCGCCTTGTTCCCGCACCTTGCCGATCAGCCCGCGGTCGAGGATGGCCGAGACCACTGCGTGACCGGCGGCGGCGGCGACGGGATGGCCGATATAGGTGTGTCCGTGCTGGAAGAAACCCGAGCCGTTCGCGATCGTGTCATAGATCTCGGAGGTGCAGAGCATCGCGCCGATGGGCTGGTAGCCCGCGCCCAACCCCTTGGCGATGCACAGTATATCGGGCGCCACGCCGTCCGCCTCGCAGGCAAAGAGGTGACCGGTGCGCCCCATGCCGCACATCACCTCGTCGAGGATCAAGAGCACGCCGTACTGGTCGCAGATCTCGCGGATGCGTTTGAAATAGCCCGGCGCCGGGGTCAGGGCGCCCGCCGTGGCGCCGACCACCGGTTCGGCCATGAAGGCCATGACCGTGTCGGGGCCCAACGCCAGAATCTCGTCCTCCAGCGCCTGTGCTGCGCGCTGACCGTAGTCTTCGAGGCTCTCGTCGTCGCGCTTGAGCCGGTATGCGTAGCAGGGCTCGATGTGGCTCACGTCCAGCAACAGCGGCGCGAACTGCGCGCGGCGCCATGCGTTGCCGCCGGCGCTGAGCGCGCCGATGGTGTTGCCGTGGTAGCTTTGCTTGCGGGCGATGATCCTGCCGCGCTGCGGTTCGCCCTTCTCGACGAAGTACTGACGGGCAAGCTTGATCGCGGCCTCGGTCGCCTCGGACCCGCCCGAGACGAAATAGACCCGGTCGAGGTCGCCGGGCGCGTGGTCGATCAGCAGGTCGGCGAGCTTCTCTGCCGGTTCCGAAGTGAAGAATCCGGTGTGGGCAAAGGCGAGTTGGTCGAGCTGCGCCTTGATGGCGGCGGTGATCTCCGCGTCGCCGTGGCCGAGGCAGGACACCGCCGCACCGCCCGAGCCGTCCAGGTAACGCTTGCCGGTGGAATCGATGAGGTAGATGCCCTCGCCGCCGACCGCGACCGGCGCGTTGAGCTTGGAATGGCGCGGAAAGATGTGGGTCATCGGGTGTCCTTTTCTCTGCGGGGGACCGGATGCGATCAGGTTACCCGCCGCGCTGCGGTTTGCCCACCGCCGAAGACGGGGCTCTGTCGACAAAAGGCTGGCCTTCTCTCCCGCGCGGAATCGAGGCGGCCATTGGCCGCCGCCGCGCAGCGCCCGTCCGCCCCCCGGGCGGGCGCTTTGTGACCTCTGGCGCCATGTTCGAACGATCTTCGGGGACGCTGGATAAAGCGCGCCGGTCATAATTCGGCGCGCCCGCCCGCGGACGGGCGCTGCGCGGCTCGACAAGAACGAAAAACCCCGCAGCGCGGATGGCGCTGCGGGGCAAGGTCTTGGAAGCCGTAAAACGATCACTCGGCGGCAAGGCTTGCCGAATGCTCGGCCACCGCGTCGGCCAGCGCCGCTTCGAAGATCGCGAGACCTTCCTCGACGATGGCGTCGGAGGCGGTTAGCGGAACCATGATGCGCAGGGCGTTGCCGTGCATGCCGCAGCCCAGCAGGATCAGGCCGCGCTTGAGGGCATGGGCGATCACCGACTTGGTGAAGGCCGGATCCTCTTTCGCGGTGTCGAAGTCCTGCACGAACTCGACCGCCAGCATCGCGCCCAGCCCGCGGATGTCCCACATCCGGTAGGGCGCGGTGCGTGCGCCGATCTCGGCAAATCGGGCGCGGAAGTGCGCGCCCATGGCGGTGGAGCGGGCCAGCAGGCCTTCGCTGTCGATGGCCTCGATCGCTGCAAGCGCCGCGGCACAGGCCACGGGGTTGCCGCCATAGGTGCCGCCCAGGCCGCCGGGGGCCATCGCATCCATGATCTCGGCCCGACCGATGACACCGGCGATGGGATAGCCGCCGGCCATGGATTTCGCCACGGTGATGAGGTCCGGCACGACGCCGGAATGCTCGATGGCGAACCAGGTGCCGGTGCGGCCAAAGCCCGCCTGGATCTCGTCGGCGATCAGCAGGATGCCATGCTTGTCGCAGATCGCGCGCAGCGCCTGCCACATCTCGGTCGGGACGGGAACGTAGCCGCCTTCGCCCAGCACCGGTTCGAGGATGATCGCGGCGACGCGGCTCGGGTCCGCATCGGTCAGGAACAGCGTCTCGAGACCCTGGATCGCGTCCTCGACCGTGATGCCGTGGCGCGCATCGGGGAACGGGGCGCGGAATACGTCGGCGGGGAAGGGACCCACGTCCTTCTTGTAGGGGCTGACCTTGCCGGTCATGCCCAGCGTCAGCAGGGTGCGGCCGTGATAGCCGCCGGTGAAGGCGATCACGCCGGGACGGCCCGTTGCGGCGCGGGCGATCTTGACCGCGTTCTCGACGGCCTCGGCGCCGGTGGTGACCAGCAGGGTCTTTTTCGGATGATCGCCGGGGGCCAGCGCGTTCAGCTTTTCCGCCAGCGCCACGTAGGGCTCGTAGGGCACGACCTGGAACGAGGTGTGCGTATAGAGGTCTTCCTGCGCCTTGGCGGCGGCCACGACCGACGGGTGACGGTGGCCGGTGTTGAGCACGGCGATGCCGCCGGCGAAGTCGATGTAGCGGTTGCCCTCGACATCCCAGAGCTCGGCATTCTCGGCGCGGGCGGCAAAGATCGGCGCGGCAGAGGCGACGCCACGCGGCACGGCGGCTTCGCGGCGGGCGAGCAGGGCGGCGTTGGACTGGCCGGTCATGGCGCCGGCGACGCTGCGGCTGGTGGCGATGATGTCATCGGCACGGGCCGGGGTCGCGGGCTTGGCCGCGGGCGTTTTGGCGGCGCGGGATTTGGATCCGGCCCTGGACGCCGTGGATTTCTTGGCTTTGCTCTGCGAGGTCATGGTCACCCTCCGGTTGGCTTGGCAGTTTGTACGCATTGCGTTCTTGATGAGAATTCTCTGTTGCCGTTTAATATAGTTGTCAACGTCTTTCACGCCAAGCATCGGCATTCCTTTGCTGCCTCATCTTTGGTCATTCCGACAAAGCTATGAATCAGATGAGTTTTTAGTCGTTGACCTTTGCTGCCATCCGGCGCTTAATATTTCAAACAAGTGATCTGCATGGGGGCGGACTGCGTGGAAATCGGTCACAGACTGCGTGAAGTGCGCGAAATGCGCGGGCTGTCTCAGCGCGATCTGGCCGGGCGCGCGGGCCTGACCAACGGGGCGATCTCGCTCATCGAACAGAACAAGAGCAGCCCGTCGGTGGCGTCGCTCAAGCGGCTTCTGGATGCGATTCCCATGACCATGTCCCAATTCTTTTCGGAATTCGAGGAGCCGGGATCGCCCAAGTATTTTTACGCGGCCGACGAGTTCATCGAGTTGTCGCCGCAGGACGCGGGTCTGGGCGAACTGGCCGCCCGCGTGTCGCTCCGCCAGGTCGGGGATGCCTCCCGCCACGCGCTTCAGATGCTGCACGAAACATATCCTCCGGGGGCCGATACGGGCCCGGACATGCTGACCCACGAAGGCGAGGAATCGGGGGTCGTCGTGCAGGGGCTGATCGAACTGACAGTGGCCGACCAGATCCGGGTCCTGAACCCCGGAGACGGGTATCTTTTCGACAGCCGGCTGCCGCACAGGTTCCGCAATATCGGCGAGGGGCCGTGCGTGATCATCAGCGCCTGCACCCCGCCTTCGTTCTGAATGACAAGGTCGAACGAAAAGAATTCGACAGTCATGCCAAAGGGTTGCGTGCCGATCTTGCGCGCGGCTCCGGCCACGGACCCGGTCATGGGTTTTCGTGTTGAGGTTCGTCCGAGCCGTGCTAACGTAACATTATCAAGTCTGTGCCGCGGTCATCCGCGGGCGGACACGATCAACCGATAGGGAGTACATCCATGACATTCATCAAAGCATCCGCGTTCGCGGCGGCCGCCACGTTGCTGGCCCAGGGCGCGATGGCGCAGAACACCTTCATCACCATCGGCACCGGCGGCCAGACCGGCGTCTATTACGTGGTCGGCCAGTCGATCTGCCGCCTCGTGAACCGTGGCACGTCCGAGCACGGCCTGCAGTGCACCGCGCCGTCCACCGGCGGGTCGGTGGCCAACATCAACGCCATCAAGGCGGGCGACCAGACCATGGGCGTCGCCCAGTCCGACCAGCAGTACTACGGCCTGAACGGCGAAGGGTCGTTCGACGCGCCCTTCGAAAATCTGCGGGCGGTGTTCTCGGTCCATCCCGAACCCTTCACCGTGGTCGCGCGCGCCGATGCCGGCATCGAGACCTTCGACGATCTCAAGGGCAAGCGCGTCAACATCGGCAACCCCGGCTCGGGCCAGCGCGCCACCATGGACGTGGTGATGAGCGCCGCGGGCATGACCAACGACGACTTCTCGCTCGCCTCCGAGCTCAAGGCGACCGAGCAGGCGCAGGCGCTCTGCGACAACAAGATCGACGCCTTCGTCTACCAGGTCGGCCATCCGAATGGCTCGATCCAGGAAGCGTTCTCGTCCTGCGAGGCGGCCTTCGTAGATGTGAACGGCGACTATATCGACCAGCTGATCGCGGAGAACGACTTCTATGCCGCGGCGACCATCCCGGCGTCGCTCTATGAAGGCATCGAGGACGACACCACCACCTTCGGTGTGCGTGCGACCTTCGTCAGCTCTGCCGACGTGGACGAGGACACGATGTACCAGGTGGTTGCCGCGGTCTTCGACAACTTCGACCGCTTCAAGGGTCTGCACCCGGCCTTCTCGAACCTGAGCCAGGAAGAGATGATCTCGGCCGGCCTGTCGGCGCCGCTGCATCCCGGTGCCGAGAAGTACTACAAGGAACAGGGCTGGATGGAGTGATCTCCGTCGCCTGATGTCAAAGGCCGGTCCCGTGCGCGGGGCCGGCCCACCCAAAAGATCGCAAGATAACGACACACGGCGCCAAGCCGGTTTCAGATGACAAAGTAGCCGTGCCTTCCGACAGGGGCGGAGCTTTTCCAAGAGGGACAGCGACATGAGCGACAAGGACCAGTTCCAGGCCTCCGCCGTGGAAAACGAGGCGGCGGGCAAGGCCGGCCTCAGCCAAAGCGAAATCGACGAACTCGTCGCGTCCTCTGATACCGGCGGGCGCTCTGCCTCCGGACCGGTGGGCATGCTGATCGTGGGCGTGGCGCTGGCCTGGTCTCTGTTCCAGCTCTGGATCGCGTCACCGATCCCCTTCATTCTCGGCTTCGGGGTCTTCAACGACACCGAGGCGCGGGCCTTTCACCTTGCCTTTGCGCTGTTTCTGGGCTTCATGGCCTTCCCAGCGGCGCGCACGCCGGTGCAGCTGTTCCTGGGCATCGCGGTGCCGCTGGTCCTGACCGGGCTGTTCTGGCTGGGCGCCGATCCCGGCAACTGGTGGATCCCGGTGGTGGGTCTTGCCGTCGTAGCCGCCGTGGTCCTGGGGTCGCCCAAGGACCGCGTGCCGATCTGGGAATGGGCCATGGCCATCATCGGCGCGGCCTCCGCCCTTTATATCTACTTCGCCTACGAGGGCATCGCCAACCGCGTTGGCGCCCCGATCACGCAGGACCTGGTCGTCGGCGTCATCGGCCTGATGCTTCTGCTCGAGGCCACGCGCCGCGCGCTCGGCCCGGCGCTGATGATCGTGGCGACCGTGTTCCTGAGCTATACCTTCCTCGGTCCCTACATGCCGCAACTGATCGCACACTCGGCCAAGTCGCTGGGCGTGGTCATCAACCACCAGTGGATCACCACCGAAGGTGTCTTCGGCATCGCGCTGGGGGTCTCGACCTCCTTCGTGTTCCTTTTCGTGCTCTTCGGCTCGCTGCTGGATAAGGCCGGCGCGGGCAACTACTTCATCCAGGTGGCGTTTTCGCTGATGGGCCACATGCGCGGCGGTCCGGCCAAGGCGGCCGTGGTCAGCTCGGCCATGACCGGCCTCATTTCCGGCTCGTCCATCGCCAACGTGGTCACCACAGGCACCTTCACCATCCCGCTGATGAAGAAGGTCGGCTTCAGTTCCGAAAAGGCCGGCGCGGTCGAGGTGGCCTCGTCGGTCAACGGCCAGATCATGCCGCCCGTCATGGGCGCCGCGGCCTTCCTCATGGTCGAATACGTGGGCATACCCTATTTCGACGTGGTGAAACACGCCTTCCTGCCGGCGGTGATCTCCTACATCGCGCTGGTCTACATCGTGCACCTCGAGGCGATGAAGCAGAACATGCAGGGCCTGCCGCGCGCCTATACGCCCAAACCCATCGTGCAGCGTCTGATCGGCATGGCCTTCTTCGTGGCCTTCCTCTGCGTGCTGAGCTTCGGTGTCTACTACGGCATGGGCTGGATCCGAACCGTCTTCCCGGACACCGCTGGCTACATCGTCTTCGTGTTCCTGTGCCTCGTGTACCTTGGCTTGCTCTACGTCGCCTCGAAAGAAGAGATCCCGACGCTTGAAAAGGACGGGGACGGGCCGCAGGTGCTGCCGCTTCCGGGACCGACCGTGCGGTCGGGCCTGCATTTCATCTTGCCGGTCGTCGTGCTGGTCTGGGCGCTGATGGTGGACCGCCTGTCGCCTGGCCTTTCGGCCTTCTGGGCTGCGGCCTTCATGATCTTCATCCTGGTCACGCAGCGTCCGCTGCTGGCGATCATGCGCAATGCCGGCGGCATCGCATCGGAAATCCGCAACGGCTTCGTCGACCTGATCGACGGGCTGGTGACCGGCGCGCGCAACATGATCGGCATCGGCATCGCCACGGCGACCGCGGGCATCATCGTCGGCGCGGTCAGCCAGACCGGCGTCGGCTCGGCGCTGGCGGACGTGGTCGAGGTGCTGTCGGGCGGCAACATCCTGGCGATCCTGTTCCTGACCGCGATCCTGTCGCTGATCCTCGGCATGGGCCTGCCCACAACGGCGAACTACATCGTCGTGTCGGCGCTGTTGGCGCCGGTGATCGTGCAGCTTGGCCAGCAGAACGGGCTGATCGTGCCGCTGATCGCGGTGCACCTCTTCGTCTTCTACTTCGGCATCATGGCGGACGTGACGCCGCCAGTGGGCCTGGCGTCCTTTGCCGCCGCCGCCGTGTCGGGGGGCGATCCGATCAAGACCGGGGTCGTGGCCTTCTTCTATTCGCTGCGGACCGCGGCGCTGCCCTTCCTCTTCATCTTCAACACCGATCTGTTGCTGATCGACGTGGGATGGGCGCAGGGGATACTGGTCTTCGTGATCGCGACGGTGGCCATGCTGCTCTTTGCGGCGGCGACGCAGGGCTGGTTCCTGACCCGCAACAACATCCTCGAGACCGTGGCGCTGCTGCTCATCGCCTTCACGCTCTTTCGTCCGGGCTTCTGGATGGACATGGTGGCGCCGCCCTTCGAGGACGTGCCGCCGGTCGAGATCGCGCAGGCCGCCGAGGAGGTCAGTCCGGGCCAGGATCTGCGGCTGCAGGTGAGCGGTCTCAACGCCATCGGCGAGCCTGTGACCTTCGTCGCGCTGCTGCCGGTGGGCGAGGGCGAGACGGGCGAGGACCGCCTGTTCGCCTCGGGCCTCGAATACGTGGTGAACGGCGATTCGGTGGTGATCGACAACGTAACCTTCGGCAGCCCCGCCGCCGAGGCCGGTTTCGACTGGGATCAGACCGTCGAGCGCGTCATGCGCCCAAAGGCCCAGCCCCCGAAAGAGCTGATGTTCATCCCGGCCCTGGCCCTGCTGGCGCTGATCGTGCTGTGGCAACGCAGCCGGGCGCGCAAGAACCCGCGGCCGAAACAGGCCACGGCCTGACGTGACGTTTGCGCCGCAGCGGCCCGGAAGATGACCGGGGCCGGTGCGGCGCGCCTTGCAACATGGCCCGTGCGCCCTCAGGTGCAGGGTTTCGGCCAGCCGGCGGGACCGGCGGCCCAAGAAACAGAAAAAGACGACCGGGAGGGTGACACACCCATGGAGACCACATCCCAATGACCCCCTTTGCCATTGCCGGCGTGCAGATGCACGTGGGCGCCCTGCATTCCAACGTCGAAGCCATGCGCCAGCGGATCGAGATCCTGATGGCTCGTTTTCCCTGGACCCAGATGGTGCTGTTCTCGGAACTGGCGCCCTACGGTCCGCTGGACCGCTTCGCCCAGCCGTTCCCGAACGACGCCATCACCCAGTTCCAGGAAGACGCCAAGCGCTACGGCATCTGGCTGATCCCCGGCTCGATGTTCGAAAAGATGCCCGACGGGCGGATATTCAACACCTCTGTCGTGATCAACCCGCAGGGCGAGATCGTCCGCAAGTATTCCAAGATGTTCCCGTTCCGGCCCTACGAACAGGGCATCAGCGCGGGCACCGATTTCTGCGTCTTCGACGTGCCCGATGTGGGGCGTTTCGGGCTGTCGATCTGCTATGACATCTGGTTCCCCGAAACCACGCGCCACCTGACCAGCCAGGGCGTCGAGGTGCTGCTGCACCCGGTGCTGACCGGCACCACCGACCGCGACGCGGAGCTGTCCATCGCCCGCGCCACCGCGGCGCAGTTCCAGTGCTACGTCTTCGACGTGAACGGCCTGGGGGCAGGCGGCACGGGCCGGTCGCTCGTTGTCGATCCGGCGGCCACCGTCCTGCACCAGTCCGCGGGACAGGAGGACATGTTCCCCATCGAGGTCGACCTCGACATGGTGCGCCGCCAGCGCGAGACGGGCATGAAGGGGCTGGGCCAGGTGCTCAAGTCCTTCCGCGACCGCGAGGCCGAGTTCCCTGTCTACAACCGCTTGAGCGGCGCCGATGCCTATCTGCACACGCTGGGACCGCTTGAAACCCCGCGGCAGGGGTCGACCGCCGGTCTGACCCATGCCGACCCGCGCACCGCGCTCAGCCAGGAGGCCTCAGGCCAGGTTCCGAGCGCATCCACCATTCCGATCTTCAAGGGACGTACCGGAACCGAGTGATCCGGCACGCCTGCGAAGGAGGGCAGACAAGGAACCGATCCATGAACGTGCAAAGCAAAGAGGCAAACCTGCCCTCCATCAGCGACTACTACAGCGCGACGCAGCTGAGGGCCGACCGATGGAGCGCACTGCGGGAATGCATCGAGTCGATGCACATGCACGGGATCGAGGGGCGCCAGGGCAAGAAGCTGCTGGCCACAGCCGAGCAGCTTTTCGATGCCCTGGCGCCGATCGAGAAATACTGGGCCTTCCCCGGTGCCCATACCTTCGACATGCTGCGCCGGCAACTGGATCTGCGCAATGTCGAGGAACTGTCGATCTCGGTCCGCCGGGTGGCGCGGGCGCTGACCTCGGGCGCCTACCGCCGGCGAACCATTCCCATTGGCGGCGAAGAAATCGATTCAGAGGATTACGAGGACGAAAGCACGCTGGCCCCCGAGGCCCGCGCGCTGGGGCGGCCCTATTTCGAGGTGCTGATCGTCGACAGCGTCAACGAGCACCAGGAACGGTTTCTGCGCAACAACCTGCACAGGGTGCGCCGATCCGAGGATCCGTTCATCTACGAGCCGGTGATCGTGCCGAGCCTCGAGGACGCGCTGATCGGCATCCTGTTCAACCACAACGTCCAGGCGGTGGTGGTGCGGCCCGGGCTCACGCTCAAGTCCAAGAACGTGCTGCCGATCCTCAAGCAGTACCTGACGCAGATGGCCGATGCCGATGACGTCGACGGGCTGCAGCCTAGCGATTACGGCCCCGAGACCTGCCGCCTGATCGCCAAGGTCCGGCCCGAGCTTGACGCCTATCTCATCACCGACCGGTCGGCCGAGGACATCGCAGGGCACGACTTGGGCAAGTGCCGCCGGGTGTTCTACAACCAGGAAGATTTCCTGGAGTTGCACCTCAACATCCTGCGCGGCGTCAACCGGCGCTACAAGACGCCGTTCTTCTCGGCGCTGGTGGAATATTCCAAGCAGCCCACGGGCGTTTTCCATGCCATGCCGATCAGCCGCGGCAAGTCGATCAGCCGCTCGCACTGGATCCAGGACATGGGCGCCTTCTACGGCCCCAACATCTTTCTTGCCGAAACCTCGGCCACCTCGGGCGGGCTCGACAGCCTGCTGGAGCCGCGCGGCCCGATCAAGGAAGCGCAGGAATACGCATCTCGCGCCTTCGGGTCGAAACAGACCTTCTTTGCCACCAACGGCACTTCGACCTGCAACAAGATCGTCGTGCAAGCCGTTGTCAGGCCAGGAGATATCGTGCTCGTGGACCGTGACTGTCACAAGTCGCACCACTACGGCATGGTGCTGGCGGGCGCCAACGTGGTCTACATGGACAGCTACCCGCTGCACGAATATTCCATGTACGGCGCGGTACCCACGAACGAGATCAAGCACCACCTGCTCAAGCTCAAGGCCGCCGGAAAGCTCGATCGGGTGCGCATGGTGCTGCTGACCAACTGCACCTTCGACGGACTGGTCTACAACGTCCAGCGGGTCATGGAGGAATGCCTCGCCATCAAGAAGGACCTCGTGTTCCTCTGGGACGAAGCCTGGTTCGCCTTTGCCCGCTTCGGCCCGACCTATCGCCAGCGCACCGCCATGGGCGTTGCCAACGAGCTGCGCGTGTCCCTGCGCACGCCGGAGCATGCCAAGGCCTACGAAGCGCAGCAGAAAAAGCTGGAAGGCGCGGACGAGGACAAGCTCTTGAAGACGCGGCTGCTGCCGCCGCCCGACGCGCGGGTAAGGGTCTATGCCACGCAATCCACGCACAAGACGCTGACTTCATTGCGGCAGGGGTCGATGATCCATGTCAACGACCAGGACTTCAAGGGCGAGGTCGAACAGGCCTTTCACGAAGCCTACATGACCCATACCTCCACGAGTCCGAACTACCAGATCATCGCGTCGCTCGACGTGGGCCGGCGGCAGGTGGAACTGGAAGGTTTCGAATTCGTGCAGCGGCAGGTCGAAAGCGCCATGGCGATCCGCCGGGCCGTGGCGGCCCATCCGCTGTTGCAGAAGTATTTCAAGGTGCTGACCGCGGGTGACATGATCCCGGAACAGTACCGCGAAAGCGGCACCGAGAGCTATTACGACCCCGACAAGGGCTGGTCGGACATCTGGGACATATGGACCCGCGACGAATTCGTGCTGGACCCCACCCGCGTGACGCTGGCCGTGGGCGGCACGGGCTGGGACGGCGACACGTTCAAGACCAAGATCCTGATGGACAAGTACGGCATCCAGATCAACAAGACCTCGCGCAACACCGTGCTTTTCATGACCAATATCGGCACCACGCGCAGTTCCGTCGCCTACCTGATCGAGGTGCTGGTCGAGATCGCGCACGAGCTCGACGACCTGCTGGACGACGCCAGCAAGATGGAAAAGCGGTCCTTCGAAAACCGCGTCTCGGCGCTGGTCAACGAAGTGCCGCCGCTGCCGGATTTCAGCCGCTTCCACCCGGCCTTCCGCGACGGTGACGAAACGCCCGAAGGCGACATCCGCCGGGCCTTCTTTCTCGCCTATGACGAGGAAAGCTGCGACTACCTGAACCTGGACGACAAGCTGATGGCGCGGCTCGAGGCGGGCGAAGAGCTGGTGTCGGCAAGCTTCATCATCCCCTATCCGCCGGGCTTTCCGATCCTGGTGCCGGGGCAGGTGATCAGCACCGAGATCCTCGCCTTCATGCGGGCGCTGGATGTCAGCGAAATCCACGGCTACCGGCCGGACCTCGGCCTGCGCGTGTTCACCAAGGACGCGCTCAAGGCGCTTACCAAGAAATAACGGAACGACAGGGAGACGACCACATGGCCAAGAAGACACTGAACAACATCTCGGAGATCCGCCGGTATTTCCACACCAACAGCGACCCGGTGTATTTCGTCTCGGCCACGAACTTCAACCTGCTGGGGTTGGACGAGTGGGTGAAGAACTTCAAGTATATCTGTTACATGGACTGTTTCGACGGGCGGCATCCGAACGTTTTCGTGCCCAGCGAGCTGCCGCACGAGGAATTCCAGTCGATCGAGGACATCAACAACTACCTGCTCCAGCACAAGGAAGTGGTGGACATGGTCAAGGAACGCGGCGGCAAGCCCAAGTTCGTCTTCCTGATGTTCGACGAAAAGACCGAGAAGCTGGCCAAGGACCTGGGCGGCGAGGTCTGGTTCCCCAAGGCAAAGCTGCGCACCAGCATGGACAACAAGATCGAGACCGTGCGCATCGGCAACAAGGCGGGCGTGCCGTCGGTGCCGAACGTGCTGGCCGAGGTCAAGGATTACGAGGACCTCAAGAAGACGTGCGAAAAGGCCGGGATCGGGCACGACCTGGTGCTGCAGTCGGCCTTTGGCGACTCGGGTCACACCACGTTCTTCATCAAGTCCGAAGCGGATTTCCGCAAACACGAGCACGAGATCGTCGGCGAAGGCGAGATCAAGATCATGAAGCGCATCGACTGCCGCGGCTCGGCGATCGAAGGCTGCTGCACGAGCCAAGGCACCATCGTCGGCCCGCTGATGACCGAGCTTGTGGGCTTCAAGGAACTCACGCCCTATCGAGGCGGCTGGTGCGGCAACGAGATCTTCTCGACCGCCTTCCCGCCGAAGGCCCGCCAGAAGGCGCGCGAACTCACCTTCAAATTCGGCGAGCAGCTGCGCAAGGAAGGTTATCGCGGCTATTTCGAACTCGATTTCCTGATCGAAAAGAAATCCGGCGACATCTGGCTGGGCGAGCTCAATCCGCGCATCACCGGCGCCTCGTCGATGACCAACCACGCGGCCTTTGCCCATGCGGATGCGCCGCTGTTCCTGTTCCACCTGCTGGAATTCTCCAAAAAGCCGTTCAAGCTGGACGTCGAGGAACTCAACTCCCGCTGGTCCGACCCGGACATGATCGACTCGTGGAGCCAGATGGTCATCAAGCACACCGATGACAACGTCGACATCATCACCCACGCGCCGCAATCGGGCATCTACAAGATGCTGCCGGACGGGCAGGTGGTCTTCGACCGCTTCGACTATCACCGCCGCGCGGTGGAATCCGAGGACGAGGCGTTCTTCCTGCGCATCTCCAACGCCGGCGACTACCGCTACGAGGGCGCGGACCTCGGCATCCTCGTGACCCGTGGCCGGTCGATGACGAAGTCCTTCCAGCTCACCGAGAAGTCCAAGCGCTGGATCAACGGCATCAAGAACGCCTATGCGGCACGGCCGCTGCCCTCGGCTCAGGTCTTGCAGGAGCCCGCCTTCAAGATCATGTAAGCCGCATGTCCCTGACCTTTCGCGCCATTTCCGAAGACAGGCCCGGCCCCAAGTGGGCCGGGCTCTTTGCGGAATACTGGCCGTCCTACAAGGCCTGGTGGTCGCGCGAGGGGCTGGCGGGACGGCCCACCTACATGGAATGCCGCCGCGCGCTGCGGCATCACATGCCGGAACTCTCCGGTCTCTACGACGACTTGTGCGAACTGGTGGGCGGCGGCGATCTGGCCGCGCGGTTCCTCAGCTTCTACCGCCCGCCGCCGTACCTGTCGGGGTGCAGCCAGGCGGTCTGGCAGGGGCCGGAACCGCTGATCGTGCGCAACTACGACTACAATGCCAACGCCTTCGATGCGGTGGTGCTGCGCACCCGCTGGCTCGACCGGCAGGTGATCGGCACCAGCGACGGGCTGGTGGGCCTCGTCGACGGGATGAACGACGCAGGGTTGGCCGTGTCGCTGACCTTTGGCGGGCGGCGCGAGGTCGGGCAGGGCTTCGGCGTGCCGATCATCCTGCGCTACATCCTGCAGGTCTGCGAAACCACCGAAGAGGCGGGCGAGGTGCTGCGCCGCATGCCTTGCCACATGAGCTACAATGTCACCGTGCTGGATGCGCAGCGGCGGTATCTCACCGCCTATCTCACCCCCGACCGGCCCGCGGTGCTGACGCACGCGGCGGTCGCCACCAACCACCAGGAACGGGTGGAATGGGCCAGCCACGCGCGCTTCACCGCCACGGTGGAACGCGAACGCTACCTCTTGCAGCGCCTGACCCTGCATCCCGAAACCCAGGACCGCTTCATCCGGTCCTTCCTGCGCCCGCCGCTTTATTCGACGGCGTTCTCCTCGGGCTTCGGCACGCTTTACACGGCAGCCTACCGTCCGACACGCCGCACGATGGAGCTTTATTGGCCCGGCCAAAGCTGGACCAAGAGCTTCGACCAGTTCGAAGAGGACGCCCGCCGCATCGCACTGCCCGAGATGCCGGTGCCGGTGTCGTTGTAGCCGAGGTCTTGGGACGGCGCAAAGCGTTGAATACAGTACCTTTCGCTTTCGGGTGTGCACCGCGAAGGCACGGAATCAAGGCCGAAGGCCGCCGTGCCAGCGCCGACCCGCCCCCCGGGGCGGCGCTTGGGCTGGGCTTGGTGCGAAGTGTAGGCGGAGCACGGATTTGGTGGGCATAAAGTGGTCAGCGGCAAGGGCAGAAGCGCCTCCCCGCGGTTCGGCGCTATCACTCCGTATCAATAGCATCCGTCGGTTCCATCCGTTTTCGCGTCAGACCGTCCCCAGAGTGGTTTGCCGCTGCGCAGTCAATCGTAATTTCCCACCAGTCGGCCTTGCATTGTGCGGCGGTCGAGCCCCGAACCGCCGAGAATGCCCTCAGCCGCGGCGGATGGTCCAGACCATGACCGGGCCGTCCTCGGCACTGTCTTCGAGAGCGTGGCCCGCCTCGGCGCAGAAATGCGGCACGTCCACCACGGCCGCCGGATCGTCAGTGCGCAGGCGCAGCACCTCGCCGGGTGAGAGTGCCAGCAAACGCTTGCGGGCCTTCAGGACGGGCAGGGGGCAGAGCAGGCCGGTGGCGTCGAGATCATGGGTCATGGCGCATCAGATATGCCGCGTGTTACAGACTGTCCACATGGATGTGACACCGCGTGGCGTGACGCGGGCGCGCGGGCAGGCTATGTGCAGGACATGTTCGGAATCGACATCATCGACGCAGGGCTGATGCCCGCCATGATCGTGGCGCTGATGGCCGGAGTCATTTCCTTCCTCAGTCCTTGCGTGCTGCCCATCGTGCCGCCGTACCTCGCGTACATGTCCGGCGTCAGCGTGACGGAAATGCAGGCCGGCGGATCGGCGCGGATGAAGGCGGGTCTGGCCGCGCTCTTCTTCGTGCTGGGGCTCTCGACGGTGTTCCTGCTCCTGGGCTTCACCGCCTCGGCCTTTGGCGCGTTTTTCCTGCAGAACCAGGTGCTTCTGGCGCGTATTTCAGGCGTCGTCGTGATCGTCTTCGGGCTGCATTTCCTCGGCGTCTTCCGCATCCCGTTCCTTGACCGCGAGGCGCGGATCGAAGCGGGCGACACCGGCGGATCGGCTTTCGGTGCCTATATCCTCGGGCTCGCCTTCGCCTTCGGCTGGACCCCTTGCATCGGTCCGCAGCTGGGCGCGATCCTGAGCCTCGCCGCGTCAGAGGCGTCGGTCACACGCGGCACGCTGCTTCTCGGCGTCTATGCCGCGGGCCTGGGCATTCCGTTCCTGCTGGCGGCGTTCTTCCTGACCCGCGCCATGAGCGTGATGAACCGCATCAAGCGCCACATGAAGACGATCGAGCGGGTCATGGGCCTCTTGCTGATCGCCGTCGGGCTGGCGCTTGTTACGGGCGCCTTCTCGGCCTTCTCCTTCTGGTTGCTTGAGGTCTTCCCGGCGCTGGGACAGCTGGGCTAAGGCGCGCAGTCGTGCCATCGGCGGGCCGCGGTGCGGCGATCCGACGGTTGGGCGTCGCGCTTTATTCTTGCCAGGTCCGGTTGATACATCCGCGTCGCGCCAAGACCAGCCAAATCGCCGTGCCGGGGGGCGGCCCGGCGATGGCGCGGCGGCGCAAGGCGCCTTGATTCAGCGCCTGACACGGCTCCGACCGCAACAATCCCCGACATGCCGGACCTTTGTCGCGCATTCCGCCTTACTCTTGCCGCTTTGCCCCGCTACGCTTTGCGGCAAGAGGCAGGCGAGACGAGGCCGAAGATGACCGCAGAGCGTCAAGAGGTGCGCACGCGCCGGGTGTTCTACATCCCCGGCTACGACCCCATTCATCCCCGCCGCTACCGCGAGCTCTACCGCAAGGAAGGGGCCGCGCAGGCCGAGATCTCGGGCTACGACCTGAGTCTCGCGCCCAAGACCACCTCCGGCCCTTACGGCTGGCAGGCAACGGGCCACATGGACGGCACCGAGGTCACCGCAGAGATCGAGGTGCTGGTCTGGTCCGACATCGTCCGCACCAGCATGTCGAGCTCGATCCCCGCGACCTACGCGCAGCTTGTCCGCACCGCCTGGACCTACACCGCCAGCGGCGCGCTGCGGCGGCTGATGCTGCTGCGCAAGGGGCCGGTGATCGCGGCGCTCTACCCCGTGGGTATGCTGCTGCTGCAGGCGCTGGTGGCGCTGCTGGCGGCGCTGCTGATCTGGTCGGGCCTGTCGCGGGCGGTTTTCGGCGCACTGGGATGGCTCGGGCTCGGGACCACGGGCACGCTCTGGACGATCCTCGACCTGGTGCTGCTGATCCCCGGACTGGCCGCGGCGGTCTGGCTGCTGCGCTGGTTCAAGGCGAAGGACGGCAAGCTCTTCGCCTATTACCTCATGCACGATTACGCCTATTCCGCGCGGCTCAAGGGGGCCAACCCGCCCGAGCTCGAGGCGCGGATGGCCGAGTTTACCGACATCATCGCCGATGCGCTGCTGGCGCCCTGCGACGAGGTGCTGGTCGTGGGCCATTCCTCGGGCGCGCACCTGGCGGTGTCGATCCTCGCCGACCTGATCCGGCAGGGCCGGGTGCCCGCCAACGGCCCGGCGCTGTCCTTCCTGAGCCTCGGGCAGGTGGTGCCGATGGTGTCCTTCCTGCCCGAGGCCCACCGCCTGCGCGCCGACCTCCGCTATCTCTCGGCCCGCGACGAACTGACCTGGGTCGACGTCACCGCACCGGGCGACGGCTGTGCCTTCGCGCTCTGCGACCCGGTGGCGGTGTCGGGTGTGGCCCCCAAGGACAAACGCTGGCCGCTGGTCTTTTCTGCCGCCTTCACCCAGACGCTGTCAGAGGCGCGTTGGAAAGAGCTGCGCTGGAAATTCTTCCGCCTGCATTTCCAGTATCTCTGCGCCTTCGACCGGGTGCGCGACTACGACTATTTCCGCATCACCGCCGGCCCCCTGACGCTGGGCACGCGCTATGCCGACCGCAAGCCGTCCAACAGCCGCATCGACATCCCGGTGTCCAAGTACACAACCGTCGCCGCATGATCCCGCCCAAACCCCGCGCGCGGCCCGAGCGCGTGTCGCTCTGGCGGTATCTCAGGCTCTTTCGGCAGGACATCCTGTCGGCGCAACCGGCGAAGCTCTATCGCGCCTGGATGGCAGAATTCCGGACGCCCTTCTTCCGCTCTTACCTCGTGAACCAGCCGGACCTGGTGAAGACCGTGCTGCGCGACCGGCCGATGGATTTCCCCAAATCCGACCGCATCGGCGAAGGGCTGCGCCCGCTGCTGGGCGACAGCGTCTTTCTGACCAACGGCGCCGACTGGCAGCGTCAGCGGCGGATCATCGACCCGGCCTTCGAAGGCGGGCGGTTGCGCGACACCTATCCGCAGATGTGGGCCGCGTCGGAAAGCGCCGCCACGCGGCTGGGCGCCCGCGCCGGCGGTGTCGTCGAGATCGAGGAGGTCACGAGCCATGCCGCCGCCGACGTGATCTTTCGCACCCTTTTCTCGCTGCCGATCGAGGACGCGGTCGCGCAGGCGGTGTTCCACGAATTCCGCGCCTACCAGCGCAGCCAGCCGATCCTGAACCTCGCCGCTTTCGTGCCATTGCCCGCCTGGATGCCGCGGTTCTTCCGGCGCGACACGCGCGCGGCCGCGGCGCGCATTCGCGAACTCATCACCGGACTGACCGAGGACCGGATGGCCGAGATCCGCGCCGGGACCGCGCCCGACGACCTCGCCACCAAGATCATGACCACCGCCGACCCCGAGACCGGGCAGACTTTTTCGGCGCAAGAGATGGTCGACCAGGTGGCGATCTTCTTCCTCGCCGGGCACGAAACCAGCGCCAGCGCGCTGGCCTGGGCGCTATACCTCGTGGCGCTCTACCCCGAATGGCAGGACAGGATCGCCGAAGAGGCGCAAGCGCTGCAGACCGGCGATTTCGCCGAGGCCGCCAAATTGCGCATCAGCCGGGACGTGTTCCGCGAAACCCTGCGTCTCTATCCTCCGGTGCCGATGATGGTGCGCGAAACCACGTGCCCCGAACGGTTCCGCGACCGCGACCTGCCCAAGGGCGCTCAGGTGGTGCTCAGCCCCTGGCACCTGCACCGGCACGAACGGCTCTGGGACCGGCCCGACGATTTCGACCCGGCGAGGTGGGAGACCGAGAACGGCAGGTCCTGCATGCGCGAGGCCTTCATCCCGTTCTCGGCCGGCGCGCGGGTCTGCACCGGCGCGGGCTTTGCGATGGTCGAAGGGCCGTTGCTGCTGTCGCGGCTGTTGCGCGACCTGCGGTTCGAGTCGGTGCCGGACCGGGTGCCGGACCCGGTGGCGCATCTGACCGTCCGCGCCCGCGACGGGATCGCCCTGCGCGTGACGCGCCGATAGGGTGGCATTATTTTCAAACGGTTAGCGCTAAACCGACACTCGTCCGTCTATCCAACCGGCCGCCGGTCGCGTAAAGAAGGGCGCGACAGCGAACACCAACAGGGATGACCGACCGACATGGCACAGGACAAGGCGACGTTTCAGGCGCAGGCAGTACGGATGACCACCGGCAGGGGCTTTATCGCCGCGCTGGACCAGAGCGGCGGATCGACCCCCAAGGCGCTGCGGCTCTACGGCGTCGAGGAAAGCGACTATTCCGGCGAGGAAGAGATGTTCGGCGAGATCCACAAGATGCGGGCCCGGATCATAACGGCGCCGGATTTCACCTCCGACAAGGTGCTGGGCGCGATCCTCTTCGAACGCACCATGCGCGGCGAGATCGAGGGCAAGCCCACGGCGCAGCTTCTGTGGGAAGACCGGGGCGTGGTGCCCTTCCTCAAGATCGACAAGGGGCTCGAGGACGAAGCCGATGACGTGCAGCTGATGAAGCCGATGCCGGGGCTGGAAAAGCTTCTGGCAGAGGCGGTGGAGTTCGGCATCTTCGGCACCAAGGAGCGGTCGGTCATCAAGAGCGCCAATGCCAAGGGCATCGCCGACAACGTCGCACAGCAGTTCGAAGTGGCCCGCGTCGTCACCGGCGCCGGTCTGGTGCCGATCATCGAACCCGAGGTCGACATCCATTCCGAGACCAAGGCCGAGGCCGAGGTCCTGCTGCTGGACGCGATCCTGTCGCATCTCGACGGGCTGGCCGAGGGCGAGGACGTGATGCTCAAGCTGACCATTCCCGATGTGCCGAACCTTTATGACCCGATCGCCGATCATCCGCGCGTGCTGCGGGTCGTGGCGCTGTCGGGCGGCTATTCCACCGACGAGGCCTGCGCACGTCTGGCGCAGAACGGCAAGATGATCGCAAGCTTCTCTCGCGCTTTGACCGAAGGCCTGAGCAAGCAGCAGTCGGATGCGGAATTCAACGCGGCCTTGGGTGACAACATCGACAAGATTTACCGAGCGTCAGTGTGAGGCGGCGCAGACTTTTCAGAAAAGTCTGCGCAAAAGCTTTCTGAAAGCTTTTGCGGGCGGTGTCACACGAAACGCCGGAACGGTTCGCGGTTGCAGAAGATCACCACCTGTCCGGCATTGATCACCGCGCTGTACCCGCGGCGCGCCAGTTCGCGCTCGAACCGCTCGCGGCCCACGATTCTCTCGATATCCCGCAGCGACCGGCGGACCACGCCGCCGTCGCGCGCTGCTTGGGACGAAAACACCTGCCGGATCCAGATGTCCGGCGGCACCATGATCCGCATCTCGCTCATGCGGCCAGTCTGCCGCAAAGGTGGTTAACGATCCCTGAAGCGCTGCAACACGAACACACGGATCGCAGAGGCCAGCCCCACGTCGAGTTCACGCGCCGCATCAATCTCGGCGGCCAACTGGTTGATCGGCTTGTCATCTTCCACCGCGATCTGGCGAAAAGCCTGCCAGAAGGCATCCTCGAGCGATACGGAGGTCCGGTGGCCGCGCAGCGTCAGCGAACGCTTGACCGGACGCCCGCTCATTCCTCGGGTTGGTCGATCTTGTGCCCGTCGAGCGTCTGGGCGGCCTTCGACAGCTTCGCCGCCATGGCCTGCTTTTCGGCCTTGGAGCGGCCGAAGCGCGCCGCGTTGACCTCGGCGTCGCGCTTTTCAGCGTCGCGTTTGCGGTCCTTGCGGGCCTTGTTGAGATTGACGAGCTTGCTCATTCACGCGGTCCGATCATGTCCCTGGGGTCCACCACCCGGTCGAAGGTCTCGGCATCCACGAACCCCAGCGCAATCGCTTCCTCGCGCAGGGTGGTGCCGTTCTTGTGCGCCGTCTTCGCCACCTTGGTGGCGTTGTCGTACCCGATGGTCGGCGCCAGCGCCGTCACCAGCATCAGCGAATCCCGCATAAGCTGGTCGATCCGCGCCGTATTGGCCTGCGTGCCCACCACCATGTTGTCGGTGAAGCTGCCCGCGGCGTCGCCCAGCAGCTGCATCGACTGCAGCACGTTGTAGCTCATCATCGGGTTGTAGACATTGAGCTCGAAATGCCCCTGGCTGCCGGCAAAGCCGACGGCGGCGTCGTTGCCCATCACATGCGCGCAGACCATGGTCAGCGCCTCGGCCTGGGTCGGGTTGACCTTGCCCGGCATGATCGAGGAACCGGGTTCGTTTTCCGGAAGGATCAATTCGCCCAGACCGGAACGCGGGCCGGAGCCCAACAGGCGCATGTCGTTGGCGATCTTGAAGAGCGAGGCCGCCACGGTCTTGAGCGCGCCCGAGAACATCACCATGGCATCATGCGCGGCCAGTGCTTCGAACTTGTTGGGTGCGGTGACGAAGGGCAGGCCGGTGATCTGCGCGATCTCCGCCGCCACGCGGGTGTCCCAGCCCTTGCGGGTGTTGAGCCCGGTGCCCACGGCAGTGCCGCCCTGCGCCAGTTCGTAAATGTCCGGAAGGCAGGCTTCGACCCGGCGGATGCCCTGCGCCACCTGGTGCGCGTAGCCGCCGAATTCCTGGCCCAGCGTCAGCGGGGTTGCGTCCTGCGTATGGGTGCGGCCGATCTTGATGATGTCGGCGAATTCTTCGGACTTCGCCACCAGCGCGCCGTGCAGCTTGCGCAGGCCGGGCAGCAGCGTGTCGCGGGCCATCATGCCGATGGCCACGTGCATCGCGGTCGGAAAGGTGTCGTTGGAGCTTTGCCCCATGTTGCAGTGATCGTTGGGGTGCACAGGCTTTTTGCTGCCCATCTCGCCGCCCAGCATTTGAATCGCCCGGTTCGAGATCACCTCGTTGGCGTTCATGTTGCTTTGGGTGCCGGATCCGGTCTGCCAGACCACCAGCGGAAAGTTGTCGTCGAACTTGCCGTCGATCACCTCTTGCGCGGCGGCGGCGATGGCGTTGCCGATCTCTTCGGGCATGTCCCCCTGCGCCACGTTGACCGTGGCGCAGGCCTTCTTGATCACGCCAAGCGCTCGGATGATAGCAACCGGCTGGCGTTCCCAGCCGATGGGGAAGTTCTGAATCGACCGCTGCGTCTGCGCGCCCCAGTATTTCTCGGCCGGCACGTCCAGCGGGCCGAAGCTGTCGGTTTCAACGCGGATATCGGGCGGGGTGGCGGACATGGACGGCTCCTGGTGTATGCGATTGCATGCGGTCTAGGCCCGCCAGCGCGCGCCTGCAAGAGACGTCGACATCACTTGCGGAAGGAATCGAGGCTCACGACATCGGCCTTCTTGGTTCCGGCGCTCTTGCTCTCCGGGGCCGCGTCGGACTTGGCTGCTGGCGGATCGAAATCGCGATCGTCCTCCTCGTCGTCGTCGTCCTGCGTTTCGAACCGCAGGCCGAATTCGACCGAGGGATCGACGAAGGTCTTGATCGCATCGTAGGGGATATAGAGCAACTCGGGCGCGTCGCCGAAGTTCAGCGAAACCGAAAAGCCGTCGTCGGTCACCTCGAGATTGTCGAACCAGTGCTGCATCACCACGGTCATCTCGCCGGGGTAGCGGTCGGACAGCCAGTCGGCGATCTCCACATCCGGGTGATGGGTGTCGAAGGTGATGAAGAAGTGATGCTCGCCCGGCAGGCCATCGCGCTGGACGCCTTCCAGAACTTCCTGGATCAGGCCGCGCATCGCGCGGTGCATGAGGTTGCCGTAATCGATACTGCGGGCCATGCCCTTTCCCCCTGAATTTCCTGTCAGCATATTCTATTTGCCACGAAACAAAAGGGCGCGCGGCGCTGTTTTTGCGTGGCCTCGGCGCGGGTGCGGATCAGCCCAGAACCTTGGTGATTTCGCGCAGAATCTTGAGCCGGATGGCGCGCGGATAGTCGCGATGACCGCGCGCGGTCAGCACGAATCCATCCCGCGTCACCAGCGTCCGGCGGTAGAAGTTGGTGATCGCGATCCCGAGGGATTCGATGGCGATGCCGTTGATCGTCACGCCCATGCGCTCGGCCCGGCGGCGCACCGGCCCGACCTCGCCGCCGGCATTGGGCGTGCCGTCGCCCGACACGTCGATGACCCGCCGGGCGCAGTCGGGCACCGCGGCGAACTGGTTCAGCGCGAAATCCAGCGCATCCGCCGGGGCGGTGTCCGACAGGACAAAGGCGCGCTCCATTCCGCGGGCCCGGGTGGCAAAGCGCGACACGTCGAGCGCCGTGCGCATCCGGGTCCAGGGGATCGAAATCTCCTGCCGCCCGACGCCGGACCACTGGATCACCATCAGCATGACCTCGCCGCGCACCATGGTTTCAACGATCTCGGGATCGGCCAGCGCATCGGCCAGACCGTCGGTCTGAAGCCGGTATTCGCCCGGATCGACGGAGTTCGAGACGTCGATGGTCAGCAGCAGCGCGGTGTCGCAGGCCTGTGACGCGGGCGCGGCGAATCCGCAAAGACAGATGGCGAGGGCACGCAGCATGAGCGCATAGGACCCGCGTGCCGCGATCCGGTCAAGAGCAGAGGGTCAAGGCGCTCTTTTCAAAGGCTGCGCGTTCCGGTGCGTGGCTTTCTGTATTTCTTTCAGCGGTTAACACGGGCGGTGTGCAGAAGCGCCGCTGCAATTCCGGAAAGAGACGCCGCACAACCAAAGAGAGATTCAGTGCAATTCGATTCACCCAAAATACAATGTAAGGGCGTATTGGGATCTTCTGGGAATTGGGAATGCTCTTTCAATTCTCGGAGCGCATTCGGGATTCGCAATGAGGTGGCGTTTGTTTCGAAACGGAGGCTTCGCCTACCGCGAACTACCGCTTAGGTTGAATTGGTATCGTGAATTTCCCGTAAATTCCGGCGCGTGACAGATGTCTGCGCGAAAGAACGGTCCGGTCCGGGCAGACGGACAGGGTCGGTGGTCCGTGCCGCTTTGACGCTCGAGATCGGGTGAAACGAATGGCGCAGAATTGCTGAAAGATACATTTATCATGGCTTTTCAGCCCATTGCCGGGTGTGATCCAACAAGCGAATCGGACTGCGACCAGGCGGAAGAACAGGGACTTATCAACAGTCTTGGCAATACCAAAAAACTTTTAAATTCCGTTGACAGAAATCCCGTCGAATGGATTACTGCTCTCAGGTGAACGTGGGGGAAGACTTTAGGTAGCTGTTTTTGATTTCGGATTGTGATCAGCGTTTGGCTTCGATGGCGCGCGTGGCGGATTAGAAGAACCGTCCTTAAGTGACCGACCTGCTCAGAATGAGTGAGCCTTCGCTTCGGCAGCTTGCGGGCTGGCCGGTGGTCTGTCGTGTTTGTCGTGGGACTTACCACCAGGCACGTTTGCAATTCAAATCAGTATCGGATCGAAAGCAAAGCTTGGTCGATTACGAACCGGGAATGTTCATTCCCGGAACAGCTGTTTATTGTCGTCAGCAATGGGCCGGGTCCGGCTCTTTTCCCGCGTTCTGAAAAATGCATTCGCGCCCCGGCGCCGGTGAAGCACCGGTCCGGCCTATCGCGCAGGGAAAACAGGGATCTTTACCATGGCAACTCCGATACTCGATCTGAACGGTGTAGGCGCAGGCAACGACGTGACCGCGAACTTCGTCGAAGGCACGGATCAGGGGAACCAGCCGAACGATGGCGTGCTTTTGTTTCAAAACGCGACGCTGACAGAAGGAGACAGCCAAGAGATTAAGTCGATCACACTGACCCTGCCGATGGTCGACGGCTCTGCCTTCGAGACGCTGGGCATCGATAACGCCTTCGATTTTACTGGAATCAATGTGGTTGTTAACGTCGCTAACGGGTCCGTTGATCCATTGGACCCCATGACGCCCACTGTCATGACACTGACCCCGGAGACCGGCACGACCGCATCCGTCGCCGACTTTCAGGCAGTTTTGCAAGCAATTCGCTATTTCAACACCAGCGACGAGCCGTCCGAGACGCCGCGCTCCGTGACTGTCGACGTGGTCGATGCCGAGGACGAGACCACGACGCAAACCGCGACGATCAACGTCGAGGAAACCAACGATATTCCCGCACTGACCGTAGAGGCCGGCGACAACAGCACCACAGAGGACGTGGACGCCAGCGCTTCGGGCGCCTTCACGGTCACGGATCCGGATTCCGACACCTTTACCTGGCAGATCACCGCGCCCAACGAGACCGCCGTCACGGCGATGTCCGGCACCCCGGCGGTGTCGAACGGCACCTACGGTACGTTGTCGCTCAACGACGATGGCAGCTGGAGCTACACGCTCGACGATACGCTCGAGAACGCGCTCCTCGATGCGCTGGACGCGGGTGAGACGGTGCAGGACAGCTTCACCGTTCTCGTCAATGACAACGAGGGCGCGACGACCATCGCCCCGGTGACGATCAACGTCACCGGCACCAACGACGGCCCGGTCGCCGAGGCCGATCCGACGACTTTCAACGCCCTCGGCGATCCCGGCAACGTGCAGGTGGTGGATGAGGACGGGCCGACCCTGACCATCGACGTTCTGGCCAACGACACCGACGTGGACGGCGAAGATAATCCGTCGAACTTCTCGCTCGATTCCGTCGGTGCGAACTCCGTGACCGGCCTGTCGGACGCCGTCACGATCGACCCGAGCAGCTTCGACATCGTCGGCAACCAGCTGACGTTCACACCGGGTGACGAATTCGACGCGCTGGACGATGGCGAAACCGCCGTCGTGACGGTCAGCTACACCATGTCGGACGACAGCGGCGCAAGCGCGACCTCGACCGCCTCGATCACCGTCACCGGCACCAACGACGCGCCCACCGTATCCGCCATCGCCGCACCTTCCAGCACCGAGGACGAGACCGTCAGCATCGACCTGCTGGACGGCCAGACCGATCCCGACGACGACCTGACGGTCGGCAACATCGTTGTGACCTCGAACGTGATGCCGGCGCGCAGCTTTGTCGAAGGGGAGGACTACACCGTCACCGACGGCGTGCTGACCTTTGCCGCCGGCACGTTCAACGATCTGAACGAAAGTGCGTCGGAAATCGTGACCGTGAACTACGAGATCAGCGATGGCACCGTGACGTCCCCCAACACAGCGACCAAGACCGTCACCGGTGTAAACGATGCGCCCGTGGCGGGTGACGACGAAGATTTCGGGACGATCGTCGATCCGGGCGACGGTGTCATGGGCACGACCATGGCCACCGGCAACGTGCTGGACAACGACACCGATGACGATACCGACGAGACGGCGAGCCTTGTCGTCGACAGCTTCGGCACGACCCCCACGGGTGACAGCAATGCCGCCGGCACGACCGTGACCGGCACCTACGGGACGCTGACCATCGACGCCAACGGCGTATATACCTACACGCTCGACGACACGCCAGGGGGGCCGGCGGACTCGCTGCCGGATGGCGACGTGATGGTCGAGACCTTCTACTACGTGGTGAGCGATCCCAACAACGGCACCGACGTGGGCCAGTTGCAGATCGACGTCACAGGATCGAACGAGGCGCCGACCGTGACGGCGGCTCTGACCGGGACCGACGACGACCAGGGCATCCAGGTTTTCGATCTGCTGGACGGCGCAGAGGACCGCGACACCGGCGACACGCTGAGCGTGACCGGCCTCATGGTCAGCAGCGACAACACCGATCGTGACCTCTCGGGCTTTTCCTTTCCGCTGAGCGGGCCGGGCAACGGCACGCTGGACTTCGATGCATCGCAATTCGACGATCTGCGCATCGGTGACACCGAGGTGATCACCTTCAGCTACACGATCGAGGACAACTTCGGCGGCTCGGTCCCGCAGACCCTGACCGTCACGCTGACGGGCACCAACCAGGCGCCAGTGGTCGGCCCGATGCCCGACGACGCGGGCGAGGTGATCGAGAACGGGACCGGCACCGACGGCGTCTACACCGCCACCGGCGACATCGACTTCACCGATGCCGAACTCGGCGACATCCACTCGGTGAACGCCGCCGCCGCGGGCGGCGGTCTGGGGTATCTCGGCACGCTGCTGGCAGGGATCAGCAACTCGGCCACGGCCGATGGCGTGGGCCGCGTCACCTGGACCTACAACATCACCAACGCCTCGCAGAAATCCGTCATCGAGGCGCTGGGTGAAGGCGACACGATCACGCAGCTTTACACCATCACCATCAACGACGGGCAGGGTGGTTCGACCCAGCAGGACGTCACCATCACCATCACCGGCAGCAACGACCAGCCGGTGATCGAGGGCAGCTCGACCCTGACCGATACGCTAACCGAAACCGCCGACACCACCGGGTCGATGACGGTCCTCGAGGCCACCGGCATGATTGCGTTCTCGGACATCGACACGTCCACCTTTGCCAATGCCAACACCCAGGCGCTGGTCACCGGCGCGGCGGATACGCATACGGTCGGCCAGATGATGCCCACCGCGACGCTGACGCCCGCAGGCGGCGCAGCGGCGGCCTACATGGGCATGATCCCCGGTTCGCTGAGCTTCGGCGTGGTGGACCAGACCGCCGACACGGTGGACTGGACCTATTCCGTGGCCGACGGCGCGCTTGATTTCCTGCGCGAAGGCGACGTGCTGACGATCACCTTCGCCACCACGGTGACCGACGATTCTGGCGCGATGAACGCGGACTCGGAATCCGCCCTGATCACGGTGACCATCACCGGCACCAACGACGTGCCGACCATCGCCGCGGACGAGGTCAATGGCACCTCGCTGGTGGAAGCCGGTGTCGACACGCCCGGAGTCTCCGAGGTCACCGGCACGCTCAACGGCATGGGCGCCAACTGGCAGGATGCTGACGACAGCGAAACGGCCGCGCTGGCGGTCACCAAGGCGGCCTTTGACGGCGCCGTGCCCGCCGAACTGGACTTCGACGGCAGCGGCACCGGCGCGATGCCCGGCGAGGCGACGATCCTCGGCACCTACGGCGCGCTCTACCTGCAAGTGGACGGCAGCTATCGCTATGTGCTCGACAATGCCGATCCCGACACCGATGCGCTCGACAACGAAGCCACCGGCGTGACCGAGACCTTTACCTACACCATCGCCAACAACGGCGGCGGCGAAGGCAACGAGGCGTCGGCGACGATCACCGTCTCGATCGAGGGCTCGAACGACGCGCCGTTCATCTCCTTCGTCGAAGGCGAGGATCTCGGCAACGTCAAGGAGGCGGGCATTCTCAACGACAACGTGCCTTTCTCCGGCGTCACCACCGCCACCGGCACGCTGGATCCGAACGACGTGGACAGCAGCGACGATGCCACCAACGACACCTGGTCTCTGGTGGCCAATGGCGGCACGGGTCAAATACAGGACGATGCGGTGACCGTCACCGGCACCTACGGCACCCTGACCATCGACCAGAACGGCACCTGGACCTACACGCTCGACGACACGGACCCCGATACCCGCGCCCTGAACGAGGGTGAAAGCTACGACGAGGTGTTTACCGTTCAGCTTGCGGACAACGACGCCACCGACGAAGGCAGCGACACGGTGGATGTGACCATCACCGTGACCGGCACCAACGATCAGCCGGTGCTGACGGTCGTGCCCGGCGCCGATACCAGCGTCACCGAAGCCGGTCTGTCGCTTGTCGACAACACCACGCCCATCGGCGGCACCACGGCGACCGGTGCCTACACGGTCGCGGATGACGACTCCAACGACACGCCCGCGACCGCGCTGTGGTCGATCGTGTCGGTGAACGGCGTTGCGGTGGAAACGCCCACCGTGGCCAATGGCGCGCCCTCGGCCGAGACCGGCCAGTACGGTACGCTGTCGCTCAACGACATGGGGCAGTGGACCTACCTCATCGACGATACCGAAGGCGGTGCCGCCGATGCGCTTGATGTCGAGGACAGCGATACCGAAACCTTCGTGATCCGCGTGGCCGACGGCAACGGCGGTTTCGACGAGGCGACCATCACCGTGTCGGTTCAGGGCTCGAACGACGGCCCGGTCGCCAATGTGGACGCGACGACCTTCGTCGCGCTCGGCGATGCCGGCAACGTGCAGGTCGTGGATGAAGACGGCCCGACTCTGTCCATCGACGTGCTGGCCAACGACACCGATGTGGACGGCGACGACGATCCGGCGAATTTCTCGCTCGATGTCATCGGCACCAACTCCGTCAGCGGTCTGACGGTCGGCACGATCGACCCGGGCAGCTTTGTCATCAACGGATCCATGCTGGAGTTCACGCCCGGCGCGGAATTCGACGAACTGGCACCGGGCGACACCGCCGTCGTCACCGTGGCCTACACCATGTCCGACGACTCGGGCGCGGAGTCTTCCTCCACCGTGACCATCACCGTGACCGGGTCCAACGACGCCCCGGTGATCGAAGTGGCCGATCCGGCATTCGACGATACGGAGACACTGGCCGAAACCGATGCCGCGCTGCTGACGACCGGCCGCATCGTTTTCTCCGATATCGACAGCGGCGACACACCCGAAGCCAGCGTCGACACCTCCGCAGCAAGCGTGGTGGCGACGGGCATCATGCTGTCGCCCGAGCAGGAAGACGCCTTCCGCGCCGGGTTCAGCATCACGGTTCCGGCCACCGGCGCCTGGGAATATGCGCTTGCCGCGGCGGACAGCCAGTTCCTCGCCCTGGGCGACCAGGTCGACCTGACTTTCACCGTGACCGTGACGGACGATTTCATGGGCACAGCGACTCGTGATGTGACGATCACCATCACCGGCACCAACGATGCCCCGGTGGCCGTGGCCGACACCAACGCCGAGGACGCGGTGATCGAGGATGGCGTCGTCGCCGGCGACGGCACCGCGGTCGGCAACGTGCTGGGCAACGACAGCGACGTCGACAGCGGCGACATTCTGACCGTGGTGGGCGTCGAAGCGGGCGACACCGGCCTCGATCTGGATGATGCGGGCACCGTCGACATGGCGATCACCGGCACCTACGGCACACTGACCATCGGCGAGGACGGTGAATACACATACACGCTGAGCGACACGCTGCTTGCAACCAATGCGCTGGCCGAGGACGACAACGCTTCGGACGTCTTTACCTACACGATCAGCGACGGCAACGGCGGGTTGCATTACGCCACCTTGACCATCGACATCACCGGGGCCAACGATGCGCCGGTCGCCGTCAACGACAGCGGCACCACCGATGACGACAACGCGGTCACCGTCGATGTGCTGGCCAACGACACCGACGTCGATACCGGCGACGAACCGGCGACCTTCACGCTCGATTCGGTGGACGTGCTCAGCACCACGGGTCTTGTCGGTTCCCCGGCGGCCTTCGGCTCCGCCACGATAGTGGGCAACCAGCTGGTCTTCGATCCCGGTCTCGACTTCGAGGAACTGGATACCGGTGAATCCGCCACGGTGACAGTCACCTACACCATGTCCGACAGCAACGGCGCGACCTCGACCGCCGCGGCCGTGATCACCGTGAACGGGACCAACGATGCGCCCTTCGTAGTGGATATCGGCGGGCTTGCCGCCAACGTCACCGAGAATCCCGAACCCGATGACGCGCCCTTCGTGCACAGCGTCAACGAGGTCATCAGCTTCAACGATTTCGAGATCAACGACACGCATTCGGTCACCGTGGTCGCGGATTCCGGTGGCGGCAGCATCGCCTTCGGCGAAACCACCACGCCGCATCCGACCGCGGCCTACTACGGCACATTCTCCGGCGGCCTTTCGGTCCCGGCCACCGGCAGCACCGACCCCGGAGAGATCCAGTGGGCGTTCTCCGTCGATGACGACGACATCGACCACCTGGCCGCGGGCGAGGTCGTGACGCAGAACTACACGGTGACCATCGTCGACAACGGCGCGGGCAACCTGTCCGCCACCGAGACCATCGTCGTCACCATCACCGGCACCAACGACGCGCCGGTGATCACCACAGCCGCCGCCTCGGCAAACCTGACCGAGGCCGCGGACCAGACCGGCGAGGCCACCCCGGCGCTCACAGCCTCCGGCAGCATCGCCTTCGACGATGTGGACGCGCGCGATACCGGCCATACCGCGACGGTGTCGGCCAGCGTGGCCAGCACCGTGGCCACCGACTTCGCGGAAACCGACGATCCTGCGATCCTGGGCTACTTCAGCGTCACCGACACCGATGCCGGCACCCCCGGCGTCCAGGTGACCAAGGCCGACGGCGCCACCAGCGGCTCCGCCAGCTGGAGCTTCAGCGCCCCGGACAACGCTTTCGACTTCCTTGCAGAGGGCGAGACCGCGACGCTGACCTATACGGTCACCATCGATGACGGCGACGGCGGCACGGATGACCACGTCGTGACGATCACCATCACCGGCACCAACGACGCACCGGTCGCGGTGGCGGACACCAACGCCGAGGATTCGGTGGTCGAGGATGTGGACGCGACGGCCATGGGCAACGTGCTGGTCAACGACACCGACGTGGACACCGGCGACATTCTGACCGTGGTGGGGGTCGCCGCGGGCGACACCGGCCTCGATCTGACCGAAGCGGCCACGGTGGGTGCGGCGATCACCGGCACCTACGGCACGCTGACCATCGGCGAGGACGGTGAATACACCTACGCCCTGGACGACACCTTCGCGGCGACGGATGCGCTGGCCGAGGGCGAGAGCGCCGCGGACGTCTTCACCTACACGATGGCGGACAGCGAA